>CAVYRH010000009.1:0-24073 GCA_963770835.1 uncultured Pseudomonadota bacterium
AGGACAAAAACATTAATTCCCCGGTAGCGCTTCTTGGTCGCGGCGTTGACCGGCAGGGGGAGCCCCCGCCCCTGCTTCCAGGGCTTCTCCCAGGGCGTGACTCCCTTCTCCAAGTCCTCCAAGATCCGGCTGGTGATTTCCTCGGCGATGTTGCGTTTCATAGGTCTGCCTCCTTATGCGATTGAGTGAACAAGCTTTTGAAAAACGAAAAACTCCATCGGGTTCATGGCGCATCCCACCGCTTCCAGGAATTCGCCCTCGGTCAAGCCGTCCTTCACGTCCACCATGGCCAAGGTTTCCAGGTCCTCGATCTCGTAAAAGAAGAACCCTTCCGTCCCTTCCAAAGTGGATTTCATACCGGCCCAAGACCTTGAACTTCCCGACCTGAAAAGATGGATGCGCCATAACCCCTCCTTAAAACCCCCAACCTTCCTCAAGCTTCTTGAGAACCAGGTCGATCTCCTCGTCCGTGACCTTCCAGCCCCCGGCTTGTATTCCCTTGATCGGCGGTCCCTGGGGCTCCAGGCCCTCCAAGTTCCCTTCCTGCTTCGTGTCCTGTTCCATCCCCCATCACCCCCTTTTTTTTTTTTGAAGGCTTTGCGCCTTTAAAAAACCGCCTTCCCCCTCCCCCCTCACAAGCCAAGGGGGGAGGGGAAGGCAAAGCGGGAGTTTTGGGAGTTCGTGCTTGGAAGAAAGCGGAAACGAACGGAAGGAAAAAAAGAAAGGCCACCCCTCGCTTTTGTGACAGCCGCTTTTTGGCTGGCGCAAAAGTTGCCTTTCGCAAGGGTGGCCGTGAAATGGAGAAAAGCCGTATTGGGCCTCGGGACGGACTCCCGAAACTGTCCATCGTCCTAAGTCCTGAACTACCGGACCTCTATGTCTGCTTGATTGGGTTTGCTGCTGAACTTCAGGAAGGAACTACACCTAAGATCCACTACGAAGGTTCAAACGAATCCCCGATACCCGAAGGCGCTTTTCCCAACGGCAAACCGAGGCGGTTTTGTTATGTCACGCCGAAATTTGCCGGTGGGAAAAGGCTTACTGAGGACTCAAACCTCCCTTCCATTTATCGGCGACCTGCCAGGGCCGCATTTGTCCGTGGCCCAGGCGGGGAGACGCCATCGGGGAGGGCCAATCCGAAAACCCCTCCCCGGCTTGTGGCCTCCAAAATTCCATCCCCCGAAGGGCTAAAAAAGTTTGGCTGGCTAGCAAGACGGGGAGGGGGCTTTCGGCTTGGTGGGGTCCCCAAAGGAAAATGGATGGGAAGCGTCTCCCTAAACCTTCGATCACTTCAAGCAAGGTTTTGGAGGTTCAAGGGGGGTACTTCCCCCTTGTCGGGGTTTGGGGACAACGTCCCCGAGGAAAGGGGTGGGCCTGGACGCCCGTGATTTTCGGGCGGCTCGGCCCAGGGGGAAGGCCCACGCTCCAAGGCGCTTTTCCTTGGAGCGTTCCCCCCTTAAACATGACTTTCTTTTATCTTCCTCCGCCCTTTGTGTTAAATTCCCTTGGGTATGGAAAACCAAAGGGATATTAAATCCATGTTCAATCCTCTTAAAAACAGGGTCCTGGCGGCCAACCTCTTTTGCGTGTTGACCGTCTGTATTTCCGGCACTTTCCTTTTCCCCATAACTCTTCCCCACCTCATTGGTTTACAGGCCGTTCTTTTCCCGACCACCAACTATTCGCTATGGGTCTTGTATTCAGGTAAAGCCGCCGTCAACGATCCCAACCGTCCCAAAATCATCCGGCTATTCCTGGTATTGGGGCTAGGTGGGATGTTTTTTTGCCTGCTTCTTGAGGTCCTACTTTTATCCGTCAAAACCGTTTAAGAAACACACTCCCCACGGGTGACCGGAACCAGGCTTCCTGGGGGTTTTCCAGGAAGCTTGGTTCCAGGGACTTCCAGGTTTTGTCTTTGCCGTTGGTTCCTCATACCCGCACCCTACACCAGCAACCCCGCCGTTTCCTCCTACCACCCAACCCCTTCACTCACCACCCAACACTCACGAATCCACCTAAGGTTTGCTTTACCTAGAACCCCATCGAATACCCCTGCCACCTCCATACCGTCCTACCACTTCGGTTTTCTATGTTTGCTTTTGCCTTTTTTACTGTCCTTACCAATCTTCAATACGCATCAAGTCCTTGTCCTTGATACTTTTAGGTTTTTCCTCGCGGAGAGGGCGAACCCCCCTATCGCTTCTAGCATCATCACTTGATGCGTAGATAGGGGGGTTCGCCATCGGAGCGAGGAAAAACAGGCCCATTCAAAGGGAAAACTTTATTTTTGGACTTCCATGGCGCGGAAGTTTTACTTCCATGGAGCATCGCCAAAACCATTGCCATTCCTTGCTGAAATGATTTCACGAGTGTTTCCCGCCCCGTTTTCTCCTTTGAATTCATAGCGGGCCGTTCTTCTTGGGCATAGCACACCCTGGCTATCAGCAGGTCGCTTAACCGGGTGGTGTAGTGGGGGGACTGGTACTGGAACAGGGTCCGGCTGGCCCCCTGTGGGGCCGGTGGCCGCCAACCGGATGGTGCCCAGCCCTCAAGCAAGCAAAGCTTAGTGCCAAATTCTACTCGGTCCGAAGGCCCTTTGTATTTCGGGAATTGACTATCGTTTCGGAATACATCTGGCGGAGGGTGGCCAGTTGGTCCCCTTCCTATCGCAGGACGACGATTTTCCCCACACGCATTTCCTGGGACGAATCGTCATTGACACGCAGGACATAGACATAAAGACCGCTGGCGGTCGACTGGCGGGCGTTGTTTTGGAGATTCCAGACGAGCGTGTTCAATCCCTGGCTTCCCCCGGCTTGGGCACTGTAAACCTGTTCCCCGGTGAGGGCGAAAAGGCTCAACCTGACTTGCGCGGGTCCGTTCAAGTTCACGAGGAACCGGATGGGCTGGCCGTTCGTGGAAAGGTTGGGGGCCGCCACAACGGACTGCAACAAGGCGCCACGGGTTGGAACCGGCGTCGGGGTTTCCGTCGGGGTATAGCCGCCTTCCAGCGATGAGCCCTTGAGCATCGGCATGGCTCCACCCGGTTTCGGCGTGCAAGTCGGCAAAGGCCGGCAGGAAGGCGGCACTCCGCCTGAGGCCGTCACCAGGTTCCCTTTCAAATAAATGGCGTAATGGCTGTTGGTGGAATAAGTCGAGGTCAGGACACAAGGGCTGTACCAATAGGAGGTTCCCGGCACGAAAGGCTGGCTGTCGGACCGGTTGACCAGGGTTTGGAGTCCCACCCAACTGGTCCCTCCGCTCAAGACCGTCGTATCAGTCGTGGAAACGGTCATTTCCCAGTTCGCCATCTGGGTAGTGGTTGGGCCGCAGGCTGGAGAGAAATTAATTGCCGACATGGACACCCCCGTCAAGTTGTGGGAGCAGGTGGGGTTCCAAACGCACCCGCCCGTGGTGATCTGCCCCACCAGGCTCACCCCCGAGGTGTCATAGGGCCAGAATTTGATGGTGATGTCCGAAAGGGTGACGGCGGCCCCGTTATTGACGACGGCGAAGAGGTGGTAGACCGAGTTGGAGCCGCAGGAACTGGTGTATTCCTCCAAGAGGGCTAGGGCGGTGTTGTTGGTCCCGCAGGCCGTGGTGGGGCTGGGCGTTGGCGTGATGGTGGGTGTGAGGGTCTTTGTATAGGTAAAGGTCGGGGTGAAGGTCTTGGTGAACGTGCCCGTGGGGGTGCGGGTGGGAGTCTTGGTGGCGGTGGAAAGTACCGGAGTGGGTGTCGAAGTTTTGGTATAGGTCGGAGTAATGGTGGCAGTTTTCGTGGCGGTACCCGTAGGAGTACTTGATGGCGTCGCCGTCAATATATTGGTTGGAGTTTTCGTCGGCGTCGGAGAGGGCGTATTCGAGGGCGTTAACGTGGCGGTTTTGGTGGCTGTCAAAGTCGCTGTATTGGTGTTTGTGAACGTGTAAGTCGGCGTTTGCGTGTTCGTCATCGTAGCGGTAGATGTGGCGGTATTGGTTGTTGTCGGCGAAGCCGTGTTGGTAGCTGTGTTAGTCGCTGTGTTGGTGGCAGTAAACGTAGGCGTTGAAGTGGCTGTAAGAGTGGGTGTTAGGGTGGGCGTATTCGTAGACGTGCCCGTAGGAGTACTTGAGGGCGTAGCCGTCAATGTGTTCGTCGCTGTATTGGTTGTCGTGTTGGTAGGAGTATTCGTCGGTGTATTCGTGGCCGTATAGGTCGCTGTCAGAGTGGCCGTATTCGTAGCTGTATTGGTTGTTGTCGGCGTAGCCGTATTGGTGGCCGTTTCAGTCGCCGTGTTGGTGGTGGTAGGTGTTGGCGTTGAAGTAGTTGTTAAGGTTGGCGTATCCGTGGCTGTATAAGTTGAAGTGGAGGTTGCAGTGTTGGTGGCCGTGGAAGTGGCCGTATCCGTCGCCGTCGAAGTCGCAGTAGAAGTAGCCGTATTGGTGGGGGTCGGCGTTCCCGTATCGGTCGCGGTGTTAGTGGCTGTGGCGGTTGCTGTATTCGTTGGAGTATTGGTGGCCGTGTTTGTGGCGGTATCCGTTGGGGTGTTTGTGGTCGTTGCCGTATTGGTGGGCGTATCCGTTGCAGTGAGGGTTGCCGTGGAGGTCGGAGTGGCTGTCGGGGTTGATGTAGGCGTATCTGTCGTTGTTTCAGTAGGAGTATTTGTAGGTGTGTTTGTGGGACTGTTGGTTGTACTGCTGGTCACAGTAAATGTTGGCGTTTGGGTCGGCGTATACGTTGAAACATATGTTGGCGTGGACGTAGGAGAAAAAGTAGAAGTCTGGGTCGGTGATACAGCGACTGTCGGAATAGGCAGGGTGCAGAAGTTGTATTGATTCACAAGGTCATTTACCGGGTCCGTTACATACCAAACACCATTCCCAACAGCCACTCCTTCCGATCCGCTGGTGGATGATTCGCCGATGGGGACAGCACCCAACAATGATCCATACGTATCAAATAACCCGACTTCCCCAAACCCATCGGACACGTATACAAGTCCAATGGGGTCCACGGCGACGAATTCCGCCGTCAGAAGATTTGTCCCATTTGTAACGTCCCATTGCTTTATGAATCCGCCTTGTGGCGAAAAGACCTGGACCAATCCGGTAAGGTCGTCCGTGGCATAAACATTGCCATTTGCGTCGATAGCAACATCCGTTAAACCGTAAAACTTTCCATTTCCCCCCGCCCCAGTTACGCCCCATTCGTTTTGTAAAACCCCATGGTAATCAAATACTTGGATGCGATTGATGCCCGATTCGGCCACATATACCTGGCTCGTCCCGCTGTTGACCGCGATACCAACCGGGTTGGGCGATCCGCCGTTAGGATCGGTGAGGGTCCATTGCGCGGAAAAATTCCAATTGTTATCAAAAATATCCACCTGGTTATTCACTTCATCAGTTACATAGACAAATCCTCTCGAATCCACCGCGACCCCACGGGGAGCCCCAAATTGGCCTTGGGTGCCCAATTGTGTCACGGAATTCCCCTGGGGATTGAAAATCCTGACTTGACCGTCCGTATCATCCGCCACGTAAAAATACCCCTGTCCCGGTACAAGATCAGCCGCGATCCCCCATGGTTGGAAACCAAAGTTCCAGGAATTCAAAGGCAGGCAGGCGGTGAAGGATGGCGTAGATGTCGGAACCGGTGTGCTGGTAGCCGTGGAGGTGCCCATAGGAGTCGGGGTTGGAACTGGATTTGGTGAACAGGACGAGAATTCCTCGATAAGGTCATTTCCTGTATCCGACACGTACCACCCACCATTGCCGACCGCCAAACCCTCCGACTCTCCAAAGTTTGGATTTCCACCCTGGGATGTACCAAGGACATTTCCATTGGAACTGAATAACCCGACGGCTCCGTTCTCATCGGAGACATAAACCGTCCCATTCGGGTCAACCGCGATAAAGGCGGCGGTTTGAAGGGCCGTTCCCTGGGTGGCGTCCCACTGCGTCACGGGGCTTCCTTGGTTGGTGAATACCTGGACCAAGTTGGTCCCCTCGTCCGTCACATAAACATGCCTGGACGTATCCAAAGCCACTCCAAACGGAACTTCAAAAGTTTCATTCCCTCCCATTCCCTCCGTGCCCCATTGGGTCACAGGGCCGCCTTGTAAAGTGAATACCTGTATCCTTTGATTTCCCTGATCCACGACAAAGACTTGGCTTCCAACGCTGTCAACCGCTATCCCAACCGGGCCGTTAAATTGTCCGGGACTATTTCCTATCATTCCCCAATTGGTGACGGGGCTTCCCTGGCTATTAAATACGGCTATTTGATTCAGTCCCTCGTCCGTCACGTAAACATTTCCACTTGAATCCAAGGCAATACCAACCGGTGAATCCAATTGTGCCCCGCCGAATTGGGTCACGGAACCGCCGGAAGAAGTAAATTCGTCCACTTGTGCCAAAGCGGGATCAGCCGCAAAGACGTTCCCATTGGAACCCAGGGCGATTCCCATGGCGAAACCGCCCCAAGAGGCCGACTCGGGACAGTAAACCGGAACGGCGGTCGCCGTGGGAGTGGGGGTAAAAGTCGGCGTAAAAGTTATCGTCGGCGTGGGTGTCGCTGTAAAGGTGGGCGAGGGGCTGGGAGGGCCAAATGAACAAGCGGCAAATTCATAAACAGTTTGATTTTCCCCATCCGCAAGGTACCAAACCCCATTACCGGCGGCGATACCCTCCGTAGTCAGGAAAGGTTGTGTACCGCCTTGCCCGAAATCCTGGACAGTTCCAGTGGATGTAAAGAACCCTACCGAACCGTTTCCGTCGGTCACATAAACCAGGCCATTGTTGTCAACTGAAACGAAATCGGCGGTAAGTAGTGACGTGCCTTGGGTCACATCCCATTGCGTGACCGGGCTGCCTTGGGAAGTGAAAACGTCGATTTGCGCTGTTGCGCTGTCGGCCACATAGACATTTCCCAATCCATCCACAGCCAAACCGGTGGGAGAATTGAGAATCCCGCTTCCCCATTCAGTGACTGACGCGCCTGCGGTGGTGAAGACCTTGACGCTATGGTCGAAATTGTCCCCTACGTACACATAGGACAATGCGCTGTTGACGGCGATGCCCGACAAGGAATTGTAATTATTCGAAGCGGACGTTTGCCAACTATGGACCCGGCCGGGAAATGGGTTGTTGTTGTAAACATAAACCCAATTATTATAAGTATCGGTAATATAAGTAAAATCATTGGAATCCACCGCGATGCCGAATGGGTTGTACATGAAATAGCCGCCGGCGAATGAAACGACCGGACTCCCGTCCGGTTTGTAAACATCCACTTGGTCATTGCCTTGGTCGATCACGCAAATATTTCCATTGGAATAAGTCGCTATTCCCTCGGGAGATAGAACGGACCAGGAATTCGTTTGGGCGCACGGAACCACGGCTAAGGTCGGAGTCGGGGTAAAGCTGTCCGTGGGTACCGGGGTTTGGGTCGCGGTGGGGGAAGGTGGAATAATAATGTCACCTGGCGAATGCCAAACGTCGTTGAAAAGATTGTTATCATCGTCGGCTCCCCCGATCATCCACATTAAGTTGTTAAAGACCACGCTTCCCTGGTACATCCTGGGCCCAAAAGACAACGTAGGGGATAAAAGGCTCCAATTGACGCCATCCGGCGAATTCCAGAGATCCTGTTGGGCGAGGCCGTCATCCGTACCCCCGCCTCCATCGGCACCGCCAATAGTCCAAATCTGGCCGTTATAGACCAGGCTTCCCGCCCCCACATGGTCGGGATAGGCCGCTGCCGCCTGCGGGCTCCAACTGACGCCGTTCGACGAACTCCAAACGTTGTCGAGAACCTCGCAAAAAGTGTTGCAGTCGAAGGGGGCGCTTTCCATCTCCCACATTTGGCCGTTCAGGGCCACGAGTCCTTGGCCATAATCCGGGTTGGAATTGGGGTTTAAATGGGCGTTTGCGGTGGCTTCGGTCCAAGTCACCCCATCGGGGGAACTCCAAACGTCATTGTTCGTGTTATTTTCCAGGGTCTGCCCGTCAATTACCCACATCAAATTATTGAAGACTACGCTTCCCTGACGGTTTCTAGCGTTGAACCCGGCGGCAGCGGTCGCCTGAGTCCAGACCACCCCGTCCTCGGAGTACCAAACGTCGTTGGTGTAGGGGGAAGCCGCGTTGCTTCCGCCGATCACCCACATTTTTCCGTTGAAGACCAATGAGGAATGGTAGGCGCGGCCCCCAAAAGCGGCTTGGGCGGTCGCTTGGTCCCACTGCGCTCCGTCGGGAGATGACCAAACGTCGTCCAAGTATTGGCCCTTGGAATCCACCCCTCCAATGACCCACATCCTGTTTTTGAAAACAACGCTGGTATGGCCCTTCCGGGGCAGGAACCCACCGTTAGCAGTGACTTCCACCCAAGTCCCGTAATAATTCGATGTGGGGGTTGGGGTGGCCGTGAACGTGTCCGTGAAGGTAGGGGTGATGGTTGGCGTATATGTTGGTGTTACGGTCGGCGTGGGGGTTGGGCTAATCACAAGGGGACAGGTTTGGAACTCGTCCACTTGATTGTTTCCATTGTCGGCCAAATACCAATTTCCATTTCCTGCCGCTATTCCTTCCGTGCCATTAAAAGACGTGTTATTGGCTCCCTGGCTGAAGCCAAGGACATCCCCGGCTTCATCGAAAACACCGACCGTTCCGAAGCCATCCGACACATAAACAAAACCATTGGGCCCAATGGCAATGAATTCGGCGGTCAAGAGCGGCGTGCCCTGCGTCACATCCCACTGTCCTGTCCAAGAACCGTGGCAAGTAAATTCCTGGACCAGGCCCGTATCGGCGTCCGCGACGAATACATTTTCCGAGGAATCCAAGGCGATTCCCGAGGGGGAGCTGAAGGTTCCGTTTCCGGCACTGCCGGGCGTCCCCCACTGGGTGACCGAGGCTCCCAGGGCGGTAAAAACCTGCACCCTCTGGTTGCCTTGGTCGGCGACAAAAACCCGGTTATGGGCGTTGTCAAAAGCGATCCCGACGGGAACCTCGAATTGCCCCGCGTTATTGCCCGTGCCGCCCCAATGGGTTACGGACCCCCCTTGGTTATTGAAGACATCGACCTGGTTCTGGAATTCATCCGTCACGTAAACATTTCCTGCCCCATCCAAGGCCACTCCCATAGGCTGGGCCAGGACCTCCGAACCTATCGGCGATTGGGAAACTCCTTGGGAGTTGAAAACATCCACCTGGCCGTTTGTATCATCAGCGACGTAGGCACTTCCCTGGTTGTCCAAGGCGGCCCCATAGGGCTGGGAAACCGCCAGGGTATTCAGCAAGGGGCAGGCAACAATGGTTGGCGTCGGCGTAAAGGTGCCAACCGGCGTCGGAAGGGCGTTGACGGCGGTAGACCAGACATCGTTCTTGTTTAGCCCATCGTTTCCAAACATTGCGAAAATCTGGTCGTTCAGCACAACCGCAGAGGCAAAAACCCTGGGGCTGAATGTGGCGGAAAGCGGTGCTGATATCCAATCCACCCCATCCGGGCTGTACCAAACATCGTTCTGGAGGCCCGAGGCGTCCTGGCCCGCAATGACGAACATCAATCCCCGGTAAACCACGGAGGTATGCCCATACCGGGGGGTAAAGGCAGCGGAGGTCTTGGCCCTCGTCCAATTCGATCCATCGGAGGAAGACCATACATCGTTGTAAAGGTGGGTGCCGTCCCACCCACCAATGACCCACATCTGGTTGTTAAATACCACTGAAGTGTGGTTATACCGTGGGCTCCAGGGGGCGGTGGCATGGTTCCAGTGGGCCCCATCCGAGGAAGACCAAACATCATTCGTGGCGTTCCCCGCTGAATCCTTGCCGCCAATGACCCAAAGTTCCCCGTTGAAGGAAAGGCTCGTATGCCCGGTTCGACCGCCAAAGGTATTGGCTGATTGGGTAACTGGGTTCCAGGCAGCCCCGTCAGCAGAATTCCAAACGTCTCCTTCAACCCCCGATGCATCCGTGCCTCCGGTCAGCCACAATTGATTGTTCCAAGCCGCCAAACCATGGCCGTACCTTCCGCTGAAGGCCGCCGCCTGTGTCGCGGGTGCCCAATTGGTCCCGTCGGTTGAAACCCACGAGTCATTTAGCAGGGATCCCTGTCCACCCACAACCACCAATTGGCCGTTGAAATTCACGGCCGACGATTGTTGGCGGGGCTCATTGGTCGCGTTATCCGTGTTCTGGTTGAATTTCTTCATGGGAGCAATGGTTGGCGTAAAAGTAAAGGTGGGAGTATTGGTGGGAGTAGCTGTTGGGGTGCTGGTCGGGCTGTTCGTCGGCGTATTGGTTTGCGGGGGGGTCGGTGTGGGCGCGGCGACCAAATTTGCAAGGAGGGTGAAATTAATGAATCCATCCGCCCCTCCACTTCCGTTAACCCTACCTATTACACGGGCCGAAAGAAATGGAAAAACAGGAACAATTTTCCCTGTATTGTCCACGGAAGAGAATGAGGATAAAGGCCCCTTTAAGGTGACGCTGGGGCAAATTGTGACCGCCTGTTCACAACCTGCGACCGCAACTAAAGGAGAACCACCATTCCCAAGCCCAAAATAGAGGAAACTAATGGGAGTCTCCGATTCCGTAATATCCAATAAACCGTTTCTGGCGGCCATATAAAGCGTGGATTTATTGACATCCGCGTCTACCGATGGTCGAAAGCCAAAAAGACCTTCGACAGTACTTAGCCCACCACCACCCTGAGCAGATGCGGGAAGAAAATCCACATCATCCTCGGTTATTGAAATAAGTTCTACCGGGTTGGTATATCCGTTAAAGGTATAGCTTGAATCCAAACCTCCTTCATAATTTCCGGTTACCCCCGAACTGTAAACAAAAGGAACAGTGGCGGGATTGCCGTCATTTGAATATCCATCTGAATCATAAGCATGTCCGACGGCCAAAGTGATGGTAGTGCTTGGATCTGCCGTCACTAAACTCGCATCGACAGGAAGCTGGTAAGACATTTGGTTGAGCCAGGAACCGCCGGAACCTAGATTAACTATCGATCCATCGGACATAGCGAAATACATGTCTGGATTGTTAGTGGTATCCATAGGGGTGTTGAACCCAAGGGTAATCGTCATAGGTTGATTAGCCGACACACCGTAGTTGGTTGTAACATTCAAGGTTCGAAGGGTGCTTGGTGCCTGGGGCGCTTCCCAATTGGCGCTATACACCGTGCTTTGTTGGGAAATAGTCACGGATTGGATGTAAGGAACAAGCGGGCCAAGTTGGAAAACATAGTTTTGATCGGGAGCAGTAGTAATTCCTTGCCCCGCAATAGTTTGACCAGTTACATTGTCATTCCAAGATCCATTTCTTTGGGTAGCGAGATCGGCAGGATTTGGGTTTATAGGATTACCAAAGATATCTTGGAAACCGCTAATTTGCAGTGTTACAGGTCCAGATTCGGTGACAGGAAGGATTCCCGGCTGGGAAACAACTATGTATTCGATTCCTTCGTTATTAGCTCCATAATTGCTCCACACCCCTTGGGTCGTAACAGGGCTGGTTGTTCCATCCGCGAAAAGAAAATCAATAGTGGGCATTAAATTCGGATTTGTTTGAGATGTGGCGGTTTGCGCCATTTGACCATTGAACCCAAAGATTAAGGAAACTGCCGTATTTGAGGTATTAATCAGCGAATTGGTTACGGGGACAGATAAAGCGCCAAGGTTCGAAGTGCTGGTCGTAGTTACTGGCCAGGACCCCTGATAGAAAGTCACTCCATTTTGGTCTGTCATCACAACTGATTGAACATAGGGAAGGGACTTATAAAACTTGCTGGCCAAAAGACCCCAAAGTTCGGTGTTGGGTGAATCGAGGCCCAAAGACCAAATACCCACTCCGGCCAAGGGATAATTATTCGCGTAATCATACTTCATGCCTAAGGATTGAGTGTTGTCCCACCATGTTTGGTAATCATTAGCTCCGGAATCTTGAAAGTTAAACCATGGCGTGTCGGAGTTGGAATCCCAGGCGGTTACTGGTGCGCTAGTAATGGTGATAGGGCCATAAATCGTTGTAACGCCCCCTGAAACGGTTGTAACCGGACGGGTAATCCAAGGCCCAGTTGTATTTGTGGTCCAAGTCACAGCCCTGTTATATGCCCATGAAATTCCAGGTGGGGGTTCAATAGTTGAAGAAGCAATAGTAACGTCGTTTGTTTGCCAACTTATTCCATAATATGGACATATAAGAGACATTTGAGCTGGGAAAACACCTTCAGATTGGTAAGCGCTTTCCGTTCCGTCATCCGAATATTGGGCACCTGTACCCCAAATACTAGAACCATATAAAGGCGCTGTCGGGCCCGCAACGGGCGAGGCACCAAAATGAACACTGTAACCCATAATATCCCAGCCATCGGTCCCATCCGCGATGGTTTCGTAATCCAAAGCCGCCGCATCACCAAGGTAGCCGTCGGCTGTCACTGTGTAGTTCGGATTTTGTAGTTTAGCCCTGCTGGAAAGATTAACCATGAAGTTGCTAAAGGCGGTTTTATCAGTGGAAGATATTCTTTCAAAATCAATGTTTACTCCGAGATAGTCCTTAGCATTCATAAAGGTAAGAACGCCGTTAATAAAATTGTTAACATTATCAGTTGAGTTCACCAAATCACTAATGGCGGTCGTGTTTTCGCTCATAACACAAACTACTGGTCTGATGTTATTCGTCATTGCAACTTGAATTAATCCAGGAGTTGGTAAGCGATTACTAGGATTTGTGATAGTTGTTCCGTCTGAACTGATTTCAAGATTAAAATCCAATACTTGGCTTAATGGGCTCCAATTATTTTCTATATTGGTAATTTTGCTACGTTCATAAAATGGAAGAAACCCTGAAACCTTTCGATTCACTCCAACAACTGGTGATGAACTTTGAGCGCGGCCCAAGGCCGGGATCAATATCCATGAGCATATAAAAACCAAATAAAAGGCCGCAAAACTTTGTTTAGATTGAGTTTGAAAACGCATAAATTCCCCAGAAAAAAAGCCAACTGAATTTTAAACGTCTTATTTTGAAACTATATCTTCCGGTCTAATCGTAATAACCGTCATCTTGCTTCGTTCCCCCAGATAAAGAGAGGCAATCCCAAGATTATGAGGTCTTTGGCTTTTAAGCGTGACGACATATCCAATAAGAATTTTTGGGTCTTTGATCGGTACTGCGCGAGAATGGTATTTTTTTCCATCCTGGGAATCATAAATTACGTAACACTCCGCTCCCTTCACCTTGTCCCAAGAAAGATAGGCTTTGTCGTTTTCAATTGTAATTTTCAAATTTGAAGGTGGCAAAGGATGGCGAGAGCCAGGAGTAAAATCTTTTGAATGTGGCACGGGTGTTTCCTTCATCCCCGTCAGATTATTTTCTTTTATCCATTCCTTATTCTTTTCTTCTTCAGAAGCATTGAGCCAATCATCATCTGTCCAAGTTGGCTCAGGCGTATTTGCCGCACTTTGTGCGAAGGCCATCTTGTGTTGTAAAACCCCGGTCAAAACAAAAAAGGTTAGGCAAGTACTCAATATTTTTCGATAAAGTCTCTCCGATAAAATAAATCCGAACTTCTCGTTCTGCTTCAATTCATTTTTGTTTTGTTTCATCTCGCACCTCGTGAAATAGGGTGACAATCTTTATGTTGATGAGTTCTCTTAGAGTGTTTGTTGTGTAATTCTGCCATGGTGCAACTCGGCGTGGAGAGGTGTGCAGGAAAACTTTAATCCCAAATTTCAAACCTGGCTATTAAAATGCTTACCTTGCCCGTTATTTGTCTGTAAAATCAAAAAAATAATATTCGGCTCAATTAACTGTTGATTTTCTGGCAGAAATACACATCTCCTCCACCCCCTACTCCTAGGCGCTTTCCCTCATTTTTTCCACTGATGGTCCATAATCCATAACTTGAAAGTTGAATCCAATGGGTTGAGGCGGGTTTGCATTGTTGAAAACCGTTACAGCAATGGCGACCATGGCTTGAAAAGCTGGCAAGTAATTATTTGGATCAGTTAATTCATTTCCGTTTGCGTCAGTAAAATATTGGACCCACCCAACACCGCCATTACCCGGATTACATGGACTGGTAACAGTGTTAAAATGTATAAAACCGTCCCCTGGTTGGCACTGGCCAACTGCAAATACATTAGCGGCAGCAACACCAAATGCTTTGCAGGCTTCAGGTGGAAAATTAGGGCCTTGTGTGCCGTATTCATTCCTCGCGGCGCCCTTTAAAAAGTCAAGAAACGAAATTGTTATGGAAGCCGAAACCTCATTTAAAGTTATTTGGGTGCCGGGTTGCGTTGGGAAATAACCGCCATCGAGAACTATCGACACCGGCACAAAATAATTTTGTAAATTGACAGTTTCATAATGGCAATAGGCGTTGCTAACAAAAATGAAGAAAAATAAAAAATAATATATTTTTTTCAAAAAACAAATAATCAATTTATTTTTCCCATGAACAACTTTTGAAAATTAATGACTAATTAATTTTGTCCCATCGATAAATTTTTACGATCCCATCCCCGGGTGTTTCTTCATACAAATTACCCGTCTCCAAATTAACCAAAGGCCAACCGGTAGTTGGGATAACACCTTCCGTTTTATAATTCGGATCGAATTTAATTAATTCGCGTATCTGATAGGGGTTTTGAAAGGTATAACCAGGCTTAACGACTGGCCTCGTGGCGTAAAAGGCAAAAGAAGTACCATCATTAGTTATCGCCCAAAACTGCCAATATAAAAATTCTCCAATTTTTTTAGGTAGATGTAAATTGTGGTTTGGGTTGTATATATGATTTTTAACTAGTTCGGCCATTCTCGCTTTGTCAAAGCTCTCATCAAAATCCTTGAAATATAATTTCTGTCTGGGAATGGTTTTGGTCGAAGGTAACGAATATAAAACTTTTCCATCGGTAACTTGATAAACATTGCCATTGGAGAATGAATAATTTTGCAATCCTGTCAAATTAAAGTTGGCTATTAAATTCCCATCTTTGTCTAAAATAATGCCAGGAATATTTAATTGATTGGATCCTAAAATTAAAATATTCCCATCTTCATCTACATTAATTTTGAAGCGAACATCAGGAAATGTATTTTTCCAGCCAATTTCCCGCACAGAACTTCCGGTCTTGTTAAAAATCTCGATGATTGGATTTTTAGAATGAATCACGTAGAAATTTTCATTCGCATCAACAAAAACATCATCGACTTGACTCTTGTCGACTTTCAAATCGAATAAAAATGTTTTCTGATAATTTTCTTTGGGCATATTGGTATCACTCCAAAGAAAATCCGATAAAACAAAAAGGAGGAACAAAGTGGTCAAACTGCGGTAAAAAATTTTACTTTTTAGATTTATCTCCAAAAATAAATTCTTTTGCTTCATTTTGAACCTCGTGAAATGGGTTGAATGTTGTTGGTGTTGGTAAACACTAACAGGGTGAGGAAAGTGAAATTTCGCCATGGTGTTACTCAGCGTTGATAGGTTTGCGAAAAAACTCTAAGCTTAAATTTCAAGTCCTTCAAGTAAAATGCTTACCTTGCCTGTTATTTGTCCATAAAATCGCAAAAATAATGTTCGGCTAAATAAACTGTTGGTTTTTTGGCCGTTTTTTGAATTACTCCACCCCCCACGCCTATGTGATTTTCTTCATTTTTTCGCTGTAATAACCTATCCCAACTGTATGATTTCAAGCCATTTCATCATTTGCCTTGGAATACTACATCATCTAATTCCTTTTCGAGAAGTGGCTTTTTTAGATGCCAGTGATTGGCATGACATGTCTTTTCTTTCAACTTTTCATACACTTGGTGGCATCTTTTCAGCGGAAGTGATATTTTGTATCCGTTCCCAAATTGACATTGAGGAGAAAACTTATGAAACGCTTGGCTCTATTTTTTGCTCTTGGATGCCTTTGCTCGACTGGCTTTATCTTAGCCGCCCCTTCTACTTCCTCTGTACCTTCCACCACGCCACCTCTTGTCCACGCCATCAACCAACGCATCAAGAACCAGATGAAATTAACGCAAGTAGACGTTAAGTCCGGGAAACTCACCAAGGAGCAAGCCCAAACCATTAGGGCCAGCTTGAGGGATATCCGTTTACAAGAATTTACTTTTTTCAAACAAAACAAGAGCCATTCACTGACAACCGACCAGATCAGCCAACTCAACCAATCCCTGGATAAAAATTCAACTCTTGTCGGCGAAACTCCCGGCTCATCCAACTAATTACAAAACTTTTCTTGTATAAAAGCGGTCGGGATTAAACCCTGACCGCTTTTTTATTTTATAAACACTCCTAACCAAGGAACATGCCTTCGTAAAAAAGCTGTTAGAATGGCGAACCGGTTGTATTTATCCACTTGGATTGGAGCCGAGTTTGCGTTTTTCTTCTTTGTTCTTCATTTTTGTTTTTCTTTTTTTCCTCGTCCATGCCGCACCGACTGTTTACTTTGGCGATTGCGGGGATCTTTTATCCGCTTTATATACCGGAGGAATTCCGCACTCGACAGGCTTTCCCGGCTACCTCCTTTTGGGAACCCTAACTTTATCCATAGCCAAAAGCGCCTTTTGGGTAAATGTAATTTCCGTTTTCGCCGCCTCCACTTCTTGCCTGTTGCTTTTTCATCTCACCCGAACCCTTTTTTCCCATTTTGAACCACCGGAAACATCTTTTTGGTCCGCTTTAGGCGCTGTCCTTATTTTCCTTAGTTCCTCAACCCTGATGTTGCACGGCACTGTAGCCCGCGTTTACACGCCGAACTTGGCCCTCACCCTGGGATTCATGTTGGCTGGAATTAAAGGACATATTGGACGGCGATGGGCTCTGGGCCTTGGTTTTCTGGTTGGCCTTGCCGCAACGTTTCATTTTCTTTTCATGGCGGGAGTTGTCTTTCTCATCGTTTGGTATTGGAGAAAACGCCGTGAAATCATTGCAAACGGTGTTTGGATGAGTGTCGGGTTCTTACTTGCCTGGAGTTTATATCTTTGGATTCTCTTGCGAGCTAACCTTCACCCAACGGTCAATTGGTTGCAATCCGACACGCTCGGGGCATTTGTCGATTATCTCCGCCAAAAAAGTTATCACTCGCTGTTTTTCGCCCGTTACGGGGCAGGCGCATGGGTCTTTTTCAAAACCCTGGCTCAAATATTCTGGAACCAATGGCCGTTTCCCTGGTGGATTTTGGCGCTCATTGGAGGCTGGTGGTTTCGTCAAAAACATCCACGGGCTTTTGCCGCCCTTGGGGCCATTGGGTTATTCCACCTCTTGCTTTCCTTCAATTACGGGAATGAGTTCAATATGAACACAGCCTACCGTTATTTGCTCCCTTTCTATGCTGCCGCTGCCGTATTTGCCGCTGGAGGTTTGGAGTGGCTTTGGGGGCGTTTTGTACCCACATCTGTACAGCAAAAAGGGTTAACTAGGACCGGGCTTTGCTTATTATTGGCCTTGGGACTTTGGTTTCCTCATTCGCTTTGGAAAGGGCTTCCCCAATCCACAGCCAGTTGGGATTACGCGTTGAACCTCTTAAAGCCCATTCCCAAAGGCGCTACTTTTGAGCCTATTGGTGACAACCAGGTGTTCCCGCTGGCTTATGCCGTCGTGGGAAATGGCCTCCGCCCGGACTTGAATATCGTCGAATGGAGCGGCGACTTTTTTCCCCAGGTCCGCCAGAAACTCGCGGCGCAACCCGGATTTACCCATAACCAATTGGAGGAAGAATGGTTCAAAGAGGGCGGAGGCCAGCTTTTCATACCTATTGATCGTTCCATGCCTTCACCCTATGTGGTGGAACCTTTCGGCCTTGTTTATCGGATTAGCAACGAAACAATCCGCAAATCCTTACCCGACTCTCCTGATCCATTGGCTTTTTGCCGGTTACGGAATTTCGGAGTGGAAATGGAAGATCACGAAGCCGGTGAAACCCTGGCCGAGTATTCCCTACAGGAAGCGGCGTACAAATGGGCTATCGGGCAAAAAGAAGAAGCTCTTGTTTCGGCGGAAAAGGCTTCAGAACTCGGTGGGTTCTCGGTACACACTTTGCTCAGCCTTTCAACGATCTACGGAAAAATGGATGAAATGGATAAATGTGAGATGGTTTTAAAACGAACTATAGCCCAGGAACCCCATTCCGACTTGGCTTATGGGAACTTGGGTATCCTCTACGGAAAAAAAAGCCAATACGTCCAAGCCATGGAATACCTAACCCAAGCCCTTCGCTTAAATCCTTCCAACACCATGGCCCGTTACTACTACCAGCGCGTCAGGGAACTATTGGCCAAGAACGCCGGCACCCTGGGCGAAACGGTTCCCTCGGCGAATAAGGTCACAGCTGAATAATGAAAAAGACCGGTGCTTCCAAAAGGCATCAGCCTTTTTTGTTTTCAACCTATTTTAAAAGATCTATTTTTTGAATTTCGGCTTGTCGGGTAGGCCGTGGAGGTATTGTTTCAGCGGTTAATTTTTTCATTTTAAGTGAGTATTCCAAGCGGAGTGTTTCCAATTGAGCTTCGGTCAACTTTGCTTGGTCGACGAGTAGATTTGACTGGTTCTTGAAATTGGCGAGTGTCTTCCCCGACACCTTTAGGTTAAAGGGCCGTTTTCGCGTTGTGGATGGAGGAGCGCCAAAAGGGGAAGGTCTTTCATGGGTTATCTTTCCGATGAAGCCTTGTCCAGGTAATTCTTCAAAGCTTGAACATCCTCGTCCTTCATGGCCAGGAACTGAACCCCACCCCCGGATTCATTGGACCAAACCACTTCCGTCATGGCATTTAACTTGGACGGGTTATCGGGTATGAGTATTTCTATTTTCAGGATACTTCCTGGTTTTAAGGGTTCGTTGGTAAGGATGCCCAGCCCGCCCAGGCTCACGTCCTGCGTGTGGCCTTCCTTTTTCCGTCGATCAAAAATTTTATCAATTTCTTGTTGGTCTTCCAGAATCCGGTAGGCAATTGGAATTTTAATAGCGATTCGGGGGTAAACCCGCTTTTCCTTAAATTAAGAAGCCTTCCGTCATAGGCAACTCCTGGCTTCCTAAATTATCTGGACTTTTTCAAAGATCGCGCTGCGCCAAAAGCCCCTGCCGTCAAACGTGCGTCCAAAATGGGCCCTATTTCAAATATTATGCGTTCCTTCTACCAGTCTTTTCTCACGATCATCGGTCCGTTTTTGAAGCCATTTGATGGCCTCTTCTATTCCGCTAATGGCCAAAACATGTTCGGGGCAATTAAATTTTGAATTCTGATAGTATTGTAAACGGCTTAAACAAGCCTCGAGAACTTCCTCCACATAAGCTCCGTTTTGTACTTTTCTTTCCGCGCCCCTTCCCAATGGGCCGTCCTGCCAGGCGATGGCAATGCCGATACCGCGAACAAATCCGCCTGTCGAGACTCCATTTTCATCAAGTTTATTTTGGATCTCTAATTTTTGAAGTTGCGACATATCTCTCCCCCTTGCTCACGATCCGATCCACCGGCCACTCAGTTGTTTTGGATGTTTTGGACCTGGGCCTGTTGCTTCTTGGCTTCCTTTTCTAATTCCCTTTGCTTCAGGCGATCTTCCCTCGCTTTATCCGTAGCCAAAGCGGTCATGATATTGCCGATGCGGGCCTGGATGTTCAAGATGGCCTTTTCCTTGCCGCCACCGAAGTCAGGGACCCGTATTTCACCGAAATTATTAACATGGGTCTTCGCGAAAACCTTGCCGTTTTCCTCGTAAATCTCGACTTCAAACTCTTTTTCATGGCTTTTGATTTTGAAATTTTCAATGGTTGGCGACATGAAATCACCTAATTTCATTGGATTTTAACAAGAGCCGTATATTACCCGGTATTTCCAAGATGACCTTATCCGGTTACTTCGATCGGTTATTTTGTTCATTATATCCCTCTTCCCAACGTTCACCTGCCCGCTTAATTTTTTTGGATCAGTAAGCCTGGGAGTGGAGTTACTTATAAATCTCGGATTCCGGAATTTGGCCATTTTATCGAAATACATCTGGCGGAGGGTGTCCAACTGGGTCTCGTTTAGCTTGGACTCGCCACCGAGGAAATCCGACTGCTTTTGGAATTTGGCCGGCCGCCCAAGGAGACAAGCCGAGGGCGACGTTTGCGGGTGCAAATTCTGGTGAATTTGTTCAAGCTCTTCAACAAAGAGAGGCTTAATCCCTGTGAAGAGCCCACTTGGGGTACCAATCCTTCTTTTGCGGGTTTATGGGGGAAAGCCACATCCATGCAGGCGACCCTGTCCGGGAACAATAAGTAACTATTCGATGAACTGTCCTCTTGTTTAGCCCCAGTTTTTCCGCAGTATCTTGCCTAGTCAACCCCTTCCGAAAAGCCCACAAAACATAATGGGCCGAAACGACCTTCAATGGGAATCCCATGAGCCAAAGCCAAACCAAATATTTGTTTTCTCTCGAATTAAATAAAGGGTATTTGACCGCACGCCGATAAAAGACATTGACCTGAAAATGAAATTGGTTTTTTGGCCTTTTCCTTATGATTCCCAACCACATTCGCCTGAACCTGTAGGTATGAGTCCCCAAACCGATCTTATCGCTTATACCGATAATGGAATTTCTGTGCATCCTAAGGATCTTTGCTTGCCTGGAAACAATCCCATTTGCCGAAGCAAACCAGGTAAGAAAATAATGCTTGTTTAAATCCTGGGGCTTTAAGTTTTTTCCCCAAAGGGTTTTTAAACAATTCAATCCCTGAATTAACCCTTTTTTGGGGGGCATTGCTTTCTGGTGCTCTTGAGGAGCCAAAAAACCTTCCTTAAACGTTACATGCTTTTTTCTAGCCATTTCCTTCAAAACCTCTTTCGTGAGAAAAGCCCAGGGCCCATTTCATGAAGCCCATTGTTTATTCGCTATCCTACCGGCCAAATCTATTTGCTCGTGGCAAGTCACGAAATCCCCCACATTGGAGTCCTTCCGGTCAAATACCGCCGAGGCCCAAACAAGCTCCGGGAAATTCAAAAAGTCGTTTATTCTCGAATCCAACATTTTCATTTACCTTGGGTTGTTCTTAATAAATTCCTTAAGGGTTTTTCCAGTTTCGGGTTAAAACTCAATATGCCTCAAACCCCATTTTCCCATTTTATCTCCCGTCATTTACTTGGGTTGCTTAATTGATGCCATATTTTTTTGAAGGGCAATGAAATCGCCTTTTCATAATCCGAAACAAACCAGCGGGGCCAATCACGTTCGTTTATCTTAGACTTAAGGATTCCCGTCATCCTTACGGTATTTTCCCTTTTCGCCGAAACAACAAGCCTTAATGCATTGGGGAAAGAGTCATTCAGGTACTCGATCATCCTGCCGATTTTCGCGTCCGGGTTCTGGACATGCTCATACTCCAAAGTGAATCCATACCTTTTCCCGTCCAAATCCGTCTCAAAATAACCGTCTGGCGTTCGCCGGCCTTTGATTTGGGAATTGACCCAATTAGACCGCCATACATCCTTGTCCAACTCTCCCTTTAAAAAGGTTTTCTTTACTGCCGGAGTTATTCCGGCCCGCATTTCAAAATCCGACACCCAAAATATCCTTCCGAGTTGGTCATTTCTTTCAAATGCTATCCGAATAGCCTGGACTTCGAGGTCATGTGCCCTTTCATAAGGATTGATCCTTGCTTGGAACTTCGACCTCTTGACCAGAATCTTGTCCGTCTCGTCCAAATATTGGATTGCCTTCCCCGTCAGAAAATACATTGAATCCTGGAACGTGGAGGACTCGGCTTTGGTCATTCCGAGGAGGCCTTTTTTAAAATATCGGTCCCGCATGATGGAACAAGCTTGGCGGTAGGTTTTAGGAAATACAAACCGTTTGTGGAAAAGCTCCGGGGTGGTGAATTTATTTGAGTGAATCCAAGTTAAATGCCTTACTTCCCGCTCGTTCAATTCCATCGTTTTATTCCAAATTTCTTTTAAATCTATGTGGGTAAATCCAACTTGGCTTCCAACTGATCAGAACCTGGGTCCTTTTTCGTTTTTTTCTTTTCGTTCTTGGGTGCGTCTAGAACTTCAAAATAATTGAAATCCATCTTTTTCAAATGGTTGTTTCGGATGGGGACACAAGCCACGTAATCAAAATCGCTTGGGGGTGGTTTGACTTCCTTAAGTTTCATCTTGAAAACTTTAGGGCCGGAAACGTAAACGATGCGGCATACCGCTTCCCCGCGCTTCATCCCCCTCAAATAATTTGGATGAATGATGAATTCCTCGTCCTGTTTTTCGGTTCTCCCTCGGGGTTGTGAAATACGTGTATCGTAGGAATAAACGTCCTTCTTGGTTACTTTAGTTCCAAAAATTGAAGCGAAGAAATCCACTGTATCCTTTTCAGTGATATTCAAAACGATCTTGTGGTTTGTGTTGGTGAGAATGTCGTCCTTGAATTCCTGGCTGACCGCCCCCAACTGACCCAAGCTGTGGTGGGCCAGGAAAAAGCAGACATTGGCCTCACGGCCAAGGGAAATAAGGTCGTTTAAGCCCGGATAAGCGGCGGTGTAGAACTCATCCAAAAACACGAAAAAGGGTTTTGGGGGCTTCTCGATCAACCGCCGCCCAATGACCCCTGCCAAGTCAATTAAGGCGGAAATAATGACCGGTTTGGAGTCCTCCTGGTTCACCAAGGAGGAAGTGCCGAATAGGAAAATCTGCTGTTTTTCCACCACGTCTTTCATTTTGATGTCGGGATTGAGGGTATTAATAAGGGGCGACCATTCCCGATTTGTGAACCGGGCCAGCTTGCTGGTTAGGCCTGACAGGTTCATTTCCCTGTCCTTGGGGGTCATTTTGACCCACTTTTCCAGGAAGTATTTGCCAGATACGCTGTCCTTGTGCTTTTTGCTCAAATGGTCAATCGACCGAAAGGATGTAATTTCGTTGGAGATGAGGTTTTGGTAGTCCATGCGGGTGACGTGCTTGAATTCAAGGAAAAGCAGGTTGGTCAGGTTGCTCAAAACGTCGCTGGCTTGGTCCCTGAAAAATTCATTGGTGACGGGGCCATAAAAGATGGACTTCATCAGGCCGTTAAAAACTTCGTCGGGTTTGTCCTTGAAATCGGGGTTATAGGTTTGGCTTCGTTTTATATCGGCCAAGTCAAAATACTTTAAGTCCTTTAGCCGCCCATATTTGGAAGCGTAATAGGGAATAGTTTTGTTGTAATTGGATTTGGCATCAAAAACAAACATGCCTAGGCCGTTCCTTATGCCTTGTTCAATGAGGTAGTTAAAGATGTTGGTTTTGCCCATTCCCGAAGATCCGATGACTTCGGTGTGGTATTTGAGCAATTCGGCGGGGATGAAAAACTTTTTATCCGCGTCAAGGTATAGGGAATAATTCCCGCTTTCCTCCTTAGGCGATTCGCCAAAATCCTCCGACCCTTTTTCCAGGACGAAATGGACGAAGTAAAAGCAAAACCCGATGAAGATGGAAAGCCCCATGACAACATCGCCGGTAAATCCCTCGGTTCCAAAAGACACCCCCAATAGGTCATGGGTAAAGGAAAGCGCTATCAAGGCAGGGGCGAAGGCCAGAAGGTGGTTCATTCGGACATGCTTCTCAAAGAGGTACAGAAAACCCACTGAGAGGACTGAAACCGTGTCAAAAGGGGTCACGGATGGGCCAATAACCCCTACGGCCTCTAAAGTGAATTTAAGGGCCGAATAGAGGCCAAAACCGGCCAAGATTGGTGGGGCATGACGCTCAATCTTTTTAAAAAATTTCGAGGTACTCATGGAGGCGAATCTTCTTCAAAAGTTTTAGGGAACCAATAGCCTTTAACTTTTATAACCCCCGGCCAAAATAGACAAGTTCCTATTTGCGTGATTTTGAAGAAAAACCCCGTGTCATATACGTGTCAATCGAAATGCTTTTTTACGAGTTTTTAGGATGCTTGATGCTCACTGACGCTCGGTCAAAAAAAAAGCCCTTGTCCGCAAGGCTAGTAATTTCCTTGCAAACAAAGGCTTTCAAAGCGTGCCTGGAACATGTCCCTTACAAGATGGAGCTGGCGACCGGAATCGAACCGGTGACCTGCCGCTTACAAGGCGGCTGCTCTACCAGCTGA
>CAVYRH010000010.1:0-215265 GCA_963770835.1 uncultured Pseudomonadota bacterium
CAACAGCGGGACGAGCCAGGTATATGTGGCCGAATCGGGCATCAATCGCATCCAAGTATTTGATTACCATGGGGTTTTACAAAACGAATGGGGCGTAACTGGGGCGGGGGGAAATGGAAAGTTTTACGGTTTAACGGATGTTGCTATCGACGCAAATGGCAATGTTTATGCCACGGACGACCTTACCGGATTGGTCCAGGTCTTTTCGCCACAAGGCGGATTCATAAAGCAATGGGACGTTACAAATGGGACAAATCTTCTGACGGCGGAATTCGTCGCCGTGGACCCCATTGGACTTGTATACGTGTCCGATGGGTTTGGGGAAGTCGGGTTATTTGATACGTATGGATCATTGTTGGGTGCTGTCCCCATCGGCGAATCATCCACCAGCGGATCGGAAGGAGTGGCTGTTGGGAATGGTGTTTGGTATGTAACGGACCCGGTAAATGACCTTGTGAATCAATACAACTTCTGCACCCTGCCTATTCCGACAGTCGCTGTATCACCGACCCAGACTTCTACTTTTTCTCCTACGTCCACGCCAACATATGTTTCAACGTATACGCCGACCCAAACGCCAACATTTACTGTGACCAGCAGTACAACCAACAGTCCCACAAACACACCTACAAATACTCCTACTGAAACAACGACAGATACGCCTACATCAACCCCGACAGCCACTCCGACCTCCACGGCAACCCTCACTGCAACGGATACGCCCACCAATACGGCAACGACCACAAACACCCCAACGGATACCGCCACAAACACGGCCACCAATACTCCAACGAATACAGCAACCGCCACAGCCACTAACACCGCGACCGATACGGGAACGCCGACCCCCACCAATACGGCTACTTCTACTGCGACTTCGACGGCGACGGATACGGCCACTTCCACGGCCACCAACACTGCAACCTCCACTTCAACTTATACAGCCACGGATACGCCAACCTTAACAACTACTTCAACGCCAACACCTACCACCACCAACACGGCGACTGAAACGGCCACCAATACGGCTACGCCGACAACAACCAATACAGCTACGAATACGGCCACTCTGACAGCGACCTATACGGCCACGAATACACCGACGAATACTCCTACCAACACGACAACCAATACAGCGACGAACACATTGACGGCTACGCCCTCAAGTACTCCTACGGGCACGTCTACGAATACGCCCACCCTAACACCCACTCTTACAGCCACTTCAACGCCTACGTTTACTGCCACCAACACAGCGACTAACACAGCTACCAACACGGCTTCGCCGACAACAACCAATACCGCCACATCTACCGCTACGATGACGAACACGCAAACGCCGACTTACACGTTCACAAACACCAATACAGCGACTTTGACAGCCACCAAAACCGCCACGTTAACGCCCTCGAATACGCCCTCTCCGACGCCGACGAAAACTCCAACCAATATATTGACGGCGACGCCATCAAGTACTCCTACGGGTACCGCCACGAAAACTGCCACCATTACTCCGACCTATACCAAAACTTCGACACCCACTCCGGTACTTTCCACCGCCACCAAGACTCCCACCCGCACCCCCACGGGCACGTTCACCAAGACCTTCACCCCGACCTTTACCTATACAAAGACCCTCACACCCACCATCACGCCAACGCCCAGCCCCACCACGGCCTGCGGGACCAACAACACCGCCCTAGCCCTCTTGGAGGAATACACCAGTTCCTGCGGCTCCAACTCGGTCTACCACCTCTTCGCCGTCGTCAATAACGGGGCCGCCGTCACCCTTTCGGACATCACCATCAAATTCTGGCCCTATGACACCTCGGGGGTGAGCCTGGTGGGGCAGATCACCACGGGCGGGTGCGTTTGGAACCCCACCTGCTCCCACAACTTGACGGGGGTGTCCATGTCGGCAATTAATTTCTCTCCAGCCTGCGGCCCAACCACTACCCAGATGGCGAACTGGGAAATGACCGTTTCCACGACTGATACGACGGTCTTGAGCGGAGGGACCAGTTGGGTGGGCCTCCAAACCCTGGTCAACCGGTCCGACAGCCAGCCTTTCGTGCCGGGAACCTCCTATTGGTACAGCCCTTGTGTCCTGACCTCGACTTATTCCACCAACAGCCATTACGCCATTTATTTGAAAGGGAACCTGGTGACGGCCTCAGGCGGAGTGCCGCCTTCCTGCCGGCCTTTGCCGACTTGCACGCCGAAACCGGGTGGAGCCATGCCGATGCTCAAGGGCTCATCGCTGGAAGGCGGCTATACCCCGACGGAAACCCCGACGCCGGTTCCAACCCGTGGCGCCTTGTTGCAGTCCGTTGTGGCGGCCCCCAACCTTTCCACGAACGGCCAGCCCATCCGGTTCCTCGTGAACTTGAACGGACCCGCGCAAGTTAGGTTGAGCCTTTTCGCCCTCACCGGGGAACAGGTTTACAGTGCCCAAGCCGGGGGAAGCCAGGGATTGAACACGCTCGTTTGGAATCTCCAAAACAACGCCCGCCAGTCGACCGCCAGCGGTCTCTATGTCTATGTCCTGCGTGTCAATGACGATTCGTCCCAGGAAATGCGTGTGGGAAAAATCGTCGTCCTGCGATAGGAAGGGGACCAACTGGCCACCCTCCGCCAGATGTATTCCGAAACGATAGTCAATTCCCGAAATACAAAGGGCCTTCGGCCCGAGTAGAATTTGGCACTAAGCTTTGCTTGCTTGAGGGCTGGGTACCATCCGGTTGGCGGCCACCGGCCCCACCACGGGGGCCAGCCGGACCCTGTTCCAGTACCAGTTCCCCCACTACACCACCCGGTTAAGCGACCTTCTGATAGCCAGGGTGTGCTATGCCCAAGAAGAACGGCCCGCTATGAATTCAAAGGAGAAAACGGGGCGGGAAACACTCGTGAAATCATTTCAGCAAGGAATGGCAATGGTTTTGGCGATGCTCCATGGAAGTAAAACTTCCGCGCCATGGAAGTCCAAAAATAAAGTTTTCCCTTTGAATGGGCCTGTTTTTCCTCGCTCCGATGGCGAACCCCCCTATCTACGCATCAAGTGATGATGCTAGAAGCGATAGGGGGGTTCGCCCTCTCCGCGAGGAAAAACCTAAAAGTATCAAGGACAAGGACTTGATGCGTATTGAAGATTGGTAAGGACAGTAAAAAAGGCAAAAGCAAACATAGAAAACCGAAGTGGTAGGACGGTATGGAGGTGGCAGGGGTATTCGATGGGGTTCTAGGTAAAGCAAACCTTAGGTGGATTCGTGAGTGTTGGGTGGTGAGTGAAGGGGTTGGGTGGTAGGAGGAAACGGCGGGGTTGCTGGTGTAGGGTGCGGGTATGAGGAACCAACGGCAAAGACAAACCCTGGAAGTCCCTGGAACCAAGCTTCCTGGAAAACCCCCAGGAAGCCTGGTTCCGGTCACCCGTGGGGAGTGTGTTTCTTAAACGGTTTTGACGGATAAAAGTAGGACCTCAAGAAGCAGGCAAAAAAACATCCCACCTAGCCCCAATACCAGGAATAGCCGGATGATTTTGGGACGGTTGGGATCGTTGACGGCGGCTTTACCTGAATACAAGACCCATAGCGAATAGTTGGTGGTCGGGAAAAGAACGGCCTGTAAACCAATGAGGTGGGGAAGAGTTATGGGGAAAAGGAAAGTGCCGGAAATACAGACGGTCAACACGCAAAAGAGGTTGGCCGCCAGGACCCTGTTTTTAAGAGGATTGAACATGGATTTAATATCCCCTTGGTTTTCCATACCCAAGGGAATTTAACACAAAGGGCGGAGGAAGATAAAAGAAAGTCATGTTTAAGGGGGGAACGCTCCAAGGAAAACCGCCTTGGAGCGTGGGCCTTCCCCCTGGGCCAAGCCGCCCGAAAATCACGGGCGTCCAGGCCCACCCCTTTCCTCGGGGACGTTGTCCCCAAACCCCGACAAGGGGGAAGTAACCCCCCTTGAACCTCCAAAACCTTCCTTGAAGCGATTGAGGTTTAGGGAGCCGCTTCCCATCCATTTGCCTTTGGGGACCCCGCCAAGCCGAAAATCCCCTCCCCGTCTTGCTTGCCAGCCAAACTAAGTTAGCCCTCCGGGGGATGGAATTTTAGAGGCGACAATCCGGGTCGGGGATTTCGGATTGGCACTCCCCAAAGGCGTCTCCCCGCCTGGGCCACGGACAAATGCGGCCCTGGCAGGTCGCCGGTAAATGGATGGGAGGTTTGAGTCCTCAGTAAGCGCTTTTCCCCCCGGCAAATTTCGGCGTGACATGACAAAACCGCCTCGGTTTGCCGTTGGGAAAAGCGCCTTCGGGTATCGGGGATTCGTTTGAACCTTCGTTGTGGATCTTAGGTGTAGTTCCTTCCTGAAGTTCAGTCGCAAACCCATAAAGCAGACATAGAGGTCCGGTAGTTGAGGACTTAGGACGATGGGTAGTTTCGGGAGTCCATCCCGAGGTGCAATAGGGCTTTGTCTCCATGAACCGGCCACCCTTGCAAGGGCAACTTTTGCGCCAGCCAAAGAAGGGCTGTCACAAAAGTCGAAGGGTGGCCTTTCTTTTCTTCCTTCCGGTTGGTTTCCGCTTTCTTCCAAGCACGGACTCCCAAAACTCCCGCTTTGCCTTCCCCCTCCCCCCTTGGCTTGTGAGGGGGGAGGGGGAAGGCGGTTTTTTAAAGGCGCAAAGCCTTCAAAAAAATAAAGGGGGTGATGGCGGATGGAACAGGACACGAAACAGGAAGGGAACTTGGAGGGCTTGGAGCCCCAGGGACCGCCGATCAAGGGAATACAAGCCGGGGGCTGGAAGGTCACGGACGAGGAGATCGACTTGGTTCTCAAGAAGCTTGAGGAAGGTTGGGGGTTTTAAGGAGGGGTTATGGCGCATCCATCTTTTCGGGTCGGCAAGTTCAAGGTCTTGGGCCGGTATGAAATCCACTTTGGAAGGGAGGAAGGGTTCTTCTTTTACGAGATCGAGGACCTGGAAACCTTGGCCGTGGTGGACGTGAAGGACGGCTTGACTGAGGGCGAATTCTTGGAAGCGGTGGGATGCGCCATGAACCCGATGGAGTTTTTCGTTTTTCAAAAGCTTGTCCACTCAATCGCATAAGGAGGGTCTATGAAGCGCAACATCGCCGAGGAAATCACCAGCCGGGTCTTGGAGGACTTGGAGAAGGGAGTCGCGCCCTGGGAGAAGCCCTGGAAGCAGGGGCGGGGGCTCCCCCTGCCGGTCAACGCCGCAACCAAAAAGCGGTACCGGGGAATTAATGTTTTTGTCCTTAATGCCGCGTCCCGGATTATGCCGCGTGGCTCCAGGATTCCCGTTGAAACGGGCCCCAAAGCCACGCAGTCATTCGGCATAAAACTTAGAGCTGCTTGAGGTGTAGACATGACCTCAGGGATTTGGTGGGCTTCCGCCGGGCCGTGTTATTTTTGCTCCTTTGCAGGAAATTCCATCGGGAGGAGCAATGAAATGAGATCACTAGAAGCAGGCAGTGGGCAGGCTGAAAGAGGGACGATAAATGGTCCCCTTGGTAAAAGGAACGGTTATTTCGTGCCCCGCAAGGTGGAGGTTTTCAGCGACGTAAGGGGGCAGGTCAATCTTTGGGTTTTTTCGAGGCAGGTGGGCAAGACCGAGCCCATTTCCTTGAGGGTTTCTAGGCAGGACGCGGCCTCTCTTGGAAAGCAACTTCTTGACCTTGGAGGCATCCGAAAGGTTTCAAGCTTTGAAAGGAGGAGCCCCCATGAATGAAACCGTTGAAATCCCCAAGATCAAGAAGGCCGTGCGGGAGGAGGTTTTTTCCCAAGGGTTCCAAAGGAGGGTCGTCACCAAGGTTTATTTCAGGGACGGCTCCACCCTCACCTTTTCGGGCCAGCTTTCCCGCAAGGAGATCGTCTTTAACGGGTACTACCAGAAATGCCGGGACGCGGGGATGGGCGTTGAGGAAGCGGCCCTCTTCGCCGGAAGGGGGCGGGTAGAACCCTTGAAACAAAACTCTTGAGGAAGGAACCGGGGCTTACCGGCTGGGGGCCGACCCCAGCCGGTAAGCCTCTTTTACAAATCGCCGGGGCATTGGAAAGCCCCGGCCAACGTGGAAAGGAGATCAGGAATGAAATTCACTTTTAACGCCACCCGGAAAAACAAAAGGGGCTTCCCCATTTTGATTCACCAGCTTTGCGATGAATTCAGGAATTTTTACCGGGCCAAAACCTTCGCCATGGGCTTGGCAAAAAGGTGGGAATGGCCCGTTGAAATTTACTCAGAAGGGGTATTGTTGGAGGTCGTTGGAACCCAGCCGGATAAGCCCGCGGGGAACGAGGCCGGAAAATGAATCCTTTAACGAATGAGGAGGAAAGGGAACTTGCCGCCGCCCAATTGGAGGCTTGCAAGAACATTCCCGACCAATTGGCGAAGATCAACGAGAGTTTGGGGCTGGTCAACACGAACCTGGAACGGCTGGCTTTGTGGTTTGAGAATTGGGCTCCCATGAGAGGTGCCGCCAAAAAAGTGAAGGGCCCATGAAACCCGTTAAGCCTATCCCCAGGAAGGAGAGGCCCGGAAAGATGGGGTTTGATAACGACTACTTCTTCCATTATGTGAAGCTTCACATAACTAGTGTTATGTGGAGTGTTTAATTATGTGGAGTACGCTCCAAATTGCCTTCATTTCTTGTTAATCATCCAGGGATTCACCCTTTTTCACTTCACATAATTCAAGTTGGTAGACTGCTTTTCCTCTTCAAATTTGAGAGAGGAGAAAAAGGAGCACTACCATGCTTGAAACCTATTACAAAACAAAAAGGACATTGGCGGATTACCGCCGAGGGCCACTGGGTCCTCATTTCGATGGATTCGCGGCTTATCTCAAGGAAAGAGGTTATTGCACTTCATTGGCGATAGATACACTTAGCCGTTGTTGTGCCTTCAATTATTTTCTTATTGAGAAAAGAATTTCTTCGTGCCGGTTAATCCGATCATCACTCATCAAACCATTCCTGACCTACTATCTGCCGGACCCTCAAAACATCAGGAATGAGCGTCCGAAATATCTTGTGACGAGAGCAATTCAAAAATTATTCGCTTATTTGACCGATGAGGGGGTCGTAACTGAAAAACCAGTTATCAAACCATATAACTGGATGCTTGAACCCTATTTGAAAATTTTGAAGGAGGACTACGGGCGTACGGAACTTACCATTGAAAGAACGCGCAAAAGGCTTTCCCTTTTCTTGGAGGGTATAGGAAAAAAAGTTCGCCCAAAACGGATGAAATCCCTCAAAGCTATTGACATCGAAGATTACGTCAAAAAGCATTTGCATGAAAGTCCAAGCAACTTGAGGCAATTAGCAGGCACACTGCGTTGGTTCCTAAGGTTCTGCGCCCGTCAGAAGTACACTACTGACGATTTATCCGGTGTGATTCCATCCATTCCATCCTACCGTTTAGCCAGCCTGCCACAAGGGATTGAGGAATCCAAGTTACAACGTATCCTCAATGTGGTTTCCCGTTCCACTCCAATTGGTTCCAGGGATTACGCCATTCTGTTGGCCATGATGGCTTACGGCGTCCGGGGAACCCAAGTTGTGGAATTGTTGTTGGAAGATATCAACTGGGAACGATCCACCATCCGTATACGCGCAAGAAAAGGCGGCAAGGAAGTAGAGCTTCCCCTTTTGGAATCGGTGGGCGAAGCCATCTTGGCTTACTTGCGGCACCGTCCAAAAAGTCCATTCCGAAATGTATTTCTTTCAGTTACAGCCCCCCATGCCCCGTTGAATTGTCAAACCGTAAGTTACTTGGCACAAACCTACATGGCTAAGGCCGGAGTGAAGATTCCCGGCGGGGGCGCAAGAACGTTCCGCCATTCACTAGCCATCCGGGCCTTAGCGCAAGATAGTCCGATGAAGGCTATCGCCGACATCCTTGGCCACAGGTATCTGAACACAACCTTTATTTATGCCAAAGCCGATCTCAAAACCCTTCGCCAAGTGACAATGCCGTGGGTGGGGGTGCAATCATGAAAACTTATATTTTTCACAGTCCGGTGGCCGCGAGGTTGCAAGCCTTTTTGGATATGCGTCGCGCATACGGATGGAAAGCAGTCGCGCTCCCCAAAAAACTTCAATATATCGACAAATTTCTTGCGACCGTACTTAAGCCAGGACAGACCATCACACATGAGATCGTGAATCGGTGGTTCAAAAGCATTGAGGGACTTGCCGTTAACACTCGAGCCGCCCGGATTACTGTTTTTCGGCAATTTTGTCGTTATCTCAAAAATTTCGAGCAGGGGACATTTCAGATCCCATATGGCCTTTCGCCTAAGCAGACACGACCGATTCCCTATATCTACACAAAGGGTCAAATCCGAACCATTTTGGCCTCGATAAAGCGAATTGGGCCCAAAGGTTCTTTCCGTCCTGTCGTGATCTCAACTCTCATCGGATTGCTTTACAACGCCGGGTTGCGTATTAGCGAAGGATTGAAGTTGACATTGGGGGATATTGACCTCAAACGAAGGTTACTTTTGGTCCGGCAAACCAAGTTCAAAAAGTCACGCTTGGTACCGCTTTCCATTTCCACCGTTCGAGTTTTGCGTTCCTACCTAGGCCGACGGCGGGCGGCAGGATTTTCCACCAATAAAAGCTCACCGGTTTTTATCCATCCTACTCACGATGGCAATGGGAAGTCTTACGAGCAATGTTTCATTCGACAAATTTTTCGAAGAATCACGCGTAAAAAGAAAATCCGAGGGTTGGCAGGAAGGTGGGAACCGAGGATTCACGACTTGCGACACAGCTTTGCCGTTCATCGTCTAGCCAAATGGTATCGGGAAGGAGCCACCATTTCGTCCAAGCTTCCCCTGCTGTCAACCTATTTGGGCCATTCCAGCCTTACCGGTACGGAAGTTTATCTACGTGCCACCGCTGAACTTCTTTCAGAGGCCAACAAGAGATTTTGGAACCATTGCGCTTTACCTTGCGTGACCGGAACTCGAAAGGAGGCTGCCCATGTCCACTAATGTTGCTGTTCCTATCCGTGATTTCTTCGAAAAATACATAACCAGCGAACGGGGTTTGAGTTCTCACACAATTTTGGCTTACCGGGATACTTGGAAATTATTCCTCGGTTTTGCGGCGGAATATCATCGAAAACCATGTGTGGAACTACAAGTGGAAGATATTGCCGCTGATACCGTTCGTCAATTCTTACTTCACCTCGAAAAAAAGCGACAGAATGGAATCCGAACCCGTAACGCAAGGCTCGCGGCGATTCGTTCCTTTTTCCGCTACTTGACATCTTTAGACCCGCGATTACTTGCCATCTCCCAAGCAGTGTTAGGGATTCCATTCAAACGGGAAGCCCATTCGGTCATGGGATATTTGGATCGGGAAGAAGTGATCCATTTACTCAACCACATAAATACCAGGACATCCCACGGCAAACGCAACGAGGCCATTCTGCGGATGATTTACAACACCGGCGCACGGGCTCAGGAACTGATTGATTTAGACGTTCCTCAAATACGGTTCAACCGTCCCTACATGGTTCGAATACTTGGGAAAGGGCACAAAGAGCGGACATGTCCCCTTTGGCCCGAAACCGTGGACGCGTTGAAAATCTATCTGGAAGAACGTGGTGTACGATTTTCGGAGCGTGTTCCTCTTTTCCTGAACGCCAAAGGGCAAAGACTTTCCCGTTTTGGTTTACGGTATCTGATTATCCAATGGGTCGGCATGGCGGCCAAAACCGCTCCAACCCTTCTCGCTCGAAAGATTGGGCCACATACCTTTCGACACACGACAGCCATGCATTTGCTTCAATCCGGCGTCGATCTCAATATGATCCGATCCTGGCTTGGCCATTCTTCCATCGAGACCACCCATGGTTACATTGAACTCGATATGGAAATGAAACGGAAAACGCTTCAGTCCTGTGAAAAATTTCTTCCGAAAGTTGGCAAACATGGGCCTTCGTGGCAAAGGGATAAAGGCATTCTGGAGTGGCTGTCACGCCTTTAGTTATGTGAAGTGAACTTGTTGGCACGGTTGTCGAGGCGTCCATCGGGCAAACTGGTTCATGTTAAAATCGCTGAAAACTTGCCCTGCCTAGGCTGGGAAACAGGGCGAGTGGGTCGTGCGAAACGCAAGAGAGGAAATCCAAAAAAATCTTAAGGAAGGGGCAATACCTGGGATATTTTTAATAAAAAAGATGATTACAACGGAAAATTGAAAACGTCTAAACATCTTTCCGGTTCTTAAAATGCCCAACTCATTCCACCTCCATAGGTGTTCAAGCTGAGAGCGTTGTTGTAATTTCCATTGAAGCCCACGAACAGATGGAAAACCTTTGAAAGCTGGAGATCAAGGCCGAGCCCTAAACCGTACAGAAAAGGATCCTCCGTCCCTCCTTGCATGGAGAATAACGCTCCAGGAGCCCCGGTGAAGCTTCCATGAATATTAGAAATATTGCCGGACATAACCGGGCCCGCTGTGGCTGAAAAAGAAGGTGTCAAGGAAGCATCCTTGCCGAGCGAAATATTACGAGCCATGTTGATTCCGACCTCGCCTCCCAGACAATCGACCGACCAGCTGTTTACCTGTAAATTAAGTGATCCGGCCCCGGTTTCGGTAAAGCCATTCATCCAAACCTTGTTATAGCGGAGGCCTGCGAAAGGCTTCATCGAAAAACCCGAGTCCTCATAATCGTAAGAGGCTTGCAAGGCCGCTGTCATCTCGTTTCCCGTGTTGGCGGCATTGGCTGTCGCCGTATCGGTGCCGATGCTGACGACTCTCTCGGTCTTCAACTGGTCCCATCCCCCATCGGCCAAGAGGGTGAAGTGAAATTTCCCTCTCCGAAAGTCACTGAAAATGCCGGCTTGGTAGCTGTCCACAGTGGTTTCCGAGTTTCCGCCATCGGTGGAAGTCAGGCCCGAGTGAAGATACGAGCCAGTCAAACCCATCTTGAGGTCTCCTGCCAGGGGAAAGTCGTAACCGCTTATATAGCTGTAGGAATTAACGGCGTATCCCACGAAATTATTGGAACCATAAACGGTGCCATAGGATCCTGAACTTTGCATCCAAAAACCCGGGAAGTCGTTAGGAGAGGAAGTCCCGCTGGACGCAGTCATGGGGACTTGAACGTCCGACATAATGGAATTGCTTGGAGACACCTGCCAGTTTTGTGGAAGAGACAAACCGATCCCCTGTTCCCTTGCCATCAATTGGTCGGCAGACTGGTTTAGCTGGCCTAACAGAACCAAGTTGATAGGGATATAGGAAGAACCGCTCATCTGGTTCATGGAGGCCTGCGCTTGGCTGGGGGAAAGGTTGTAAAGTTCGCCTAATTTGTCCACGAAATCATCGGTTCCGAGGTAAATCCCTTGATCCAAGGCCTGAGCCAATTGAATTTGGTTTTGAGTCGAAGCCAGTGAATGGAAGTTGATGTCATTGCGGGTTAAAACCAGGGTGACCGAGTTGTTTCCGTAAAGAAGACTCGGCGTCAAATTGGTCAGACTGTCAGAAACGCTTGAAAAGGTGCCCGCCAAAGTTGAGGCGGCGGAAAGAACCAGATACTTGGTGCGAATACTATAAATACCCGGATCGGAGGTGACCGTCATTGCCCCGTTCAAGCTCGCGTTGAATGTAGCTAGTTCGGCCGAATTTCCGTTGCCTGGGGCGGTCTCCACCAGGAAAGTCCCGCCTGGAAGCTGGTCAAATTGAGCCACATTAAAACTACCGGAGGTTCCCTGGAGTTTTAATGTGCCGCTGTTGGTGACAACGCCAAAAACGGATCCGTAACCGGTTAATTGGCCCCCGCTTGCGATGGAAACGGGACAATTGATTAGGGCTTCCGTGTTTCCGATGTCCCCCACTTCCAGCGTGCCGTTCAACACGGTCACCCCTAAAGCATTCGAGGCCGTGCCGTCCAGGGTGAGAATTCCCTGGCCTGTTTTGGTGAAGCCACCCGTACCGGTGATGTTCCCGGCCCAAGTGGAATCAAACCCGTTTGAATCGAAAATCCCGCCATTGGCAGTCACGAGGAGGTTATTCGAGAGGCTGACTCCCGAAGCGGCTTGAAGGGTGCCTGCGTCCAGCGTAAGGGTCGATCCGGCGGCCCCTAAGGCGCCAATGGAACCTACTGCTAACAGGCTTCCAGAAACGGAAGTCCCACCGCTATAGGTGTTCGTGCCGGTCAAAGTCAAAGCCCCGGCCCCTGTTTTGACTAGTTCACCCGTGCCCGATATCACGCCGCCGAAAGAGCTACCCACCGCCCCGTCAAGAATTAAGGTCGCCGTTTCCATGGAAACCGCCCCCGTGCCGGACAGGCTGCCTAGTGTCAGGTTATTCCCGTTCAAGTCCAGGGTACCCGCGCTCTCAATGGAAATAGCCGCGTCGTTCGGCACCATCGTGTCCGCAAATACCAAAGAGCCCTGGCGGATGTCGATCTGTGTGGAACCGGGGCTGTAGCCGTAACTAGACCCATCCAAGGTCAGGGTTCCCGCGCCGGTCTTGATAAAAGGGGATAGCCACATGACTCCGCCCGTCCAAAGGACGTTGTAGCCATTGGTGTCGATGGTTCCCCCGCCCGTATCCAGGTAGAGGGTCTTGGTGAAGGTAACGGAGGCCCCGGCTTGGAGAGTCCCCCCTTCCATCCAAACATAGCCACCGGTCCCCAGGTTCTGGTTGGACGCAACATTAAGGATTCCCCCGCTGATGTAGGTGTACCCGCTGTAAGTATTTAAGCCAGCCAGAGTCAGGGTTCCAGCCCCCGATTTAAAAAGGTAACCAAGGTTGCCACTGATGACTCCCGAAAAGGTGGAATTGAAGCCGTCGGTGTTAATGGTTCCAATACCATCGGGCCCAAGGAGAATATTGCCTGTGAATGTCATGGCATCCAGGGTTTGAAGGGTGCCGCCGCTCAAGGCAAGGGGCCCCGTCCCCAAATTGTCTTCGTTGTATATGCTGAGGATTCCGGCGGCTAGCGTGGTGCCGCCGCTGTAGGTATTAACACCCGATAGGGTCATTGGATTATTGCTTGTTTTAGTCAGGCTTCCGGTGCCGGATAGGATGCCCTCGAAGTCGGTGAAGTCACAATCGAAGGTGGTGCTACCCGAAAGCACAAAATCGCGTGAAGTGGTAAGACCATAGGATGCGAAGGTCGCGTTGTTCACCGCCACGATTCCGGCCGGGTTTCCCAATGCGGCATCGTTGGAGACATACAACTCGCCCCCATTGACGGTCGTTCCCCCGCCATAGCTGTTGGCCCCGTTCAATTCGAGGGTGCCGTTTCCGACTTTCGTCAGGCCGCCGGCCCCCTCAATCTCTCCATAAAGGATCAAGGTATAAGCGTTCGTGTCGAAGGCACCACCCTGGGATGTCAAACTCACCGGGCGATAACTGTAAATGTAATTGCCCCCAGCTTGCAGGGTGCCGCCATCCAGGGTCAACAGGCCTTGCGCCGTTCCCAGGTTATTGTCGCTCGTAATGTTTAAAACCGTTCCGCTTCCAACATAGGTTCCACCCGTATAACTGTTGGTGCCACTCAAGTTCAAGGCCCCTCCGGGAATGGAGGAAATCACCGACAAACCCCCGCTTCCTGTTACGGCTCCTCCCCAAGATGAATCAAACCCGTTCGTGTCGAAGGTACCATTGCCGCTTCCCAAAACCATGGTCCGGGTGGGGTCAAAGGAAATGCCCGCGGAAGTTTGCAATGTTCCATCGTCCAGGGTGAGGGTTGTTCCGGAAGCTCCCAGTCCGCTGTCGGCACTTACTGTCAGCGTTGCGCCTCCGCTAACAGTGGTCTGGGCATGAATGGGTAATTGGGCAAGTATAAAAAACACAATTCCAAAGCTGATTCGAAAAGTTTGAGAAGAAATTAAAAGAGCGGTTTTGTATTTAGAAGCAAGTTTTTTCATCATACAAGGTCCCAAAGGATTTGTTTTGGCATCATTATTCGCAAACCATCTTGGCAATCATTATCCCACATTTAATTGGCTTCATTTGAAAAAATGTTTTTCGAACGCTAATGACCGGGGATGCAGCAGAGGAAAGCTTTTAAGTTTTGGGGAATTTAATAACCTTGGAAATTCAAAAGGGATATAAATACTTTTCTCATCTCCAAATCGGAAAAAGTATGTCAGTCCACCACGCTAAATTATGTGAAGTAAAAAGAGTGCGTTTCCGGCTATTCAAATAAAAATAAGAGTTAATCAGAAGTCACTCCACATAACTAGCTACTGCACATAACATCATCAGCCGTTGCACTTGTTGCGGGGCGGTGATGGAGAAATGGAATTTTGAACTCTGGAAAAGCCGGTGTTCCGATTGCGCCCCGGAACTGTACCAGGACCAGGGGGAACCGGCATCCGGTGATTGAATGAAAGCCGTCCGCCACCTTTGCCGGTGTGGACTTCGTGACCAAAGGTGGCGACGCATTAAGATTAAGTATGGGAACGATCAAAGATGGACGATTTCGGGGTAGCTCCAAGGGCTGCCCCCTTTTGTTTGGGATTGGCCGCAAAGTCCCTCCGAAGCCGGGAAGCTTTTTTACGGGAACTTCCGGGAGGGCAGACAGTAAAACAACAAAAGTCTAATTTTGGGATTCAGGAGTTGGTGAAATTTCCATTACAACCACTTGTTTGCGGAAGTAAAATCCCTGAGCCCGCAATCCAAATTGAATGGAGTTTTTATGAAATTGAGAAAGGCTTGTTTCCTGCTTTTTTCGATTTTCTTTCCCGCCTTTGCTTATTGCCAATCCACAACTGATGCTTCCCAAGCGGCCGTTTTTAACGGTTATAAGGGTTTCGCCTGGGGAACGACCTTCGATGATTTTTTGGCGAAGAAAAACTGTGGCAAAGGTAATTCGGATTGCGTCCTGAACGTGGATAAAAAGGACATTTGCAGTTTCCGTTACTCGGATATCGGGGATCCGACGGCGTATAAAAAACTGATGGCCTTGGGGATTGCCGTTAAGGATACCGCCCTTGGCAATTACCTGGGGAAAAATTGCGAAGTTCAAGTGCAAGACAACGTAAACTTCAAATCGGCAGAACTGCCGTTGCCCGAAGTCTTCGATAGTGTTTTCATGAAATCGGAAGGGGTGGTTTATTTTTTTATCAATAAGGAGCTTTCGGGCGCCTTTGCGATCATGGATTCCAAGGATGTCGAGGCGGGGAAACAACTCATGCAATCCAAGATGGACGCGGTTGAGAAAAGTCAAAACTTGATGATGCCGGCCCTGAAACCTCCGGTAGGGGGAAGTTTTGAGATCAAACGTTCAAAAACGCCTTCGTTCTTTTCGACGCATGGCGGCCCACAGGTTGTAGAGGTGGCTGGCCTTGCGCCGGTGAAATTTGATTTTTACGGGGTGATGGATGGATTGACCTATCCCTTCAATGACGCGACCACGGGTTGCGTTTTGAATATCCAGGAAGGCTACAAGAAATACGGGTACCTGAATACGGGCGTGCCCGCGGCGGGTGCCGCGCCGAAAGGAAACTATGTGGCCCTGAAGAATTTCATGGGCGGCTTGGCCTATTGGAACAATGTCCGGCTGAAGGGTTTTATGGATTCCCTTAATAAATCATTCGTGGACCAAAACAACGCCGTGAAAGCCAAGGAGCAGGAAAAGGAAAAAGAGCATACGGTACATATCAGTAAATTTTTGACATACAAACGATCACCACGATGTAGTGCCGTACTCAAAAAATAAAGAAGCAATGGAGCAAGAACCAATACCGCCGTGAAAGGGCGGATAAGAAATGCAAAACCTGAAGCCATTCCCAATCCGACGGCCGACTCCAAGTTGAGTTCCGCCCCTATGAGAAAATAGGCAGCTAATGTCAAAAAAAGCAATCCGCTTGGGTGGGACATGAGGCAAGCTGAATTAAAAATGAAATAGGGGCAAAAAAGAGTCAGGGCCATCGCGATATTTGCCACTTGGGGCGAAACTAGATTTCGTGCCATGACGAATAAAAGTGCTAGGGTGAGGAGACTTAAAAAAGGATTTACCCACCATTCCAGATTCAGGATCTTTCCCACAGCAAGCAAAAGAGGCCACCCCGGAGGGTATTTCCCATAATAGATTCCGTTGTTGACGATATTAGCCGTATCGAAAAAGGCGCGGGGTTCCGGTGATGGAACGGAAAGCCTTCCAGTTGAAAAGAGTCCGGCAGAAATCTGATACGAGTATTCGTCCGGTGAATACGGAAATCCTTGAAATGTAACGTGGGTAGTGTAAAAAATCAGGCCACCGTTAACCAGAATCGCCACATAAAGCCAGGTGGGTCTTTTCGCCTTAAACCATTGACTTAATAAATCTTTACCGAGCATTTCTCGCACCCAGGGGTGGAAAACCCAAATTTTTAAATTCGGCCATTTATTCAGCACTTTTGGACCTTAGCTTTTATTTTTTACATGCACTCTTTAAAAATTGCAGTATTCTTTCTTCAGGCTAGTTTCTCCTACCGGGATGGTAAACATATAACTTAAAGGTGGGGTCAGCACATGAATAAACTATTTCGAAGTATTGTGATGTTCTGTAGTTTTACGGCTTTGGGTGCGGTTTTTATCTTGATTTTGACGTTATCACAAAGTTGCACCAACAAAACCATCAACAGCCCGCAAGTATCAAACCAAGCTAATTTGCACACAGCGAAAGCGAGTGATACTGGATGCAATGATTTTTGCGGTAACCCCATGCCATGTGATTGTTATTCCACTTACGATTCAACGGTATCTCCCATCGTTTGTACCATAATTTGTCCCTCGGTAACTCCAACCGTATCTCCATCTACGTCGCCGACCCCACCCGCTTCGGCGGTTGCAATCAGCGTGGATGCGAGCGACGAGAATAATACAAAAGTGAACTATCAGACTGTTGGAACGTTGACAAATGTTACTTTCAGCGCCCCGAGAGCTACAGCGAGCAATCCATCTGAAAACGGCTCGTTCTCTTTTACCTTTAACGAACACAACTTGGCCCTAGGGACTAATCAGATAATCCTTAATGCCAGTAATATGCAGTCTCCTATTATTGTCACCGCGACGCGAAATCAAGCACAGGCGCCACCTCTTGGACTCGAATCCACAATTGTTTTTTACCGGGTACCTGTTGAAGATGTTGGCCTTGTTCTTGTTGGACTCAATTATGAGATTTTGGAACAATACAATCTCATCAATTATTCAATCAACGTTTTGCCGGGAGGTAAAACAATATGGGTTGGTAATAGTTTTGTAAACCTCTATAGCCCAGAAAATCCAAATATTCCAAGCGAAATTTCTGGTTGGACGGAGGACCATTACTATTTGGATTCTAACGGTGAACATTTGCTCCAGTCTATGGCTGACTATAATCCGGACCCAGCCTTCGTTCCTTCACTCAATTTTGAAAGTAAAAATTCCACAAATAATAGTTTCTTTGCTCCTGGACTGATAGGCACATTTGAAGGAGTAGGTGAAATTAAAGTTTTAGCTTTTGATGATCCTGGCGGAGCCGTTATGGCTTTCCCTTCTGGATTCCCCGCAACCAATCCTGTTTTAGCAGTACCCATTCAATGATTCGGAGGAGAAAAATGAAAAAGTCAAATCTTGCTGTTCTGCTTCTTTCTTTGTCTTTGTTTTCACTGGCGGGCAATTTGAAAGTAAATGCTCATGATGACGACGGCGATAGGCATGAGAAATCTGCCCTCGCTACCGTGAATGGTATCGTTGTTACAAAAAATGATTTGAAAGCGAAACCGACTGATACCCAAACCATTTTGGACAAACGGCTTGGCTTAGCGATTCGGAAGATTATTTACAACGAAACGGCAAAACAGTTCGACGTTCGGGTCACAAACGAGGAAATAAATGAAAAATGGGAAAAAATAAATAACAACTCTGGCGCGCCCATTGACAGCGGAGCAGAGTTTGGAATTGAAGCTATGCTTACAGAAGAAAAATTAAACGTCAAAATTGATGATGAAATTGCGGAAAGAAATCAGGACTTTGCAAAATATCTTTACCTAGTCAAAAACAATCCTAGCAGTCCTGAAATACAAAAAATTATTACTCGATTTGCGAACGAACATCACGCTACTGTCCTTGATTATGTTGAAGCACAAAGGGCTTTGTGGTGGACCGCTCGATACAAACACGCAGACATTGACATTATTGATCGTGACTATATCGGGGCTCTCGCTTATGTCAAACCTTAAACGGGAGAAAAATTCAATTTAGGTTCCCGGCAGATCGATTCAGGTGTCATATACGTGTCAAACTCGACCGTCAAAATGGGGATTTGACCGTCACCAAGTGTCCTTGACCGCCATTTCAAAAAAGAAGCCCTTGTCCTCTTGGGTCGTAAAACCGTTAAGGACAAAGGCTTTTAAAAGCGTGCTGGGGACTAGTTGAATTTTTGAAACAGCCCTCATGAAGCTGGAAAACTGCTGTCCCTGTTTCGTAAACAGCAGGTCGCCGGTTCAAACCCGGTCCCCAGCTCCATTTTTAGCTTTGGTAAAGGACCTGGAAAAGAGTTTTTTTCAAGTATTTCCGTGGAGTTATAAGCGAAGTTTTTACCGAAATGGAAAAGGTTTTCAGCCCCTGATTCCAGCGTTAATTAATTCACCTTCCAAAATTTAAAAAATTCAACTCAGGAACATTCATTGATCTTTTTGGAGGATAATTTGTATATCCGTAAGACCAATAAAAAATGAATTTGATATCGGATCGGCCTTGCTCCGCCAAAAGTTTATGACCGTTAATCGCTTAACGAAAGTTTTTTGTAATAGTGAATCGCTACCATTTTTTTACCCAACTTTTTTGATTATTCCTCGATAATCCAGCTCAATGGCTTTCAAAAGGCCTTCTAATTGATTTTGAGCTTTTAGTCCATTCCGAGGAATTTGCATGCCAGCTTTAAAAACAAACTGGGTTGACCAGGTTTTCCCCTATTACGGGCTTATTCGAATTCTGAATTTCTACCTGGATTTGGAATGCTGGATCATTTCCAAGGGCTCCCCTTTTCAATGGAATCCGATTCGTTACCATAACCGGGAATCCTGGCCCATTGAGTTTGACGACATTTTCGGGAAAAGGGAAGAACGGCAGGCTTTCAACCGTATTTATATTCATAAAACCCTGCGCGACGGAAAAACTTATTGCGGAACGCAAAACGGGCTTTCAAGTTTTTTCGTTCCTATCGTTCGAGATGGAAAAGCTATCGGCGTCCTTCAATCCGGTGTTTTTCTAAAGAAAAGCCCCGACAAAGGCTCGCTTCTCAAGCAATGGGAAAAATTATCGGAAGCAAAACCTCAGGAATTCGAACCGGATTTTTCCAGGTATGTGACGGCTATTTTGAAGACACCCTTGGTGGAAGCGCCGGTTTATTCGGCCCTGAAGGAACTCCTGGAAATATACGCTAAAGTCACTGCGGGGGAGTTTGACCGGGAAGAGGCCTGCCAACGGGCGGAGAGCCTAAAAAATGAAGTTTTCGCCAAATATCTCCCCCACCGGTTTTGGGTAGAAACCGCAGTCAAGAATAACCGGGTCTATCCTCCTGTCTGGTGGAGTGAAAAAGAGAGGGCCGAGAAATGGCGCAAGGAAGAACAGGGCATTAACCGTGTTCCTACCACCATCATTGCCTTTCAAATGGAGGACCAAGGTAGGGAACATCAAGTGGAATTGGAATCCGCCCTCCGGAACCATCATTTCCAGAATGAGCTTCTTAAATTTTCCAGGTCTATCCCCAATACCATTTCCAGCCCCCTGGAGAACAACGGGGTTTTATACTTCACTTCTTCTGATTCGAACCAAAACGAAACCCAGGAGAAGCTTGAAATCCTCGACAAAATCGACCTGGTTTCGCGTTTTGTGGAACACCGGTTAAATGCAAAAGTACTGGCCGGTGTCAGCCGGTGCCAACATCCCTTCGGAAATCTTTCCAAGGTTTTCCAACAAGCCGTCTCGTCTTTGAATTATTGCAGGCCGCTCAGAAGGCCCATTCTTTTTTATGAAGACATTCGTACGAACCCCACCATCCCGGAACCGACGAACTTCTACGCCCTTTCCAAAGCCGTTATTGAGGCCTATACCCAAGGCCGGACGGGCGAGATTGAGGCGGCGAGGAACCAATACACCAAGCAAATACTCGCTTTTTCAGCAGGAAGAGTGGAGAACGTAAAGGTTCATTTCCTTTATACCTTTGGGAATATGGTCGATATTCTGCGGAGGCGATTGCCCGCACAAGATGGGGATCTTCAATCCTTATTCGAGTCTTTTGAAAAGCGGTTAAACACGTCAGGAACTATCGCGGATCTCATATCTATTTTCCTGGAATCGCTTCAACGACTTTTGGCGTTGAGTTTAAAGCCCGCGCAAACGTCCCAAACATTTCGGTTTGAGATGGTCCGAAAATATATCAACCAGAATTTTAGCCAGGATCTCAAGTTGGAGAATGTCGCCCGGGAAAACGGATTTTCCATTTCGGTGCTCGGAAGAGGGTTCAAAAAAATCACCGGAATGGGTTTTTCGGCTTATTTGAGGAAAGTAAGAATTGAAAAGGCCGGGGAGTTATTAAGTTCAACCGCCCTTCCCATCGCCCAAGTCAGCCAGGAATGTGGTTTTAACAACCTTCAGTATTTTTTCGATGTTTTTAAAAGGTCGACGGGAAAAACACCCCAGGAATTCCGGAACGCCCCGAAGGCTGCAAGCCTTTCACATTAAAACACAACTGAACCTTTTGCATTAGCCCGAGAAGACGAACTTGGCTCCTTTACCGAATCTTTATTAGCCAAAAATCCCGTTTACCCTAATTCTATAAGGATGCCTTCAACGGCAATAAGGATTAAGATAAAGACCTGTGGAAGGGAGTCAATCCTATTCCATCCGGAGAATCGTGGTTATGGGGATTCGGGATTTCAAATATGTATTCCTTTGCTTTCTTTTGTTTTTTGGCGTTTTTTCTGCGAATGCCCAATGCCCGGTTCCCACGCTGACGCCCGTGAGTTGGGGCGGCGGTTCCGTAACCTTGAGTTCCGGCTCGGGTTCCATCACGCTGATCGGTACAGGAAACTATCAATCAGTAACCCAAACATTCGAAAATGCCGGGGCGGCTTATGTCACCCTCGCCGGGAATGACCAGGTACAGGCTCAACTGGAAAGTGTGACCGGCTCCGTGGGAGTCAGTACTGTGGCCGGAATCTTCATCCGTGGGGGAACCGCTTCCGGGGGCGATGGGGGGTTATTGTGGGCCCGTGGGCCTTCCCTTACCACCTCCCAGTTCGCCGATAGGACCCTTGACGGTCCGTTGACCGTGTTAGAGTCCGCCAGTGTTACCATACCCTACTGGTTGCGGCTGCAAAACAGTGACTACGTCCTTTACCCTTCGGTCTCAACGGATGGAGCCAACTGGACCCCCCTACCGACGCCTTCCTACGACCTGAGTAGCGATCCTTTTTTTGTCGGCAACACTATTATTTACGGACTTATCGTTTGGAGCGGGTCTAACAGCTCGCCCACGACGGCCGTTTTCGGCAATGTTTGTATCAGTTCTCTCCCCACTTTTACCCAAACCCCCTCCTCGACCCCCACTCTCACCCCGACTCCGACCCATACCTTCACCCCCACCTTCAGCCCAACTTCCACTCCAACTTTAACCGTCACCTCTACTCTAACTTCCACGGACACTCTCACCCTAACCTCAACCCCCACTCTTACCCAGTCTCGAACATTTACTTCGACTCCTACCCCTACATTTACCCCCACCTTCACCCCTACTCCGACTTCCACGAGCACCCTAACCTCGACCCCAACCATCACCCCAACCCTGACTTCCACCAGCACTCCTACCATTACGGCCACCCCCTCCAACACCCTCAGTCCTATCTCAACCTTTACTCCTACCAGCACTTTGATCTTCACCTCAACCCCCACACCCCCGCCCGGCATACTGGTCTGGCCCAACCCTTTTACTCCCCAGCTTCCCACCAACAATACCACCCACTTCACTCTTCCTTTGGGCCACGGGGCGGGGCGCATCCTAATCGCGGACCTGAGGAGAAGAAAAATCCGGTCCTTGGATTTCTCCCCGGGCCATGATGTTCAATGGGACGGCCATGATGACGGCGGCAATATCGTTTCTTCCGGTGTCTATCTCTATTTATTGGAATCGAACGGGACGGTGCGCCGCGGAACCGTTACCGTGTTGCGATGATCCGGGTTTTTCTTTGGGGACTGGTGATCTTCCTGGCCGCCCCAATCGGGCTCAGGGCGGCTTTCCTGGATTTCAGTGTTCCTCCGCGGGAAGCCGCCTTGGGGGGGAACGGAGTGGCTTTGCCCGAAGGGACCTCCAGCTTGGCCTTCAACCCGGCCGGCCTGGGAGATGAAGAACAATGGATAGCCACGGCGCGTTACGAAAATCTTTTTTCCGGTATTGGGGGGGACAGCCTATCCACGGGAAATTTATCGGCGGTTATTCCCTTGGGTTCGGGCGATGGCTTGGGTTTTTCCCTGGACCATTTCGGCGCAAATACCCTCCAGCAAGACAGGCTTCAAGCCGCCTTCGGCAAGAGTTTTGACGAAGGCTCCTTTCTTCATCCCCTGCGCCTGGGGTTCAGCCTATCTTTCTTGCGCCAGCAATTCACCCTCCTGGCCCCCTTGGCGGGGGTAAACCCCTCGGACGTTTCGGCAAGCGCCTTTTCAGTGGGGGCGGGGGCCCTTTACGATCCATTTCCCTGGGTCGGCCTGGGGGTTTCCGCTGAGGATTTAAACCAGCCCAACCTGGGAGTGGTGGGTACGGATCTTGTGCCCTTGTTGCTGCGTTATGGTTTGGCCGTCCGTCCTTCCGTGGGCGAGGACAAGCTGATCCTCACCCTTTGCCAGGAGTTAAGCGGAGGAGTCTTAACCACACAAGGCGGAGCTGAATGGGCCTTTATCCCTTGGGGGGTGGCCCTTCGGGCCGGAGGGGACGCCGATACGGGCACCATCGGCTTCGGGTGGAAAACCACTGGATTAACGATTGATTATGCCTACCAGTTTTCCTGGAACCAATCGCCCACGCTTAACGGCGTCGGATTGCCAGGGAGCCACCTTTTGGAAGTGGGATTTACCTGGGATACTACTTCACGGGAGTCGCGGGTTTTCAACGGGTTGTTGTTGAAGGGGCAGGAAGCCACTAAGGCCCAAAAGTGGAAGGAAGCCTTCTGGTATTACCAACAAGCTTACCTTCTCAAACCTTCTGATCCCACGGTTTTGCAGGGCCGGGCGGAATCCCTGAATCGGTATAACCTCCAGAGGGCGGAAGGTTATTTCCTGGATGGAAGCAAGGCAGAAAAACAGGGGTATTATCTGGATGCCCAACGCGACTACGAATGGGCTCTTTCCTTGTCCCCTGATGAGGGACGTTACGCGGCGGCTCGGGATCGGATCAAAAAAAATCTAGCCCAGGGGGCCTTGGGTGATGCCCGGATAAGGGATCTGCTGGAGAAATCAGTCCAATTGCTAAGGGAAGGGGAAAAAACGCTGGCGCTGAAAAAAATAAAGAAGGCCCGCGAGCTTTATCCCGATGACACCTTCCTCCAATATGTAGCCCGGACCTTCTCCCAGAAGGCCGGCACACCGATGGAAAAAGAGGACCGGAAAATGCAACAACTGGCCGTGGAGGCGGAAATTTTCCGCAGCAAAGGACGCCTTGATCTGGCACGTCAGACCTGGAAAGAAATAATAGCGACCGATCCAAGCAACGCCCTGGCCCAGGAAAACCTGGCGGAGAACCAGGAGGGGGCCGGCTCGGTTACCCAGCTGACCGAAACTCAGCAGATGAGGATCCAAAAGCTTTTGCAGGCAGGTTTAAAGGCCTATGCCGGGGGGGATTCGCAGGCGGCCCTAGCGGATTGGCAGGAAGTGCTCCAGGTCGATCCCCTCAATGTGAACGCCCTAAACAATATTACCCGCGTCAAGATGGAGGAAGGGACGGAAAAGAAATGAGGCTTGGCACGCGCTTTTCCATCAGCCACAGCGGTGTAGTGGTGCTATCCCTTTTCATCAGTTTCTTCCTCATTTACGAGGGCGCGCTGCGGCTCTACCAGCGGCAGGCGAGGCTGGGCCAGATGCAAGAAATTACCGATTTTGCGCTGGCGGCGAAAGAATCGATGATCCAACACGAGGATGTCGCCGTCCTTAGCTTTATGAGGTCGGCCTTAAGGAATTCCGCCGTGGCCTATGCCGCCTACTTCAACCCTTCCACCGGGGTCCACATTGTTTTGCCTGAGAACCTTCAAAAGGAAGTCTTTCCTTCCGGCGACGCAGCGATGGGCTCTCCCGATTCTCCCGCTGCTCGTCACCTTTCCAACGGCCTGGAGGTGGCACAGTGGACGGCACCGGTTGCGGTGGGGAATGGGGCCCCCGGGCAGGTTTGGCTGGGTTATTCACGAGCCGCCCTGGAAAAGGATCTGGGCGAACAAACGGGAAAATGGATGCGGTTGGAATGGGAGGCGGGGGCCATAGCCTTGTTGATCGGCTTGCTGGTTTCCCTGGGTTTGGGGCGCCAAATGGCGGCACCGCTCGGGAAAATCCGGAATGGGACCCACTTGGTGCGTTCCGGGAAACTGGACTCGCTGGTGGAGGTGCACCGGAAGGATGAAATCGGTGACTTGGCGCGGGATTTCAATTCCATGGTGTCTCAGCTTAAGGAATTGGACGAAATGAAACGGGATTTCACATCGGGGGTTACCCACGACCTGGGAACACCGCTGCATGCCATCCGCAGCGCTATCAATTATCTCCAGGCGGGGGACGCAGGCCCCCTGACGGAAAAGCAGTCCGAGTACCTCCTGATGGTTTCCAACAGCACTTCCAACCTGACGGCCTTCATCAACAATCTCCTGACCACGGCCCGCATCGAAGCCGCCAAGGTTGACCCTTATCCCGAACCCGTTGATGTTTTCGCCCACGTCAAGGAACTGGTGGACCTCTACCAACCGCAGGCTGAAGAAAAAGGAGTGAAGCTTACCCTGACCCGGAAAAGCAGCTACCTTTCCCTTGTCGCGGACGTGACCATGTTTCGGCAGATGGTGCTGAACCTCCTCTCTAATGCGCTCAAGTTCACACCCAAAGGGGAGGTTGAAATCCTCTTGTCCGAGGAGGATGGTAATTTCATCCTGGAAGTCCGGGACACGGGCATCGGCATCGACCTCCAATACCACCGGTTAATTTTCGAGAAGTTTTACCGTATCCACCAGCCAGTCGGGTCACCGGCCCGCCAAGGAAGTGGATTGGGATTAACCATTGTCAAAGGATTGGCGGAAGCCCACGGGGGACGGGTGACGGTTGAAAGCGCCCTGGGTACAGGCAGTACTTTCAAAGTAGCGCTGCCCAAACAACCGGCCCGGTTTTAAAAATTGATTCCCAAGAGACCTCGGAGGAAAAAATGAATAAGATGTCCATCCTTGTCGTTGAGGACGACCCGGCGGTATCCATAATCACGCGCGACCTCTTCTTGAAGGAAGGCTATGCCGTCACCACTGTTTCAAACGGGACCGACGCCCTTAAAGTCGTTAAAACGAACGACTTTGACCTTTTGGTCCTGGACCTTGAACTACCGGATATCGACGGGATCAATATTTGCAGGATGGTTAAAGAGGATTATCCTGACCGCAAACTGCCCATCTTCATCTTGACCGCCCGTGGTTCCTCCGAGGACATCGTCAAAGGCTTGGAGGCGGGAGCCGAAGATTACCTCCCCAAACCATTCAACGAAAGGGAATTCCTGGCCCGTGCAAGGGCTATCTTGAGGCGCAAGGAACCCCTTTTGCCCAAAGACGAGCAAATCATCTCGGGCCGGATCAAATTATCCCCTTCTTCACACGAAGCCTGGTGTGCCGACAAGCCAGTTTCCCTTACTCTCAGGGAATTTGACCTACTGCGGGTTTTTCTTGCCAATTCGGGGAAGGCCCTCACCCGGGAAGAGATCGTGAAAATGGCTTGGGGGCCATCGACCGCCATCGTGCCCAAGGTCGTGGACGTTCATATTGGCCACTTGAGGGTGAAACTAGGCCCCGAAGGGAAAAGAATCGAAACCGTTCCGCAAGTCGGTTATAAACTGGCCCCGCCCAAAAAGTAGCCGTTCAATCTTCCGCCTTATACGATTTCTTTACCGGTTTTATACCGTCTTTTTACCCTGAAATCCCATTGGAGAGATTATTGTCACTGTCACATAGAAAGTATGTTGTTTTCGATGGAGAAGCGAATGGAAGGACCGACGGGAAAAAAGGAAGAGCTGACACCTATTTGGAATGAGGAACAATGGGAAAAATGGATATATTCCTTCGCAGCTGAGGTTGAAGGCGGGGAATCCAGAACTCTTTTTTCCCCGTTAACACCGCCAGAAGAAAAACCCTGATTGATCTACGTTATGAGGGTCTAAAAATTCGGTTGTTTCCTTCAAACTGAAAAAGTGAATTTTATAAAAACGAGTTTTTTGGGGCCGCTTCATAACCTCAACATCTACAGGCCTAGGTTTTTTTGAGATCTTCATCCAACACAAGTTCATTTTAAATTAGTTAACTAGTCGTTTACCTCAATTGCGGCATGATATCGTTTTCACCCTAATTGAAAACGATATCATGCCGCAATTTCCAATTTTCCCGTCTTTACTCCTTCTTTACCAAATCCATAAAGAAGTACGAGGTAAGATTTAGTTACGCAAAAAAGATTTTTATCCGGCCCGATTTTGCCAGGTCAAGGAAGACGAAAACCGATTGAGGTCGGTTGAGGTATTTGGATGACTGTCGTAAAGAAGAATTTGAATTTTCCTTTTGTCAAAGAAAAATTCCCCCAAAATTTTATGTCCCGACGATTCATCCTTCCCTCGGAATGGAGTTGGGACTCACTGTGCCCCCCACCCTCGTTTAAAAACATTAAACGATTTTTAATAAACTTTTCGTTTCTAACCTTATTTGGAATGATCAGCGTTCAGACCGCGCTGGCCCAGGTGTGGCCGAATGGTTGCTTTACCAACGGGCTGACAAACTGGTCGTCGGTCGTTAACGCCGGTTCTTCGGCCACCGCCGGCGGGGTCAATGGCGCCGGAGGGAATGGCGATTGCGTCGGACAGGTCCTTCAAGTGACCAACGGAACCGTCTATCCCGGCCAAACCGCGCCCGGCCGGGCTCCCAACTCAAACGGGTTGTTGAGCATGGTGCCGCCCGGCCAAACCACCGCCGTCCAGCTTTTTTCGGGCCACGGGGATAACGACCACAACGACTGGGCTCGGGTTTGCCAGACCACCACGGTGCCTACCAACGGCAATACTTGTCTTTCTTTTTTGCTCGCCGGGGTCTTCGAAAACTACCACTATTTAAACACTCCAAACGACGTCAATGGTGACGGCTACTTGGAGGTCCGGGTTCTATTGGGGGCGGCTAATTGTGCAAATGCCAATCCAGGAAACGCAGTCATTTACGACGTCCTCCTTAATTGGGAATACCTTATCGGTTCAGGGCTAGTAACCTTAGACGGATTGGTGGGTAACAACGCGGGGACTTATGGCTATGACACCCAGACTCCGCCCGGGTCGGGTACCAACGGTTGTGAGGTCAACCCCGGAAACGGCACGAATTGGGGGATTTTTCCCTGGACACCTTATACCCTCAACCTCTGCCAATACGCGGGCCAACAAATCACCATCGAAGTCACCGCTTACGACTGCAATGAGGGCGGCCATTATATTTGGGGTTATTTCGACTGCCCGACCTGGAGCGCCTGCGCCCCTGCTTCCGTTACCCTGACGAAGGCCAACAATCCAACGGGGCAAGTCGATGCGGGCCAAACCATCACCTATACCTTGAACTATAAAAACACCAGCAACACGAATTACGACGATGGGGTGGTGGTTTTCGATACGATTCCCACAGGAACCGGGTTTGTATCCAATTCGCAAACCAGCAATCCCTATATGCCGGTGACTTTTGCTACGGGCAACACAGTGGGATGGGATATTGGATATTTAAACCCAGGAGCCTCGGGAACCCTTTCGTTTTCAGTAACGGTCAACGATTTGCATAACGGATCCTGCGCTGAAACCATTGTGAACCAAGCCAGTGAAAAGGATTTTGAAACCTGCTACCTTACACCAGCTCTTTTGACCTCCAACGCCGTCACGAATATTTTGGGATATACCTGCACGCCCACATTTACATACACTGCCACAAAGACTCCAACTCCCAGCCCCACAGTGACCCCGACAAAAACCGCCACCTTTACATCCACCCTGACTTCCACGAGTACCACGACCAATACGCCGACCCTGACTCCAACTCCTACGCCGACCAATAGCTCCACACAGACGCCCACTGTTACCAGCACTCATACGCCAAGCGACACACCCACATCGACGCGAACGAGTACCGCTAGTTCAACTGCTACGGCCAGCTTTACGGCGACTGCTACCAGCACAACGACCGCCACCCATACCGCAAGCTCCACGGCCACGAATAGTGCCACAAGCACCGCTACCGCCACCGTGACAAATACCTTTGTAAATACTGCAACTGAAACCGCAACCCAAACGGCGTCATCGACGGCCACCCTTACTGCTACATCCACTGCCACATCTACTTCGACGTCTACCGCCACTTCTACCAATACATTCACTTCCACTTCAACCTTAACTGTAACCCGTACCCCGACCCAAACTTACACGGCCACGGCTACTTCAACGGCCACCCTCACTGCAACGTCTACCGCTACTTTAACTGCGACCTCGACCCCGACCCGAACCGACACGGCCACCGATACCTCAACGCCCACCCTTACTGCAACGTCGACCGCGACTTTTACCGCGACATTTACTCCCACAACTACTCCCACATTTACTCCCACTTCCACTTTAACAACCACTGCCACTTTCACCACAACCAATACGGCGACTGCCACACCCACCGTAACCTCTACTGCGGGGATCTCACTGGTAAAACAAGTTTCCTCGAGCCTGACTGAATCGGGAAAAACCCTGACTTACACCCTCTCCGTTAATGTTATCGGGAACACGGCCTTTGGAATGATCTTGACCGATACTCTGCCTGCCCAAATGACCTATGTGGGTCCGGCCGCTAATAACCCGCCATCCCTTCCAGCCCCCGTCAGCAATCCGTCGCTTAACCAGCTCGTCTGGACGTTACCGGCTCTCTCCCCTGGGTCCTACCAGCTTTCCTACCAAGCCCAGGTGAACAACCTTGTCCCCGGGGGGACGGTGCTTACCAACTCCGCGGTATTAACCTGTCCCGGTTCCCAGCCAGTGACCGCGAGCGCCCAGGTGGTTGTAACGGCGGACTACACCTTGAAGATAGGCGTCTATAATGAAGCCGGGGAATTGGTTGACGTTTTCACCACCCAGCAAATTTCCGAACCCATCCCCGCTATTACGCTTCAAACCAACACCATCACGGAACTTACGGGACCGGGCGGTGCGGTTACGGTTTATTTCGACGGAGCTATACTGGGAATTTGGAACGGGACCAGCGGAAATGGAACACCGGTGTCAAACGGCACCTATATCATCAAGGCGGACAACATCGACAGTTCCGGGAACGTGACCACCATTTCCCAGCAGGTGACTGTAAGCCGGCCCTATGCCACCGTGGAAGCAGACATTTATAACGAAGCTGGGGAACTTATCCGCCATCTCTATACCCAAGCGGCTAACACCGGGGGATCTCAAATAACGGCCGTCAATTTGAGCTCCAACACCATTTCCCCCGGAACCAGCCCCTCCGCTCCTTTTTCAAGCGTCCAAATTTTCATCCAAACTTCCGGAAGTCCGGTGACCTTGGTATGGGATGGAACCAATGATTCGGGCACGAAGGTCACTGACGGAGTTTATGAAGTCCAGGTCCATTGGAACAGCGGACAAGGGGAGCAAACGGATATTACCCGGGAGATCACGGTGACGGGGGGCGGGCATTTGAACACCGTCATAGCCGTACCCAATATTTTGACGCCCGCGAGTTCAACGGCTTATTTCATAGTCCAATCCGCCTCTTCCTACACCTTAAAGGCGAGGATCTATACGGTCGCGGGGGAACTCGTGAAGATGGTGACGGGTGGTAGTGGTGCCAACCAGGTATCCTGGGATTCCAACGGACTTTCCAGCGGGCTTTATATCGCGGTGGTCGAATTAATTACCCCACAAGGCGGCCTATCCGGAAGACAAATCCTGAAGATTTCCGTCATCCATTAGGCCAGGATCCACTGCCTTTCGGCCTATTTCCTTGACAAAGGAAGGGGGTGTTTTTAAAATCCTTTCCCCTTCACCCTTCTTGGGCGAAGAAGGTTTGGGCCCTCTGGGACCCTCATCAAACTGCATAAATAAAATACGTTGAGCCTGTTTTGAGGAGGACTTGTGTCCGTCAAGATTCGTTTAAAGCGCATTGGAAGCAATAAAAAAGCCTGTTACCGCATTGTAGTTTTGGATTCTACCATGTCCGGCAAGGGACGCCGGGTACAAGACCTGGGGACCTATAACCCCCGGGCCAAGGAAGAAAACCAAGTTTTGAACCTTAACAAAGAAGCCATCGTGGGATGGGTGAAAAAGGGTGCTATTGCTTCCGATACCGTACTTGGAATCCTGAAAAAGGCTGGCGTTCAAATCGGCTGACTGCCCGCGGTGAAGGAAGGAAATCCCTTGGCCGCCTATTCCAGACCGATGTGAAGAAAGGGCAACATGAAAGAACTTATCGAATACGTGGCCAAATCGCTGGTAGACAAACCCGAAAGCGTGGCGATCCAGCAAAGGCTTGAAGGCAACCTTACGGTGTTGGAACTGCGGGTCTCCAAAGACGATTACGGCAAAGTGATCGGAAAGCAAGGGCGTACCATCAAGGCGCTGCGGACCCTGGTTTCCGCTTCCTGCGCGAAGCATGGGTTGAAATACTCCCTGGAAGTCGTTGAGTAATCCCGAAAGCCCGGCATCCCAAACCCCGTCCAACGGTTTTATCGTCCTTGCCACCATCGTCCGGCCCCATGGCCTAAAGGGCGAGGTGAAGCTGTCCTTGTCCTGTTCGGGGCTGGACCGCCTGCTTACCTGTAAACCCCTTCGGCTGATGAAGGATGGCCGGGAACTAAAGGAAGTGACCATCATCCGGTCTTTCCAGCATCCTGATGGGGACGCGGTAGTGCGTTTAAAGGAAGTGGTGGGCGTCGACGAAGCGGAAGCATTGAGGGGCGCCTATCTCGCGGTTTTGGACGGGGAACAGCCGGTCCTTCCGCCCGACAACTTTTACCTGCATGAACTGGTGGGTTTGGCCGTTTTCACTACCACCGGTGAGGATTTGGGCCGGATCGAGGAAGTCATGAACGGCCTGGCGAACGGGGTTTGCGTGGTCCGGAAGGGTGAAAAAGAAACCCTTGTTCCGGCCCTGAAGTCCGTGGTCCGGGAAGTGGACCTAAAGGCCCGGCGGATGACCGTCGAGTTGCCGGAAGAGATCGATGCGGACACCGCGGATTGACATCCTGACGCTTTTCCCCGACTACTTCGCGGGGCCCTTCACCGTGAGCATGGTGAAACGGGCGGTCGTCAAGAAGGCGGTGGACATCCGTCTGCATGACTTAAGGAAATACGCCACCGACAAGCACCACACTGCCGACGACGTCCCTTACGGAGGCGGCGCGGGCATGGTAATGAAACCAGAACCCCTTGCGCGGGCCTTATCCGCGATCAAGCGGGGGCGGAAGAACGTCAAGACGCTTTTGATGTCGCCCCAAGGCCGGCGGTTCGACCACGCCATGGCGATGGAGTTGTCCGGCAAAAAATCCCTTCTTTTGGTCTGCGGGCATTACGAGGGCATCGACGAGCGGGCCATGAGGGGAATCGACGGCGAGGTGAGCATGGGCGATTACGTTTTAACCGGGGGGGAGCCGGCGGCTGCGGTCCTTGTGGACGCCCTGGTGCGGTTCCTACCGGGAGTTGTGGGGGATCGGCAGTCGGTAGAAAAGGACAGCTTTTTTAATGGATTATTGGATTATCCGCACTATACTCGTCCCCGCTTCTTTAAGGGGATGAAAGTGCCGGAGGTCCTATTGTCGGGCAACCATGCCCAGATCGACCGGTGGAGAAAAAAAGAGTCCCTGAAGAATACTTTGGCCAAGCGTCCCGACCTTTTGGACCGGGTCGTCCTCGCCGAAGAAGACCTTAAACTCTTAAAGGAAGCGCAAAAAGAATTGGAAGCGGGCGGCTAAACCGCCCCGTTTTTGAGGATAAAGAAGGAGCAGGCAGCCATGAACTTGACGATTCGAAAAATCGAGGAGAGCCAGGTTATCCGGAAAACCGTGCCCTTCAAGGTGGGTGACACGGTGAAGGTTTCCTTGAGGATCAAGGAAGGCGAGAAGGAACGCATCCAGGTTTACGAAGGTTTGGTCATCGGAATCCAAGGCGCGGGCGGCAAGATGAAGTTCACGGTCCGCAAGATTTCCTACGGCGTCGGCGTGGAAAAAACCTTTTACTACCAGTCGCCCATGATCAAGGACGTCAAGGTGAGCCGTTCAGGCAAGGTGCGCCGCGGCAAATTGTTCTACCTGCGGGGCAAACTGAATAAGAAGGACGCCCGCATCCAGGAAGGCAAAAAAGTCCTAGTGCATAGCGAAGGTGCCGCGGAAACGGTTTCGGCCACCAACGTCGAATCCGCCCCTGTGGAATCGGTCGAAGCCCCCAAAACGGAAGCAGCCCCGGAGAAACCCAAAACCGAAAAGGCTTGATCCACCTAACGTTTTTTCAAAACCGTCTCGGAAAACCGGGGCGGTTTTTTTGTTTGGGGACCCCAGCTTGAACCCTTCGCCATTCGCGGGTAGGATAGCCGCCATGAAAAAAACATTAGGCCTGCTTTTCCTTTTGCTTTCCTTGGGGTTTGAAATCGGCTGCACCGGCAGCGGCGCGGTGAGCCCGCTCACCCCCGCCAAGGCCTCCCAACCGGACCCGTCCACGGCCGCCGCCGAGGACTCGGACGTGGTTTATTGGACTTCCTTTCCCGTGACCTACACGTTGACCGACCCATTGAACGGTATCTGCCTCATCAACAAAAAGCTCGGCTGGGCCTGCGGCAACAACGGCCAAATGCTCAAGTGGGACGGCGACACATGGTCGAAGGTGGACACGGGGCTGGCTAAAAACGAGAATCTGATGGCGGTGGTTTTCGCCGATGAACACGAGGGCTGGGCCATGGGAACCCACGGCGTCATCCTGCATTACAACAACGGCACCTGGAACCTGGACAACTCCCCCACCCAGGAGCTCCTCTACAGCGCGGTGGTGACCCCCTCCCGCAACGTATGGGCCGTAGGCTCCAACGGGGCGATTCTCACCTATAACGGTATCTCCTGGGGAATGGTCACCGCGGTTTCCCAGTCCGGCGGCTCTTCGGTGACGGTGACGGACGATATTTACGGCGTCGGGCTATACGGCCAGAACAACGGCTGGGCGGTGGGCAACCGCGGGCTCATCTTGGGCTTTGACGGCCAAAAGTGGACGCCTTATACGGCCAGCCCCACCACCGAAAGGCTCAATTCCGTTTCGGTGATCAACGAAGTGCAGGCCTGGATCGTGGGGGCCTTCGGCACTATCCTGCGTTATAACGGCACCACCTGGACCAAGATCGCCAATGCTTTTTCCGGCTTCGACCTTTACCAAGTCCACATGAAGAGCGACGACGACGGCTGGGGCATCGGCCAGGACGGGACCATCATTTATTACGACGGAAGCCGCTGGATTTCCCACCAGAAACCGGAAGGAAAGCCCTCCCTCAACGCCATTGCTTTTTACAAGGACGAGGGGTTTATGGTCGGTCAAAACGGGGCCATCCTGAGGTTCCAACCCAACGGGGAAATGGCCAAGTTCACTTTCTTGTTCAAGGGGGCCGTTTCCAAACAGCCGACGAAAGAAAATCCTTACTGGACCCTTACCTATACCCTCATGAACCAAAGCCCCAAGGCTTCGCCCTTGGCCACCTTTGAGCTGCCGATTCCCAAGGGTTTGAGCCCTTACCAGCCCAAGCCTACCCCGACCCCCGAGCCGGGCGGGGCCGCCACCCCTGGGGCTTCTTCACCGGCCTCCCTGGTGACATCGACCCCGACCTCCTCCCCGACTCCCACGCCCGCCGGTCCAAAGCCCTCACCCCAAACCGGCTCCGGTCCCGCCAGCCAATCCGGGAAGTCCGCCAGTACCGCCTCCGCGGTCACGGGCAACTGGACCATGAAGGATAATAACTTGGAGTGGGAAATTGGAAACATTTCTTCCTCGGAAATCAAAACAATTACCGTTTTACTCCAGGATAAGAAAGGCGAACAAAAAGAATATCCCGTCCTCCTGAAAGCCGTATTAAAATCAACCGATAAGGTGATCGCGGAGGCGGTTCCGGTGACTTTGATCGCTTCGGAACCGAAACCGGTGATACAAGCGGCTCGCGCGATAACAACTCCCGCTACGACCACGGTTTCTACAGCTCCGGCGAAGCCTGCGGCCACCCCCGGGAACGCGGATGACTCCGAAGAAGGCGGTGCCCCCAATGTCCAACCCACTCCCGCTCCCCGAAATTGAAGCCGAAGCCTTAAAAGATAAGTCGCCCACCCAATCCCTGGATTATTTGAAGAACCACTTGAAGGACGACGTCCGGACCGGCGCCAAGCGACTGTTGGAGAAATTTAAGAAAGCCGTCCAAAGGGAAGAAAAAGAACAAAAACGGCTGGAATCCCTCTGGAAATACGAGCAAGAGGCACGGGAAAAAGGATTCCTCAAAGTGGCGGGCATCGATGAGGCGGGGCGCGGCCCGCTCGCGGGTCCCGTGGTGGCCGCCGCGGTCATCCTGCCGTCCGAGGGAATACCCGCCGGCATTGATGATTCTAAGAAACTCACCGCCAAGAAGCGGGAAGAGCTTTTCGGGAAGATCCGGGCAATAGCCTTGGGTGTGGGGGTGGGCCAGGCCGATGTGCGGGAGATCGACGAATTGAACATCTACCGGGCGGCCCAATTAGCCATGGAAAGGGCCGTCGGCGCCTTAGGGGTGAAGCCCGATTATCTCCTGACCGACGCCATGCCCCTTCCCGCGTTGAAGTCCATACCCCAAAAACCCCTCGTGCATGGGGACGCCCTATCCCTCAGTATCGCGGCGGCCTCCATCATCGCCAAGGTAACGCGGGACCGGTTGATGGGCGAGATGCACCGGCAATACCCGGTTTACGGGTTTGAGGGACACAAGGGATACGGAACAGAAGAACATATGAGGGCCTTGGAAGCCCACGGCCCCTGCCCGGAGCACCGCCTGAGTTTTGGTCCCGTTATGGAGACACTGGCCCGGAAATCGCCCGGGGGGCCCCTGGGTTATTGGAAGGAAAAGCTCAACCAGTCCCAAAATCCCAAGGAACTGCGGCAAGTGGGGGTTCAAATCAAACGGATCGCCATGGAACACTTGACCGAAGGGGATTTGAAAATACTCCGGGACCTCTTTCGAAGCAAGAGAAACGAATTTAACGTCAGTTCGCAGCCGGCGGTTCGCAGTCCGCAGTGAGAAACTTAAAACTTCGAACTCGGATTCTTTTACTATCAAAAGAGAGTATGAATGAAGAAAAAGAATCTGGTAAGCACCCACCAAAAAGGAAAATGGGGGGAGGAGAGGGCGGCCGTTTTTTTACGGTTGAAGGGGTACAGTATCCTAGAGAAAAATTACCGCGTTCCCCAGGGTGAGATCGACCTGATCGCCTGGAAGAACGGAACACTGGTTTTCGTGGAGGTAAAGGCCCGCAGGGGGCTCGCCCAGGGGACGCCCCTGGAGGCGGTTTCAACGCACAAGGTCCGGCGTTTGTCGGCCGCGGCGGCGGTTTACCTGTCCTACCGTAAGGACCCGCCGGCCAACTGCCGGTTCGACGTGGTGACTTTGGGCCCTGAAAAGAATTGGATGGGCTTGGCCCGGATCCGGCATTTCGAGAATGCCTTTCCGGCCAGCGGTAACTTCAATATTTAAATTAAACTAAGGAAAAAACATGAAAACTTTTCCATTCAACATCCCGGCGAAAACCTTAGGCCTTCTCAAGAAAATCGGCCAGTTGGCCGACGAGCGGGGGGAAACGGCCTACGCCGTGGGCGGCTTCGTGCGGGATCTCTTCCTCCATCGCCCGGGCGTGGACATCGACATCACGGTGGAAGGAGACGGCCTTAGCTTCGCCGAGAAACTGGCCAAATTGACCCATTCGGAGGTCGAAGCCTTCACCCGATTTGGGACCTCTATCGTGGTGGTACCCGGCTTCGGCAAGGTGGATATCGCCACGGCCAGGACCGAGAGCTATGAAAATCCGGGCGCCTTGCCTTCGGTCAAAAAAAGCGGGATCGTTCAGGACCTTTACCGGAGGGATTTCACCATCAACGCCATGGCCTTGAGCCTCTCGCCGGGCTATTTCCTGAAGCTCCTGGATCCTTTCGGGGGGCAAGACGACCTCAAAAAAGGCCGAGTGCGGGCGCTTCACGGGAAGAGTTTCATTGACGATCCCACCCGCATCTTCCGGGCGGTGCGGTTTGAACAAAGGTTTAAAAAGCGGATCGAGGAAAAAACGCAGAAATGGCTTTTAGAAGCCGTCAAGGGCGGTTATATCCAGAGGGTTTCGGGGGAGAGGCTGCGCAACGAGTTGCGGCTGATCTTCCAGGAGCCCCACCCCGAAAGGGCGGTGAAAAGGCTGGAAGAGCTGGGGGTTTTGCCCCATATCCATCCCGCGCTGGGGGTTTCGGCGAAAGCGAAAAAGGCCTTGCCCCATATCGCCGCCGCCATGGTCTTTTTCCACCGGAACAAGATCGCCTTGGAGGAAGAAACAATGGTCTGGTTCCAGGCCCTCCTCGCCAGCCCCACGGAAAAAGAAGCGGAAGCCCTTTCCAAGCGCCTGATGCTGTCCCGGCCAGAGCAAAAAATCGTCACCCAGTCCGCCAAGGCCCACCCGGCCCTCTATAAAGATCTATCCCGCAAGGACGCGACGGTGAGCCGCATGTACAAGCTCCTTTGCCCCTTGCGGCCGGAAGTGCAGTGTTATTTGATGGCGGCCGCGCCGTCGCCCAGCTTGCGCGGGAAACTCGCGGGGTATTTCTCGAAGATCCAAAAGTCGAAGCCCTGGATTAGGGGCCGGGACCTCCAGGCCATCGGTATCGCGCCGGGGTTCCGTTATTCGTTCATTTTGCTGGAGGCCCTCAACGCCCAGTTGGACGGAAAATTCAGGAACCGAGGGGAAGCGCTGAACTGGGTGAAAAAAACATTCGTTACTTGATCACTTTCCCTATGCTCCCGATACTCAGTGTGGGCACAGGGTCGGGATTTTTTTGTTTTTTAAGGCCGCTGAATCCGCTAAAGTTAATCCGAATCACGCAAATCCCCGACAAAATTCAGGTGAAAAAATGGATGAAGCCAGATTAGTTAACGCCGTGATGAAGCTGGGGGTGCTGGTCTTCTCCCTCTGTCTTCACGAATTCGGCCATGCCTACGCGGCCTACCGCTTGGGGGACCCGACGGCCAAGATGGTGGGGCGCATGACCATCGATCCCCGGGTCCACGTGGACCCCATCGGGACCATTCTTTTTCCCTTGATGATGTTTCTTTTTCCCGGCCTTTTCCTGTTCGGGTGGGCGAAACCCGTTCCCGTTACCGTTGAAAATTTGAGAAATCCCCGCCGTGACGGAGCCCTAGTGGCCCTGGCGGGCCCGGCCATGAACATCCTTTTGGCCCTTATCTCCCTCGGAGTCCTGGTTTTGTTGGGGACTTTTTCCTTTTTAGGAATGGATGACAGCATGGCGGGAACTGTCCTGCAGTTTGTCCAATTCTTCCTTTTAATGAATATCGGGCTGGCGGTATTTAATTTAGTACCCATTTATCCCCTGGATGGTTCGTGGATCTTAAAATCCATTCTTCCACCCAGATGGGCCTACCAGGTTTCGCGGTTCGACCGTTACGGTTTTATGGTGCTTTTTGGGATTTTCATTTTGCTCCGTTATCTCTGACGTTTTTTAGGAAAAGGGGTCTTTTGGCGCCTGAACCCGTGAAAAAACCAATCCGTTATTTGTCCGGCGTCCAATCCAGCGGTCGGCTCCACCTGGGCAATTACTACGGGGCCATTCGCAACCATATCCGGCTCCAGGACGAGGGGGAATGCTTTTATTTCATCGCCAACTATCATGCCCTTAACACCGTCCAGGACGCGGACGCGCTTAGAAGATTCACCTTTATGGTAGCCGCCGATTATTTAGCCTTGGGTCTGGACCCCGCCAAGGCCCTGCTTTTTCGGCAAAGCGATGTCCCGGAAGTCACCGAATTGGCTTGGCTTTTAAGCACGGTTACTGGGATGGGGCTTATGGAGCGGGCCCATTCCTACAAGGACAAAATAGCCCGGGGGATCGCCCCCAACCTCGGCTTGTTCAACTATCCCGCCCTCATGGCGGCGGATATCCTCATCTACCAAAGCGACAAGGTGCCGGTGGGCCAGGACCAGATCCAGCACATTGAAATGTGCCGCGACATGGCGGGTTATTTCAATCACACGTTTAAGAAAGACTTGTTCAAGCTTCCGGAAGCTGTTTTAAGCGATGCCCCCAAAGTGATGGGCTTGACCGGGGGCAAGATGAGCAAAAGCGACGAGGCAAGCGTCGTTCCCATTTTCGGGGAACCGGCGGAAATCAAAAAGAAAGTGATGGGCATCTTGACCGATTCCAAGGGCGTCCAGGACCCCAAGGACCCGGATCAAAACGTGATTTACCTTTTATACCGTCTCGTGGCCCCGCCGGAGGAAGCGGCCCAAATGGAAAAGGGTTTCCGCCAAGGCGGGTTGGGTTATGGGGACGCGAAAAAACTCCTGGTTACCAAATTGGAGCAGGTTTTCGGCGGCGAGAGGCGGGAGAAGCGGAAAAAGATGGAGGAAAACCCCGACATGGTAGAGGATGTCCTGATCGCCGGCGCCCACAAGGCTCGCCAAGCGGCGGCATCCACCATGGAAAAGGCCTATGAGGCCGTGGGAATCCCCGCTTCCAAGATTAAAAAGGCGATGTTGAGCATTTAGAGAAACCGATTTAAACCTAACTTGAGGTGTTTGTGAGCGAGACGGAATCCCAAGACAAGTCGACGAATGGCCCGGTGGAAATCACCCTTTCCAATTCGGTGATGAGCGTCGTCATCAAGGAAATCATCAACCAGGAGGACCAAAGGCCCACCTATCAAATTACCTTTCCTTCCTTCGACGGGCCCATGGACCTTTTGCTCCACCTCATCAAAGAACACGAACTGGACATTTATGACATCCCGATCTCCAAAATCACCCGGGAGTACTTGGATTACCTGGAGCTGATGCGCACCCTCAACCTGGAAATCGCCGGGGATTTCCTGGTTATGGCCGCCACGCTCATGCAGATCAAGAGCCGTATGCTGCTGCCGGTGGATCCCACGCCGGACGAGCCGCAGGAGGACCCGCGGCTGGAGCTGATGCGGCGCCTGGTTGAGTACAAGAAGTTCAAGGACGCCGCCGAGCAACTGGGTGGACTGGAGAAAAACCAGACCCAGCTTTTGTCCCGCAACATTCCCGACGACCTGAAACAAGTGGGGGAGGAGGAACACCTGGAAGAAGTCACCCTTTTCGGCCTTTTGGCCGCCTTCAAGGACGTCTTGATCCATACGCAGGAGGATGTGACGGCGGAGCTGTCGCGGCCGGAGATCACCGTCAGCCAGAAGATCAACGACCTGATGGACGTCCTCCAGGCGCAGCAAAAAATCGTGTTCCGGCCTATTTTGACCGCCTGCCGGACCAAGATCGAGAAAATCGTGGCTTTGCTGGCCCTGCTGGAACTGATCCGCTTGAAACTGGTGAAGGTCTTCCAGGACAAGGTATTTGGGGAAATCGAGGTTCATTTGCTCTCCAATATCGCTCCGGGCAACGCGCCGGAGGCGGCTGGATAAAGATTTGACCGCGGATGTACCCTGGGGCCGTCATTACCTATTAAGAAAGAGGGACTTGGATAGTGGAAACCGACAAACTTAAAAAAATCCTGGAGAGCCTGCTGTTCGTCAGTGAAACCCCCCTGTCACCCAAGCGGGTCGCTTCGTTCGTCAAGGACGCCACGGCGGAGGAGGTCCAGAAGGCCCTAGCGGCCCTGCGGGAGGAAATCAACCAAATGGACCGGAGCTTCCAGGTGCTCGAGATCGCCGAGGGGTACCAACTGGTTACCCGCCCCGAATACCACAAGTGGGCCAAGGAACTTTATAAGGTCATTTCCAAGACCCGCCTTTCCAAGGCTTCCATGGAAGCCCTGGCCATCATCGCCTACAAACAGCCGGTGACCCGCGCCGAGGTGGAGGCTATCCGGGGTGTGGAGGTCAGCAACCTCATCCAGTCCCTGTTGGAAAAAAAGATGGTCCGCATCCTGGGCCGCGCCGAAACCCCCGGCCGCCCCCTGCTTTACGGCACCACCCATGAGTTCCTCATCCATTTCGGGCTTCGGGACCTTTCGGACCTGCCCAAAGTTTCTGAAATCCAAGAGCTGGCGGGGGACAGGCCCTCGCCGGAGTTCCTCAAAGAGATGGAAGGGGAACTACGCCGTCGGGAAACCAAGCTGGGCTTGGGCCCTGCCACCGAGGAAGAAACGGCCCCGGGCATCCCCGAACCGCCTACCTCCCCCGACTCGGTTTCCGAAACGCCCTCTTAATCCCGTTAGGTTTGACACCCCCAAAACGCTTGATTATAGTAGGCCCTGCCGTTTCATTTCTTTGTCCAAATCTGACGACGGGAGCCGTTCTTGAGCAAGTCCACCGCCCCTTCCTCACCCCCCGCAGGGACCAAACCCGTCCGTAAACACCATCTTTTTTCCCTCCGGGTCAAGTTCATCCTGGTTCTCACCTCCCTGATTTGCGTGGTCATGGGGGCGGTCACCTGGCTGGTCCTGGACCAAATGCGCCAAACCCTCATCCAACAGGTTATCGAGCGTGGAGAATCCCAGGCCCGAAGCTTGTCCTTCAACAGCGCGGATTCACTGTTGAAGGAGTTGTCCCCCGCCCAGACCGGGGGCGAAGACCCCACCTTGGCGATGATGCAACTCGTTTCGGATGCCATGAAGGTGGAATCCACCGCCGCCAAACGGAATATCCCCTCGGGGCTGACTCCTTTCCAGGAATCCCTCATGGGTTATACCAACACGTTGGATGCAATGGCCCGGAAGTTTATTTGGCCCGATGAGAACATCTTGAAAAACGCGGGAGATATGGAATACGCCTTGATTATTGATAAGAACGACAAGGTCGTAGCCGACAATGCCATTGCGGATATCACCAAGTCGGCCTCCGAGGTGCTTCCCCCCGGGATTCAGCCAATGGGAGATGTGAAGGAAAATACCACTTTCACCCAGGCCTGCCGCGCCAAGGACGGACGGGATATTTACGACATCGCCGCGCCCATCCTCACCTCCACGGTGGACGCCAGCGGCCAGACCACCGCCCTGAAGATCGGCGAAGTGCATATCGGCATGAACCAGAACACCATCACCAAGGCGGTGCGGTACGTGGCCATCGCCATCATCCTGACAACCGTTGCGGTCCTGCTCCTGGGCATTATCTTCATGATGGTTTTCGTGACCGTCATGATCAAGCCCATCCGGCTCCTGGTCAACGGCGTGTCGGCCATCGCGGCTGGGAATTTCGACCAAAAGATCAACATCAAGCGGGCCGACGAGCTGGGCGACCTCACCAGCGCCTTCAACGAGATGGCCAAGAGCCTCAAGGAAAAGGAAGTCATGCGGGGCGCCTTCTCCAAGGTGGTCACCAAGAGCGTCATGGACCACCTGATCCAGCATCCGGACGGCCTCAAGCTGGGGGGGAAAAAAGAGTGGTCACAGTCTTTTTTTCTGACATCCGGGGCTTCACTCCGATGTCCGAGGCCCTCTCAGCCGAGCAAGTCGTGCACATTCTTAATGAGTATTTCACGGCCATGACGTCCATCATCTTCAAGTACCAGGGCACCCTGGACAAGTACATGGGGGACGCCATCATGGCCATCTGGGGGGCCCCTATCGAGATACCCGACCACGCCGAGCGGGCGGTTTTGGCCGCCGTCGAGATGGGCGAGAAAATGAAGGAACTGCAGGCCAAGTGGCGCATGGAGGGAAAGCGGGAAGTCAACATCGGCATCGGCATCAACAGCGGCGAGGTGGTCGTGGGCAATATCGGTTCCAACGAAAGGTTGGAATATACGGCCATCGGTGATAACGTCAACTTGACCCAGCGGCTGGAATCGGTGGCCGAAAAGGGCCAGATCCTGATCTCGGCGGCCACTTATGAGCGTGTGAAGCACAAGGTGAACGCCGTCATGCTGGACCCCATCAAGGTCAAAGGCAAGGCCGAAAAAGTCATGGCTTACAGCGTCCAAGGGTTGCTAACCTGAAGTGTGCCTTACTTCCCAAAATACTCCCTTCTTGCCCGGTGTTCTCAAATTGCTTCCAGTCCGCAGGGCGCGCGTTTAAAACCGGGGAAATGAGCCGATATGGACGAAGATAAAACGATGATCGTCAAGATGGCTTTCCTCTACGTGCAAAGCGAGGAATGGTACAAGGCCATCGAGGAATACAAAAAACTCCTCCGGATGGACCCCTATGACCCCCACCTCTACAACATCATGGGCGACGCCTACGCCAAGAAAAAGGATGATAAGGATGCCTTCGAGGCCTACCAGGAGGCCCGCGAGCTTTACGCCAAACTGGGAAACATGAACAAGGTGGCCGCCATCGACAAGAAGGTGGCCAAACTTTCCCCGGACCGGATGGACCTCCCACAAAAGCGCCTTTTTATTTCCATCACCAAAACCCAGGAAGCGGAGCGGCTGGCCGCCGAGGGGAACTTCGAAGAGGCGGTGGCTTATTTCCAACAGCTTATCGCAGCCGAGCCCATCAATTTCTCCTACCGGGATAAACTAGCCAACCTTTTCCTGGAAAACGCCCATGTTTCGGAAGCCGTGGCCCAATTGAAGGCCGTGGCCGATATCCACCTGTCCGAGGGCCGGTTGGATGCCGCCCTGGCCTATGCGGGCAAGATTTCCCTCATCGACCCGGAGGGAATTGACACCGTCCGGTTGATGGCCGTCCTGGCCAAGAAAAAAGGGGATATGGAAGGGGTGGCCAAGCATTACGGAAAGCTGGCCCAGTTGGCTTTCGACGCGGGACACTACGAGGAAGTCTGCAGCGCCATCGAGGAAGCCCTGCCGGCGGGAAGGATGGATTTGAAACCCCTTCTGGCGAAAGTTCTCCTGGCCTTGAAAAAACACGCCGAGGCCAAACAACACCTGGAAGCCCTGTTGAAGGAATTCCCCGGGGACGAGGCCCTCCTGGAACAATTGCTGGCCATTTCTGAGGAAACCAAGGATTGGAACGGCGCCCACACCCATATCCTGGCCTTGCTGCAAATAAGGCCGGACAACCCCAAGCTCCAACCGCGCCTGGCCCGCGTTCTCTTACAAGTGGGCAAGCGGCCGGAAGCCCTGCAGATTTACATGAACCTGGCCCTGGCCGCCCTGAAGGAAAACAAGGTGGAGGTGGCCTTCACTTATTTCGACTCCATCCTAGCCCTGGATCCGGACAACGTCGAAGTGCTCAAGAAAAAGGCGGAGTTTTACCTGAAGCTGGGCAAGAAGCAGGAAGTCATCGATACGTATAAAAAATTGCAGGCCGTCTTCACCCAGAAAAAAATGACTGAGGAAGCCAAAAGGGTGGGGATGATCCTCACCAAGCTCGCTGGCTTGAAATAACCCCATGGCGGCCGAAGCCCCCCTCATCCGTTATCCCAAGAACCTTGACGTCAAATGCCTGCGCTGCGGGGCCATGAACATCCCCGAGAATAAAATCTGCGGCCGCTGCGGCGCCAGCCTTCCCCTAGTTTACGACGAGGAAGGGAAGGTGTTCGATTGGAAGGAAGACCCCTACTACCAGGCCCTCCTCAAAAAACGCGACCGGAACCGGTCCCCCAATCCCGACCAAACGCGGTGGCTTCTGCGATTTATCATTCTTTTGGCGGCTTTCCTGTTCGCGTTGTATATCATGAGGCACCACTGAAAGGCAGCTCACAGTTCACAGTAACGGCCTCAAATCATGGCTTCTTCCGTCTTGCTGAGGACTGTGAACCGCCGACTGTCGACTTCCTGATGTTGCCTCAGGGCCCAAAACAAACTAAAATCTCTCTCCATTTCAATAAGATAGGCATTTCCCCCATGGAATCTTTGTCCCTTCAAACAAACGAAAAAAAGGTATTTCTCGAGACCTTCGGGTGTCAGTCCAACGTGCTCGAATCAGACCATTTGGCCACCCTCCTCCTGAAGGATAACTTCGCCCTTACCCCAAAACCCGAGGAAGCCGACGTCATCCTTTTCAACACTTGCTCTATCCGCGAGCACGCGGAACATAAGGTCTTCTCCCGGCTTGGGCAATTGGCCGAATGGAAAAGGGAGCGGGAAGGCCGCGTCATCGGCGTCCTGGGCTGCATGGCCACCAGCTACAAGGACCATTTAATGGAGCGGGCGCCGCACCTGGACATGGTGGTGGGCCCCGACCAGTACCTGAAAGTCCCGGAGACGATCCGGCGGGCCTCGGGCACGGGCCAAAGCCAGGTTTTGGCCGACTTCGACCCCATCTATTTCCCCGAAAACGACCCCAGCCGGCTTGCCCAGCCCCACAAGGCCTTCCTGGAAGTCATGAAGGGTTGCGATAAGTTCTGCACCTTTTGCGTGGTGCCTTTCACCCGGGGCCGGGAGGTCTCCCGTCCGGCGGAAAGCATCCTGGAGGAAACAGCCCGGCTCGCGGGGGCCGGGGTGAAGGAAGTGATGCTCCTGGGCCAGAACGTCAATTCCTATGGTTTGGGGCTCAAGTCGAGGGGCAAAACCCTCACCTTCGCGCAACTCTTAAAAGAGGTGGGCCGGGTGCCGGGCATCGAGCGGGTGCGCTTCATGACTTCCCATCCCTTGGACCTGTCCGACGAACTTGTGGAAACCATGTCGGCGGTACCGGCGGTCTGCGAGTCCTTCCACCTTCCCGTCCAGTGCGGCTCGGACCAGGTGTTGAAGCGCATGGGCCGAAAATACGACATCGCCCATTACCTGGAGCGGGTGCAAAAGCTCCGCTCCGCCGTCAAGGACCTGTTCATTACCACCGACCTCATCGTGGGTTTCCCCGGCGAGACCGAAGAGGACTTCCAAGGCACGTTGGACCTGCTGGATAAGGTCCGCTACGACGCCGTTTACAGCTTCAGGTATTCCCCCCGCCTCGGCACCCCGGCGGCCCGCATGTTGAACCAGGTGCCGGAGGAAATAAAGGACGAGCGGCTGGCCCGGCTCAACGAGAAGGCCTGGAAACACGCGTCCGAAGCCTGCGAAACCCGCCTGGGAAAGGTGGAAGAAGTGCTGGTGGACGGCCCCGCGGACAAGACCCCCGGCGCTTTTTACGGCAAGAGCCGGCAGAACCGGACGGTGGTTTTTCCAGGGACGGGTTACCAAGCGGGGGACAAAGTGAAGGTGAGGATCGAAAGCCACAAAGTCGCGAATCTTTACGGCTCACCGGTCAGCAACGGATAAAAGCAGAATCTTTTAGCCGCAGATGGACACAGATAAACACTGATAAGGAAAAGACAAATTAATGGGTAAAAATTCAAAAAAATTAAAAGTTCTTTGGTTGATGTATCTGTGTTTATCTGTGTTCATCTGTGGTTCCCTCATGCCGTTGACTTTGTTTGCTTCCCAAGCAACCCCTGTTGCAGATGACGGCCAATCCCTCTTCGACAGCGCCTTGAAACTCTTCCAGGAAAAAAACTATAAGAAGGCCAAGGACGAACTGAACCAGCTGGTGGCCAAGTATCCGATGGGGAATTTCGTCCCCGCGGCCCGATTGCTTTTGGCCAATTTGCAGGAGGATTTCGCCGCTTCCACCGCCCAATTCAAGGAATTGGCTGGCGAATACAGCGACCGCCCGGAGGGAGCGGAAGCCCAGAAGGATTTGGGCGCACGATATTACCTCGCGGATAAATATGACGATGCGGCCAATAGCTACAAAGAATACCTGGACAATTACCCCAAGAGCCCCGAAATACCGGAGGTTCGCTATTGGTACGCTTCCTCGCTTTTGGCTTTGGAGGATGACAAGGGCGCGCTGGAACAATACAAGAAAGTCCTCGACGGCGCCCAAGACAGTCCCTGGGCCCCCAAGGCATTGCTGGGGATGGGCAACTGTTACTTGAAAATGAAAAAGTTCGGGGACGCCCAGAACCAGTATTTGAGAATCCTGGACCAATACCACCTTTACGACGAGCTGAACCTGGTCTACCTCAAACTGGGCCAAACCTATGAGGCCGAGAAAAAGTGGAAGGAAGCCCATGCGGCCTACCAGAGCCTGATCCAGCAGTATCCCCAGGCATTCGAGGTTTCGGAAGCCAGGGACCGGCTGCAGGAACTGGAAAACCAGCGCGCGGATTTGCCCAAAGTGCCCGAAGCCCAGTCCCCGGAGCCCACCGCGACCCCGGTTGCCGTGGCGGCTCAACCGACGGTGACCCCCATGCCGGAAGAGACCACGGAGGAATCCAGCTCAACGGCGGGGTCCATTTCCAAGCCCTTCCACGTGCAGGTAGGGGTTTATTCCAAGAAGTTCAACGTGGACAAGACCCGCAAGGCCATCCAGAAGGCGGGTTACACCTCCTTTGTGGTGACGGTCCAGCAGGAAGGCGTGCCCTATACCTTTTACAAGGTCCGGGTGGGGAACTTCGCCGACCGGGCCGAGGCGGAGAGGGTGGCCAAGGAACTGGCGCGCAAGGTGAAGGAAAAAGCCATCGTCGTCGAAGATTGAACCACAGAGTACACGGAGTACACAGAGTTAAAGATTATGGGAAAACAATATGCGCCGATTCCGGAGGAAATTAACAAAATCACCGGGGAGATCATTGGGGCGGCTATGGCGGTTCACACTGAACTAGGTCCAGGATTGTTAGAAAGTGTCTACGAGATTTGTTTAACTAAAGAACTCCAACTAAAAGGTTTAAGAGTAGAAAGACAACTTCCAGTCCCTGTTACGTATCGTGCTGAGCAACTTGAAGTCGGATTTAGAGTCGATCTTTTGGAGGAAGGCAAAGTGGTTGTCGAACTGAAAGCGGTTGAAAAAATATTACCAATTCACGAAGCTCAAGTTTTGACTTATTTAAAGCTGACGAATCAGCGGCTTGGACTTCTTTTGAATTTCAACGTCGTTTCGATGCAAGATGGAATCAAAAGAGTGGTTTTGTGATTTACTCTGTGAACTCTGTGTACTCTGTGGTTTAAGAGGTTCGGTGTAATGGATGATCTGACGCCCATGATGAAGCAGTACCTGGACCTGAAGAGGATCCATAAAGATGAAATCCTCTTTTTCCGCCTGGGCGATTTCTACGAGATGTTCTTCGACGACGCCAAGACGGCCGCCCGCGTCCTCCACCTGACCTTGACCGCCCGGGCCGGGGGCAACAACCAGAAAGTCCCCATGGCGGGCATCCCCTACCACGCGGCGGAAAACTACATTTCCAAGCTGGTCAAGAACGGCTATTCCATCGCCATCTGCGAGCAAGCCGAGGACCCGGCCACCGCCAAGGGGCTGGTCAAACGCGAGATCGCCCGGGTCATCACTCCGGGCACCATCCTTTCCGCGGCCATGCTGGAGGAGAAAGCCAACAACTACCTAGCGGCCCTCGTCAGCTCCACCCAAAGCCTGGGGCTGGCCGTGGTGGACGTCACCACCGGCGAGTTCAAGGCCTGCGAACTGAGCGGCCCCGAGCGTTTTTCCACCGCCGCCAACGAGCTTTCCAAGTTCAACCCCTCCGAAATCCTGATGCCCCTCACCCAGCCCACCGACGAGCCTTGGGCCCAGCTGTTGAGGTCGGCCAACGGGGCCAAACGGTCCCACATGGAGGATTGGAAATTCTCCGCCGACGAGGGCAAGGAAGTCCTGCAGGAGCACTTCCAAGTGAAGTCCCTGGACGGCTTCGGGCTTTCGGGCCAGGACCAGGCGGTTCGGGCGGCCGGGGCAATTTTACAGTATCTCAAGGAAACCACCCACAGCGTGCTCTCCCACCTAGTCACTCTTTCCACTTTCCAGGTGGGGGAAGGCATGGTGCTGGACGCCACCACCCAGAGAAACTTGGAAATCATCAAACCCATGCGCGACGACGCCAAGGAAGGTACGCTTCTTTCGGTGCTGGACGAAACCGTAACTTCCATGGGGGGGCGCCTCCTGAGGCAATGGCTGGTGACGCCGCTGACTTCGGTGTCGCAAATCAAGCGCCGCCAGGACGCGGTGGAGGAACTTTTGTCCCGGAAAGACGACCGGGAGACCCTCCGGGATTTCTTCAGGGAAGTGTCGGACCTGGAGCGGCTCTCAGGCCGTATCGGTTGCGGCACGGCCAATGCCCGGGATATGGTGGCGCTGCGGACCACCCTTGCCCTCCTTCCCAAAATCCACCATCTCCTTTCCGGCTTCAAGGCCCAGGCCATCAAGGAAAGGGTGGAAGTCTGGGACAACCTGAAGGAAGTCCACCACCTGCTGGAAAAGTCCATCCACGACGAACCGCCCCTGGCCCTCAAGGAAGGGGGCCTTATCAAGGCCAGTTATAACAAGGAATTGGACGAGCTCAAAAGCGCCTCGCTGGAAGGAAAGAGCTGGATCGCCCAACTGGAGGAAAAAGAAAAGGCCCGCACCGGCATCGGTTCCCTAAAGGTGCGTTACACCTCCGTCTTCGGCTATTACATCGAGGTCTCCAAGGCCAACCTGGACAAAGTACCCGCCGACTACCACCGCAAACAGACGCTCGTGAACGCCGAGCGCTTCATCACGCCCGAACTCAAGGAGATGGAAGGGAAGGTCTTGGGCGCCCAGGACAAGGCCGACCGGATGGAATACGAACTTTTCGACGGCATCCGAAACCAGGTGGGCAAGGAACTCTCGCGGCTCCAAAGGGTGGCCCGCACCATCGCTGAACTGGACGTTTTTTCCTGCATGGCCGCGGTGGCCGACCGGGGGCGCTATGTGCGGCCCGAGGTGGACGACTCCACCGGACTTTCCATCGTGGACGGGCGGCACCCGGTTTTGGACCGCATCCTCTCCTCCGACCAGTTCGTGCCCAACGACAGCCATTTGGGCGTGGAAGGAGTGGAGATCATCATCCTGACCGGCCCCAACATGGCAGGCAAGAGTACCTATATCCGGCAGGTGGCATTGTTGGCCCTCATGGCCCAGGTGGGTTTTTACGTGCCCGCCAAGGAAATGAAGGCGGGCATCGTGGACCGCATCTTCTCCCGCGTGGGGGCCTCCGACGCCCTCACCCAGGGACAGAGCACCTTCATGGTGGAAATGGTGGAAACCGCCAATATCCTCAACCACGCCACGGCCAAAAGCCTCCTCATCCTGGATGAGGTTGGGCGGGGAACCTCCACCTTCGACGGGGTTTCCATCGCCTGGGCGGTGGTGGAATATATCGCCCAAAAGCTCAAGGCCCGCACCCTCTTCGCTACGCACTACCACGAATTGACCCGCCTATCAAACACCTTCCCGAACGTGAAGAACTTCAACATCGCGGTTCGTGAATGGAACGAGCAGATCCTTTTCCTGCGCAAGATCGTGGAAGGCGGCACGGACAAAAGCTATGGCATCCAAGTGGCGCGCCTGGCGGGCGTGCCAAAGGAAGTGGTGGCCCGGGCAAAGAAAATATTGGCGGGCCTAGAAACCGGAACCTTCCTGGGTAAGACCGTCGAGGCCCAGCCTTCCCCCCAACCCGAAACGCCTGAAGAAGGAACCCTCCCCCAACTCTCCTTCTTCGGCACTGGCGCCAGCCATCCCATTTTGGAGGAGTTGAAGGGATTGGATGTGGACGGTCTGACTCCGAGGGACGCGTTGAATTTGTTGGGAGAGTGGAAGAAAAAGGTCGAAGAGTAATTATGAAAAAAATAATATTTTTTATGGTTGCGATTAGTTTTATTTCAAAAACTTTCCCTTCTGCCTTACCTGCCTTAATTATTACTGTCACTCCAACAGCTGATAAAGAAGTCGGGCTGTCACAAACAGATAAAAGTTGGTTATTGGTTACTAATACGAATTTTTCAAAACGTGAAAATCAAACATCTACGGTTTTCAATAATTCAATTTGGACTATTGGCGGGCAAGATTCTAACAAGTCCCTCCTTCCTGAAGTTTGGAATTCTATTGATGGTTTGCAATGGCGTTTGGCTGTCGAAAATGTACCTTTTGGTGGTAGAGAAGGCCAAGCCGCTGTTAGTTTCCAAGGAAAATTATGGATCATCGGTGGATTGACAAGCAGTGGGTTTTCTAACGACGTTTGGAATTCAAGCGATGGTTTAGTTTGGAAACAAATCGTTTCGAAAGCGCCATTTACTCCTAGGGCTTTTCACCAAGTGACTATCTTCTCTGATCAAATTTTTGTTATAGGTGGGGAGACAAGGGAAGGGCCCACAAATGATATTTGGTGTTCAACGGATGGGCTCAATTGGTCACAAAAGAGTACTGGTAAATTTCCAGCTCGTGAAAAATTCGCATGTGTAACTACTTATTATAAAAAGGCAAGGCATACAAAACTTATTGCCCCCCCACAGCAACTTCGACCACCTGAAATGAAATATACTCTTTATGTTTTGGGCGGATTGACAACGAATGAAAAGATTTTAGGAGATATTTGGGCTTCTGAGGATGGCATAGAATGGAATGAAATTACAACGGAAGCTAATTTTGGTCCACGCTTTGATTTTTCTGCAATTTTTGATGGGTTATCAAATATTTTTGTAATCGGTGGTACCGGATCTGATGGACTTCCCCAAAACGATGTTTGGTTTTCTCATTATGCGGATTCATGGTGCAAGCTCACTGATAAGGCCACTTTTAGCGCCCGAAGCGGTGCAAATTCCTTGTTTTATAAAAACGAAATGTGGTTATTGGGTGGGGGGACTGATGAAGCAAATAATGGCAATGTTTGGTACCGCAATGGAGGTGGTTTAGGGTCATGTGTTCAACCCACTGCAACATCCGACACATTAGTCTATCGGATTAAAATGCCAAGACCTCAGGAAATTAATTTTTTTGCTTCAGATAATGTTAATTCTTCTAAAGTGATTTTGGGTTCTATTGAAAAACAAAAAGACGGAAGTTTTATTGTTGATTATCCAGGTTCAGGTGTTAAGAGCGTTAAACAAGGTATAAATGATACGGACCATCTAGAATTGGTTTCCGAATTTAATAACGACGGAAAATTAATAAAACGGTATGAACGAGGTGTTACTTCCGAAGGCGAAAAATATTTTTACGGTTTTGTAGAGGAAAATTATGAAAATGGAAATTCGAAGTACAAAGGGTATTTGGTTCAACACCCATCCAATTTAACAAACAATGTTCCCTCTCCGGCGGTTAAAGACGGAGAATGGGCGTGTTGGTATGAAAATGGTCAACTGGCGGTAAAGGGTATTTATACAAATGGGGTTCCCAATGGTATTTGGTCATATTGGTATCCGAATGGAAATTTAATGGACCGTTATGAACGAGAAATTGGAAAGAACATCTCAACCTTGGAACTTTGGTATGAAAACGGCCAAGAATTGTTTAAGGGAAGTTTTGATGAAAATAACCATTATTTCCATTCAGTTAAAGACTCTTTTGATGTGTGGGATCAGATGGGGCATTTAATGGCAAATGGCGTAAAAGACAAATATGATCAATATGTAAAATATGAATTGATCTGGCCTAATGGAAAAACAGCGATGGAACTTTCCAGCAACAATTCGGCATGTGATGGTTTTGACGTTGCTTTTTATATGCCCGATGGACAATGGATTGTGAAAGGCAATCGAGAAATGGTCGGAGATGGAAATTCTTCCCATTGCGATGGAGATTACAGTGTCAACAAAGATATACAACTTGGCTCTGTCTTGGATATTCTGAAATCATGGATTGGAATTGAAAATTATTCAAAGCTTGATTCATCCGAAATCGACGGGGATGAAATCATTTTAAAGTTTCCTGATTGGATTGAAAGTTTTGATGCTGATAAACCCGATGAGTTAGTGGATTCACTTCAAGGATATATAAGTTGTAACCTCTGAAAAACTCCTTCGTCTAAATGCTGAAATATAATAGCAGCATTCCAGACGGAGGGATTCCATGCAAATCAGCTTCGGGATGTACGAGGACAAGAACCGGCGACTCAAAAAGACCATGCTAGAGGAAGTGGATAAGGTTCTGGACTTTCCGAAGATCGAGAAATTGCTGATGGAAATGTACCGGGGCAACACGGGGAGACCTCCCATCCCGCCTTTGATCTTGTTTAAATGCCTTTTGCTGGAATCCTGGTACGGCCTGTCGGATGTGGAAGTAGTCCAAGAAATCCACGACCGGCGCAGTTTTGAGCGGTTCGTGGGTGAAGGGGTCCGGGAGTACCACGTCGACGACACCACTTTGGTGAAGTTTCGGGAAAGACTTCGGGAAGCCGGTTTGATAGACCGGGTTTGGGGGGCAGTGCAACAGGGTTTGGACCGGAAGGGCCTTTTGGTCAAGAAAGGGGCCATTGTGGACTCCACCCTGGTGGAAGGAGCCTGTAAACCGGAATCCAAGGATCAAGAGGGAAAGCCGGTGGATGAAGATGTTCATTACACCTCCCGGCAAGGAAAAGCCGTGGATGGGATGAAGGTTCATGTGGGTCAGGACGAGAAAAGCGGCCTGATTCGAAAGATGGATCTAAGTCATATTGAGGAACACGATCACGAACATTTCAAAGACATGGTTCCTCGCGGGGTAGAACAGGCATTTGCTGACAAGGCTTACCGGTCGGCGCAACACGATGAATATTTGGAGGAACGAGGGATTCGGAATCGAGTGTTACATCGTGTTTGGCGGGGACAGAAGCTGACCCAGAGGCAATTAAAGCAAAACAAGGTTTGGGGCCGTGTGAGGTGCGGGATCGAGGCGACAATGAGTACCTTGAAGCGGTGGTGTTCGATGGGACGAATGAGGTACTACGGGATGGCCCGAAACAAGATTTGGGTGTTGATCTGTGGCATCGCATTTAATGGGAAAAGAGCCGTAAAGTTGGCGGCGGCCTGAGCTAAGGGGAGTTTTTTCAGAGGCAGATGACGCAAGAAGGGTCGAAAAAGGAGTTCTAGGAGTAAGTGCAACACCTTTGGAGAAACAAAAACATCTCCAAGCGGGGTTGAAAACCCTGGTGAGAAGAGTTTCAAACCAAAACAGGGAGTTTTTCAGAGGTTACAAGTTATAAACCATCGACAAAAGAAACATCGGGGAAATTAACTGCGAAAGCCCCTATGGAAGTTCCTTTTAGTTTTAGTTGTGGCTTCAATCACTTTAAACTTGACGGCTTATTTACTTTAGAATTTCCCGATATTGATGCCAAAGTAGAATATAGAAATGGAACAATTAAAAAAGGCAGTTGGCCTGAAGTGAATCACAATTTTAATGACCCCGGTTCGGGTTCTTAAGCCTATCAGTGAAAACCCAATAACCTTCTCTTCGTTGGCTAATTTAGCCTTTTTTCAGGTTGATAATGTTACTGTCAACCCCCGCCCGTTTGATTAAAATACCCATCCTGACTCCAATTCCGCGAACGACGCTTTCCAACCCCGATTGAACCCAGGTGGGCCTTGCTGAGAAAAGACGACAAAATCCAAAAAAAGGTATTCCCCTACGAGTTCCCGGTGGAGCTCGAAACCCGGGCCCATGGCAACGTGGTGGCCCGCTGCCCGCTTTTACCCGGCTGCCAGGCCCAGGGCAAGACCCCCAAGGAAGCTCTCGAACAGCTTAAGAATGCCCTGGACCTCTACTTCACCTCGGCCACGCCCGCCTTTTTTGAAAGCCTGGAACAATTCAAGGACATTCCCAACCTCTATGACCTGACGGAGTTCCGGGGAATCCTCTACGCCGCCACGGGGCAGGACTCGGTCCTCAAATCCTCAAGCGGCGCGCCGGGGTCCTGGAAAAAGGTTCCCGTCACCAGCAATCCCACCAAATTCTTCACCCCCGGGGCCAAGGGCAAGGAAGCCTCGGGGGATTACACCACGCAGGTTTACTGCCTCTGCTCCTACGCCCCGCCGGGCAAGGAAGCCATCCTTTTCGCCGGAACCAACCTGAACGGCGCGGTTTACCAGACGACGGACGGGGAAACCTGGCGCGACGCTTTTTCCACCGGGGAGGACCGCATCCACGCCCTTTGCGAGTTCAAGGGCCGCCTTTACGCGGGCACCAGCTCCCAGGGCAAGGTTTACGCCTATGACGGGGTCCAGTGGAACAATGTGGGGTCGCTTAGCGAAGTGGCGGTGACCTGCCTGGGGGTCTTCAACGGCCGACTCTACGCGGGCACCTATCCCAGCGGGCTCCTCTTCTCCACCCCCGACGGGTTGAACTGGGAGGAAGTGAGCGCCACGGGCCAGAACTTCATCCAGTGCCTCCAGGAATTCAACGGCGCCTTCTACGCCGGCACCTCCAGCCCCAAGGGCGTCAAGGTCTTCCGTACGGAAAACGGCGTGGACTGGGCCCTGGCCTACGAAACCACCCGGGAGCTCAACCTCTACTGCATGGAAGTTTTCGAGAACGCCCTTTACGCCGGGACGGGCAACTCAGGGCGCATCCTCAAGACCCTGGACGGCGTGGATTGGTCCACCGCCTACGCGGGCGACCAGGAGGGGGTTCGGGCCTTCACGATCTTCGGGGACTACCTTTACGCCGGCACCGAGAACAACGGGGCCATCCTGCGCTCCACCTTCGACATGGCCCGCATGCCCGCGCTCTCGGACCTGAGGGTGGAAAAGCTCACTTCCAGCAGCGCGCTCATCACCTGGACCACGGACATCTCGGCCACCTCCGAGGTGCATTACGGCGCCAAGGGCCAGGGGACCGAACTGGCGAAGGTGGTGATGGACAAGAGCTTGGAGCTTTACCACCGCCTGCACCTGACCGACCTGGTATCCGAGACCGAGTACGAGTTCAAGGTGGTGAGCGCCTACCGTACTTCCTCCCTCGCGGTCAGCGGCACCTCTTCCTTCCAAACCCCGGCGGTCCCGCCCCCGGCCATCACTTCCCCCAGCCACCCCCAACCGGGAAAGTGGGAAAAATCCAGCGACATCGAGATCCTGCTGCATCCAACCGTCCCCCTGGCGGGCTACCACTATCTTTTGAACCACTACCCCGAAACCGTCCCGGCCCCGCCCGAGGCCTCCTTCACGCAGGATAAGCGCATCGCCTTCTCGGGGACGGCCCAGGGAACCTGGTATTTCCACGTGGTGGGCGAGGATGAGGCGGGCAACATCGGAAGCGAAGCCTCCCATTACAAAATTCTTTTGGATACCGAAGCCGCCCCGCCCCAGCGCCCGCAAAGCCCGACCCACCCGGACCCGGAAAAATGGGTGGCCGACCCCACGCCCGTCCTCGCCTGGGAAGCGCCCAAGGACCTATCCGGCGTGAAGGGCTACTATGTCAAAGCCGACCACGAGCCCAACACGGTGCCCGGCCCGGGCACGGGAGAATTCACCCAGGAAACGCGCCTCACCCTGGGCCCCCTGGAGGACGGGCTTTGGTACGTCCACGTGTCCACCCTGGACGAGGCGGGGAACGCCGGCCAGGAAGCCGCCCATTACCCCCTGCGCATTGACACCAAAGCCCTGGCGCCGGCCCTTTCCTCGCCCAGCCATCCCCAGGGCGAACAGTGGTATTCCAATAAGAAGGTCGAAGTGGCCTTCCTCCCTCCCCACGACCTCTCGGGAATCGAAGGCTATTACTACTGCATCGACCACGAACCCATGACCCTCCCGGACCCGGATTCGGCCCTCTTTACCGACAAGCCCCAGGCGGTCTTCGAGGAAGTGGAGGACGGCCAATGGTTCGTCCACGCGCGCACCAAGGACAAGGCGGAAAACCTCTCGCCGCAGGCGGGCCACTTGAAGGTCTGCGTCGACACGCTGGTCTCGCCGCCGAAGGTTTCCTCACCCAGCCATCCGGTTGAGACAACCTTTGCGGGTTCGGCCGATTCACCACAGGGCGCCCCGGTTCCGTCCGGCCGCTGGTACCGCAACCGCCGGGTGGTCATCCAATGGGAGGACCCCTTCGAGCACTCGGGCATCGAGGGCTATTACTACAACATCGACCGCAAGGCCGACACGGTGCCCAACGCAGAAAACTCACTTTTCACCCGCGAGCGCAGCGTTTCCTTCGAGCTCACCGACGACGGCCTGTGGTATTTCCACATCACCACCAAGGACAAGGCGGGCAACGTGGATTGGAAGGCCGTCCACTACCCCCTGCGCGTGGATACGGTCGCGGCCAGGCCCTTTCTCTCCTCCCCCAGCCATCCGGACCAGGAGCAGTGGTATTCAACCCCCAAGGCCGTCTTCAAGCTCGCGGCGCCGGACGATCTTTCGGGCATCACGGGCTTCTATTACAACTTCTCCGAGGACCCGAAAGCCGCGCCCGATCCCAAGACCTCCACCTTCACCGCCCAAAACGAAATCACCCTGGACATCCCCCGTGACGGGGTCCACACCCTCTCCGTCATCTGCCAGGACGCGGCAGGCAACACCTCCAAGGAAACAGCCCTCTTCAAGGTGCGCCTGGACACCACGGTGGAAACCCCCATAGTGGTTTCGCCCAGCCACCCGAACCCGCAAGCCTGGTACGCCTCGCGCCGCGTGGAACTGACCTGGAAGGATCCGGCGGACCTCTCCGGCATCGACGGCTATTACTACCTCTTAAACGCCGAGGAACATTGGAAGGCGGAATTAAAGGAAATGGCCTGGACGACCGCCCGGGGCACGGTTTTGACGCTTCCCGAGGACGGGATCTGGTTTTTCCACCTTCTGGCCAAGGACCACGCCGGCAACACCGGCGCCTGCGCGGACTTCAAGATCCAAGTGGATTCCAAGGCCGTGGCCCCGGAAGTGAAAAGCCCCACCCATCCCCCCCGGCAATGGGTCAAACTCTCCACGCCCAAATTCATGTGGGACGCGCCCAGCGAATCCGCCGGGGTGGAAGGCTACTACGTAGCCTTGGACAGCAAGCCCCACACCATCCCCGGGCCGGGCAACGGCAAGTGGATCACCGAAACTTCCTTAACCGCCCCCTCCTTGAAAGACGGCAAGTGGTTCTTCCACGTCACCACCAAGGACCTGGTGGGGAACCTCAGCAAGGAAGCGGCCCATTACCCCGTCTTGATCGACACCCAGCCCCCGAAGTCCCAGGTGAAGCCCATGGCCCCGCTCCTGGACAAGACCCAGGTTTACGTGGAATGGAGCGCCTCCGACCCGAACGCCGAAATCGCCGGGTACGACGTGCAGGTGAAGACCGACAACGGGCCCTGGGGCGACTGGCTTTCCAACACCTCCGCCACCTCGGGGGTTTTCCCCGGGGCCGACGGCAAGCGTTACGCCTTCCGCGTGAGGGCCAAGGACAGCGCGGACAACGTGGAAAATTACCCCGAGGGGGAGATGGCCTACACCACGGTGGATATCGGGCCGCCGCCTTCCGTGAACCAGCTCAAGGCGACCCCCAAGGCGCTCGGGGACATCGAGCTCAAGTGGAACCCGGTGGAAGACCGGGTCTCGGGCACGGACTATTACCGCGTCTACCGCTGGCTGGAGAACGAACCGAAGGCCAAGATCTCCGCCGACGGAGAAGTGAAAAAGACGGAATTCCTCGACAAGGGCGCGGGGCTCAAGGAAAACACGGTTTATTACTATTGCGTCCAGGCCGTGGACAAGATGGGCAACGAACAGCACGAGGGAAACACCACCGCCGCCGCCCTCTCGGACCACGGCGTGGGCACGCCGGTGGTCACCAGCCCCACCCATTCCAGCGACGACTGGAGCTCGAGGAACGCGGCCATTCTCACCTGGGACGCCCCGGCGGATTCCACCGGCATCGCCGGCTACTATTACCTTTTGGACCAAAGCCCCAATTCCCGGCCCACGCCGGAAAACGGCACCTTCGTGGACAACCGCCGGGTGGAACTCTCCGGGCTCGAAAGCGGCATCTGGTATTTCCACCTGACCGCCAAGGACCGGGCGGAAAACTTGAGCGAGCCCGCGGCCCATTACCGCCTGAGGATCGACGTTTCCAGGCCCGCCGCGCCCCAGGTCACCTCCCCCAGCCACCCCGATTCCCAAAGGTGGTACGACTCGGCCAAGCCCGAGTTCCACCTGTCGCCGGCCGCCAAGCTCTCGGGCGTGGAGGCCTTCTATTACGTTTTCGACCGCAACCCCGACACCGTCCCGGTCCCCAACGAGGCGCTGCGCACCAACGAGGAGTCGGTGGCTTTGAAGGCCTCCGATCCCGGCGCCTGGTTCTTCCACGCGGTAGTGAAGGATAGGGCGGGCAATTTTTCCGAGCCCACCCACTTCACGGTTTTGATCGCCGCCGGGGAAATGCCCCCGCCGGTGCTCTCCAGCCCCAGCCATCCCATGGAAGACGAGTGGGTGAGCAACCACGACCCCCTCTTCACCTGGGAGGACCGCCACGACGGCAGCTTTAAGCCCGCGGGCTATGTCTACAAGTTGAGCCCCAACCCGGTGGAAACCCTGACCTCTGAAGATAACTTCACCGCCGAAAAATCCGTACAACTCAAGGAAGTGGGCGACGGGGTTTGGTATTTCCACATCGCGGCGGTCGGGAAGAAGGGGACCCCCGGCCCCTTGAGTTCCCGCCGGAAGCTGGCCATCCAGCGACTGGGCAAGGTTTACGGCTCTTTCGTCCGTAAGGACGGGTTGACCGCGATTTCCGGGACCAAGGTGGAAATGGCCAAGGGGGACAAGGTGGTGGCCACGGCTGTGACCGACTCCAAGGGCTTTTTCAATTTCTCCAGCCTGCCCGAGGGCCGCTATGAGGTGCGGCTCCATAGCGACCAGTACCCGGTTTTGCGCCTTAAGGATATCGCCATCACCCAGGAAGAAGGCCTGGCGGGGGTTACCTTCACGGAGGACATGGGCCTCTTCCCGGCGCCCCCCGTGTCCGGGCCACTGCGCTTTTACTATTTCCTGAAGGAAGACTGCAACGTGACGCTGGAGGTTTTCGACTCCACCGGCGCCCTGACGGGCAAGGTGGAGGAAAAGCGGGAAGGCGGGGCCTACGCGGTGACCATCTGGGACGCGGCGGGCAAGGCGGAAGGGGAGTACCTCTACAAGCTTTCGGCCAAGAGCATTACCAAGAACACCATGTCGCGGTTCGCGGTGAAGAAGTTCCGCATCCAGAAGAGTTCCAAAGAAGCTGCCCCCCAGCCCCAGCCGGTTTCTTAAAAGCAGTTCGCAGTCGGCAGTCTGCGGCTGGCAGTTAAGGCTTAAAATAAGTACCTGCGAACAGCGAACCGCCGGCTGCAACCTGTCTTTACCTTGACTAAATAAGTTTGCCTCGGTACCATACGTCCTCGTTTCGCTTCCCTTAAAGGGGGCCCCGCAAGGGGTTCGTGACAAAGCGAAGGAAGTTCCTTCCTGCTTTTTCCATTTCCTGCGAGGGGTTGTAGCTCAGTTTGGTTAGAGCGCCTGCCTGTCACGCAGGAGGTCGCGGGTTCGAGCCCCGTCAACCCCGCCATTTTAAATTTCATTGTCACCAGCGCATTTCAAATGCCTTTGCCTGTAAGGGTTTCACAACCCGGAAGGCAAAGGCATTTTTTTTGATGGGACGGTCAAGGATGGTCAACGGCGGTCAAAAACGGTCAAAGATGGTCGAATAGGACTCCAATAGGACACTGGAAAAAATCCTAGAAACCGCCAAACTTCCCAAAACCTCCTACCGCTTCGGCATGAGGTCGTGGGCAAAAGTTTTTTCATAACCTCCTGACTTTTTAGAGGTTGGCCGCAAAAAGAGGCCTTTTTCGATACAAACCCCTTTGAAGTCCTATTCGTGTCCTATTTAGCCGGGTTGCCGGGCCGATAGCGATGGCTCAATTAAAACTAAACCTTCAATGGGCCGAATCCATCATCCCCAACGACCGGTAGGTTTTCTGCCTGCGCCAAGCCATTTTTTTGAGGACTGGCACGAAATCGTCCAAATAGTCATAAACCACGGCGTTCATTTTTCCCTCATGAGCCCGCTGGATTCTTCCCAAGTATTGGATAAGTTTTCCCTTGAAGGAAATGGGAAACGACAAGAAAAGGGTATCCAGCTTAGGACAGTCGAAACCTTCCCCCAGGTATTGGCCGGTGGCCACCAGCAGGATTTCGGCGTCAGGCGGCGCTTCCATAACCCCTTGGATAATGGCCGCCCGTTCTTTTTTTCCAATATCGCCGGTTAAAAGCTTAGGTGATTTCCCGGTTTCTTTCAGCAGCTCCGCCAACCTATGGCAGTGCTCCTTGCGCTGGCTCAACACCAAACATTTCCGGCCTTCCGCGAGGGCCTGCACCACATCCTCAACAATCATCCGGTTTCGGGCCTCATCCTGGGCTAAAGCCTGAAAAATCCCTTGGATGGAAAATTCCTCGTTGGCTTGTTCAAACCGAAAGTTAGTGGGCCGGATTTTGAGAGCGGTTTGCAAGCCCTCTTTAGTTTCGGCCATTCGATATCGCAGGGGGCCGCATTGCATGAAAATCAAGTCTTGAAGCCCGTCACGGCGGATGGGGGTGGCGGTTAGCCCCAACACATACCGAACCGGGGCTTGTTTGACGTACTGCTCGAAGGATACGGCGGGCAAAACATGGCACTCGTCCACAAGGATGAAGCCATATCGCGAGAAGAATTCCCTCAAGTCCTCCATCCGTTTAAGACTCTGGATCATGGCTAAATCGATGGTTCCGGTTTGAGCGTTTCCTGCCCCCACCGACTTGGCCGATTTGACGTGGTTTCAACCCCAACATTTTTTTCAATTGGGCGCGCCACTGGTCCAGGATGGGTTTGCGGTGGGAAAGGATAAGGGTGGGCTGGTTGCGGCGGGACACGGCATAACAACCCATTACGGTCTTACCGGCTCCCGGAGGCGCGACCAATACCCCCGTTTCATGGCGCAATACCTCACGCATGGCCTTTTCCTGGTTGGAGGTCAATTCACCCTGGAACTTCAACTTCAAGGGATCATGGGCCAGCCGGGTATCTTTTATCTCCACTGAACTCCCGGCCTCTTCCAATATCTTCCTCAAATCCTCCAAAGTGCCGCGTGGGAAATGGAGATAAGCCGCGTCTTCCCCATAGCACCGAATGAATCGTGGAATTCCATAAGTGGAGAAGCGCATATTTTGCCGCTCATAAAAAACGGGATTGTGTAGGGAAGCCAAATGCTTGAGTTGGGATAACAGCCAGGGTGGTATACCGGATTTTTCAACGCCGAGGGAAGCGTCCAAGACACAGCGGATTAAGGATGGCGCGGGATACTTTTTCTTGAGAACCGGGGAAACGGTCTTTGCTGTTGTTTGTGCGCCTACTTCAATGGGCGGAATCTTTTCCAACAGGGCTGATAATTGAGCGGCGTTTAACCGCCTGACAGAACTTAAGAACGCCCACTGATCGGGATAAGGGGTTCAAATCCGTACTTCCCGAATTCAGGAATTCCGTGCAACCCATTTCACGGCGCTGTTTTTGGAGTGGAAGGGCGATCAAGTTTCCAAAACCGCCCCTGGGCATGAAATCCTGATTTGGAAAAAACCTGTCGTAACTGGCTAAATCCACCTCGGCCCTTTTTTCCATGGTGTCCCGCAGGAGGCGCAGGCCCAGTTGCCGGGCGGAAACGGCTTGGACAGGCGTGGAAAAGAAAACCCAAGCGTGCCCGCCATTCCCTGAACGGGATTTTTCTAGGTAGGCCGGAATGCCGTAGGAAGCGCAGGATTGCAGGTAGGCCAGTGAGTCCAATTCCCAACCGGCTTTGTCGAAATCGCAGGCAAGGAACCAACAGGTGTTTTCCTTGAGTAGCGGATAAACACCGATGGTTTTCTTTCCGGACAAATGGTCTTGAACCACTTGGTCGGTCAAAGGCAGGTACTTCTTGGGCTTTCCCTTTCCTGCCCAGGGGTTCTCACAGGCCGGGGAATAGCCTTTCTTGCCGGTTGTCTGGTTCATCCACAAAAGCGGATACACATCATCCCGTCCCTTAAAGAGAATGCGAAACAGGCTTATCTTGTTCTGGTTGGAAGAATGGGAATCCACTTTCGGTAAAGGCTCGGTCTGCAAAGGAGGGGGTGGAGGCGCTTCATCGGTATACTCAGCGGGAGATTCTTGGGCGGCAAGCACAGGTCCTTGGGGTAAGCCCAGACGGTTCTTTAGCTCCGCATTTTCCAGGCGTAATCGTTCTATTTCCTTGAGGGCTTCTTCCAATTCGGACACAGCAACCTCATTTCACAAAAGCGCCAAAAGCCGCTCCGAAACTATTTTGTCCGCTTGAGCCGCATCGTAATCGGAGGCGGGAGCCAGCAGCGGCCTCAAATCATTGTGGAACAGGTCCATTTCCATTTTGGATTCCAGGTTCCTTTTAAACATGGCACCGGTGATTTTGGCTTCCTCATAATCCATGTAGCGTTTGAAAGCTTTGACGATCTTACTGGCATCCGTTCCTTTCATTTCCAGGCCCATCCACAGGTCGAATAGGTCGCGGCCCTTCCGGCGCTGATAAAGGGCCCGGAGCTTTGTCCCCAGGAGTTCTTCCAGCGTATAAGTTTTGATATTGGCCTCCCCATCAAACCAGCCCGATTTGACACCGAATTTCCTCTCAATGACCCCAAACACATCGAAATGCTCCCGGCTGTTGATCTCCACCTTTAGCTTGAGAGGCGTTACCGGAGGGTTTTCCGACTGCATGCGGTACAGCAGGGTCACGGTTCCAGGGTTCCTTTCCCGGCGGGGCTTGCCTAACAAGGGGTCCAAACGGTCGCGCAACCCGTCCAGGATGGGGCCGATAGGGCCTTCCGTATGCTGAACCAGGTCAATGTCTTCCGAATAACGAAAGGGCTTGTCCGCGTAAAGCTTGTGAAGCGCCGTGCCGCCCCTTAAGACCAAGCTATTGGAAACCCTGTCATCCCGGAATATCTCCACCAAGGCACGGCTAAGGATTAAATCCTGCTCCACTTGGGAGTCCAGGAACCAGGGGGCGGCATTCCGCCAATCTAAAATGAAATTTTGTTGGATCATGCTTCGGGCTCAAGTTTGGCGTTGACCAGCAAACGCCATTTTTGACTTTCCCGCGCTTGTTTCACCGGAAAGGCGGGGTGAAGCGGGCGGAATGGCGGGTCTTTCTTTCCAACCCAATCCGCCAATCCAATGCAAAGGTTTTTACCCCCGACTCGTTCCAGCAGCCATCCCAGGCGTTGCGCCGTGAGGATGTCGTTGTGCCTTTTGACGGTGGCCAACAGTTTTTTGGCGTCCAGCCTTTCCGAGAGTTCTGAAAGCACCGTTATGACATTATCAAGCCCGCCAGCCCCCTTGGGATACCGGGCCAAATCCCAAGCGGTCGTTTCGGGGGTTGAGACTTTCTCGTATCCGGTGGGAGTCTTCATGTCGGTCGTTTCGGAGCAATCGAAGGGGCCTTTCCCGAAAAAACGGATTCGGAAATTTCCGATTTTAATGGGCCTCACCGACCGCGTGGGAACCATCACCTGGAATTCCTGCGGCTGGTGGTGGGCCGCGCCATAAAGCTGGGCCGCCGAGAGGAGCCCCACATAATAGGGCTTGCCCAGGTCTTTCATGAGATCATGAATGAACCATTCCGGGGGCAAGGCGCCCATGGAACGGTGCTGCGGGTCCACGATCACGTAAAAACCGGACCGGGGCATGATGAGGCGACCGGCCTTGACCAGACGATGAAGGGCCATATAGGTAGTCATGGGGGCTGTCATAAGGCGCTGTTGGGCTTCTTCCCGATGAAACGTATAGCGCCCATGCCCCAATAGGTCTTCGATATATCGTCCCGCCGAGGGTGATTTTTTTGTTTTCATTTCGGTTGCGGATTATAACGAAAAGTGTAAGGAATTGCGACCGGTTTATAGAACGATTTTTGCCGGAGGTCCATGACCAAATTAACGTCAGTCGTTAGATTGGGCATACTACGTAAAAGACAATGATTTCGCATTCCGACCATACTGCGGACAGTCCGCAGTATGGTCAACTAAGCTATTCCACAAAACCCATTGGCTATTTCCGCATGTTTTTGGGTTCTTTCCTTGGGTCGAAATGGGTCTTCCCGTCCTTGCTCATATGCCATGTGGTCATGACTTGGTTCATATTGAGGGGCAGGGCGTCTTCACCCGCCTTATTGACCAGGATCTTGTTGTGGTGGCGAAGGGTCCTATTCGCCAGGCGTTTATCCCACTTCTCGGATTCGGCGGTGGTAATTGCCCGAAAGGGGTTATGTTTCCTGGAGCGGCTCATAGACGGCACCTCGCTAAAGCTATTTTGGCAAAGCCGGAAAAGATACCGCTGTTTTCCCTGCTTGTAAAGGTCGGCAGAAGGCTTTGAAAAACCATGCAGCCCTCGCCTGGATATTCAAGAACCCTTCAAACGGCATTTCATCCGCGATGAAATGAAAAAGTGTATTCCAGCCTTTGTTTACGCGCCTTTGCCCGTTCCGCGATGGCGACCCCCCCTATCTACGCATCAAGTAAGGATGCGAGAAACGATAGGGGGGGTCGCCCTCTTGGAACGGAGGCGCTTAAAACTGAAGTTAGGGGAAACGGAGAGAATGGAAGAAATGGTAAAGGGCACGTCTAAAAATTGGTTGTAGAGACGAAGTGAAGGAGGTACAAGGAGAAAACAGCGCGTGAAAACGCTGAAAAATCCTTGAACGAGGTGCCGCAATGGGCCAAACCGGATTCTTCGACCTTCAAGACCGCTTGAAATCCCTGGATGAAATGGGGGACCCGCTGGAAGCCTTGAACCGAGTAGTGCCCTGGGAGGATTTCCGCAGTATGTTGCGCAAGGCATTACGCGATAAGGAACGCAAAAGCGAGGCGGGGCGTACCCCGTACGATGAAGTACTAATGTTCAAGGTGCTAGTTTTACAGGCCCTATACAACCTGGCGGACGAAAGGACACAATTCCATATCCAGGACCGGCTGAGTTTCATGAGGTTTTTGGGGCTGGGTATGGATAAGGATGTGCCGGATGCCAAGACCATCTGGTTATACCGCAACAAGCTGGCCCAAGGCGGCTGGATTGACCAGTTGTTCGGGAAATTCAACCGGCACCTGGATCGGGTCGGGCTGAAGGCCCAGGAAGGGCAGATCATCGATGCTTCGATAGTGGAAGTGCCCCGGCAGAGGAACACCAAAGACGAAAACGGCCAGATCAAGAAGGGGGAAACACCTCAGGAGTGGAAGGGGGATACCGATAAGATGAGGCAAAAAGACGTGGATGCGAGATGGGTGCAAAAAAACGGCGTGAATCACTACGGGTACAAGAACCATATCAACGTGGATAAGAAACACAAGCTGGTCCGGAAGTTTGAGGTGACGGCGGCTTCGGTACCCGACCGGGAGGTTTTCGAGGAGTTGTTGGACGTGGAGAACCGCAAGAAGGTGTGGGCAGACAGCGCATACCGGTCACAGAAGAAGAACAAGACCTTGAAGCGCAGGCGATATAACAACCAGATTCATTACAAGTCGAATCGGAATCATCCCATGACGGAGTTCCAGGAAAAGTTGAACAAGATGCGGTCCAAGGTTCGGGCGAGAGTCGAGCATGTGTTCGGGCACATGGAAACGGCGATGGGTGGAAACTGGTTGAGGGTGGTGGGCAAGGTGAGGGCCCGGATGAAGATAGGAATGCGGAACCTGGCTTACAACATGCAGCGATTTACGTACTTAATGGGACGAATGCGTCCGGAGGCAGTGAACGCATAGATTTTAAAGACTTTGGGGGCTAAGGAAAGGTTCTGGGAGTAGCCGAAGGGAGATTCCGGGCCAAAAATTTCCACGAACTCCTTTGGTTGAGGGTTGCAAACTGGTTTGAGGTGACCGTAAAGCCTTCAAACAGAATTTTTAGAGGTGCCCTAAAGGGAGTTTGAGGAGGAGTCAGGGGCTGGTAGGGGTGGATTGGCGGGGTAGGTGAGAAGGAAATGATGTGAAGGTAGGTCATCGGAAATTAAGGGATTTGGGGCGTTGGAAACACTCGTGAAGTCGTAAAAGCTAATAGGGGATCGGAGAAAGTCACTGTTCCATGAAATTTCCGCGCCATGGAAGTCCAAAAATGGAATTTTTCTTTTGAATGGGCCGGTTTTACCACGCTCCGATGGCGAACCCCCCTATCTGCGTATCAAGTGAGGATACGAGAAACGATAGGGGGGTTCGCCCTCTACGCGTGGTAAACATTGGAGATTAGGTAGTTGAATTGTTTAGAAGCAAGGTTGGAATAGGAAAAGGGACAGCAAAGAAAAACCGGAGCATGCATTCAGTGGTGGTAAGAGTGAAATGGCAGGGGTACTGGTTGATGAAGGTGGTAGTGGTTAGGGTTGTTTTGAATCAGGTGGGTAGTATGGGTTATGGCTGGTTAGAGCTGGTGGTTATTCCATCCTGGTAGCCTGGATTTTGCCGTTAGAGGCTCGTTTATGGGGGGAACGAAAAAGGGATGGTAAGAGGGAATCCTTTTTTCCTGGCTTTCCCCCTGGGCCAAGCTTCCCTCACAAAGACCGTTCGGGTGATCTGGCCCATCACTTTTCACCAAAAAGAAGTTAATCCCCAAAGTGATAGTACCCAGACGAGGTCTGGGTGCACCCCTTTCCTAAAAACCATCAAAACATTCAAGGAAGTTATAGCCGAGTGAAAAGCGAGCCTCGGGGCGGCCTAAAGGCCGCTACCTCCTGCGGGCCAAGGGAAGCCCGCCCTTCGCCCTCAGTTTTGCTCATGAAGCGCCAAAACCCGCCATGAGCACAAACTTTCCCCGGCCATAACAACTCGTTGACTCCGCTTTGGGCTATCGCCCGCCGTTCCGTCCATCCTTATCCCCGTGGTCGGCCCCCAAAATTTCGAGGGCCGCCCCCGGGGGATATTTCTTCTCGGAAAAGCGTTGGAAACATAAAAACCCAATTTTGAGTTTATTGAAAAAATGATTGAGGAAATATGGAAAATGGTGCTTAGGTTCCAATATTTATTTGAGGTGATGGGTGTAAAATATTTTGAGTTGAGTCGAAAAGATTAAAGTAACAACCCAAAAGAAGTGGCGGAATAATTATAGATGCCCAATATTCATAAACTTGAATTTTTAAAAACTCTTGAGAATCGATTCCATAAACTTCATAAGCTTTCTGATAGCCAATCCCAGTTCATTATCGGCGACGATGCAGCCCGTCTTTATATCCGGTATTCAAAAGTCCATTCCGGTGGCAGGACTTTTTTCGGATTGCGGGCTGTGGACTTACGTCAACTTGAAGGCCACAATTCTTTTATTTGTTTTTTGCTGGATGATGGCTCCCAACCCATTTTTGTTCCATATGCGGACTTCGAGGAACTTTTTCATAGCACTGAACCTGCAGGGGACGGACAATATAAGGTCCAACTTGTTTCCAACGAAGGTTCACGTGAGATGTATATCGCTCGGAAAGGGCGCTTTAATGTTGAGGGGTATGTAGGGTTTGAGTTCTTAACGAACAATTTAGATACAAAGAAACTCCGTACACCCAATGATTTCTCACATTCACAAATTCAATCATTGTTGGCGGGTATAGGGCATTTCAAAGGCTATGATGTTTTTTTGCCGAAAAGTGATGTTGGTAAGCTCGATTGGACTCAAACGAAGAAATTTTCTTTACTGTCTGAAATTCCAAAAGGTTTTGAGGAGATAAGACAGGTTTTATCGGAAATTGATGTTGTCTGGGTCGCAGCTGGGCGCAATACCATTGAGGGCCTCTACGAAGTAGAGCATTCAACTCCGGTTTACTCTGGGCTCTTGCGTTTCAATGATATGATTCTCACCGAACCCCGGATATCGCGTTTTTCTATCGTCTCAAATGATTCAAGACGCGATCTGTTTTCTCGCCAAATTAATAGGCCTACCTTTAAGAAAAGCGGCCTCACAGAACTCGTTAGTTTTCTGGAATACGAAAATGTTTTTGATTGGCATACTCGGTTATCGAGGGGGAAATCGTGAAAACTGTAAAAGCAAAGATTAAAAAAGGCGTATTGGAGATAATCTCAATCCCAAAGGGTATCAAACTGGAAGTTGTCGAATGTGACAATGGAGAGATTTTGGAAATTGTTAAAAATGAAAAAACCGGAATGCCGCGCGAGGTGGTCTTGAGCAGTTTCAAACCCAGTAGGTAATTCACCAGGGCGTTGTAAAAACAATCACGGCGGGCGTATTCAACTCCCAGGCACAAAACAAAGAGTAGGAAATAACTTCTTTGGCTGTTCCTGCATTGGGTTGTGGCCAAGGTCAGTTAGAGGGACGGTGGTTGGCAATCTCCCCGCTGAACCGTCCACTAACGCAAAACAGTCCTGAATCCCCCTGTTACCTAAAACGCGATTCGGTCAATAAAAGCCCAGCCTGAAAGAGTACTATTAATGGTATCAGTAAATGGTTTCGTGATACTATTATGAGAACTTCTCCGAAAAGCACCAATACGAGGCAAAAATGAAGTCTTTTGAACATGGATACTTGATAGATGCCCCCTTGGGGCACGCCCTCGGCAAATCCCTGCGAGTATTGGGGGAATACAGGGGGCGGCAGGACTTGTACGCCGACCAGTCCCCTGAAGTCCTGGAAACACTCCGCCAAGCGGCCTTGATCCAAAGCGCGGAATCCTCCAACCGAATTGAGGGGATCACCGTTTCTCCCGAACGCTTGGCTCCCCTGGTTACGGGCAAGATTAAGCCCCAGGACCGCTCCGAGCAGGAAGTGTCCGGGTACAGGGACGTTTTGGCGGAAATCCACACCAACCATTCCCGCATGAAACTGACCACGGGGTTGATACTCGATTGGCACCGCCGTTTGTACAGGTACACCCCGGAAAAAGGCGGCCACTGGAAGCCCAAGGACAACGCCATCCTGGAAATGAAACCGGGGGGGAAATCCGCTATCCGCTTCAAGCCGGTTTCCGCACTCGCGACGCCCAAAGCAATGGAAAGGCTGGTGGAGGAATACCAAGGGTCATTGGAGGAAGCCAAGGTGGACCCGCTTCTTTTGGTGGCCTCCTTCATCTTGGACTTTGAGTGCGTCCATCCTTTTATGGACGGCAATGGAAGGATGGGGCGTCTCTTGACCCTGCTTCTTCTTTACCAGCAGGGTTATGAGGTGGGCCGCTACATCAGCTTGGAACGCGTGGTGGAGGAGAGCAAGGAGACCTATTACGAAGCGCTCTTCAAGAGTTCCAAGGGCTGGCACGAAGCCGAACACGACTTGAAACCCTGGTGGGAGTATTTCCTGGGCATGATGACGGCCGCCTATGATGAATTCGAGGCCAGGGTCGGCACCATCACCAAGGCCAGGGGTGCCAAGCGGGAGATGGTGGAGAATGCCATCTTGCGGCTTCCCAACCGGTTCCAATTCGGGGATTTACAAAAAACCTGTCCCGGTGTCAGCTATCCCACCCTCAAAAGGGCCTTGGCGGATTTAAAAGCCAAAGGCCTAGTTCGATGCCTTGGAAAGGGCCGGGACGCTGTTTGGGAAAAAAGGGGAAATGCCCCCAAATAAGGGTAATATCAATTCTTGCAGTTTTAGCGCCAGCCAACCCTGATTTTCCAATCCGGTCAGAAACAACTTAAGGGTTGGCTGGCAGTTTCCCTCCCGCATTTCGCCAAAATCACCTTCTAAAAAACACCGATACTTCCTCCTGTTTTTCACATTTCAATCCATTTCAAAATGAGCGCGGTTGGTTAAAAGGTACCTTATAAGGTCGTTTTATGAAATTTGGCCTATTGGTAAGCTTTTAAAAAACACCTAGAAAACTCTACGTGTTTTAAAAACCAGGTTTCTGGTAGATTCCAAAACTGTGTCCTTTGGAAAATAGGTCCATAAAAGGCCCTTTTTTATTTTCGCCGTCTTTTGTAGTTTTGGCCGGAAACAGCATTTTTTGATGAGCCTGGATTTTTAATGGGAGGAAATATGGGTGAACGGAGAAAAGGGGAAAGAAGGCGGGGAGGCCAGGACAGGCTTTTAACCGACCGGGAAGTGGCGGACATGGCGGGTGTTTCGCCGAACACCGTCAAGTATTGGCGGCAAACGGGAACCCTCCCCTTCGTGAAGGTGGGACGGCACCCGAGGGTATGGCGGTCCGTTTTTCAAAAACTATTTCATAGGCCCCGCCCCAACGGCCCCTGGGAACCTTGGGAAGAAAATGATAAACTGCCCAACGCTGGTGACATTAGGAGGAAGCGATGAGCAGGCCTAATGTTCACGGATTGCCCCAGTATCTCCGAAAGGATGATGCCGGGTATTACTTGGATTATTCCCTAAGGGAAGGGGGTAAAAGAACCAGGAAGAGGGTCCGGTTGGGGCTCATTCCATATGTCCAAGCCAAGAAAATTTTGGCGGAAAATATGGCGGAGATCGCGTCGGGAAAGTTCCTGATGAGTGAAAAACCGGAGGCGACGTTCACGGAAGCGGCAGATTCGTTTTTGGCCTACTCCCAGGCCAGGAAGAAGACCTTCAGGAACGACAGCCTGATGATCAACAGGCTCAAGGCCCGTTTTGGAGACAGGCCCTTGAAGAGCTTGAACGCCGACGCCATTGAGTTGTATTTGAGTGAACGGCGGAAGGTCGGCCACCTTAAGTTTGGAAAGCCGCTTTCCAACAACACCCTCAATGGGGAACTCCGGTTGATTAAGTCGATCATCAATCGGGCCGTCTCGAACGGTTTATTGGAGAAGAGCCTGATTAAGAGTGTCCGGGGTTTCAAGGATGTGAGCCGGGACCGCACTTTGACACAGGAGGAATACGAGGCGCTCTTGGGCCGTTGTTCACCCCGCCTTGCCGTCATCGTCCAGTTGGCTTATTGGACGGGCATGAGGAGGGGCGAGATTTTGGGCCTAAGGTGGGACCAGGTCGATTTTAAGAACAGGGTCATCACCTTGGATGCCTCGGACACCAAGACCCAGGAGAAGCGGGAAGTTCCGTTGACGGGGGAGCTGGTTGGCCTCATCCAACGGACGCCCAGGACCTTGGGAAACCCCTACGTTTTCACTTACCAGGGGAAGCGCATCAAGAACATCAAAACCGCTTTTTGGAGCGCCGTCCGCGCGGCGGGGATTAAGGATTTCAGGTTCCACGATCTCCGGCATTGCGCGGTGACCAACCTTCGAAAGGCGGGAGTGAGTGATTCGGTCATCATGTCCATTTCGGGCCATAAGACCTACGCCATGTTCAAACGGTACAACCGGATCGACCGGGAGGACCGCTTGGAGGCGTTGGAGAGGTTGGCCCGCCTCAAGGACAGAAATAGGACAGGGGCCGAAACGGAGTTAGGTTCAAAGTAATTATTTTTGTTGTAGCGTAAAGGTTTTAGAGGGGCGACGGTTTGAATTCCGATTTCTGTCACGCAGGAGGTCGCGGGTTCGAGCCCCGTCAACCCCGCCATATATGCAAAAGCCCCTAAACATTTTCTTGTTTAGGGGCTTTTTTGTTTATGGTGGGTTGACGGGGCGAGAACCCGTGGGAAGGGTTCGGGAAACGGGAGTTTCCCGGTCGTTCAAGGGATACACAAGGGTGTTTTCCCTTGTGAGCGCGTCAGCGCGGTTCGATTACCCCGTCTCGCCATTCCATGTTTGTGGTTCGATTGCACCCTGGGAAGGGTTCGGGGCAACCGTGGTTTCCCGGTTCCTCCCAAGATAAATTCCGGACCTTTTAAAAATTCCAAACTGTAAAATGGCATCGATTGTTTTTCATCATGTATTAAGGAGGGCTTATGAAAAATTGTCCATCCTGCGGGGTCCTGAACGACGACGACAGCAAGTCCTGCGATAAATGCGGGCGGTCCCTCCCGAAAGTTGAGCCCCTCTCCCACGCCCACATCGACGATTACCTGGTTCCGGCCATCCTGGGGACGATCTTTTGCTGCCTGCCCTTCGGAATCGTCTCCATTGTCTACGCGGCCCAGGTCGGCGGGTTCATCCGAAGCGGAAACATCCGGGAGGCCCAGATCACCGCGGAGAAGGCCAAGTCCTGGTTTTGGATATCCTTCTGGTGCGGTATGGCAGCAGTCCTTCTCACAGTATTGGCCAAGGCCTGCTCGGGGGCTTCCTAGTCCAAGGGAAGTAGGACGGTCCCTTCGAAGTTGAACTTTCCTTATACCGTTCAACCCAAGGCATTTTCAAAGTCGTCCTACTTTTTCCACAGTCGGCGGTTTTAAGTGGTACCTTTTTATTAACCAAAGGTTAATATAACTTCTTGTGAAACCATTTGAGGCGGCCGGGAGCTCTATGAAAAGAACTTTTCTCGCTTTGGGACTGTTTTTCGCCGCCGTTCCGCTTTTCGCCCAGGTCCCCACCAACACTCCCACCGACACGGCTACCGATACCCCGACCGACACGCCCACCTTGACGGCCACCGCCACGCCCACTTTTACCGCGACGCTGACGGCCACCAACACGGCCACCGCCACCATCACCCTCACCCCCACCAACACGGCCACCCCCACGATCACCTTAACGCCCACCACCACCTTTACGATCACGCTGACCTTCACCCCCACCAACACGCCCACCGTTACTTCCACGCCCACCATCACCTTCACGCCGGGGCACGACCTCTTTAACGTTTCCGAAAACATCGTGAGGCCGGCCGTGGGGCCGGTTTCCATCCATGTCGGAAGCTTCTCCTACGGCGGGCCCTACACCTTGGCGGTCTACAACTCGGCGGGGGAAGTGATCAAGATCCTCGACAACAACCAGAACCTTCCCGCCGCCATCGATATTCAATACACCTGGGACGGCACCAACACCCATGGGGACAAGGTGGCCAGCGGCGTCTACCTGATCTTCCTGAAGAGGCCCCTGAACGAGGAAATGAAGAAGGTCCTACTGGTCCGTTAGGGGGGAATCCCCCGCCCCCCAGCTAAGAACGCTCATAGGGAAAAACCCCTATGTATCCTCAAAACATTTTTTTGGTTAAAACTCCTGTTTGCCGAATTTACCGGATCAAGGTTGCAACAAACCCTGAAAAAATAGTAGTCTCCTTGTCCAGGGTTATCCCCGCTTCCGGGGCCGATAAACCAATTCGAAAGGCAGGCCATGGAACCGACCTCCGCCATCTTCCAGCAACTTCGCCGGGTCTTGCAGCAGACCTATTTCCTCCAGTCGATGGGGCCGAGGGAACTGGACCAGCTGGTCATCAGCTTGAAGCCCATGCGGGTCTTCAAGGGTTTCGAGATCATCAAACAGGGCGACCCGGGGGATAGCTTCTACCTCATCGCCTCGGGCCGGGTGTCGGTCTTCGTGGACAAGGGCGCCTACCGCGTGAAGGCCGCCGAACTGCGGGCGGACCAGTATTTCGGCGAGATGGCGCTTATCTCCAACGAGCCGCGCAGCGCCACCGTCATGGCCGAAGGGCTCACCGAGCTCTTCCTCCTCAAGAAGGAGGACTTCGACCGCATCCTCATGAAGAACCCCGCCATCGCCCAGAAGATCAAGGAAGCCCAGGCGAAAAGGGGCGAGGCCAACTCCCGCCTGCCGGAGCCCGAAGGGCGCTGAGGGAAGTCCCTCAATCCAGCGCGGCGATGCTTTTGGGTTTGCCGGGCTTCAACACGTTTTTGGCGGGCAGGAAAAAGGCGGGGATCAGGGCCAGCATGACGATGAAGGCGCCCACCAAAAAGGCGTCCTCAAAAGCGGAGACCGAGACCATCTTCATGATATGCCCGGCCACCACCGCGCTCCCGCCGCGCATGGAATCGGCGTGGGAGAGCCCCAAGTCATGCAGCCGCCCGGCCGCGTTGGCCATGGCCTGCTGGGAGGCGGGGGTCAGGGCGTTCCAGGCGGAGGCCGCCAGGCCCTGGTGAAAGACCATGCGGTGGTCCAGGATGGCTCCCAAGAGCCCGATGCCCACCGAACCGGCCACCTGCTGGGTCAAGTTCATCATGGCGGAGGCCATCCCCGCCTTTTCCTTCTCAACGCAATTCAAGGCCGTCACCATGACGGGGGTAATCAAGAGCGCGATGGCCACGCCCCGGATGAGGGTGGGCTCGATCACGTCCCAGATGCTGGTGTTGATATCCAGCGTCCGGTAGATATACATGAAGTAGGCGATGCCTAAAAGCCCGACTAAGGAGGGCCAGAGGGGGCCGATCTTATCGCTCAATTTTCCCGCGAAGGGCATGACCAGGGCGATCATCAGGGAACCGGGAAGCAATATCAGGCCGCTGTCGATCTCGTTGAAACCCATGACCTGCTGGAGAAAGAGGGGCAAAAGAAAGACGCCCCCGAAGAGGGCCAGCGACCGGGCCGATATGACCAGCATGCAGGCGGCATAGACCGGCGACTTCAAGAGCCGGATATCCAGGATGCCGTGGGGGGTCAGGCTTTCCACCACGGTGAAACCCACGAAGCCGGTGAAGGCGAGGCCCCAGCAGGTATAGATGTAGGCGGAAGACCATCCCTTGTCCTCCCCCTGGCTCAAGGCCAGCAGGAAGGTGACCAGGAAGGTGGAAAGGAACAGGAAACCCCAGAAGTCGAAGGGATGCTTGTGGGAATGCTCGCACGGTTTGTCCTCCCTCAAAAGGGCGAGGGCCAAAAGAATGGCGATGATGCCCACCGGCAGGTTCACGGTAAAGATGGACCGCCACCCGAACTGGTTGGTCAGGTAGCCGCCCAGGGTCGGGCCGAAGGACGGGCCCACGATGACCCCCACCCCCCAATAGCCGATGGCCTTTCCCCGCTCGCTGGGCTCGAAAACATCGGCGATCATGGCCATGCCGGTGGGGGTGATGGCGCCCCCGCCCAAGGCCTGGATGACCCGGGCCGCCACCAGGGAAGGCAGGTTCCAGGACATGGCGCAAAGCAGCGACCCCAGGGTGAAAACGAAAAGGCTGGCCACGAAAAGCTGCTTGTAGCCGATGTGCTCCCTCAGCCAGGCGGTCAAGGGCATGAGGGTGGCGAAGGCCAGCATGTAGCCGGTGATGACCCATTCGATGTCGTTCACGGGCGAGCCGAAGTCGGCCATGATGTCGGGGAGGTGAAACGTTGACGATGCTCTGGTCCAGGGAGGCCATGAGCGTGCCGATCATGACGACCCCCAGCACTTCCCATTTATAGGCGTTGCCCGAGACCCCGGGAGTGTTGGACATCAGAAACCTCCAACTTTTTCACCGCCAAACACGGTTTTTTCAGTAATCCCCCTCTCCCTTAAGGGGAGAGGGCCGGGGTGAGGGTGAACCTCAGTTTGTAAAACACCCCTCACCCTAACCCTCTCCCCCAAGGGGCGAGGGAAATTAGAAATCCAAAGGGCGTTAGGCATCATTTCACCTTGATCTTGATCTCCACCGACTGGCCGGCCTTGAGGACCCGGCCCGGGTGGGGGTCCAGGACCACCTTGATAGGGACGCGCTGGACGAGCTTGATGAAATTGCCCGAGGCGTTTTCCGCCGGGAGCAGGGCGAACTGCGAGGCGGTGGCGGCGGTGATTTCCTGCACCTGGCCGGTCAGGTCCCCGCCCTCATCCACGTGGATCAAAACCTTTTGCCCGGGCCGCACGTCGCCCACGTTGGTTTCCTGGATATTGGCCGACACCCAGGCGTGGTCCACATCGGCCACGATAAAGGCCACCTGGCCTGATTCCAGCAGGTTGCCGTCCACCGCGATCCTTTCCACCACGATGCCGTTGACCGGACTGATTAAATAGGTATGGCTCAGGGCGTTCTGCGCCATCAGCAAATCGGCCTGGGCGGCCTGGGCCCCCGATTGGGCGGCTTGGGAGTCCCGGGCCGCCATCCCGCCCTGCTTGAAGAGGCGCTCGGCCCGCAGGGAATCGGCTTCCCCCAGGGTGGCGCGGGCCTGGGCTTTTAAAAGCTGGGCCTGGTAAACGGTATGGTCCAATTCGGCCAAGACCTCGCCCTGTGTCACCGGGTCCCCCTCGGCCACGTTGATCTTTAAGACCGTCCCGCTCACGCCGTCGGGGGCGATGCGCACCAGGTCCTCGGCCACGCGGGCGTCGTCGGTGGAAACATAGGGCCGGAAGGCGAAAAACCAAACGACCAGGCCGATAAGGCACAAGGCCAAAAAGGCCCAACCGGTATTTTGAGCCATCTTCGACTGCCACCAAGGCGCGGCCGCGGGCGGGTGGGGCCCGGGATGCGCGGGTTCTTTTTTACGGGTCTGGGGGCTCATTCGTTTCTCCTTCAGGATTTTTGGGTTTGGTAAGCCGGGTAGCGACTCATTTTAAGTTGGACAACCTTAAGGCACCCCTCACCCTTCCCTCTCCCTTGAGGGGAGAGGGCGGGGTGAGGGTGGAGTAACATTTTCTTCTCAAACTGACGCACTACCGTAAGACGGCGGGCCTTTGTCCTCCGACAGGTGCCGGGTTATTTTTTGAAGCGTTTTCACGAAATTCGTCTTTTCACCCGCCGTCAAGGCCTCCAGCGCGGTCCCGGACAAAAGCCGGTAAATTTTTTCGATCTCCGCCGCCAGTTTTTCCCCCCGCGGGGTCAGGGCCAGTTCCCAGCGCCTTTTATCCGTTGGGTGCTCCCCCTGGCGCAGCAGGCCCTGTTTTAAAAGAAGGTTCACCATTTTGGTCATGGCCGCCGGGTCGGTCTGGGTGTCCCTCGAAAGCTCGGCCGGCGAGGCCTTGCCCCTTTTGGAAAGGAAACGCAAAAGCGGGGCCTGTTTGACCCCCAGTCCCAAGGGCCTGACGGCGTTATTAAAATGAAGGGTCAGGGCCCGCCGGCACCGGCCGAATTCCTCCAGCAGTTCCAGGTCCGACGGGGTTGGGGAGGTGTTCGATTTCATGGATATATCCATAATGGATATATCCATGAAATTCAAGGGGCGGGGCCGGGGTCTGGGAAGATTTCCCCCGCCCTTTCCCCGTGAAATTAAATTCCCGTAAATCGGCATTTTTCCCGCAGCTTTCAGGGCTTTATCGGGTTCCGGGAGGACGCCCGGGGGTTTAATATGGGGCCTCTTTATCCCGTATCAAGAAAGGTTCTATATGGAAAATTCCCCCGCCGGCCCGCTGGACACGGATTTTGAATTCGCCCCCGTTTTAAACGTCGGGGACCTCATCGCCCGGACCTACAGCCTTTATTTCAAGCATATCCATTGGGTGTTGATCCTGGTTCTTTTATTCTTCACGCCCTTCCTGCTGTTGAAAAACTTCGCCATCTCCCTCTCGCCCCCCGATTCGAAATTAATTAAATTCTGGATCGACAGCTCCGTCCTGGGGCTCCTCTCCCTCTTCGCCGCGCCCACCATGGTGCACATCATTGTCCGCAACCTGCGGGAGGGAAAGGCGCCCCCCCTGGGGGAATCCCTCCTGTGGGGACTTAAGTGTTACCCCACGAATTTCGGCTACCACTTCGTCACCGGGTTGATGACCATGTTGGGCCTGGTGTTTTTCATCGTGCCGGGCGTGTTTGTCATGCTTTGGTACGGCTTGCTTTCCACGGTCGTGGGAGTGGAGGGCCCGGGGGGCGCGAATCCCATGGAGCGCAGTAAAGCCCTGGCTCAAAAACACATGGGCCTCCTTTTCGGCGGCATGATATCGGTATTCCTCCTCAATATGCTGGCTTGCGCCGTCGCGGGATTGATCGTGGGGATTTTTATCGGGATCTTCGCGGTTATTTTCGGCCTTCACGGCCCTTTCAACACCCCCGACCATTGGCTGTTAGACACCCTCTACGAAGCGATTTCGGTGGTTTTCAACATGAACTTGGGAATCGCCGCCCTTTGCTGTTATTTGACTTAGTCCCGGGAAAAGCCCGGGGAAGCAAAGAGGGAAGTGAAGGCCCCGGCGGAAGCGCCCCCCGTAGCCGCCCCTGTCGGCCTGGACCGGGCTCTGCCGGGGGCCGTTTCAAAGGCGAAACCCAAACCGAAACCCAGGGCCCGGGCTCTGCGCAAGAAAGCCGCCCCGAAAGCCGGCGCCAAAGCCAAACGAAAGCGGTAACGGGTCCACAAATCGCGACCTTTTACCGGGTGGGCCACTTTTCGGTTAAATCGGAGTGAAACCCAGAACCATTCCGGCTCCCCGACCGTCCAACTTGCGTCTCGGGCCCATATCCAAAAGGGAGAAATCATGAAAAAGCGTCTATTACTGATGGCGTTGGTATTTGCGGCTTCGACGGGGTTGGGTTTGGCCGAGGAAACCCTGAAGCCGAAACCGAAGGTCCATCATTCCCAAAAGCAAAAGAGGAAAACCGACGCCCAGAAAACCAAGCCCGCGATGATGACCCAGGGGACAAGCAGCCTCAGCCTCAGCAACGCCCAGAAAGATAAGCCCAAAACCGGCGACAAGCCAGGCCCAAAAGAACTCCTCAACGTTCCGGGAAACAGCCAGTCCCACCAAATGGGCGCGGGCCAGGGCAGTTTAGCCCAAGGGCAGGGAAAGCAAGTTCTCAAGAAGAAAACCACGACTAAGAAGGGAATCTCCAACCCGGGCCAGGCGATGGGGATGAACATGACCAGCGACGCCGTCCAAAGCAAGGACACGAAAGATAAGCCCCTTACCGGCGGTGACGAGGGGCCGAAAGAACTCCTCCACCCGGTCCAGGCCACGACCGGCCAAGCGGGCTTGGGGAATCTTGCCTCCAGGCCGAACGAGCAGGATCTCAAGAAGAAAACCGATGTCAAGCAAGGGAGCAACGCCCCAGGCCCGGCGATGGGGATGAACATGACCAGCGACACCCTCCAAAGCAAGGACACGAAAGATAAGCCCAAAACCGGGGACACCCAAGTCCCGAAAGAGCTCCTCCATCCGTTGTACGGCACGACCCACTCCACGGGCACGGGCAAGGACGACCTGGCCTCCAAGCCAAAAGGGAAGAACCCCAAGAAGAAAACCGTGGTCAAGCACGGGAACAACGCCCCAGGCCAGACGATGGGGATGAACACGGCCGGCGGCCCCGGCCAAGCCGACGCCAAGCAAGAGAAACCCAAAAACACGGGCAACGAGGATCCGAAGGAACTCCTCCAGCCGTCGGACGCTTCGACCCATTCAATGGGCACGGGCAAGGACGACCTGGCCTCCAGGCCAAACGAGCCGGATCAAAATAAAAAAATCGATGACCCGAACGACAGCACCACTCGGGGCCAGGACCCGGCTCTCGTGGGTCAGCACGTGAAAAGTGAAGACCCCAACGAGGTCCAATAAGGCCCGGTTCCCCAACCCCACGGGTACATGACTAGGCCCTAGGTAGCGCACCGGTTTGAATAATTCCCCACTTTGAAAAAGGGGCCTCTCGGTTTTGAGGGTACACAGGGGTTTTTCCCTGTGAGAGCCTTTGGGGAGGGGGTATTAGCTTTTAACGCCAAGGCTAACTCCCCCTTAATCCAAAAGCGCTCACAGGGAACCCCCCCTGTGTACCCACTAAACCGAAATGCCCTCTTTCAGAGGGGGAAAAAAGGAAGCCCACCAGCAAACTGAAGCACTGCCAGGCCTCATCCTTCCTTGATTCTTCAGTACTTCCCGTTACAATTGGGCCCATCCATTTCCTAACGGAGGGTTTACCCATGGTTTCCCAGAATAAATTCCAAAATTCCGCGATGATGTTCCTTCTGCTGGCCTTGACGGCGCTGGGAATCCTTGCCACCGGCTGTCCGGGCAAAAGCGCGCCCGCGGCCCCCAGCAACCCCGCCCCCACCCCGACGAATACGGCTTTTTCGACGCCCCCCACCGCCACCCAAACCCCCACCGTCACCACCACCCGCACCCCCGCGAACACGCCCACGGTCACGTCCACCGGCACCCCCACCCTCTCGCCCACCCTCACCCCGACCGCCACTTCCACGGCAACCCCCACCCTCACGGCGACCAGCACCATCACACAGACCCCCACCTCGACCGCAAGCCCGACGGCCACCCGGACGCCCACGATCACCCCGACCCATACCGCCACCTCTACCTTCAGCCCCACGGCTACCGACACGGCCACGGCGACCGCCACGCCAACCTTCCATTTCTTGAGCGGGGGATCCTGGGTCAACACCTCCCCTTACGGCTTGGCCTGCAACAAGGCCACTTCCGTGGTTTACGTGACCCAGCCCTCGGATGTGGAGGTGTTTAATTCCATCACCAACTTCACCACGGCCAGCGCGACCTGGACCCAATATGGAACCACCGCTTTCATATATCCGCAAACGCAGGCGGTGAATCCGGTCAACGGCAATGTCTATGTCGTGGATGGCGGGTCCGGCGGGGCCCAAGTGGTTTATCAGTTCACCTCGGCCGGGGCCACGGTGAACAAATCCACCACCGCCTTTAACACAATCCAGGATGTCGAAACCGATTCCAATGGCAACGCCTACGTGGTGGACCAGGGGGGCGCCACCCTTTATGAGCTCAACTCCAGCATGGGGGTCGTGAAAACCTGGACCGCCGCCGGCACCACCTCCTTTGGGAGCCTCTTCTCCGTGGCCCTGGATGCCTCGAATAACATCTATGTGTGCGATAACGGATCCTCCGCCGGGCACAATCACATTTGGGAAATGAACTACTCCGGTACGGTGCTCAATACCTAGAATACGCCGGTGGGGAACTTCATCTACCAAATGTGCGTGAACGCGAGCGGGACTGTCTACGCCGCCGACGAGGGGGTGGTGGGGCTGGAGGAATATGTGCCCGGCATCGCGACGCCCGCGCATACCTTTACCGGTTCCGAGGGCGGGGGAACGGCCTTTTCAATCCCGGACGGCGTGTGCTTTCTCCCCAACGGCAATCTCCTCGTCGCCGACTCCGGCATCAACTACCTCCAGGAATATGTCCCCTGATCAGGGGGCCGGTTTTCCTAAAAAACCGGCACACCCAAAACATAGGTCTCGGTTTGTGACCTCGCCCTAGGGGCCGAAAGGAAGCGCAACATGAAACGTAATTTGAGGGATCTTCTCCTCCTTATCCTGCCGGTCCTGGGGCTTTTGAACTCGGGCTGCCCCGGCAAAAGCCCGGCCCCCACCGCGCCGGGCCCCTCCGGGCCGCCCACGTTCAGTTACGGCGTTTCCTTCGGGGCCTCCGGGGGCACGACCATGAACACGCCCAACGGCCTGGCCGTCTCAGGGGGCAACCTCTGGGTCGCCAATGAATATATCTTCGGCTACATCCAGGAATGGACCACCGCCGGAAGCGAAACCTTCTCCTCCACCACCTATAACTCCACCAGCTACAATTTTCCCCGGGACGCGGCGGCCGGGCCGGACGGTTACATCTACATCGCGGACGGCAGCCACCTGGTGGTAGAACTCACCTCGGCCGGCGCCTATGTCACGGTCTTTGGAACCGCCGAACTGGGGACCGACGACCTGGACGGGGTGGCGGTGGGGAGCACCCGGGCCTACCTGCTGGACGACACCGTCCCCCAGGTGGTGGGCTATACCATCGGCGGCACGGGCGCCGCCAAGACCTTCACCAGCCCGGTGAGTTTCGGCTCTACCGCCCTGGGGACCATTCCCAAGGGAATCGCCCTGGACGGCGCGGGCAATGTCTACGTGGCCGATTCGGCCAACGACCGGGTCGTGAAGTTCAACAGCGCGGGCGTCACCCAAGCCGCCGTCACCCTGGTTTCCAGCGGCGTGCCCACGGGCATGGCGGTGGACGGGGCCGGCTACCTTTACGCGGCGGACAACCACAACCATGAGGTCCAAATGTTCGATTCCTCGGGCGCGGCGGTGACCCAATTCGGGGCGGCGGACCTGTCGGGGGCCCAGGGCATCGCCTTGGACTCCTCGGGCAACCTCTACGTGTCGGACGCCGCGAATAACCGGGTCGTGAAGTTCAATAAGAATTAACGGGGATCCGGGTTCGCGTCCCCGCCGGCCAATCGGGATCCGGCCAAGGTGGTTTCGGGCTTCCCGGCCCCCTGGGGCGAGGCCCCTAGCCGAGCCCCGCGCTTTGGGTGTGCCGGTTTTTTAAGAAAACCAGCCCCCTGGGGCGAGGCCCCTAGCCGAGCCCCGCGCTTTGGGTGCGCCGGTTTTTTAAGAAAACCGGCCCCCCGGCTTTCCCCGGGTCTTTTCCGCCGCTTATTTCTTCACCGCCCCTTCATTCCTATCCCGCCGTCCCCTATACTTCCACCGCCGGTCCGCCGCCCTTCCCCCGCCCCCGCCGGAAATTTCGATCCTGGGGGTATCTATGCGGCCGAATTTCATTCCAAGTTGGTTTTTCCTCCTCGCCCTGGCGGCCTTGGGCGCCCTTCTCCCCGGCTGCGGTAAAAACTCCAGTCCCTCCACCCCGGCGCCTTCCTCGTCCTCCTCCGTGCCCACCTACCGCTTCGGATATTTTTTCGGTCCCGGCGAAATGACGGCGCCCATGGGCGTCGGCATTTCGGGCAACCTGATTTGGGTGACGAGTGAAAGCTCCAGCAGCCTCCAAGCCTGGGGTCCGTCCCAGAATTTCATCGAGTCCATCACCTCCTACGGCTCCCCCGTGACCACCATGGCCGCCACCTCCCAAATCGCCGTGGGGCCGGACGGCTACCTCTACATGATGGACGGGGGCAACAGCCAGGTGGCGGTCTTCTCGCCCGAGGGGGTTTTGCAGGCCAGCTTCGGAAGGGCCCAGATGAGCGGGGACAACGGCTGCGGCGTGGCGGTCAACGGCGCCTACGCCTACGTGACGGACCAAACCAAAGCCACCGCCTACCGTTACACCATCGCCGGTTCGGGCCCGTCTAAAACCTTCACGGCCTCGGCCACCTTCGGGAACACGGGGGCGGTCAGCCTCGCCTACCCCTTTGACCTGGCCCTGGACGCGGCGGGCAATGTCATCGTGGGGGACTTGACGACGCAACGGATGGTGAAATACGACCCCAACGGCGTCTACCAATCGGCCATCACGGTCTCCGCCACCCACCTCAACGGCCCCCTGGGCGTGGCGGTGGACTCGCAGGGGAACCTCTACGCCGCCATGAACCTGGAACCGGACGTGAAAATGTACGACCCCTCGGGCAACCTGCTGGAAACCATCGGCAGCGGGGACGTGACGGCCCCCACGGGGCTGGCCTTCGACGCGTCGGGCGACCTCTACGTGACGGACTCGGTCTTCAACTCCCACCAAGTGGTGGTCTTCATGAAAAATTGAGGCTTCTCGTAACCCGAAATTCTCAGCCGGCCCCGCCCCCAGGAGGCCTGGATTCATCGCCAATTAAAACAGGTGGAAGGCTTGAATTTGTCCGTCCTGTCCCTGGACGATTTGATCCCCAACAAAACAGCCACTGGACGTCCGAAGGATAAAGTTGATTTGGAATGGCTAAAGGCGCAGCGGAAGAAAAGTCCTGAAGTGTAAAAAGCCGCCGAAAAGTAACCCCGATACCGTGATATTGGTATCGACAACCGCCCGTATCAAGGATGCTTCCGACTCACCAACTTGAGGCCGCAAAAAGCGATAACCTTAAATTAGCCGTCTTGGTGCGGTAAAATGCGGGGTGTTAGGTTTCCTTTGAATGTGGTTAGGCTCAAGGTATGGGGGAATGTATGAAAAGAGCGGTTCTTCTATTGGGGATCCTTTTAATGGCCTTTTTGCCCCTGGCCTGTCAAAAGACCTATACCGTAGCCCCCCTTCCCGTTCCAACGGCCACACCCGTTCCGCCCACGCTCACGCCGACCCTCACCCGTACCTTCACCGCCTCACCCACCATCACCAATACCCCTACGGTCACTTTCACGCCCACGGCGACCGCGACGGCCACTTATTGGTTCGCCTACACGCCCTGTGCCGTGACCTTCACGATGGGCAACACCGCCACCACTCCCCTGGGCTATATGTGGCAGGATGATATCTGCGGCGTGGAAGGCCAGGCCGCCAATTACGCCAAACTGACGGCCATCGTCGTGGATGAATATTCCGCGGCGGGCTCCGTGATGGGCGCCTTTTACGGGTGCGATACCACCAACAACGTGCCGACCACCCTGATCACGCAAACGGGCCCCATGCCCGCGGCCTATGGCTGGGTCACGATGGCCGTAACGCCCCCGGTGGTGGTCAACCCCGGAACCTATTACCTTGTGGCCATCTCCAGCAGCTACTCGGTCATGGCGACCAGCGGCAACGGGTACACGGATTGGCGGTATCTGTACACCTATAGCGGGATCGCCGGCACGGGTTTCCCCAACAGCCTCGTGGCCCCCGCCAATAACGCCTACAACAACTCCTACCTGGCCAGCTCGCTGATGATCCAGGGCCTTTGGACCTGTCCGTGACCCTGGAAGGATAGGCGCCCGTCGGGGGACATTTGAATCGACTCGATTCAAACCATCCCTGGGCCCAAGGTGTTTTGCCCCAAAACACCCGCTGTCCCAAGTTGGGGCAGAAATTGGAAGAATAGGGGTTCCAAATGGCCTCTTTGATCAGATCCTGATCAAACTTGATTGCTGTCATTGCGAGGAGGCGCCCCAATCGGGGCGGTTGCCGACAGGCTTGTGGTAGTTGGCCTGATTTCGGCCAACCATCCTTGGGCTGAAGCCCAAGGACAACCTCAGGTTTTAGGGTACCGGGTGTTCCGAGTCGGACCCCCCCAAAAAACCCTTATTTTGAGTGCCCCGCCCCGGGGCACTCAAAATAAGGGTTTTTTGATAACCAAGGTTCGTTCTGAGGAATCCCCAAAAAATTGGAAGAATAGGGCGATGCCGGGGTTTGAATTAGAGCAAATTGCTCTAATTCAAATAAGAGATTTTGGTCAATTTGATCAGCCGCTGATCAAATTGGAAGCAAATGGGATTAGGTGTCCAGAGTCTGGACACCCACTGTCAAGTCTCTAGCCAGTTAATTGGAAGAATAGGGCTATGCCGGGGTATGGCTGCTTCGCGGCGAAGCAAAACCGCCCCCTGAGGAGCCCGCTTAGGCCCAAGCTGATTACTCAGTAATCACCCAGGGACCCCCATTTATGTAAATTACATAAATCAAGCCCCTAGATGGGCTACCCGGGGGTGCTTTGGATGGGGAACTGTTAGGGAGAACTAGGTTTTCTTGGTGACCTCGTGGTTTTTACTGCCCTTGGCCAAAGGCCAATGGGTGGTGGTTCAATCGCCGTTTTGGCTTTATCCCTGTTAATCCCATTCATCTGTGGCTAAATTGACGTTCTTGGCGAACTTGGCGTCTTGGCGGTTCAATGGCAGTGGAGTTTCAAAATGAATGAGAACAAAAACTCAACCTTGCTGGTCACCGGGGCTTCCGGCCGCTTGGGCCGCCGCGTGGTGGAACTTTTGCTGGAAAGCCAGGCAGGCCCCCTGGTGGCCGCCACCCGCCGCCCGGACCAACTCAAAGACCTGGCCGCGCGGGGGGCCGAAGTGCGTTTCGCCGACTTTGACGACCCCTCCTCACTGGACAAGGCTTTCGCCGGGGCGGAAAGAATGCTCCTCATCAGCACCAATGAAACCGCCCGCCCGGGGCAAAAATTGGTGCAGCACCGAAACGCCATCGCCGCCGCCGAAAAGGCGGGCGTGGCAACCGTGGCCTACACCTCGGAGCCCCACCTCAAGCCCGGCAATCCCTATCTTTTGGCCCAAGCCGATACCGGCACCGAGGAGGCCCTGGCCCAAAGCCGGCTGGGGTGGGTGATCCTCCGGCATAATTGGTACACGGACCTCCTGGTCCCCAGGCTGGCGAAAGCCGCCGCCGCGGGCAAGTTCCTGACCACCGAAGGCGACAGCGGGGCCGCCTATGTCACGCGGGAAGACTGCGCCCGGGCCGACGCGGCTCTGCTGGTTTCCCCCGGGCCCCCGAACCGGATCCTGGATATCACCGGGCCCGCGGTCGTCCCCAACGCCCAACTGGCCGAAATCGCCGGGCGGGTCACGGGCCGCCCCGTCAAGCAGCTGGTGGTATCGCCCGACACTTACAAGTCGGGCCTAGTAATGGCCGGGATAGCCGAAACCCTCCAGGAGATCATGACCTCCTCCGATGTGGCCATCGCCCAGGGCTATTTAGCCGTCGTCTCTAATGCGGTTAGGGAGCTTACGGGAAGGGAACCCCAAAGCGTGGAGGATTTTCTTTTAGCTAACCGGGAGACCCTGCTGGCGAAGGTTTTGAAATCCTAAATAATTTATTTGTACGGAATTATACCGTTGGGGGTCGGCAAGAAAGGTTTTACACAGTCACTTTAATGCCTAGGGGAATGAAAAAATAGGGGGAAGGAAAGGGGTCCCCGCTTCGCCATCCATCGTTAACGCTCGGCTTCTCCCTGTGCTGAAGCTTCGGGAGACAGGCTGGGGAACAGGCCACTTGACGGCCCCCTCCTTCCCTCTTAATATCTAGTCAGAGTAGTCAGAAATATTGAAGAAGGAGGTTTCCCATGACTTCGTGGCAGCTTCAAACCGCCAAGGCGCGGTTCAGCGAAATGATCCGGATCGTGAAAACCAAAGGGCCCCAGTCCATTACCTTGCATGGCCACGAGGAAGCGGTGGTCATCTCGAAAAAAGACTATGAACGGCTGAAAAAATCCAAACCCAACCTGGTGGAATTCTTCCGTAAATCCCCTTTTTATGGGACGAACTTTAAGGCCCCAAGAAACAAGTCGGTTTCCCGCAAGGTCGAAATTTGAAGTATCTTTTGGATACCAACGTCCTTTCCGAGCTTTTTAAAAAACACCCGGAACCCAAAGTATCGAAATGGCTGGCGGAAGCGGACCAGGAATCGCTTTTCCTCAGCGTCCTGGTTTTGGGGGAAATCCGGAAGGGGATCGAGAAGATGGAACCCAATCCCCGCAAAACCCGGCTGGTTCATTTCCTGGAAAAGGACGTTCCGGCACAATTCGAGGAACGGATATTACCCGTGGATTCCGAAGTGGCGGGGGCTTGGGGCCTTTTGGAGGCCCAGGCCAGCCGGCCCTTACCTACGGTGGACGCCCTCCTGGCCGCGACGGCCCTTGTCCACAACCTGACCCTGGTGACGCGCAATACCGGTGACTTTCCTTTTTCCAAAATAAAACTTCTCAATCCTTGGGAATGAATAAAAACCAGGTCTTAGACGTTAGCAAGACCTAAAACGGAAACTTGATCCAATCCATTTCGATCTCAATTTGATAGGGAGTGGGCCTAACGAGCAGGGTGCTGAAAAAGTCCCGCTTCGCTGGACTTTTTCACAAAACATTCGAGGTAACCCCACAATTCAACGGCGCTCATAGGGAAAGTCCCCTATGTACCCGCAAAACCAAGGCCTGCGGAATTTTAGGGGTAGGCAGGCTGCTTTGTAGCCTTATTTTATTTTTTCAGCAGCCTGCTAGGCATCTTTTTCTCCCCATCTTTCACCCGAACTTTGTATCTATTTCACCCAAGCCCGGCGATGATAGCCCGCCCCCTGTGCTTTCCCGGATGGAGTTCTTAATTTTAAAATAGGACGAAGGAGTTGAATTTATGGAGAAGCTAAAAAAGTTGTCAATTGAAGAGAAACATGAACTGAAATTGGAGAAGTGGCTCAAAACCTTGACGGTGGATTCCGAATTTTTCGGTCTGTTGGGCAAAGCCCACACGGACTCCTTTTATAAAATATATGCCCGTCGGGAACACTCGTCTAAATTATGGTGGATATTCGAGACCGATAGCAGCATCAGCCACATTGACCCGCTTAAATACCAAACAAAGCTTTCGAAGGAAAAAAACAAAAACCAGGTTTCCGGGAAGTTAACGAATTTATTGAAGTACAAAATTCATCCGGGCAAAAAAGGCCTGGAAATGATATTTTCCAGGGCCAAGCAATTAAGCCCAGTGGCTTAGAACCGGTCGACTGTCGGCAGTCCACAGTCGACAGTCCGCAAACGGCAGTTCAGAGCAAAAGCTAAAACCAGTCGGCAGGTGGCAGCAGTCCAATCCCCATAAAACAATCACCGGCCCTTTTTCCCGCTTCGGATAGTCAAAACCTCGTCATTAGTTTTGAATTGAGAGGGAGGCAAAGATGCTGGCATGTCACATAGTGGCTTTTTTGATCACTTTAGCGGTGGGTTATTGGCTTTTAACCCTGGCCGAGAAACAGGGCGGCCTGACCAAGACCCTGGGAATGGTTTTCGCCTGGATCATCATCGTGGTTTCACTGCTGGGCCCCGTTTGCGTGGTGGCTAACGCTTTTTGCCGCCATTCCTATGGAGGTGGTTGGCACCACCGGGGAATGGGCGATTGCTGCATGATGGATGGTAAGGGTGGCATGAAGGGCGATGCCTGCCCGATGACGGGTGGTAAATGGGACGGGAAGGGCCATGATGGCATGATGATGGGCAAGGATAAGGACAAGGATAAGGCCGCGGGGACGGATGACAAGGACGACAGCAAGTAAATCCTCCGCGATTTTCAGCTGAACCCCAAAGCCCCGCGGAGCCGGTTCCTGTTTGGGCCGTCGTAAACTCCGTCCCTGGAACCGGCACACCCAAAGCTTGCTGCTCGGCTGGTGGCCTCGCAGCAGGGGACTGCGGGGCTTTTTTTATTTCTCCTAGGTGCCGCCGGGTTTGCCTTTGAGTTCTATGGCGGGGCGCGCGAAAATACCGCCCAGTAAACTGCGGTGGGGGTGTTAGTGAAAAAGAAACCTTTCCTCAAATCCGACTTCAAAGCCGCCGTCCGCGACCCGCTCACAAGCAAAGTTTATACCGGCATCGACCATTCGGAGGCCTCGAAAAAGGCCCAAGAGGCGGGAGTGGAGTTTCCGGGAGGCCAATTGGATCCCGCCCATACCGGCTTTCTTCGCAAGGACGGTACCTTCTATACGAGGGCGCAGACGCAAAAGGAATACGGCTTCAAGACCAGCGCGGACCTGCGTTGATGCCTTTATGGGCATCAACACACCCAAACCGTGTGCCTCGACCTGAAGTCTTGGCACAGGGTCGTTAAAACCAGTCGGCACCAACAGTTTGTACAACTGTTGGTACTACCAAATCTCGCTGCTCACCTTGCGGGTTCGCAGCAGGTGGCAGCGCTTCGAGAGGCTCAGGGCCAAATTTCAATGCCATCCTTGGTCACCTTGACGGTCGGCGGTTTGAGCTTCGTGAGGATGTGAATGGCCGAGTGGCCCCCGGTGAGCGCGAGGACGGCGCCGGAAATAATCAGGAGTCCCAGCTTGGTGGTGGGTTCCGGGTCGAGGAAGGCCAGGACGACGAAGGTGACGCCCGCGGCCGAGAGGCCCAGCGCCACGCAAACCCCCGCGATTTCCGCCTTGGACAAGCCCGCCTTGCGGCCCATTTGGAACAAGGACTGGTGGGAGGGGTCGATGCCCACGTTGGCGTCGTCAATAATCAATGCCGGGGTATGGTCCTTGTAGGCTTTGGCCAAAACGGCCAGCCATCCCGGTTGGGAAGTGCGAACCACCAGTTGATCGGCCATTTGGACGGCTTCTTCCGCGAAAAATCTTATCTCTTTCCATGTGGGGATTCCGCCAAGGCTGTCGTGAAACCGGGCAGCACTGCCTTGAAACCAGAAAGTTTCACCGCCCCGAAAGCCCGGGACTAAAATAAAAGCACCTGAAGATTGTACCAAGTTTGCCGTCCCACAACGCCCCTCAACGCTCCGCCACCGATCGACACCTCCGGCAAACCCAGGGAAAGGCGGCGCGGCATGGATCCTTGGACCCGAAAAGGCGTGGTCATTGAGCTCTGGAAGCTGAACCGGCTGGAGGTCAGCCTTTCGCCGGACTATATCGCCCGCGTGGACCCTCCTCTTTATGAAGCCGCCCTTTCTTTTTTTAGGGACTGGGCTGACGCCCTCAAAATGATCGGGCAGGATTACCCCGGCGAATCCTAAAACCGCTTTGGCGCATTTCCCCCGGCCGGGGGGCGAACTTCCCCCGATGCCGCCTGTGCTATGATGCGTTCCTCATCCAGGGGGGTGTTATGGAATCGGAAAACAAGAAGCTCTACGAGTCGGCCATCCAGGTCAAAAGCGGCGAATACCGGTTTACGGTCAAGGATTCCCCAAGGTCGGGGCGCTATCTGTTGATCGAGGACATCCGGATCAAGAAAGGGAAAACCCGGACGGAAAGAGTCGTCCTTTATCCTGAATTGATGGAGGGATTCGACGCGGAATACCAAAAAGCCAAGGCGGCGTTAAGTCAGTCGACGGTCGACAGTCCCCAGCCGGCAGTTGAGCCAACACATGAAAGGCAGTCCACCGCCGACAGTCCTCAGCCGTCCGTTAAGCCGCCCGATAACAATTAAAACTGAAGGGGAGAGATTCTTCTTATAGACTATCCCCACCATGAAACGGATCACCTGCGATTTCAGCCTGCTGGATTTCGATGAAGGCACCCTCCTGACTTCCTATAATTTCACCCCCGCCCTGCTTTCGATCCGGGTCAAGTTCTACGGCACCAGGACAGGGCAAGGCAAAGCCGTACAATTCATCCCCATCCCCGAGGCCTCCCTTTTTTTCCGGGACGTGACTTTCTGCCAAAGGGTTGTCCGGGCATTGGATAAGAAAACGGGCATATTCGAGGAGCCAGCCACGGAAAAGGAAAGCCTTCCCGAAAAACAAGGGGACACCAACACGGAATTCGTTTTAAAGGGGAATTCGGCCCAGCCTTCCGGCCATGTCCAATGGAGAATCCGGGCCCAAGACTTTGAAATGGAATTGGGCGACGACATCCTCGGCCGATTATCCGAGGCCGGCTTTGTTTTTCACTTTTGTTGATCCAGGATGAGCCCATTGGGCCGGAAAAAGACGGACTTGTGGGCCCTTTTTGGGGGGACCGGCCCATAACTCTCAAGCTTTAGGGGAAATGGGCGTTATAATAGTGGTAGGAAGTTTAAGGAACACTTGTGGGGAGGCGGCAAGCAATCCCCGCTTAAAAACCCCGGCAGCGCCACTTCATTCCAGAGGAGAAAGAAATGATCAATCCCGTCAACTCCAACAACCCCGGCAGCAACTTGAACCCGAACTCCGCACTCCCCCTCAACAATGGGACCAACCCGGCGAAAGTGAACAATGCGGCTTTTGAAGCCTCCATTACCCAGGCCCAGGGTCAAAGCAATGCCCCCACCAATGGGAAGATCGTTCAGGCCGAAGAGGCGGGGAACGGGGCGGGGGTCCACGGCCATCACCACCACGGCGGCGGAAACCAGCAGTATCTAAACGGCATCGCCAACCTCGGGCAGCTCAACCCGCCCGGGTCCAACACCACCACGAACAGCAATACCGACACCGCCGCCACCCTCGACATCAATAACGAGGAAAACTACCTGGACACCCTGGCCTAAGCGGGGAAGTCCCGGATTTTTAATTTCGAAGAACCTATCCAAGCGGTTTCCTAAAAAAGGCCCGGGTGAACTCCAGGCCTTTTTTTATTGCTGGTTTTGAGCGAACCGGCCCCGTGCCCTTCGCCGGCCCATTCCAAGGGGCTTGGTTTTTACGCTTCCCATTGGGTATGCTCCAGGAAATGAAAAAAATCCTCTATATCGACATGGACGGAGTCCTGGTCGATTTCGAAACCGGCGTGGCGCGCCTAACCCAGGCCGAGAAAAAACGCTATAAGGGCCGCCTGGAAGAGGTTCCGGGCATCTACCACCGGATGGAGCCCCTGAAGGACGCGGTAAAGTCCTTCCGGCTGCTCGCCAAGCCCTTCGACGTTTACATCCTTTCCACGGCTCCCTGGAAAAACCACAGCGCCTGGAGCGACAAGGTGCGCTGGGCCAAGGCCTACCTGGGCAAACACGCCCATAAGCGGGTGATCCTCTCCCACCATAAAAACCTCAATGTGGGGCATTACCTTGTCGACGACCAGCTCCAGCACGGCGCGGGCCAGTTCAAGGGGGAATTGATCCACTTCGGAAGGGGCAAGTTCAAGACCTGGAAGGGCGTGGTGAAGTACCTCTTGGCCAAAAGGACAAATAGGTCCGGCAAGCCGGGAGGCCCGGTGGAGAACCGGGCAAAAGCCCAAGAATAGCTATCTATTTTCCCCAAAAGCGCCTAACGTATAGGCCGCTTTATGACATCAAGGCCCCACGAGGCCAAAAGGAAATCACAATGGATATGGTTGATAACAAACCCAAGGAAACCGAGACCGCCCCGGCATCCGTTCCGGCCCCGGTAGCGAATACCCCGGAAGCGGCAGCCGCCCCGGCCGTTGCCGCCGAGCCTGTTGCGGCTCCGGCTCCCGTCCCAGCCCCGGTAGCGGCAGCCACCCCGGCTGCGGCCCCCGCGCCCGCGCCGGTCGAAATCTTCAAGGGAATCGTCCCGCAAACGAAGCCAAACGCGCCGGGTGGGTGGAACCGTTTTGCGGGGTACAAACCGGGGGATGCCAAGAACAAGAAAAATGACCGCCGGGATTCTAAGGGCCGCAGGTAACTTCTTAAAGGCAGTTGACAGTCGGCGCCAATTGTTTCTAGAACAATTGGCACTACCAAATCTCGCCGTTCGGCTTGTGGCCTCACGGCAGGTGGCAGTTCGCAGTTGGCAGGTGAGGCAGTCGACCATCGTCTACACGGCAAACACCTAAAAACCCATCTTCAAGGCGGGCCGGGGTTACCCGGCCCTCCCGGAAATAATTCCAGCAACATTTCTAAAACCCTTCACGCAACTTGATGGATAGGAGAATGGACCATGGCTTACACACTGAACCAGATGGTGGGGAATTGCAAAACCGGCAAGGTGGGGAAGATTGCCTCCGCCCCATTTAAAGGCGCCCATGGGGATTTTAACGGCTATGTCATCCTCACGGACCGTTATGGTTATGAGGTTTGGGAGGAATTGTCCATCGTGGCCTTCCCACCCGACTTCGTGCTGCCTGCCCCGCCGGGGGAATGAATCAGTCGGCAGCGAACCGCAAATAAAAAATAAAATTATAAACCCTTTAGCAGAGTCGCTTTCAGCGACGGGCTACAGGGTCCAGCGGTTAGGCCGTCCTGTCCTTGGCACCAATTGTCCTTCAATTGGCATTACCCATCGTCGCCAATAAACTTGTGGTTTATTGGCGGGTAACCGGGTTTAACATCTTGAAAAAGACCGAGGGCAGGAAGCGGCTCCCGAAGCGCAGCATTTTCGACTGGCCGATGGGCAGCTCCACCCCGTCCGATTCCAGGGCCGCCATGGTTTGGGCGATAAAGGGTTCCAGCCCCAGCTTGGGGTATTTCACTTCCGCCACCCCGGGCGCCTTGCCCAGGTCGGTTTCCACGCCCGGCGGGGCCACTTCGATGACCTTGACCGGTGTGCCGCGCAGCTGGTGGCGCAGGGACATGGAAAAGGAATGGATGGCCGCCTTGGTGGCGCAGTAAATGGGGGAACGGGAGAGGGGCATATAGGCCAGTCCGGAGCTGATGTTGATGAGGGCCGATTCCTTTTGCTTAGAAAGCAGTGGCAGGAAAACCGCCGTCATGCGGATGAGCCCCTTGAGGTTGATGTCGATCTCCTCGAACAGGTCCCCGCCGAGGGTTTCGGGCCGGGTGAAGTCCCACCACTTCATGAGCCCCGCGTTGTTCACCAGCACGTCCAGGGTGGGGAATTTTTCGCTGACCACCTGGAAGAGCCTTTGGATGTCCCCGTCCTTGGACACGTCCATGGCGAAGGCCTCCATTCCCGGGAACTGGGCGGAAAAATCCTTCAAGGTTTGTTCCCGCCGACCGGTGATGATGACCTTGTTGCCCAGCCCGTGAAAGGCCTTCGCCAAGCCACCGCCGATGCCCGACCCGCCGCCCGTAATCAGAACCGTGTGACCCGTAAGTTTCATGTGAATCCCTCCCGCTTCATGGAATTTCCTGTTGGATGGGAAGGATCATGGGGGGGAACGGCGGGGGAAGTCAATGGAGGGAAAGCAATTCCAGGTAATCCGTTATCCGAAAATTTTGGATAACCGCGAAAGCCGGATAGGCTAAGATACCCCCCATGCCCGAACCCCGCACCCACCTTGTCGTCGGCACTCCCTGTTTCGGGGGCCTGGTGACCAGCCTTTACGCCACTTCCCTCATGCGGCTGCAGAACGCCTGCCAGCAGAGGGGCGGCATCGACCTGAGCGTCAACCTGCTTTCCGGCGACGCCCTCATCACCCGCGCCCGGCAGAACATCGTCGGGCATTTCCTGGAACACCCCCTGGCCACCCACCTGATTTTCATCGACGCGGACATCGCCTTCGACCCGGCCCAGGTTTTCCGCCTGCTGGATTTCAACGTGGACATGGCCGCGGGGGTCTACCCCACCAAGCGCATCGATTGGGGGAAGGTGGGCCTGATGGCGAAGGCCGGCGTGCCAAACCTGGAGTCCACGGCCCTGTCCTACGTGGTGGAATTCGAGGACCCGGCCAAGATCGAGGCCAAGAACGGCTTCACGAAGGTGCGCTACGCCGGGACGGGGTTCCTCATGATCAAGCGGCAAGCCCTGGTGAAGATGATCGAAGCCCATCCCGAACTGCGCTACACCCGGGAAAACCAGGCGGAGGACCCGCTGAAGGGAAGCAAGTGGCGCTCGGCCCTTTTCAATTGCCTAGTGGATAAGGAGACGGGAGTCTATTTAAGTGAGGACTACAGCTTTTGCCGCCGCTGGAGGGACCTGGGCGGGGAAATCTGGGTGGACCTCACCAGCCACCTGGCCCACACGGGAACGATGACCTTTTACGGGAACGCGGCCAGCCAATTCACGAACCCCCCCGAACCACCAAAAACCACTTAAAAAAACTTTTCACCACAAAGTTCACGGGGTACACAGAGTAAGGCTTAAGACACTTAAAACTACCAATGGGTTTAAAAGTCTTTCTAAATCGAAATTACTTTGACTTGGTTCAATCCTGCTTTTTCCGGAGCCTTTTCGTTTCAAAGCTTTACTCTGTGACCTCTGTGTACTCTGTGGTTCCAAAGAGGTTTATTCCGTGGTGACCATCTTCGCCATGGACTCGCTGTAGCGGTTGCCGGACACCCGGAGCTTTCCCAGGGTCGTCTTAATCTCCGCTAAATCCTTCCCGCTGAGGGCGATCCCCGCGGCTTGGGCGTTTTCCTCCAGGTGCTTCACCTTCGTGGTGCCAGGGATGGGGACGATGTCCTTCCCCTGGTGAAGCAGCCAGGCCAGGGCGATCTGGGAGGCCGTGGCCCCCTTGGCGGCGGCCAGTTTTTTCACTTCCTCCACCAGCTTGAGGTTTTCCTGGAAGTTCTCTCCCTGGAAGCGGGGAAGGTTGCGGCGCATGTCGCCGGGCTCGAAATCCTCGGGCCGCTTCAGCTGCCCGGTCAGGAAGCCCCGGCCCACGGGGCTAAAGGGCACGAAGCCGATGCCCAGTTCCCGAAGGGTGGGGAGGATCTTTTCCTCCACGTTGGTTTCCCAAAGGGAGTATTCACTCTGGAGCGCGCTGAAGGGATGCGTGGCGTGGGCCTTGCGGATCGTTTGGGGCCCCACCTCGCTCAAGCCCAGGTATTTTACCTTGCCTTCCTTCACCCATTGGGCCATGGCGCCCACCGTTTCCTCGATGGGGAACTTGGGGTCCTTGCGGTGCAGGTAGAGCAGGTCGATATGGTCGGTCTCCAGGCGCTTCAGGCAGCCTTCCACGGCACGCCGGACGTTTTCGGGGGAACCGTCCAGGTTGTCGGGGCCGGACTTCCCCTCTTTCCAAGCGATCTTGGTGGCGACGACCACCTTATCCCTTTTGCCCTTCATGGCCTTGGCCAGCAATTCCTCATTTAAAAAGGGTCCGTAGGCCTCGGCGGTGTCCCAAAAGTTGATCCCCAGCTCGAGGGAACGGTGCAGGGTCTTGAGGGACTCAGCCTCGTCGGCCTTGGCGCCGTAGGCGTAACTCATCCCCATGCAGCCCAGTCCCAAGGCGGAGACTTCCAACCCCTGTTTTCCCAATTTCCGTTTTTCCATGGTATACCTCACTTAAATTTTTACCGCCAAGACGCCAAGTAAGACTAAAACAAGAGCTTAAATTCTGAATAAACCTATTCTAATCATGGCTATAAAAGGAAAGAAAGGAGGGGAAAACATTTGAACCAAAAAGGTCCACCCTCTCCCCTTAGGAGTTCCGATAATCTGACTCGGTAAAAAATACGGTGTAAAATACAGTCAATACCGTTTTAAGGGAGGATCTATGGGGCTGATGGATATGTTCGGGAAGAAAAGTCCTTTGGTGGATACGAATGTTTATCTCTCCAATGCCGCGGGCCAGCTGACAGGCATCCCCGGCGTTACGCCGGAGGGGGATTTTGCCGCGCGGTTCGTGCCCGTCGAAAAAAAATACCTCCTCAACCGCAACCAAGCGGCCAACCCCAGCGGTTTCCTGGACCTGAAGGTCAAGCTGGACGCCGCCGGGCGCCAGGCTTTCCTGCAGGCTGTCGAAAGCATGCAAGGCAAGCCGGTTTTCGTGAGCGGGGTGATGGTCAACGACGATTCGCAAGGTGGGAAGGCCCAGGTGCAACCCCTGGACATGATCTACTGCCCCTTGGAAGCCGACCAATTCCCGCCCTGGTTCAAGGCCATCCGGGCCAACCTGAAAGATCCCAACGCGGTACATGTTTACCGCATCGTGGCGGCCACGGACGCCTCCAAGTCCAACAAGCCGCCCCGGGCCGACGAGAGCCGCGCGGCACACGCTTCCTTCCCCTATCCTCCCAAGCCCAACCTGCCAAAGATCAAGATCGACTTCGAGGTCCGGGCCAGCCTGAACCTGAAGGCCGACTTCCGGTTGAACAACAACCTGATGCGGCAGCGCATCGAGCTGGATTTGGGGATCGAAACGGCTAAGGAAAACGGCCCCGGCGTCTTTGTGGGCGATTTTGTGGCTTATTGGGCCAGCGAGTGAAATACCAGTTGTACCAACGCCTTTTTCAGTCGTTGGTACTAAGTGCCTGCCCGCAGGCACACCGTCTCGCCGCAAACTCGGATGCCTCACGGCAGGTGGTCAGTCCACAGTCGACAGCAAAACCTACAAGAGCGCGCATAAAAAAGCAAAAAATCGAACCAAAAATGGGTGTTTACTGACAGCTGATAGCCGATAACTGAGAACTGTTTATCAAGTTTTTCCCTTCCGGAGCCGTTAGAATACCCGACTCTTGAAAGGGAAGGGTGTCATGGGCTCGCCGCGTTTCGCTATGATCGTTTTCGGGGGGGCCTTGTTCCTGGCCTTTCCCGCCCTTTCCCACGCCCAAGTCACCAGTACCCCCACCAATACGCCTACGCTGACCTTTACCAAGACCGCCACGGGGACGCCCACCGACAGCCCCACGGCCACCTATTCTTTTACCCCCAACGCCACCCTGACGCCCCCTTGCGGGGGGGCGGCCAGCATCTTCGGTGTGACCACTGGTACGAGTGCTACGGGTGCTACCAATACCATGCGTGCCAGTATGTTCAGCCTCAATGTTCCCGCCACGGTTTATAGCATTTGGCTGGAGAGCGCCGCCGGTTACCATGTCATGACGGGTATCTACGGGGGGTCCGTCAGCAATATTGGGGGCGTGACCGTTTCCTCCGCACCCCAGACGACGGTTGCCGGCTGGAACGGCTTCCCGATCACGCCCACTTACCTTCCTAACGGCACCTATTGGTTGGCTTATTCCGTTAACAGCGTGTCCTATAATTATTGGACTGCCACTTCCGTCAACCCCAATTACTGGGCCTATACCGACACGGCCTTCACCTTTGGCACCATGCCCAGCGCCATGCCGGGGCCAGTCACCTACGACTCCACCACCCCCTATATTTCAGATTCGATTTACGCGGTTTATTGCAACGCCCCCACCAATACCGCCACCCCCAGCAAAACCCCTTCCTCCACCCAGACGCCCACCATCCCCCAGACCCCCACCGGTACCTTCACCCCCACCAATACGGGATCCCCCGACACGCCCACGGAGAGCTTTACCCCGACCTCCACGGCCACCCCGACCCCCAGTTTTACCCCAACCCTAACGCCGACCTTCACCTGTACTGCTACCCCCAACCTCAGCCTGACGCCGGATTGCGGCGCGGCCGCCACCTTCTTCGGGGACATGAACACCACCGGGGGGCCGGTAACCGCGGTTTCCGATTTAGCCTTCCGGGCCTGCCGCTACACGTTGAACGAATCGGGCACGGTCGAAACCATGTCGCTTTACCTGCCCGCCCAGGACGCGGGTGAGTATTACGTGACGGTGGCCATTTACGCCAATGGCGCCTCAATGGTTGTCGGGAGCTTGTTGACCCAGGCCGTCACTTACCAAACTTCGGTCGCGGGTTGGAACGCATTTCAGGTGACACCTTACCCCCTCACGGCGGGGGATTATTGGCTGGCCTATATGTATTCGGGCTCCTCGCCCAGTACCTTCGCTTTGGATTATCAATCATCCCCTCCCCCCGGTGCCCCCACCTCCGGCAACACAGCTTGTAATTATGGCCCACCTCCCGCCGGCTCTGGATTTACTTTCCCCGCATCGGGATCTTTCATTCCTACCTCTCCTCCGCCGCCCACTCCCGGCGCCTACTACGCCACCAGTTTTTATGAGCCCATCGTGGCCAATCTTTGCCCGGGATACGTATCGACGAGTACGCCTACCAATTCACCGACCATGACGGCGACCCTCTCGCCGACGCCGACCGCTACCTCGCCCTGCGGCGCGTCGGCGACTTATTTTGGAAACACCAACACCTCGGGCGCCACCACGGTGCTCCAGCCGGTTGAGATGCGGGCCTGCCGGTACACCATCCCCATCAATGGCACGGTTTACGCCATTTCCCTTTACGCGTCGGCTTCCGTTACGGGCCTGGGGGAAGTGGCCCTCTACTCGGACCAGGGCGGCACGATGGGGACGTGGATCACCGATTCGGGCGATAATCCCCAAACGCTGACACCGGGGTGGAATATCTTTCCGGTGACGGCAACGCCGGTTACGGCGGGGGCCTACTGGCTTACTTATCTTTATGACTCTCCCGTCAGCTATTCAGTTGTCTACCAGACGACGGGCGGGACCAATACGCTGGCTTATGACACCGCCGTGACCACGGGAGTCTGGCCCGTGACCGCCTCCAGCTGGCCCATTTCCTACGCCAACAATTTCCAGGAACCCATCATCGCCGACTATTGCCCCGGTTCCATCAATACCCCCACACCCACCAATTCACCGACCCTGACACCCACTTTCACCGTTTCCAATACCTCCACCTCCACTTCCACCATTACGAATACGCCTAGCGCTTCCCCCACTGTGACTCCCACGGGAACGCCGACCCTCACCACGACTTCCACCGCCACCGCCACGATTACGAATACGCCGACGATTACAGCGACCCTAACTTCATCGCCCACCGCCACGCCCAGCGGCACCCCGACGCTGACCGGGACATCTACGGCCACCTCAACCATCACCGACACCCCCACCATCACCCCGACCTTCACGGTATCGATGACATCCACAGCCTCCCCCACGGCCACGCCCAGCGGTACGCCGACGATGACGGGGACCTTTACGGCTACCGCGACCATCACCAATACTCCCACGGTGACACCAACCTTCACGGCCTCGATGACCCCGACAGCCTCCCCCTCCTACACGCCCAGCGGCACCCCGACCCCCACCGTTATTTTCACTTCCATCTCAACGGCAACCTCTACGCCCAGTGCCACGCCGACCTTAACGGCCTCGACCACCCCTACGGCATCCGCCACTTCCTCACCCACGGCCACAGGCACCCAACCCCCTACTTCCACCGCAACTTTAACTCCAAGCCCCACACCTAGCTTTACACCGACTAAAACTCCAACTTTTTCCCCCACGGCCTCGATTACTTCGACCACGACTTTTACCCCACCCCCCTCACCCACTTTTACCGCTTCCGGGACCCCCACCTTTAGCCCCACCACGACTTGGACTCCTACGCCAGGGGCGGATATCGTGAAGACAGTTTCGGAATCGGTGGCCAATGTGAATGACGTCCTCACTTACACGATCACCGTCAATGTGACAGGGGGGCCTGTCTCCACCATGGCGGTTACGGACGTGTTACCGGCGGCGTTGAGTTTGGTAGGTTTCGGGAGCACGCCTCCGGGTGGGGTGACCGCCTATAATGCTTCCACGAAGACGCTCAGTTGGAGCTTCGCCTCTTTGGCTCCCGCAACCTATACGATCACTTTCCAGGCCCAGGTGGCCGGCAATGCCCAGGGCGGGTCGGCCATTGTCAACCAAGCCCAACTGACTTACACCGGCTTGGGGGCCCCGAAAACCGCCTCCGTCAACGTGGCGGTGGCCCAGGGAGCGCCCGTGCTTTACCCCAACCCGGTAAAGGGCGGCGGACCAGCGGAACTCCAAGTGGTCTTGAACCAACCGCAGGATTACCTGACCGTCAAAGTTTTCACGACCTCCTTCCGGAAGGTTTACGAGGACAATGTCAAAACCGTTCCGGCGGGGGTTTTCCAATACGGCCTGGATACGACCCGATTCGAGGGGGGTGCCGCGGCCAACGGGCTTTATTACGTGGTGGCGACCACGCCTTCCAACCGTTGGATTCTCAAACTCCTGATCTTAAAATAAGTAACCTTTTCGGAAGGGAAGGGGTAATCACGGAAAACGACAGGAGGGTTTCCCATGGAAAAAGCCACGTTTGGAGCCGGATGTTTTTGGGGAGTGGAGGAAACTTTCCGCCAGTTGAAGGGCGTTGTTTCCACCGCCGTCGGCTATGAGGGCGGCCTCACCAATAATCCCACCTATAAGGACATCTGTACCGACCGCACGGGCCACGCCGAAGTGGTGCAAGTGGAGTTCGACCCGAAAAAAATTTCCTATGAGCAGTTGTTGGACATCTTTTGGCACAGCCACAATCCCACCAGCCTGAACCGGCAGGGGCCGGACATCGGGACACAGTACCGGTCCGTCATTTTTTTCCACGACGCCAAGCAAGAAAAAGCCGCCAAGACCTCCAAGGAAAAATTACAGAAGACCGGGTACAAAAGCCCCATCGTGACCCAGATCGTCCCCGCAGCGGTTTTCTGGAAGGCGGAGGACTACCACCAGCAATACCTCGCCAAACGGGGATTGGGGAGTTGTCACATCTGAGGGCTTCGGGCCGCTTGGCGCCTCGCTCAAAAGCCCTTTAAAACCCCCCCAAAAAAACCGAAAGAACCGGTGAATCACTGGGGGGGTTTGCGATAAAATCACCCCCATTAAGAAGGCCCCCCACTGGTCGGGCCAAACTGTTAAAAGGACGGTTGAATAAAATCCAATGAAAATTACGCCTTGGGTCAGCAGTGCCGTGGAAGTGAAGAAGAGTGGAATGGAAGGAAAGGGCGTTTACGCCGTCCGTGGGATCAAAGAAGGGGAAGTCATCGGTGTGTTCGGCGGGATCGTTATTCCCGAGGATGATGTCGAGAACCTGACCCGCACCATCCCGTCGGAAAAGCTCAACATCGACCACGCCATGTACATTTACCCGGGTTTCATCATGTTGCACGACTACGAGAATGGCTGCGACCCCCTGTGCTTCGTCAACCACGCCTGCGACCCCAGCGCCAAGGTCGCCAACGGAATAGTACTGGTGGCCCAACGCGACATCCCCGCGGGCGAGGAAATCAGCTGGGACTACCGCCAAACCGACAACGTGGGCAATTGGACCTATGAATTCAAGTGCCAGTGCGGCACGCCCAGCTGCACGGGAATGGTACAAGTGGGGCCCAAATACCGCACCAAAGTGACGGCGGCTTCCAACTAATCCATCTGCCGTTCCGGGAAAGAAAATCCAATACCGGCTTCCAATGGGGGCCGGTATTTTTTTTGGGAATTTCAACCGGGGACGTAAACACAGGTAAAAATCTTCGAAAATAAGCGCCCCTGGAGCCTTTGTGGTAAGTTATCCACAATTCTCCATATCCCGGGGTTATACCCAGGAAAAACTCTTGTTTTAAATAAATAAACCGTTAGAAAGTAATGAAATACCCTCTTTCAACGCCTCTCCTCGACCCATTTCGTTTGGGACGGAAGATTCATGAGCCTTCGGGCAATGTTCAGTTCAATCTCCGGCCTCCAGGCCGACAGCCAGTGGCTGGATGTCATCGGAAACAACATTTCCAACGTCAACACGGTGGCCTTCAAGGCCAGCCGCGCGGAATTTTCCGACCTGTTCAGCCAATCCCTTTTCGGAGGGTCGGGCGATAACTCCTCCAACGAATTAGGGGGTATGGACTCCCAGCAGGTGGGGTTGGGAACCCGGCTGGCTTCCATTGAAACGATCTTCAGCCAGGGCACGACCTTGACCACCGGCATTTCCACGGATATTTCCATCCAGGGGGACGGGTTCCTCGAGGCCCAAGAGGGAAGCCAGACCCTCCTGACCCGCGCGGGCAACCTGACCTTCGACAGCGACGGTTATTTGGTAAACCCCAACGGGGACCACATCCTGGGCATCAACGCCCTTGTCCAATACAATAAAAACGCCATCAACAGCGTCTCCAACATCGCCAACCAGCCGCTGATCGTGAACCAGGCGGTTTTGAACGTCAACAACAACGACACCGGCGACCTCGCCCCTATCCAAATCGACCCCCGGATGACCCTGCCCCCCAAGGCCACCACCGAGGTTACTTTTAAGGGAAACTTGGACTCCCTCCAGCAACCAAACGTCCTGGACCTGTTTCCGGGCCTTTTCGCTGGGGCGAATGATCCCGCACTGCCGGTGGGACTGACCATCGCCTTCCTCGGCCCTGTTAACGCCATTGACACCACGCGCATGACCGCACAAGTCAACGCCACGGGGGGGTTTACCTTGCAGCAGGTAAAAAACCTTTCCACCTTCAACCTGGGGGTGTTCCCGCCTCCCCAACCCCTGGAAAACGGCTTCATCAACCTGGGATTCGTCCAAGCCTTCGCCGGAAGTTACGTTTGGGACAAGCAGCCGCCCATCCCGCCTGCCCAGCAAGCCACGGAGACGGTTTATGATTCCCTTGGGAATCCCCGACAAATCACCGTCCAGTTCTACCAAGTAAATGACCTGGGCGCGGATAACATCAATAATCCCTCCGGTCCCAACCAGGTCTGTTACGCCTGGTATGCCTTTGACACCACGGGCGGCAAGACCGTTTCCACTGCCGACTTGTTGGGAGGGACGGGGATCGGCGAGGACGACCCTTTTTACGACCGTAACCTGCCAGGCCAGGGTTTCTTCGGCGACTTCCTGTGGTTCAACACGGACGGATCGCTGGCTTCCAGCGGCGGGGTGGGCGGGGTGCCGGGGCCTCCCGGACTCAATTTCAATTACATGACCCTGCCGAGGGTTTATCTCCCGCCCGTCAACAGCAATCCGCCGGTTTCCCCCATTCCCGACCAGGGCGCGGAAATCACCCCCATCTCGCTTAACTTCGGGAATTTCGGACTCCTGGGAGGGCAGCCGGTGTTGCCCATCGGTGGAAGGAACGGAATTTACAGCGACGCGGAAGGGGGCTACCAGACCGTCAACGGGGTTAAAACCTATGTGCCTAAAAATACCGTTTACGCCGCATCCCAAAACGGCTACCCGGATGGCAGCCTGCAGAACTTAAACATCGACCAAAACGGTTTTATCCAAGGGTCTTTTACCAACGGCCAAATCGTGAACCTCGCCCAAATCACGCTGGCCCAAGTGCAAAATCCGGGGGGATTGAGCCAAGTCGGGAACAACAATTTTTCCGTTTCCCCCAACGCGGGTTCCACCCAGGTGGGCCTGGCGGGTGAGGGGAATTTCGGCACGATCCAATCCGATTCCCTGGAAGGCTCCAACGTGGACCTGACCGTGGAATTGTCCAACATGATCGTGGCCCAAAGGGGTTACGACACCAACGCCCGCATGATCGCGGTGGTCAACGAAACGATGGATACCATCGACCATTTGGGCGAGGGCGGCTGAGTTCAAGCCTCCAGCCGGTTTGCAAGCCCCCTCCCACTCCTTCATGTCTTAATCGCCAATTATTTTGTATAATTTCCGCGTTTCATGATGAAGCCCTATGTCTATGCAGTTTTCCTTAAAAAATTGGGCCAGAGGCCCAAATAATGAGAATTGTATTATCCTCATTACCTTCATCGGGCTTTGCCCGATAAGCGGAATGATTAATGAGGATAGGTCTTTATTTGAGGAATATCCTTGAGCCCAAACGAGCGGGAACTGGTCCGGCGCATTCTCAAAGGCGATTCCGCCGCCTTCCAAGACTTCTATAATGAGCATAAAAAACCCCTGATCCGCGCCTGTTGGTATTTCCTGGGAAACGACACCGAAGTCGAGGATATGGTCCAGGAAACCTTCATCAAAGCCCTGAAAAACCTCCCAAAATTCAGGTATGAATGCTCCCTGGGAACCTGGCTGAACCATATCGCGGTCAACCTCTGCCGGGACTACCTGGAAAAGAAGAAGAAAACCCTGCCCTTTTCCGTGGATTTTTTCTCCACCCAACCGTCTAGAGAGCAAAAGACGCCCTACCCCCAGGAGGCCCTCCAACTGCTGAGGGAGGAAATCCAGAACCTGCAGGGGCGGGAGAAGGAACTTATCACCCTGCGGGAGATCAAGGGACTTTCCTACGAGGCCATCGCCAACCGCCTGAAGATGCCGGTGGGAAGCGTCACGTCGGGCCTTTTCCGGACCCGGCAGAAGCTGATCGAAAAAGTACGGGAGAAACTTCCGAAGGGATGGGAAGAGATCAATCCATGAAATTCACCCCCGAGACACTGCTTCAAATCTACCTGGACGGATCCTTCACGGAGGAGGCCCAGGCCGAATTCGACGCGCTAATGAACAAGGACCCCGTTTTTGCCGAGCGGGTCACCCAGGCCCTAGCCGAGCGGCTGGGTCCTGTGCCCGATTCCACCGTGGAGGGCCTTGCCTCCCGGCTGGACGGGAAGATCGGGGATCTTTGGAACCGGCACAGGCCTTCGCCTTATGGATCCCTTTTAAGGCTGGGCTTTCAAATCGCCGTGGCTTTGGCGGTGGCCGGAGGCCTTTTAATCGGCGGCCGCCTTCTGTTGTCCAAGATGAGCTCCGGGACGCCTTCGGGCTTGCGGCCCTCCGTGACGCTCAACACTCCCGGGACCTCACCCATTGCCGGGGAGGAGCAAAAGACGAAACCGGATACCACTGGGGGAAAAGCGGCGGCCGGGGTTTCGGGGCCCAGAACCTCCGTCCCCGTGACCGGGCAGGTCCCGGTGAACCCCGGCACGGAGGAAACCGTTTCGCGGAAGAGTGAGCCGCTCCCCGCCCAGTCCGTTTCTTTCAACGGAACACAGGATGCGGGGATTCCATCCCAATCCCCGGCGGGAAACCAGGAATTCATTGGTTCCACCACAGCACCCGCTGTTTTGATCCCGCCCGCCTCTTCTTCCGCCTTGGCCCCGAAGGGTTCCTCTTCCGGAACCACGATTGAGGGCAATTCCTTGCGGGTGGTTATCGACACCGATAAGGCCCAAAACGTGACCGCGACGGTGTTGGACACCAATGGCATGCTGGTCCGGCACCTTTTCAAAGGCGCCCTGGGTGCGGGGGAACACACCGTGGATTGGGATGGAAAGGATGATTTGGGAAATATGGTTTCGCCGGGTGACTATACGGTTATACTCGATATGGGCGGCAAGAAGATGTCGGGCATCCTGAAGGTGCTGCCCGGCCGGTAATCTCTCTCTTCGTTGATTGGCCCGGAAAGATCTCGTTGGCGGACCGGGTTGGATCGAAATCAACGGGTGGGTCGAAAGATAAATGAGGCATTTCCCTAAAACCCTCCTTTGGCTGGCCGCCCCCTTTTTCCTGCTGGTCCCGGCCGCCTCCCCCGCCCGCGCCCAAACCCTCACCAACGTGGCCGGAAACTGCATTGCCGGCTACACCGCAAACGCCGCACCTGCTACCCAGGCCAGCCTTTGGCTTCCCGACGACCTGGCTTTCGATTCCCACGGCAACTACTACATCGCCGACGCGGGCAGCAATACCATCCGCGAGGTGAACATTGCCACCGGCATCCTCACCCCCTTCGCGGGGGTCCTTAATTCGGCGGGGAACCCCTCGGCCGGGAACGGCGGGCCCGCCACCCAGGCCACTCTGGATTACCCCTCCGGCCTGGTATTTGATTCCAGCAACAACCTTTATATCGCCGATTATTACGGCGGCCAGGTCCGGAAAATCGACGCCTCCACCGGCATCATCAGCACCTACGCGGGAACGGGAACGCCCGGTTACTTGGGGGACGGCGGCCCCGCCACCCAGGCCGAACTGGCTAATCCCGCCATGGTGCGGTTTGACCCCACGGGCCGCTACCTAGCCATCAGCGACGAGGGCAACAGTACGGTGCGGGAAGTGGACACCACCACAGGCTTCATCCGGACCGTGGCGGGCAACGGCACCGCCGGATATTCCGGCAATGGCGGGCCCGCCACCCTGGCCCATTTGAACCAGCCGGACGGCCTGGCCTTCGATTCGTCCTGGAACCTTTTTGTCGGGGACAATATCAACGGGGCCATCCGGAAGGTGGATGTGACGACGGGGCTCATTTCCACGGTTGCGGGAACCGGCGTCACGGGCTATTCGGGGGACAACGGGCCGGCCACCCTGGCCCAACTAGGAGACGACCTGGGCAGCCTTAACTTCACCTGCGACGGCAGTCTCATCTTGACCGATTGCCTCAACGACCGGGTACGCCGGGTGGACAAAACCACGGGGACCATCACCACCGTGATCGGAACGGGGAACGCTCCGGCTACCTGCCCCGCCAGCGGTGCGGGGGTGCTTTCCACCAACTTGGCCATTCCCCAGGCCCTGGTGTTTGACTCTTCTGGCAATTTGTACCTGGTGGAGTACGGTAATGAATTAGTCCAGGAAGTTACCGGTGGACTTTGCCCCTCGGCGCCCACCCCCACGCCCTCCTTTTCATCCAGCAACTGCAATACGATAGAGACTTATTCCTACCCCAATCCCGCCGCGGGAAGCCCCATGAACATCTTCTTCGTCCTTTGTGAGGGAGGGTCAGTGAGGATACAAGTCTACAACTCGGCGGCCGAATTGGTGGCCACCTATAACACTAACGGTTCGGCGGGGCCCAACGTTTATCCGGCAAACATCACGGGCTTCTCCCACGGCGTCTATTACTATTTCGTCATTTTCAATGGGAGCTCCGGGGAGAAAAAATCCAAACCCACTAAATTCGCCCTGACCCGGTCCCAATGACCGACCCGCCGAATGGTGCCATCGTCGGCGTTCGAGGGTTTTTCCGCCTTTATGATGTTGTTTCGATTTTTTTGAATTAGGTCACTGTCAAAAGTAAATTGATTTTGAGGATTTGACTTATGCGCAGACGGCTTCATCACTTCTGTCTTGGCCTTGGGCTGGCCCTGGCGGCCGGCCCCTTGGCGGCCCAAACAGTTTCCCCTAATAGCGCCACGGCTTATCCCATCCTCTCCGTGGGCCTGAGTGCCCGCGCCATCGGCATGGGGGAAGCCTTCACGGCCGTGGCCGACGACTACTCCGCCGTTTATTACAACCCGGCGGGGCTGGGACAAATCCAACAGCCCGAAATCGTCCTCGCCCACAACCTCTACCTGGACGACGGGTTTTACGACAATGTCGGGGGGATCACTCCCCTCGGCACGGCGGGCACCTTGGCCTTGGGGGCCCGTTACCTGAATTACGGGAGTATCGACCACAGGGATAATTTCGGGAATTTACTGGGCAGCTATACGCCCTTTGATATCAGCCTTGAAGGGGCCTTCGGCTTCGCTTTGGACAAGGAAAGCTTTTTGGGCTTCGGCTCCCAGTGGATCAGCCAGAACATCAACGGCTCGGTCCAAGCGGGTTTGTTGTGGAACGCTGGCCTGCTATTGAAACCCTTCGACCGGTTTTCCCTGGGGTTTGACTTGAAGAATTTGGGCGTGGATTCGGGCGGCGACAGCCTGCCCTCCGAACTCCTTTGGGGGGCGGCCTACCGCCTGTCCCTGGCCGAAAAGGATGTCCACACCCTTCTCTTGAGCACCGGGGGCAACCTTGCTTTTCAAAGCGCGGGGAGTTTGAACGCGGGTTTTGAGTACGGCTTTGAAAAAAACTATTTCTTGAGGGGCGGCTACGTCCTGGATTTACAGAATAACCAGCTAGAAGGCCTCCAGGGATTGGATTTCGGAGCCGGCGTCCGGCTGGGACTGTTCCAGTTCGACTATTCCTTCTCCTTCGAAGGGGATTTCGGCAATATCCAGCGCTTCTCGCTGAGCTTCTTTTTCCCTCAGCCCGCCAAACCTGAGCCGGCCGTCCCGGCAACCCTGGAAACGCTCTGGTCCGTGCCGCCGGGGGCCGCAGAGCCGCCGGCTGTGGCCTCCCCGAATGCTCCCTTTGCGGCCTTCGGTTCTGTCACCCAGCCGGTGCTGATGAGGTTCCAGGTCACTTCCGGGGGGGATCGGACGCCCCAGCAGCTTTTTGACCAAGCCGAGAAAAAGCTTAAATTGGGCCTCAAAGAGGAGGCCATGGACCTTTACCTGAAAGCCGTTGAGAAGGACCCGCATTTTGAGCCCGCCTGGAACCGCCTGGGGAGGCTTTATTTCGACCAATCCCTTGAATCCTACCGGAAAGTCCTTGAATTGGACCCCCAAAACGAGCTTTTAAGGGAATGGCTGGACCACTTCCCGACGCATTAGAAAGCTAAAAAATTTTGGATTAAAGCGGGGGAAGCCCGTCTAGAGGTCGTGAAGGGTCAAGGACCGATCGGGATGAGAGGCCTTCCTTCACGGTATTAAGTGAGTTGTATCAGTGATTGAAATAGGCAGTCTTCTAGCATTGGGCGGCCCGGGGAGCGATCCCCGGGCTTTTCTATTTTAAGACCCCGTACTCTGGTAGTGTTTCAATCCCCAGTCCCAAGCCGCTTGGGCCACGCCTGCGAAAAGCACCGCTACCAAGGGGGCCGTCACAACGCACCAGGGGGAAAGCATCTTCCCGAAAACCCAATTGCCGGGCAGGTAGTTGAAAACCCCGTAGGGAAGCAGGACCAAAAGGCCGTAATGCACCCAACCGGGATAGATTCCCAAAGGGTAACGGCTGGCCTGCAAGAGAGTGTGGGGGATCATGAGGGTATAGCTGTAGGGCCCCACGAACTTAAAGGAGAGGCTGCAAAAAATAACCAGCGCCGACATGTAAATGACCCCGCCGGAGAGGACCCAAAGAGGCACCAGAGCCCAATCCCACCAGGGCATATGGAGGGTATAAAGAGAGACGACCGTTAGGATAAAGCCGGTCAATAAATTTCCGAAGGAATGAAGCTCCGGGCGCGAGATAAGCAGGAAAGGAAGGGAACGCACGGGGTAAACCATCAGGCGGTCCAGGTCGCCCATGACGATGTAATAGGGCACCATCCAGATGTGATTGAAGAAAAGCTCCGAGGTGCCGAGGGACATGGCCGTCAGCCCGAAGAGGAAGATAACCTGCATCTGGACCCAACCCTCCAGGTTTGAAGTCTGGTGGAAGACGACCCAAAGGAAGGCCAGTGACGCCAGCTGTAGCATGCTGGAAGTCAGGAGACCCAAGAAAAAGTCCAGCTTGTATTCCAGCTTGGCCTGCAGGGAAGCCTTGAAGGTGACCCAGTAGATTTTCAACTCATTCAGCATCAAAACTCCCTAACCGCGGATTTTCTAACCGCCCTGGATTTCCAACTGGCTCAGGGCTTTGCGCATCACGAAGTGGCCTACTATATAGAGACCCAAACCCCAAAGGGCCTGTTCCCCTAAGAGACGAAGTGCCGCTACCCCCTCCACTTTGCCCAAATAAATGGAAATGGGTGTGAAGATGATGTACTGGAAGGGAAGCCACCGGCCCACGGCCAGGAGGACGGGGGGATAAAGGGTGAGCGGCGCCGAGAGGCCGGAAAAGGTTTGGTGCAGGGCTAAGCGGGAAGCAAAGATTCCATAGCCGCTGTAGGTGTAAAAGGCCCCCTGGATGAAAAGAAAAACGATGGAATACTGCACTAGGAAAGCCAGGAGGAGGCTGACGATGAAAAGGCCGAAGGCAAGGAGGTTTTTGGGGAGGATTTGCCCACCCAGGAAATAAAAGACCAAGACTAGGATGGTAAGGCCCACAAAACTATTAAAGATGCAGTCACTCAAGGCCTGCATGGCCTGGGAAAGCTGAAAATCCAGGGGTTTCAAGAGATCGGTTGCGATCAGACCCAGCCGGATGCGATTGCCCACCCTCTGATCGATGTTAATGGTCAGGGCGTAGTTTAGGCAGAAGGCCAGGGCCAGGTAAGCGAACATTTCCTGGCGGGGCATTGCTAAAGAAGACCCCTTTTGAGTATAGACGTGGTTCCAAATGAGCACCGAGGTTCCGTAGGCAAGCGCGGAAGTGAAAAGGCCCAAGACTGTAGTGGCTTTATATGCGAAATTGGCCTTGAGGGCCCGGTTCAAGTAGGCCAGGTAACCGCCGAGGCTTTCTGAAAAGTTGAGGGGACGGGCCAATGGCTTCATGGCTCAGGCCTTTCCGTCGCCGGGTTGGCGGTAGATGCGGGTGACGATGGTTTCGATATCGGTCTTTTCAAGGTTGATATCCACCACTTGCAGCTGCTGGAGCATCATCTGGATCAAGGCGGGAGCTGCTCCCTCCTCCCGGTATTCCACCACCACCCGGTGCCCTTCGGCTTCGACAACTTTTCCCCCGCTTTCCCGACGTCCTCCGAAAGGGACCGGGCGGCCGTGGCATCCACGGGCTTGTGAGTTTCGGCCACGATGCGGCGGTCGCTGGCGTATTTCTGCTCGAAGGCCCGGATGGAGCCGTCGAAGAGAAGTTTCCCCTTGTCTAATAACAGTAGGCGGTCGCAGGTTTCGGTGATGTCCTTCAAGTCGTGGGTGGTGATGAGCAGCGTGATGCCGAACTTGGTTTGGATATCGGTGATGAATTCCCGGACCTGCTCCTTGACCGAGAGATCCAGACCGATGGTGGGCTCGTCCAGGAAGACAATGGCGGGGGCGTGCAGGAGGGCCGCCGCCAGGTCGCAGCGCATGCGTTGGCCAAGGGATAGATGCCGCACAGGGGTGTTCAAGAGGGGTTCGAGCCCCAAGCGATGGAGGGCTTCCCCATAAACGGCCTTGTAAACATCCTCCGGAATGCGGTACATGGTCTTCAGGAGCTCGAAGGTTTCCCGCACCGGGATATCCCACAACAGTTGGGGCCGCTGGCCGAAGACTACGCCGATGTTCAAAGCCAACTGGCGCCGTTCTTTCCAGGGCACCCGGCCCAGGACTTCCAACTTGCCGCCGGTGGGAACGATGATTCCCGTCAGCATTTTGAGCGTCGTGGATTTGCCCGCCCCGTTCTCCCCGATCAGGCCGACTTTTTCCCCGCGGGCGATGGAAAAAGTGAGGTTCTGAACCGCGGGGACTTCCTCAAATTGGCTGGAGAAGAGGCTTTGAACGGAGCCCAAGAGGCCGGCCTTACGGACCCGGCGCTGGTAACTCTTGGATAGGTTTTCGACAGTGAGCGCTTTTTCCATAAATGTTCCCTAAATTTTCCTTGGCGGGTGCGGTTTCAACCATACAGGTGGAGCATCTTATTCTTGGGAAAAAGGGGTGTCAACGAGCCCTTTACCGGCCTGAAGTCTATTTTATGCAACAAGTCATATTGAAAATCCGGCAAACAACGCAGACTATAAAAACCGATTGATATCGGTAAAGGAGATCGACATGACACCGCTTCGAACGCCCGATATGAAAGACGCCCAAATGGAGGCGGATATCCACCACAAGCTCCTCGCCCATGAAAAAAAGTCCTGGATTCAAGTAATCGCCAGGGATGGATACATTAATCTTTTCGGTTTTGTCGGCGGCTTCAAAGAGAAACGGGAAATCACTGAGATCGTCCAATCTCTGCCCGGAGTCCAGATTGTAACCGACCATCTCCACGTCGATTGTCGGGAGGATAAAAAGGAAGTAGCGCATTTTTAGCAGGATGATGAAAAAGTCTAAAGTGCAGACTTTTTCCTATTTTCGTCGCGAATCACCCCTTTAAAAGCAAGGGGTTAAATTCGATTCGCGCCAAGCCCGTGGCTGTAGACAGGGTGTAACGGCATTTTTTAAGCACCCTGTTAATTGCCTCTAAAAAAGCCGGTTAATCGGCCTCCGTTGAAAGCTTTGCCGGTGGGGCGTACTCTTTCTGTAAGCCTATGTTTTCCCAACAGAAGGAGGCGCAACATGGCTAATCCCTATATTTCCGATCCGAAGGATGTTGAGCTGGAAGCCGCCGTCAGCCGCGCGGTGCGCGGGTTGGGGCTGGGAATCCACGTCGGCGTCAAGGGCGGTCACGTGACCGTTTCCGGCATTGTGGACGATTTTGAAACCAAGCGGGACATCCTGACCGTTGTCCGGGGTGTTGCGGGCGGTCACACCATTACCAATAATGTCCGGGTGGCGCGCGTGGCAGACTAAGAATATTTCTCCGTTTCCTTTAATTTTAAAAAAGGAAAATTCCTGCGCAGCGCTTGTTGGCTGTCATTTGCCTCTCAACATTTGATGAAACTCCCTCGTCGATAAGGTATACTTTCGCCTTTCCGTGACATTTTCCTTGGAGGAATCGACATGATTTACCGCTATGTGGTCATAGGTTTGGTGGTCTTGGTAGGAATCGGCTTGTGGGTAACGGCCTGCGCCAAAAAGGATCAGGGTGGAAACGCCTCCACAACGGCGACCTCTTCGGGGGGCGCCACCATTACGACCGCCTCGGGCCTTCAATACGTCGTTTTAAAGGAAGGGGACGGACCTGTCGCCACGGCCGGCAAAATGGTGTCGGTGCATTACACCGGCTGGCTGACGAACGGGACCAAATTCGACAGTTCGGTGGACCGGGGCCAACCCTTTCAGTTCGGCTTGGGCCAGGGCCAAGTCATCAAGGGTTGGGATGAGGGCGTGGCCGGCATGAAGGTCGGTGAAAAGCGGAAACTGATTATCCCCTCCAACCTGGGATACGGCGAGCGGGGCGCGGGCAACGTGATTCCGCCCAATTCCACCCTTGTCTTCGACGTCGAACTTCTGGGCATTCAGTAACCGGGTTAAATATTAAGTAAAGGATGATCGCCCTATGCAAATTTTGATTTTGAAAAGCGGTATTGATACGGGAATTTGCATGGGCATCCAGTAAACCTTGCCCTCCTCCCCCGTGAAGTGCATCGGCATCCTGACTGGCGGCGGAGACTGCCCCGGCCTGAACGCGGTTATCCGCGCGGTCGTCAAAAGCGCGTCCCAAAGCAAGACCGACGTCATCGGCATCCGGGACGGTTTCCTGGGACTGGTGGAAAGAAACATGCGGATTTTGGGTCTTGAGGACGTTTCCAATATCCTTACCCTGGGGGGAACCATCCTCGGGTCTTCCAACAAGGACAACCCTTTCCACATGCTGGAAAAAAACGCCGCGGGCAAGGTGCATTCCCGCGACCGAAGCAAGGAAATCCCCAAGACCCTCCAACGCCTTGGCGTGGAAGCCTTGGTCGTATTGGGGGGCGACGGCAGCATGACGGTGGCCAATAAGCTCGCCGCCATGGGCGTCAAGATCGTGGGTGTTCCCAAGACCATCGACAACGATTTGGTGGGCACGGACCAGACTTTCGGCTACGACACGGCGGTTTCGGTGGCCACGGAGGCCGTCGACCGGCTTCACACGGTGGCCGATTCGCACCACCGGGTCATTGTCGTCGAGGTCATGGGGCGCTACGCCGGCTGGCTGGCCCTGGGAGCGGGCATCGCGGGCGGGGGGGACATCATCCTTATCCCCGAGATGCCCTACGACGAGAAGAAGGTTGGCGAAGCCATCTGGGGCAGGCGTAAGAAGGGCAAGAAAAGCAGCATCATCGTTGTCGCCGAGGGCGCCCATTCCAAGGGTGGCAAGATGGTGGTTGACCGCATCAATCCCCTTTCGGAGGAAAGGATCCGCTTGGGCGGAGTCAGCCGTGAACTGGCCCACCATCTGGAAACCAAATCCGGCGTTGAAACCCGATCGGTCATTTTGGGACACGTGGTGCGGGGCGGCTGCCCTACGGCCTTTGACCGCAACCTGGCCACCCTTTTCGGGGTCCATGCCATGGAACTGGTCTTGAAGGGCCAGTTCGGCCGGATGGTGGCCCTGCGGAATACCCGGATGTCCTCGGTACCGCTATCCGAGGTCGGGGGAAAGGTCCGCAAGGTGCCCTTGGACCATGGATGGATCAAGGCGGCCCAAAGCATCGGCGTCGAATTCGGGGTCTAAAAAATTTTAAATTTTGAATGTTAAATTTTGAATTCCGGCCAATTTTCATTTGGCGAATCAAATGGAAATTTTCAATCATTTAAAATTAAGAATTTAGAATTCAAAATTGAGGATCTCTTTGACGGCTGATGAAATTATTAACCAGTTGAAGCTGAAGCCCCATCCCGAGGGAGGTTATTACCGGGAAACCTACCGCAGTCCGGACATTCCGGGTTCCAACCCTCGACGGGCCTACTCCACGGCCATTTATTACCTTTTGGTTCCAGGCTCGGTGTCCAAGATGCACCGGCTCACGGCGGATGAAGTATTCCATTTTTACATGGGCGACCCAGTGACCTGGATTTTGTTGTCCCCGGAAGGTAATGTGAAGAAAATCATCCTGGGGCAGGACATCAAAAGGGGCCATCAATTGCAGATGGTGTTATCCGCCGGAACGTGGTTTGGAGGCTTTTTGAACGAAGGCGGACAATATGCCTTGATGGGGACCACCGTAGCACCCGGCTTTGAGTTTAAGGACTTTGTCCTCGGCAAGCGGGATGAGCTTTTAAAGGCCTTTCCAAAGGCCGAAAAGGAAATAATCGGGCTGACGTGAAACCTCAAGGCGGCTGAAACAGTAATATATAGTGAGGCTCGAGTTTTTAACTCCAAGGAGGATGAAGTGAAAAAGTTATTGGCGTTTCTTTTGGCGGTAGGTTTTATGGCGGCTTATTCGATTGGAAGAGCCGATGACATGGCCATGGATAAGGGCGACAAGGCTAAGAAAGTGACCCTCACCGGGACCCTCGTGGATGTGGCTTGTTATTTGGACGACGGCGACACCGGAAACGACCATGGCGGCATGAAAGCCTGTGGTACGGATTGCTTGAAGGGCGGGAGCCCGGCGGGCCTCCTGGTGGACAAGAAACTTTATATCCTGGTCTTCCCGGCCCCGGTTTTGAAAGACTACGTGGGGCAGCAATTGGAACTAACGGGGATGGATTACGGCTCCGGCAATTTTATTCCTTCCAAGGCCGCGGTGGTGGACAAGTCCGGAAAGAAGAAAGAAATCATCATCAAGGGCAAGGCGATGATGTAAAAGCAGTTGGCGGTTGACGGTCCACAGTCGACAGGTAAGTCCTAAAAACACCTTGGGTAAAGTCCAAGGTGTTTTTTTATTTAAGGAGGGGGGAAGACCTGTAAAATGCGGGCATGATTAACGGCTTGCCCCGCCAACAACTTAAGCACTTTCTTTCTGTGGCCCGGGTTGCCGCCCAAAAAGGCGGACAAAGGGCGTCGAAATACTTCCGTAAAAACATCGCCATCGTCAAGAAGGTAGACCGCTCGCCCGTTACCCGGGCAGACCGCGAGGCGGAACAGGTTATCCGGGGGATCCTCCAAAAAACCTTCCCCACGCACCAGTTGTGCGGCGAAGAATATGGTTGGGATAAGAACCTTCAAACCGACTTCAAATGGTGGATTGATCCCGTGGACGGTACCTGCCAGTTCATCCGAGGTATCCCTTTTTGGGGGACGCTCGTGGCGCTGGAATACCGGGGGGAAGTGGTGGCGGGCGTCATCCATCATCCCGCCATAGGCTTGACCCTTTGGGCAGCCAAGGGGATGGGCTGCTATGCCAACGGCCAAAAGGCCCATGTTTCTAAGATTCCAAACCTGAAAGGGGGCACCCTTACCTATGGGGGTTTGCGCCTCACCCCCGTGTCCTATAGGAGGAAGCTGACAGACCTGATCGCCACCTGCTACGACGACCGGGCTTTTGGGGACTGCTTTGGGCATTCCCTGGTCATCCAAGGCATGGTAGAAGCCATGTTGGACCCGGTGGTGAAGCCTTACGACGTGGCGGCCATCAAGATTTGCGTGGAAGAGGCTGGCGGCCGGTTTACCGACCTCAAGGGCAAGGGAACCATTTATGGCGGGAACGCGCTGTCCAGCAACGGCCTGGTCCATTCCCAAATCCTGAAGGTTGTCCGGTAAGGCTATAATAAAAGCAGTCCTAAATACCAAGGAGGCCGCCCATGGGCAACTGGCATGACCCTCACAGTCTCATCGGAATCGTTTTGGTTGGGATTTTAACGGGCTGGCTGGCCAGTAAACTGGTCCACGGAAAGGGAATGGGCATCATTCCCGATATGGTGGTGGGCATCCTCGGAGCCCTCTTGGGGGGCTTTCTCGCCAATTTCTTCCACATTCCCATGGATAACGCTCTGGAGACCTTCGGCGTTTATGTTTTGGGCTCAGTGGTTTTGCTGGTCGGCATCCGGCTGCTGAAACCCGCGAATTAACGGACAGGCCATGTACGTTCCCCCCTCCTTTCGGGAAGACCAACCCGAGAAACTTTATGAATTCATCAAGTCCTATAGTTTTGGAACGCTTTTTTCCGGCGCGGAAAGTAACCTGCAAGCCAGCCATTTGCCCTTTTTGCTCGATGAAAAAGCGGGAACCCAAGGCATATTGACCGGCCATATGGCCAAGGCCAATACCCATTGGCAGACCCTTTCGGACAAGGAAGTGTTGGTGGTTTTCCAGGGGCCCCATGTTTATATCTCGCCTAGTTGGTACGAAGAACCCGAGACCGTGCCCAACTGGAACTATGTGGCGGTGCATGTTTACGGGAAATATGTTTCAGTCACGGACGAAAACAAACTCTGGCAGATTTTGGAAAAAACGGTCGGAGTCTACGAAGCCGCCATGCCAAAGCCCTGGGATATGAAGGAACTGCCGGAAGCTTTTTTTGAAAAGATGCTGAAGATGATCGTCGGGTTTGAAATCCCGATTAGCCGTATCGAGGGCAAGTGGAAGCTCAGCCAAAACCATTCGGAAACCAGGCGCCAAAAGGTCGTCCAAGCCTTGGAGAAACAGGGAAAGCCCAACGGCTTGGAAATCGCAAGGCTGATGGCCCCAAAGGATAAATCATGATCCGCAAGAAGAAAGTCGTGGTGGTCATGCCCGCCTACAACGCGGCCAAGACCTTGAAGAAGACCTACGATGAAGTGGATAAGGACATTGTGGATGAAATGATCCTAGTGGATGACGCCAGTCGGGATGAAACCGTTAAGCTGGCCAAGAAACTCAAAATCCAGACCCTGGTGCATCCCCAAAACCGGGGTTACGGCGGCAACCAGAAAACCTGTTATGCCGCGGCTTTGAAGCGCAAGGCGGACATCGTCATCATGCTTCATCCGGACTACCAATATACGCCCAAGCTGATACCCGCCATGGCCCATATGCTGGCTTGCGGGGAATATGACGTGGTGCTGGGTTCCCGCATTTTGGGCGGGCAAGCCTTGAAGGGCGGTATGCCGCTTTACAAGTACATCAGCAACCGATTTTTGACATTCACCCAAAACGTCCTCATGGGAGCCAAGTTATCCGAATACCACACGGGCTACCGGGCCTTTACCCGCCAGGTTTTGGAGGCCCTACCTTTGGAAAAGAATTCAGATGACTTCATCTTTGATAACCAAATGCTTTCGCAGATCCATTACTTGGGTTTCCGCATCGCGGAGGTTACCTGCCCCGCCAAGTACTTCGCTGAGGCTTCCTCCATCAATTTCGTCCGTAGTACGAAATATGGGTTGGGATGTCTTTGGACGGCCCTGCAATTCCGTTTGAGTAGGATGGGATTTGGATTTGATCTTTTTAAGTTCAAATAAATTTTAAAATTTTTGAGTTCGTTTTGTTGAGCAACTCAAAGAGAAAGAATCTCGAATGAAAATATTTTATTTCATACTTAAAACCTTCTTTTTCTTTGCTTTCTCAATTTCTAATGTTTGGAGCGATGACACTTACTTTGGTGGCGTTGGAACTTCGGTTTTTCCTTCAAAAAAAACTAATGTCAGAATGGTCTCTGAAATGGTCCGCCTAAAATACCAGGCCGGATTGAGATTTGATGGAACCGTTTTTGCAGATTGCGACTTTTATTTTATTAGTCCCGAAAGCGACGATGACATAACTATGGGGTTTCCTGCTGAGCCTTATGAAGGTCCGGATGATGAAGATAAACCCGATCTTTCCCATTTGCTGATCAGAAACTTCACTGTTTCTGTCGATGGACAGAAAACGAGCTTTGAACTAAAGAAAATATCAAAAAGAAAAGGCTTGGATTTTGAGTACGCGTTTTTGTGGGAAGTAAAACTACCTAAAGGCAAGATCGTTCATCTACATCACACCTACGATTACAAGGATAGTGGCGATAGCATCGGTCAATCTTGGGTTTCTTACATCCTGAAGTCTGGAGCATTGTGGAATGGTTCGATTGAAAAAGCTGAAATTGTTTTGGACATGGATAAAAGTGTTGATAAGGCTGACATTCAGTCTATCCAACCTGATGGCTACTATATGAATAATGGAACAATTCACTGGGTCTTTAAAAATTTCAAACCTTTTAAAGATATTTTGGTCAAATTTAAGACAGGTGAATACAAGCTCAAACAAATTTCCGGCTTTATGACAGGCCTTCAGGATAAAACCTCCCAAGAATTGCGACTAATGAGAAATGAAGTTTATGCTAGACATGGCATGGCTTTTAATTCCAAGGATCTGCAAGAATATTTTTCTAAACAGTCTTGGTATCAGCCAATTGATAATTTTTCACTGGATATGCTTTCTCCAGAGGAGAAAAAGTTTATTTTGGATATAGAAACAATCGAAAAGAAAAAAGACCCATTGAAGACTAATCGTTAAATTTGAAGAACGGAGTCACCGTGTCCAAACTGATCCTAGCCATTGACCAAGGCACCACCGGCACACGGACCTACCTCTTTGACCATTCCGGCAAAGTGGTAGGGAGTGCCTACCAGGAATTTACCCAATATTTCCCTAAGCCGGGTTGGGTGGAGCATGATGCCAATGAGATTTGGCGGACGGTCGAAGAAACGGGGAAGAAAGCCCTAAAGTCTGCAAGCATAAAGCCCTCCCAAGTAAGGGCCATTGGCATTACAAACCAGCGGGAAACCACTGTTATTTGGGACAGAAAAACCGGCAAGCCTATCCATCGCGCCATTGTCTGGCAATGCCGCCGGACGGCCCACCGCTGCGATCAGTTGAAGGCCCAAGGCAAAGAAAAGCTGTTTCTGAACAAGACGGGCCTGATGATCGACGCTTATTTTTCCGGCACGAAGGTAGAATGGCTTCTTCAAAACGTTCTGGGAGCCGCTCAAAAGGCGGCGAAGGGTGGGCTTGTCTTCGGAACGATCGACACATGGCTCTTATGGAACCTCACAGGCGGCCAATCCCATGCCACTGACTATTCCAATGCCTCCCGCACGCTTCTTTTTAATATCCGGAGCAAGCAATGGGACTCCCAATTGTTGAAAATCCTGCATATGCCGGCCGCACTTTTGCCGAAGGTACAGGCTTCCGCCAGCCAATTTGGGGCCACTTCAGCCCGCAGTTACCTCGGCTCAGGGATTCCTATTACCGGCATCGTGGGAGACCAGCAAGCGGCCCTTTTTGGACAGGGTTGCCATGAGCCCGGCAGCTTGAAAAGCACTTATGGTACAGGTTGTTTCCTGCTCTTAAACTTGGGAAAGAAATTTATTCTCTCCAAAAACAAACTTTTAACGACATTGGCTTGCGATGGCAAGGGCCAGCCGGTCTATGCCCTGGAAGGGTCAGTTTTTATTGGGGGGGCGGCGGTTCAATGGATCAGGGATGGCTTAGGACTCATTAAGACCGCGCCGGAGTCCGAAACCATCGCGAAAAAAGTTGCGAATACGGGCGGGGTTTACCTGGTTCCGGCTTTTGTGGGGTTAGGTGCTCCCTATTGGGATGCCCACGCCCGCGGGGCCCTCGTCGGAATAACCCGTGGAACGAAAAGGGAACATGTGGTCCGGGCAACCCTGGAATCCATGGCTTATCAATCGAAGGACTTGGTTGATGCCATGTTGAAGGATTCCAATTTGAAATTGAAAGAGCTTCGGGTGGATGGCGGAGCCTGCAAAAACAACATGCTCATGCAATTCCAAGCCGACATTCTCAAAGTCAAAATCAACCGCCCCAAAGTGGTGGAAACCACCGCCATGGGCGCAGCCTTCCTGGCGGGATTGCAGATTGGTTATTGGAAGAATAGTGCTGAAATCCAAAAGATCCGTAGAGTGGATAAAATGTTCCAACCAAAAATGAAGGACAACATGAGAAAGCATTTGTGGGGCGGTTGGAAAGCAGCGATTCAGCATGTGTTAACTAAGAATTAATTGTGATTTCTATTTTTGAGTGATTTTTCAAGAACGGCTAATATTTCATTTTCCTCAACCGTCGTCGGTTGGACATTCAAACAGGTTTTTCTTCCCACCACTTGCGGATTAAAGACGATCACCTTCACCAATGTTTCCTCCGAGCCTTGTGGAATGATGTGCAATTGAAAATCGGCTGTATATTCCACAGGCCTTCCCAACCAATCCGTGTACACCGTTGATTTGCAAACCGGGGTTTGATTGCAGCTGATGTAAACGTCATTTTCGTTCACGGGATTTTTAAATATTTTTATCCCGTCTGGATGGTGGTCGCCCTTCCAATACAAAGTAAACAGCGCTGGAAAATTGGACGGATTTTTGAAAATATTTTGAGGATCATCTTTAAAAATTTCGTTGATGGCCTTTTGAACCTGATAGACCGATCCTTTAAGGACCACTTGAGTCGGGAAGGGTTGGGCCGGAAGATTCGTATTTACTGCCAATTGGCCACATCCGGAAAGCGCTAAAACCATTAAAAATAGCCAGTTTTTGAAGGCTTTTACGGTCCGAAAAGACTCCAAAATCCACCTCCCCTTCCTAGAATCCCTGAAACCGGCTTCATTTTACACTGTCTTGAGGTTTCAGCCCCCATGTAAATTCCCCTATTTTTCAACAAAATCCGCTTGACGGCATCCGTAAGTGGGCCAATAATGGCGCGAAGTGGGAAAAAGTGGGTTAAAGTGGTGAAAAGTCAAAAACCCTTTATTTTGCTGGGAAAAGTGGAGACTTAAGTGTTCCGAGGGATCTTTCACAATTCATTGGATGAAAAGGGCCGGACCAGCATCCCGGCGCGGTTCCGCGAACAAATCCGTGACGGCCATGAAACACCCCTGGTTTTGACCCTGGGTTTCGACCAATGCCTTTTTCTGTACCCCATGGACGCTTGGAAAAAGATCGAGGAGAAGCTGGCCTCCCTGGACACCTTGAACGCCGAGGTCCGCCAGTTCCAGCGCACGATCCTCAAAGCTACCGACGAAGTGGAGATGGACCAGCAAGGACGAATTGTGATTTCGCCGGTGTTGCGGAAGGAAGCGGGCATCAACAAGAGCGTGGTGGTCGTAGGGATGCTTCACCGCATCGAAATTTGGGACAAGGAAAAATACGAGAACTACCACGCGCAAACGACTCAATCACTCGAACTTTTAGGGCAAAAGCTCTCTGACAAGGGCATTCAATCATTAACGCTTTAACAAGGAACGGTGGGCGACCCTGAAAGGCGCCCAATCCGGTCCCACGGTTCCTTCGGAGGTTGGCAGATGGAAATCGGAATCGAGATAAAGGAAAGGTTCTCCTTGGTCCACGTGAACGGGGACATGAGTGAGGACGACCTTGGGAAACTGGGGAATGCGATCGAAACATTGATGAAGAAAGGCTATCTGCACGTGGTTTTGGACTTGGCCGACGTTTCGTTCATGAACGCCAAAGGGTTGGGGGCCCTGGTCAATCACTGGACCCATGTGCGCTTCAAGAGGGGGGATCTCCGGATCGTGGGGCTCAACAGCCGCCTCATGCATCTTTTCCGGGTCATGGGCGTGGACGCCCTGTTCGACGTCTACCAGGACGTCGGGGAAATGATGGAGAAAACCGGGCGGATGCCAGCTGTCGCCTAACGACAGTTCGCAGTCGGCAGCCGACAGTTCGCAGTTTTGAAAACTTATAACGAATAACTTAAAACCGAAACTCCCGGAGGGGAAAGTGGCCGTTTACACAACCAACGAAACCATCACCGTGCTGCGATTGTCAGGTGACGTCAGCATTTCCGACATGGACGCCCTGCTCCGGAAAATGACGGATTTGGTTTTGGAGAACAAAAACAAGGTCGTCTTGAATTTCCGCCAGGTGAAGCACGTTTCACTCAACGCCATCTCGAAGCTGGCCGAACGGAACCAGCGTTTCAAGGGCCTTGGCGGGGAAATCAAACTGGCCGGGCTGATTCCCTACGTGGCCAACCTCTTCAAACTGGTCGGGGCTTATTCCAGCTTCGACGTGGTTTTGGATGAGGAAGAAGCCGTCGCCCGCTTTGAAAGCTGAACAAGTACATTTACCGGTTCTTTTAAAGGAAACGGTGGAATGGTTGTCCCCCCCTCCTGACGGGGTCGTGCTGGATTTGACGGTCGGGATGGGCGGCCACGCGCAGGAGCTGTTGAAACACCTGCCGCAGGGCCGCTTGGTTGGGTTGGACCAGGATGTCGATGCCCTTCAACACGCCGGCCGAGCACTCAGGAAAGACCCACGGGTCTCCCTGTTCAAGGCTAACTTCGCCGACCTCCTGTGGGTGCTGAGAGAACTCTCGATCAGCGAGGTTAACAGCGTGTTGATGGATATCGGCGTATCCTCACTACAATTAGACACGGCGCAACGCGGCTTTTCCTTCAGCCAGGATGGCCCCCTGGACATGCGCATGGACCCCCACGCGGGCCACTCGGCCGCCTGGGTCGTGAATACCTACCCGGAAGAAAAGCTCTCCAAAGTCATCTTTGAATTCGGCGAGGAGCCCAAAGCCCGCGCCCTGGCCCGCGCCATCGTCAAGGCCCGGGGAGAAAAGCACATCGAAACAACCGGCGAGCTCGCCGCCCTGGCCCTGCGGGTTTGTGGAAAGCCCCGTTCCAAGCGGGGGGAGCATTCCCGGCACCCGGCCACCCGCCTTTTCCAAGCCATCCGCATCGAAGTCAACCGCGAGCTGGAGGTCCTTGAAAAAGGCCTTAAAACAGCCCTTTCCTTCTTAAAGCCGGGCGGCCGCATCGCCGTCATCACCTTTCATTCGCTGGAAGACCGCATCGTTAAGCAGTTCTTCAAAGCTGAAGCCACTGATTGCCTTTGCCCCCCGGACATTCCCCAATGCGTGTGCGGCCATAAGGCCTCGCTCAAGATATTGACCGGAAAGCCGGTGACGGCCTCCGAGGCGGAAGTGCAGCAAAACCCCCGGGCCCGAAGCGCCAAGCTGAGGGTGGCGGAGAAACTTCAGTCGACAGTCGACAGTTGGCAGCCGACAGCTTAAAAGGCGAAGAGGAACCATGCAGACAACCGACACGCTGAATATCGGGATGAAAAAGGCGGGGGAAATCCTCGATGCGGGCCTTTTTTGGCGCGGCAACCTGGCCAAAGCCGTCAGGCGCCGGGATTTCAAAGGGACCCTCTGGGGTGTCCTGGCCCTGAGCCTCTTCCTCTTCTTCTATGTCTGGCAGCATATGCAGGTGGTCAAGCTCGGTTACGAGGTGCAAGGGCTCAAAATGGAAAAACAACAGCTGACCAACCAGTATTACTACCTCAGGTACCAGATGTACGACGTGAACAGCCTGACAAGGGTGGAACAGGTCGCGAGGGAACAATTGGGGATGGTGACGCCCCGCGGGGACCAGATCGTGATCCTGGATGACGGCGCGCATTTTTACCCCAAGTGGTTTTCGTTTTGGACCGCTACCATGAAAAAAACGGATAAGCCATGAGCGGATTGAAAAATTACTCCCGAATGCAAAAGCGCCTTTTACTGCTGGAGGCCTGTGTCCTTTGCGCCGTGTTTTGTGTGGAAGGCCGCCTAGTCTACCTACAGGTGTTTAAACACACGGAATTCCGCCAACTGGCCTACCACCAGCAATACACGCCCCGGGAAACCAGTCCCTCCCGCGGCGTCATCGAGGATAGGTCGGGGGCCTTGCTAGCGGTGAACATCGACCTCTTTAATGTTTGCGCCCATCCCAGCCAGATTACGGACAAGGCTTCCACGGCGGCGGCCCTATCCCGGGCCTTGGGACAACCTTACAGCGAGGTGCTTTCCAAGATTTCCGGCGACAAACCCTTTGCTTGGGTGGCCCGCCAAGTGCCCTATGAAAGATCAGAGGCGGTGGAAAGCTTGAAACTCCAGGGCATCGAGGCTTCGCGAGAGGAAAGGCGCTTTTATCCCGACCATGAGATGGCCGCCCACGTGCTGGGGTTCGCCGGTATCGACAACCAGGGATTGAGCGGGTTGGAACGTTCCTACGACGGAAATTTGACCGGAAAAAAAGGATTCGTCATGGCCGAGCGGGACGCACGGGGCCGTTTGGTCTTGGCCGACAACAAGTCCGTGAAGGCCAGCGTGGACGGATTGAACGTCGTCACCACGCTGGACAAGACTATCCAGCATATCGCACAGGTCGAGTTGGAAAAGGCCTTCGAGAAATACCGCTGCAAGGCGGCCTCCATTGTGGTAATGGACCCCCATACGGGTCAAATCCTGGCCCTGGCCAACTACCCCAATTTCGACCCGAATCATTTCAACGCGGTATCCGGGGAATGCTGGAAAGACCGCGTGGTGAACGACGAATTCGAGCCAGGCAGCACTTTCAAGCTGATCGCGGCGGTGGGAGCCCTGGAAGAGGGCGTGGTGAACGAGGACGATAAGTTTTTCTGCGAAAACGGGGCTTATCACACCGATTACGGCCGCACCGTGACCGACCACGAGAAGTACGGCTGGCTGACCTTCCGGGAAATCTTCGGCTATTCCAGCAACATCGGCATGGTGAAGGTCAGTACCAAGCTCGGGAAAGAAAATCTCTACCGCTACGCCAAACGATTCGGCATCGGGGACCTGACGGGCATCGACTTGCCGGGCGAGGCACCCGGCAAATTGAGGCCCTTGGACAAATGGAGCGGCTTGTCGCTGACCTCCATCCCCTATGGCTACGAGGTCTCAACGACTCCCATCCAGATGCTCACCGCCTATGCCGCCATCGCCAACGGCGGCATCATGATGAAGCCCTATGTGGTCAAGGCTTTGGAAACCTCCGACGGGAAGGTAGTCAAGGAATTCGAGCCCGAAAGAATCCGGCGGGTTTGTTCGCCCCGGACCGTGAAGCGCATCACCGAGATGATGAAATGGGCCGTGGAAAAAGGGACGGGCACGGCGGTGGCCCTTCCGTCCTACTCCATCGCGGGAAAAACAGGCACGGCCTATAAGTTCATGAACGGCAAGTATTCCAAGTACAACTATGTTTCCTCCTTTATTGGTTTCGTGCCGGCCGAGAACCCGAAATTCGCCATTTACGTTTCATTGGACGATCCCAGGGGCATTTACTGGGGCGGCTACACGGCCGGACCGGTTTTTAAAGAAGTTGCCAAACGGGCCTTGGTCTATGACCTGGTCCCGGGTGAGAACCAAGTGCCGGAGATGGGTCTGGCCCAAGAACAACATTCCGTTCCCGCTTTCACGGGTTTGACTCCCGAACAGTGCAAATGGCTGGCCCAAGAGGACGGCCTTAAAATCAAATTTAACGGCAAGGGTGAGCGCGTGGTGTCGCAATCCCAACCCGCCGGGGAAGCGCTGCAATCGGAAAACAACAAACCGGCCAAGCTGTTTTTGACCCTGGGCGAACCCCAAGGGGAAAACGCCAAAGGTGTCATGCCGGAATTAAAGGGAAAGACTAAACGCCAGGCGCTGGCCCTTTTGGCGCCCTTGGGGATGCACGTGAATTTCAAGGGCGAGGGCGTGGTGCGGTCGCAGTTTCCGCCCGCGGGCCGGGCGGTCCAAAATGGAACGCCCTGTGACCTGAGCTGTGAGGTGCCCGTGGCCAATATGGCTTCCGCCGGCAGGGAGGGGAATTCATGAAATTCCTGGCCCTGTCCAAAAAATTGAAAGGCGCGAAGGTGGTAGGAAAGGGAAACCCGGTTCTGAGCGGCATCTCCGAAAACTCCAAAGCGACCCAACCGGGAGAACTCTTCGTTTGCATTCCGGGAGCAAAGGCGGACGGCCGGGCCTATGCCGAGGAGGCGGTTCAATTGGGAGCCAAGGCCGTGGTCGTCCAAGAGAATCCCCTCAAGGGCCTCGCCGTGCCCCAACTGGTGGTCAAAGACAGCCGTGAAGCCATTGCCCGCCTGGCCCATTTTTACTACGTGAATCCCTCGAAAAAGGTCAAGACGATCGGAGTGACAGGCACCAAGGGTAAAACTACGACCACTTATCTCATCCGCGCCATCTTGGAAAGGGTGGGGCAGCCGGCCGGGTTGATCGGCACCATCGCTTACCAGATCGGCTCGAAGGTTTACGAGGCCAACAACACCACCCCCTCCTCCCTGACTATCGTGAAACTTTTGGACGAGATGCGCCGCCAAAAATGCAAATGGGCGGTCATGGAGGTTTCCTCCCACGCGCTGGAAATGAAGCGGGTCCTGGGGGTCGAATTCGCGGGAGCGGTTTTCACCAACCTGGGGCGGGACCACCTGGACTACCACAAGAATTTCGCCAATTACTTCCTGGCCAAGCGCCGCCTTTTCACGGAGTTCAAAACCGTCAAGGCCCGTGCCGTCAATGCCGACGATCCTTATGGCCAAAAACTATTGAGGGAATTGAAATCCAAGGCGGTGGGTTACGGCATCAAGAACAAATGCGCCTACCGGGCAACCAACGTGGAGCACAAACCGGGTTTGATCCGTTTTGAGGTCCAGGGCCAGAAATTTGAGGCGCCCTTGACGGGCCTCTTCAACATTTACAACTCGCTGGCGGCCCTATCGGTGTTAAGGGAACTGGGCCTTTCCTGGGAAGCGTTGAAGGACGGCTTGAAGCACGCTCCCGCCGTTCCGGGACGGTTCGAGGAAGTTTCGGCGGGACAGGAATTCACGGTTTTGGTGGATTACGCCCATACCCCCGACGCATTGAAACAGGCCCTGGTTGCCTCCCGGGAGATCTTGGGGAAAAAGAGCCATCACCGGCTGATTTCGGTCTTTGGATGTGGTGGGGATAGGGACAAAACCAAACGACCCCTCATGGGGAAGATTTCCACCCAATTGGCCGACTTGACGGTAGTGACATCGGACAATCCCCGGACGGAAAAACCCTCGGCCATTTTGGGGGACATCTTGCGGGGCATTCCCCAGCCCTTGATGCAAAACGGCCACCGGCGGGTTTGGGTGGAAGAGGAGAGAGGGGCGGCCATTCGCCAAGCCCTGTCCATGGCCCAAAAAGGGGATCTGGTTTTGATTGCCGGCAAAGGGCATGAGACTTACCAGATTATCGGAAACGAGAAACACCATTTCGACGACCGGGAAGTTGCCAGGGAAATATTGAAGAAGATGACGAAGGCATCCTAGTGCTTCCCTGGACTTTGAGGGAAGCGGCGGCACTGGTGAACGGGCGGCTGGTGAAAGAAGAAGCTGAGACCCGAATTACGGGCGTTTCGCACGACACAAGGAACGTAAAGCGGGGGGATCTCTTCGTTGCCATCGTGGGGGCCCGGTTGGACGGGCACCGGTTTTTAAGGCAGGCGGCCCGGAAGGGAGCCAAGGCGGCGGTGGTTTCAAGGCTCATGCCGGGGAACCTGCCGCAAATTCTGGTGAAGAACACGACGGAGGCTTTGGGGCAAATGGGGAGGGCCCAAAGGCTCCAGTGGGACGGGCCAGTGGTGGCGGTGACAGGCAGCGTGGGAAAAACCACGGTGAAGGACATGACGGCCCACCTCCTGAAAGGATCCTTCCGGGTCTTGAAGACCCAGGGGAACCTGAACAATCAATGGGGCCTGCCGCTCACCCTGTTGAAACTGACGAAGGAGCATGAGGCAGCGGTAGTGGAAATAGGGATCAATCATCCGGGGGAAATGGAAAAGTTGTCCGAGATTACCCGGCCGGATGTGGCGGTGGTGACCGTCATCGGGGAATCGCACATGGGGTTTTTCAAGAGCCGCCGGCACTTGGCGGAGGAGAAGCAGAAGATCGCGGCACATTTAAGAAAGGGAGGAACCAATATCTTGAACGCGGACGACACCTTGTTGAGGAAGAACGTTGAGAACGTCATGACCTTCGGCTTGAAGCTGGGGCAAGTGCGGGCCATCCACCTAGAAGCCGACGGCTTGGGAACCCGCTTTGAAATCCAGGCGGAAGGCGAGACTGCGGCTGCCCGCCTTTCTATGCCGGGTGCCCACAATGTCCGCAACTCCCTGGCGGCGGTTTCAGCGGGGCTAACCCTGGGCGTTCCCTTGAAGGCCCTGGCCCAGCGCCTGAAGACCTTCGTTTCCGAGGCGCCTATGCGCATGGAAATCAAGAACCTGGGCGGGGTCCTCTTCATCAACGACGCTTACAACGCTTCTCCCACTTCCATGGAAGCGGCCTTGGTTACCTTCGCCGGAATGCAAGGTCCCCAACGCAAATGGGCGGTTCTGGGCGACATGCTGGAACTAGGGGAGTTTTCACCCGAGACTCATTTCCGGATCGTGAAAAGGGCGGTGGAGAGCGGCTTTGAGGGAATCCTGCTGGTGGGCCTGCGCATGCAAAGGGCCTTGAATGGCCTGGCGGAAACCCAAAAGGAGAAGGTGCGGGTTTTTGGGGAGGTTTCCGACGCCCGGGCCTATTTGCGGCGGTCGGTCCAGAGGGGTGACGCGGTTTTATTGAAAGCCTCTCGCGGGATGAGGTTGGAAAAAATCTTGGAGGGGTTTTGAAATGCTTTCCTTGAAACGCTTCCTGGACGGCTTGGCCGACGAGGACCATCCTTTCCGCCGGGGCCCGGATATGCGGAAGGGCTCAGCCCTTCCGACTGAGGAAATGAAAGGAACGGCCAAGGTGCGGTCCGAAAGAACCTCCGTTTCGACGGAACAACAAACGCGGTTTTACTTCATGAGACTCAACAAAAACTAAGGACGAGAGAATGCTTTATCACTTGCTTTATCCGCTCGCGAACCACTTTATCGGCTTCAATGTCTTCCGTTATGTGACGTTCCGGAGCGTTTACGCCGCCGTTACGGCCTTCGCCCTTTGCCTCCTGTTGGGGCGCACGGTGATCGCCCGAATCCAGGCGGCCCAGCTTGGCGAGAAAATACGCCAAGACGGCCCTGCCGGCCATTCGTCCAAGGCGGGGACCCCGACCATGGGCGGCATCCTTATCCTTTTGACCCTGGCCTTGAGCGGACTGCTTTGGGTGCGGTGGGATTCACGGTTGTTTTGGTTGGCCTTTTTTTCACTTCTTTGGTTTGGAACCCTTGGGTTTTTGGACGACCTGATCAAATTAAAAGGAATCGGCAAGAGCCGAGGCATCCCTAGTGGCTGGAAACTGATGATTCAATTCATCGGGGCCATCCTCATCGTATACGGTTATATGGATGCCCTGCCGGACGAATTCATTTTGAAAACCTCGATCACCCTTCCTTTCTTCAAGCACCCCCTTAACCTGGACGTCCTTTATCCTTTTTTCGCGGTTTTGGTCATCGTCAGCGCCTCGAACTCGGTCAACCTGACGGACGGCCTTGACGGCTTGGCCATCGGCTGCACGACTTTCGCCGCCATGGCCTTCGTGGTAGTCACCTATGTGTCCGGTAACGTGAAGTTCAGCGAATACCTCAAGATCATCCAGGTTCCGGGAGCCAGCGAATTGACGGTGGTTTGCGCGGCCTTGGTGGGTGCGGGATTGGGTTTCCTTTGGTTCAACGCCCCGCCGGCCCAGATCTTCATGGGCGATACGGGGTCCCTGGCCCTGGGCGGCCTTTTGGGGACGATCGCGGTCATGGTGAAACAGGAAATCCTCCTCATCATCGTCGGCGGCATTTTCGTGGTGGAGGCGCTTTCGGTGATCATCCAGGTGGCCTCCTTCAAGATGAGCGGGAAGAGAGTTTTTAGGATGGCGCCCCTCCACCACCATTTCGAACTTTCGGGCGTGCCGGAGTCCAAGCTCATCGTTCGGTTTTGGATCATCGCCATTATTCTTACTTTGCTGACGTTGAGCACCTTGAAACTTCGTTAAAGGGAACCCATGCATTACGTCCACGGAAAACAAGTAGCGGTCATCGGGTTGGGGCGGTCCGGTTACGCGGCGGCCCGGCTCTTATCCGTCCATGGGGCCCATGTGGCGGTCCTGGACGACAAGACCCCAGAGAAACTCGCGACCTGGATCGAGAAAGCCAAGGAACTAGCCCATGTAAAGCTGATGTTGGGCGGAATCGACCCGGTTACTGTGGCCAATGCGGACCTCGTGGTGGTTTCACCGGGCGTGCCGGCGAAACACCCGGCACTGGAAACGGCACGGGAAAAGGGAGTCGCCGTGATCGGCGAGATGGAATTGGCCTTCGGCTATTGCCCTGCGCCGGTGGCGGCCATCACAGGCACCAACGGCAAAACAACGACCACCACACTGACTACCGCCATGATCCAGGCGGGGGGTAAAAAGGCCATCGCCTGCGGCAATATCGGCAAAGCTTTCGCCGAAACGGTTTTCGAGCTTTCCTCCGAGGATTGGGCGGTCCTAGAGGTTTCCAGCTTTCAGTTGGAAACCATCGAGGAATTCCGGCCCCAGGTGGCCGCGGTTTTGAACGTAACCCCGGACCACTTGGACCGGCACCAGGGCATGCAGGATTACGTGCAGACCAAGGGGCGTATTTTTGAGAACCAAAAACCGGAAGATGGCGCTCTTTTGAACGCTTCCGATAAATACACCCCCATTCTTTCCAGCATGGTGAAGGGCCAGCTTTATTTCTTCGGCTTCCCCGGGGCGAAGGAAATCCAAAAGCCCGGCTGTTACGCCATTGGCGACAAGATCGAGCTATTGGGACGGCCCTTGATCGCTATGTCGGAACTCAAAATTCCAGGGCCGCATAACGTTGAAAACGCTTGCGCCGCCGCCCTGACGGCTTCCCTCTGTGGAGCATCGGATGATGCCATCGTCAAAACCCTCCGGGAATTTACCGGAGTGGAGCACCGATTAGAAGCGGCGGGCGAGATCAACGGAATCCGTTTCGTGAACGATTCCAAGGGAACCAACGTGGATTCGGTGTTGAAGGCCCTGGAAAGCTTCGAGAAGCCTATTGTTTTGATCCTGGGAGGGCGTGACAAGGCGGGGGATTTCACCCGACTGGCCTCCCTGGTGAAGGAAAAAGTGACCCGCATCGTGGCTTTTGGGGAATGTAAACAAAAGATCGTGCAGCAGCTTTCCCAGGCAGCCACGGTGGTGGAGGCGGGCACGCTGGAAGAGACGGTGAACGGGGCCTATGCCGCCTGCGGAAAGGGCGGGGTGGTCCTGTTCTCGCCCGGTTGCGCCAGCTTCGACATGTTCCAGAACTATGAGGATCGGGGACGGCAGTTCAAGGCCGTGATAAAGAAGATGGCCCAGCAAACGGCTGGAAAAGTTAACGTTTAATTAAAGAAAGGAGTTTCATTCTTACGCTCGGATTCTGAGATCAACACCTACCAATGCCTTTTCCACACCTTCGACGCCTTGCTCGGAATCCGAACGGAAGGATGAAACCAAAAATGAGCTTTCGGAAAAAAGAACAAGCTTCGCCGGACTTCTTGATGTTCCTGTTGACCCTCATTTTGGTCACGGTGGGACTCATCATGATTTACAGCGCATCGGCCATCCTGGCCCATGACCGCTATGGCAATTCCTATTACTTCTTCGCGCGCCAGCTGGTCTGGGTTTTGGTGGGAAGCGCGGGGATGTGGGTGGCCTCGCGGGTAGACCTGGAATCCATGAGGGCTTTGGCCATTCCCGGCCTCTTTGTGGCCATTTTATTGATGGCTTTGGTTTGTGTGCCGGGCATCGGCAAGACCGTCGGCGGAGCCCAAAGATGGTTCCGCCTTGGTCCCTTTTCGTTTCAGCCCTCCGAAATCCTGAAGATTGCCTTGGTGTTCTACCTGGCGGATTCGCTGGAAAGGCGCAAACAAACCCTGGTGAACTTTTCGGGGCTATTTCCTTGCCTGGCGATTTTGGGGGTTTGCATGCTGCTTTTGGAAAAACAACACGATTTTGGAACGGCGGTGCTCCTGGCCTTGGTGACCATTCTTCTCCTATTCCTGGCCGGGATTCAGTGGACTTTTTTTCTGATCCCCCTCTCGATCCTGATCCCCGTTTTCATCTTTTTGGTGGAATCCGCCAATTACCGCATGAAGCGCATTGCGGCCTTCCTCAACCCTTGGGACGACCCCCAGGGAGCAGGTTTCCAACTGATCCAGAGCCTGATCGCGGTGGGGAATGGCGGGCTCCGCGGCGTGGGGCTTGCCAACAGCACCCAAAAGCTTTTTTACCTTCCCGCGCCCCATACCGACTTCATTTTCGCCGTCATTGCTGAGGAATTGGGGCTTTGGGGGGCGGGAACCCTGGTGTTTCTTTTCGCAATCTTCATCCTGCGGGGTTTCAAAGTGGCTTCGGTGGTCGGCGAAAGGGAGGGAGGTCTTTTCCTCTCGCTCCTGGCCTCGGGCATCACGGGGCTGATCGGTTTCCAGGCGCTGGTGAACCTGGGGGTTGTGACGGGGCTTTTGCCCACTAAGGGGATTCCCCTGCCGCTCATTTCTTACGGCGGTTCGTCCATGGTTTTCACCCTGGTCTCCATCGGAATTCTCTTCAACATCTCCCGGGGAATCAAACTGCCGCAACCCTTGACGCCAACTGTCGGCTATCGGCCGACAGCCGTCAACTGACAACGAAAGGCTTCAAAAGAAAAGCGAGGAAAGGTTTGAGGATTGGAAACGAGCAAGAAAATCATCATCACCGGCGGGGGGACGGGGGGGCATATTTTCCCCGGCATCGCCATCGCGCGAGAACTGTCGAAACACCTGGAGGTTCGAGTGCTTTACGTGGGTAAGGCCGAGGGACTGGAATCCAAGTGGGTCCCGGACTCGGGGTTCGAGTTCGAGGGCATCCAAGCCAGCGGTTTCCCGCGGGGGCTATCGGTGAAGCTTTTCACTTTTTGGCTCGACTTCGCGGCTGGAATGGCCCAGGCAGGCCGGATTTTGAATAGCTTCCGGCCGGATGTGGTTTTTTCAACGGGTGGTTACGTTTCGGTGCCGGTTTCATTGGCGGCGGCTTTGAGGGGGGTTCCGGTGGGTCTTTTCGAGCCCAACGTGGCACCCGGCTTGGCGGCCCGGTTTTTATCCTTTTTCTCAAGGAGGATTTTCGTCGGGTTTGAGGAGACTTTAAAACGCTTTTCCAAAAGGAGAACCCAATGGACGGGAATTCCGGTGCGGGAAGAAATTGTGACGGCGGAAAAGAAGAAGGCGCGGGAGAGTTTCGGCTTGAACCCGGATACGACAACGCTCCTGATGCTGGGAGGCAGCCAGGGGGCCCATACGCTGAACCAACATATGACGGATGTGATCAAGTTCCTAGGGGACGGGGACCAGAAGGTCCAAGTGATCATGATGACCGGCTGGAACGACTACCGCAAGACGGTGGACCAGCTGGAAAAATGCGCCCTCAAGGTAGTGCTGAGGCCCTTCATCAGCAACATCCACGAAGCCTACGCGGCGTCCGACCTGGTGGTAGCGAGGTCCGGGGCCATGACCTGCGCCGAAACCTTAAGCCGGGGATTGCCGGCTCTTTTTATTCCATATCCCCACGCTTCCGGACACCAGGAGATGAATGCGAGGGCGCTGGAGAGGGCTGGATCGGCAGTCGTGATTACCGAAAAAGAGCTGGACGAAGAAAGCCTCACCCGGACGCTGATTTCCCTGGTCTCGGATGAGGGGAAGCTGAAAGCCATGGGAGAAAAAGCGCGCCGCCTGGCCAAGCCCCAGGCAGCCTCCGACATCGTGAAAAGCCTGTTGGAAATGACTGAAAAAAGGAAAAGCGCGTGAAAGCGAAAAGCAAACTATCAACCCAGCCCTTCGCCAATGTCCGAAGGATCCATTTTATCGGCATCGGCGGAGCCGGCATGAGCGGCATCGCGGCTGTGCTTTTGAGCCTGCATTACGAGGTGACGGGTTCGGACCTGAAGGCTTCGGAAGTGACCGACCGGCTGACTGAAATGGGTGCCAAAATCCATTTCGGGCACAAAGCGGGGAATGCAGCGGGAGCGGATGTGGTGGTGTATTCGGCCGCCGTGCCCATGGACAACCCGGAAATCCAAGAGGCCTATAAGCGGGCCATTCCGGTCATCCCGCGCACCGAAATGTTGGCGGAGTTGATGCGCTTGAAATACGGGATTGCGATTTCGGGCACACACGGCAAGACCACCACTACCTCCATGATCGGGCTGGTTATGACTGAAGCCAAGCTGGATCCCACCCTGGTCATCGGCGGGCAGGTGGACGTGTTCAAGTCCAACGCCAAACTGGGTAAGGGGGACTACCTGGTAGCCGAGGCCTGTGAGGCTTTCGGCGAATTCTTCCTGCTTTCACCCATGATTTCCGTCGTCACCAACATCGACGACGACCACCTGGACTATTACGGTTCCATCGACAAGGTGAGGGACGCCTTCGTGATCTTCGCTAACAAGGTGCCCTTTTACGGCTGCGTAATCTTAGGGATCGACGACAAACAGGTCCAAATGATCCTGCCCCAGATCAAGCGCCGGACCATGACCTATGGCTTCTCCAAGGACGCCCAGGTCTCGGCCCATAAAGCACGGCTCGAAAAAGCGGGATCGATATTCGAGGTCTTCCACCATGGAAAGAAACTGGGGACGGTCAAGCTGAACGTTCCGGGACGGTTCAACATCCAAAACGCCTTGGCGGCGGTGACTGTGGGCCTGGAACTGAAAGTGCCTTTCAAGAAAATCACGGCGGGCCTGGCTCGGTTCCATGGGGCCAAGCGGCGGTTCGAAGTGCGGGGCGCTTTCAAGGGCGCCAGAGTGGTGGATGATTACGCCCACCATCCCACGGCGGTGGCCGAGACCCTAAAGGCCGCGAAGAATTTCGCGGGCTCCAAAAAACTCCTGGTGGCGTTCCAACCCCATCTTTTCTCCCGTACCCAGCTGCTCCGGGACAAATTCGGCAAGTCCTTTGGGGACGCGGATGAAGTAGTAATCGCGGCCATATACCCCTCCCGGGAGAAACCCATCCCGGGGGTCACGGGCATGACCCTGGTGGAGGCCATCCGTGAGAACGGACACAAGGACGTGCAATACATTGAGGACCGGGTCGAACTTTTGGAATACCTGAAGGGCCATTTAACCGACCGGTATGTGCTTTTAACCATGGGCGCGGGCGACATTTGGAAATTGGGAACCGACCTCGTGCAGAAGCACAAGGGTTGAGTGGCATGATCGCAGGAAACGTGCTTTCGACTGGAGAAAGGATCGATGTGGACTTTCGGGAATTGAAACATTTAATCAAGGGAAAGGTGGAATTCAACCATCCTGTGGCTCCCTATACGACCTACCACTTGGGCGGAGAAGCGGCGGTTTTCGCCGAACCCCAAACGACCGAGGATTTGGCGGAGCTCCTGCGGTGCATGACCCACGCTGGAGTGCCCTACTTGATGTTGGGGGGTGGTAGCAACGTCCTCTTTGCCGACGAGGGTTTTAAAGGCTTGGTAATCCGGCTGGGCCGGGGATTCCAGGGTATCCATATCGAGGGCGACCGGGTAAGGGCCAAGGCCGGTACCCAATTGGTGACGGTTTTAGCCAAGGCTCGGGAAGCGGGATTGGGCGGGGTGGAGTTTTTCGCAGGCATCCCGGGGACCATCGGCGGGGCGGTAGTGGGAAACGCGGGCGCCAAAAAGGCATGGATCGGGCCCACGGTGGAGGACTTGACCATCGTCACATCCCATGGACAAGTCAAACATTTGAAAAAAGCCGACTACGTCTATAGCTACCGGAATTCGTCCCTGAAACTGAGCGGCAACGTGCTGGTGGAAGTTGTGCTGAGGCTAAAGAAAGAGACTAAAGACGCGATTGAAAAAAAAGTGAAAGAATATTTCAAGGTCCGCCGGGGCAAACAGCCCCGGGTTGAGAAAAACGCCGGCAGCGTTTTCAAGAATCCCGAAGGGAACTTCGCGGGAAGGCTGACCGAATCCGTGGGGTTGAAGGGGTTCAAGGCCGGGGGTGCCAGGGTCAGCGAGATCCACGCCAACTTCATCATCAACGGAGGCACTGCCACCGCCCATGACGTGGTGGCCGTGATGCGGGAGATTCAGAAAAGAGTTTGGGCGGAGTACCAAATCCGATTGGAGCCCGAGATCCTGCCGCTGGGGGATTGGGATTGGAACGAAATTAAAGATGTTTTTTGGAACTTAAAAGGCAGCCGATAGTTGGCAGCTTTTAGGTTTTAATTAACCGCCAAAAGCTAATAGCTGTAGCGGAACGACGCCTATTACAACAGGGCTGGGAAATTTAGGAGGACCGGAGAGCGAGATGAAAGTAGGCGTTCTGATGGGCGGATGGAGCCCGGAAAAAAAGGTTTCCATGATGTCCGGGAAAGGCGTAGTGGAAGGTTTAAAAGCAGCCGGCGTCAAGGCTGTACCGATGGTTTTGACGGCGGCGGATAAGAACGAAAAACGGCTTGGGAAAAAGCTCAAGGCCGCCAGGTTGGACGCTGTTTTTATCGCCTTACACGGCGGTTTTGGGGAGGACGGAACCTTGCAGTCTTTATTGGACAAATGGGGAATCTCCTATACGGGTTCGGGGGCATTGGCCTGCGGTTTGGCAATGCACAAGGGCTGCTCCAAACTCGTTTTTGAGGCCAATGGGATTCCAACGGCGCCTTGGCATGCCTTGCATAAGAGCCTGGAAAAGGTTAAGTGGCTCAAGGAAATAAAGCTGGGCCTGCCTTTGGTGGTCAAACCGGCCGACGTGGGTTCGGCCATTGGGGTGACGATCGTGAAGAAGAAGCAGGAATTGGCCAAAGCCGTTCAAAAGGCGTTCAAGTACAGCTCGTGGGCGATTGTGGAGAAATTCGTTCCCGGGGTGGAAGTGACCGTCACCGTTTTGGGTGAAAGGGCGCTTCCGGTCATCGAAATCGTCCCCAAAAACGAATTTTACGATTTTGACGCCAAGTATACCCCGGGGCATTCGGAGCACCTCGTTCCAGCCCGGATACCGGCCAAGAGCACCCAAAAGGTAAAGGCTTTCGCCGTCAAAGCGGGCAAAGCCATGGGTTGTGAGGGTTACTACCGGGTGGATTTTATCGTTCCCAAGAAGGGGGAACCCCAGATTTTGGAAGTGAATACGGCGCCCGGCATGACGGCCACCAGTTTGGTGCCGGACGCGGCCAAAGCGGCAGGAATACCCTTCCCGAAGTTTTTGAAGGCCTTGGTCGGGATGGCAATTAAAAGAAGGAAAAAAGCCTGATGTATTACCGGGGTTCACGGGTTCCTTTAAGTGAAAAATCGCCCCGGTTCCATACGGCGGGTGTGAGCTACGGCATCCGGTTCAGGAATGTAATGACGGAAAAGAAGGCAGAGAAAAGCTTTTTCTTGAGGTGGGCGGAGGAAAAAGAAAAACCGGTGGGGACCGGCAGTCGAAAAGCCTACGCATTTTACCGCCCAGGGGTGACCGCTGTAGACGATACCCCGGCTTTTTCGGAAAGAAAAAGAACTTGGGTTCCCAAGGCGTCGGCGTTATCGGGCGCCACCTGGATTCTCAAACTGGCCGGAGTAGTTTTACTGATGGTGGTGGTGGTTTGGTCGAAAAACAAAACTACCGCCCTGCTCCAGGACGTGGCCGGCTTAAGGCTGGAAAAGGTGACGGTGGATGGGAATCACTACCTTTCGGAAGATGAAATCGTAAAAACCGCGGCACTGCCGCTGGGGGAAAGCATGTTTAAGCTGGATTTGAACGGCGCTTTGAAAAAGGTCAAAGGCATGGGTTGGGTGGACCGGGTTTTCATTGAAAGACGGTTGCCCCGTTCCATCGTCATTTCCGTGAGGGAGCGCAAGCCCGTGGCCCTCCTGGATAACGGAAGCCTTTACGGCGTCGACGCCGAGGGGAGGATTTTGCCCTCCTCGCCGGCAATTTTAAGGGAGGATTTGCCGTTGATTTCCGGCCTGTCAGCCAATACGGAAGCGGAAGGAACGACCCAATCCGCCGAGGCCCTCGGGCCGGCTTTGGATGTCCTCTCATCCATCCAAAAGAAGGATTCGGTTTTGGCCCAGGATGTATCCGAGGTCAATCTTTCGGAGCCGGGCTCCCTAAAAGTGACTTTTATCGACGGCATCCAAGCCACCTTTGACCCGCCGGTCCAGGAGTCGGATCTTCGGAGGATGGCATTGGTGTTGAGCGATTTGAGCGGGAAAGGGAAGCGAGCGGCCACCCTGGATTTTAGGTACCGCGACATGGTGCTGGTCAAGACAAGGGAGGGCAAATGAAGCCACAGCGCATTCTTCATTCGTACCGCAAAGGGCTGAAAAGGATGGTGGAACCCTCCCTGAAGGCCGTCGACCGGGCGAAGCAGTTGAACTTGAAAATGATCAAAGTTTGTTTCGGACCTTGCCGCTGCTTTTCGGCACCGAAAAGATAATCTCATGCGAAAACAACGGAAGCAGAACTTGAACTTAAAAACCGAATCAAAGGGGGTGGTTGAATGGCTAAGGAAATGAAGCAAGACATAGTGGTGGGGTTGGACCTGGGGACAACCAAGGTCTGCACCATCATCGGCGAACAGGATGACGAGGGACAGGTTCACATCATCGGGGTAGGTACAACACCCTCCACGGGTCTTAAAAAGGGGTCGGTGGTTAACATCGAACAAACCATCGCCTCCATCAAGAAATCCGTCCAAGACGCCGAACGCATGGCGGGCGTGGAGATTTCATCGGCCTATGCTGGCGTGGCGGGCGGGCATATCAAAGGTTTGAACAGCCGCGGGGTCATCGCGGTTTCCAGGAAGGATAAGGAAATCACTGAGGACGACCGGGAAAGGGTGATCGAGGCGGCCCAAGCCATCGCCATTCCCCTGGATCGGGAGATTATCCACGTCATCCCGCAGGAATACATCGTAGACGACCAGGACGGTATCAAAAACCCAGTGGGAATGTCAGGAGTGAGGCTGGAAGCCGAGGTACACGTGGTGACGGGCGCCGTTACCAGCGTGCAGAATATCGTGAGGAGTGTTGAACGGGCCGGCCTGCAAGTAGCAGATATCATTTTGCAACCGCTTGCTTCCGCCGAAGCCATCCTCTCGGCCGATGAGAAAGAACTGGGAGTGGTTTTGGTCGACATCGGCGGCGGGACCACCGACATCGCGGTCTTCATCAACGGCTCCCTTTGGCACACCGGGATCATCACCCTGGGGGGCACGTTGGTGACCAGCGACGTGGCGGTCGGGTTGCGCACCCCCAACACGGAAGCCGAAAGCATCAAGATCCAATATGGCTGCGCTTACACAGCCATGGTGAAGGAAGAAGAGGAAATCACCGTGCCCGGCGTGGGAGGACGGCCCGATCGGCGTATGCCGCGGCGGGTCCTCTCCGAGATTATCGAGGCCCGTATGGAGGAGATATTTGAGTTGGTGGGAGCGGAGCTGAAAAAGCACGGTTTCGAGGACCGGATCCCGGCGGGGGCGGTGTTCACGGGTGGGGCTGCCCTGATGGAAGGCACCGCCGAACTTGCCGAGAAAATCCTCCAGCTGCCCGTGAGGATCGGCTCTCCCAAACGGGTGGGCGGGCTGACGGATGTGGTGTCCAACCCCAGTTATTCAACGGCTGTGGGGCTGGTATTGATGGGCATGCAATCCCAAAACCAGCAGGGCGGCAAGAAGGGGCAGGGCTTTTCCGGCGCCGACGCCTTCGGGAACATCCTCAGCCGCATGAAGAAATGGTTCGGAGATTCTATCTGAAAAGTTTGAAGTAAGGAATTGGGTAGGGAGCCTTCATAAAAGATGGGGAGGCAGACGGCAAGCTGGTAGCCGAAGGATACCGGCAACAACGAAGTTAAAAGAGGGGGAAAAAGAAATGATCGAGTTCGCGGAAGACGATGTGACGCAGTACCTGGCCCATTTGAAGGTTATTGGAGTGGGCGGCGGCGGATGCAACGCTGTCAATAAGATGATCGAAGCCGGGATCGAAGGGGTGGAATGCATCGCGGCCAATACGGATTACAAGTCCTTAAGACGCAGCAAGGCAATCAAGAAAATCCAGCTGGGCAAGGCACTGACGAAGGGGTTGGGCTCGGGGGGAAATCCCACGATCGGCAAGGAAGCCGCCCTGGAATCGACCGACGAGATCCACAAGTGCCTGGAGGGCGCCGATATGGTGGTGGTGGCCGCCGGCATGGGTGGGGGCACCGGTACGGGCGCCGCACCCGTGGTGGCTGAAATCTCAAAAAAACTGGGGATTTTGACGGTGGGTGTGGTGAGCCGACCTTTTGAGCACGAGGGCCCGGTCCGGAAGGCCCAGGCTGAGGATGGGCTTCGCGCCATGCTGCCCCATGTGGATGCCATTGTGGTGATTCCCAACGAGCGCATCAATCTGGTGTGCGAGCAGGACATTGAACTGTCCTCCGCCTTCGCCCGAGTGGATGAGGTGCTGGTGCAGGCCATCCAGGGTATTTCGGTGATCATCCACTCCGAAGGAATCATCAACCGCGACTTCGCCGACGTGCGGCGCATTTTGACCGCCAAGGGCAAGGTGCTGATGGGCATGGGCGCGGGCACGGGCGAAGACCGGGCCTTGAAAGCCGTGCAAAAGGCCGTCAACAGCCCCCTCCTGGAGGACGTGGACATCGCCGGTGCCACCGCCGTTTTGGTGCTGGTGACCGCCGGGGCCAACTTCACCCTGAACGAGTTCAACCAGATCAACGGGTTCCTCCAAAAGGCCGCCCGCCCCGGGGCCGAGATCATCCCGGGTATCGTGCGGGACGAGAACCTGAAGGACGGGCTGAGGGTCACCATCATCGCCACGGGTTTCGACGCCCAGAAGGATCCGGACCAGATGGCGACGGTAATCGACCTGAAAAATTTCGTGACGCCCAATTTCAACACGGCCAAGGCCAGTTCGTCCCAATCCGCTCCCATGGAAGAGATGGAAGGGGATATGACGCTGAAATTGTCCGATGGGCAATACGATATTCCGGCCTACTTGCGGCGCCGTTTGGCCAGCAAGCCGTTCCAGAACTGAAAACCAGCTGGCGGCCGTTGGTCTTCAGCCCGCCATAGGGCACGGACCAACGATTGTCGAGAAAGAAAAAGAATGCTGAAAGAGCGGTTCGGCAAAACGATAAAGATTTTAGGTTTGGCATCAGCGGCATTCACGGTGCCGTTGATGGCCTTTTCCCAGGACTACAAGGAGATCGATCTTTCTCCCTTGCCAGTCCTGGATTCATCCCAGGCAACGAAAACGCCGGTGGCTTCGGTTTTCGGCTCCGTTTCAACGCTGGGGATGAATGATGAACCTTTTTTTGTGCTTTGCTACCACCGTTTCTTGAACCATGTGGATGAAGACGAGGACTTAACCACGGCCGAGTACCAAATGCCGTTGGAAGAGTTTAAGTGGCAGATGCAGTACTTGAAGGATAATGGGTTCCATCCCATTTCCAAGGAACAGCTGATGGGTTACTGGTTTCAAGGGAAACCCCTCCCCTTGAAACCGGTCCTCATCACTTTTGACGACGGGTTCCGCACCGTTTACCGGGACGCATTTCCTGTGATCAAGGCCGACGGTTATCCCACGATCCTCTTTCTCTATACGAAATTCATCGAATACAGGGAATTGGCGATGAAAAAGAAGGACGAGAAAGGGAAAAAGAACAAGACCCCGAGGAAATTTGAGGCTCTGGAAGACGCCGACATTTTGGAAATGGAAAAGTCGGGGATGATCGTGGAATCCCACACTGCCAACCACTTGAATCTGGGGTTAGAGGGTGAGAAAAGAAGTGCCGCCGATGCGCAAAAACTATGGACCTACGAGCTGAACCAGCCTTTGACCTTCATCGAAACCCGGTTCAAAAACAAACCCGACTGGCTGGCCTATCCTTATGGGGTTTACGATCCAGGCGTCCTTGAGACGGTTGAACAGGAGGGCTATAAGCTGGCTTTCACCGTGAATCCCGGCCCGAACGACCGGACCATCCCCCCCTTGATGCTCAAACGCAACTTAATTCTTTATCCCATCAGTCACCAGAGATTTGCCGATATTTTCAAGGATAGGGTTCTACACCTGAAAAACCTCTCGCCCGGCGACGGCGACTTGATTGATAGCCAGGAGCCGGTCATTACGGCTGAAATTTTGGATGATGTCGTGCCTAAGTCCGTCAAACTCCAGATCGGGAACCATGTCATGCGGGTTCAATTTGATCCCCAAACCCATATATTTCGCCACCAAATCGGAGAGCCCTTACCACGGGGAGGGCATATCCTGACCGCCCTTGCTACGGATAAAAACGGGAGTACCCGTGTTTTTAACTGGTATTTCCGGATTAAACACCAAGCGCTGGAAAAAAACTCCAAGGATACTGGTGTCAATGATGCCATTGAAAATTAAGCATAATCCCTCAATCTGGGTTTTTCTGTCATTTTTCGTTTTGGGATCTTTTTCATTCGGCGCGGATGATTTTATAACCCTTAAATATGCGGACGGAAAAAGTGAAGCCCGGGTCCAGGTCCTTCGTGATATGAAAGCCAAGGCTTATCTTCCTTTGATGGAGGTGGCCCGGTTTTATGGAGTTGAAGTTCAGTTTGATTCCCAAACCCGTAAGGTGTCCCTTACAAATGGGAAGGTACACGGAAACTTAGCTCTTTCCCAGCCTCTTTTTATGGCGACCGATCCGGATATGGCCGTGCCAATTGAACCCGTGGAAATGATTGCGGGCCGTTTAGGTATTCCTTCTTCCTCTGTTGAGGATGTTTTTGGAACCATCATGGATACCCAGGTCAGCTATTCACCCGATCAACAAACTATTATGGCCGGAGGGGTGCGTGACGATGAGTTGCGTACAGCCTCCCCGGCCCAGCCAGTGACAAATTCGTCCGCCGTCCCCGCCACTCCCCCCACCGTGGGGGTCACGCAAGTGGCCGTTTCCACGGTGGTTCCCACCTTGGAAGCGGCTTCAGCCGCAGAGGTGGAAATACCTGAAACTCAACCCGTCCGCAGTCTAGAAGAAGAACCATCATCCAACCAAACCATGCAGGTCCGACGGATCATCATCGATGCCGGACACGGAGGAACGGATGCCGGAGCGCCGGGTCTTGACAAACGGTATGTGGAAAAGGAAGCCACGTTGGAAATAGCCCAAAAGGTTGCAGCTTATTTAAAACAGGAGAATCCGAACCTTGAAGTGTTCCTGACCCGGCACGGTGATTATTATATTACGCTCAAATACCGCACCGATTTCGCAAATGCCCACGGTGCCGATCTTTTCGTGTCAATTCACTGTAACTCGAATCCACGAAAGGAGGCCCATGGCACAGAGATTTACCGGTACGGAGCCAAGGCTTCCAATAAATGGGCGGCTATGGCGGCCGAGCGTGAAAACGGACGGAACAAGGATAACGAGTCCTCAATATTGATAGAACTTAAAAAGGATAGCTATAAAAAATACAGTCAAAAGCTTGCTGAGATTGTTGAAAAATCCATTGAAGAACGTTTGGGGCAGCATTTTCGAAATATCCAATACGCGCCCTTTTACGTCTTAGCCCACGCGGATATGCCGGCCATCTTGGTGGAAACCGCCTTTATCAGCAATCAAAAGGAGGAAAACAAGTTGAGGGACCCTTATTGGAAGGACAATATGGCTAAGGCTATCGCGGAAGGCATCCTCGGCTACAAGGACGTTGTGGAGGGAAACAGTGAAAACAAACAAGCTCGGCGCTGAGGCGCTTCAGCAAGAGAATGGCGGGATCACTACGATAACATTTCCCCGCTTGGCCGATGAGAAGGTCCTGAAACACGCTATTTCAACCCGGGTTGGCGGGGTTAGCAAGGGGACCTACCGGTCCCTCAATATCAGCCACAAAGTCCAAGATGATCCGTCGCGCGTGAAGGAAAATCGCGCTCTTTTGTCCCGGTCTGCGGGAATGGATCTGCGACAAATGGTTTATGCCGATCAAGTCCACGGTGACCAGGTTTTAAAATTGGATGCTGCCAACTATCCGCCGGGAGGTGGCTCGTTGGGGGAAGGCGACGGACTGATCACGCAGGAAAAGGGTATTCCGCTCATGCTCCTCGTGGCGGATTGTCTTCCCGTCATTTTTTATGATCCGACCCACCAAGCGGTCGGGTTATCCCATGCGGGTTGGAGGGGAACCGTGTGTCATATTGCGGCTAAGACACTACTAGCCATGGGGGAAGCCTATGGAACCCGGCCGGAAGAAGTGAGGGTTGTATTAGGCCCCTGCATTGGAGCCTGCTGTTATGAGGTCGGGGCGGATGTTTTCAGGGAGTTTTCGGAAGTCTTTCCTTGGGCGGGAGAGGTTTTTCAAGGAACCTCCCCCGGGTATTGGAAACTCGATTTGGCGGAGGCCAACGCCCGCCAATTGCTTGAAATAGGCCTGAAAGACGGGAATTTAATAAGATCGGGGTTATGTACGATTCGCCATAACAGCCTGTTTTATTCCCATCGAGCGGAGGGGTCGGGAGCTGAACCAACCGGTCGGTTTGGTAGTTTTATTATGTTAAACAGTTAACATGTGATAATATTGGTTTATGGAGGGTAGCGATGGGTAGATTATCGAAAATTCTGGGTCCATTCTCTCTAGCTTGGCTCCTTGTGACGGCCGTAGCGGCCCAAACCGCTCAAACGGTTGAAGCACCTAAACCAGTCAATGATTATTACCAATCAGCGCTTCAAGCGTATTTGACCGGTGATTTTGACGAAGCCATTTTATGGGACTCGAAAGCCCTGCAAGTGGACCCGCAGGACAAGAAAGCCAGCGCGCTCCTCAGTATTCTCGTTTCTGAAAAAGACACAGCCAATAAAACGGTGATTTGGATAGGCGGAAAACCAACGGTCGTCGAGAATGCGCTCGCGAACCAGGTCCCTCAAGTTCCCGTGACTATTTACAAAGATAGGACAGGCCGTTCCGCCGCAGTTGAAAGCAGGAAAATGCAGGAATTAGAGACTCGCGTGCAAACTGTTGCTTTTCTGATGGAAAGAGATTCTTTCAACCAATATCGCGAACTTAGCGGCGCACAAGTCCAGACAAACAAAAACCTAGAAGAAATTTCCTTGAATCTCAAAGGACTGGGATTTGGGATGTGGATTTTATTCATCCTGGTCCTTGCGGTGGCGAGTCTCTCCCTCTGGAAAAGCTGGAAGAATGGCGAAGAGATAAAAAGACAAGCCGAATCATTCCACCGAACCGCTCCCACGGAAGAAAAGGGCCGGGTCATCAAAATTCACCGGATGTAACTTGTTGGGCCACTTTGTTTAAACCCAAAAAGAGGAAGCTATGGCGAATTGGATCAGGGAAATATTGATAAAACTTTACCTCTTGGACAGGCCTGTTGCCCAACGGGACAAAAAGGACCGGCGTAAGGTGGAAAGACGTTGGAAAGGTTCTGAAGGTGATTTTCCGAAACCTACGCGCGACTCCCGCCGGAAAAAAGAGAGACGGAAGAAAAAAAGAAGGTAATGGCCGGGCGTTGGAATAAATTCCGACTTCTTGTAATCAGGATTGGCGCACTACCAATTGGGTCGGGATAAGAACCTGCCGGGTTTTCCAATCGTTGGGGTGTTGTATCTTCTCGATGAGTATTCGGGCAGCTTGTGTACTGATCGCCTGGTAATCCTGCCGGATGGTGGTAAGGAAATAAGGCGGAGCCGAGGCTTGGGGGATGTCATCGAACCCCACTAAAGCGATATCCTTTCCCACTGTCAGACCTTCTTCGACGATGCTATCCCAGGCACCTAACGCCATCAAATCATTCGAGGCGAAAACCGCGGTGGGCCTGTCTCTCAGAGCCAACAGCTTTTTCATGGCCCGCGTGCCAGAGCCCTTGCTGAAATCTCCCCCGACAACGTACTCCTCTGGTATCGGAAAGCCATACCGTCTCACGGCTTGTTGAAATTCCCTTAAACGGTCCGCCGCGTTCCCGGATATCGCCACTTCCCCGGTGATACAAGCGATTTTTTTGTATCCCCGGTTTACCAGGTGGCCCACCACCTCATCGACCGCTTTGACGTTGTCACTGTCAACGTAATCCACAGAGGGATCATTGACGCGGCACCCGATAAGGACCAGTGGAACCTGGAAATCTTTGAGTTGGTGCATTTCCTCCGCTTTGAGGTAAGGGGAAACCATCAAAACCCCGTCAACTGCGTTGCGGGCGACCCGTCGGTTGACTTCCTGAAGGTCGAAAATTCCGGAGAGGGTGTTCATCAAGAGGCCGTAACGTTTTTCCTGGACGACATCGTTGATACCGTTCAAGAGACCGAGATACCACTCGTTTTCCAGGTTAATTTGGATGCTTGACCAGGAAAAACAAACTTCGATCAAGTTAAACTGTTTCACCACCAGGCTTCGGGCGAAGGGATCGGTTTTGAAATTTAAATCTAGGACGGCTTTTAAAACCTTTTGCCGGGTTTCTTCCTTCATGTTGGTTTTGTTATTCAAGGCGCGGGAAACCGTTGAAATCGAAACGCCAGCCCTGTCGGCGACGTCATAAATCGTTGGGTTTGGGTTGTGCTTGTGTTTCAAAGATTTTGTCCATTCCGTGGCTATTTATCGTATATATCATATCTTTTATAAAGTGTTTCACTGTCAATAAAATGCACAAGGAACTCATGAAATCCTCACGCCCGCCCATACTCACTGTTTTCATTGTCGCCGGCCTCGTCGGATGTTTTTTAAAAATGTTCATGGTCATTTCGCCCGCCGCCCACTCCGTGGCCCATTGGTACCCTCTTTACCTCTCCCTCAGCACCACTTACGAGACGATTTGTTTAGGAGGCTTGGGATTCATGAAGAAATGGGCGGTCCTCGCTTACAGCGGTTATGCGGTAGCCAACCAGCTTGTGTATTTAGCTTTGGGAAATTGGAACGCCTATGCCCTTGTCCCCTCGCTGGCTATCACCATGGTTAGCTGGATTTATTTTCGAAGGATGAATTGATGATCCAAGGCACCCTGGTCTTACCCCGGCCCTTTTCTTTGGGCCTCACCCTCCTTTGCGGACAGTGTTTTCGTTGGGAAGGTCCCGACTTGAATGGGTTCTTGCAAGGAATCGCGGGGCAGGTTTTTTGGCGTTTAAGGCAGGAGGAAGACTGGCTTCATTGGGAATGTAGTTCGGAACTAGTCCAAAGCCGGTCGGCTTCCGATTGGCTTTCCCATTACTTATGCCTGGATGACGACCTTGGGAATTGGGCCCGTTCCTTGGAATCGGACCCAATCCTGGGTGACCCCTTAAAAATACTAAGTGGGCTCCGTCTATTGCGGCAGGATCCATGGGAATGCACCATTTCTTACATGTTCGCGCAAGGGTTGTCGGTCACCGTGATCCGCCAAGCCTTGAGGAAATTTTGTGTGGAATATGGCCGGCTCATTCCAGGAGCGCCCGGTTTTTATGCTTTTCCCGAAGCGGGAAGGTTGACCCACCTTTCCCCGGATTTTTTGCGGCCTTTTACCAATAATTACAGGGCCCGGGCAGACCGGATCATCCGGATGGCCAGGGTGGTCGAGGCAAAAGTGATCTCCCTGGAACATTTAAGGGGTATTTCCTGTGATGACGCCCGGGAGGCACTTATGGCCCTAGACGGAATTGGCCCCAAAATCGCCGATTGCATCCTGCTTTTCTCAATGGGACAGGTTTCGGCCTTCCCGGTCGACCGATGGGTATTGAGGGCCATGAAAAAGTACTTCCCTGCAGTCAAGCTGTTGGGTTCCGCACGGGAAGCACCTACGCCCTCCCAATATTTAAAGATCGTACAGAAGGCGAGGGTCGCTTTTGGCGACCGTTGCGGGTTGGCCAGTGAATATCTCTTCCTGTACTTGAGATTGTTGGAGGAAGAAAAGCTTCTTCGGGAATTATCCCGGTTTTGCCAATTTCCTGACCGATTATTGAACCTCCAACCGACCAACCAGTCCGGCAGTAAAATAAAAAAAAACCGGGCTTCTTTCCCTTGAAGTACTTTATAAATAACTCCAGAAAAAATATAATAAGGAACCTTAGAAGTAAAAGCGGACTGTTAAGCCAGCCCCTTAAATCAAATTACAGGTCGACTTTTGAAACCAGTCATTCTAATCGTTGATGATGAGGAAAGCGTTCGGGAGTCTTTCCGTTTAGCCCTTCAAGACGACTATAAACTTGTCTTCGCCGAAGACGCCAAATCCACCCTTCGAACCCTTAAAAGCCAGAGTTTTGACCTTTGCCTCTTGGATATCATGCTTCCGGATGGCTCGGGGATCGACTTGCTAAGGCAAGTCAAGCGCCGCGATGAATCCATCGACGTCATTATGGTTACTGCCCTTACGGGTGTGGACACCGCTTTGGACGCCATGAAGTTGGGGGCTTACGATTACATAACAAAGCCTTATAAAATCAATGAATTGTACGAGCTGATCAAACGGGTTTTGGCCAAAAGGGCTTTGGAAAAAGAAAACCGGTTTTTACGGGAGGAAATAAGTGCAAAAAAGCCCATTTGCCTTATGGGAAACAGCAAAGTTGCCCAAGAATTAGGTAAAAAAATATCGAGCATCGCCAATGCCGGATTACCTGTTCTCCTCCAGGGAGAAATGGGAAGCGGCGTCGAAGAAATTGCGCGCGAACTTCATGCCCAGGGTTTAAAGCGCGGAGGCCCTTTCATTACCGTGTCTTGCGCGTCATTTTCTAAGGCGCAGCTGGAAAGGGAACTATTCGGTGAGGAGGGGGATGATTCCAAGAATAAATCCCCCCAAATCGGAAAATTGGAATTCGCCGACGGAGGGACTTTGTTCCTCGATCAGGTGGACCGCCTCCCTGTGGAAATCCAGGACAAGCTGTGGAAGGTGTTTTCCGACAAAAAAATGTACCGATTGGGAAGCCAAGTGGCATTGCCGCTCGATGTCCATGTTATTGCCTCCACCGACTCCGATTTGACCGTCAACCTGGCCAAGGGCGTTTTCCGAAGGGATTTTTACCAATTTTTGAGAACTTCCTCCATTATTCTTCCATCTTTGCGGGAACGGCGGGAGGATATCCCGGACTTGGTGGATTATTTTCGGGAAGTGGCCAACCAAAAAACTAAAATTCCCGTGAAAACCATTCAAAAAGAGGCGATTCAGTTTTTGACCCAGTACGCCTGGCCCGGAAATCTCAAGGAATTGGAAAACACTATTGAAATGATGGTATTGTTCGCCGGGAAGGAAACCTTAACCATTGAGGATATCCCCTTGGATATCCTCGTCAAACAGATTGATTTGGCTCGAAATAAGGAAGAAGCAAAACTGTCGCTCAAGAGGGTCCGCCGACAGTTCGAGCGGCAGTATATTCGCAAGATCCTGGAGAGGACTCGGGGAAACCAAACACGGACCGCTGCCACCCTGGGATTACACCGGAATACCTTAATTTGGAAATTGAAAGAACTGAATCTCGAGGAAGACTATAAGCGGATTGTGAAAAAGCGCCGTGAGCGAGGAGTCGGCTTTCGGGATTTATAACCTCGCTTTCCGGGGTCATTTTCAGTTGGATTTACCCTTTTTTAAGAAACTGGGCCTGGTGCAAAAAGCTTTAAAAACCCTTTAAAAATGCAAAAATTCCTTGCCAAGTGCCATTTACTCTTGTATAAATAGGCCGGATTTCAAAATCCAGGAGGTGGACGTTGACCAAAAGTGAACTGCTGGGGACTTTGGCGAACGATACTGGCTTGAAAAAAAAGGACGTGGACAATGTTCTTCAGGCCTTGAGAAGCACGATTTATAAGACTTTGAAGAAGGAATTCAAGATTAAGTTGGATGGGCTTGGAGTTTTCCAATTGAAGGATCGTAAAGCACGAATGGCCCGGAACCCCCGTACCGGTGAGATGGTTAATGTTCCGGCCAAGAAAGTCGTCAAGTTCCGCGTTTTGAAGGATCTAAAAGAAGCTGTTTTGTCTTAAAACAATTGTCTTTCGCAGGTTAAACAAGAAGCACCCTGTTTTTAAATAAAACGGGGTGCTTTTTTTTTCAGGGTAAGATCCTGTTCGATTGCCGGGAGAAAATCTTGCCGTTAAAGCCCCCCGTTCTTTTCAAAAAAATGAATTATCCCTTTGGTTTTCTGGTCCTTTTGTTATGGAGTTTTTTTGTTTTTGGTAAATTTTTCCCCGTTTTTATCCATCCGTGGGATCCGATCGAGACTGTCTTTGATTCAGGCCAGTTTTCAGCAATGGGATTCACGCAAAAGTTAAAGATTTGGGGGGGGTGCTTGACGACGGTCGCTGTGGGGATTTGGTGCGTTGGATCCCTTTGGAGTTGCGGGCGGTTCCTTCGGAAATGGATTTATCTTCCGGCTGAAAATGAAGTTTTGGGATTCTGCCTCGAATTGGGATTGGGGTTCTTTTTTATCAATACCCTTTGGATGGGCTTGGGGCTTACCCGTCTTTGGTTTGAGCCCTTTTGGGTGGCAGGTGTCCTGATTCTCTCGGTTTTAATGACCAAAGACATCATGGAGATTCCCTGGGGAAAAATCAAATTCAACTTCCCCCTAAAACCACCCCCTGGTGTTCTATTGTTTTGCCTTGGAATCGGCTTTTTTTATTATGGTTTCCTGCTTCTGCACAGCTTCCTTCCCGAAACTTTTTATGATTCCCTGAATTATTTTCTCGGCATGCCCCATTTTTGGCTTTTTCAACATGGAATTACCGATTACCCCACTCATCTTCTTTCAGGGTATTTCCACGGTGGATCGCTTTTTTACATGTATGCGTTTCTTTTAGGAGGAACGGAGGGGGCCAAGATATTAAGCGTTTTTGTGCTTGGGTTTAACGCCCTTTTCGCATTTGGCTGGGTAAAGGAAAAAGCGGGGGTTTTGGCGGGGGTAACGGCGGCTGTCGCGGTTACGACGTTTCCTTTAATTTATTTGAATGCTTGGGCGGCAAGGGTTGATGGGCTTTCCACTTTTATCGCGCTTCTTTTCTTTTTTTGCCTGGAAAAAGCTTGTATGGGTGAACCTGAAAAATGCCGGGGTGCGTGGATGGGAACCGCCGCCCTTTTCGCGGGTTTAGCCCTCTCTATCAAACCTACAGCAATCGTTGGAATCTTGGCCGCTTTTATGGGCGTTTTGCTCCAGGGATGGACCTTTCTATTTCGGCGTAAATCCCTTTGGCTTGCCTTCCCAGGGTTTATCCTTTTGGAAACCGGACCTTGGCTCCTGAAAAACGCTGTTTTTACTGCTAATCCCTTTTTCCCTTATGCCATTTCATGGATGGGAGGCCGTTCTTTTCCGCTGGTCGGCTACGATCGGTTGCTGGGGGAAAACCGGCAATTTCTCCCAATGGACCATGGGTTTTTGTCCCTTTTGACCCTTCCATGGCGCTTGACCATGCCCCAAGCGGGGGATGGTCAGTGGATCGGACCACTTTTCCTGGCTTTCTTACCGGCGCTTTTCTTTCTTCAAACCAAGGATTTATCCCTCAAATTCCTTACGAAGACCGTCCTTTTGGGCTTTGTTTTAGGCCTTTATCTTTCACACATGCTTCGCTTTGTGATGCCATTTTTTGTTTTGTGTCTCCTTCTTTTTTCGGTCTTTTTCTTCGTACAAAAAGGTACCAGGTGGAAAACCCTTTGGATAACTTCAGTTTTGGCTAGCGCGATCCTATTTTTCGGAAATTATCTGGATTTAAGTGCCGCGCATTATGGCGGTTCTGGAATCTGGAGGGGATTGGAAACGAGGCAGGAATACCTGGACCAAGAACTTCCCAATTCTTACGAGCCGTTGGCCCGGTGGACGGATGAAAATTTACCCCAGGACGCGCGGCTTTTAATCGTGGGGGATTCGCGGGGCGTTTATTATGAACGCCCCTACTTCGCCCAGTCCGTTTTCGACGAGCCCTTTTTCGCCCGTGCGGCCCGGCGGGCCAAGGATGCCGGCGAAATTTCTCGGCAACTTCGGCAATTGGGGGTCACGCATTTGGCGGTCAATATCCCGGAGGGGTTGAGGGTTTCCAAAGAGTACCACCAGTACGAACTCAGTCCGGAGGAATGGGAAAGGCTGGATGACTTTTTCCGGTCGGGGTTAAAACCCATTTATTGGAGGAACTTTCAAGGTGTTTATGAGATAAAACCCCAAGGGAACGGATCGGCAAAGAACCCTGAAATCGATCCTTTTTCCTTTTTCTCTGCCCAGGCATATGATTTTGTCGAAAACTTCCAATTGAAAAATTTTCCCGGGGCCGAAGAGAACCTTTCCGAATTGTTAGTGCTTTTCCCGCAGGACGACTACTGGCGGAGCCAAAAAGCCCTTCTTCGGAAGGCCGAACGGGAATCCGCCTCGACAACCCGGAATTGAGGGCACTGTGAACCAAGACAGTCATCCGACGGTGGCGGAAAACCGCGGCGGGTTCATCTCTTTGGGGATTGGGCTGGGTTGGGCATCTTGGGTTTTCTTTAGTTATTTTCTTTCCAAAACCCATCCCTTGCTTCAGGCCTTGTCCTTTACGGCAAAACTGCTGGATACCGATTCCGCTCTCCCTTCTTCAGGCCAAAGGTTTTGGGAAATCCAATGGGAATCACTCCGGATATTATTAACCGCTTTCGGCATCTCGGGCGCCACATGGGTTCTGGGCCTTCGGATCCGACGATGGCTTTCCCTGGAACTGCCCGATCCTTGGGTCCGCTTTGCCTTTGATTTCGGTCTGGGGGTTTGTTTCTTAAACCTTTTTTGGATCGGAACCGGCCTGGCGGGGCTTTGGTACAAGCCCGTCTGGATGGCGGCGGGACTGCCGCTCCTCTTGCCCCTTGTGTTCGAAATTTTTTCGCTTTTCAAAAAAGGGATCCGCGGGTTTTTCCCAAAGGAGGCCAGCCTCACTTTTCTTTTCCTTGCGGGTGCCTTCTATTGGATTTTTACCGTCCTTCAAAACCTGGCGCCTGAAACCTTTTACGATTCGATGGTGTACCACCTGGCTGTGCCGTGCTATTGGTTTTTCCACCACGGCCTCGCGGATTTTCCGACGAATTTTTTTTCGAATTATCCCTACGGCGCCGAGCTTTATTTCCTGACCGGCTTGGCCTGGCAGGGAACAGAATGCGCCAAGATATTACACGCCGTTGCCACCGGCGTTTGCGCCCTGCTGGTGGGCGGTTGGGCGAGGGAAATAGGGGGTGCGAAGGCAGGCTGGCTGGCTTTGGGGTTCACCCTCACCCTGCCGCTCCTTACCGTCAATAGTTGGAGCACTGAAGTGGAGGGGTTCCTATCCCTTGCCGTCGTGCTTTTCATTTACGCCCTTAATCGTCTCGCGGTGGAAAAGACCCAGCCCATGGTTTGGGCTTTGGGGACGGGTCTTTTCGCGGGGCTGGCCCTTTCCACCAAATACACCGCATTTTTGGTCGTGGGAGGAGCCCTACTCGTTTTGGCTATTCAACGGATTCGTTTATTTAAAAGAGAAAATTGGAGGCTTTGGTTGGTCCTGGCATTGGCCAGTCTGCTCCTGATAAGCCCCTGGATTTTTAAAAACCTCATTTTTACTGGAAATCCCTTCTTCCCTTACTTGATGGCCCATTTTCCGGGCCGGCATCTTCTCCCCGAGGGGTATGAACGCTTATTGCAGGAACAGCATGCCCGTGTGACCACCGACGGCTGGTCCTGGCTTTTATTGCCTTGGACCCTCACCATGGCCAACCCCGATAGTTATAACTTTTGTGGGCCCCTGGCCCTGGCATTAGTGCCCTTTCTCTTCATGTTCCGTCTTCGCCATCCGGCGTTACGGTTCCTGGCAGCCCTTATTCCGCTCCTCTTGGCCGCCGGTTTTGCGGTCACCCACATCCTTCGTTTCGTGCTTCCAGTCTTTGTCCTTTTGAATATCCTCGCCGGGTCGGTCTTGGCAGGAGGGGACAAGCCAAACTGTGGAAAGGGATGGGCTTGGGTCGGGGGCTTTTGCGCCATCTTTTGTTTCGTCTATCTAAGCGTAATCAGCTATTACTATTATTCCTGCGCTGGCATTTGGTCGGGAAAACAAACTAGGGCCGAATACCTCATGAGTCCGGGCAAAATAACGCCCTATTACGATACCGCCCAATGGATCAACCAGAACCTACCTCCGGAGGCTCGCCTGCTGGTCGTTGGGGACGCCCGCGGGCTTTATTACGATAGGCCCTTCCTCACCAACAGTGTTTTTGACGAACAAGAATTATCAAAGGCGGCAAAGCAGGAAACGGCCCCTGGAGGGATCGCCCGACGTCTGAAGGAACTGGGCGTAGATTACCTGGTGGTGAACGGGGCGGAAGGCATCCGCGTGGCTGTCGACTATCACCACTACGACCTGACTTCCGAACAATGGAAAAGGCTGGATGATTTCATCCAACAAGATACCGAGGTGGTTTACCAGCAGGGGCTCCAGGGGGTATACCGTATTCTTTCATCGCCAACCGCTTCCCACCGGGCCGAGACACTTGATTTGATTTTGTTCTTTTCTAAACCTGCGTCGCAATTTGTCAAGGACGTCCAACGGCACCAATGGGGCGAGGCGGAGGAGAATTTGAACGAAGCTTTGAGTTTGTATCCTTTCTCGAAATTTTGGGAAGCGCAAAAAGACCAATTCGACCAATCGATGAAGGCTGTTGTTAATTGAAGGTCCGGACAGAAATTTTTTAAAGGATGCCCGAATGACCGATCGTATTCAAAAAACTTTATTGGCCCTTCTGATCCTTTGGGTGCCGCTGTCCTTTTTCGGGCGGGCGGCGGATGGCTTTACGCTCGCGAAAGAGCTGGTGGCCGCAATGGTCATTGCTTTTTTTGCGGTCCGAATCGCTTGGGAGGGCCGTTGGGTTTTTCGTCAGCCTTTAATACAAGTTTCGCTGTTATTTGTTCTTTGGATGATTCTTGATTCCTTCGGTGTGGGCCTGCTGAAGATGGAAGTCCTGAAAGGGTCCGTCCATCTTCTCTTAATAGCGGGAACCCTCTTGGCAGTGGTCTTCGCCTCTTCCCGAGGTTTTTCCTATGAGAAGGCTGTCCGTTATGCCCTCCTGGCCGGCGCCTTGACGGCCCTTTACGGGATCGCGCAAAGCCTGGGGGTGGACCGGGGAAATTGGACGACCCAATTTGAACGGCGGGCTTTCGCCACCCTGGGCAACCCGGACTACCTGGGGGGCTACTTGGCCGCCCTTCTCCCCATCTCCTTCATCTTCCTACTTCGTGATTTTGGCAAGAAAAGCGCCTGGCTTTGGCTGAACGCCACCTTACTCATGGGGGCGGCGATCTTCGCCACCCGCGTCCGGGGCGCCGAAGCGGCGGCCCTAGCAGGCTTTTTGTTCCTTGCAATCGTCCTATTTACACCCTGGGGAAGGGAATTGGCCCGGCGGAACCGGCTTTTCCTTAGGGTCAGCCTAGCCCTAGTTTTATCCCTCGGGGGGATTTGGACAGCCCTTCATTGGCAGTCCTTCAGCCGGTCTCAAGTTTCGGTCCAACAACGCGTGGATACTTACAAGGTGGTTTGGGAGATCGTGAAGGACCATCCCTGGCTTGGCATCGGCTTGGGCCAACTGGGGGTGGAAGTTCCCCTCTATCAATCCAAGCCTTGGGCTCCCGGCGACTATTCAAGCCACCCCTATACCTATACCGAGCACGCTCATAATGAGTTCCTTCAGTTTTGGGCGGAAGGGGGCTTGCCCGGCCTTCTTCTATTTTTGGCCGTATTGGCGGCTTTCGCTTGGGTGGTAGGACGTTTTTTGAGGAACCCCGAATCGAAAAATGAGGATAAGGAATTGTTGATGGGGGTGACGGGAGGCCTCGTCGCTTTGATGGTCCAGTCCGTAAGCAACTTCCCCCTCCAGGTGGCGCCTACGGCGGTCCTCTTCGGGCTTTTTCTGGCGGCGCCTTTGGCCCTAAGAAAGACCGCCCAAGTTCCCGCGCCTATTTCCGTTCCAGTAGCTCAAAGGGTTGTATTGGTCCTGGTTGCTTCCCTTACGGCCATCATTGGATTAAGGGCGGTGGGGGCTTCCATCGCTTTCCGTGACACGGTGGGGGAAAGCAATGTCGGGCATGGGCAACTTGCGGCTGAATACGGAGCGCGGCTGGTCTCTTTCTCGCCCATGAACCCTAAGGCTTGGAACGCCTATGCCAAGGCCCTGGAAGTAGCGAAGCAACCCGACCAGGCTTACCAGGCCTACCAAAAGGCCCTGGACTTGAATCCCAACTACGTCGAGAACATCTTACCGATGGCGGATATACGGGTCCAGCAAGGGCGGTTCGCCGAGGCCGTGGACCTGTGCCGGCAAGCCCTGGCCATAACCCCCAATTACGCCGCCATGCTCTGGCCCCTGGCCGTGAGCCAATTCGAACTGAAACAATACGACGAATCCGCCAAGGCCTTCGAAAACTATTTGGCTTACGTCCCGAACGACTTCCAAACCTATTTGAACCTGGGGGTTTGCTATATCCAATTGAAACGCAAGGCCGACGCCATCAATGTCTGGAAAAAAGCCTACTCCTTGAACCCCAGCGATCCGCAAGTGGTTCAATACTTGAAATCCCAAGGCGTGAATCCGACTCCTTAACCGGAAGCGGTGGAGCTCCAAAACCCGACAAAAATAACGCCTTTGTCCTGAAAAGTTGTTTTCCCTCCACCCCAATGTTAAATTAAATGGAAGAAAGGGTGTTTTTCGGCTTTGGCCGGGGAATGCTATGAAGGTTTCGCCATGGGTATCCAGGCACTGTTAGAAAAATCGCCTACCGTCAGTACCTCCGCGCCCGAATCCTCCCTGGATCGCCCCCTCATCCAAAAAGCCTATGAGTTCGCCAAGAAAGCCCATGAGGGCCAACAACGCCTTTCCGGGGACGCCTACCTGACCCATCTGGTGGGAGTGGCGGACATCCTGGCCGAGCTCCACATGGACTCGGTCACCATCGCGGCAGGCCTGTTGCACGACATCCTGGAAGACACCAAGGTCACCTACGACGAGCTGAAAGCCGAGTTTGGCGAGGAAATCGCCAACTTGGTGGAAGGCGTCACCAAAATCTCCACCCGCCAGTTCCAAGACACCACCCTGCGCCAGGCCGAAAGCACCCGCAAGATGCTGGTAGCCATGGCCAAGGACGTCCGGGTCATCCTCATCAAGCTGGCCGACCGCACCCATAACATGCGTACCCTCGACTTCCTGCCGCCCGACCGCCGGGAAAAAATGGCCCGGGAAACCCTGGATATCTACGCCCCCCTAGCCCACCGGCTCGGGATCGCCAAGATCAAGGGCGAGTTGGAGGATCTCTGCCTGAGGTACCTGGAACCCGACGTTTACCAGGATCTGGTCAAGAAGATCGCCATGAAGCGGTCCGAGAGGGAAAAGGTCCTGGCCCAGGTCATCGAAAGCATCGCGGTCAAGCTGAAAGAGGCGGGCATCTCGGCCCAGGTCCAGGGCCGTTCCAAGCATTTCACCAGCATCTACCACAAGATGAAACAGCAGCAGAAAAGCTTCGATGAGATCTATGACCTCATGGCCATCCGGGTCCTGACCAATACAGTCAAGGAATGCTACGAGGTCCTGGGGATGGTCCACACCATTTGGAAGCCCCTTCCGGGCCGTTTCAAGGATTACGTGGCCATGCCGAAGAACAACATGTACCAAAGCCTCCATACTACCGTCATGGGTCCCGAGGCCCAGCCCCTGGAAATCCAGATCCGCACCTACGAAATGCACCGTACCGCCGAGGAAGGCATTGCGGCCCACTGGATTTACAAAGAAGGCCGCGCCGTGGAGAAAGAAGACCAGAAATTCGCCTGGATGCGGCAGCTCCTGGACCTGCAACAGGACATCAAGGACAGCAGCGAGTTTGCCGAGGCCATGAAGGTGGACCTCTTCGAGGACGAGGTCTTCGTCTTCACGCCCAAGGGCGAGGTGAAGGAACTGCCCAAGGGCGCCACGGCGCTGGACTTTGCCTACGCCGTCCACACGGACGTCGGCACCCATTGCATGGGGGTGAAGGTGAACGGCCAAATGGTGCCGCTGCGTTACGCCCTGAAGAACGGGGACATCGTGGAAGTGTTGACCCAGTCCTCCCGCACCCCCAGCCGTGATTGGCTGAAGATCGTCGTCACCAGCCGCGCCAAAAACAAGATCCGCCATTGGTTCCGGACCCATCTTTCCGCCGACGAAATTGACAAAGGAAAACACCTGTTAGAAAAGGAAGCGGTTCGGCTGGGCGTGGATTTCAACGCCGCACTGAAATCAGGGGCGGTGGAGGGGCTGATCGGAACCTTCGGCTGCCACAGCCTGCAGGAACTCCTGGCCAATACGGGCCACGGCGAGATATCGCCCAAGCAAATCCTGAACAAATTGGCCCCCAAGACCCTGGTGGAAGAACACCCCAGGGTCGAGAAGCACGAGGACAAGCCGGCGGAAACCAAGCCCGCAAAGGGATCATCCCCGGCTCCGTCATTGGTGGCGGCCCCCGGAAAGGGCATCTCCATCGGAGGCCAGAAGGATTTCCTCATCCGTTTCGCGCGTTGCTGCACCCCCGTCCCCGGCGATCCCATCGTGGGCTACGTCACAAGGGGCCGGGGTGTCTCCATCCACCGCACCGACTGCCCCAATACCCTCCAATTGCCGGAGGGGGAAAGCCGCATGATCCCCGTTTCCTGGGAAGGGAACGTGGGCCAGGTTTACGAAGTGGCCGTCGAGGTCAAGGCCAAGGACCGCGAAAAGCTCCTGGCCGACATGCTCCTGGCGATCTCGGAGGAAGGCGTCATCATCAACGAGGCCAACGCCAAGGCCTCGGAGGGCGGCTGGGCCCAGGGTTATTTCGTCATCGGCATCTCCCAGTCCGACCAGCTGGAAAAAGTGTTGAAAAAACTGCAGAGGGTCAAGGGCGTGGTCAGCGCCCAGCGTATCGAACCCCGGTAAATTTGTATTACAATCTGTGACTATGAAACTAACATTTGCTGTTTTCTTTTTTCTGACGATTTCTGTCTCTGCCGTCTCTTCTGCACAAATTACTCCGGTTGTTCCTTGGCAAACCTGGATGCCCCAATATGAAAAATTTTTAAATCACCCAAGTGGAAACTTATTGAAAGTTCTCGACGAATATCAGGTACCAGACAGAGAAGGAGACGAGTTTTTTAAGGATCTAAAAGGCAAATATGTTGAAGATGAAAACGAAGAAAGGATTTTCCTAAACGAATTAGCTGCGGCGGAACCTGTTGTTGTTTCGTCAAAATTGAATGATGGAAGAATAGTTTTGGTTATTTCCTTTTTAAAAGATGGTCCTGTTTTTAGCGGTGTTTTTTTAGGTGAGAAAGGGAAGTTGACTTATTTAGGCATGGTTACAACGGATGGCCAATACGAAATGTTTAAACCTATGATTTTTGAAGGGCCTCAAAAAGTATTTGTTTTTCTCGGGAATCAAACTAATGGTGGTACGGGGATAGCGGCTTATGATTACGACGTATACCAAATTGAAAGTGGGAAATTAATTTCTGTTTGTAATATTCCATTGGAAGGTTCAACAAGTGAATGGTTGCCATATTTGACCGTTGACTATAAATCGGAATTCAGAGCTGTAAAAAGGGATTTCCGTGACCAATTGCAGGTAAAAGTGAAATACAAATTCGGAATTGATGTATTTGAATTTACGAACACGGGTGGGTGCATAACCGATAAAACGCCGGATAGTGATTTTCTCTTGTTTGATGACGAGTTGGTTTTTAATTATGATCTCCAATATTTTCCGATGGGAAATGAGAAAAACAAAACTGTCTTCGAGAAAAATTGTGCTTCAGCTACTACTGAATTGAAGAACTCAACCTTTCTTCAAGACCATTTTGGAAAATTAAAAATTCTAGCCAAAAGTGGGACAAAATCTCAAAAATGCTGGCTACAGGAACTCTTAAAAGATAATGAAGTCAAGAAGATGAAGGATTCACATTATCGCGATGAATTAGCAACAATTTTAAATGGAAAGATCTAAGAATGTTTATCAATAATTCTCTTAGGTATTTAGAATTTGGAGGTTAATTAATGGACCGTAAAATTATTAAAACCGACAGGGCGCCGGTGCCCATAGGGCCTTATTCCCAGGCAATTGAAGCATCTGGCTTCATCTTTTGCTCTGGCCAAATACCACTTGACCCTCAAACGGGCGTGTTAATTCAGGGCGACATGGTGGCGCAAACCCGTAGAATCTTGGAAAATATGGAAGCTGTACTGATGGCGGCAGGAGCCGATCTGAAGAACACGGTGAAGCTGACGGTTTACCTGACCAACTTGGGCGATTTTGATGCCCTTAATAAGGTGCTCGCCGAGAAATTCCCCGATGCCCCGCCGGCCCGGGCCGTCGTCCAGGTTTCGGCCCTGCCGAAGGGGGCTTCGGTGGAGATGGATTTAATCGCAGTTAAAAGTTCCATTTAAGAACGGGAAAAATGTCCGAAACTTTTTGTGTCAAACACACCGGCAAGATGGCCGTCGGTTATTGCTCCAGGTGCAATAAACCCTATTGCGACGAATGCCTGGACATGGAAACAGGGAAGCCTGTTTGCCACGATTGCTTGAAAATGAAATCTGCCCCTTCAATGAACCCTGGGCTTGCTGGAGGAGCGCCGACGCCCGCCGCTCCACCAGGACCGATGGCCGGATCGCCCCTGAACTTTAAGGGAAGGGGTTTGGACGACGACCCCCTGGGCCTATTTGGAGGGGGGGGCGGGCCCAAGATAGGAGCTCCCAAACCGAATCCCCTTACTACACCGGCCAAGCCGCCCGTGATGCCCGCACCGACACCGGCTATGCCGCCGTCCCTGAAACCCACAGTCTCTATGCCCAGCTTGGACCAACTGGGGAAGCCTTCCACGCCCTCGGAAAAAATAGTGGCTCCCACGCCCAAGATCCCAATGGATTTGGACACCTTGATCCGGGAACCCCAACCCTTAAGGCCTCCCTTTCCCCAACCTTCCTCCTCCGTGCCAGCCCCCGTTGCGACGCCATCTGCCCTGCCTTTTCCGGTGGATGTTCCGGCCGCGGAAGTGTCGAAACAAAAAAAAATATTTTCGCTGGTTAAGATTTGGGCCAAATACCTCATCCGCCGCGCTTATGAGTTTTTTGATCCCCTGGCCAAGAAATTAAAGGTTCCGACCTTCGTTGTCCTTGTTCTTTTGATTGCCCTCCTGGTGGGCGGAACCATCGGGATCGGCGCCGTCCTGAACCAACCTTCCGTCCCAACGGTGGATACCATCCAGCCCCTCCATTTCGTGGAGGTCAGCTCCAGCCAGGTCAGTGAGATGGACATCACCGCCTATACCGACCTCCAAAACCAGATTCAAACCATGGGTTTTCAACCCGTCCTGCAGATGACTGTGCCCCAGTTGCCTTCCCCCAATTTTTTCGATGTGAGCATGAAAGAAGACGCCGGCACTTACAGTGAAATCATCAAGATGCCCGGCCAATTGGCGCCCCGCCTTTCCTTCGTCACCGTTTTCACGAACGGCGTCTGGTTTTCCACCAACGCCTGGGAGGGGACCAACCAATCACTGAATACTTTGGAGAGCGAGTTCTACCCCGGCGACACGCCGGACCAGCTTTACGTCCAACACATACAGACCCTGGAAAAATTGAAACAGGATAAAGAATGGGAGGTCCAGTCCCTGAGTGAAAACCGCTACATGGCGGCTCTTTCCGACCGTGTCCGGTGGTTCCTCGACAAGAAGGGTGTTCCCGCCTACCAAGCCGATTTCAACTTGTGGCATTGATCCGCTTCTCTTCACGTCCTCAACTTTTTCCCGAAAAGTGGGCCGTTGACACTCCCTGATTGGCGCACTATATTAACGCGAATTTCCCCTCATTTTTCCTAAGCCGAATCGGGCAATGGAAATGGGGGTCACGCAGTTTCCCTCATTGGGCCGGTGGCCTATTTTAAAAAGATAAACTGCCTAACACGGAGCCTTTCATGATCGAACCGGACAAGCTGACGACGGCTTTGACTTACGACGACGTCATGCTTGTGCCCCAACGCTCGAACGTGCTTCCCGCCGAGACCGACGTTTCCACCTTCCTGACCCCGCAACTTAAGCTCAACATTCCCATCCTCAGCGCCGCCATGGACACCGTCACCGAAGCCCGCCTTTCCATTGCGCTAGCCCAAGAGGGGGGCCTCGGCATCCTCCACAAGAACTGCACCGTCGAACAGCAGGCCGCCGAGGTGGACAAGGTCAAGCGCTCCGAGGCGGGCATGATCAGCGACCCTATCACTCTGGCCCCCGACAAGAAAGTGTCGGATGCCCTGGTCATCATGAAGCACTACCACATCTCGGGCATCCCCATCATCCAGAAGGACGGCAAGCTGGTGGGCATCGTGACCAACCGGGACCTCCGCTTCGTCAAAAAACCCGAGCTCCCCTTAAGGGAAGTCATGACCAAGGACAACTTGGTGACGGTCCCGGTGGGGACGACCTTGGAAAAGGCTGAGGAAACCCTGCACCAGCACCGCATTGAAAAACTACTGGTGGTGGACAAAAAAGGGAACCTGAAGGGCCTCATCACCATCAAGGACATCAATAAGAAGATTAAGTTCCCGAACGCCTGCAAGGACGAACGGGGCCGGTTGAGAGTTGGCGCAGCTCTGGGCGTCGGAAGAGATATGGAAGAAAGGGCCGAAGCCCTGGCGAGGGCGGGGGTGGATGTGGTGGTGGTGGATACCGCCCATGGCCATTCGGAAGGAGTCCTCAAGACCGTCAAATTCATCCGTAAAAAGTATCCCAAACTCCCCCTCATCGCCGGCAACGTCGTGACCGGGGAAGCGGTAAAGGCCCTGGCGGACGCGGGGGCGGACACGGTGAAGGTTGGGGTCGGCCCGGGCTCCATCTGCACTACCCGTGTGGTGACGGGGGTGGGCGTGCCCCAGGTATGGGCCATCGCCGAATGCGCCAAGGCCGCCCAGAAAAACAAAATCGGGGTCATCGCAGACGGGGGCATCAAGTATTCCGGGGACATCACCAAGGCCATCGCCGCCGGGGCCGACGCAGTCATGCTGGGCGGCCTCTTGGCCGGCACGGAAGAATCGCCGGGGGAAGTCATCAACCTGCAGGGACGCATGTTCAAGGTCTATCACGGCATGGGATCCTTGACGGCCATGCAAAAAGGCAAAAGCGCCGACCGTTATTTCCAGGAAGGCGTTACCGAATTGAAAAAACTGGTGCCGGAAGGCATCGAAGCCCGCGTCCCTTACCGTGGCTCCCTCTCCGACCTGATCTTCCAACTCGTCGGGGGCTTGAGGGCCGGGATGGGCTATAGCGGAACCCCCACTATTAAAGATCTCAAGGAAAAGGGCCAGTTCGTGCAGATCACGACGGCCGGCTACAAGGAAAGCCATCCGCACGACGTGGTGATCACCAAGGAAGCGCCGAACTACTATTTAGATTAAAGGGCAGCTCGCAGCTGACAGTTGGCAGTCCGCAGCAACTGCTTAAAACCATAAAGCCATCTTGCTGTGACTGTGAACAGATTCTGGAGGTTTTCATGATCGTATCCGTCGCCGTGTTAACTATCCGCAAAGGGCACCAATCCAAGGCCAGCGATATCATTCACGAACACGTCGAGAGGGAAAAAAAGGCCGCCGGGGTGGTCAAGGCCTACTATAAAAAAGCCGTAAACAACGACGATACCTTCCTGGTTTACGTGGAATACGACTCCAAAAAAAGCTTCGAAGCTTCCGAAAAAGCCTCCAAAAAAATGAAGGAAAGCAAGAAGGTCGAATTCGCCCTCCGTCCCCATTTAATGAGGGGCTTTTACGGCAACTTCGAATAAAACCAGCCGTTAGCTAGTAGGTTTTGGCTGTTAGCCAAAAGCCAACAGCTAAACGCCAATAGCTGCCTTGAAGGGTTTTCATGCAACACGATACGGTCATCGTTCTCGACTTCGGCGCCCAATACAGCCAGCTGATCGCCCGCCGGGTCCGCGAATGCAAGGTTTACTGCGAGATCCTGCCTTTCTCCACGCCGGTGGAAAAAATCCTCGAAAAGAACCCCAAGGGCATCATCCTCTCGGGCGGACCCTCTAGCGTTTACGCCCCCGGCGCGCCCCACGTTTCCCCCGAACTCTTCCAGCTGGGCGTTCCCGTCCTCGGCATCTGCTACGGTATTCAGATGATTTCCTACGCCTTGAAAGGCAAGGTTCAAAAGGCTCACAAACGGGAATTCGGCCTGGCCACGCTCAAGATCAAGGACCACCACAACCTCTTCGCGGGGCTCCCCGGCAGCCTCAAGGCCTGGATGAGCCACGGCGACCAGGTGGTCAAGCTTCCCCTGGGCTACAAGGTGTTGGCTTCCACCGACAACTGTCCCCTGGCCGCTGCGGGCAACGAGTCCAAGAAAATCTACGGCATCCAATTCCACCCCGAGGTTGTGCACACTGAAAAAGGCACAAAAATCCTGGAAAACTTTGTCCGGAAGGTTTGCGGCTGCCGGCCCACCTGGAACATGGATGCCTACGAAAAGACGGCTGTCCACCAGATCCGCGAGCAAGTGGGGAAGGGGCGGGTGCTTTGCGGGGTTTCCGGAGGGGTGGATTCCACCGTCACGGCGGCCCTCATCCATCGCGCCATCGGCGACCAGCTTTCCTGCGTCTTCGTCAACAACGGCGTGCTGCGCCTGAACGAGGCGGAGCAAGTGGTCGATATCTTCAAGAAACGGATGAAAATTCCTCTCCATTACGTGAATGCCGAGTCCCTTTTCCTGAAGCTCCTGAATAACGTCAGCGAGCCCGAAAAGAAGCGCAAGATCATCGGCCGCACCTTTATCCGCGTTTTCGAGAAGAAAGCCAAGGAACTCCAACGCCAAAAGGGGCCTTTCGACTTCCTCGCCCAGGGCACCCTCTACCCCGACGTCATCGAGAGCGTTTCGGTGAAAGGGCCTTCCGCCACCATCAAGAGCCACCACAATGTGGGCGGTCTTCCTAAGGACATGAAATTCAAACTCGTGGAACCCTTAAGGGAACTCTTCAAAGACGAGGTGCGGGAACTGGGGGAGAGGCTTCACATCCCCTATGACCTGCTCTGGCGCCAGCCTTTTCCTGGGCCGGGCTTGGCGGTGCGCCTAGTGGGCCCCATCACCAAGCGGGAACTGGATATCCTGCGCCGGGCGGACGCCATCGTGCAGGAGGAAATCCGCGAGGCGGGCCTCTACCATTCCATCTGGCAATCCTTCGCGGTGCTGACGCCCTTGAAGTCGGTGGGGGTGATGGGGGACGAAAGGACTTACGAGAACGTGTGCGCCATCCGGGCCGTCCATTCCACTGACGGCATGACCGCCGACTGGGTCAAACTGCCGCCCGAGCTCCTGGGCCGCATTTCCAACCGCATCATCAACGAGGTGCGGGGTATCAATAGGGTTGTCTACGACATAACATCCAAGCCCCCTGGCACCATTGAGTGGGAATAAGTCATTTCCTTAGTTTTACTAAGTCTTCCTAAATCCCCTTCTTTTTTCATTGTTTGACCTCTTTCGGTTAAGGTGCTTCCGTTTTGCTTCCGAAATGCTATAATTCCCAAAAAGGAGGCCCTCCATGCCCACATTGGTGATTAAAGACCTGCCAGTCGAGCTGCACCGCCGATTGAAGGAAGAGGCTGAAAAAACCCACCGGTCCATGACCAAGGAAGCCATTTATTTGATGGAAACCGCCTTGCAGGGCGAAGCCGCGCCCTCTGAAGCCCGAGAATTGCAGGCTCCTTACCGGGGTTCCAAGCCTCTGACCGATAAAATGATCCAAAAATGGAAACACAAGGGAATGGCTTGATCGTCGTCGACACCAACATCGTCGCTTACTTACTTATCCAAGGCGAACAGACTCACCTCGCCCGAAGGCTTATGGAACGCGACTCCCAATGGTTCGCGCCTTCCTTCTGGAGGATTGAGTTTCTCAATGTCCTCATGAATTACTCCCGGCACTTGAAAATGCCGCCAGAGGATGTCCGCCGTATATGGAACGCGTCTTTTCGACTCCCCCATTTACGGGAAGAGGGAGTTGATCCCCAGCAGGCGTTGAACACGGCCCTAGCGCACCGGATCAGTGGTTACGACGCTTTGTTCCTTTCCCTCGCGCAAAACCTTAAAACGGTCTGCGTCACCCAGGATAAGGCCTTGCGGAAAGCCGCGCCCCGGCTGACCGCAACCCTCGACGAAATCCTGGAGTAAGATCATGTACCGATTGACTTTTCCAAAAGGAAATATAAGGAAATCGGGACTATGCCGACCTCCTTATAAACCTTCGAATAGAAGGTCGGTATGACCCGCCCCGAATTTGTACACCTCCACCTCCACAGCCAGTTTTCCCTCCTGGAAAGCACCGTCCGCTTCGAACCCCTCATGGCGCGCCTGAAGGAACTCCAGATGCACGCCGTGGCCTTGACCGACAAGGCCAACCTCTTCGGCGCCGTTGCCTTCTATCAAAGCGCCCTGGAAAACGGCCTCAAGCCCATCCTAGGCTGTGAAATCTGGGTGGCCCCCGATTCCCGCTTCGAGAAAAGCAACGGGCAAGGGCGTCCGGAGGCGGTCTATCCCTTGGTGCTCCTGGCCGAGAACGAGGAAGGCTACAAGAACATCATGAAGCTGTCCTCGGCGGGTTACCTGCAAGGTTTCCACCGCGTGCCGCGCGTGGACAAGGCCCTCCTGGCCCGGCACAGCGGGGGCATCCTGGCGCTCTCCGGTGGAGCGGAGGGTGAAATCAACCGGTACCTTTTCAAGGCCGAGGCGCCCATGGCGATGCGCGTCGCCGGGGAATACCAGGAAATCTTCGGCAAGGACCGGTTTTTCCTCGAGCTGACGGACCACGGGGCGGCCGCCGACCGCACGGCCCTTAAACAGCTTTTGGAAATTTCCGCCAAGACGGCCATTCCCGTCGTGGCCGCCAACGAGGTGCGCTACCTCCGCCGTGAGGAGGCCCCCTTCCACGAGGTCTTAACCTGCCTGGGCCGGGGCGAGGTGATGTCCGACCCCAACCATTATTCACTCGGCTCGGACGAATACTATTTGAAGAGCGCGGAGGAAATGGCCAAGCTTTTCGCAGAAACGCCGGAGGCCCTCAAACGCACGCTGGAGATCGCCGAGCGCTGTCATTTGACCATCGAATTCGGGAAAACCTACATGCCTTCCTTCCCGTCGCCCCAGGCGGGGGTGACCGAGGAAAGCTACCTGGAACAACTCTGCAGACAGGCCCTTCCAAAGCGTTACGGTGAAAAAGCCGCCGACGCCGAAATCGTCCAGCGCATGAACGAGGAGCTTTCCGTCATCAAGAAAACCGGGTTTTCCGGCTACTTCCTCATCGTCTGGGACATCATCGCCAAGGCGCGGGCCAAGGGAATTTCGGTGGGGCCGGGGCGCGGTTCGGCGGCGGGCAGCCTGGTTTCCTACCTGCTGGGCATCACCGATGTTGACCCCATCCGTTATGACTTGCTCTTTGAGCGCTTCATCAATCCCGAACGGGTTTCCGCCCCCGATATCGATGTGGACGTCTGCGACCGAAGGCGCGACGAGGTCCTCCATTACATCACCCAAACCTACGGGCAGGACCGGGTGGCCTCCATCGTCACCTTCGGCACCATGGCCGCCAAGGCCGTCGTGCGCGACGTGGGACGGGTTTTGGAAGTGCCGCTGCCAGAGGTGGACCGCATCGCAAAGCTCATCCCCGGCGGCCCTAAGGTGTCCCTCGAGGACGCCATGGAAAGGGCGCCGGAGCTTCGCGCCATTGCCAGCGAACAGGGGCCCTACCGGAGGCTCTGGGACGTTTCCCGGGCGCTCGAGGGCATCGTGCGGCACGTTTCCACGCACGCAGCCGGCATCCTCATCAGCAACGAGCCGCTCCTGGAAAAAATCCCCCTTTGCAAGGGGGCGGGGGACGAAGTGCTGACCCAGTACGATATGAACGCCCTGAAAGACGTGGGGCTCCTCAAGCTCGACATCCTGGGCCTGCGGACCCTCACTGTCATCGACGACACACTCGAACTCATCGCCGGGCGCCGCAAGGAAAAGGTCGATCTCGGCCACATTCCCTTGGAGGACGACGCCACCTTCAAACTTCTGCGCGAGGCCAAGACGGCGGGCGTCTTCCAGCTGGAATCGCGCGGCATGCGCGATTACATCCGCAAGCTGGAACCCCGGGTCCTGGAGGACCTGATCGCCCTCAACGCCCTCTACCGTCCGGGCCCCCTGGGGAGCGACATGGTGGACGACTTCTTCCACCGCAAGAAGGGGCTGGTCAAGGTGGAGTACCTTCACCCCAAGCTGGAACCCATCTTGAAAACCACCTACGGACTCATGCTCTACCAGGAACAGGTCATGCGCGTGGCCAAGGATCTGGCGGGCTTCACCCTGGGCCAGGCCGATATCCTCAGGCGGGCCATGGGCAGCAAAAACCCCGAGAAAATGGAGCAAATGCGGGGCAAGTTCCTCTCCGGCGCCAAGGAAAGGGGGATTTCCACCGACGTCGCCGAGGCCATCTTCAACCAGATGGCCAAGTTCGCGGGCTACGGGTTCAACAAGTCCCACAGCGCCGCTTATTCCCTGGTGGCTTACCAGACCGCCTACCTGAAGACCAATTATCCGCCGGAGTTCATGGCGGCGCTCTTGACCAGCGAGGCGGGCAACCAGGACAAGATTTCCCAATACATCTTCGAATGCAAAAAGCTGGGTGTGAAGGTCCTGCCGCCGGACGTCAACGAAAGCGGAACCGAGTTCACAGTGACTCCCGACGGTTCAGTGCGTTTCGCCCTTACCGCCATCAAGAACGTGGGGAGCCCTGCCATCGCCGCTATTTTGGAGGCGCGGGAAAGGGGCGGGAAGTTCAAATCCCTTTTCGACTTTTGCCGGCGGGCGGACCTGAAGTCCTTTACCCCCAAGATGGTGGAATGCCTGGTCCTAGCCGGGGCTTTTGACTTCACGGGCGCGCCCCGGGCGGCCATGAAGGAATCCATCGAAAAAATATTCCGGCAGTCCCAGGGCCTCCAGGCCGATTCCCAAAGGGGCCAGACATCCCTTTTTGGGGAAACAGGCTCGCAGACGCCCGACATTCTGCCCGAGGTCCCGGAATATTCCCCGGCCCAAATTCTCTCCGCGGAAAAAGAAGTGTTGGGCTTTTACCTTTCGGGCCACCCCCTCTCCGAGCATGAGTGGCAGCTGGAGCACTACGTGACGCCCCTGAACGAGCTGGAGGACCTTCCGGACGGGTTCGAGATCCGCGTGGCGGGGCTCATCCGGGGCTTTTCCAAGAGCGTGGTCAAAAAAACCAAGGAAGTCTATGGCCGCTTCATCCTGGAGGATCTCCATTCACACGTGGAAGTCATCGCCTGGCCGGAGGTGTACCGCAAGCATGGGAAGCTCCTGGGCAAAGACCAACTGGTGGCCTTGAAGGGGCGACTCGACAAGTCCGGCGAAAGGACCCAGGTCATCGCCAATGAGGCCATCGAGCTGGAGGGTATGGCCGCCAAGTGGGCCAAGGGCGTGCGCCTGATGATGAACGTGGTGGGCCTGGACGACAGCCTGCTTCCCAAGGTCAAGGAAATCTGCGAGCGGCACCCGGGCAGCGCCAAGGTGTATTTCCACATGCAGACCACCCACCATGGACTGATGGTGGTGGAGGCGGGGGAGAACCTGCGGGTGAAGCCCTCCCGGAGTTTCCTGAGGGAGATCACCGCGCTCTTGGGAGAAGAGGGAATCGAAATCGAACTCTAACAGTACTTATTTAAGGATTTTCCATATATGAAACCCGATATTGCCTGCCCCAACCACCCCAAATCGGAAGGGTTATTCCCATGTCGCTATTGCAGGGAAAACTTCTGCGAAGCCTGCGCCCTAACCGAACCCGGATTTTACCGCTGCCGCCGGCCTGCCTGCGTCAAAGCCTATCAAAAAGAAGCCGCCGGCCCGCTCCGGCGCTGTCCCCATTGCGTCTCTAAAAACCTGCCCCTCGCTACTTTTTGCGGCAGGTGTGGGGGAGAAATGTCCTCGAAACCGCCGAAAGATCCGGAAACCCCAGTCACGGTGGGGAGGTATGCCGGCGTCACCGAGGCCGGCCTGGCCCGCGCCACACTCGCGAGCCAAGGCATCGATTCCTTCGTGGCCGATGAAGCCGTGGGCACCCTCTATTCGGGCGGTAATACCTTTTTAGGCGGGGTAAGGCTCCAGACCCGGGCCGCCGATTCCCAAAAGGCCCAGGAGCTTTTGGCTGCCCGCCCGAAGGGCCGGGGAAAGGCCCAGGAACCCACCGGCTCCTGCCGCTATTGTGGAAAAATCCTCAGCAAAAGAGAACTAGCCCCGGGCCCGGGGCCCCTCCATTGCCGGAAAGCCAAATGCCTCAAGGCTTACCGGGCGGAAATGAAAAGCCTCGCGAGGGTCTGCCCCTCCTGCAGAACGAAAATTCCCTATCCCGAAGTCCTTTGCCCGAAATGCGGGAAAAAACTGGCCGAACTCCAGCTCGGGCTGGAGCCAGGGGAGCTTCCCGCGAGCCCGGTGGGCCCCGAGGAAAAATGGGACTTCCGCTGGGCCTTTTTGCTGTGGCTGACCCTTTTCTCGGTCGAGGTCGCCCCCTGTATGGTCTTCAGCTGGATTCATTATCGGAAGGGTGTTCTTCCGGACCCCCATTGGATTCAAGTGGTGTTGTATTCCAGTGAATTGGCCTGTGTCTTCCTGGCCCTCTATTGGACCAAGCGGTTCCAATCCCTTTCCTGGGGGGAAAGCCTGAGGCACATGGGCTTTAAGGCCCCGAATCCCCGGCAACTTCTTGCGGGGGTTCTCATCCTTCTTCCGGTCCTTGTGGGTGACTTCCTGGCTTTCCAGGGATACCAACAGGAAGGGGTTCCCATCCAGCTGAAATGGTATTGGGGCATCCGGCTTTCGGACATCCTGGTTGGGGCGGCCCTCTTCGAGGAAACCCTCTATCGGGGTTTCCTTTTCCGGTTCCTCCGGCGGGGCCGTTCCTTCACTTCCGCCGCCGTTTTGTCCTCGGGACTCTGGGCCCTCAGCCACGTTACCCACCTCATGCCTTTGTACGGGCCCGAACACAGCCATTTCCAGCAGGCCGGGGGTTTGATGCTCCAGGTTTTCGTGGATGGATTGATGGGTGCCTATCTCTTTGAAAAGGGCGGGAATAATATTTGGGGATGGATGCTGGTCCACATCGGCTATGACCTTTTCAGCCTGGTCAACCTCCAGGGGAGCGACTTTTACGTCTCGTCCATTCCCGAAAATTATTTCGATATCGGACATTGGTTCTCCGTGCTGGCGACAATTCTGATCGTCCTTTGGATTTTTCCGGCGGGAAAAGGGAAGAAGCCCAGGGTAGCGGGCGTTTTCCGGGGAAACGCGCTGTCCCTGAAATGGAAGCCCCTCCTGCTTCCCCTGGTTATCACTTCGGCCTTGGTCCTGGCCTTCTGCTTGGTCCCGTCCCAAAGGCTGTGCGAGGAAGCCAACAATCAGGACTGGCAAAAGATCATGGATTCCCGCCCCCGCTTCGCGGACGGCTATCGGGAATGGGCTTTTGACCTTTGGAAGCTGGATAAATACGATGAGGCGGTTGAAAAATGCCGGCAGGCCCTGGCCATCGACCCGAAAAATTACAAGGCTTGGCTGCTTTGGGGAAAAGCCTTGAGAGGAAAGAACGTTTATGAAGATGCCTTGGAGAAGTTCCAGCAAGCCGCCGAATGCGCCCCTCGAAACGCCGCCACATACTTATGGTGGGGTTATGATTTAGAAGATGTCGATCAAAAGGATGACGCTATTGAAAAATACCGGACGGTGCTTTCCTTAAACCCGGACGAAACCTCATTCACCAATTTCGCGAATTATAGGATTGAACGGTTGGAAGCCAAAAAAAGGGGAGGGTGGCAACCCGAGCCTCGGATTTCTTATTGAAGCCTTGTTTCACTAAGGCGGTGAATTTTGAAACTATTCCTGCCGTAATTCGTCCAACAGATGATATGGGTTCTCCGCGTCGGGGACCCGAATTGAATCAAAGAGGGCAAATCACTGGGTGGAATTTTTGGGGAAAGTTCTTTGGGAAATTTGGGATAATCCAACCCTTAAGAAATCCGGCTTCAAAATAACCAAGGGAAAAAACGACTAAATGAAAAAACCCCGACCCTTCAAGCACGTCCTTTATCCAACCGCGGCGGGAATCGCCTTGTTCCTCCTGCCCCTTGGGGCGCGGGCTTTCGACTTTTCCCCCGACGCCTCCCGGGTGCTTTCGGACCCGGCCTATATGCCCTTGCAGGGCCAGGTTTTCGGAAGCACCGAATATACCTACGGAAACACGGGCTCGACCACGGAGAATCCCGTGGGGGCGCTAAAGTTCTCAACCACGACCCTTTCCAATACGGCCAACCAAACGCTGGGGTACGGCCTCACCAGCGAGATTGAACTCCGGGTCACCGATTCCTACGAATGGCCCTCGACCACGAACAGTTTCCCGACCGGCACGGTGACGGTGACCCATTCGGACGGTTTTATCGACCCGACTTTCACGGCGCTGTTTCGCATGGTGGACCAGCAGGACCATCCCATTAGTTGGGATCTCCAGGCGAGTTACTCCCCCAACCTGGTCAACGCCCAATCGGCGGACCCGGTGGAGAATGGAACCGTGGGGCGGGGAGGGGCTTCGGGAACCCTCGGCACCGCGATCAGCCAGGAAACGAGGGATTTTACTTTTTACCTCCAGGCCACCGCGACCTACCTGGACAACCGGTCGATTTTCAACCCGGCCAATAATATCACCACCAGTTACAACCCCAGCTGGCAGTATTTGATTAACGTGGCCACCCAGACGCGCTTTGGTGCGCAATGGTCCCTCAATTTGAACTACGCTGAAACCTTCAACAACGGTGTCAATACCTCTTTCGTCAACGGCGCCGGCAACACCATCAACTCCCTCAACCAGTCCGGGCAGACGCAGGAGTTCACGGCGGGCCTCAATTTTCACGTCGTTCCTAACCGGTTTGTTCTCTCGCTCATCTACAACCATTACTTCTACAACGGCGTTAGCAACATCAACCAGACCTTGCCCGCCAACAGCACCCAGACGGATGAAAAAGACCAGGATGTCCTCAACGGGGAATTGCGTTACGTCTTTTTTTGACGAAAGGGGTTTAGCGGCAGGCAGCCCACTGCGGGGATCCGTGCAATGCCCCCCGCCCGTCTTTTCCGGACAGTTTTTAGGCTGAAACACTTAAATCTTTCCTCCCGCCGTGTTTTTCATTGCCCAATCCTTTCGTCACGACTAGAATTTTTCATATCTTTTTATTTATGCTGTTTTGAATTTTGAACCCAAAGAATGTGCCGAAGGGTTCGAATATTTCTTTAGCTTATGGAGGTCCACCATGCCCACAGCCACCCTGGTTTCCATCGTTCTCTCCAAAATCCTGCCTAACCCGCAGCAGCCCCGCCGGCGCTTTCGGAGGGGGTCCATCCAGGAAATGGCCGACTCCCTTATAGACCTCGGCCAGCAAACCCCCGCCAAGGTTCGCCCGCTGACACCGGATGAAAAAGCCCTCAACCCCGGCTTCGACTACATGCTCATCGGTGGCCACCGGCGCCTAGCCGGAGCCAAGCTGGCCGGATGGAGGGCTCTGGACTGCATCATTCTGGACATCCCCCCCGGCGATACCCACATGGCCGCCCTGGTTGACAATGACGCGGAGGAAATGGACTGGTGGGACTGGGATTTGGCCATTGAGGTGGAAGCTAAGGCCCAGGCGGTCCCCTCCCAACGGCAACTGGCCACCCGGTTGGGGATAGGTCTTACGAAGGTGAATATCGCCTTGAAGATCACCAAGGCCCTTTCCGCTAACGCCAGGGAGCTGGTGACCCAAAACCTGGACAAAGCCGCATCCGAGGGGGGGAGGGTGTTCGGACTCCGAACACCGGGGGGGCTTATTACCAGATAACCGAGTATGTCTTGTTGGCTTTGGCCAACTTGGAAGACCAACTTTTGATTTACCGGGCCCTGAAAGTGGTCCTAGATCAGCATTTGACTGAGCAAAAGACCAAGAAACTGGTGGATTGGGTCAAACAGGGGGGGCAACCGGATGATTTCGATCGAAAAGAAGAGGGCAACCGCCCGGAAGACCCCTATGAGACCCAATGGGCCCTATTGCGGCCGGGGATCAAGGTGAAATACAAGGGCCGGGAGACTTACCAGGTCCAAATGACGATTCAGGGGGAGCAAGAAACCTGGAATGTGGCTTCCGCAGTCGCCAACGCTCTCAAAGGCCAGGGTAGTCCAACCACCGACCCTGTGTTGAGCCCGTCGCAGGACCCCGCCCCTCCAAGCCACCCTTCCACCGAAGCCTTGGCGCAGGTGGATGGCGCAGGAGGCTTATTCCCCCTATCCCCCGAAGCCGTGGCAAAGGGGGAGGCTGGCGGGGTTGAGGCCGTCCCGGACCTGGCCGTTCCTCCCCAAAAAGGTTTTCTTGGTGTCTTGATTTCTTGGCGGACGAACTTCGGCCGTGCCTGGGCGAAGAAGAATATCCCCGAACTTGTTAAGGCCGCCGCAAAGTCGGCCTGGCAAAATGGGAGCCTTGCTGTCCGTAATCCGGCCCAAACAGCGAAAGAGCTTTTCAACGGCCAAGACAAAACCGCCGCTCTCGTTAGCTATTGGGCAATTGGCTTGGGGTTGGTTTGGGTAGTTTTTAAGGTTCTCAGTCTTGTTTGGCACATCCTAAGGAGCTGGTTTTAAGGGGCGCCGGGGCGCTTCCGGGTTCCGGCGTTTATTTGAACATCAATTACACCAACGGTGGTTTGACGACGACCAATGATACAACGGGTAATCCCGTCGCCATGCCCGGGACTTTGGCCGGGCAAAGGAATGAACCCGAGCCCTGCATCTCCGCCGATTGGGTCCACCCTTAACCTCCCCACCCTTCCCGAAGAATTCCACTGAACTCCTCCATGAAGGACTAAAATCAAGGAAATCAAAGAAAAGGAGTTTTCATGAAAAAAGCCTCCGCCGATCGCCCCAACATCCTCTTGTATCCGCCCCTGATTCCTTTGGGGGTCCTCCTTGCCGGCGTGCTATTGGGTTACCTCCTTCCGGTTTGGGGACAGGCACCCCATTTGACCGGCGGCCTTTGGCTGGCGGCTGGAATCCTCTTGGCGGTTTTGGGGTTTGCCCTTGTTATTTCCGCCCTGGTCCTATTCCGGAAACACGGAACACCCGCCCAACCCCACAAACCCACCAAGAAGATCGTCCGGGGGGGACCTTACCGGTTCACCCGCAACCCGATGTACTTGGGGGGGAACCTAGCCCTCCTGGGGCTGTCTTTCCTGTTCTACCTGCCTTGGGTTTGGGCTGTGTTTTTGATCGGCCTGCCGATCAACCATTGGGGCATTGTTTTGGAGGAGGAAAAATACCTGGAGAAAAAATTCGGCAAACAGTACCGGGACTACAAAAAAAGCGTCCGGCGATGGATTTGACTTTGGGGAAGACCGGGGCCGGTACCGATTCCTGGATAAAGTGGGATCCAATTTAGGAGAACCCCGGGGGCCCGAGGCGGCGCCCGACGAAAACCACGTCCATTGCCTGCGCGGGGGTTCTTGCGAGAGCGACGCCACCCGTTTACGCTAAGCCTTCCGAGGCGAAGCCGGCGCGGGGAGCGACCACATCGGGTTTCGCTGCGCCAGGACTCCTTAGGCTTGCCCTTTTGTTTTTAGCCCTGCCCCATTTTTTGTCGGATCAGGTAATCCGCGATGCGCTTCACGTCTTCCTTGCTAATGGCTATGATCCTCATTCCGGCGGAGTAAACGGTCCGGCCCATTTCCAGGATTTTTTCCACGTGCCGGACCTCCGCCAAAAACTTCAGGCTGACCGGGAAATTCGGCAGGTCCATGTTCACCTCGACCACGGACCCTTTCGGGAGGGGGTGCTGGCTGTGCATGGCCAAGCCGCAAATGGAGATATCCTTGGTGACGGCCTTGTACAGGGTTGATTTTTTGGAAAGCTCTGGAAGATGTTCCGCCGTCGTGGTCCGGTAACGGTCTTGTTTCAGAAGTTTCTTGGTTTCATCCGCAGTGACGGTCATATAGTTCACCTTCAGGGTGGCCAGGACCCGTTCATGCTTTCGTTTTTCCATCCACCCGCTCTTGGCTTCCATCGCAACCTCCCTTGTGAAAATCACCCCGCCCGAAACGGTAAGTTAAGTAAGGCATTATAAAAAAGTATGAAAATGGAATGTGAGATATTTTGGGCTATAGACGATCAACAAATAATGGTTATTCGTCTGTCGGAAGGGCGGCCGCCAAACTTCGCAGGAAACCTTGGGAGGGACCCCCGCCGTATCAAATGGAAATACCGAACGGGAACCAGAAAAGAAATCCGCACTTGTCTTTGAGGGAAGGCCTTGGTTATAAAAGGACAACTTTAATAATTGGAGGGAAGTATGAGGAAATGGCTTGCCGCGGTTTTGCTGTTTTGCGTGTCGTTGGGTTTCGCCCAGGCGAAAGTGGTCACCCAAACCATTGATTACAAGGACGGCGACACGGTCCTCGAAGGTTACCTGGCTTACGACGATTCCATCCAGGGCAAAAGGCCGGGGATCCTGGTGGTTCACGAGTGGAACGGCCTGGGACATTACGTCCAGGGGCGGGCCGAGCAGTTGGCCCAACTGGGTTACGTGGCCTTCGCACCGGATATTTACGGAAAAGGGGTCAGGCCTGATGGCTTCGAGGCCTGCAAGGCCGAATCCTCGAAATTTTACGCCGACCGGGCCCTCTTGCGCCGCCGGGTCAGCCTGGGATTTGACCAATTGAGGGACAACCCCCTGGTGGATCCCTCCAAGACCGCCGCCATTGGTTATTGTTTTGGGGGCGCCACGGTTTTGGAATTAGGGCGAAGCGGGGCGGATATCGCCGGAATCGTCACTTTCCACGGGGGACTGGACAATCCCACGCCGGCGGACGCCAAGAACATTAAGGCCAAGGTCCTCGTCTGCCAGGGCGGGGCGGACCAGTTCACCCTCCCGGCGCTTCCGGGTTTTAAAAAGGAAATGGACGACGCCAAGGTGGATTATAAAATCATCCTATACAAGGGCGCGGTCCATGGGTTCACGAATCCGGACAACAAGGGCACGGTTCCCGGGCTGAAATACGACGCCGACGCGGACAAGAAATCCTGGAAAGCCATGAGGGATTTCCTCAACAAGATATTTAAATCGTAACCCAGCCAACCAGGCATCCTTCCTTCGGGACCCCCGGACATTCGTGGGACCCCAAGAGGCAAGGCCGACCCGTAGCCCTTTACTTTTTCGCCTGGCCGATTAAATCCTCCAACCCCTGAATTGAAGGGTTCTTCTCTGCTGTCGGGTTCAGGCCCTCGGCCGCTTCCAGGTCCCTCAAAGCCAAGTTTTTCTTTCTTTCCTGCAGATAAAGGATACCCCGGCAATAGTAGGCCTCCGCGCTGGAGGTGTTCCTTTGGATGGCCTCAGCCAGGAGGCCGAAGGCCTGGGGCTTGTCGCCCGCATGGTATTCCTCAAAAGCCTTTTGGGAGAGGACCTTGGAGGTGAAAGCGGGGTCGAGCGCGAAGGCCGTTTCTAACTGGGCCTGCGAATCTTGTGTTCTTCCCAGCTTTTGGAGCGCGTTGGACCAATTAATAATGAAAAGGGGGCTGGCGGGGTCCCAATGAACGGCTTGCCGGTAGGCTTCCTCGGCCCTGGCCGGGTAGTCGCCGCCGTAACGGCTTAACGTGTCGCAAAGGCGGCCTTCATCGTTGTAGTAATAGGAGTTGGCCGGGCTCATTTGGAGAGCCTGCTCGTAACAGCTGAGGGCCTCCAGGTCCCAATCCTTAGCGCGGTCGGGGTCGATTTGGGCCCTTTGCTCGTAGGCCAGTCCCAGGTAGAGGACATACTTCACTTCCAGAGGACACAATTGGACCGCCCGTTTCATTTGGCCGATCTCAAAATCCGAATATTCGGAGTAAAGCTCCGGCGAGGTTTGGGGGTTGGGGTTTTTGAGGGCTTCGGCAACGGTGCCGCCCAGGCCAAAGGCGATGTCGGCGCCCAGGCGATTCAAGGGAAACCAGGGGATCACCAGCAAGAGCAAAATTAGCGCCGGTTTTTCAAGGAACATGAAGAAACGGGTGCCGGCGGAAGCCCCGGCCGCGGGTTGGGAGGACCGGTAGTTCCATTGCACCGCGGCCAAAAGCAAAAACCAAAGCAGGTTGATGCTGGCGACCCCAAAACTGAAGAAATTTTGAGCATGGTAGGCGAGGGCGGAGGCGAAAACGGCGGCCAAAAGCCACTTCACGGGCGCGGAGGTGGCCTGATAGGCCTTCCATCCCATGAATAGAAATGATCCCAGGACCCCCAGGTAGGCCGCGAGCCCCAGGAAGCCGGTGGTGCAGGCCATCTGCAAGAGTTCGTTGTGGGCCATGCGGGAGCTCATAAACATGCCGTCGATCTGGTTGAACTCGATGCCGCTGTAATAGGGGAAGGCGATCTTGAAGGTATCCAGCCCCACGCCCAGGACTGGCTTGGCCTCGGCCATTTTCAGACCCGGCCTCCATATATGAAGGCGGGAAACGGCCAAGCTTTGGCCGACGTGGAGGGTGGAATCCCAAAGCCGGTTGAGGAACCCGCGCCCCAAGAAAAAGAACAGGGCGAAAACCGCGCAAAGGACGATCGCGCCGAAAATTTTTGGAATTTTCGAGAGCCTTTTGCGGATCGGCTCCGAATAGTCCTTGTTCCCGGCGGCGAGGAAGATCCAAAAACCGAGGCTCAAAACGGCGGCCAGGAATCCACCCCGGCTGCCGGTGCTTAAAAGGCCCAGGATGAGGATGATGACCCCCCCAAAAGCTTCCACCCAGGAGCGAATCAGCATAAATCGCAGGCCCGCCACCGAAAACATACACAATCCAGCGGCCCTCAGGATGAACTGGAATGTGCTGGAGGGTTCTAAGTGAAGAAAGGAAGCGCCCTTCGCCGTTCCGAGGACCAAGAATAAAAGACCCCAGGCGCCGAAAACATAGTAAAGGAATTCCGACATGGGGGCCGGTTTGGGTTCCCCGGAAAGACGCTTGAGGGAAACCGAAAGAAAAAGCGGAAGGGACATCGCCAGGTAAGCCGAAAGGAAATTTGGGTTGCCCAGGGCCGCGAATTCGCGGCTTGCGACGACTGATTCGGGGTTCCATTGGATGAAATCGAAACCGAAATGCTGGCCAATGGCGTAAAGTGCGGAAAGGAAAGCCGTCAGGGAGTTCAAAACAAATAGCTTTTCCAATTTTTCGTTGTTGAGGCGGCGGCTGAAAACCCGGAACCAAAGCAGATAAACGATGAAAGTGGTTAATCCCGAGAAATTCTCATAGTCGCCTAGGAGGCTGGTGCGCCAGCTCAGGCTGGTGGTGGGTAGGGAAGCGGCGGTTTCCACTGCGAGGAGGATCAAAAGGGCGGTGCTTAAGGGGGTCGGGCACAGGCAACCTGTTTCTTTCAGCTCCCAAAGCAGCGCCGGAACCGCCAAAAGGGCCAAAAAAACAAGTTTCGGCAGTTCGAACTGGTCGTGGCTGTGGATGAAGAACAAAAGGGGGGTGAAAAAAATGGAGAAGAGAATTAAAAGATCGAAAATTTTGGAAAAGACCCGCTTCTGGAACATTTCATTCATCCTTCGTGATGGGAAATCATCTTAACATGATGAAGCCGTGAAATATTTTTTCAAAAACGAATCTGAAAAAATATTTTTTCGCTCCTCGAAGAGTGAGAAACCGGTTTTTTTCTTGACAGTGTTGGGCAAAGCTTTATACTTAAAAAAATTCATAACAAAATCCAAAAAACAGGGAACAATTTTTGATTTTTAACCCTAAAGCTGTCCCCACCCAACCCCAAAAACCCCACCGACCTGCCATTTTGTTAAAAAAATACAAACTGAGGCTTTTTTCATGAACGACATCAGCCCCCATTGGCACATCGAATTTTACGCGCCCGATGAAGCCCATATGCGCGGTATTTCGAAGATTTACGCCTCCGAGAAGACCCCCTACCAGCAAGTGGAAGTCATCCAATCCAACCATTACGGGAAATGCTTGATCCTGGATGGACATATGCAGTCGGCCCAACTGGACGAGTTCATTTACCACGAAAACCTGGTGCACCCGGCCATGGTGACCTGCCCCAACCCCAAAAAAGTGGTGATCATCGGGGGAGGAGAGGGGGCCACCCTTTACGAGGTCCTGCGGCACAAGACCGTGGAGAAGGCCTGGATGATCGACATCGACAAGCGGGTGGTGGATTTGTGCGACCAATACTTGCCCGAGTGGCACCGGGGTGCCTTCAAGGACAAGCGGACCACCCTTTTGTTCCAGGATGGGCGAAAGTTTTTGGAGAAGAGCAAGGAAAAGTTCGACGTCATCATCATCGACATCCCCGAGCCCGTCGAAGCGGGCCCGGCTTACCTGCTTTATACCGAGGAATTCTACAAGATGGTCTCCGGTAAGCTCTCGGAAAACGGCATGGTGGCCCTGCAATCCGGCTGTTCGGCAGAAAAGGAACTGCGGTGCCTGGCGGCTGTGCACCACACCCTGAAGAAGGTTTTCCCGATGGTTTATTCCTGGCCCGCCAACGTGCCTTCCTTCGATATTCCCTGGAGTTTCACCATGGCCTCAAAGTCGGTGGATCCGAAGAGCCTGAAGCGCGACCAAGTGGACAAGATCCTCAAGGAAAGGGGCGTGGGCCTCTTGAAGTATTACGACGGCGAGACCCATGAGGGGATTTTCTTCGTCCCCAAGTACATCCGGGACGGTTTCAAAAGCCTCAAGGAAATCATTCGGGACGACAAACCGCTCACTTACCGTTTCATTGGAGAGGAGAAGAATTCAAAGTAAATGTCACTTTACGACGGCCAGGATAAAACCCCCCTCTTTGACGCCATCGTCAGCTACGCCAACGAAAATAAGATCTCCTTCCATACGCCGGGCCACAAACACGGCAAGGGAATCCTGAAGGTCTTCACGCTAATTCGTCGGGGACAAGGTGTTCCGGCTCGACCTGTCGGTGATGAGCGAGGTCGACTCCCTCCACGAGCCCAGTTCCGTCATCAAGGAGGCCCAGGTCCTGGCCGCCAAGGCCTACGGCGCCGATTATTCCTTCTTCCTGGTCAACGGCACCACGGGCGGCAACCAGGCCATGATCCTTTCCGCCTGCGACCCCGGCGACAAGATCATCATCCCCCGCAACGCGCACAAATCGGTCATTTCCGCCGTCATCCTGGCGGGCGCCGAGCCCGTCTATATCATGCCCAAGATCGACGAGGTCTCGGACCTGATCCTGAACCTGACCCCCGAGCAGGTGGACGAGGCCTGCCGCCAGCATCCCGACGCCAAGGCGGTGTTGGTGACCAACCCCACTTATTTCGGACTCACCGCCGACTTGGAAGCCATCGCCGAGATCGTGCACCAATACGACAAGATCTTTTTGGTGGACGAGGCCCACGGGGCACACCTGCATTTCCACCCAGGCCTTCCCAAGTAGCGCCATCGATTCGGGCGCGGATATGTGCGTGCAATCCACCCACAAGCACCTGGCAGCCTTAAGCCAGGGCTCCATGCTGCACGTGAAGGGGGTGCGGGTGGACATCCTGCGCCTGAAGACCACCCTGCAGATGCTGCAAACCACCAGCCCCTCCTACGTTATCCTGGGGTCGCTCGACCTGTCGCGCTACCAGATGGTGCACGGCGGGGAGCAGGCGCTCGACGAAGTCATCCAAATGTGCGAGGACACCCGGGCCAAAGTCAACAAAATCCCGGGTTTGACCTGCCTGACGCGTGAGCAAGTGCGCAAGATCCCCAGCTTAGACCTGGATCCCACCAAGCTGACGATTTCCACCAAGGGCCTGCCCTGCTCGGGTTACGACATGGCCAAGATCCTGAACGCCGAGTACGGCATCCAAACCGAAATGGCGGATTTCCAGAACGTCCTGCTGTTCGTTTCGCTGGGGAATACGGCCAAGGAACTCAAGCGCTTCGTTTCGGCCCTGGAAAAGATCGTCGTGGATTATAAGGACATGTTCATCAACCAAAAGAAGCGCAAGCGCATCGTTTTTCCCCACTTCGTGCCCCGCAAGGAAGTGAACCCCCGTGAAGCCCTGACCAAACTGACCCGTAAGATCCCCTTCAAGCGGTCCGTGGGGAAGATCTGCGCCGAGATCGTCTGCCCGTATCCCCCCGGCATCCCCGTGCTTTGCCCGGGGGAAGTGATCACCCAGGAGATCTACAGCTACCTGATGAATGTCTTGGATTCTGGGGCCCGAATCAACGGCCAGTCCGACGGCCGCCTTCAAACTATAAAGGTTTTGGAGGACGTCCCCGCCGCCTCCAGCAGCCAGAAAAAACTTTTCGCCATCGGTTGAATTTCCTTGGTTTGAAACTAGGATGGGGCCCATGTCATCCTCGCTTGAAGCGTTGTCGAAGCTGCGCGAAAACAAGGCCATTTTTCTGCGCGCCGTGGGTTCGGCGTCCTGGGATAAAAGCCGGGTGGAGATGGCCTTGGGCCGGCTCCTCCACGCCGCCCATCCGATCCGAAGGGGGAGCCTGGCGCCCGTTACCCCGAAAGAGGACATCGAAGTCGGGTTTTCCGTTGGGGAAGAGTTTTTCACCTTTTTCAGCGTTGTCTTGGAAGCGCGGCGCAAACCTATCCCCCTGTTGGTGCTTCAGCGCCCCTCGGTCAACGAATTGGTCAACGTCAAGCGCCGCATGTCCGAGCGGGTGGACTCGTTGGTCCCCATTTCCTTTGAAATCCGGGAGAGGGGATTCTCATCCCCGCCGAGGCACACTCTGGCCCTGAACTTGAGCGGCACGGGGTTGGCGCTCAATGCCTCGGAGCCGATTTCTCCTGGCACCTACCTTGCAATGGAAATTCACCTTCCCAACTCGACGGGAGGCCTTTCCGCGGCGGGCACCATCGTTTCCTGCGCCAAGCTCCTCCATCCCCGCGAGGAGCGCTATAAAATCCGGGTCCATTTTAATTCCATTGTTCCGCTCAACCGGCAAAGGATCGAGGAATTCGTGAAACTCAAGAAGGAAGCGCAAGAGAGGCTGGAGTAGGCCGAAGAACGTGACTGGATTTGCAGGAAGGTTTTTGATCCTGAGGCAGGACTTAAACGGAGCGGGGAACGCCTCAGGCCAGGGCTTTTTGGATTTCCTGGTAACTCCGAACGCAATTGCGGCCCCGGGCTTTAGCCTCGTACATGGCCTTGTCCGCGCGGTCGATCAAAGTCACGCCGCCGATGCCCTCAGCCGATTCATAGGTGTCCACGCCGATGCTTACCGACACCTGGAGGGTGCGACCCCGGACCATAATCTGGTAATTCCCGAGGGATTCCTGAACCCGTTTCGCCAGGATCATGGCGCCATCCCCCGCCGTGGCGGGCAAGATGGCCACGAATTCATCGCCGGCGTAACGCGCCACCAAGTCGGTGGTGCGGAACAGGGAAAAAAGCTTTTGGGCGATTTGCTTCAAGAATTGGTCGCCCACTGAATGGCCGAATTGGTCATTGATTTCCTTGAAATGATCCAAGTCGATGAAAATCAGGGAGAGGGATTGGCGGTAGCGCTTGGCGCGGTTGAGCTCGTAATCGAGGATCTGGTGGAAGTAACGGCGGTTGTAAAGGCCAGTCAGGGTGTCCCGGATGGCCATTTCCTCGACCTTCGCGAAGAGCTTGGCGTTCTCAATGGTCAGGGCCGCCTGGCGGGAGAAGATGACGAGGATTTCCTGGTGCAACAAAGCCGGGGTCTTTTCGTAGATCAAGACGCCGATCAAATGGTCGCGGATTTCCAGGGCCACCATTCCGGCGTCCTTTAATTCCAACTCATTCTCAAAAAGCCGGAGTAACCGATCCTGGGCCGGGTATCCTCCGTTGGACTCCACGGGCGCCTGACAGGTTTTGAGGAGATCGGTTTCTTCCTCAACCGTCAAGAGGACGTTCATTTCCTGGATTTTCTTTTCATTGAGGCCGATACCGACGCATCCGGTCAGGCTGAAGGAGGATTCGTCCTTGATAAAGATCGAAGCCTTGGAAATTCCGGTTCCGTCCTTGAGGCCGCGGAGAATGGACTTCAGGAGAGAGTTGAGGGGTTTTGAAAATTGGAGCTCAGCGCTCGCATGATACAATGACAGCAAGCCTTGGTTGAGTGTCGCCAGCCGTTCGTTGGAAGCTGCGTTCTGGGCAATACGGAACATTTTCGCATTTTCAGATGCGGTATTTTTTTTGGAAGGCAAGGTAGGTTCCCGTAATTTCAAAACAGGATTCGGTGTCGAGGTGGATTGTTGGGGCTATTATTAAGCAGTGTTTTATGCGCGTATAGCCAAAAATACAGCAATTCAAGGAAACTGTTTTACCTGGAAGCGCTTTTTTCCCAGGTGAAGTAGTTTGAACAAAAAGGGAAAAAAGTTTATTTTTCCATAATCGAAAATCACTTTACCGTGAAATGAAATGAGGTTTACTTGAAAAAACTTCCGGTTGTTCTCATCACAGGAGGGGCCGGCTATATCGGGAGCCACGCCGTTTCGGAAGCGAAGACTTTCGGGTTTGAGCCCGTCACCTACGACAACCTTTCCATGGGGCATAGTTGGGCGGTCCAGGGGAAATTCGTCAAGGGCGACTTGAACGACCGAAGTCGGTTGTTGAAGACTTTCCGCAAGTTCAAACCAGCGGCCGTGATGCATTTCGCCTCCCACACCTATGTGGGGGAATCAGTCACGAATCCCCAGAAGTACTACCAGGACAACCTTACCAACGCCATGAACCTTTTTTCCGTCATGCTGGAGCAAAAGACGAAGTTTTTTATCCTATCCTCCACTTGCGCGGTTTATGGCGACCCCGTGAAAATTCCAATCCCTGAGGACCATCCCCGCAATCCGGTCAATCCCTACGGCGATTCCAAAATGATGCTGGAAAAAATACTGGCCTGGTATGACAAGGCCTATGGTCTTCGATCCACCTTCCTGCGTTATTTCAACGCGGCGGGGGCGGATGCCTCGGGGAAAATGGGGGAAGTTCACGATCCCGAGACCCATTTGATCCCCCTGGTGCTGGACACCGCCATGGGGCGGCGCAAGGATATCACGGTTTTCGGGCAGGATTATCCCACGCCCGATGGAACCTGCGTGCGGGACTATATCCACGTCACGGACCTGGCCGGCGCCCATTTCCTGGCCTTGAAGCTCATGATGGAAACCGACAAGAGCGATTTCTTCAATTTGGGGACTGGCAAAGGCTACTCGGTCCGGGAAGTCATCACCCAGGCCGAAGAGGTGACGGGAAAGAAGATACCCGTCCAGATGGGGCTGCGGAGGCCGGGTGACCCGCCCGAGCTGGTGGCCCAGGCCCAGAAAGCCCAGGAGGTTCTCCGTTGGCAGCCCCGGCACTCCAGCCTAGAGAATATCCTAAGGACGGCCTGGGCCTGGCATCAAGGTTACTTTGGGAAGAAGGCCAAACGGAAGAAGTAATCTATTTGAAGACGGTCTTGCGATAGAACTTCAATTCCTCGACGGTTTCCAGGATATCGTCCAGGGCTTTGTGCTTTTGCTTTTTCGCGGGCGCCTGGAACTCCGGCCCGTACCAGCGTTTGACCAGTTCCTTGATGGTGCTTACGTCCACCAGCCGGTAGTGAAGGTAGCCTTCTAGCTTGGGCATGTACTCGATCAAAAACCGGCGGTCCTGGTAGATGGTGTTCCCGCAGAGGGGGCTGCTTTTGGGCTTGCAATGCCGGGAGATGAATTCCAGGGTCTGTTGCTCGGCTTCGGCGAGGCTTGTTTTCGAGCCCTTCACCGCCTGGATCAATCCCGATTCCTTGTGGTGTTTCTTGTTCCAGTCGTCCATGGCATCCAGGATGGAATCGGGCTGGTGAACCACCAGGGCTGGCCCCTGGGCCACGGGATTCAATTCCTTATCGGTGATGAGGGTGGCGATTTCCAGGATGACGCAGGTTTTGGGGTCCAAACCCGACATTTCCAAATCCATCCAAACGAAGTTTGTCTCTAGTTCCGGGGCCATGGAATTCCCTTTAAAGGAAAATTTAAATTCGAATTAAAGCTCACAAAGTAGAACGGGCGACAGCATAAAAGAAAAGCCCCTGGAAGAAAAGGTTTCCAGGGGTTTAGGATAAAAAACGGATTTGAAATCAGCCGGCATTGCGAGAAACCCCGAAATTAAGAGGGCGACGAAGCAATCCATAAAAATTCAAAAATTGCAGTTTTATGGAATATTAATGATTGTCCTTGGCTTTTGGCCAAGGATGGTTGGCCTGGAATAAGGCCAACTACCGCAGGCATGTCGCCCTTTGGGCTCCTCGTAATTACGGGTGATCGTCCTATTATCGGCGGGGGTGGAAAACAAAAAGTGCCTCCTGAATCAGGAAGCACTTTGGGACGGCTTGGAGTTTCGGATTAACGGCCGCCGCCGCCGAACACCCGCATGATAGCGAAGTCGGCATTGTCACTGAACATTTTGGAGGCCATGGGGTCATATTTGACGGCCGCGCGCACCAGGTCCTTGGCCACGTCGATGTTGTCCTTGGCAAAGGACATGATGGCGGTCTTGGCCTCGCCCGGATCGGTCTGGGTCACTAGTTTCAGGATGGCCGCGATGTTCTTCTCGATCTTGTCGAACAGCACGTACCGTAGCAGGATCGCTATTCTGCGCTTGCTGATCTTGGGCGAGGGAGCGATGTTGTTGGCGATGGCGTTGATGAAATCGATGTAGTCGCTGATCGCGTCGTCGCGGCTGGCCTCGTCCTGCATGCTCTGGGTGGCCGCCAGGGAGAACTTCTTGTCCTGCCCCGTCCACTTCACCTTGGTTTCCTTCTCGATCTTGCCCATGTAGTCGCCCATAAAGGTCCCGGTCCTCACCTCGCCCCGGTAGTCATAAATGGGGTCCTTGGTGAGGTAAAGGGCGCAAAGGCGCAGCATCTGCACCTCCATCGGGTTGAATGTCACGAAGGCGCCCTTACGGACCGTTTCGCCGGAGACGAAGGACATGACGAACCGGTCTTCGAAGAAATCCACGAAGTTGCGCAGGGGCTCAATCATGATGGAGGGAATGATGTGTTTTCCCTCCCAGTCCCGGTTGAAGAGGTTGGTATGGATCTTCAGGATCTTGTCCAGAGCCGCCAGAACGGCAGGGGGGGTGCAGAGGCTGTCCATCGGGTCCCCCTGGTCGGGGAACTGCTTGGAAAGGAGAACGCGGGCCGCGGAAAAGGGGATCCTCATGGGGGAGGTGTCGGCCGCCCTCACGCAGACGTTGTTGGTGGTGTCGATGTCGGTGCGGATCTGCGCGATGACGACTTGTTCGAAAAGGGGGCCGGAAGTGGGGGGGGCCACCGTCGCCAGGCCGGTATCGGCGTTGGCGATTTCCTGTTGGCACTTGACCACGCTCTGGTATTTCTCCTCCACCTGCTTGCCGTTCTCGGAAATCTTGCCCATGAGGGGCATGATCGGCGTGACCACTTTTGTCAGTTCCGCGGCGCTTGACCCCATCCTCCCCTCGGAGGCCTTAAGCGCGCCTTTGTCCTGTTCAGTCAGGGTATCTCCCTTGGTCCAGATGACTGCTATGGTCCGGAGGGTCTCCATGGCGCTTTTGGCGCTCTGTCCGGTGGAGGCATTCAAGGCGGCGATGACCTTGGGTGAGTTAGCATCGATCTGACCGATGGACAGGACGACCTCGCCCTTGACCTGGTCCATCTTGCGCTTCCACTCGTCGCGGATCTTCTGGCCGTCCACGGGGGAGGTGCGCATCATCACTTCGGCCTTGGCCATTTCCTGCTGGCACTTAAGGACCATCTGGTATTTCTCCTCGACCTGCCGGCTGTGCTCGGAGATGATTCCCATTTGGGCCTGCAACTCGTCCAACCACTTGGCCATGCCCCCGCCCGCCAGGCCGGTCTTGCCCTCGAAGGCCTTGAGGAAGGCTAATTCCTGTTCGGTCACGTTCTCGCCCCGGCCCCAAATGGCGGCCACCTTCTTGAGGATCTCCATGGCGCTCTTGGCGTTCTTTCCCGCGGCCTCATTGAAAGAGCCGATGAACCTTGAGAAGTTGGACTCCATTTGGCCGATGGATATCCCGATCTCGGTCCGCAACTGGTTCATCTTGCGCTTCCACTCGTTCTTGACGTAGCTGTTATCGGAACCGGAGGCATTGCGCAGGTCCCGCTCCCGCTCCTTGCCCATTTTGAAGGAGACCAACTCGTTGCGGGCGATGGCCATGAACTTGTCGACCACGCAATAAGCGGGGGCGGGGATCGTCTCGGGATTACGGCCCGAAAATGTTTTTAGGAGGGACGCATAAAAATGGGTCGGCAGTAGCTCAATGGCCTTGGTCTCTTTCTCGGTTTGGACGGTGATCTTGTCCCCGATGGCCCCGGTGCAAAGGAAGGTGGATTGCTCGGGATTGAGGTTGTTCAAGAGGTTGGAAACGATGTAATCCACGAGTGCGTTGTAGGCGTTGCGCAATTTATCCGAGCGGGACTTTTCCGCCAGGGCCGAAGTGTCGGCGTCGTTGGCGAAGAAGCGGATAAAGTCCTCGACCTTACCCCGGACTTCGCCATCCACCCCCTTCATGAGCTGTTCGTAATGGGTGCCGGTGACAGATTGAGTGGCAGTGGACATAAAAGAAGCCTCCAGGGGCGAAATGGAAAACTTAGGGAGCGCCATTATATATAAAAAAGGGAATTAAACCAAAGGAGGTTTAAAGTCGCCGCATTGAAACCACGGCTTTAGTCGTGGGTGAAAGACGTCCCAGCCAAAGGCTGGGCAAGCCCGGGGGGCTCCAACCAGGCCGGGGACGGGAGCGCCCTGAAACTAAAAACAAGGCGCATTTTTTAAGGCCGTTTTACCGTTTAAAGGTTTATGGATGGAGAATACACTCGCAACATTTCGTCATGAGGTAGTTGTACACAGGGGTCTTTCCCTGTGAGTGGCTTTGGAACAAGGGGAACTCCAACGGGGTTTCTACCCTTGTCAGCCACTTCAGGCTTGTTTTTTATGGGAGCCGTGCTTCAATAGTGATCCCCAATACCCCTTGAGCAAGGAGAGGCGATGAAATTCTATAGCGACAGCTTCAGCGACGGTTCCCGTATGCGGGAGGAATATGTCTTCCTCAAGCCCCACAACACCCACCAAGCGGAGTTGGCCAGGAACCGCAACCCCCATTTCTCCTGGGGCGATATGCCGGAGGGCACCAAATCCCTCGTCATCGTCATGCACGACATCGACGCCCCGACCAGCCGCGACTTCGTGAACAAGGCAGGAAAAGTGGTCCCCTATGAATATCCCCGCACCGAGTTCTACCATTGGGCGATGGTGGACCTGGACACCAAGACCTTCATCCAGACCGGCGAATTCAGCAAGGAGGTCACGGTCAAGGGCAAGCCCGGCCCGTCCGGCGCCCGCGGCACCCGGCATGCCATTAACGATTTCACTGAATGGTACAAGGGAAACCCGAACATGGAAGGCACTTACTTCGGCTATGACGGGCCCGCTCCGCCCTGGAACGACGAAAAACTCCACACCTACATCTTCACCCTCTACGCCTTGAGGGAAAAGAGGTGCCCGGTCGAAGGCAACTTCACCTGCAAGGACGTCTTGAACGCCTTGAGCGGCTTGATTTTGGACAAAGCCACACTCAAGTGCACCTACGCCATCTACTCCAAGGCACGGCCCTAGCAGAGGCCCAGCCTACCCTTGTTTTCCTTTCAAAATCGGGCGAAGCCCGAATAAGGAAACAAGGGTCATACCGTTCTCACTGTTTGGGCCAAAGGCCCAATTTAATTATGAAGAACGGCATAGCAGTGGCGATTTCGAAGGCTCCATCGCCTTGGCTGGGCACAACCAAAGCGCGCCCCCGGTCCTAACGGCGCTCACAGGGAGACCCACTGTGTACCCTCAAAACCGAACTGGCCGAGGGGCAGGTGCCTGCTACCGGCCCTCTACCTAGCGGCCCGCGGCCTTGAATTCGTCCTCGCACAAAGGGCCTGGCATTGCCGCTTGGCGGAATTTTTGAGATTTAGGTTTCATCATTTGAACGTAGAAGGATCAAGCGACCAAAGCCATTTCCAGGTTTTGCCCTTCCGCTCGAAAGCAACCACACCCCCCGTGGGGAAGGTTATCTCGGCTTCGGGTGAATCGCCCGCCAGCAGGGACGCCAGTTCCCCGATGAAGGGAAGATGGCTGACCAATACAAGGGAGTTCCCCTTGAAGTCATTGATTTCCCCATAAACCTCCTGGGCATCCCCTTCGGGTTTCAATTCCTTTTTTTCCTCAACTTTGGTTCCGTTTTTTCCGACGACCCCCAGGAAGATCTCGGCGGTTTGAACGGCGCGGGTTTTGGGGCTGTGCCAAAGGTTTTGGACCTTGAGGCCTTTTTTTTTGAAATAGCCGGCCACGCGGGCTACCTCCTCCCGGCCCGTTGAAGTCAGGGAACGGGGCCCGTCGGGGTCCTGCCGCGCGGCTTTGCCGTGGCGAAGAAGATAAAGCACCATAAGTTCACCTCATTATATAAACCGCTATTCATTATTGATTCGACGGCATAACCGGCTGGCGGTGGCGTCCTATTTGCGGTCCTGGACGCGTGCCTTGAAGCGCCGGTTGAACTCCTCCAAGTGCATCCAGGATTTCCAATCCCTCATACGGTCAATATAGAAGAAGCCGTTCAAGTGGTCCACTTCATGTTGCACCACGCGGGCCTCGAAGCCCCGGACGGTCCGCCGGATCCTCAAGCCGCCGGGCGTGGTCGCCTCGAAGGTCACCCAGCGGGAGCGAGGGACGATACCCCTAAACCCCGGGATGCTCAGGCACCCTTCCCAGCCCTTTACAACGGATTTGGAATATTTCACGATACGGGCGTTCACGTAGGCTTGAAGGGGAAAGGAAGCCACCTTGGGATAGCGCTTGTTGCCGTGGCATTCCATCACGAAAACACGGCGATTTTGCCCGATTTGGTTGGCCGCCAAGCCGACTCCCTGGGCCTTTCGCATGGTCAAAGCCATTTGTTTCAGGAAAGCCTGAAACTTTTTATTTTTCAATTGATATAAGCTGACATTCGAAATCTTGCGGCGAAGGACCGGGTTTCCGATTTTGACGATAGTAGGTATCTTCATGAAAGAGCTTTCTTTTTGGTTATCCCTAAGTTTGCGCTTCATTTTTAACCGAAAAACAATAAACTGACGGACACTTTTTGTGAAAGGCTCCAACCCGACATGCCCTCCCAGTTTATTTCATTCCCCAAGGACTTTCTATGGGGCGCCGCCACCAGTTCCTTCCAGATCGAAGGTCACCCCCTGGCCGACGGGGCCGCCTCCAGCGACTGGTACCGCTTCACGAAGATGCCCGGCCGTATCGACAAGGGCGACAATGCCGACATTGCCTGTGACCACTACCACCGTTACAAAGAAGACGTGGCCTTGATGAAGGGCTTGGGGCTCAATACCTACCGCTTTTCCATTTCCTGGCCGCGCGTCATGGCCGGGCGTGGACAGGTCAACGCCAAGGGCCTGGATTTCTACCGACGTCTCCTGGGGGAACTGAACAACGCGGGTATCATCCCCAATGTCACCCTGTTCCACTGGGAAGTTCCGGACTGGGCCGAGGGCAACTGGGAAAACCGCGAGACCGCCTACGCCTTCCGCGAATACGCCGAGGTCGTTTTCAAGGCCCTCGGCAAGGAAGCCCCTTTCTGGAGCACCATGAACGAACCCATCTGCGTGGCCGAACTGGGCCGCCTCTTTGGACACTTCCCCCCGGGGATCAGCGACCGCAAATCCTACGGCCTTGTGGCCCACCACCTCAACCTGGCCCACGGCCTGGCGGTGCAAACCTTCCGACAGATGAACCTGCCGGGCGAGATCGGCTGGGTCCACGCGCTCCACCAAATGGTGCCTGTCTCCCAGGACGAAAAAGATCTCGAGCACGCCAAGTGGATGCAGGACATCCAACACGGCGTCTACCTCGCCCCCGCCGCGGGCCGGGGCTACCCGAAAGTCTTCTTCGAGTACGCCGGGAAACCGGAGGGCTACCGGGACGAAGACCTCAAAACCATCGCCCAGCCCATCGACTTCCTGGGCGTGAACAATTATTTCCCAACCTACGTGCGCTACTCCCCCGGGTTTGACGCTCTTAACAACAACCGCAGCCCCTTGCCGGGCGAACCCTTGAACGACCTGGATTGGCCCGTGGCACCCGGATCCCTTTACGATCTTTTGACCTACCTTTGGAAGGACTACGGCTTCAAGAAGATGCTCATCACCGAGAACGGCTTCGCCACCCGCGATTCCCTGCGCAGCCTGGAACAAACCCTGCACGACGACGCGCGGGTGCACTACCTGGGCATCCACCTGGAGGCGGTGCACCGGGCCCTGGCGGCCGGCGTGCCCTTGAAGGGTTATTACGCCTGGTCGCTACTGGACAATTTCGAGTGGGCCTACGGCTATGACCCGCGCTTTGGGATCGTCCATGTCGATTACAAAACGCAGAAGCGCACTCTCAAGGACAGCGCCAAGTGGTATAAAGAAGTCATCACCCAGAATGGCTTCGACCCAGGGGGCCTACCTAAGAACCCCAGCTACCGGTATAAAAAATAACCATCTCGAATTACAGAGTACACAGAGTTGAAGCTTTAGAATTTTGTTTAAATTCGAGGTCGGAATTTTTACTCTGTGTACTCTGTGGCTAAAGATTTTAGGGGTGTGCCCATGCCGACTTTCCACGACGACCTTGAATTCCTAAAAAACCATACCGAAATCCACGTCCTTTCCGACAGCAAAGGACGGCAAGTTATCGTTTCTCCCAAACTACAGGGCCGGGTTTTTACCAGTACCCTGGGTGGCCCTTTGGGCTTGAGCCATGGCTGGGTCAACCGGGAACTGCTGGCTTCGGGCGAATCAAAGCCTCACTTCAACGCTTATGGCGGCGAGGACCGCTTTTGGTTGGGCCCAGAAGGCGGCCAGTTCGCACTTTTTTTCGCGCCCGGCGCGCCCTTCGACCTGGAACATTCCTACGTCCCCGTGCCTTTCGACAAGGAACCTTTTGAAACAGCGGAAAAAAATGAAAGAACCATCCATCTCCGCAAGGAAATGCGGCTTCCCAATTACTCCGGATTCATCTTTCGACTCGAGGTGGACCGTTCGGTGAACCTTTTGGGCGATCGGGAAATTTTTCCGGCCCTAGGACTGGAACCCACCGGCCTGAAAACCGTCGGTTTCGAATCGGTCAACACCGTTTGGAACCGGGGTCCGGAAGCCTGGCAAAGGGAAACGGGGCTGGTTTCCATCTGGATCCTGGGCATGTTCCAGCCTTCCGAAAAATCCACGGTGGTCATTCCCTTCGTCCCTGGCCCGGAGAAGGAATTGGGTCCTACGGTGAATGATTCCTATTTCGGCAAGGTGCCGGAGGGCCGGCTGAAGGTGGGGAAGGACGCGCTTTTTTTCAGCGGCGACGGCCAATGCCGCAGCAAGATCGGGATCGCCCCGAAAAGGGCGAAGCCGGTCATGGGTTCCTGGGATGCCCGGGAGAAAATCCTGACCATCGCCAAGTACACCCTGCCAGAAAAGCCCGGGACTTACGTGAATTCCATGTGGGAAATCCAGAAGGATCCCTTCGGGGGGGACGTGGTCAACAGCTACAACGACGGTCCGCCGGGGCTGGGCCTGAAGCCCCAGGGGCCCTTTTTCGAGCTGGAAACCTCCTCGCCCGCCGCGGCCTTAAAGCCGGGGGAAAGCCTCACCCACGTCCACCAGACTTTCCACTTCGCCGGCGATACCCAGGCCCTGGACAAGGCCGCCCGCAAGCTTTTGGGGGTGTCCCTCGCTGAGATTGAATCGGCGCTTTCGCCGAAGGTGTGATTTTTCTTTTTTGTCATTCCGAGGAGCCGATAGGCTCGGCTCCTCGGAATGACAGCAAACTAAAACGTCTCCTGACAGTTCCTCGCAATGACAACCCTTTAAAGCGTTGTTATATTAAAGCCCCATGAAGCCCCGTTCCCCTAGCGCCTTTGGCACCTTCCGCCCCCACTATCCGATCATCAGCTTCCTGCTTTTTTACTTCCTGTTCGTCCTCTTCACTTACCGGGACTACGGCGTGGCCTGGGACGAGTACGACGTCTATTCCCGGGGCGGGGCCCTGTTCCACTTCCTATTCGGGAAGGGCTTCGATCCCTCTTATTTCCTAGTTAACGACGGCAAGGCCGACGGCTGGGTGCTTTACGACTACTGGTACCCCATGCTCCTGTTCCTCCTCAACCACGGCTTCTCCCTGGAGTTCTTCCATTGGCTCAACCTGGGGTTCTCCGCCATCGTCTTTGTCGCGGTCTATGAACTGCTCTACAGCCAATACCGCAACCCCTTCTTGGCGCTCCAGGGGCCGGTGTTCCTGTTTTTCATGCCCCGGTTCCTGGGCCACCTGCCTTTTACCCCCCGGGACACCCCCTTCGCCATCACCTATTTCGCGGCCCTGTCCGCCCTCTATTTTCTGCGCACCAAAACGGGCGCGGTCAAAATCCTGGTCTTAGGCCTATTGTTCGGCATGGCCCAGGCTTCCCGCATGGTGGGGCTGTCCCTTTATGTCATTTGGGTTTTGTTCTATTTATACGAGCGGTACCAGGACAATGCCCTCTGGAAGCACAAGCCGGAAAGCGGAAAGAAACATATCCGCTTCGCCATCGACCTGGCTTCGACCTTCGCCGTTTCGCTCCTCTTCATGGCGGCCACCTGGCCCTACCTGGCCCACGGCTTTTTCTCCCGTTTCATGGAAATCCTGGGCGCCGCCTCCCGCTTCCCCTGGACGGGCCAGTTTCTCTTCAACGGCCAGATGGTCTCGGCCACGGACCTGCCCTTAACCTACCTGCCCCTCTGGGTTTTCTTTTCCACGCCGCCCTTCATCCTTTTTTTCCTGGCGGCGGCCCCCTTCACCGCCAAGCGGCAGCGGCCCAACCGCCTGCTGGCCTTTTTCGCCCTGGCCCTGGGGGTCAACCTGCTCCTGGTTTTCCTTCTGAAACCGGTGGTCTACTTGGGAATGCGCCATTTCCTCTACCTGCTTCCCATCCTGGGGCTCCTGGCCGCGGTTTCGGCCTCCGAATTCCTCATGAACATCCGCAGCCGCATCGTGTTCTGGGGCGTGTCCCTTCTCATCCTGGCCAATATGGGGGGGGTAGCCCGGCAGATGGAGAAACTGCATCCTTACGAGTACGTCTATTTCAATGAATTCACCGGCAGGCTGCCCGGGGCCTTTGGCCGGTTTGAGATCGAGGACCGGGGAAGCGCGGCCAAGGAGGCGGTGGAATGGCTTAAGAAGAACCGCTTCACGGACCCCCAAAAGACCTACCATGTTTCCTCCCTCCAGGACCCCTTCTCGACGGTTTATTACCTGCCCCCCAACGTGAAGTATGAGGATTCCCTGGACAAGGCCGATTTCCTTATCACCCTGCCTTTCAGCGGCCAGCACCGGTTCAAGAACAACCTCCTTTATTCTGTCACCCGCGAAGGGGTGCCGCTGATGGATATATACGAAAAAAGTCCGCAGTCGGCAGTCCACGGTCCGCAGTAAGACTTTTGTGATCCAGGCCATTGAAGAACCCAATTTCCAATACTAAATTGCTCTCAACTGACGAAGACAAAATTTGAACCACGGAGTACACAGAGTGAGGCGTGGGATTTAAAAAAATCTTAAAGTCTTAACTCTGTGACCTCTGTGTACTCTGTGGTTGAAGAAGGTTTTATGGATATCAATAAATTCACCCTTAACGCCCAGAACGCCCTGCAGGCCGCCCAGACGCTGGCCTCCGAATACGGCCACGCCCAAGTGGACAACGAACACCTGATGCTCACCCTTTTGCAACAGGAAGAAAGCGTGGTTCCGCCCCTCTTGAAGAAGATTGGCGTGGACCCGTCTTTGCTGGAAAGGTCCCTGGAAAAGGACTTGAAGGGCCTGCCCAAGGTGGAAGGCGGCGGCCAGATCTATGTCACGCCCCGCCTCGCCAAGGCCCTCGACCAGGCCCACAAGGAAGCGGACAAGATGAAGGACGAGTACGTTTCCACCGAGCACCTTTTCCTCGCCCTCCTGGAAGCGCCCCACGCCCCCGGTTACGGGGAGGATTGGGGAGTGAAGGGCCTCACCAAGCGCTATGGCTTGAACCGGGACAACATCCTCAGGGCCCTCGCGGAAGTCCGGGGTTCCAGCCGCGTCACCGACCAAAACCCGGAAGCCAAGTACCAGGCCCTTGAAAAATACGGCAAGGACCTCACCGACCTCGCCCGCCGGGGCAAGCTGGACCCGGTCATCGGCCGCGACGAGGAAATCCGCCGCGTCATCCAAGTGCTGTCGCGCCGAACCAAGAATAATCCCGTTTTGATCGGCGAACCCGGCGTGGGCAAGACCGCCATCGCGGAAGGCCTAGCGGGGCGCATCGTTTCCGGCGACGTGCCGGAAGGCTTGAAGGGGAAAAGGGTCATCGCGATGGACCTGGGGTCCATGGTGGCCGGCGCCAAGTTTCGCGGCGAATTCGAGGACCGCTTGAAGGCCTTCTTAAAGGAAGTCACCGAAAGCGAAGGCCAGATCATCCTTTTCATCGACGAACTCCACAACCTGGTGGGCGCGGGCCGCGCCGAGGGCTCCATGGACGCCTCCAATATGCTCAAGCCCGCCCTGGCGCGCGGGGAACTGCGGGCCGTCGGCGCCACCACGCTCGACGAATACCGGAAGTACATCGAGAAGGACCCGGCCCTGGAACGCCGCTTCCAGCAGGTTTACGTGGGTGAACCCTCGGTGCCCGACACCATTTCCATCCTGCGGGGCCTCAAGGAACGCTACGAACTGCACCATGGCGTGCGCATCCAGGACGCGGCCCTGGTGGCCGCCGCGGTTCTTTCCAACCGCTATATCACCAACCGCTTCCTGCCGGATAAGGCCATCGACTTGATCGACGAAGCCGCCTCCAAGCTCCGCATCGAGATCGACTCCATGCCGGTGGAACTCGACGAGGTGGAACGCAAGATCCGCCAGCTGGAGATTGAAAAACAGGCCCTGCAAAAAGAAAAAGACGAGGCCTCCAAGGACCGGCTGGCCAAGCTGGAAAAAGAAATGGCCAACCTCAAGGAAAACTCCTCGGGCATGAAGGCCCAATGGCAGGGCGAAAAGAAAGCTATCCAGGAACTCCGCAAGATCAAGGAAGACCTCGACGCGCTCAAGCTCCAGGAAACCCATTTCGAAAGGGAGGGGAAGCTCGATAAGGTAGCGGAAATCCGCTACGACAAGCTGCCCAAGCTCCAGAAACACGTGAAGGACCTGGAGGATAAACTCGCGGAAATCCAAAAGAAGGGCGGCTTGCTGAAAGAAGAAGTTACCGAACAGGAAATCGCCGAGGTGGTGGCCAAGTGGACGGGCATTCCCGTTTCCAAAATGATGGAAGGGGAAACCGAAAAGCTTATCAAGCTGGAAGACGCACTCAAGAAACGCGTGGTGGGGCAGGAGGAGGCAGTTTCCGCCGTGGCCAATGCCATCCGCCGGTCGCGCTCCGGCCTGGCCGACCCCAATAGGCCCTTAGGGTCCTTCCTCTTCGTGGGGCCTACCGGCGTGGGTAAGACCGAACTGGCGAAAGCTTTGGCAGGGTACCTCTTCGACGACGAAAAGATGATGATCCGAATCGACATGAGCGAATACATGGAAAAGCACTCGGTGGCGCGGCTTATCGGCGCACCCCCGGGCTATGTGGGCTACGACGAAGGCGGGCAATTGACCGAGGCCGTGCGCCGCAGGCCCTATTCGGTGGTGCTTTTTGACGAGGTCGAAAAGGCCCACCCGGACGTTTTCAACGTGCTCTTGCAGGTTCTGGACGATGGCCGCCTGACCGACAGCCAGGGAAGGGTGGTGGATTTCAAGAACACCGTCCTCATCATGACCAGCAATATCGCCTCCCAGAAGATCATGGAGGGGAATAAGGACGAGGATTTAAAGGACGCTTTGCAGAAGGAACTGCGCCAGTTCTTCCGGCCCGAGTTCCTCAACCGCATCGACGACATCGTGATTTTCCACCGGCTTCATGAAGACCAGTTGGAATCCATCGTGAATATCCAGCTCGAGGCCCTTCGCAACCGCCTGGCGGATAAGAAGATCAAGCTGGAGATGTCCAAAGGCGCCCTGGCCTACCTCGCCGAACGCGGCTATGACCCGGTTTATGGCGCGCGTCCGCTCAAAAGATTAATTCAACACGAACTTGTGGACAAAATGGCCTTAAAGCTCCTCGACGGGGAAATAAAAGAAAACACCATCGTTCATGTCGATGTCTCCAAGGGCGGCCAGTTATCCATTATTTAAATTTGAGAAAACTGGCCATGTGCAAATTTCAAAAATAATGTTCTGACAATGTGAATTTGCCGGAGAAATCATAATTAAGTAAGATGGCTTGCCCTCCGAAGCCGCCTGTCTCCCGAAGCTTTAGCGAAGGGAGATGGCGTAGGAGTGGGAAAGCAAGTAGGTCTCTTCTCTTTTCGAAAAAAAACAGGGAAAACGGTTTTTCCCAAGTGGGACACCCCTATTCGGGGGGGTGGCCGTTGGGTGAAGTTTGCGCTCGTGGCACGAGGGTGATAGCCTATTTATAGAAGACCGACTTCCCGAAAGAAGTCCTCTTCCATCGTTTTTTCAGGCCCGGCTTGCGGTCGGGTTTGCCATCCGAGCTGTTCGATTGGTTTGCCCACCAAAGATTTCATTCATCCCCGGCTTCCTGTCCTTTGGAGCGCCCTCTTGAGGCGGGAGTCCGGTTTCTCAACCCCGGCCTGGTTTTTCCATGCCGGGACTGTTTTCCGCTTCGCCCAAGAAATGATGGCCCACTGACAAGGAAAGCCATGGTTTCTTTCCACAAGGACCGGCTTTTGAAGCGGCCCTGGAACCACCCCACCTAGGCTGAAACCTAGCCCATCGATTGATCGGTGTTTCGCTAGGAGGATGCGATGAGAAAAATAAAACTGGTCTCGTTTTTGGTTTTGAGCCTGGCCCTGTCGGTGGGGCTCCCCGCCTTGGTTATGGGGCAATCAGCGCCAACCGGTGGAAATGGCTCCGGCACTTCGAACCCGGGTGGAAAGCCAACCCCGGTTCCCACACCGGCCCCGACCCCTGTCATCGGGGATTGCGATGGCGATGCGGACGCGGAGGGTTGCTTGGGGGCGCTGTATTTCCTGTTCGACTGGGATGGATGCCATCACTTCGACTATTCCAGGTTCGGTGACCGGGGGAGATGCGGACGCGACTAAAACTGGAGAAGGTGTAATGGGGGCCGGTTCCTCTTGGAGGGCCGGCCTTTTTTTATTGATTGAGGCGGTCCATGGAGAAGAAACAAAGGGGCCAGTGTGGCCCCTTTTCCGCGGTTCCGTAAGCCTTACCTCCTGGCCGTTCGAACTGCGATATACTTCATCCCGATATGACAATGAACCTGTTTATTTAAAGGTATCTTACTATGCGCTTCCAGACGGCAAGTCTTTTCCGCCGGGCAATTCTCCCCGCCCTCTTCCTGGCCGTCCTCGGGGGCTCCTCCCGGTTGGCGGCCCAAACCAAGGTCCTGATTTACTTTAATTCCGATGACCCGGCTGCCTCCGCGGAACCGATGACTGTGGTCACGAACATACTCACCGCCGAGGGTGCCCAGGTGACCTCCATCGGCGTCTCGACCGCGGGGTATTGCCCCACGGCCGACAACTGGGGTGCTTACAACCAAGTCTGGGACATGCGGATGGAGAACAGCGGATCGGGTTGCCCCCCCACGACCACCCTTGCCGACGTCTTCAGCGCCTGTTGGCAGAACCAGGCCGTGACCTACCTGGAATCCGGCGGGGACATCTACCTGACCGGGGAGTGGAGTTTTATCGCCAACAGGACCCAGGGCGTCGCCGACTTTCTCATCACCATCGGGGCCGTCTCGGCGGGATACACCGATTGCCCGGGAACGACCGGCAACGGCTTGGACCAGAACCAGGCATTCCTTCCCGCCGTTTTCCCGGGCCAGGCGGGCCCGACCAGTTTCTTGGGGATCGCGGTGGGGGGCATCCCTTTGCAGTACCTCAACGGGACCAATTTTGTCAGTGACCCGGTCCTGGCCGATTGGACCGACGGGGAGAACCGCTCCATGGCCTCCGGTTGGAAGGGCAGTTTGGGGCAAATGGCCAACCTGACCGGTACCGTGGGGAACCTCGTGACCGTTTGGGATTCCAGCTACCTGGTTCAGCCCTATTTCCAGGGGGTCACCCAAACGGAGAATACGGTTTTTGTGGAAGCCATCTACTGTTACCTGGGCGGGGGGACCTGTCCGAATACGCCCACGCCCAGCGCCACCCCCGCCCTTACCCCCACGGCCACTTCGACTTTCACCCCCACCCCCACGCCCGCACTGACCGCCACGGGCACCCCGACCCAAACGCCCACGGTCACACCGACCGGCATGGTCACTACAACCCAAACCCCCACGGCTTCCCCTACTCCCCCCTGCCAGACGCATCTTTGGCCCGATCCCTTTAACCTGAAATATGCGGTGAACGGGGTCTTGAATATAAGCTGCTTGCCGGCAGGGACGACCGTGGTTTTCTACACCCTTTCGGGGGAACAGGTCCAGGGCCTTCCGGAAACAGGGGGGATGGTCCAATGGAACGGCCACAATTCATCAGGCGCCCGGGTCTCCTCGGGCATCTACTTCTACGCGATCCTGCAGGGAAATAATGTTTTGGGGACGGGGAAATTCATGTTGATCGATCATAACTAAGTGAACAGCGAGGCCAATTTGATCCCTTTGATGTTATCGGTTCTTACAGGATGCTGAAGAAGCCGTATAAGCGCTGTCGTTGTCGTAGGGGCAAGGCATGCCTTGCCCCTACGAAAAACCTGCGTTTTTAAGAATCCGCCGGACTGGGAAAGCCGTATCAAGCCCCCGGGAAATGTGATAGATATTGGGACATGAATCCATCACTTGAATGGTTCCGCGGCAGGGGCGCCTTTAAGGGGCCCGGCCCAGCCTTCCGCGGAACACGCCCTTTTCCCCTATGAACACGCCAGTTTCCTTGATCGTTACGGCGCTGATTGCCGTTCCTTTCGTTGGTTGGCGCGTTTACACGCGTTTTCACCGCATGGTCGGACGGCAGCGGTTGTCCAAGCGGCGCATGTGGATCCCCTTGGTCCTTTACACCACCTTGCTGTCCCTCCTCTGTTGGGCCGGGCGCGCCCAACCGGAAAGCTTGGGGTGGCTTGCCCTCGGCCTGGGCTTGGGTTCGGGGCTGGGCTTCTTCGGCCTGAAAAATACGGTTTTCGAACCTACCCCGAAAGGGCTGTTCTATACGCCCCATACCCACTTTGGCGTCGCTCTCTCTTTCTTGTTCGCCGCGCGCGTGGCCTACCGTCTCGCCGTCGTTTTTGCCGCCGGAGGAACGGCGCCCCCGGCAATGGGCGGTTTCGGGCGCAGCCCCATAACCCTTGTTGTGTTCGGACTGCTGGCGGGTTACTCCCTCACCTACGCCATCGGCCTGATGCGTTGGCGGTTCCGTGTTTTACGGGCCAAGCGCCGGCGCGAGGCGCTGAAATCGGGGACGGGAAACGCCTAAGCCGTCTTGAGACAAAGGGGCAGCTATTGATTACCAGCGGTCAGCTTCTCTAAACGAGGGACCAGGCAGTGAAGGTGGATGCTTCCAAGAGTGGGGAACTGATCATTAAATCTTAAAGTGTTGAACGGCCTGTCTACCGGCCCGTCCACCGAAGCTCAACGAGCGTAGGTGGAAGCTTTAGCGTAGGTAGATGGCCCGGCTCCTTTGTTTCACTAAAGAATCACCCTGACCCTTTTGTCCCCGGAGTTGAAACATGATGGGTAAAGATTTGGAAAACGGATGGGCCCGTCGCTTCAGGCTTTCAGTATTGCTTTTGGCGGCTTTCCTTTGGCCCGGGGCCCTTCAGGCCCTGGATTGCACGGGGAAGCTGGTGGTTTCCCAGGTCAAGAAGGGTAAAGAAACCTATTTTTACGCCGTCAACAAGGACCCCTGGTTCCCGATCCACGTGAAGTTTGAAATGGCGCTTCAGGGCCATTACAAATTCTCCGCCCCTCTTCCTGTCCAAACGGTCGTGCCGCCCGGCCAGGAGGTATTGCTGGGCGTCTTGAGGGTGGAACCGGGCCCGGGTTCCAGCCATTGCTCGACCAATGCCGGGTTCTTTTACGGCGACCCCGGCGCCGTTCCCGACCCGAATGCCGTCTACCTTTTCCCCTGGGAGCACGGCGTGAAGCACGTGGTGGTGCAAGGCTATTACGGCCATTACACCCACCAGACCTGCCAGTGCCTGGACTTCGACCTGAAGGAAAACAGCCCCGTTTGCGCCGCCCGGGACGGCCAAGTGGTGGCCCTGAAGCAGGATTCGGACATTGGCGGCCCGGACGCCCGCTTCGGGAAGGATGCCAATTACGTCGTCATCCTCCATTCGGACGGCACCTGGGCCAATTACGACCACTTGCGCCGGAATGGGGCCGCGGTCGAACTGGGGCAATGGGTGAAGGCCGGGCAGGTTATCGGCTACAGCGGCCACACGGGATGGGCCAAGGGGCCCCACCTTCATTTCGACGTGCGAAAGGCCAGCTGGGAAAAGGGGGAATCCCCGACCCTGGCCACCCTGTTCCTCCAGCAGGACGGCGGGGCCGTCAGCGCCGAGGAGGGAAAATATTATTATTCCTACCATCCGGGCGGAAAGGCTTTTACGGAAATAAGGGCCGAACTGTACACCGAGGCGGCGCTGGACCAATACTCCGTACCCGCCACCCTCAGCGGCTCGGTCACCCTCCGCCAGTTCGACCTGGATTCGGACGTCCTGATCTACGCCCAGAACGGGACGGGCCGGGACGAGACCTTCACGGTTAATTTTCCGACCCTGGAGGACTACACCTGCTCCAAGCCCCTGCCCTATACCAAGGTGGTCCCGGCGGGAAAGGAAGTCTACCTCCTGAGGCTCCACCGGGCCGCATTGGATTCGCCCTCCCGCTATAATGTCCATTATTCCTACCGCTAAAATCAAAACGGACGGGGCCTGTCCAACGGAACGAGGCATCTATGCCTTTAAAATGGAAAAGGCAGGCCAGGCATCTTTGTTCCGGAGCTGAACGCACGGCCTTTTGGGCGGGGAAAAAGGCGTGAAAGGGGGGTCATGCATCAGTTTGAAAAGAAAATGTTACTCCACCCTCACCCCTCCCTCTCCCCTCAAGGGAGAGGGGGAAACACCGCTAAAAACCCTCGCCCCTTGGGGGAGAGGGTAGGGTGAGGGGTGCCTTAAGGTTGTCTAACTCAAACTGAGTCATTACCGAAAGGGGATTTCATGAGAAACATCCATAAAATTTTGCTGGGCTCCATCCTGGTTTTTCTGGGGGCCGCCTTAGCCGCCACGGCGCAAACCACGGACAAGGCCGGCGCCGCGAAGCTGCCATATCCCCCGGCGCGCCGCGATTCCACGGTGGACACCTACTTCGGTGTCAAAGTGCCCGCGCCCTACCAGTGGATGGAAAACCTCGACAGCCCCGAAGTGAAGAAATGGGTCGCGCAAGAGAACGCGCTCACTTTTTCTTACCTGGATAAAATCCCGGTCCGAAGCTGGATGAATAAGCGGCTGACGCGGCTCTGGAACTATGCCAAGGAACGTACTCCTGACCAGGTCGCCGGCGGGCGGGTCTTTTTCAGTAAGAATTCGGGCCTCCAGGACCAATTCGTCGTGTATGTCCAGGACTCACCCAAGGCGGCGCCCCAGGAACTGCTGGACCCGAACGCCCTCTCCCCGGACGGCTCGATCGCGCTCATGGGCTATGAGCCCTCCCCGCGCGGCGTTTATCTCGCCTATTACCTCTCCCAGGGCGGCTCGGACTGGCGGACCCTCCACGTCCGCGAGGTGGCAACCGGAAAAGACCTGCCGGATACCATCCAGTGGATGAAGTTCTCCGCTGTTTCCTGGACCGAGGATGGGAAAGGTTTTTTCTACTCCCGCTACCCGGCGCCGCCGGAAGGCCAGGCCATCCGCCAGCAAGTCACCCACCATCAGCTCTACTACCACCGCCTGGGCACCGGCCAGGGCGCGGACAAGCTCATCTACGCGCGGCCGGACCTCCCGGAATGGCTCATCGAGGGAAGCGTGAGCGAGGACGGCCGCTGCTTGTTTATCTACCTTGAGAACGGCACCGCGCCGCAGAATGAACTTTTCTACATGGACCTGGGCGACCCGCAGAAACCTTCCGTCTCCGGCAAGATCCAGCCGCTCTATACGAAAAACGACGCCAAATATTGGGTGGTTGGCCTCGAGGGGAAGACCTTGTTCCTCCAGACCGACCTGGACGCGCCCAAGGGCCGTATCGTGGCCGGCGCCCTCGACCAGCCTGATCCCGCCCAATGGCGCGTCCTCGTGCCCGAGGGCGAGGGGGCCATCCAAAGCTCGGACATGGCGGGCGGCCGGATCCTCGTCAATTACCAGGTCGTCGCCAAGAGCAAGCTCGCCCTGTTCTCGACGGACGGAAAACCGCGGGGCGAAATCAGCCTACCAACGCCCGGCTCCATCGCCGACCTGTCCGCGCGCGACGATTCCCAAACGGTTTATTACGGGTTCACCTCGTTTCTCTATCCCGGCTCGGTATTCCGCTACAACCTGAAAGTGGGAAGAAGCCGGGTGTTCTTCAAGCCCGATGCCCCCTTCGATCCAACCCCTTATGACGTCAAACAGGTCTTTTATCCCTCCAAAGACGGCACCCAGATTCCCATGTTCATCGTCGCGAGGAAGAACCTTCCACTCGACGGCAGCCATCCCACCATCCTTTACGGATACGGCGGTTTCGGCGCAATCCTTTCGCCCTGGTTCAACCCGGTACTGCCGGTGTGGCTGGAGTTGGGCGGCGTCTTCGCGGTCGCCAACCTCCGGGGAGACGGCACCTATGGCGAGCAATCGCACCAAGCCGGCACGCTGGGAAAAAAGCAGAACGTCTTCGATGATTTCGCTTGGGCGGCGAAATACCTGGTCGCGGGGCATTACACCTCGTCCCGCCGCCTCGGAATCCAAGGCTACTCGAACGGGGGATTGCTCGCCGGGGCCAGCCTCACCCAAAACCCGGATTTGTTCGGCGCGGCCTACGCCGGCGCCGGGGTCCTGGACATGCTGCGCTACCAGCATTTCTCAGGCGGCGCCCTGTGGGCGCCGGAGTATGGAACCTCGGACGACGGGAAGGCGTTCCGCTGGCTCTATGCCTATTCCCCCCTCGCCAACCTGCGCGAGGGCGCCTGTTACCCCCCGACCATCCTCACGACGGCCGACCACGACGACCGCGTCGTGCCCAGCCACTCCTACCAGTTCGCCGCGGCCTTGCAGCACGACCAGGGCTGTGACAACCCGGTGCTTATCCGCGTCGATACCCAGACCAGCCACGGCTATATGCCGACGGACAAGCTCATCGCCCAAATCGCCGATGTTTTGGCCTTCGAGGCTTACAACATGGGCATCGTGAACGCGCCTCAAACGGACCCGGCCGGCGGACCGGGCCGTTGAGGGGCCAAAGGGTGTTGCCGCCATACCTCAATCCAGGCCGCAATACCTAAAGCCGGCCCTCTATCCGCCAGGACTTATTGGCCCGCGCATCGGCCTTCCTGGACGGAAAACCGGGTGGTGCATCAGTTTGAAAAGAAAATGTCGCTTCACCCTCACCCTGCCCTCTCCCCTCAAGGGAGAGGGGGAAACAGCACTAAAAACCCTCGCCCCTTGGCTTTGGTTTTGGGGGTACATAGGGGATTTCCCCTATGAGGGCCGTTTGGGAGACGGGTAGGGTGAGGGGTGCCTTAAGGTCATACAACTCAAACTGATGCACTACCGAAAACCGGTTAACCGCATTCCCGTTAATTCAACATCCGTTGAGTGGACCTGAAAGGGCCCTGTGGTATATTCCAGGCGATCCTTTTGAGAGGGAGGTAAAAAGTGAAAAAAGACATCCTATTCGCCGTTGTGATCCTGGGGGCCGCGATGGGCCTGGCCGGCTGCGGCAAGAATCTCCCCACACCCACCGCCGCTTCCAACTCCTCCCCGGCTATGTCCTTTTCCTACACCCTGGCCGGCGCCATCGGCATCCCCTCGGGGGGCGTGAGCATGGACTATCCCGCGGGCTTGGCCCTCTTCGGGAACGACCTTTGGGTTACCAACACAACGGGGAACGACTTCCAGGCCTGGACCCTGGACGGCGCCCCGGTAACCAACATTACAACCTACAACTCCACGAGCTTCACCGGCCCCCTTGGGGCCGCAGTAGGCCCGGATGGGTTCCTCTACGTGGTGGACGCAGGCAACAACCAGCTGGCGGTCTTCCGCCCGAACGGCGACTATTACACCACGCTGGGGCACAACAAACTGTTCTCGCCCAGCGGGGTGGCTGTGAACGCCTCCTATATCTGCGTGGCCGAGGACAATTATCCGGGGGCTATTTACCAGATCGCCGTCACGGGTACGGGGGACATGAAGACCTACGGAGCCCCGGTCACCATCACCCCCACCGGTTCGGGGGCCCTCAGTAATCCCCTGGGGCTGGCCTTGGACTCCTCCAACAACCTCTACGTGGCCGACCAGGCCAGCCAGCGGGTCGCCAAGTTCAACGCCTCGATGGTCTTCCAGTCGGCCTTGACGCTCCAGGGCAACACTTGGGGGGTGGCGCTGGACCCGTCGGGGAACCTCTTCGTCAGCGCCCAGCTTGAGCCAATCCAGGTCTACAACCCCTCGGGAAGCCCCATCACCCAGTTCGGGTCCAATAGCGACGACTATGGCTTGATCGCGCTGGACCCGAACGACGACGTTTATGTGACGGATACCCTTCAGCAGGAAGTGCTGTTCTACAAAAGGAACTAGCCCGCGGTATTGGCTTCGACGAAGCTCGACGACCGCGCCGTGCCCAGCCACGGCTATATGCCACGGACAAGCTCATCGCCCAAACCGCCGATGTTTGCGCCTTCGAGGCTTACAACTTGGGCATCGTGAGCGCGCCCCAAACGGGCCCGGCCGGCGGACCGGGCCGTTGAGGCCGGCCGCCTTTGCTTCGATTTGCGGTAGTGCATCAGTTTGAAAAGAAAATGTTACTCCACCCTCACCCCGCCCTCTCCCCTCAAGGGAGAGGGGGAAACAGCACTAAAAACCCTCGCCCCTTGGCTTTGGTTTTGGGGGTACATAGGGGATTTCCCCTATGAGGGCCGTTTGGGAGACGGGTAGGGTGAGGGGTGTCTTAAGGTCGTCCAACTCAAACTGAGTCACTACCCAATTTGCCGATGGTTTACTGGTTAAAACCTGAAAAACCTTGCTCCGCCGTTTTGCTATAATAGGGGCATGAAAAAGACCGTAAAAAAATTAAAGTTGGGCCAGGAGTCTCCGAAAGATGATTTGGCCTATTGGTTAAGCCGTCCCGCGGAGGAACGTATCGAAGCCATGGAGATTTTGCGGAGGGAATGGTTTGGAAATTCAGCCCGACTTCAAAGAACTGCTCGCGTTATTAAATCAAAACAAGGTTGAATATATCGTTGTTGGGGCCTTCGCCATGGCTTTTCATGGTGCCCCCCGCTTTTCGGGCGATATCGATATTTACGTCAATCCCGCTTCCGAAAACGCCCGCCGAGTCACAAAAACAATCCAAGATTTTGGCTTTGGGTCCCTTGGCCTCAAAGAGGGGGATTTCGACCGGCCCGGCCAAATCATCCAACTGGGCCAGCTGCCCGTTCGAATTGACCTGATTACCTCCATTTCCGGCGTCACGTGGGAAGAGGCCGACGCCGGAAAGGCCCCCGGTCAATACGGCGATATTCCTGTTCATTATTTGGGCCGCAAGCAAATCATCGCCAACAAAAGAGCGTCGGGCCGTAAGAAAGACTTAGCGGATTTGGAAGCACTTGGTGAAGAATAGGCCGCGAACAAAAAGAGTTGGCGGCTGACTTGACCCTAAAGCGCTGAATGTTGGCCAGGCACCTTTTTTTGATGTTTGAATTTATCCACGATTTGAAAAAACTGGGCAGGGGTCTCGAACAGGGGGGTTTAAGAATTCCACCCGAAATTCGTGAAGCCTTCCGGTTGACGAAATACGTGCTTGAAAGCCGTTATCCCGGAACTATTGAAAGGGTCACGGAAAAAGAATACAGGGAAACCGTGGCATTGGCCGAGGCCGCCGTGAAATGGGCTGAGAAGATCATCCAATCCTCGGAAGGCTTCCAGGGCCTCTCCGTCCACGAAACCCCGGCGGTTTACGCCGCGCGCCCGAAAGCCAAGGGCAGGGCGCGGGGCAAGAAGCGCAAAAGCAAATAACCGGACCCTTCGGTCCAACGTTGGCCTGACCCCTTTGTTACGCTCATGTTTGGGTTTGACCTCTTTAAACCGCGCTGGATCGGGGGCGAAAAATGAAATTGGAATTCACGATTGGGGGCAAGGAAAAGCTCCATATTGTCATCAAACGGAATTGGTTCACCGGCAGTTTCACCTACGCCGTGAACGGGAAGTTCCAAACCCTCCAAAGCGCCTGGAACCCCACCACCCACTTCGGCTTGAAATTACAAAGGACATACGACTTCGAGGTTAGCACCCGGGAGAAGCACCGGATTTGCATCGAGAAAATACGGCCGCTGCTGTTTGCCGGCTTCCGGCCGCAAGAGTATAAGGTTACGGTGGATGGGAATAGGGTGGCCCAATCCAAAGGCTTTTAGGCCAATTGACCCGGAACCAAAGTGTTAGGTGAATATACCTTCAAGACAAGTAACGGCGATTTTGCCGCCGAGCGGCGCCGATACCCCACATGTCCGTTGTTCTAAAGTTTTAGGAAATGTGGGGTCATACCACCCTCCTTATTAAAATAAATGACGGATGAGGGGTGGCATAAACGCCGAAAAATCTTTGAATTTCTTTCCTTTCCGCGTCAATCCGCGTGTGTCGGCGGCCCCCTTTTTTATGTCTTTCCGGTTTTTGCATTTCACTTGTCGTCATGGGATAGTCGCCCCCAAAGCCCCGCCTTTTTTATCGCGGGCCCCGGCGCTTTCGGTAGTGCATCGGTTTGAAAAGAAAATGTTACTCCACCCTCACCCCGCCCTCTCCCCTCAAGGGAGAGGGGGAAATACCACTATAAACCCTCGCCCCTTGGCTTTGGTTTTGGGGGTACATAGGGGATTTCCCCTATGAGGGCCGTTTGGGAGACGGGCAGGGTGAGGGGTGCCATAAGGTTGTCCAACTCAAACTGAGTCACTACCGCGCTTTCATTCGGGTTGAAATCACTATCCAGCTTCGTTATAAGGATCGCTGTGAACGAACTGGACTTGGTTGAACAATATTTCCTGAGGGATCTCACCGAGGACGAGAAAATAGCCTTGGACGAGCTGCTCGAGAGGTCCCCCGAGGCCGCCGGGCTTTTCCAGGAAAGGGCCGGGGCTGTTTCCCCGCCCCGCAGCCTGCCTGAGATCCAGTTGCCGCCGCCGCTCCCGCCCCCCGAGGCCGCCGGGCTTTTCCAGGAAAGGGCCGGGGCTGTTTCCCCGCCCCGCAGCCTGCCTGAGCTCAAGTTGCCGCCGTCGCTCCCGCCCCCCAAGCGCGGCGTGATCCCCCTTTCCCTATGGCTGTGGGTTTTGGCGGGGTATGTGCTGCTGGCCGCGGCCTTTTGGTTTTGGTCCAGGAACCACGACATCCATTGGCCTTGGAGCCTATCGGAACCGGTTGCCTCGTCCGGTCCGGCTGATTCCCCAGCCCAAGAGATTCCGAAAACCGCCTCCCGGGGCCTGGTTTCCCCTTTGGCGAATGAAATTGTAACGGATAACGACGCGGCCCTGGCCATGGGAGTCCCGCCGACGCCCGAGGACGAACCCAATGACGGCGTCACCCCGGTACCCGCGTCCGCTTTATCCCCAAACTCGGGGAACCCCGGCCTGCGGATCCTGGTGGAAAGGCCCATGCCCGGCTTGGTCACGGTGACGGTGCTGGACTCGGCAGGGGATGAGATCCGGACGCTCTATAACGGAACCCTCCAAGCCGGCCGATGGGCCATTGACTGGGACGGACGCCTCGCCGACGGAAACAAGGCCCCCATCGGGGCCTATGCCCTCCTGGCCCGGTCGGGTTCCAAGGACCAAAAACAAGAAGTCTGGATCGGCCAATAAGGCCGGCGTCCACGGGGGCTCCACCATTTTAAGCAGCCATAAATCCGGCATTTCGTAGGAGGCGCGGAGGGTAGAATTGTGCGGATTTAAAACATTCTCTGGGTCGAGAAGAAACCGAAGTTCTAAGCTTTTATGAGGGATTGATGAAAAGCAAATTTTATTTATTAGCCGTCATTTTTTTTCTGATTTTTCAATTCTTTCCCCACGCTCTTAAGGCCGAGCCTGTCGATTTGTATGACCAGGGCCTCGATTATTACTATGGCATAGGGGTTAAGCAGGATTATCAAAAAGCCATGCAATGCTTTCAAGCCGAGGGTTCGTATGGGTCCCTGTTCGTCATCCTGATGTACATCAATGGACAGGGGGTAAAGGTGGATTTGGATAAGGTACAAAAGTTGTTGGATAGCACCAGTGAGGATGAACTTGGTGCCAGCCCTGAGGAGATAAAAAGGGCTATCGAAGAAAGAAGGAATAATCCCGGAAAAACGTTTCAGCCTCTTACTTGCGATGACGTAGCGGAAACAACACCGGAAATAAACCAGTGCGAAGGCATCAAAATGGATATCGCCAAAAACCGGTATAAGTCCGAAATCGAAGAGGCTCAAAAATACATGGGGCCCGGCGAAGTAAATGTCTTAGCCGTGGTGGAAGAAAAATTCGAGACGTATGAAAAGAATGATTCCGAGCGTGTACTCGACAATAGCGACGGCTCTATGAGGACCCTCTATGAATTGGGCCAAAGCGAAGAATTGATGGAAAACCACGGGGCCCGGATCGAAATGTGGCTCATTCAACGCCGATTAAAGTTGTTTAGGGCAGATGATTTTGAAAAAGCGGATAGAGATTTAAACGTGGCGTACAATCACATGATGGGAGAAAGCTACGACATCCGGAAGCACTCCATGGAATCGGAAAATAGCCAAGATTCTAAGGATCGTGCTTCCGTTGCCATCACAGCGGAAAAAGCCTGGATTGATTACCGTGACGCTTGGGTCAATTTATTAAAACTGTACCGGCCGAAAGGGAATTTGAGCGACGCCGATATTGAAAACTCCGTTAAAACTCAATTGAGTCTCGATCGTATAAACGAATTGAAAGAGGATGATTGAAAAAAACGTATTGGGGCAAAGTGTTGAATGTTGGGCTGGCCCTTTGGTTTCCTTGTTGTAAATGCAGAGCCGAAAACTAGTGCGTCGAAGGTTAAGTAAACCGCGAAATCTTTTATTGTCAAATGGATCCAGCAAAGGGGTCACAGCAAAGGGGTCAGGCCTACATTTTCCACTTTAAACTTCAAACCCCAATTCCCGTAACAATTTGAGCCCTTCTGTCCATAACCTGCACAATAGCTGTCCTCTTAAAGCCTTTACCCTCCCTTTAAACCTCTTTTTACAAAAGAACTCTGGAAATCCTGAAAAGCTCAATTTATCTTTCATGAAACGACCCGGTTTAAACGGGTTGGAAATATTGATATGGAGGCCCTATATGTCCGTCCAAAAACCCGCCTTGCAGGTCATTGAAATCCCCGTCGATAAAATCCTCCCCAACCCGGATAACCCCCGGGGGCCGATTGATCCTGAAGACGCCAAAACCATGGCCGAGTCCCTCATCGAAGAAGGCCAAAAGGACGAGGTGCGGGTGAGGCACCTGACCGAGGCCGAAGAGGCCCGGCACCCGGGCTATGAATGGTTCATGATAGGCGGCCATCGGCGGCTGGCGGGGGCCAAGCTGGCGGGCTTACCCACCCTGCGGGCCATCGTGGTGGAAGCGAGCACCCCAGAACAGGAGTTTTTGGATGCCCTTTTGGACAATCGCTCGGAAGACATGGGCTGGTGGAAGTGGGACTTGGCCATTGAGAAGGTCCTCAAGCCCGCCAACGGGGAGGGCCAAAGGAAGCTGGCGGCCCAACTGGGGTATAACCCGGCAAAGATAAATAGGGCCTGGAAGATCACCCAGGCTTTGAGCCCCGCCGCACGGGCTTTGGTGGAGGAAAGTGTTGCGCCGCGCAACACCCAAAATAAGGGTTTTTTGATAACTGAGAGCATCCTGCTGGCTTTGGCCGACCTGGAGGACCCCCAGGAGGTCGAAAAGGCCCTGACCCGGGTGGTGGAAGACAAGATGACCGAATCCCAGGTCCGCCAGATGGTCGCAAACCTCAAGGGTGGGTTGGCCACGGCCCAAACCGCCCCTAAAGCAAGCCAACAACCTGGGATCACCCCCTCGGCAACCAGCCCAAAAGCAAACCAACAACCCACTTCACCCTCATCCCTTCCTTCTCCCCTAAAGGGAGAAGGGGAAGGCAAGGCTGCGGGCAAGGGGGCAGTCGCCGGGTTATTAGCCGGACTGTTTAAAAGGCACAGCGGGCATTCCAAACAAGCGGCGCCGGGATGGGGAGGGGTGGGGAAGTTCCTGTCCCAGAACTTCAAGCGGGCCCTGGGCACCCTCGCCCGGCGGTGGATGGTCCAAGGCTTGGCGGTCATCGTCATAGTCCTTCTCATCAGCCCCCATTTGCCCTTCTCCCTCTATCACCTGGTATCCGGTTCCATTTCTTCCCAACCGAAGGCGGCCGGCTTCCAGGCACCCCAGGGGAAAACCCAAGCCACAGCCCAAGCCTTGGTTTTGCCGGCTTCTGGGCTGAGGTCTCAAACCGAAGCCCAAGGTTTGAATGTACCAATTCCTGAGAAACAGGGAATTGGTAACCAAGGGGTTTCAACTCCGAAATCTCTATCCCCCGAAGCCTTGGCGAAGGGGGACAAACACCACACTTCGAACTCGGCCCAGGTAGTTCCTTCCTGGGCTAGGGAAGAGCGCATTTTCGCCGCCGAATTCGGAAGCCGCTTTTACGGCGTCAATGCCCAGAATTGGGACGATACCCAAAACTATTTCATCGACCACCTCAACCCTTCCTACTTGGCCCCTTTCCTTCACCAGTATTTCGGGGCGGATTTCACAAATCAGGTGCGGCATCATAACCTGGCTTATTCCCTCGATGGCGCCCAGTCCCAGTTCCTGCGGATGAAGGGGGGCTCGGGGATATTCTTGTTCAAGGGCCTGCAAACCAAGGAGGGGGATGGGCAATCCCCCGTAAGCCTACCCGTTGCCCTGGTCATTCAAATCCAGCACCACCCGGACGGGAATAGCCTGGTGGAAAAGGTAACGGTTGTGAATCCCGGGGAAGAAGGGGACCAGGCCGAAAAAACAGACGGGTCCGCGAAGGGGGACCTGTCTCCCGGAGCTGGAGCGGTAGCGGGAGGTTCAGCGAAGGGAGAAGACCCGCTCAAGGCCGTGAGTGATAGGGTGAAGGATGTTCAAGGCGCGGTCAACACGGCCAATGACGCCAAATCGGCTGCCGATAAGGCAAGGGCCCTGTTTGGGTTTTAATGGTGGCCGACCAAGAAACGGGATTGCTTGTCCACGACGGGGACCCTTCGTGGACAGCAAAAGTGGTGAAAAATATTCTGTGTAAAAGGAGGATCGCATGAAAACCAGTTATCTTAAAATCGGAATCTTGACGGGGCTTTTTTCCCTTATCCTCCCAAACCTTTTGGCCCAAACAGTCGTATCCACCCCTACTGCCTCCCCAGTCACTATTTTTAGCACCCCGGAAAGTAAACCTAAAAGTCCATATCAAATTTACCGTTTAAAACAGTATCAAGTTGAAATGGCATATCTCCCCGCTAAGTTGATTCCGGACCCCGAGTACGACACCTTTTAATCAAAAGATTTTCAAACCTACATCACTTTCTGGAAACTCCAGAAAATTCCGGGTAAAACTTGGGAGGATGAGTTTCCCCGTATGATTAGCCTTCTACGCCAACTGGGCAATCAAATAACTTATAAGGTTTTCAAAAAGAACTTCTTTGTAATATCGGGCTATAAGGGTGACAGTGTTATCTATTGGAAAATAATTCCAACAGAACGAGACTTTTTCAAGGTCACGGTCTCGGTGGACGGTGAGGCGCTCATCACGCTTCCAAACTACCGCTTGGTTCAAACCGAGAAGGGGTTGAAGGTAGACGCCGCAATCCACGAGGTCAAGAAGGCGAAGGAACAAGGTGGCAAGCCGGAATTCATCAAGTGCTACTACCCCTTCAACAACCTCAACGACGAGGTTCTGCCCGAAGCCGAAAAAGTCTTCAAGTCTCTCCCGGTGAAAAAGGGAAAGTAAGAGGAACGGCCCCGCCGGGGGCCTTATACCCGGCAATTAGTCTTTATTTGACTACGGTTCAATAAAGTTGTACCTTATAAATAAGTTATACATAGTAAATATGTTTTACTTTTGGGAGGTTTTTATGCTGGTTACACACGTTTCCGAAAAAGGCCAAGTAGTCATTCCGGCTGAATTTAGGGAAAAATTCGGAATCAAGAAGGGAACTTCCGTCAAATTTTTTGAGAAAGACGGGGAGATCCGCATAGTTCCCATGACCAAGGATTTGATAAGGAAGAACTGCGGGATTCTCGGGACCAAGGGCAAGCTTTTAAAGCTTTTGGCGGAAGAAAAGAAAGCTGAGCGCGAGCTTTGAAACATTACGTTTTGGACGCCCACGCTCTTTTGGCCTATTTGGAAGGGGAAGAGGGCAAGGAAATCGTTGTTTCCGTTTTAAATGAAATCGCGGACGGCCACGCCGAGGCTTTCCTTTGTATTGTGAATTGGGGAGAGGTTTGGTACACGGCTTTTCGGGAGGGCGGGGAAGAAAGAGCGATGCTGTATGAAAAAACGCTTGCGGAAATGGATATCCAGGTTTTGGACGTGGGTAGGGAATTGACCCTTGTCGCGGCGCGATTCAAAGGGACTCATAAGATGTCTTACGCCGATGCATACGCCGCCGCCACGGCAAAATCGAGAAACGCCCACCTCGTGACCGGGGACAAAGAATTCAAATCCGTTGAAAAAGACATAAAGGTAAAGTGGATTCGATAAGTTTAAATATTTCAGCCGCGGGCACGCTGGAGTTATTCGCCACGTTCTTATTAGGAAAGGCTTTGGATGAAAAGCAAATTCGTGATGATCCGTTTCAAAGCTAAATCTTCCCAGGCAAAGTATTGGGAAGAAGCCCTGAAAGCTTTGGGCGTGAAGGACTTCTCATCCTTCGCCGGCTGGTGCCGTCCAGGCCGCCATCGAAATGGGCCAAAAAGCCCATGACCCCAAGTGGCAGGATTTCCTTGAGGCCATCCAGCCTATCGCCAAGAAGAAGCTGGGTTATGGCAT
>CAVYRH010000011.1:0-311752 GCA_963770835.1 uncultured Pseudomonadota bacterium
GTCCACGACGGTGCGTCCAGAAAAGGCAGGTGTGTTCAGCAAGAGATAGTCTTGCATGGGTAATAGCCAAAGCCCATTAGCTAGGATGGCAGGCAAGCGGGAAACCAAATGCCTGAAGCCCATCAACAAAGCCATCGAAAGGATGGTGAGCGAGTCGTCGGGCCGTAACGAAAGTAAATGCACAGGTGGCCCCGAAAACACTTGCCTCGGAGGCTGAGTCCGCCGTCGTGGGACGAAAGCATCATGGGACAGCGCGGAGAAATGGCTGAAGCGCTGGAACACTCCGACGGGGTGATAGCAACGGCACGAAGACAAGGACACGCCAAGCAACTGGAGAAACCCTCCTTGCCCCAGGCAGAAATGCTTGGAGAAAGGTAGGCCGTATAACCGTGACGCGGGAAAACGGTCGAAGGTGAGAGGGTTTAGGATGGGTTCATGGTAGCGATGAAGCGGGGTAATGCCCGTGGAGCGAAGGAACCCTGCTGTTGTTAAGTCCCTCGACAAAACGGAAGGCAGTGACGGTATGAAAAAGACGTCAATTAACCTGCAAGACCTGAGACGAGAGATATACGTCAAAGCGAAGGCTGAAAAGAACTGGAGTTTCTGGGGACTGTACACCCATGTTTGCAAGATGGAAACGCTTCAACAGGCTTACCGAATGGCTAAGGTAAATAACGGAGCCCCTGGAATAGATGGGGTGACGTTTGATGCCATTGAGGAGGCCGGAGTGGAGTCGTTTCTGGAAAGCATCCGGGGTGAATTAGTTCAAGGCACGTATAAGCCCGTTCGAAACCGGAAGAAGGAAATACCCAAGGGAAATGGGAAGGTAAGAGTCCTTGGGATACCCAACATTCGGGATAGAGTAGTCCAGGGAGCACTGAAGTTTATTCTGGAACCGATTTTTGAGGCCGATTTTCAAGAAGGGTCCTATGGGTATCGACCCAAGCGGACCGCTCATGCGGCTGTGAACAGGGTAGCATCGGCAATCGTCTGTAGAAAAACCCGAGTCATTGATGTAGACCTCAAGGCATATTTCGACACGGTAAGGCACGACCTTCTGATGAAGAAAGTTGCCCGAAGGGTTGAGGATGAAACGGTGTTGAGATTGTTGAGGATGATCCTGAAGGCCAGCGGCAAAAGAGGAGTCCCGCAGGGAGGGGTTATTTCCCCTCTTCTGGCTAATCTCTACCTCAACGAGGTGGATAAGATGCTGGAAAAGGCAAAAGAAGTGACTCGGCAAGGGAAGAACAACTATATCGAATATGCGAGGTTCGCTGACGATATGGTGATCCTTGTTAATGGATATCCGCAATGGGAATGGTTGGCAAAGGCTGCCTACCGAAGGTTACTTGAAGAATTGACCAAGCTCGACTTGCAAATCAACACGGACAAGACGCGGATAGCAGACTTAACGAAAGGTGAAAGTTTCGGGTTTCTGGGGTTTGACTTTCGACAGGTGAAAACCCGTCGAGGGAAATGGGGGGTGAAGTTCACGCCGAAAATGAAGGCGCGAGCAACACTTCTGGGTAAGCTCAAGGAAACATTTGGAAGCTTCCAATCTCAGCCGGTGCAGAGGGTGATTGAGATTATCAATCCCAAACTGCGTGGGTGGGTGAATTACTTTCGGATAGGGAATTCTAGGCGCTGTTTTAACTACGTGGAAAGATGGGTCGAGAATAAAATCAGACGGCATATGATGCGTGCGAAGAAGCTCGACGGTTTTGGGCGGGATAGGTGGAGTAGGGAGTGGATATATAAGTATCTGGGGTTGTACAGAAGCTACCAAATACGATATTACCAAGAACCGAAAGCGCTACCCGTCTGATAGGTCACATAAACTTTGACAGGAAAGCAACAGGTGAGCGTAGTGCGGGAAATCCGCACGCTACGTTCGAGGAGGCGGGGACTGGAAACGGAGCCAGAAGGCCACCGCACCAGTCCTCGACCCTACGGGACCCGTCGTGGACATCGTGCCAGAGGAGGGTTTGCAGAGCCAGCAGGTGAGGGAGTAGGCCGATGAGGGTCAACCCAAGTCCTGACCAGGTAATCACCAGAGAGCCTGGAAGTCAGCCCCCGGCGTAGGATCGAGAGGTCCTGCCCGAAACGGGGTCATAAACCTCATTTAGTGAGGGAACAATCCAGCAGTCCGCAACATCAAGTGAATCCTGCCGCTTCGTGAATGGGACACCGAAAGGTGCAAGGGGATGCCGAGCCGCGTGTCTACTGGCGAAGGCCACGATCCCGCTGAAGAATCTGGTAGCAAGCGGGGCAAGTCCTCCGGAGTATGGGGAACGGAATGTTGGAAAGGCTATGCAAGCAAGCTGGGAGATCCTACCCGCCAAAAGACTTGCCGCTATAAGGCTAAAACCGAAAAGAGGCAAGGGTGGGAGGAAGTCGGAGGGGGTCACAGTACCGATGAAGGGGTGGACAACAAAACCACCCTGAGGGAAGGACCCCTGCTTCAACCATGTGTCTCAAAGAAGGTAGGCGCTGGAGCATGCCCCAAAAGGGCCAACAACTCTGTAGTACCAAAGCGCGAGGCCTTTGACAACAGGCACTATGCCGAGCGGCCAAGGGGGAAGTCGAACCTGTAAAGCCGCCGGAGGAGAGGTTGTCGGAAAGCCGTATGATCGAAAAGGTCACGTACGGTTTGACGAGGGGGCGCTGGAAACGAAGTGATGAGGGAACCTCGTTGGGGCACGGAACCGGAAACGGGGAAACAGATCAAGGAACCCTCTGCACACCATCGCGCCAGTGCTCTACTCTGCAACAAAAAAAGTGCTGAATAGGCTGTCCCGTGTTTGAGGGAGAATTTCTGTGAATAAAACTTTCTTGATGTTCTTCCTGCTTACCCAATCCATTTCCTTCGCGAAATCCCTCCCTATCATCAATCTTGGGGACGCCAATCAGGCGCCAAATTATTCATCTAAATTGGTTTGTTCCAATCTTGCTCATGGTGAATTCACGGTTACGGACACTAACGAATATGGGGTGCTAATTGAGGGCGGCATAGGCATGTACTCCACGCCAAGTCCGACACTGGTGATCCGGCAGGACGGGAAAGTCAGGGAACTGGATCTTCAAAAAATGTTCAAAGGCGACATCATCCGGCTAGTTATGGACGAGGAGGGGTTCTTATTTCTGGAAAACCAAGTGAAATTCGGCTGCCATTACGAGATCGCCTGTATTTCCCCAACAGACAAAGTGTTATGGATAAAGCCCTTCACCTATGGCGGTGATTGTTTGGGTGGTGATACCTGGGGTATTTCTGTAGAGCTTTCCCATTTTGATAAGGGGATTTATGTCGATTATTACGAAAGGCTTCCGACCGGCGAATTCGCAATGAGAATCAAAAATAATTCGGCGAAATTATTTTACTTGAAGGACAAACTCAATAATGAATGGGAAATAGTCCTGCCAGAAAACAATAAAGGGTATGGTGAAAACATGAATTATTATTCCATCCCTAATACAATGAAAGAGGATTGTAAGATCGCGTATAAAAACGGGAATAATACCACAATCGGGTGGGTTCAGATAAAAGAGGCGTATAACCCGAAAGTATCAGGCCAGCCCACCCGGTTGGTCGATCTTTACAAGGACAAATCGGGGAAATTGTACGCCCTGTATTTTTATGATTCCCCTTTAGGGAACGCTTACTCGGATTTCAGGTATGTTGTGACCTATTCAAAAGACGGTTTACCTACTGGAAAATACGAGATTAAACCAGGTGAAAAATTCCGTATGTTCCAAACCTATCGGTTTGGAGAGCACCCTTACAATGAAAAGGGCGAGATATACTTCAGCCGGTCGCGGGACCGCCAACACCAAGATTTGTTAAAGCTCACCCTCCAGTAATAAAAAGTTCCGTCTTTAAAAGCGGAGGTTTGAAATAGTCCACGATGAGGGAACCCGCATTGGACAACCTTTTTTCAATAAAAGCGTTTTCGGGCCGTTGTCCCACCCCCTGAAAGCTTCCGCCTTCCTGATAGAATAACGCCTTCTAATTTCCTAAAAGGTAAGCCATGCTCCAGCCCTTCTACACTTTCCTTTCCTTCGTGCGCGACATCGGCGAGGAAAGCTTCGAGATTCTCCTCAAAAAACCCCTCTTCCATATCGGCCGCCATAGCCTCAAAGTGCGGGAAATGTTCGTGGGAATCCCGTCCCGGCAGGCGGTAACCATCTATGCCGGTGTGCTTTGGGTTATTCCCATCGCTATGGTTCAGCCCTATCTCAGTCTTTATATGGTGGCTTTGGGGTTTTCCACGACCGAAGTGGGGGTTTATCAATCCCTCATGTGTTTCGTCGGCCTCGTCTTCTTTTTCATCGGAGGCTATTTTTCCGACGTCTGGGGACGGAAAAAAACCCTTATTTTTTTCGACATCGTGAGTTGGGAGGGATATTGCCTGTGCCTGGCCCTGGCCACCAACAAATGGTGGTGCCTGGCGGCTATCTTTTTCATGGCCACCAACGCGGCCTCCGGCCCCCCTTATTTAAGCCTTTTGTCCGAAGGGGTGCCGGCTAAGAACCGCGCTTTCGTTTTCACGGTCCTGACCATGGTTAATATGGCTCCTTCCCTTTTGTTCTTACCTCTGCTGGGAGGGATTTGGGTCAATAAAATGGGTTTGGTGGCGGCCAATCATCAGATGTATTGGTTCCACGCGGTTCTAGTCGGCATAGGAATTTTTTTGCGTTGGAAGCTATTGCCCGAATCGGTCGCTTACGAAAAATCGGCTAAATCTTGGTTTCATGCCTTGAGGGAAGCCATGCGGCAATACCGGCAGGCCCTGGGCGCCTTCTTCCGGAAGCCGGTTTCCAAGACCTTTCTTTTTTCAAAGTTCTTGGACGAGTGGATTATTTTCGTCTGGGGCACTTACGCGTCCCTTTATTGCGTGAAATATTTGGGCCTCAAAGATTCCTATCTTTCCATTCTTCCTCCGCTTGCAAATTACGTAGCTTTCCTTAGCCTCTTCCTGGTCATTCCCAATCTAACTGAGAGGTTCATGATGAGGATTTTGGGGTTTGACCAGCTCTTCGGTTTGACGGCCCTGGTGGCGCTTCTTTTATTGAGCCGGGGAGGCGAGAATGTCCTCCTGGTCTGCCTCTTATCCTCCGGCTTGGCGGCGGTGGGAACGGCCTTTTACGGCTCGGTCAGCGCCGCCGTTTGGATGAATATCATGGAGGAGCGGGAAAGGGCCAAGGTCGTGGCCGCTTCCTATGCCTTGATCAAGGTGGGACTGTTCCTGACAGGTTCATTGGGCGCTTTATTGTACGGAAAAGTCACACCCCAGTCCCTTTTGTGGGTCATGATCGGCATGAGGGTGGTAGGATTCATCCTCTTGCGGCGGGTGGCGAATCGCATGGCAATTTCATCAACGGCTTGAGGTAAAAGGAAATGGAACCGGGTTATCTTTACGCTTTTACTGCTTTTTTTTGCATCGGTAGTTATATGGTGCCTGTGCGTTTCGCCACGGCGAAGGGGCTTCAATTCCTGCCTTTTATGGGGCTGGGCATGGTGGTTGTGGACCTTTTACGCATACCCTCCCTCGAGAACCTTTGGGCTCATCCCCTTTGGTTTTGGGGCTGCTTTTTGGCGGGTATTCTTTGGGCCGCCGGCCAGACCCTGGCCAACCTGTCCTTGGAACAAGTTAGCCTCGCCAAGGCTTCTGTTCTCTTCAATTCAAACTCATTCATCAACATCGCCATTGGACTCCTGGTATTTCACGAAGCCTCCGGTTTGAAGTCCTATCTCTTGCTCCTGGCTGGTGGAATCCTTCTTTTTATTGGCGCATGGTGGGTGGCCCGCATTTCGGCGGCCCCTTCGAAGGAGGGAAACCTTAAAAAAGGGGTTCTTTATGGACTATTGGCGGGGCTCTTTTGGGGCCTTTATTTTGCGCCCACGAAAGCCGTGCAAGTTTGGGATCCTCAGCCATCCTTGTCCCCCCTGGATGTTTTAAGCGGTCTGGTCCTTGGGGGCACGATCCCGGCTCTGGCCCTTTTCTTCTTTTGCCAAAGACGGCTTTGGACCACCCGAAATATCGCCGCCGGGGCGGTGACCACCCTTTTTTGGGTTGCGGGAACGACTTTCTTTTTGTTGGCCAATCAAGCCTTGGGTTTGTCGAGGTCGGTTCCCATTGTGAATTCCAGCGGACTGGTTTACGCCCTCTGGTCTCTTTTCGTTTTTAAGGAATTTCCACTTTCCCAATGGCCCAAGGTTTTGGGGGGAACCCTCCTCGTAGTGGGTGGAGTTATCCTGATGGCGTGTTCCAATTAAAATCCAAAAAAAGAATTTTGAATCACCAAGCTCACCAAGAAAGGCTTAAAGAATAGATTGATTCATAAGATAAAATCTTTTTGGTGTTCTTGGTGCCCTTCGTGCCTTTGTGGTTCAATGAGTTTGCCGATTAGCGCTTGAAACTTCTCTTTGAAAAACCCATAATCTCTTTCTCATGAAACCCCAAAATAATATCGCACTCAAGGAATGGGCCGTTGTTCTGAAAGGCCTGGAGGAAGGAAGGCAGACCATCCTTCTTCGCAAGGGCGGCATCCAGGAAGAGGGCGGGGAATTCAAACCCGAACACCCCGAATTCTTCCTTTATCCCACTTTTGAGCACGAAACCGCCGCGGATATCAAGCCCGACTGGCGGCCCCGGCTGGCCTCTATTGAGAAAGAAAACAAGGACCCCAAACGGATCCACTTCCGCCTTTACGGCGTCGCGGAAAAGGTGGAGAAGGTCACCGATTGGGAGGCCTTCAAGCGGCTGATCCCCTTTACGGTCCTAAGTGATGAAGCCGTCGAAAAAAAGTTCAATTACGGCGACTGGCAGGGCGCTTATGTCTTTATCACCCGTGTTTATTCCTTGCCGGTTCCCATGGACCTGCCCGTGAAGCCTTCCTATGAAGGGTGCAAGAGCTGGGTGCCCTTGGAAACCTCCATGTTCACGGCGGGTTCCATGCCGGTTATCCCGGAAGGGGCTTGGCCTTATACGCGGGATAAAATTTCCAAGGTCCTTCACTCCGCCTAACACCTTTCTTTCCACTCCCCGCCTACCGTTTTTACACCTATGATTATCTTATGAAACTACAACCGGTAGTGGCTGGAGCTTTTTATCCGGGGAGCCGCAAGGAACTCCAGGCGGCCTTGAACGCCTTGGGCAAGGAGGAAGCCCCGAAGCTGGAGGGAGAGCCCTTAGCCTTTCTTTTGCCCCACGCGGGTTACCCCTATTCGGGCGCGGTGGCGGCTTTGGGGTATAGAACCTTATCCACCTCGATTGAAACCGTCATCGTCGCGGGTCCCAGCCATTACCTCCCCTTCCGTGGAGTGTCGGTTTTCGCGGGGGAATCGGCCCTGACCCCCCTTGGGGAAGTGGCCGTAGACCAGGCAGCGGCCGAGTTTTTAATGAAAGCCGATTCCCATATCGCCGAGATCATGCCCGCCTTTGCCAAGGAACACTCAGTGGAAGTGCACTTGCCTATGATCCAGACCTACCTGCCCAAGGCCAAGGTGGTTCCCCTGGTGATGGGGCAGGGCGTGAAAGAGGCGGTGGAACCACTGGCCAAGGCGCTTTTGGCCCTTTCCCGGGAAAAGAAATTTATTTTCGTGGCTTCCTCCGACCTTTCCCATTACCCCGCCTATGAAACGGCGGTGGAAGCCGACCGGCAGTTCCTGGACGCCTTGTTGACTGGGGACGAGAAAAAGGTGGATGGAGTTGATGAAACGATCATGTCCCAAGGCTATCCCGACTACTATTGCACCCATTGCGGGAAAGAACCCGTATCGGTCCTTTTGAGGTTCGCCAAGGGAATGGACGCGAAAAAAAGCCAGCTTTTGGCCTATCGGAACTCAGGCGATGTCACGGGCGAGCATACCCGTGTAGTAGGATATGGAGCAGTGGCCTTCTGCAAGGAAACTAGCTGGTAGTTACCGAGGGATGGCTATTAACTAGGGGCAATTACATGAATCCAGCGGAAATGGTCAGCGAAAAAGACCAACAATTGCTTCTTCAGTTGGCCCGTTACGCCATCCAAACCACCATCCAAAAGGGCCGGAGGTTGCCCACGGTGGAATCCCTTTCATCCCTATTGCGGGAAAAACGGGGAACTTTTGTCACTCTTTGGGCGGAGGAATTACGCGGTTGCATAGGATTTCCTTATCCGGTGAAGCCCTTGGCCGAGGCGGTTCAGGAAGCCGCCGTCAGCGCCGCCCTGCAGGACCCACGCTTTCCCCCCGTGCGCCTGGAGGAGTTATCGCACCTGGAAATCGAGATTTCGGTATTGACCGTCCCGAAAGCCCTGGAGCCGTCCCAAATCCAAGTGGGCGTGCACGGGCTCATTGTCAGCCGCGGAAACCGGTCGGGTCTTCTTCTTCCCCAGGTGGCCATGGAATACCAATGGGATGCCCAGACTTTCCTGGAGCAGACCTGCGTCAAGGCGGGCCTTCCGCCAGACGCTTGGCGGGAAAAAATCAACCTCTACGCGTTTGAGGCGCAAGTTTTTAGTGAAGCCGACTTGAAGAAGAAAAAAAACGAGATTCCCTGAGAATTCTTTTCCCAACCCTCGTTGAAAGGCGGGGAATCCAGACTTATAATAACGTCGTATTCGGTCTCTTGGTCGGTTGAACCCTGCCCTTGAAAAAAACGACAACTACTCCCCACTATAAGATGGGAAAGCCAAATAGATAGATGGAGCCTGAGCCATGATTGAAATGAAGGTGCGGGGCATCGCGATCGATCCCAACCTCAAACAACCCGCGGTCATTCTGACCGATGAGGACGAGAAGCGTTATCTGCCCATTTGGATCGGGGTAGCGGAAGCTACGGCTATCTTCCTCAAATTGAGCGACCAATCCATCGCCCGGCCCATGAGCCACGACCTGTTGAAAAGCGTTATCGACGCCTTGGGGGCCAAAGTGTCCAAGGTGCTGGTCAGCGACATCAACCAAAACACTTTTTTCGCCCGCATTTTCATGGAAATCCCCGAGACCGGGGATAAGGTGGACGTGGACGCCCGGCCCTCGGACGCCATCGCCCTGGCCCTTCGCACGGGTTCCCCCATTTACGTCGCCGAAAAGGTGGTGGTGGCGCCCGGCGTGATCATCCTGGACAAGGACAAGTGCAAGGAAGAAATGAGCGAGTTCAAGAAGTTCCTTGAAAACCTTTCCCCGACGGACTTTAATTTCCCCGGAAAAAACAAGCCATGATCGAAATGAAAGTGCGCGGCATCGCGGTGGACCCGGGCTTGAAGATCCCTATGGTCATCCTGACCGACGAGGAGGAAAAACGCTACCTGCCCATCCCCATCGGGGTCGCGGAGGCCACCGCCATCTTCATCCAGCTCCAAGAGCAGGTCATCCCCCGGCCGATGACCCATGACCTTTTGAAAAATATCCTGGAAGCCCTTGGCGCCAAGCTGACCAAGGTGTTGGTCAACGACCTCCACCAAAACACCTTTTTCGCCCGACTGTTCCTGGAAATACCCGACGCGGCGGAAAAAATCGAGGTTGACGCCCGGCCCTCGGACGCCATCGCCTTGGCGCTACGCACCAATTCGCCCATTTTCGTGGCGGAAAAGGTGGTGGTGAACGCCACCATCGTCGACAAGGAAAAATATAAAGAAGAAATGAGCGAGTTTAAGAAATTCCTCGAAAACCTTTCCCCCACGGACTTTAATCTGCCGGGCCCTACCTGAGCCCCTTCCCGGCCCCGAAGGTAAGGAGCCTCCCGTGTCCCCCCAAAGTTCTTCCATGCGCCAGGCCTTAACCGACAAGCATTTCGTCCTTTTGTTCCATACTACCCATGAAACCATGCATGCGGAAGCGGTGATGAAAGACCACCGCATGCGGTTTAAGCTTATCCCCCGGCCCCGGGACATCCAGGACGATTGCGGCCTGGGCCTGGTGATCGTGAAGGAGGACCGGCCCAAGGTCGAAGCCCTGCTCCCGGTCGAGGAGATTTACATCAAGGCGGCTTATCATATTGAAAGGAACGGACAATGGATAAAGGAAAGCTATCCAACGGCGCCACTCTCTTACGACTCTCAACCCTCGGAATAACTTTCGTTATTTGCACCTTCGTGGGGCTGGGGTTAGGATTGTTGGCCAAACGATTTCTCCACCTGGGGGATTGGGTGATAATTGTGGGTCTCGTTTTTGGAATTGTTACCAGCTATGTCGTTCTTTTCCAGGATTTGAAGGAGATCAATAAAGACATGAAAAATCCCCCCCATCCAAAATGACTACCATTTTCCATCGAAACCGGGAAAAAACAGCCGGGATCCCCGAGGAGAGCCGTCTTTGGCTGAAAAGGGCCGCGATGGTTATTTTAATCGGGGGATTCATCGTCGCCGCTGTCGCTTTTTTTATTCAAAAAAAAGGCCCGGCTTTGGGACTTTTTTTGGGAACCATTCTTTCCATCCTCAATTTTTATTCCCTGCACGCCTTGTCCGGAAAAATATTAAAAGCCGGAAGCCGGGGTGGAAAAATCTTCTGGTTCTGGACGATTTTCCGCTGGGCCATTGCCGCGCTGATTTGTTGGGGGTTGGTCCTAATTTCACCTTCCTGTTTATTAGGAGCCTTGGGTGGATACCTTTGGGCCTTGGGGGTTTTGGGGTGGAGAGGTTGGCGGGCCGCATCTTCCGATAAAACTTCTCCACGACCGTTGGAAAAAGATTAATTTATGTTGGCCCAGGGTTGACCAAATTTTGGTAAGACACTAAACTACCCCCGCTTTGTGAAGGATTTCACAAAGTTTTTTTGCGAAGGCACTGATTCAACACCCATCCCTTTTTTTTCATTTCAGGCGACGCTGAGAGTTTGAAAGAAAGGTTTTCTCCATGGAGTCCGCTGAGAGTCCCCTGTTCATCCCCTTCCATTTTTTTGGCCTTGAAAACGCCATCAACACCCTCACTATTTCCTGGTTCGTCACCCTGCTCCTTTTGGTTTTATTCCTTATCGTCCGGAACAATCTTCGAACCGTACCAAAGGGACTCCAGAATTTTTTTGAGCTTATTGTGGATTTCGTCCAGGGTTTGGCCGAGCCCTTGGTGGGCCGCCATTCCGATTTCTTTTTCCCGCTGTTCTTTTACCTTTTCCTCTTTATTTTCTTTTGCAACCTGATGGGATTGATTCCGGGGTTGATGTCGCCGACAAGCCGAGTGGATGTCAACGTCGGAATGGCCCTGGTGGTTTTCCTCTCAACCCAATTCTTCGGCATCAAGGAAAAAGGGCTCTTCAAGTATCTCTCGCATTTCCTCCCACCCCCCATCCCAATTGATCCAAAGTCTCCTCTTTGGCTGAAAATTATGATGCGGACCATTTCGGCGGGATTGTTGATCATGATGCCCGCCATTCACCTGGTGGGTGAGTTGGTGAGGCCCGTCTCGCTGACCATGAGGTTATTCGGTAACATCATGGGGAAGGAAAAAATCCTCGCTGTATCCGTCCTCCTGATGATGATCCTTTGGAACGTGGCGGCTCCCTTCAAGGTCTTTTCCGTGCTTCCGTTCCTTCTTCGCGTGATGATCGTTATCCTGGGGGTTTTTGTTTCTTTTATTCAAGCCTTAGTGTTCATGTTTTTGGCCATGGTTTACATCGGTGGGGCCATCGAGGAACACGAGGAAGGTGAAGGGCATACGGGCACTGAGACGGCCCACGAATGACGCTGATGTTCCCGCGCAAGCGGGATTCCCGGGGGCTTGCCCCCGCTTGCTCCCCGGGATTCGTAAAAAAAGTAAGGAGACGGATCATGAAAAGGATTTGGACGGCGTTATTTTTGACACTTGTTTTCGCGGCGATGAACGGGGCAGTTTGGGCACAAGCCGCGGCCCCGAAAGCGGCTGAGGGAAGTGTTTGGTTCTTCGGTATGACGGTGTTAGGGGCGGGATTGGCCATTGGATTGGGGGCCATCGGCGCGGGCGTGGGGCAGGGCATGGCCGTTGGCAAGGCCCTGGAAGCCATGGCACGGCAGCCGGAAATGGTGGGGACAATCCAAACCAACATGTTCATCGGTTTGGCCTTCATCGAATCCCTCTGCATTTACGCCTTGGCGGTCTCAATGATCCTGATTTACGCGAATCCCTTCAAGGGCCTGTTCATCGCCGGGTAAGGCGGTAAAACTCACCCCGGGGGACGGGGTCCCCCGGGGACATTTTGAAAAGGTAAACCATGGAATTCAATCTAAATGTTTTTCTACTTCAACTCGCGACATTCCTCGTGGGAATGTGGTTGTCCGCCAAGATATTCCTTCCTTATTTAAGGAAGTGGATGTCAGACAGGCAAAAGCGCATCGAGGACCAGCTGGCCACCGCGGAAAAGCGGCAGAAGGACGCGGAGGCCCTGAAGGCGGAATTTGAGAACAAGGTGAGGGAACTGGAGCAGAATACCTCCGACATCCTCCAGCGCACCCGCCAGGAGGCCACCCGGAGCCGCGATGAGGTGATCCAAGCCGCCCGCAAGGAGGCCGAGCTTATCCTCGCCGACGCCCGTAAGGCCATTGAAAGCGAACGCCAGGAAGTGACTCAAGCCCTTCAGAAAGAAGTGGGGGCCTTGGCAGTGGCCATCGCTGAAAAAATCCTCCGCACCTCAGTCGACACGAGGGCCCAGGAAAAGCTGATCCAGGAAGGCGTTAAAGAGTTGGGGGCCCGGAAGAATTAAGTTTAAGCCACGGGATATCCGTTAATTTGATGTTCCCCGCGGAGAAAAGGGTTGGTTGGAAAACTATGGAATCCGTCATCGCCGAAAAATACGCCGTGGCCCTCTTACAAGTGGCCCAGGAACAAAAGACAGTGGACGCCATCGGGGCCGAGATTCAATCCATCCAGAAAATGGTGGAAACGAACGCGGACCTGAGAAACACCCTGGAGCACCCCCGCGTCAAGGCGGATGAAAAGCTGTCGGCCCTCCAAGGCTTCTTGGGGCAAAAACTCTCCACGACCATGGAAAACTTCCTCCTGCTTCTCATCGTGAAAAAGCGCATCAAACACCTCAAAGCCGTCGCTGATCATTACGAAAGACTTCTTTATGGGATGCAGGGAAAGGCCGTGGCCCGGGTCCTGACCGCCATGCCCCTGACGGCCGCCCAAAAGCAGAGCCATGACCGAAAGGCTCTCCGAAATGTTCGGAGTGACGGTGGAATTAAAGGAAGAAGTGAAGCCCAACCTGATCGGCGGAATGATGATTTATTTGGGCGACCAGCGAATGGACGGAAGCGTGCTGGGCCAACTGGAACGCATGAAACAACGGCTTTTGAAAGTCGAAATCGAGTAAACGAAATAGCGGAGGTAATAGCATGGCAATTCAAGCGGATGAAGTGACCAAGATCCTGAAATCCCGCATCGAGGAGTTCAAGCCCGAGCGCCGAACTCACCCAAGTGGGTGAAGTGCTGAAGGTGGGCGACGGCGTGGCCGTCATTTACGGCCTGAAGAACGCCATGGCCGGGGAACTGCTGAAATTCCCCAACGATGTCTACGGCATTACCTTCAACCTGGAAACCGACGTCGGTCGGGCGCGGTCTTGATGGGCGAAACCCAGAAGGTCCATGAGGGTGACCCAGTCCACCTGACCGGCCGTATCGCCGAAGTGCCCACGGGCAAGGAACTCCTGGGCCGCGTGGTCAATCCGCTGGGCCAGCCCCTGGACGGCAAGGGCCCCTTGAAGGCTTCCTCCACCCGGCGCCTGGAAATCCGAGCCCCGGGCGTGGTGCAACGCCAGCCGGTCAAGGAACCCCTGCAAACGGGCATCAAGGCCATCGACTGCATGATCCCCATCGGCCGGGGCCAGCGCGAACTCATCATCGGCGACCGCCAGACGGGCAAGACGGCCGTGGCCATCGACGCGATCCTGAACCTCAAGGGCAAGAACGTCATGTGCGTTTACGTGGCCATCGGCCAAAAGCAGTCCACCGTGGCGCAGGTGGTCCGGACACTGGAAGAGCATGACGCCCTGAACTATTGCATCATCGTTTCCGCCACGGCCGCCGACCCGGCGCCATTGCAGTACATCGCCCCTTACGCCGGATGCGCCATCGCCGAGGAATTTACCTACAACGGCGGCCATTCCCTGGTGGTCTACGACGACTTGTCCAAGCAGGCCGTGGCCTACCGTGAATTGTCCCTGCTCTTGCGCCGCCCGCCAGGCCGCGAAGCCTACCCGGGCGACGTTTTCTACCTGCACTCGCGCCTTTTGGAGCGCGCCTGCAAGCTGAACGAGAAATTGGGCGGAGGGTCGCTGACGGCCCTTCCGATCATCGAGACCCAGGCGGGGGACGTGACGGCCTACATCCCCACCAACGTCATTTCCATCACCGACGGCCAGATCTTCCTGGAATCGAACCTGTTTTATTCTGGCATCCGGCCCGCCATCAACGTCGGTATCTCGGTCTCCCGCGTCGGCGGAAACGCCCAAACCAAGGCCACCAAGAAGGTGGCCGGGAAATTGAAACTCGACATGGCCCAATACAACGAACTGGCGGCCTTCGCCCAGTTCGGCGCCGAATTGGACAAGGCCTCCATGGCCCAGTTGAACCGCGGCGCGCGGCTGGTGGAGCTTTTGAAGCAGCCCCAATACTCGCCCATGGAAATGGAAGAACAGGTGGTTTCCATTTTCGCGGGCAACAGCGGCTACCTGGACCCGCTTCCCCTGGACAAGGTGAAGGCCTTCGAGATCCGGCTTGCTGTCCTTCCTGAAATCCAAGCACGCGGAAATCCTCAAGGACATCAGGGCCAAGAACGACTTGGCGGACGACACCAAAACCAAACTGACCGCCGCCATCGAGGAATTTAACAAGTCTTTTTATTGAGATTCACCTGACAGCTAAGGACTGGTTTTAAATGGCGCAAATCAAAGAAATCAAAACCCGCATCAAGAGCGTGAAGAACATCGGGCAGATCACCAAGGCCATGAAGATGGTGGCCGCGGCCCGCCTGAAACGCGCCCAGGAGCGCATTTTGGGGGCCCGCCCCTACGCCATCAAGCATGGCGGATGTGATGAAGAACCTCGCTTCCAAGGCGGGCGAAGAAGTCCATCCGCTTTTAAGCGTGCGGGCGGAGGGCAAGACCGCCTTGATGGTGATTACCGCCGACCGGGGCCTTTGCGGAAGCTTCAACACCAACATCCTGCGGCAGGCCTATACCTATATGAAGGAAAACCCACAGACGGTCCTGCTGACGGTGGGCAAGAAAGGACGGGATTTTTTCAAGCGCCGCAACTACCCCATCCGCCGCGAATGGCTGGGGGTTTTTCCCCATGTACCCATGGAGACGGTTTTGGAGATGCGCGACGAGATCGAGACGCTCTTCATCACGAAGAAATTTAAATCCGTCCTAGTCCTTTACACCGAGTTCAAAAGCGTGATCCAGCAAAAGATGACCATGGACACCCTTCTTCCCATCAGGGTCCGGGAACTGCCGGGCGAGGGCAAAAAGGTGGACTATGCGGCAGGGGATTACGAGTTCGAACCGGACATTGAAACCATCCTGGAAAGACTGATTTCCCAGTACCTGGCCACCCAAATCCACCGTTACCTCTTGGAAAGCTTCTCCTCCGAGATGGGGGCCAAACGCAACGCCATGGAGGCGGCCAGCAAGAATGCTTCCGAAATGATGGCCAAGCTGACGCTGGAGTTCAACCGCGCCCGCCAGGCCATGATCACCAAGGAAATCGCTGAAATCGTGGGTGGAGCCGCCGCTCTCCAATAGGAGAGCGAGTTTGCAGTTTTGAGTTATTAGTTTTAAGTGATGGATGGCTTCCGCGAAGCGGAAGCTTCGTTAACTTAGAACTCAAAATTTAGAGCTTAAAACTTTAGTAAAGGATTACATCATGAGCGCAGCCAAGACAGAAACCAAAGCCAATACCGGGGTCATCGTGCAGGTCATCGGGCCGGTGGTGGACGTGAAGTTCGAGGGAGGACGTCCCCCCCATCTATAACGCTATAAAGGTTGTCGACGAGAAGGCGGGCCTCAACATCACTTTCGAAATAGCCCAACACTTGGGCGACCAGACGGTGCGCGCGGTGGCCATGAGCTCCACCGACGGCTTGCGCCGCGGCGTGACGGTCACCGACACGGGCGGCCCCATTTCCGTTCCCGTGGGCCGCGGGGTCCTGGGTCGCATCGTGAACGTCCTTGGGCGATCCGGTGGACGAGATGGGCGAAGTGAAGACTGAGAAACGCTACCCCATCCACCGCCAGGCGCCGCCGTTGGTCGAACAATCCACGAAGAAACAGATTTTGGAAACGGGCATCAAGGTCATCGATCTCTTGGCGCCCTACCAAAAAGGCGGGAAGGTCGGCCTCTTCGGCGGGGCCGGCGTGGGCAAGACCGTCGTCATCATGGAACTCATCCGCAACATCGCCACCCAACACGGCGGCTTTTCCGTGTTCGCCGGCGTGGGCGAACGCACCCGTGAAGGGAACGACCTTTGGCTTGAAATGAAGGGATCGGGCGTCATCGACAAGACCGCCCTGGTCTACGGCCAGATGAACGAGCCGCCAGGAGCCCGCGCCCGCGTCGGACTGTCGGGGCTGTCCATCGCGGAATATTTCCGCGACGAGGAAAACCAGGACGTGCTCCTGTTCATCGACAACATCTTCCGTTTCACCCAGGCGGGGTGCGAAGTGTCCGCCCTCCTGGGCCGCATGCCCTCGGCCGTCGGTTACCAGCCCACCCTGGCCACCGAAATGGGCGCCTTGCAGGAACGCATCACCTCCACCCAAAAGGGTTCCATCACCTCGGTGCAGGCCATCTACGTGCCCGCCGACGACTTGACCGACCCGGCGCCAGCCACGTCCTTCTCCCACTTGGACGCCACCACGGTCTTGAACCGCGCCCTCACTGAACTGGGTATCTATCCCGCGGTCGACCCGCTGGATTCCACTTCCCGCATGCTGGACCCCCTGGTCATCGGCGATGAGCATTACGCGGTGGCCCGCAAGGTGCAGCAGACCCTCCAGCGCTACAAGGAACTGCGCGACATCATCGCCATCCTGGGGATCGACGAGTTGGCCGACGACGACAAGCAGATCGTCGGGCGCGCACGCCGCATCCAGAAGTTCCTGTCCCAGCCCTTCTTCGTGGCCCAGGAATTCACCGGGACCCCGGGCCGCTACGTTTCCTTGGCCGACACCCTTCGTTCCTTCAAGGGCGTGGTGGATGGCCAGTATGACAACATCCCCGAACAGGCGTTTTACATGGTGGGGAGCATCGACGAGGTTTTGGAAAAAGCCAAAAAGATGTAAAAAAGCAGTCGTGCCAACGGCTTTTTAAACCTTTGGCACAACCAAAGCGAGCCGTTCGGCTTGAAGCCTCTCGGCAGGTCGCAGTTCGCGGCTGACAGTTGACAGCAAGGAAAACAAAAGAAATGTCGAAAACATTCAACCTACAAGTCGTGGCGCCGGACCACCCCGTCCTCTCGGAAGAAGCGACCTTGGTCGAGCTTCCCGGCGAGGTGGGTGAATTCGGCGTGATGGCGGGGCACATGGCCCTCTTATCTACCCTGAAACCCGGCACCTTGCGCATTATCAAAGACCAGCAAAGGGAGCTTTATTTCGTGGCAGGCGGTTTCGCCGAAGTCAACGGCGCTTCCGTCATCGTGCTGGCGGAAGAATACGTCAAGGCCGAGGAAATTGACGTGGAAGACGCCAAGAAAATCAAAAAGCACTCCGAGGAAGTCTTAGCGGAGAAAAAAGAAGGCGCCGACCTCAAAGCCGCCCACCACGCCCTCTCCCGCGCCGAAGCCCGCTTGAAGGTTGTGGAAGAGTACAAGTTCTTGAAGAAATAATCCTTAAAATACAGCCCTCCTTGATCAGTTGTGGCTCCCAGGCTTCCCCGGCCTTGGCTTTAAGTCCACCGAAAGATAAAATGGTTTTGGTGTTCTTGTAACAAAGGGTAAGCAACATGATCGTTGGATTGGGTGTGGATTTGATCGAGATCGAAAGGGTGAAGCAGGCCCATGAGAAGCATGGCCAACGCTTCATCGACCGCCTTTTCACGCCTGGCGAAGCCAAATATTGCCTCCGGAAAAAAGACCCCTATCCGTCACTGGCCGGCCGTTTCGCGGCCAAAGAAGCCGTCATCAAGGCTTTTAGTCACGGGTTCGGCGGCCGTTGGAAATGGACCCAAATCGAGGTCGTCCGGGACTTGAGCGGCAAACCCAGCCTGAAATTGACCGGCATTATGGAGAAACTCCGGGTACAGCGAAAAGTCGACAACGTGCTGCTCACCATCGCCCATAGCAAGCGGGACGCAACGGCCACCGTAATTTTTGAATCCTCCGCCAAGGCCGGAAAAAAATGACCGAATCGCGCGCTTTCAAACCCCGTTCCTTGACTCCGGCCCAATGGTTTTGGTTTTTGGCTTTCATGGGTCTCTTGGCGCGCATTCCATTCCTCAAAATTTTTTCCGCCGAAACCACCGACGGGATCCTTTGCCTGACCTATTTTTCCCCCGACCTGGCCCAAACGCCGCGTTTCGTCATTCTCCCCGGTTATCCTGCTTTGTTGTGGGTGGGGCAAACCCTGGGCCTGCCGGGATGGTTGTGGGGAAGGCTGGTGTCGATGATTGCGGGCCTTCTCTTCCTCATCCCCTTATGGAAGCTTTCCCGCCGATGGGTGCCGGTGGAGATGTCGGGTGTGATCTGCCTCATGGCGCTTTTCTCCCCACTGCTTTGGGAGTGGTCCCTCCGGGTCATGCCGGACACCCTCTTTCTGCTGGCCTTTTGGTGGTGCCTGGAAAGGTTGACCACGGTTTACATCGACAAGACCCCCGCCGCCTGGTGGCAGGCCTGTCTGATGGGAGCGCTGGCATCCTTGACCCGGCCCGAGGGATTCCTTTTGTTGCCTTGGCTCCTAGTTTCGGGTGTCTCCCTCTCCAAGGAAGGGGTCTGGAAAAGAGCGGCCGGCTTGGCGTTGGTTTGGGCCGGGCCCCTTTATTTCATCAGTCCCAAATTCCTGACCCTTCTTTTCGCCTACCAGGAAGGCATGGGGTTGACGGAGGGAATGGAAAGGGTCAGGTTCCCCTTCGTCAACTTCATCGACCATTTTTACGCCTACCTTTCCCAGCCCCTTTACGTTTTCACGCCGCTGGTTTTTTGGTTCGCCGTCCTGGGGCTCGCCAAAATGGCCCGCCGAAGCGGCCCGGAGGGGGAGGCCTTCCGGAAGATCCTGCTCCAGGTTTACATTCTCGTCTTCCTTTCGCGGCTGATACCGGAAACCTACCAGGACCGGCACATGCTTTTGTTCCTGCCCCTCCTGCTTTTGGCCGCGGGCTACCAGTTGGAGTCGTTCTTTGAAAGCCTCCAACAGCACCGGGGAACGGTCCGCCTGATGTTCTGGAAAAATGGCCTTCTTGCCTTTTGCCTTTCCTGGCTTGCCCTTTTTTCCTCGGTGGTTTTGATGGGACAGAACGATTCCTTCGGGGACATCAAGCGCTCCTCGGAGTTCCTGAAAAACCTCCCGGCGGACGCCCCGATTTACTCGGACGAGGTGCCCAAGACCGAATACTGGTCCGGCCGCAAAGTTGCCCTGATGCCCTATCTTTACCAGAACGTCCAGTTCAACCCCAAGCCGGGCGACATCATCGTCCTCCATAGCTTCTATATACCGAGGATCAATGACGTGGACCGCCATTTGACGGAAGTCCACGACGCCAAATTGCTCCACGAGGAAATGAGCATGGTGGTGCCGCTCCTAACCGACGTCATGGAGGACCCAAACCTTCAAAACCGGACCTCCTCCACGGCCTTCCGTTTCAAACCCCAATTTTTCAAAAGTCGGGTCTACCAAATCCGGAAATAGCGAGGGAAGGCGACGATGAAATTAGCCACAGCCCAAGACATGCGGAAAATCGACGAATTGGCTGTCAAAGAACAGGGCCTGGCCGTTTCTCAATTGATGGAGGCGGCGGGAGCCGCCGTAGTCATGGCCATGGAGGAAACCTGGAAGGACCTTTCAGAAAAAGCTGTCGGCATCCTCTGTGGAAAAGGGAACAACGGCGGGGATGGGCTGGCGGTGGCCCGGCTCTTGAAACAAAAGAAAGCCAGCGTGGTGGTGATCCTGATGGGGGAAGAGGAGGACCTTTCGCCGGAGGCGCGAAACCAATACCAAAAAGCCAAGGCGGCCAAGGTCCCCATCCTCCCCTTGTTGGACGGGGAGGGAATGAAGGCGGCCCGGGCGGCCCTGGAGGAATGCGATCTTCTGGTGGACGCTTTATTCGGAACGGGCCTCTCTCGCCCCGTGGAGGGAATCAGCCGAGAATTAATTCAGGTAGCCAAAGGCTTGGGAAAGCCGGTCGTGGCTGTTGACATCCCTTCGGGCCTTTCCGCCGATTCAGGTTCGCCCCTGGGCGAAGCCCTCCCGGCCCTGATGACCGTGACCTTCGGGCTTTCCAAGATAGGCTTTTACACCCCCATCGGATCCAATTTCACCGGCCGGGTGGTCGTGGATGACATCGGCTTTCCGCCCGCGCTTTTGAATGCGCCTTTTTTAAAGTATGAATTGATGGAACGGGAGACGGTCCAAAAAATTCTTCCCAAGTATGACGAAAACACCCACAAGGGAACTAGGGGAAGGCTAGTCATCGTGGCTGGTGCCACCGGATTAACCGGCGCGGCGGCCTTGAGCGCCTATGGCGCCATGCGCATCGGGGCCGGGTTGGTGACGGTGGCCTGTCCCGAAAGCCTGATCCCCATCCTGGGGGCCAAGCTGACCGAGCCCATGACTGCGCCGGTGCCGGAGGTTGAGGGAGGCTTTCTTTCCCTTCGTGCTGCGGGGCGTATCCTTCACCTGACCACCAACGTCAACGCGGTGGTCATCGGCCCGGGCATCGGGCGGCACCGGGAAACGGGCCAACTGCTCCGGGAGATCCTCACCAAACTCACCGTCCCCATGGTGGTGGACGCCGACGCCCTCAACCTGTTGGGGGGCCAATTGGACATCTTCCGGGCGGTGCAGGTCCCCGCCGTTTTAACGCCCCATCCGGGGGAAGCGGCCTGGCTCTTGAAGACCACGATTACGGAGGTGGAACAAAACCGGGTGAAAGTTGCGAAGCAAATAGCCGAAGGCTATAATGTGACGGTTGTTTTAAAAGGACGCTATACCGTTATCGCCAGCCCTGAGGGGAAGGTCCGCGTCAACCCCACGGGAAGCCGCGGACTAGCCACGGGCGGCACGGGGGACGTCCTTTCCGGGATCATAGGCGGCCTTTTAGCTCAGCGCCTGCCGCCTTTCGAGGCGGCGACCGCCGGGGTTTATATCCACGGGTTGGCCGGCGAGAAGGCTAGCCGAAGACTCGGCCCCGACGGGTTGCTGGCGGGAGACCTTTTGCCTCTTCTTCCGCGTTTGTTGCGCCAGTTAAAAGAAAACGAACGGGAGCCCCTATGGCCGTCGCATCCGAACTCCAAAACCAGTGGGAGGCTTTTCTCAAACTCCTCCAAGTCCGCGAGCCACGCCTCCACGAGCATCTCCAAACCGCGCGGATCAAGGAAGCCACCAAGTACAACTTGATCGTCTACGCCCATACGGCCGACGATTTAAAAGAGATCGAGGTTGGGCTCAAGGTCTACCATGATAAAGTGAATGAGTTCACCGCCATGGTCTTCGGGGAAAATAAGGGCATCAAGACCGAATTGGCTTCCGAGGAGGACTGGCAGGCGGCGGCCCCGGCGGTTTCCGCCACGGCCCCGGTTCCTGCGGTGGTCCCCGGCTTCACCGTCGGCGCGGACCAAAACGAACTTTTGAAGGTTTTGGAAGCTTCCATCCGGCAGAAGGTGGAGGGAGAGGTAAAGGCTTCCATGCAAGCGGCGGCCGCAAGCCCGCAGGCCCAGCAAGAGATGCTCCAGAAAGTGAAAGAGGATTTCGACCAAGAAGAAGAAAATCGGCGCATGGCCGTCCGGATGGCCCTGATCGCCGAGGGGGACAAGATCCTGACCCAATTGGTGATGGTCTGGCAACAGGCCAAGCAGAACGGCGATGGTGGACCGCAGTGGAACGAGGTCAAGCAGCGGCTGTTGGAACTTTTGGATGCCTCCGTCCAATTAACGCATTCCTAAGTTTTAAGGATAAAAGTAAAGGCGATTTGAACCACGAAGACACCATGCCGATTTTCCTTAGAAAAAACCTTTTTTAAGGGGTCGGTATAGTGCCGATTTCTACAATTTCGTTCATTTAAAGTAAATTGGCACAAGACAGGCAAAACCCTTCCCTTGGGTTTGTGTCGTTTAAAAAGTTCTCAGTAGTTCTTGGTGCCCTTGTGCCGATCCCCCATAAAATATATTATGGAAATCGGTACAATACCGACCTCGTTAACTGCTTTATGGATGGTCGGCATGGTGCCTTAGTGGTTAAAATAGGTGGGTTTTAAAACGCGAAAGGACAGAAAATGCTGAACCACTATATCGGAACCGCGATGGGGTTTATCCTCCTCACCTTCCTGACTTCCTGCATCACTTTCGTGATCGTGGTTTTCGGGGTGATCCTCCGCCATAAAATCCTTTTGTGGGACGACAGCTGGAAAGAAACCATCGAGGCCACCGGGGTCTCCGTCGGTGATTTCGCCGACGACCTGGAAAGGACTTTCCAAAAGATCCGTGGCACTTTCCGCCTCCTGGGTTTCTTCCTGTTCCTCATCGTGGCCCTGATGGCTCTGGTTGTTTACGCCGGATTCATGCCAAAGCCCGCCTTGGGGCCCTTCCAGGTCATGAGCAGCCTGTGGCTCCTGATCTTAGTCGCGCTGTCGGTAGTCTTACCCGCTTTCGCCAGTTTCGGCGTGGGCACCTACCTGGCCGAAACGATGCTTTTGAAGGCCAACACCTTTGCCTGGCGGGAAGCGCGGGAGGATTACAGGGAAAAGAGAGCCAAGATGCAGATGGTGGAAAAGGCCAAGGAATTAAGGGCCAAGCGGGACGCCATGAGGACCGCCGCGGCCACGCAGCCCCCACCGGAACCGGGCAGACCGGCGCCCGCCGGAAAATGAAAACCCCGAAATAGATCCGTTGACTTCCCCCACACCTTCCGATTTCAAACGAACTGTCCCCCGGAAATCCGCACGTGCGGCTTCTTTTGTCCTTACCTTCCTGTTAGTTTCGGGATGCGCCTCCATCGGTATCCGTGATTCCTCCCTTCGGCTTCAAATCTCCCCCTTGCCCGTTTTGCGGGGCCAGCCTGCCTTGGCCCAAGTGAACGCCCCCATGGACGCGGAAAAGGTGACGGGGGTCGTCGTGGTGATGGGAAGCCCCCGATTGATCTTCCAAAAGGATGAATCCAAGGGCCTCTGGTATTTTTACGGGACCATCCCCTTTTCCCCCTGGGTCCAACCGGGTAGTTACACCGTCCGGGTCCTGGTCAACTCGGCCCATGAGGAACCGCATTACACCGAGATGAAAGTGGACTTAAAGTGAAATTTGAACCCGTCACGGTCATCATCCCCGCCTATAACGAAGAGAAGGCCGTGGGCGACGTGGTCCAGGAAGTCCGGCGGACCCTCAAGCGCGCGAGGGTCCCGCACGAGATCCTGGTGGTGGACGACGGAAGCCGTGACCAAACGGCGGCCCAGGCCAAGAAGGCCGGGGCCCGGGTGGTTTCCATGGGCGAAAACCGGGGTTACGGGGCCTCCATCAAGGCCGGCATGCGGGAATCCAAATACAACCTGATCGCCATCCTGGACGCGGACGGAACCTATCCCGCCGGGGAACTGCCGGAGCTTCTCCGCCTGGTCGAAACCGCGGACATGGCCGTGGGCGCCCGGGTGAAGCCGGGGGCGGCCATCCCCTCCTTGAGGCGCTTCCCGAAGTGGCTTTTGGGAAAATGGGCCAATTACCTGGCGGACCGGAAAATCCCGGATTTGAATTCGGGCCTGCGGATCTTCAAAAAGAACATAACGGCCCGTTATGAGGGGTTGTGCCCGAATGGCTTTTCCTTCACCACCACCATCACCCTGGCCATGGAATGCCATGGATATATTGTCAAATACCGGCCTATTGCCTATGCCCCGCGCATCGGGGAATCCAAAATCAGGCCTTTCCATGACACCCTTAACTTCTTTTCCCTCGTTTTACGGGTAGTTATGTACTTCAAACCCTTGAAGATTTTTATCCCCTTAAGCGGTATCATACTCATGAGCGGTTTGGCGCTGGGAATGACCACCTGGTTGAACCACCAGCCGTTCACCAACACGACGTTGTTCCTTCTGATCACCAGCCTCCAAATTGCCCTCTGGATCGCCATCACCGGACTTTTAGCCGACTTGCTTGTCAAAAGAGGAAGGTAACCCCATGAAAGTTTTGCTTATCAACCCGCCGTCCGAACACATGATCACCACCAACATTCCTTCGGTGGTTGACGAAGAGCGCGGCTTCAACCCGCCCTTGGGGCTCCTTTACGTGGCGGGATACGCCAAGGCCAAGTCGACCCATGAGATCCTGGTGATGGACTGCCAGGTGGAGGAAGTCTCGCAGGAAGAAGTCGAGGACCGCATCCGAGAGATGAAACCCGACGTAGTTGGCATCCAGGCCCTGACCTTCACCATCATCGACGCACGCATGGTGGCCCAGGCGGCCAAGCGGGCCAACCCGAATTGCAAGGTCGTCATGGGCGGGCCCCATGTGCACATCTTTGCCCGCGAGACCCTTGCCATGCCGGAAGTGGATTTCGCCATCAAGGGAGAGGGCGAATTGGCCTTCACCCAATTGCTATCCGCCCTGGAAGGCCAGATGGCCCTCGAAAAGGTTTTCGGGCTCGCCTACCGCGACCCGGTCACGGGGCAGGTCAAGGACAACCCGCCCGCCCCCCCGGTGGAGGATTTGGACAGCCTGCCCTATCCCGCCCGGGAACTGACTCCCATTAACAAATATTACTCCCTTATCGCCAAGCACAACCCCATCACCACCATGTTCACCAGCCGGGGATGCCCCTATCGCTGTCTTTTCTGCGACCGGCCCACCATGGGCCGCCGATTCCGTAGCCATTCGGCCATGGCCGTGGTCAATGAGATGGAAGCCTGCGTGAAGATGGGCATCCGGGAGTTCTTCATTTACGACGACACTTTCAACGTCAACCGCAAGAGGGTTTTTGAGATTTGTGGGGAAATCAAGAAGCGCAAACTGGAAATCGCCTTCGATATCCGGGCCCGCGCCGACCGCATGGACGAGGAAATGCTGGCCGAACTGGCCTCGGCGGGCTGCGACCGAATTCACTACGGGGTGGAGTCGGGCAACCAGGAAGTGTTGGAGATTCTTTTAAAGGACCTGGACCTGGACCACGTGCGCCGCATGTTCAAGGCAACCCGCGCCCACGGCATGAAGACCCTGGCTTATTTCATGATCGGCAATCCCAGCGAGACGCGAGAAATGGCCCTGAAAACCATCGAGTTCGCCAAGGAACTGGACCCCGATTTCGTCCATTTCTCGGTTCTGACACCCTTTCCCGCCACCGCCATCTATTACAAGGCGCTGGAGGAAGGTCGCTTCGACCGGGACTACTGGGCCGAGTTCGCCAAGAACCCCACGCCCGATTTCAAACCCCAGCTTTGGGAAGAATTCATGAAACGGGACGAGTTGATTGACCTTTTGAAATACGCCTACAAGTCCTTTTACCTGAGGCCCAAAATGGTCATGAAGAATATGGCCTATACCCACTCACCGGTGGATTTTTTCCGCAAAGCCCGTGCCGGTTTGAAGATGCTTCGCATATAATCTTGCCTGCCTTAAAACTCCGCTGAGGAATATATCCAGCTCCATGAAACGCGTTCTTCATTACCTTCCCGTCATTATCGGAATCCTCTTGTTCGTCCTGGTCATCCGCATGTGGAAGGTCAGTCTTTCCGACACCCTGGCCATGCTCCGGCAGTCCGATTTGCGCCTGCTTTTACTGGCCCTCTTCACTTACCTCGCCATGGTTTACGTGAAGGGCATCCGTTGGAGCTACCTTTTGAGGATGCAGGGAGCCTCCTATTCCGTTTGGAACTGCTTCCTTATTTACATGGGGACCTTGTACTTGGGAAACGTCACACCCGGCCGGGTGGGCGACTTCGCGAAAGTGTTTTATCTCAAGCAGGATTTGAAGTTTTCCATCGGCCGGGGCATGGCCAGCGTGCTTTTGGACCGGGTTTTCGACTTATACCTCCTCCTGGTGCTGGGGGGGCTGGGAATCCTGATGAACCCCATGCCGGAAGACCCCGCCTCGGCCAAGATGGTCCTGGCGGTCAAAGTTTTCTTCGTCCTCCTTATCCTGGTCACCCTTTTAGCCTTCAACAAGAAAATAGGAGGGATGCTTTTAAAGGCGGCCTTCCAAAGGCTGATGAAGCAGGAACACCGAAATAAAACGGATAAAATGTACGAGGAATTCCACGATGGAATGGCGGATTTTTACAAGCCTTCCATCCTCGTGCCCACCTTCCTGTCGATCGTTTCCTATGCTTTCTTCTTCTGGGGCTGCTACCTGCTCGCCCAATCCTTCGGCCTTGGCATCAACCTTTTTTATCTCTCTTTCTGCGTTTCCGTTGTCAACATTGTGTCCCTGTTGACCCTCTTCGGAATGGGAACTCGGGAAACGGCATTGGTTATCCTCTTCGGGCTGGCCCACTACACGCCGGACCAGGCAATGACTTATGACCTCCTTCTTTTGCTGGTCGGCGTGATCCTCTTCAGCCTCCTGGGGCTTGTCTGCTTTACCTTCAAGCCGATCCAATTGGAAAGTTTTTCGGGGGCAAAGACGAACGCTGCCGCATCCCCCCAACGAAAAAAAGCTTCCGCCGCCAGCTCAAAAAAGTCCAAGAAAAAACGCTGAAATTGTTTTTGGTTTAAGAGGGAACGGCGGCCCACCGTCGTTGCCGCACCTAGCCGCCGGTGCTATAGTGTCGCCCCCATGTTCCTTTACGAATTCCCGACGGCAAAATTCCGGATAGTTTTAGGGCTTTTGGCCATTGTAGCCGTTGGCTGTTCCCCAACTCCGCCGCCTGTTCCCGAAGTGAAGGGCAGCTATGACGACGCCCAGAAGCTTTACGACCAGGGAAAGCTGGCAGACGCGGAAAAAATCCTGGACTCCCTTAAAACCAAGAACCCTTCGGAGACCAAAACCCATTTTTTATTGGGACGGATTTACAAGGAAACCCAAAGGCCGGACCAAGCTATCGAGGAATTGGAAGGGGTGATCAACCTGGACCCCTCGAACGCCACCGCTTATGCCACTTTGGCGCGGCTTTACCAATCGAAGGGGATGTTCGACCAGGCCCTGGCCGCCGCCCTTGAAACCAAAAAACTCGACCCGGAGGAGGGCAGCGTCTACAACATCCTGGGGACGGTTTACTTCGACAAGGGCGACTACGAGGAAGCGGTCAAGAGTTACGAGAAAGCTTTGACCTATGAGGAGGATTCGGCCTGGGTCTATAATAACCTCGGCTTGGTTTACATCCAGCTGAAGAAATGGCCCGAGGCGGAGGAACAGCTCAAGAAAGCTATCGAGGCCGACCCGGATAACGCCGTCGCCCACAACAACCTCGGCGTGGTTTTGAACCAAAAAGGGGAGCCGGATAAGGCCCTCAAGGAGTTCCAAGGGGCCCTAAGCTTAGACCCCAATTACCAAAAGGCTTCACAAAACATAACAGACACCCAAAAAATGATCGAACGGCTAAAAAAGAAAACGGCTTCCAAAAAATAATTTGAACCACAGAGTACACGGAGTTCACAGAGTTAAATCGTTGGAATTTAAAAAGACTTTTGCCTTCCTCTGTGTCCCCTGTGAACTCTGTGGTGAAAAGGTTCGAAGGAATTAAATGGCGCGGATTATCTGCATCACCAACCAAAAGGGCGGGGTGGGGAAGACCACCACCACCGTCAACCTGGCCTCCTGCCTGGCGGCCATCGAGAAGAAAACCCTTCTTGTCGATATGGACCCACAAGGGAATTCCACCAGCGGCGTGGGGCTGGACAAGAACGAGTGCGACCCCAACATCTACAACGTCCTCATGGGGGACGCGGATATCCTGGGGGCCATCCGGCCCACGGAGTTAAAGAAGCTTTTTTGCATTCCTTCCAACGGCCATTTGACCGGCGCCGAGGTGGAACTGGTGGGCATGGAGGAAAGGGAGAACCGCCTCAAGAAAGCCCTTTCAACCGTGGAAAGGGACTTCGATTTCATCCTCATCGACTGCCCTCCCTCCTTGGGCTTCTTGACCCTCAACGCCCTGGTGGCCGCCGATTCGGTCCTGATCCCCGTGCAAAGCGAATACTACGCCCTGGAGGGTTTAAGTTCGCTCATGGAGACCGTGGAACGAGTGCGGGAGAGCCTGAACCCGAAATTGGAGATCGAAGGGGCGCTTTTGACCATGCACGATTCCCGCACCCGCATCTCGACCCAGGTGGCGGAGGAAGTGCGGAAGTTCTTTGGGGAGAAAGTGTACAATACGGTCATTCCGCGAAACGTCCAGCTCTCCGAGTCGCCTTCCTTTGGGAAGCCCATCATCCTTTATGACATCCGTTCCAGCGGCGCGCAGGCTTACTTAAACCTCACCAAGGAGGTCGTCAAGCATGGCTAAAAAAGCTCTCGGACGCGGACTCGAGGCCCTCATCCCCAAGCGGCTGGTGGAGGAGAAAAAAGGGTCCGCCCAGCAGGTCCCCCTCTCCAAGATCAAGCCCAACCCCTTCCAGCCCCGGAAAATTTTCCGCGCCGAGGAACTGCAAGACCTGGTCCTGTCGGTCAAGGAGCGGGGCGTCCTCCAGCCCATCCTGGTGCGCAAAAAGGGAGACATCTGGGAAATCATCGCCGGGGAGCGCCGCTTCCGCGCCGCCCAAAAACTGGGACACCTGACCATTCCGGTCATCGAGGTGCAGGCCTCGGACGTGGAATCCCTGGAGCTGGCCCTCATCGAAAACCTCCAGCGTACGGACCTATCGCCCCTGGAGGAGGCGGAAGGCTACCGCCGCCTGCAGGAAGAGTTCAACATGACCCAGGAACAGATCGCGCAAAAAGTCGGCAAGGACCGTGCCACGGTGGCCAATGCCATGCGCCTCCTAAAGCTTTCTCCCGAGGTACAGGCCATGCTGTCCTCCGGTGCGCTGACTGCGGGCCACGCGAGGGTCCTGGCGGCCCTGCCGACGCCCCTGGACCAGTACCGGTGGGCCGAACGCATCGTGCGCCAGGGTTTCACGGTTCGCGACGTGGAAAAATGGCTGCAAAACCAGAAGGGCCCGATCAAGAAAACCAAGGCCAACGGAAAAGCCAAGGACGCCAATACGGCCAAACTGGAAGAGAGCCTGCGCAACTGGCTCGGCACCAAGGTGACCATCAAAATGCAGGGCCGGCAAAAGGGAACTGTTTATTTTGAATATTATTCCCTGGACGACCTGGACCGGATCCTGAACATGTTCCGCAAGGCCGGGTATCGTTGACAATCAATCGGGTTATGCTAAATTATTTTAACGAGATTGAACCGCAGGCAACGGCCCGCGGGATTAACCTTGAGTGAAGGAGATTCGACAGTGGCAATAACCGCTGCAGAACAGATAGCCAAGAAAATGGAAGGGGAAGTCAAGCGGCTCGCGCCCCAAGCAGTGATCCGCAACGACTATTCCAGTTATAAAGATGATGGGGTGGACATTTACGTGTACGCTCCCCGGAAGGTGGCCGACATGCTGCGCGGACGCCTGAAGGGAACCATCGACGCGGAACTCCGACGCGTGAAGGGCGTCCGAGCCCGCCTGCTGATGGAAGACATCGAAAACATGACGCCCGAGGCCAAGAAGAAATACGGCATCCCCGTTTAAATTAATATTTTTTAAAAACGTTTTTCGCCGTTAAAATAAAAGCCCCTCTCCGTGAAAGGTGGGGGGCTTTTTTTGTTGAAAATCTAATTTTGAATTTTGGTTATTTTCACGAAGTGAAAATTTCGCTAATTCAAAATTTAACATTTAAAATTTATAATTGGTGTTCCCGATGCCTTTTTCCATCGAACTTTTTTTCGACCCCAAGTCCTCCATGGCCGCCCACCAATGTGGGGAAGCGCTTGAAAAAATCAAGATACCCTCCATCTTTTCCACCCTGGGGGCCAGTCCCCACGTCAGCCTGGCCGTTTTCGAGCAGTACAACCCCGAGCGCCTGCATGCCCTTTTGAAAAAGCTGGCCGCCAGCTTCCCCCCCACCCCCTTCCATATAGGGAGCCTGGGAACTTTCGCCGGAAAGGAAGGGGTGCTTTTTCTGGCGCCGGTGGTGACCCGGTCCCTTTTGGAAATCCACGCCTGGGTCCACAATTCCATCCTCAAGGTGGTGGAAGGCTCCTGGATCTACTACGACCCGGGCCAATGGGTACCCCATTGCACCCTTGCCATCCGGTTGTCGCGGAAAAAGTTGATACAGGGGATTGAATTACTGGGGCGGAAGGGTTTTACCGTTCGGGGCCGCTACAGCCATTTGGCCCTGGTGGAAACCCAGCCGGGCCGCATCGCGCCCATCCGACAGATTTATTCCATTCCCTTCTCCGGCAAAAAAACAGTGGGTAGACATTAGGTATTGGCTGTTTAGCCAAGGCTTAAAATGAAAAAAGAAATTCGGTTCAAAGACGGCTTGCCCAGCAGCCCCACAGCCTTAGCTAATCGCCAACATCTAAAAACTAATGGCTGGTTCTTATGAGATTGAGTGTGATTGTTCCGGCCTACCGGGAAGGGGAAGAAGCAGGTCTCCTCATCCATCTTTTATCCCGCCACCCCCTTGTTTTCGAGGTCGTTGTATCAGCCTTCGACTGCTCCCCTTCCTTTTACCGCGTTTTAAAAAGAATCACCAAAATCAAACAAGTGGAAGCTCCCAAACGGGGAAGGGGCGCGCAAATGAATTTCGGCGCGGCGGCCTCCAAGGGAGACCTCTTGTTGTTTCTCCACGCGGATAGCTACCCGGAACTGGGAGGCTTGGAGGAAATGGCTGGAACCCTGAGACGAGGGGCATGGGTTGGAGGGGCATTTCGGCTGAAATTCAATCGCCGGGATTGGCGGTACCGCCTTAAGGCTTGGGGGGCCAACCTCCGGTCCAAAACCCTAGGGATGCCCTATGGGGACCAGGGATATTTTGTCCGCCGGGAAGTTTTTGAAAAATTGGGAGGGTACAAGAACCTTCCCCTTTTCGAGGACGTGGATTTTTTCGACCGGCTGAAAAAGGAAAAACCTTGGGTTTTACTGAGTTCGGCGGTTGTCACCTCGGCCCGTCGCTGGGAAAAGCAGGGTTATTGGAAGGCCACCCTCAAGAACACCCTTTGGATTGTTTTGTATAAGCTGGGAGTATCCCCGCATTGGCTAGCGAAGAGGTATTAGTTGTGTGGCCGGTTCGCTCAAAAGACTAAACCCAAAAAGATGGCCAAGGCTCTTGGGAAAAAGGTCAGTGTTGGAGGCGACATCGCTGAACGATTTGGCGAATTTGGCGGGCTCCAACTAAAATTTTCCGCCCTTTGACCCCAATCAAAATCTCTTCAAAAGTGCCACCCAACAGGACCAGACATTCCACCGGGTGGTGACATCGGATTCTGGTTCGGGCGGAACGGGAGCCGCCGGGAAAGCCGGAGTGGCATCGGGTTCAGGCTTGGAAGGGGATGGCGTCGTCATTTTCGACCCCAGCACCTATGACCCGGTCCGGCTTCAACGGGGATTGACCCTTCCCAAGAAGCCCATTGGTTACGTCAAGGTGGATGTCCCGGCCCATCAGCAAAAGGGCGGAATGCTCCAATGGAGGCTTGCCAACGGGTGGCTGGCTCAAAGTTCATGAAATTAGTCCTCTTAATCGTTCAGATCGTCCCCAAAAGGCCCGAATTTCAGGCCTTTTTGGTTTTGGGGTATTTTTCATGAGGGGGTTCACCGAAGGGGCCTTACCTCTCACTTAATTATGTGAGTTTAAGTTGCGGAAAAGCCTTTAAAAGCGACAAGTTTTCAACTTATCCACAACCCTTTGACAGGATTTGTAATAAAACCCCATCCCCTTGGGTTGGTTTACCTCAAAAGTGTCGTTTTCGGCTTGACGCTCCCTCTCATGAGGCTTTATAGTTTGCCAGTTGCGTTAGGAATCCCTGGTTTTTATCAATTTGATTCAATTGGCCGTTAAAACCGGGGTAGTTTGGCGCAAGTTTCGTGAGAAGCGGGGCTTGCGGTCTTCGAGGGTGGCTTTTTTTGGGAAGCGGCCCACGCTCGGTTTATTCTTCGGTTGTCAGGACCCCTGGCAAGGGTTCAGGAGCAAGTTGGTTTGGGAATGCACTCGACCCTGAGGAGTGCAACCCGAAAAGGCTAAAAAGGCCGGTTTTCCCCTGAGGTACCGGCCTAAAAAAGCTAAAGGAGAGAGAAGAATGAAGAAATTTTTTGCGCTGTTCGCAGTTTGCTTCATGGTTTTGGGTGCGAAGTGGGCCATGGCCGACTCGCGCACGGATTCCTTGGGGTTGACGCCTGGTCAACAGGTGGACGACCTGGATTCCATTTGGTTGTATCCCCAGAATGCCGCTAATTTCGGCAACTTGGTGGACAACCGGTTGGGCACCTCGGCTAATTCAGCGGTTCTGACCCCCACTAACGATTGGTTCGGGATCATTGCCCAGGAATGGCCGGACTTGGGTTATATCGGCGTTTACACCAACCGTCCTTTTGACCAATCCAACGGGATTGTTCCGTCTTCGAACCCGGCGGATCAATTCGGCATTTTGGATGGCTCATTCGGGACTTGGGATGTCGCACTTAGCCCTTTCTCCACTTTTACCAATGCCATTGCTGATAATGGCGGCCATATTACCGCGACCTATGTTCCCCATGCCTTGGCTTTAGTTATCGCGAATCCGGAAAACAAACTGGATGCCTTCTGGGCCAAGAGCTTCAGCGATGCAACCCTCGGCGTGCATGTGAACTATGCCAGCCAGAACGGCGGGAACATTTCCAACAGCGAAACTTACGTGGCAAATCCTCCAGCGGCTGGTTCTTACCTCACGACCACGAACAATGCCTATACCGGTGTTCTGGGCATCGACCTGGGCCTCGGGGTGAAAAACTTCATCCTCTGGGACAACTTGGATTTAGGCGTAGGTTATTCCATGGGTTCGGTGAACTACAGCTCGGTGTATAACCAAGAGAACACCGCCCAAAACGCAACCGTCGCCACGACTGACTATACGGAAAAGGACCACGGGGTTGATGAGATCCGGGTGAATGGCTTGGGAGTGTCGAAGATTTCGGACACCACCAGCGGCCGCACTTACCTCAACATCCGTATAGATAACTTGGGCGTCAATTCTACCACGAATACAACGACCCTCGGTGGGGTCAACAACAACGCGGGGGACCAAGTCGCCCAGACCAACGCTTATAGCGACACCAACATCAACCTGGGTTATGCCTTGGACCACAAGGTGTTGGATGGCAAGGCCTTGGTGATCGCCTCCTTGACCGGCATTTTTGATGACCGCAAATGGACCTATTCGAACCTCACTAACGCCGGGGGCAGCACCAGCGAAACCCAGCTCGGCGCAAACTCAGGTGAGAGCGAAGAGTTATCCGCCATTTTGATTCCCTTCAACGTGGCCATTGAAACGCCTTTGTTCGATTGGATGAAAGCTCGCATCGGCCTTTCCAAGAATATCTTCGTGTCCGCCACGGAAAAGATCGTCCAGCCGACGAATATCAACGGCGCTGGGACAGCTTTTCAGACCAACAATGTCGGGCAGGAAAGTGAGGATCCCGGCACGTTGTACCAAAATATCAACACGTTTGCTGGAGTCGGGATGAGCTTCTCGAATTTCACCCTGGACTTCCAGATAAACCCGACCAACTTGCTGACGGCGCTCAATGGCTTGGCTCCCGGCGATGGTCTTATTTACGGGCAAAGCACCTCCGGCCAGAACAATTCGGTTATCAACCAACTGTGGACGACGATCGCGCAATTTGATATGCGCTACGCTTTCTAAGATTGTTGTGTAGAATGACCCCGCCCCTGAATAAGGGGCGGGGTTTTTTTTTGCCCGCAAAGGAAATGAAAATGAAGAAACCGCTTAAAATTCTAGCTTTCATGATGCTCGCTACCCTGTTGGGCGGGCCATTGGCTTATGCCGCGGATGAAACCCCAATGGCAGGTGATGACAGCCTGGAAGTTGAGAAGTTGAAATTACAAATTGAAGAACTCAAACTGGAAAATCAAAGGTTGCAACTTCAAATAAAAACCATGCAATTGGGCACTACCGCCGGAAATCCTACGACTCTTCCCTCGACCCCAACTGTTACCCCTACCCCCGTTGACAAGGGTGGAAAGAAAATTGCGAAGGACATGGCGGAAAAAGCCGAAGCCTTGGCGCAACAATATGCCTCCGACGACCATAAGGTGGTTTTGGATTTTTCCAACGGGGTGATGTACTACAAGGGCGCCCATTACGACATCATGGATTTCAACGGTCTTTGTGAAGACCAAAAATGGGGTGTGAAACCCAAGTTCGTCAAGTATGACATCGCAGGCGACAGCATGTACCGTTACCAGTACGACAACATGTCCTTGAACCGGTACGACGCCCAAACACTCGGGGTTTTTACGTTTGAGGCGCCCCGAAATGACGGCGATTTCACCTTTGTCACGCCGGAAACCGTGACGGAAACTTCCCGGTTCTATGATTTCAGGAACGATTTTGAGACGGCTTATTTCAAATTCTCGGAAGAACGCAAACAAGACGGCTACCGGGTGATCCGGTTCAGGCACTATGTCGACTTCCTGGGATTCGACGATGTCCTTGAATTTTGGTTCGATACCAAGGACAATTTCGCGAAATTGAAATGGGGAACGTTGGACAAGAAGTAACATCATCAAGCCGTAACAATAATTAAGGAGAAGACCATGGATTCTGTTTACGCTCAAACAACCACACAAACGGCCCCGGCCAAGCCGGTCCCGGGGGCGGGTTCGCCTGCCGCAGGGATCATTTCGTTCGCGCCGTTCATCGCCATCATGATTTTGTTTTATTTCCTGATGATTTACCCCCAAAGTAAAGAGAAGAAGAAAAAGGAAGAGATGCTGGGTGGTATCCAGCGGGGCGATCGGGTTTTAACCCGGGGAGGCATCTACGGCACGGTGGCCGACATCAAGGAACAAATCTTGATCCTGAAAATCAGCGAAAACAGCAAGGTGGAAGTGGACCGCGCCTTTGTCGAAACAGTTCAAAAACAATCTTAAAAAAGTTGAAAAATCCGTAAAAGGATCGCTAACCCCTTTTGTTCTTTTGGCTAACGGCTGCGTATTTGACCGCCCGGGCCTTAAGACGGAGAGCAGGGAAACCAGGGGTTTTCGTCCGGGGAAATCCGAACTTACCGAATTCGTAGTATTCCCGTTAAACTCAACTTGTTGAAAATCATATGCAGATTTGACAAAAAGCTCTCGAATTCTTCCGTGGAAAAGCGGTTTCTGATTTAGGTCTTTTTAAAATAGTTTTGAAATTCAGGTTTTTGCTAAGACTAATATTTGTCAACGCTGTTTGGCCAATCCAATTATCAACCGGGAAAATAAAATGGGCGGGGGATATTTGAGATATAATTTCCCTAGCCCTCGTGATCCGGCCAAAACCAACCTATGAGGCGATCGGAATTCAATGAATGAAATTATGACGGCCCAGGAATTATCGACTTACCTGAAGATCACTACCACCACCATCTACAAATTGGCCCAACAGGGCGAGATTCCCTCCTTTAAAATTGGAAGTGAATGGCGCTTCAAGAAAGAGCTGGTCGACCGCTGGCTAGAAAACGGGGCGGGACACGCTCCCCGGAAAGTCCTCATCGTGGATGATGAACCGGCCATCTGCGAGCTTTACAAGCGCGCCCTGGACCGAAAAAAATTTGTTGTGGAATCCGTCAATTCCGGCCAAGAGGCTGTGCAAGCCGCCAGCCAAAGCAGTTACGACTTTATCTTCCTGGACTTGAAGATGCCGGGAATGAACGGCGTGGAGACCTTCAAGGAACTCAAAAAGATGGGGCTCCGGGCCCTGGTCGTCATCGTCACGGCCTATCCCGACAGCGAACTCTTGAGCGAAGCCATGAAACTGGGGCCATTGACGGTCATTTTGAAGCCTTTTGACCTCAACGAAATCCAGCGGGCGGTGGAATCGCTCGTTTTAATGACAACCCGGGCCTAAAAACAGTCGGCAGCCGGCAGTTCTCAGTTGGCAGAAAACCAATGTCCTACGGCACCTAAAATTCAACTTCGAATCTTTCTTTCAACATTCCAAAAATTCTAACTACCCATTTACAATATTCCTTTTTATTGGACAAAGTAAGAATCTGGAGCCATTGAACCATGAAGGGCCTCACTGAAATCTTGGGAACGCCGTTGGACCTCCAAACCGGAGGCGTGTCCGGCAAGTCCCTGGATTTTGCCGGGCTTTGGGAACAATGGGTTGAAGAGGGCCCGGCTGTTCTCTTGGAAAGCGCGGGCGCCTTGGGCGATGCGAACCAGTGGCTGATTCTGGCGGGAGTGCCCGAGAGTGAGTTCTTTGAGAGCAGCGGGAAGGCCTTGTGGAAGGATTCCTCAGGCGTCCACCCGGCCTCTTTCGACTTTTGGGAGTTTGCGGATCGTATAGGCCACGCCCAGGCGAATTTTTCAAACCTCCCTTCCTGCCTTTCTTCGGCATGGTTCGGCGTCCTGAGTTACGATTTCGGGAAGAAATTCAGCCGAAAAGAAAAACAAAATTTTCACCACCAAGACACCAAGAACAGCATTTTCTTGGGAAATTCAAAAACTGAAAAACCTTTGGAAACCCCTGATTTTTATTTTTTCAAGCCCTCCCGCCTTGTGATGCTTAACCGACGGACCAAGGAAAGTTTTTTCTTTGGGCAGGGATCCTGCGAAGTTTCGAAAAATCCGGACTCATCCCGGGCTCCTTTCCAAGTCCGGAATCTTCAGGGCTTTTCCCAACTCGCCCAATACGAATCCAGGGTCCGCCGCGCCCAGGAATACATCGCCCAGGGCGACATCTACCAGGCCAATCTAGCCCAAGTTTTCCAAGCCCAGTGGGAGGGAAGCGCCGGAACCCTTTACCGGATCCTTCGCGAAATGAACCCGGGACCCTTCATGGGCCTTTTCCGGGGAGAGGATTTCACGGTGGTTTCTTCCTCGCCCGAACGCCTGATCGCGGGCCGGGGAAATTGGCTGGAAACCCGCCCCATCGCGGGAACGCGGCCGCGCGGCAAGGACGGGCCGGAGGACTTGCGAATGAAGGTTGAATTGAAAACCAACGCGAAGGAACAAGCGGAGCATTTGATGCTGGTGGATTTGGCCCGGAACGACTTAGGCCGGGTTTCCCGTTATGGAACGGTTGAGGTCGAGAAATACGCCGAGATCGAATCCTACGCCCGGGTCCATCATTTAGTATCCAACGTGTGCTCCCAAAAACGCCCTACCGCCGCCCTTTCGGAGGTGTTAAGGTCCCTTTTTCCCGGGGGCACCATCACGGGCTGCCCTAAAATACGATGCATGGAAATCATTGAGGAATTGGAGGGCCGATCCCGGGGATTTTACACCGGGAGCATGGGATATCTGGCGCCGGGGCCCTGTTTTGATTTCAACATCCTCATCCGCAGTTTCACCCTCTTTTCCAATGGAACACTGGAATTCCAAGCAGGCGCCGGTATCGTGGCTGATTCCGACCCGAAACGGGAATACTTGGAGACCCTTTACAAGGTGGAAGCCCTGGCCCAGGCTTTGGGCACTTCCTTATTGCAAAACCCATGAGCAGTCACCTTTTCCTTGACGACCGGCTGATCCTGATCCGCCAGGCCAAGATTTCTCCCTTAAATACTGCGATTCTCTATGGGGAAGGACTTTTTGAGACCCTGCCTGTTTACCATGGCAAACCGCTTTTCTTCCGGGAACACCTGGACCGCTTGGAAAAAGGCTGCCGGTTCTTAGGCTGGAGGGCTCCCCCACGGACATTATTCGAAAAAGCCATCCGGCTTTACGCGGCCCAAAATACCAGCCACTTTGCCATCCGGTTCAGCTTGGTCCAAGAACTGGACCCACCCGCCAGCCCCCGGCAATTTTCACGGAAGTCCCCCCGATTCCTGGCAATGATCCGCCCCTTAAGGCACCAGCCGGAAGACTTTAACCCTCCCATGGGCCGGGCGGGGGTAAGCCCGTGGACGGTCCCCGGCCCTTCGGCTGTGCCCGGACAGTTCAAATGGATTTTCTATATGATGATCCGGCAGGATTTCAGGCGGCATCCTCAGTGGGATGAAATGCTTCGATTGAATGAAAAAGGGTTTGTCGTAGACGGCGGAAGTGCCGCCCCCCTTTGGGCCCTGGATGGCGCGGTTTACGCTCCGCCCCTGAGCGAAGGTGGATTGGAAAGTGTGACAAGAGGAAAGGTCCTGGAACTTTGCCGGTTGCTCAAGATTCCAGTGGTGGAGAAAGCATGGCGGCCTTCAGACGTTCTCAAAAAGGGCGAATTATTTTTCACCGGATCAGGGGTGGGGGTCCTTGGGATATCCCACGTGATGGGGAAGAGTCTTCGACGGGCCAATCCCATCACCTTACGCTTGTGGCAACATTACCGGGACTTCGTTTTTCAAAAAGCTTCTTTTGAGTAAAGCACGAGACACAAAGACGCCAAGAAAAGCTTTTTTCCGCAACACCAAGTCAGAAAAACAGCTTTCAGACATACCCTGAAGTTTTTCGACTAATTTAAATTGTCCCAGTCGAATCCGGGGTTAGAATATCGACGATCCACCCGCTTTATCCTTTGTTCTGAATAAAAACAGGGCCCCAATCAACCGCTGGTTCCAAGGAGGCGTTATGGCTTTAATATTGGATGGGAATGCCGTTTCCAAAGCTGTACAGGAAAAAATAGCCGTGGAATTTGAAAAGATGAAACCAACCGGCCAAAGGCCGGGTTTGGCAGTGGTTCTTGTCGGGGATGATCCGGGGTCGGTAATTTACGTGGGCCGCAAGAAAAAGGCCTGTCAATCCCTCGGGTTTTATTCAGAAGAGTACAAACTGCCGAAGGAAACTTCCCAGGATGAATTGTTGAAACTCGTCCAATCCCTTAACCAAAACCCCAAGATCCACGGCATCCTCGTCCAGCTGCCCCTGCCCAGCCATTTGAACCCACAAAAAGTCATCGAGTCCATTGATCCCCGCAAGGACGTGGACGGCATGCATCCTTTCAGCTTGGGGAAGCTGGTGGCGGGGCTCCCGGGTTTGAGGTCCTGTACACCCGCCGGCGTCATGGCCATGCTGGATCACTATAAGATTCCCGTGGCGGGGAAGAGGGCGGTCGTTATCGGCCGAAGCATCATGGTGGGGAAACCCATGGCCCAGCTTTTGATCGAAGCCAATGCCACCGTCACCGTTTGCCACAGCAAAACCCAGGATATCGGCGGGGTGGTGCGGGAAGCGGATTTGGTGGTGGCGGCCATGGGAAAACCCCGTTTCGTAAAGGGAAATATGGTTAAAGAAGGTGCGGTGGTGGTGGATGTGGGGATTAACCGCACCCCCGAAGGTAAACTGGTAGGCGACGTGGATTTCGATGCCGTGGCCCCTAAGGCTTCCGCCATTACACCGGTCCCGGGCGGAGTGGGGCCCATGACCATCGCGCTGCTTATGAAAAACACCTATCAGGCTTTTCTGGAACAAACAGGGCTCTAAAATCGTTTATTAAGTATCGTTTTATGATATCTAAGTAAAGTCCAATGTTCTCCGTTTTCGGTAAAGGGACTTTTTTATTGGAAATCGTGGCTACTAATAACCCTCCATGGATTTGGCATGAAACAACCCCTTAAAATTGGCCTCACCGGTGGTATCGGTGCAGGTAAAAGCCTCGTTCTGGAATTCCTTCAGGAAAAAGGGATTCCTGTCTTACAAACCGACCACCTGGGGCACCAACTCCTTGGCGAAAAGGAATTTTCCAAGTCCATTGTCCGGCATTTCGGAAAAAGAATTTTAGGAAGTGGCGGAATAATTGACCGGAAAAAATTAGGGCAAGTGGTTTTCAATCAGCCCACGAAACGTGAAAAATTAAACAGGTTGCTGCATCCGGAGATTTTACGACGGGTGGAGAAATGGGCCCGGCATCAGGCCCGAAAGGTTCCGCGCGCTCTCTTGCTCGTGGTGGAAGTACCGCTGCTCTTTGAAAGCGGTTCGGATCGGCTATTCGACGGGATACTTTCCGTATCCGCTCCCCTTGATTTAAGGCGAAAACGGCTTTTAAAAAGGGGTTTGGACCTTACGGAAATCAAACGAAGGGAGAAATCCCAATGGTCCCAAACACGGAAAAACCGGGCGGCCGATTGGGTTATTTTCAACCCAAGAGGTCGAAAAGAACTAAAATACGCCGTTAACCGCTGGTTGGACTCGATGAAAAAAGCTTGATGATTCGGTGGGGAAACTGGTTTTGAACCGGAAAGGTTTTTAAGAAGCTCTACGATGCCCCAAATTTCGAAATTTGAAAATCTCAGGCTCTCGCAAAGATGGGCCCTCGTGCTTGGCGCCACCCTTCTGGCGTCGGTGGTTTGTTACATGGCCGCCCAAAGGGGGGAGCTTTCGCTTTCCTTTCTTCTCCTTTTTTACATTCCCCTCACCCTGTCCGCCGTGCTTTTGGGTTTGAACGTTACCGCCGGCCTGGCGGTTGTCATCGTCCTGATATCTCTTTTGAACTTACTTTCATCTTCCGTCCCGGCATGGGCTTGGACGACTTTTTTCCTGGGGTTGGCCGCCAATTACACTGGCTTATACCGTTGGATTAGGGTGGGGGAATTACAGGAATTCCAGTTCCGCAAAGCCGGGGATGAATTGGACTTGGCCATGAATGACGCACGCATCGCCGATGAAAAAGTCAGGATGGCCCATCAATCCAACCAACTCAAGATTCAGCGGTACATCGCCCTCAACGAGCTGGCCCGCAGCCTGGCCATGACCCTCAAAACCCAAGAGGTGGTTGTCTTACTCATCGAGACCATTTCCAAGACCTTCATGGCTTCGGGCGGGGTATACACCCTTTTATTGTTCGACAACAGCATGAGAAAGTCCCTGCACGCGGTCCGTTATAGCGTCGACACGGAAATGGAGGTGCGGCTCAACCGGGAAAGGCTCAACTTGGATGAAATATTCAACGCCTGGGTCGTGTCCCAGGCCAAACCCCTTTTCATCGGCGATACCACCAACGATTTTCGTTTCCAAAATTATTCCCCGGAAAACAAGATTCGCAGCCTAGTGTCGGCACCCTTCATGGCGGGTAATGAAATGCTGGGGTTGATCCGTATGGAAAGCTGTTTCCCTTCCGCCTTTCGCCAAGAGGATGCCCGCCTCTTGTCCATTTTCTGCGACCTGGGCACGGTAGCCTTGGAACACGCGGCCCTCTACCGCCAAACCATCGAATTGGCCATTACGGACGGATTGACGGGGCTTTATGTCCAGCGGTACTACAAGGAACGGGTGCGGGACGAGGTATTCCGGGCGCTGGAACACAAACTGCCCTTGTGTCTCATGATGATTGACGTGGACAAATTCAAGACCTACAACGACAGATACGGTCACCTGATGGGAGACAGGGTCCTTAAAGGAGTGGCCCAGATCCTCAAGGAGACCGTCAGGACCGTAGATTTGGTGGCCCGCTACGGAGGGGAGGAATTTTCCGTTCTTCTTTTAAAAACGCCCTGGTCCGGCGCCAAGACGGTGGCCGAGCGCATCCGACAAAAGGTGGCAGCCCAGGAAATCGTTGCTTCCCATGAAACCACCCATGTGACGGTTTCCATCGGGGTGGCGGAACTAAACCCCTCTTTCAAGGACGTCGAGTCTTTCGTGGATTCTGCGGACCAAGCCCTTTACCAAGCCAAGGCCGACGGCAGAAATTGCGTCCGTTTTGCCAAGGGCCGGATTGTCTCATGAGTAAACCTGTGCAAAGGATTTTGGGAGCCTTTTTGGCCTTGGCCCTGCTGGCGCTCGCTCTTTTGCCGGATCCAGGTGTTTTTTTCATATGGCTTCCAATTTTTTTTACCGCTTATCTCGGTTTTTCCCTTCCTTCGGCGGGAGCATGGTTTCTCCTGGTCTATTTCACGGGTCTCGCGGTGGGCCGGTTTGCCTTCGGCCATTATGCCCAAAGCTGGGTCGCCCCTGAGATGTTGACCCTCGCCGCCCTTTATTGGGCCCCCTCTTTCATTCGGAAAAGACAAGCCAGGATAAGGGGAAAATACATATCGCAATACGAGGCAAAAAAGGGGGAATACGAATCCTTCCGGGAAGTCGCGGACCGGTTAAAAAAAGAAAACACCCAGAATGAAAAACAACTCCGGCACATTGAGCACTTGTACGACGTGATCAAAGAGGCGGGAAGCACCATGAACGTCCAGGAAATGATCGAATTGACGAAGGAATTCACCGAACGGATGTTCGACTTGCCCCATTTCATTATCGCGGTGCTCTCCAACGACGCCAAAAAATACGAAGTCCGGATCACCTCCGGATGTGACGAATTGCTTTTTCGGTCCTTTGACCTGGATTTGGAGTCTGGCGGGTTAGCGGCCATCTTAAGTCGGGAAAAAAAGCCCTTGTGGGTTTCTCCGGTGGACGCCAACGGCACTTTCTCAAAATTAAGGAACCTCGCCATCCGCTCCTTCATTTTCCTCCCCTTTTTGGTCCAAGACAGGGTCATTGGATTCTTGTGTTCCTATTCCAGCCAGGAAGACTTTATCGACCAGGAAAAGTTTTCCAATTTTCAGGTGTTTTGCAACCAAATATCTATCGGGCTCCAGAAAGCCCTGCTTTACGAGAAAGTCCAAAAGCTTTCCATCACCGACGGACTGACCAAACTTTATTCCCACCGTTATTTCAAACAGCGCCTCGAGGAAGAACTCATCCTAGCCAACCGCTATTCGTCCCAATTGAGCCTGCTCATCCTGGACATCGATCACTTCAAACACTATAACGACAATTACGGCCATGTGGCAGGTGACCACGTTTTGATGGAGGTGGCCAGAATCTTAAAGGAACAATCCGATATGACCCATCTCGTGGCCCGCTATGGAGGAGAGGAAATGGTGGTGGTCGCCCCGGAAACAACGAAAGAGCAGGCCATGGAACTGGCGGAAAAAATCCGAAAGACCATTGAGTCATTCTCCTTTGCGGTTGGGAAAGAAACCACGAAGGTAACGGTCTCAATCGGGTTGGCTACCTTCCCCCAGGATTCCCAAACCAATTTGGATCTCATCGGCAAGGCAGATAAGGCTCTTTACGCAGCCAAGGCGAGAGGTCGAAATCGAATCGTGGCTTATCCCCTTTAACGTCGGTTAAGCAACAGTTCTCCCTTGACGAGTTGGAATTTAAGGGGTTGTGGAAAACAGATTACGAGCAGCCAAGAATTGATTTTTAGGGTTGACAGTCCCCACCGACATGGTAGGATTAATCCATCCACGAAAGACGCCTGACACGATCCCCAATAGCTCCCGACGAACTACCCCTAAGTTTCATGAAAAGTCGAAAGACACTGGTTTTAAAACCCCAAGGTTTTTTGGGTTTTGAAGTTGAGTAGGCCGGTTCAATCTCTGGAATAAATTCAACTAACATGGTTTTTCAATCAAAATTTTAATTTTCCTACCACACTTTCGGGCTCTTCTGTGCCCGGAAGATTTTCGCGAAAGGATTTAAGGGCTTATGGATATAGGGGATCTGAAAAAGAAGACCATCGCCGAATTGACCGAGGTGGCCCGGGAACTCAACCTGGAAGGCGTCGGTACAATGAAGAAACAAGACTTGATCTTCAAAATCCTGGAAACCCAGACCCAGCGCAACGGCGTCATCAACGCCGAAGGGGTCCTGGAAATTCTACCGGACGGTTTTGGTTTCTTGAGGTCCGCCAATTATAACTACCTGCCCGGTCCCGATGACATTTACGTCTCCCCCTCCCAGATACGCCGGTTCAATCTGCGCACTGGCGATACGGTGACGGGACAGGTCCGCCCTCCTAAGGAAGGCGAGAGGTATTTCGCCCTTTTGAAGGTGGACTCCATCAATTTCGAGCCTCCGGACGCCATCAAGCAAAAGGTGCTCTTCGACAACCTGACGCCCATCTATCCCAATAAACGCATTTGGCTGGAAACTTCGCCCGACGATTTGTCTATGCGGGTCATGGACTTGCTGATCCCCCTGGGCAAAGGCCAGCGGGGGCTGGTGGTGGCCCCGCCCCGCACTGGGAAAACCATCTTACTCCAGAAGATCGCCAACAGTATTGCCAAGAATCACCCCGAGATTTACTTGATTGTTTTGCTAATCGACGAAAGACCTGAAGAAGTGACGGATATGCAGCGGTCGGTGAAGGGGGAGGTTGTCTCTTCCACCTTCGATGAGCCGCCCGAGCGTCACGTGACGGTGGCCGAGATCATCATTGAGAAAGCTAAACGGCTGGTGGAGCATAAGAAGGATGTGGTGATTCTGCTCGATTCCATCACCCGCCTAGGGCGTGCCTATAACACCATCGTTCCCTCCTCGGGCAAGGTGCTTTCCGGAGGCGTGGATTCCAATGCCCTGCAGCGGCCCAAGCGGTTTTTCGGCGCGGCCCGCGACATCGAGGAAGGGGGAAGCCTTACCATTATTGCCACTGCCCTCATCGACACCGGAAGCCGCATGGATGAGGTGATTTTCGAGGAGTTCAAGGGAACGGGCAACCAGGAAATCGTGCTGGACCGCAAGTTGGCTGAACGCCGCATATTCCCAGCTTTTGACATCACCCGATCAGGCACCCGTCGTGAGGAATTGCTGCTCACGGAAGAAGAGCTGAATAAGGTTTGGATTTTAAGAAAAATTCTGAATCCCAACAACTCCGTGGATGCCATGGAATTTTTATTGGACAAAATGCGCCGCACCAAATCCAACAAGGCCTTCTTGGACTCCATGAAAGGGACTGTGAACGAGTAAAAGCAGCTGTTAGCCGGCGGTAAAGACCTTGAAGATATAAAGCTGGCAGCTGACTTTGAGGGGTTGAGCCGATGAATTATTTTGTACGAAAGGTTTACCTCTCTATCGCGGCCGTTTTGACGGTTCTTTGGTTTGGCATGCTCGCCTTGACCGTCCACGCCATGAAGCCAGAGATGTTTTCCTTCCCTTCGGCCCCCTTTCCGAAGGCTGCCGAAAACCTGCCAGGCTTGTCACCTTCCCTTGAAGTGTCGGGGATTCATTTTTCCACTTACCACGTTGCTTCCAACGATACTTTTTCAAGCCTTTCGCAAAAATTCCATCTTTCGGAAGAAACCCTCCGGAGCCTGAACCAAGCCAACGACAACACTCAACCCCAAACCAACTCTATTCTCCTCATCCCCTCCAAGAACGGGATTTTTCATATGGCCCGGCCCGGACAAAGCTTGGCGGACATTGCCCGCGCCTACGGCCTGTCCTTAAAAGATGTCCTGAAATCAAACCCTCAAAGGGGGGACGCAGACCTGAAACCGGGGGACGTTTTATACCTGCCCGGAGCCATTTATCTCCAAAAACAGGACGTGCGTTGGATGGCATTGGCTTCCCTCGCCGACCAAAATGGCTTTTTAAAGCCCACCACCGGGCGGTTCGCAGATGGGTTCGGGATGCGCCTGCATCCCATCACCCATAAAATGACTTTTCACGAGGGGCTTGATTTGGCGCCCGGATGGGGAGCCCGGGTGGTGGCTTCTCAAAATGGAAGGGTTCTTTTCGCGGGGATTAGGGCCGGTTATGGGCTTTTAGTTATCTTGGACCATGGCGAAGGCCTGACCTCTTGGTATGCCCATTTGGACGAGATTTTGGTGAAACCCAGCCAAACAGTTAAGCGCGGGGAATTGATCGGAAAGGTAGGAAATACTGGCCGAGTCACGGGTCCCCACCTTCATTTTGAGGTGCGTTTGAACGGAAAACCGCGGAATCCCCTGCTGTACTTAGTCCAATAGTGGCCTAAAAATTATGGAATCTAGGCTCGCCGAGGGTCTTTACTTCTAAGGTTGATTTTTTTATGTTTTTGAATAAACTAACGACCCCTCAAAAAATGAGCAGGGAACGAGTCATAAAGAAACGGAGTTGTGGCATGAGAACAGGAATTCACCCTAAATATTATAAAACCAAGATCGTTTGCGCCTGCGGCAACGTGATCGAAACGGCTTCCACCAAAGGCGAAACCTTTTCGGTTGAAATTTGCTCGGCTTGCCACCCATTCTTTACCGGAAAAATCAAGCTGGTGGACATGGCCGGCCGCGTGGAGAAGTTCCAAAAGAAAAGCGCCAGCGCCGCCAATGTACAGGCCGAAACAAAGGCCCGCTTGGAAGCCAAGGCGGTCGCCGCCGCGGCCAAAAAGGCCAAACGCCAGGCAGCCCCCCCTCCCGCCGAAAAGAATTCTTAGACCCCTTTCCGTCTTGCCCCAAAACCTCCGGAATTTAAAGCCGGAGGTTTTTTTATTGAGGCCGATTCCCTTTTACGGTTCAAACCTATCAATGATTCAAAGGCTTTCCGATGATAGAGCCCAAACTCCAAAAAACCGAAAAACGCTACCAGGAACTATCCGACCGGTTGATTCACCCAGATACTTTTTCCAATTCCGCAGAATTGCAAAAAATCTCCAAAGAACACGCCGATCTGGAGCCTTTGATCCAGAAGATCCAAGAATACCGGAAGTTCCATCGGGAAAGGGAGGAGACTCGCTCCTTACTGGAAGGTTCCGACCGGGAAATGAGGTTCCTGGCCCAGTCGGAACTTCCAGACTTGGAAAAAAAAATTGGAGAAATCGAGAAAGACCTGAAGAGGATGCTTCTTCCCAAGGATCCCTATGGGGCAAGAAACGCCATCGTGGAAATACGAGCCGGAACGGGAGGGGATGAGGCGGCCCTTTTTGTGGCAGACCTTTTCCGCATGTATTCCAGGTATATTGAAAAGATAGGCATGAAAATGGAACTCATCGATTCCAGTCCAACTGAAATCGGCGGTTTCAAGGAAATCATTTTTATGGTGACGGGTAGGGATACTTACGGGAAGTTCCGTTTCGAAAGCGGTATTCATCGGGTACAGCGGGTTCCTCGTACCGATGCCTCGGGCCGCATCCACACTTCAGCGGCAACCGTGGCGGTTTTACCTGAGACGGATGAGGTGGAAATCCAAGTCAAGGATTCAGATTTGCGCATCGATACCTTTTGCTCTTCAGGGGCCGGGGGCCAAAGCGTTAATACTACTTATTCGGCTGTACGTATCACCCACATTCCCACTGGGCTGGTCGTCCAATGTCAAGATGAGCGGTCCCAGCTGAAAAACAAAGGAAAAGCTATGAAGGTTCTTTACGCCCGCCTTAAAGAAAAGGCGGACGAGGAAGCGCAGGCCTCCCTCTCCGCGACGCGCAAAAATCAGGTCGGAAGCGGTGACCGCAGTGAGAAAATAAGGACTTACAATTTTCCTCAAAATAGGGTGACGGACCATCGCATCGGCCTGACACTCTACCGGCTGGACAAGGTGATGGAAGGGGACTTAGATGAAATCCTGGAGGCCTTGGCATTGGCCTATCAGGAGGAACAGTTAAAGGGGCAAGAAGCCTAAACGCCGAAACCGGTTAATGGACCTTACCGCAGGCTTCCAGCGAAAACCAGATAGGGGAGTACTTGAATGCCTGAGGAAAAAGGGGCCAAGGAGGTTTGGACGCCCCTGAAGATCATTCAATGGGCAGTTCCTTATTTAACCCAAAAAGGTATTACCAGTGCACGGTTGGACGTGGAGCTCATCATCGCCCATGCCCTTCGTTTGGACCGCCTCAAGGTTTACCTTCAATTCGACCGTCCGTTGGATGCCGGGGAATTATCAGCCATTCGGGAATTATTGAAACGCCGGGCCCAGCGGGAACCCCTTCAATATATCTTGGGCCAAAGGGAGTTTTTTGGGCTTAATTTTGTGGTTTCCGTTGGGGTGCTTATTCCCCGGCCTGAAACGGAGTTATTAGTAGAGGGAGTTCTCGAACATTTAAAATCTATACCGGAGGAAAAAAGACTGTTTTTAGATCTCGGTACGGGTAGTGGGTGCATTGCCATTGCGGTGGCTAAAAATATTCCTTGCCATGTTTGGGCGGTTGATCAATCGGAAAAAGCCTTAGAAATATCAAAATTGAACGCTCAAAACTTGGGTGTTACAACAATAGAGTGGCGTCAGGGCAGTTGGTTTGGAGCTTTAAAGTCGGAGGATCCCCTCCAATTTGCCGCGATTGCCAGCAATCCCCCCTACCTTTCCAACTGGGAGAAGTCCGAATTATCGCCGGAAGTAAGGGATTATGAACCGCCCGAGGCGTTGTTCGCGGAGAAAGATGGGTTGGAAGCCTATGAGCAGATTGCAATGGGGCTTAAAGACAGGCTTATGCCTGGAGGGGCCGCTTTCTTTGAAATCCATGCAAATGGTTATGACAAGGTTTCCAGGGTATTGTTCCCACTAGGCTACAAGAAAACTGTGGACAAGGACTTGCCAGGATATCCCCGCATGATTAAGCTTAAAAATGAATAACTTTATTGACTCTTTTTGGCAGGAGTCTGTATAATCACCCCTCTTTGCCCAAAACGAGAAAAAACCCTTTCTCGTTTTTTGTTTTCTAAGGGAAGAAATTCCCGTCAAGCAAGGCGCCTTGGCTCATTCCTGTTGTCTTCTGGAGGACATTCTGTGAAAAAAATGAAATATGGTCGCCGTGAACGGATCGATTTCAGCCGCATCTCTTCCATCATGGAGATGCCCGATTTAATCGAATTTCAACGGAAATCCTATGAGGCGTTTTTACAAAAGGACGCCCCCATGGATCAACGCGTCGACCAGGGATTGCAATCGGTTTTTTCCAGTGTTTTTCCTATCTGGGATTTCAACGAAGTTTCCTCTTTGGAGTTTGTCTCTTACACCCTGCTTGAACCCAAATATAACGTAAGGGAATGCCAGGAACGCGGCATGACCTATTCCGTTCCAATGAAAGTCACCCTACGCTTGGTGATCCGCGAAGAGGACTCGGAGACTAATACCAAAAAGGTAAAAGACATCCGCGAGCAAGAGGTTTTCTTTTGCGACTTACCGATGATGACCGATCGCGGCACCTTCATGATCAATGGGGCCGAACGTGTAATTGTTTCCCAATTGCATAGGTCTCCGGGTGTGACTTTCGACGAGGATGATGGCAAACTTTCCTCCTCGGGCAAGAAAATGTATATGACCAGCGTGATTCCTTACCATGGTTCTTGGTTGGAATTTGAGTTTGACGTAAACGGCGTGCTTTATGCTCGCATCGATCGAAAAAGAAAGTTTGTGGCCTCTACCCTGCTTCGCGGGTGGGGTTTTTCCACCGATGAAGACATCCTAAAAATCTTCTTTGAAGTCGAAAGCCTGGAAGTCTCCGAAAAGAAATTGCAAGGGAAAGCTGCAGCGGCGGACGTCGCTCATCCTGAAACCGGGGAAGTGTTAGTCGAAGCCGGTGCGGATTTCACGGCTGAAGTTGTGGCGGCCCTGAAAAAGCACGGCGTTAAGCAAGTCAAAGCGGTCACGTCCAACCCCAATGATGTGTCCATTCTTAGCACTTTGCGCAAGGACAATACACACTCACAAGACACAGCCTTGGTAGAGATTTACAAGAAGATGAGGCCGGGGGATCCCCCGACTTTGGAAAACGCCAAGAGCTTGATGGATAATTTGTTTTTGAATAAAAAACGCTATGACCTGGCCCGCGTGGGCCGCTACAAAATGAACAAGAAGTTGGGATTGCGGACCTCCCTGGAACAACGCACGATCTCCAAAGAAGATCTGGTATCAATCATTCGTTATCTTTTTGACCTGTGTAACGGTAAAGGCGAAAAAGACGATATCGATCATTTGGGAAATCGCCGCGTCCGTACGGCGGGTGAGCTTTTGGAAAACAAACTCCGATTAGGTTTTACCCGGATGGAAAGGGCGGTGCGGGAGCGCATGTCCATTGTTGATATGGATATGAATCCTATGCCCAGCCAACTTATTTCGACCAAGCCGATTACGGCGGCTGTGAAAGAGTTTTTTGGAACCTCCCAGTTGTCCCAATTCATGGATCAAACCAATCCTTTGGCCGAATTGACCCATAAGCGGCGTTTATCCGCGCTGGGGCCCGGCGGTTTGAACCGCGAACGGGCTGGTTTCGAGGTTCGGGACGTTCACCATACCCATTACGGCAGGGTTTGCCCCATAGAAACACCGGAAGGTCCGAATATCGGTTTGATCGCATCCCTTTCGACCTATGCCCAAATTAACGAATATGGTTTTGTCACCACGCCTTTGAGGAAAGTCGAAGGCGGGAAGGTTTCGAAAAAGATCGAGTTTTTGCCCGCCGATGACGCGGACAAATACATCATCGCCCAAGCGAACACGCCTTTGGACGACAACAATAAGTTCTCCACCGATATTATCGCGGCCCGCTTCAAGGACGATTTTCCCATCGTGGCCCCCAACGATATCCACTATATGGACGTTTCCCCCCGGCAGCTATTCTCGGTGGCCACGTCCCTTATTCCCTTTCTGGAACACGACGACGCCAACCGGGCCTTGATGGGTTCCAACATGCAACGGCAGGCTGTTCCGTTGATCCGCACCGAAGCTCCTTTTGTGGGAACGGGTATGGAATACAAAGCCGCTTACGATTCCGGGGTTTTGGTGATTGCCAAGCGTGACGGTGTAGTGGCGGGGGTTTCATCGGATGAAATTATCATCTTCGCCGATGAAGTCGACGAAACAGGTTCGGTGGACATCTACAAGCTCACCAAATATAAGCGCTCCAATCAAGATACCTGCATTAACCAGCGTCCTATCGTGAAAAAGGGTGAAAAGGTCAAGAAGGGTGAAGTAGTCGCCGACGGGCCCTCAACGGACCAAGGAGAACTGGCCCTGGGACGCAATCTTTTGGTGGCGTTCATGCCTTGGAGAGGATTCAACTTCGAGGACGCTATTATCGTTTCAGAAAAACTTGTCCGCGAGGATTACTTTACCTCCGTCCATATTGAAGAATTCGAATTGGAAGCTCGCGATACCAAGCTTGGTAAAGAAGAAATCACTCGGGATATTCCCAATGTGGGTGATGAGGCCCTGAAAGACTTGGACGAGGAAGGTATTATCCGCATAGGAGCCGAAGTGGTTCCGGGCGATATTTTAGTAGGAAAGGTAACTCCTAAAGGCGAAACCGAGCTGACTCCCGAGGAGAAGCTTTTGAGAGCTATCTTTGGTGAAAAGGCCGGGGATGTTCGGGATGCTTCCTTAAGGGTTCCTCCGGGTGTTGAGGGTAAGGTGATTGATGTGAAGGTCTTTAAACGTAAGGAAAAAGACGAGAAAATAAAAGGGCGCGATACGTCTATCATCAAGGCGATCGAGAAAGACGCCACCCACAAGGTCAAGCAACTTGAGAAGGAAAATGAAAACCGTATCGAGGGCCTGAAGAAGCAAATGGAAGAAAAATACAAGGATATGAATAAGAGTGAAAAAAATTCTCTGGAAGAACAAACCGAGGAAGAAATCAAACACTTGAATGAAGTTCTTCAAAACCGCGTCAAAGAAATTGATCGCGAGAAGAACAACGAAATTGAAAAAATGAAGAAGGGTGACGAATTGCCACCGGGTGTCATCAAACTCGTGAAGGTTTATATCGCGAAGAAACGGAAATTGTCGGTTGGCGATAAGATGGCGGGACGCCACGGGAACAAGGGCGTGGTTTCCAAGATCGTTCCGGTTGAGGACATGCCTTATCTTCCCAATGGAAGGCCGGTGGATATCATCCTGAATCCGCTGGGGGTTCCTTCCCGTATGAATGTGGGTCAAATTTTGGAAACTCATTTGGGGTGGGCGGCTCACGAAGGGGGTTACCACGTGGCCTCTCCGGTGTTTGACGGGGCCAAGGAAGAAGAGATCAAGAAATCGCTTAAGGAACAGGGCTTACCCGAATCGGGCAAGATCACCCTTTACGACGGCATGACGGGCGAGTCATTCGACCAGGAAGTGACTGTGGGCTATATCTACATCCTGAAGCTGGCCCATTTGGTCGATGACAAGATCCATGCCCGCTCGATTGGGCCTTATTCCCTCATTACCCAGCAACCCCTGGGCGGCAAGGCTCAATTCGGTGGTCAGCGTTTCGGGGAAATGGAAGTCTGGGCGCTGGAAGCTTATGGCGCGGCTTATACGTTGCAAGAACTTTTAACTGTCAAATCCGACGATGTGCAGGGCCGCACCAAGGTTTATGAGGCGATCGTCAAGGGGAAGAACGCCCCCGAGCCGGGCATTCCCGAGTCTTTCAACGTATTGGTCAAGGAACTTCAAGGTTTGTGTTTGGACGTCAAACTGATCAAGAATTCCAATTAAGGAGGGGAAAAAGTGAGCCAAGTCAAATCAACCACCCCTGAGAATGAAAATGAAGTGGTAAAGCCGTCAGTTCCCGAGGCGGCCCCAATTCAATCCGAAAAAAAGCCGAATCTTGAGAATTTGCTCAAGGAAACGCCACGGTTTGACGCCATTAAGATCGGGCTATCTTCGCCTGAAACCATCCGTTCTTGGTCCCATGGGGAAGTAAAAAAACCAGAAACTATCAATTACCGCACTTTCAAGCCTGAAAAAAACGGGTTGTTTTGCGAAAAGATTTTTGGGCCGACCAAGGACTGGGAATGCGCTTGCGGCAAGTATAAGCGCATCAAATACAAAGACGTCATCTGCGACCGTTGCGGGGTGGAAGTCACCCAGGCCAAGGTTCGTCGTGAACGTATGGGACATATCGAATTGGCCTGCTTGGTTTCGCATATCTGGTACTTAAAGGGTGTTCCTTCCCGCATGGGTTATCTTTTGGAAATGTCGACTCGCAACTTGGAAAGGGTCATTTATTACGAGTCTTACGTGACATTGGATCCGGGCAAGGCCCCAGTTGAAGTTGGACAATTGTTATCCGAGGATGAATATCCAAAAACTCCGCCTGGAATACGGAGCTTCGCTTGAAGGCCAAGATGGGCGCCGAAGCCATCCGGGATTTGATCCGCATGGTCAATTTGGACGACCTGGATAAGAAACTTCGCGTTCAGATGAAGCAGACCACCAGCGAGCAAAAGCGCAAGACCATTATCAAGCGTTTGAAAGTCATCGAAAGCTTCCGTAAGAGCGACAACAAGCCCGAATGGATGTTCTTAGAAGTGCTGCCGGTGATTCCACCTGAACTGCGGCCTTTGGTTCCCTTGGATGGGGGACGGTTTGCCACTTCCGATTTGAACGATCTTTACCGCCGGGTTATCAACCGTAACAACCGCTTAAAAAAACTTTTGGAACTTCATGCTCCCGAAGTCATCGTGCGCAACGAAAAGCGCATGTTGCAGGAAGCGGTGGACGCCCTTTTGGACAATGGCCGCCGTGGCCATGCCGTGCGCGGGCCCGGAAACCGTCCCTTGAAATCCCTTTCGGATATGTTGAAGGGAAAACAAGGCCGTTTCCGCCAGAACCTTCTGGGGAAACGCGTCGATTATTCCGGCCGTTCGGTCATCGTGGTGGGACCCGAACTTGAAGATGCACCAGTGCGGCTTGCCCAAGAAAATGGCCTTGGAACTTTTCAAACCCTTTATTATCAAAAAATTGGAAGACCGCGGTTATGTTCATACCATTAAAAGCGCACGCAAGATGGTTGAACGCGTCAAGCCCGAAGTTTGGGATATCCTAGCCGAGGTTATTCGCGACCACCATGTACTCTTAAACCGCGCCCCGACCTTGCACCGCCAGGGTATCCAAGCTTTCCAGCCGGTTCTCATCGAGGGCCGCGCCATCCAGATCCATCCGCTCGTTTGTACGGCCTTTAACGCCGACTTCGACGGCGACCAAATGGCCGTCCACGTTCCGCTCTCCAGCGAAGCGCAAATGGAAGCGCGATTCCTCATGCTTTCCACCAACAACATTAATTCCACTTCCAACGGGCGCCCCATCGTGACACCCACCCAAGATATCGTCTTGGGATCTTATTACATCACCAAGGAAATGCCAGGGGATAAAGGCGAGGGGAAGGTTTTCTCGAGCGCCCAGGAAGTTATCATTGCCCTTGAGGCCAAACAGGTTGGAAAACACGCCCGTATTAAGGTGCGCCGCAACGGCAAATTGATTGAGACCACCGTGGGCCGCGTCTTGTTCAATCAAGTTATTCCCTCCGAATTACCCTACGTCAACAGGGTTATGACCAAGAAGGAATTGGGGGATTTGGTCGCCCTTTGTTATGAGAAACTCGGCTCAGGAAGTAACAGTCAAGCTTTTGGATGACATTAAGGAATTAGGGTTCAAATATGCCACCCAGGCCGGGATTACGGTTTCTATCGACGACATGATGATCCCGAAGGACAAACCAGAGATCTTGAAGCGCTCTTACAAAGAAGTGGCTGAAATCGAGAACCAATACAAAAAGGGTATCATTACCGCGGGTGAGCGTTACAACAAGGTCATCGACATTTGGACCCATACGACGGATGAAATCGCAGAAGTCATGTTTGAGAACCTCAAACAGGATCACCATGGTTTCAACCCCATCTACATGATGGCGGATTCTGGAGCGCGCGGTTCCAAGATGCAGATCCGCCAGTTGGCGGGTATGCGGGGACTGATGGCCAAGCCCCTCCAAAAGATCACGGGGTCTATCGGTGAAATTATCGAATCCCCCATCACGGCTAATTTCCGGGAAGGTCTGACGGTGTTGGAGTACTTCATTTCCACCCACGGCGCGCGGAAAGGTTTGGCGGATACGGCCTTGAAAACAGCCGATGCCGGTTACCTCACACGCCGTTTGGTGGACGTCTCCCAAGAAGTCATTATCAACGCGGAGGATTGCGGAACGGTTAATGGAATCCGCGTGGGCGCCATCAAGGAAGGCATTGAGATCATCGAACCCTTGAAGGATCGCATCGCGTGGCCGGGTGGCCGTGGATAACGTGGCCAATCTCCTGACTTCGGAGGTTATTGTGAAGCTCCGGCCAGATCATAACCGAAGATATTGCTGAAAAACTGGAAGAAGCGGGCATAGAACAGATCCGGGTCCGTTCGGTCCTGACTTGCGAGTTGGAACGGGGTGTTTGCGCAAAGTGTTACGGCATAAACATGTCCAATGGAAGATTAGTCCAAATCGGTGAAGCGGTTGGCATTATTGCCGCCCAATCCATCGGTGAACCGGGAACCCAGCTGACCCTGCGAACTTTCCACGTGGGTGGAGCCGCCAGCCGCGCCTTGGAGCAATCCAAGATCGAATCCAATAAAAACGGGATGGTCCGGTTCCATAATTTGAAACTAGTTGAAAACCGCAACAAGGAACTGATTGTCTTGAACCGTAACGGTGAAATTTCGGTTTATGATGAAAAGGGAAGGGCCATGGAAAATTATGTGGTTCCTTTCGGCTCCACCTTGAAGGTCCGGGAAGACGCGGTTGTTAAGGAAGGACAATTGTTGGCCCATTGGGATCTTTATAAAGTTCCGATTTTCACCGAGGTTTCGGGATAGGGTGAAACTTCAAGATGTCATTCGTGGTGTTACGGTTCGGGAAGAAATTGACTCCTCGACCGGTTTAAAGGAACGTGCCGTCATTGAATACAAGGATGAGAATTTATCGCCCCGTTGTGTCATTATGAACCCTGAAACGGGAGAAGCGATCAAGAGTTACCGCTTTCCGACAGGATCACTTATTAATGTGATGGACGGCGATAAAATTATGGCGGGTGATATTTTGGCCAAGATTCCGCGTGAAATTTCAAAAACCCGTGATATTACGGGCGGTTTGCCCCGTGTGGCCGAGCTTTTTGAGGCCCGCCGACCCAAAGAGTAACGCTGTTATCGCCAAGATCAGCTGGTACGGTTGGTTTTGGATTCCGCTTCCAAGGGTTATCAGCGGGTGATCGTTACCAATACTGAAGGCAAAAAGAGCCATTGAAGAAGAATATGCCATTCCTTACGGTAAGCACTTGAATCTTCATGAAGGTGACTATGTCCGTGCCGGGTGATGCCTTGACCGACGGTCCGGTGGATCCCCATGACATCCTGGAAGTCCAGGGGGAAGCGGCGGTTCAAGAATATCTCTTAAGCAAGGTCCAGGAGGTTTACCGTCTCCAAGGTGTGAAGATCAACGACAAGCATATTGAGGTTATTATCCGCCAAATGATGCGAAAAGTGGTTGTCCAAGAGGCGGGAGACACCGAATTCCTGCCTAAACAACAGGTCGATAAAGGGAAATTTAAAAAAGAAAACGAACGGGTTTCCGAAAAAGATGGGAAAACCGCCAACAGCCAGACCCATTCTTTTGGGCATCACGAAGGCTTCCTTGGGTACGGAAAGCTTTATCTCGGCCGCAAGTTTCCAGGAAACCACTAAGGTTTTAACGGAAGCAGCTGTTTCGGGAAAAATGGATGAATTGCGCGGGCTTGAAAGAAAACGTCATTATGGGGCATCTTGATTCCAGCGGGTACGGGAAGCCATTTTTATCGAGGGGTTAAAATCAAGGTGGACGAACCAGAAGAGGAATTGCCGGTTGGCATTGCCGCACCTCCCACGTCTGAAATGGAAGAACCGGATTTAAAGCTGGAGAAAGCGATTCTGGCAAAAAAAGCCTTGACCAGGCATAGGCCTTTTGGTAGCCTACCCCTCCGCGTTTGAGCTGTCTTTTTGTCATAGCGGTTGAGAAAATCCTCCTTTTGGGCGGTGCCGAAGGTTGGCACTTACCAAATGGGTGAGCTAGAGGAGGGATTTGCTTGAAGATTCCCCCTTGGGCCTTTTGAGGGCCCAGGGTTTCGTATGGAATATTCATTTGGCAAAGGCGGAGCTCACTGTCTTTGCCTTTTTTATTTTTAGGATGCGTGGAGGAAACTTTGCCGACGCTGAATCAATTGGTCCGCATGGGCCGTGAAAAAAGCAAGCATAAAACAAAATCTCCGGCTTTGAAGGCTTGTCCTCAAAAGCGCGGGGTGTGCGTGAAAGTGGCGACCATGACACCTAAAAAGCCAAACTCGGCTCTTCGGAAGATTGCCCGCGTGCGTTTGACCAATGGAATGGAAGTCACTTGTTATATCCCGGGCGTGGGCCACAACTTACAGGAGCACTCGATTGTTTTGATCCGCGGAGGCCGCGTGAAGGACTTCCGGGTGTTCGTTATCACATTATCCGCGGCGCCTTGGACGCCGCCGGTGTTGCCGATCGTAAACAAGGACGGTCCAAATATGGAATGAAGCGGCCTAAAAAAGAAGCCGTTGCGAAAGCTTAAGGAGTAGGAAATGCCCCGTCGAAAAGTAGCCGCGAAAAGGGAAATCCTTTCGGATTCCCGTTACAACAACAAATTGGTGACGAAATTCATCAATTGCATGATGTATGACGGCCAAAAAATGGTGGCTTCCCGAAGTTTTTATGATGCCTTGGATGTGTTGGGCGAAAAGCACGGCGAAGGCGCTTTGAATGTGTTTAAGACTGCCATTGATAACGTCAAACCAGTTTTGGAAGTAAAGTCGCGCCGAGTTGGCGGAGCTACTTATCAGGTTCCGGTTGAAATTCGTCCGGAACGCCGGGTTTCCCTGGCCATCCGTTGGATTTTAACAGCGGCCCGGGCGCGTAAAGAAAAAACCGTTGCCGAGAAATTGGCAGCCGAATTGACCGATGCATTCAAAAACCAAGGCACGGCCATTAAGAAAAAAGAAGATACCCATAAGATGGCGGAAGCCAATCAGGCTTTTGCCCACTATCGCTGGTAATTTGAGGAAATTAAATTGGCGACGACAACGACACCGGCAAATACCTTTGGCTAAAACCCGAAACATCGGGATTATGGCCCATATTGACGCGGGCAAAACCACTTTGACGGAACGCATTCTTTTTTACACGGGACGTACCCATAAAATTGGCGAAGTCCACGACGGCGCCGCAACCATGGACTGGATGCCGCAGGAACAAGAACGCGGAATTACCATCACTTCAGCCGCCACTACCTGCTTTTGGAAAAATAACCGAATTAATATTATTGATACTCCTGGTCACGTGGACTTTACCATCGAAGTGGAGCGCTCTCTCCGCGTTCTCGATGGAGCCATTGGCGTTTTTGGCGCCGTGGAAGGGCGTGGAGCCCCAGTCGGAAACGGTTTGGCGCCAGGCTACCCGTTACGGGGTTCCCCGTATTGCCTTCGTGAATAAAATGGATCGAGTGGGCGCGGATTATTTCGCGGCCATCGAACAGATGCGAAGCCGTTTAAACGCCAACGCTCATGCAGTTACCCTGCCGGTGGGGTTTGAAGAAAAATTTGACGGCATCATCCACTTGGTGGAAATGAAACGATACCGTTGGCTGGATGACATCTTGGGCGCCAAGTTTGAAATTGAGGAAATACCTGCCGACATGAAGGAAATGGCCGAAAAATATCACAAAGAATTGGTCGAAGCGGTCGCTGAATTCGATGACGACGTCATGCAAAAGTATCTCGACGGCAAGGAAATTACCGCCGAAGAACTGCAACTCTGTATCCGCAAAGGAACAATTTCCAACAAATTTAACCCGGTTTTTTGCGGCTCGGCCTTTAAGAACAAGGGTGTTCAACCCCTTTTGGATGCGGTCGTCAATTATCTCCCTTCGCCCTTGGATATCCCTCCGGTCAAAGGTCACAACGCCGAGACCGAATGCGGAAGAAACTCGCGAAGCCAGTGATGAGTGCGCCCTTTTCCGCCTTTGCCTTCAAAATCATGACTGATCCTCACGTTGGAAAATTGGTTTATTTCCGCGTTTATTCTGGAACCCTTTCCGTTGGTTCGTATGTTTATAACTCCACTAAGGGAAACCGTGAGCGTATTGGACGTCTCTTGCAGATGCATGCCAACAAACGGGAAGAAATCAAAGAGGTCCATGCCGGGGATATCGCCGCTACCGTTGGCATCAAAACCATCACCACTGGGGACACTTTGTGTCTTGAGGAGAAACCCATTATTCTCGAGAAGATGGTGTTTCCTGACCCGGTCATTTCGGTGGCCATCGAACCTAAAACCAAAGCTGATCAAGAAAAAATGGGTTTGGCCTTGAGTAAGTTGGCTGAAGAGGATCCTTCTTTCCGGGTCAAGAGCGATGAGGAGACGGGCCAAACCATTATTTCGGGCATGGGCGAGCTCCACTTGGAGATTATCGTGGACCGCATGATGCGGGAATTCAACGTTCAAGCTAACGTGGGAAAGCCCCAGGTTGCTTATCGCGAAACAATTCGAAAAGGCGTTGAGGCGGAGGGAAAATATATTCGACAAACGGGTGGGCGCGGCAATATGGCCATGTTTACATCACAATGGAACCACTCAGGGCCTGGGAAAGGCATCGAGTTTGTTGATGCCATCAAGGGCGGCACGGTTCCTCGGGAATATATTCCCGCCGTTCGAAAAGGGAATCATGGAAGCCAAGGACACGTGGCGTGCTTGCTGGTTATCCGGTGGTCGATTTCAAGGTCACTCTCTTCGACGGTTCTTATCACGATGTTGACTCAAACGAAATGGCATTTAAGATTGCCGCTTCCATGGCGTTCAAGGATGCAATGAAGAATGCCGAACCGGTTATTTTGGAGCCGGTCATGGATGTGGAAGTTGTCACTCCTGATGACTTCATGGGCCCGGTCATGGGGGACCTTCAATCCAAACGTGGAAAGATCGAGGGAATGGAATTGCGCGGATCGGCCCAAATCATCCGTTCAAAAGTTCCCCTGTCCGAAATGTTTGGTTATTCGACGAATTTGCGGTCAATGACCCAAGGACGGGCAACCTATACCATGCAGTTCGCTCATTACGAGGAAACTCCTCGGTCCGTTCAGCAGGAAATCATCGCAAAAGTAAAAGGCTGAAAAAATTCAACACCCGTGAAGGGGTGAAAGGGGAGGCGTGTCTATGTCAAAAGAGAAATTCGTAAGAAACAAGCCGCACGTGAATATCGGGACGATCGGGCACGTCGACCATGGAAAGACGACACTGACGGCGGCGATCACGACGGTATTGGCAAAGAAGGGATTGGCGACGGCGAAGGGTTATGCGGACATCGACAATGCCCCGGAAGAGAGGGAGCGCGGGGTTACGATCAATACCTCCCACGTGGAGTACCAGACCGAGAAGCGGCATTACGCGCACGTGGACTGCCCAGGCCACGCGGACTATATCAAGAACATGGTGACGGGCGCGGCGCAGATGGACGGAGCGATTTTGGTGGTCTCGGCGGCGGACGGACCCATGCCCCAGACGCGGGAACATATTCTTTTGGCCCGCCAGGTCGGGGTGCCTTATATCGTGGTTTTCCTGAACAAGTGCGACATGGTGGACGACAAGGAGCTGTTGGAGCTGGTGGAAGTGGAAGTTCGGGACCTTTTGACCAAGTACGGGTTCCCCGGAGATAAGACGCCGGTCATCAAGGGATCGGCCACGAAGGCCTTGGAAGGGGATACAGGGCGAGCTCGGGCGAACCGGCGATTTTCAAGCTGATGGAAGCGGTGGATAGCCTATATCCCGGATCCGAAGCGGGACGTGGACAAGGATTTCCTGATGGCGGTGGAGGACGTATTTTTGATTACCGGCCGTGGGACGGTGGCGACGGGCCGGGTGGAACGTGGAAAGGTGAAGGTGGGGGACACGGTTGAGATTGTTGGAATCAAGCCCACGAAGGAAACAGTGGTGACGGGCGTGGAAATGTTCCGGAAGCTGCTGGATGACGCGCAAGCGGGGGACAACATCGGAGCCCTCCTGCGCGGCGTGGAAAAGAAGGACATCGAGCGGGGCCAGGTTTTGGCGAAGCCCAAGAGCGATCACCCCGCACAAGAAGTTTAAGGGGGAAGTATACGTGTTGACGAAGGAAGAGGGTGGACGGCACACGCCGTTTTTCAACGGGTACAAGCCGCAATTCTTCTTCCGGACGACGGACGTGACGGGAAGCGTGAAGCTGCCGCAGGGAGTGGAGATGTGCATGCCGGGGGACAACATCACGATGGAGATCGAGTTGATCGTGCCGGTGGCGATGGAGAAGGAACTGAGGTTCGCGATCCGGGAAGGCGGCCACACGGTGGGCGCCGGCGTTGTCACTCAGATCATTGAATAAAGAAAAGGCGAGGTAAAGAATGGCCACGGCCACAAGTCAAAAAATCCGAATCAAATTAAAGGCCTATGATCACCGGCTTTTGGACCGGTCGACGGTCGAGATCATCGAAACTGTCCGCCGTACGGGTGCCATCGTTTTAGGGCCGGTTCCATTGCCGACGGAGATCAACCGTTATACGGTGTTGCGTAGCCCCCACGTGGACAAAAAATCGCGGGAACAGTTTGAAATCCGCACTCACAAACGACTGGTGGATATCGTGAACCCGAACCAGCGAACGATCGATGCCTTGATGAAACTTGACCTCCCTGCAGGCGTGGATGTCGAGATCAAGTTGTAAGGGTGAGGGAAATGAGCGACAACGTGAAAACTTTAATCGGCAAAAAGGTTGGCCAGACCACTTTATTTGAAGAAAGCGGCAAGGCCACCCACGTAACGGTCCTGGAAATCGGGCCTTGTGTGGTCATCCAAAAGAAAACCCAAGATAAAGAGGGCTATAATGCTCTTCAATTGGGTTTCTCGGAGAAAAAAGAAAAGCACACAACCAAGGCTTTGCAGGGTCATTTCAAAAAGTCGGGTGCAACACCCAAACGTATTTTGAAAGAAATCCGCGTTGCAGGACGCATCTCCTTTCCAGGTGGGGCAGGCTTTGACGGTCGAAAATTTCAAAGACGTCACTTGGGTCGATGTAACGGGCGTTTCCAAGGGCAAGGGATTCCAAGGTGTGGTACGGCGCCACGGTTTCAGGGGTGGTCGGAATTCCCATGGCAGCATGTTTCATCGCGCTCCAGGCGGTATTGGAGCCTCTTCCGACCCTTCGCGCGTTTATCCCGGCAGCCGCATGCCGGGCCACATGGGGACCCAGAAAAATACCGTTTTGAACTTAAAGGTCGTAAAAGTGGATTCCGATAACAATCTCTTGTTCGTGAAGGGTGCTGTGCCGGGTGCCGATGGGGGCATTGTGACGGTGCGGCCGAGCGTTAAAAAATAAAGGTGAGATCCATGCCCAAAGCCAATGTTTACAATTCAACGGGTCAATCGACTGGTCAAGTCGAATTGCCGGATATTCTTTTTGGCGTCAAACCACGCCCACATCACTTGTGGCGTAGCGTGACTACCCATTTGTCCAACCAAAGGTTGGGAACGGTTAAAACCAAGGGCAAAGGAGAAGTGTCTGGCGGCGGAAAGAAGCCCTTCAAGCAAAAAGGTACCGGTAATGCTCGGCAGGGATCCATCCGTGCCGTCCAATTTGTAGGCGGTGGTATCGCTCACGGTCCCAAACCGCGGGATTATTCCTTGGGTTTGCCGAAAAAAATGCGGCAGCAGGCTTTGGCGGAGTCGCTTTCTGATAAAGCGCTTCAGGGGAAGGTTATGGTGATCGAGAGCCTCAAGTTTGACGCTCCTAAAACCAAGCAAGCAGTCGGCTTGTTAAAAAGTCTCGGGCTTAACGGACAAAAATGTCTGATTGTGATCGATACGGCAAACCCGGACACTTTTAAGAGCTTTCGGAACCTGCCTAAAACAAAAGTTCTTTTCAAGGAAAACCTTAATACCTATGAAATCATGAACCACGATGTCTTGGTTTTGACCCAAGGCACACTGAAACAGTTAACCGAATCTAAATCAAAGCTTTCCTCGGACAAGGAGAAAGCGCCGTGAAAAAAATACAGGATGTTATCGTCCGTCCGTTGATCACTGAAAGAAGCACCCTCTTGAAGGAAAAAAACAAGTATTCCTTCGAGGTGAATCCTTCAGCCACAAAACAAGAAATTAAAAACGCGGTAGAAACTATTTTCAAAAAAGAGAAGGTGGAAGTTTTGAAAGTGAATACCACTAACCTGCCAGCTAAGATCCGGCGGTTGGGGCGCAGCTTCTCCAAGCCTTATCGCTGGAAAAAGGCGATTGTGACTTTGAAGCCGGGCCAAAAAATTGAATTTTTCGAAGGGGCTTAAAATTCATGGCCATTAAAGCTTACAAACCTACTTCCGCGGGCCGCCGGGCGATGACGGCCATTGTGGGCGAAAATTTAACCAAAAAGGCACCGGAAAAGTCTCTGGTGGTTGCCTTGAAATCCACCGGTGGGCGTAATATGCACGGCCGTATTACCAGCCGTCACCGCGGGGCGGGACATAAACGCCAATACCGTTTAATTGATTTTGGCCGGGAAAAGGCGGGCATGACGGCGAAAGTTTTGTCGCTCGAATATGATCCCAATCGATCTTCCCGGATCGCTCTATTGCAATATTTGGACGGTGAAAAAAAATATATCCTGGCCCCTGAGGGGTTGCAGGTGGGTGATCAGGTTCTAGCGGGCCAGGGCGCGGACGTGAAACCCGGTCACGCAATGAAGTTAAAAGACATTCCGATGGGGTCCATGATCCACAATATTGAAATTCGTCCGGGAAAGGGCGGGCAGATGGTCCGCTCGGCCGGTGCTGTTGCGCAGTTGATGGCCCGTGAGGGGGACTACGCCACCGTAAAGCTGCCTTCCGGCGAGATGCGAAAAATCCATATTGAGTGTGTGGCTTCCATCGGCCAGGTGGGAAATCTGGACCATAACAATGTGAGTATTGGCAAGGCTGGCCGCATGCGCTGGATGGGCGAGAGGCCTCAGTCCCGCGGAGTGGTAACCCGTCCGGGCGACGGTCATCCCATGGGCGGCGGTGAGGGAAAGACTTCAGGTGGACGCCATCCGACCACGCCTTGGGGGAAACCGACCAAGGGTTACAAGACGCGCCAAAACAAGCTGACGGATAAATATATCGTCAAGCGGCGTAAATAAAGAAGAGGTCTAAGACAATGAGCCGATCCATTAAAAAAGGTCCTTATGTGGACGCGAAGCTCTTAAAACTGATCCAAAAGATGAACCGTGCAAACGACAAGAAAGTAGTCAAGACTTACGCGCGGCGCTCCACGGTCCATCCTGAAATGGTGGGACACACCTTCGCCATCCACAATGGCAGAAAATTCATCCCCATTTTCATTACGGAAAACATGGTGGGGCATAAGCTGGGTGAGTTCGCCCCGACTCGCACTTTCAAAGCCCACGGGACGGTTAAGACTGAAAAAGCCGTTGCTTTGAAATAAGCGATAGGGAACGAAAGGTATTCAACATGCAAGCACAGGCTATTTCTCGTTATACGCGGGTAACCCCGCGAAAAGCCCGGCAAGTGGTGGAGCTCATCCGCAGGAAACCTGTGGCGGAAGCCTTGAATATCCTGGCTTTCACCAAAAAACGGGCGGCTGGCGAATTGGCGAAAATTTTGAAAGCGGCTGTTTCCAACGCGGGCCAAAATACCCGGGTTGATGTTGACAAGCTGGTCATCAAATCAATCCAGGTGGATGGCGGACCCATGATGCGAAACACCCGCCGGTTCATCCCCCGGGCCATGGGACGGGCTAGCGCGATTCACAAACGGACGAGTCACATTAAAGTAGTTGTTTCGGACGAAGCTAAAAACTAGAGAAGGATTGGGGAGGCGTTTTTTGGGACAGAAAATAAACCCGATTGGTATAAGGGTCGGAATCACCCGTGATTGGGATTCCCTTTGGTTCAATGCCAAGCAAAAAATCTATACCCAGACGCTTTTAGAGGATATTGAGATCCGGAAGTTCGTCAAATTGCGCTTGCGGCATGCCGGCATCGCCCGCGTTGTCTTGAAGAGGAAGGGCGAAACAGTGGAAGTTGACATCTTTGCTTCCCGCCCCGGCATTGTCATTGGAAAGAAGGGTTCGGAGGTTGATAAGTTGAAGGAAGAGCTGCAACGACTAACTAAAAAAGAAGTCCGAATCAATATCAACGAGGAAAAACATCCCGAAACAAATGCCCAATTGATTGCCGAGGGTGTGGCGGGACAGCTGGAAAAGCGGGTCGCCTTCCGCCGGGCCATGAAAAAGGCCATCCAAGGAGCTTTGGACGGGGGGGCCAAGGGTATCAAGATCATGTGCTCCGGCCGTTTGGCGGGCTCGGAGATCGCCCGTACGGAATGGTACCGCGAGGGACGGGTTCCCCTTCACACCCTTCGGGCGGACATTGATTTTGGTTTCGCAGAAGCCAGTACTACCTACGGGAAAATTGGCGTCAAGTGTTGGGTTTTCAAGAGGGAGATTTTCGGGGCCAAGGACAAACAAGAAGAACCGGTGACGACGAAACCGAAGACGGGTCTGCGGGATACGCGGGAAAAAAAGCCAGTACAGCCCAACGCACCGACGAAGACCACCGTTGCCCAAAGTTAAGTGAGGACTTAAACCATGTTAATGCCCAAACGCGTGAAATACCGCAAAACCATGAAAGGCCGAATGCGAGGCCACACCAAGAACGGTGCCGCTTTCGCTTTCGGGGAATATGCCTTGAAATCACAAGGAGCTGGATATGTTACCGACCGGCAAATCGAGGCGGCGCGCGTGGCCATCAACCGCCATATGAAGCGAGTGGGGAAATTATGGGTGAGAATTTTTCCGGACAAACCCATCACCCGCAAGCCCGCAGAAGTCCGTATGGGCGGTGGAAAGGGAGCGCCAGACCATTGGGCGGCTGTCGTCAAGCCAGGGCGGATTTTATTCGAGTTGAGTGGGTGTCCGGAGTTGGTGGCCCGAGAAGCCTTTCAACTGGCTTCCCATAAGCTTCCTGTCATGACGAAGACCATCTCGCGCGCTCAGGTAGGGGGATAAAAATGAAATCCAAAGAAGTCCGTGAACTCAGTATTGACCAGTTGAAACAGCAGTTGATCTCCAAAGAAGAAGAACTTTTCAATTTGAAGATTCAACTGGCGACTAAACAGCTTGAAAATCCTATGAAAATACGGGAAGCCCGCCGCAATGTGGCGCGCTTGAAAACCATTTTGCGGGAAAAAGAAAAAGGCTTTAAGGCCTCGTGAGGAGAGATTCATGACAGAAGAAGGAAAAAAATCCCATGAGCGCCCCCAGGCGCGGGTTAAAACGGCGGTTGTTTTAAGCCGGAAGATGGACAAGACGGCGGTGGTATCCATCGAGCGTTTGGTCAAGCATCCGCTTTACCAAAAATTAATCCGCAAACGAAGCAAGTTCAAGATTCACGACCCGAAGAACGAGACCAAGAAAGGGGACGTGGTGCTCGTGGCCGAAACCCGTCCGATCAGCGCCGACAAACATTGGAGACTGGTCAAAATCCTGAAGAAGGCCGTTGAAATCGAGGAGGCTAAGGTATGATCATGCCTCAAACCATGCTGAATGTGGCGGATAATAGTGGCGCCACCAAGATCATGTGTATCCATGTGCTGGGCGGAACCAGGCGGCGCTACGCGGCCATTGGCGACGTCATTGTGGCTGCCGTGAAGGAAGCCATCCCTGGCGCTGGAGTCAAAAAAAGCGAAGTGGTGCGGGCGGTCATTGTCCGCCAACGCAGGGTTTTTACCCGCCCCGACGGTTCGAACATCCGTTTTGATGAGAACGCAGCCGTCATCATCAATGATCAATTGAATCCCCGTGGAACCCGTATTTTTGGGCCCGTAACCCGCGAATTAAGGGAAAAGAATTTCATGAAAATCATTTCACTGGCTCCGGAGGTTTTGTAAGTCATGCACGTTCATCGCGAAGACACGGTTGTGGTATTGACGGGGAAAGACCGGGGCAAGAAGGGACGAGTGATCCGCCTATTTCCCAAGGATGACAAGGCCTTGGTTGAAAAAGTGAACATGGTTAAGCGTCATATTCGCCCGAACCAAAATCCACAATTCCCCCAGGGTGGGATCATGGAGAAGGAATCGTTAATCCACACCTCTAATTTACAGGTGGTGTGCCCCAAATGCGGTAAGGCCACCCGCATTGCGCACAAAGTGTTGGCGAGTGGACAAAAGACCCGGGCGTGCAAAAAGTGCGGTGAAATTTTGGATAAGGAAAAGTAAGATGACGACGAAGACGATTTTAAAAGAGAAATATTCGAAGGAAATTATCCCCGCTTTGATGAAGAAATTTGACATCAAGAATTCTATGCAGGTTCCCAAGGTGGAAAAGATCGTCATTAATGTTTGTGTTGGTAAGGCGGCCTCGGAAAATAACATCAAGCTGTTAGACATGGCGGTCGATGAACTTTCTATGATCAGCGGCCAAAAGCCGGCTATCACGAAGTCCAAAAAGGCTATTTCCAATTTCAAACTTAGGGCAAACCAACCCTTGGGAGCTAAGGTGACACTTCGGGGAGACCGTATGTTTCAGTTCATGGAGCGTCTTTTCATGGTAACTTTCCCCCGCATCCGTGATTTTAGGGGGGTTCCCACCCGTTCCTTTGATGGCCGGGGTAATTACACACTGGGGTTGAAGGAACAGATTATTTTTCCCGAGATCAATTTTGACAATGTTCAGTCCATTCACGGCATGGACATTACTTTCGCGACCAACGCCAAAAACGACGAGCAGGCCAAGGAATTGTTGAAGCTGCTTGGCATGCCCTTCCGGAACTAGGAGATTTCATGGCCAAGAAATGTTTAGTGAACAAGCAAATGAGAAAGCCGAAGTTCAAGGTGCGGGCTTACCACCGGTGTAAACTTTGTGGTCGGCCCCGAGGCTTTTTAAGGCGCTTTGGAATGTGTCGCATTTGCTTTAGAAGCCTCGCCGGGGAGGGAAAAATCCCTGGTGTCGTCAAAGCCAGCTGGTAGGTTTAAGGAGAACGAATTTATGTCCATGACGGACCCGATCGCAGACATGTTGACCAGGATTCGCAATGCGAATCATACGTATAAAGAAAAGGTGGATGTCCCCTTTTCCAAACTCAAGTTGGAAATAACACGTATCCTTTCGGAAGAGGGCTTCATTAAGAATTATAAGGTGGTTGAGGACAAGGGAAAACCCGCCCTTATTCGAATCTCCATGAAGTACGGCGACAAAAGGGAAAGGGTGATTTCCAATATTAGCCGGATGAGTCGGTCAGGCCGCCGGGTTTATTCGGGTAAGGCGCGGATTCCTAAAGTCATTGGGGGCTTGGGCGTGGCTATTCTTTCAACCTCCAAGGGTATTTTGACCGACCAACAGGCTCGCCGGCAGGGCGTGGGTGGGGAAGTTCTTTGTTTGGTGCACTAATACTAGGATTGAAGATTTAATTAGGAGAAGTCATGGCACGTATCGCCAAAAAACCAATTGAGATCCCCCAGGGGGTCAAAATCAAGCCGGAAGGAAACCGGGTAACGGTAGAAGGGCCTAAAGGTTCTTTGAGCCAAGAATTGATGGCTGGAATTAAAGTGGACGTAAAAGAAAAAAACCTTTTGGTTATTCCGGTCGAGGCCGCCAACGTGGAGGCCAAGACCCTCAATGCCAGCCATGGACTTACCCACGCCCTGGTGAAAAATATGATCCTGGGTGTTACGACAGGTTTCGAAAAGAAGCTCGAGATCCAAGGGGTGGGTTACCGCGCCAATATGGAAAAAGGAAAGCTCAATATGTCATTGGGTTTTAGCCATCCGGTGCTTATGGATTTGCCCAAAGGCGTTACCGTCGACATCGAGAAGCAGACGCTTTTAACCGTCAAAGGAATCGATAAATACTTGGTGGGTGAGACGGCGGCTAAGATCCGCCGTGTCAAACCGCCTGAGGTTTACAAGGGAACGGGTATTCGTTACCTGGGCGAGTATGTAAGGAAGAAGGTCGGTAAAACCGGCGCTACCGGCAAAGCCGGAGCAAAATAAGACGAGGAGTTGATCCATGCCGTCGCAACACCAAAACATCAAACGGATCCGACGCCACGATCGGATTCGTAAAAAGGTCGCGGGGGATGTGCAAAGACCCCGATTAGTCGTTCACCGGGGCTCTAAAAATATTACCGCCCAGATCATCGACGATTCCCAGGGAATCACCCTGGCGGCAGCTGCCAGTTTCGACCAATCCTTGCGAGGAAAATTGAAATACGGTGGCAATATCGAAGCGGCGAAGGCCGTCGGAGAACAAATCGCCAAATTGGCAAAGGAAAAATCAATCAGCCGTGTTGTGTTTGACCGCGGGGGTTATATTTTTCACGGTCGAGTGAGGGCTTTGGCAGAGGCGGCCCGACAAAATGGGCTTCAATTTTAGGAATAAGGAAGATTATGGCTCGTATTGACTCATCCAAGCTGGATTTAAAAGAAAAAGTAGTCCATATCAACCGTGTGGCCAAGGTGGTTAAGGGTGGACGGCGGTTTAGCTTTTCCGTCCTCGTAGTGGTAGGTGACGGTCACGGCCATGTAGGAATTGGGACCGGGAAAGCCAGTGAAGTTCCGGATGCCATTCGCAAGGCAGTTGAGGACGCTAAAAAGAACTTGATCGTGGTGCCTTTGAAGGGGCTGACCCTTTATCACGAGATTGTCGGTGTTTTCAAGGCTTCCCGCGTTATGCTAAAGCCGGCTGCACCTGGAACGGGTATCATCGCGGGCGGAGGAGTGCGTGCCGTTTGTGAACTAGCCGGTATCCATGATGTCTTAACCAAGTCCATTCGTTCGGACAACACTTTCAACGTGGTTCAAGCAACCCTGAGGGGTTTAAGGGAAATCCGGTCACCCGAGGTAGTGGCGGCTTTGCGGGGAAAATCAGTTGAAAGTCTTATAGGAGTTCCAAAGTCATGAGCGAATTAAAGATCCAATTGGTTAAAAGCCTGAATGGACGTCTGCCACAGCACGTTCGAATTGCCGAGGCGCTTGGTTTGAAGAAGATCCGACAGACAGTGGTAAAGCCTGATACTCCCGTGATACGGGGAATGGTCGATAAAATCGGTTATTTGATTGAAATAAAAAAGTAAAAACAAGGTTAGCGCTATGAAAATGTCAGAACTGAAACCGGCGCGTGGCGCCGTAAAACGCCGCAAAATCATCGGGAAGGGCCCGGGGTCGGGCCATGGAAAAACTTCAACCCGGGGAAATAAGGGTCAAAATTCACGTACCGGTGGCGGGGTAAGACTCGGGTTTGAAGGTGGACAAACGCCCATTTACCGGAAACTGCCAATCCGTGGGTTTAAAAGTATTGATAAGACCTCCTTTGACGTTGTGAATGTCGAACAGCTCTCCTCTTTTGAAAATGGAAGCACCGTTACACCTGCGGAACTAGAAAAGAAGGGGTTCGTGGGCGGGGGTGAGCCCGTTAAAATCCTGGGAAATGGGGATTTGAAAACAAAATTGACGGTGAAAGCTCACGCTTTCAGCGCTTCTGCCATCGAAAAAATTAAAGCTGCAGGCGGAACGGCGGAGGTTCTTTAAGTGTTCTCTGCCTTTCTAAATATTTTCCGGGTTCCGGAATTGAAAAGCCGGGTGCTTTTCGTTTTGGGAATATTGCTGGTTTACCGTATTGGCACCCATATACCGGTTCCCGGGGTCAACATTGAAGCCCTGGCGGAGTCCTTTAAGAGTCAAAACAACGGAATTTTGGGTTTTTTGAACCTCTTTTCTGGAAACGCCTTGAAACAGGCCTCCATTTTCGCTCTTGGAGTCATGCCCTATATCAGTATGTCCATCATCCTCCAGCTTTTAACGGCCGTGATTCCCACGCTCGAAAAACTTTCCAAAGAAGGTGAAATGGGCCGCCGTAAGATTACCCAATACACCCGTATAGGAACGGTGGCTTTGTGCCTTATCCAAGGGACTGGTACCACCTATTTATTCAAGAATTTTGGTGAAAACGTTGTTTACCATTGGGGACTCGGGTTTCAAATTATGGCAGTTATGGCCCTGACAACTGGTACCGTTTTCATCATGTGGCTCGGGGAGCAAATCACCGAATACGGGATTGGAAACGGGATGTCTATTATCATTTTTTCCGGGATTGTTGCAGCCCTGCCGGGTCAAATCGCGGCTACTTTTCGTTTATTGCGGGTTAACCAAATCAGCCTGGTGGCGGTGATTGTATTCGGCGTTTTTACCCTGTTGACGATTGGCTTTATTGTCGTTTTGCAACAAGGTGCCCGGAAAATCCCGGTTCAATACGCAAACCGCGTGGTGGGGAACCAGGTCTTTAAAGGACAATCCACCCAGTTGCCGCTGAAAGTTGATTATTCAGGAGTTATTGCCGTTATTTTCGCTTCCTCCATCCTTGTTTTTCCATCAACAATTGCCAAATATGTCCAAAATATTCCTGCGGTTGCTACCGATCAGGGTTGGGCTTATAACCTCATGGATTTCATTATCCGAAATTTTTCGCCGGGGGCTTTTGTTTATTATGTTTTGTATTCCGCTTTAATCGTCTTTTTTTGCTATTTTTACACTGCCATTGCTTTTAACCCGACCGATTTGTCGGAAAACATGAAAAAATATGGGGGATTCATTCCGGGCATCCGTCCTGGTCAACCCACGGCGGAATTTATTGACCGAACCTTGACACGGATCACCATCTGGGGAGCTTTGGCGGTTTGTGTTGTCGCGGTGTTGCCCGATTTGTTAGTCCGACAACTTCATATCCCCGTTTATTTCGGCGGGACCTCCCTTTTGATTATCGTGGGAGTGGCCCTGGACACCATGAAACAAATTGAATCCCATTTGTTGATGCGACATTACGACGGTTTTATGAAAAAAGGCCGCTTAAAAGGGCGGAGCGCATTTTAATGAGAATTATTCTTTTGGGGGAACCGGGAGCAGGCAAGGGAACCTATTCGGCCGAAATGGTCAAGAAATACGACATTCCCCAAATCTCGACGGGGGACATGCTCCGAGCAGCCGTCAAAGCGGGAACACTCTTGGGTCGGCAAGCCCAGGAATTCATGAAAAAGGGAGAATTGGTACCCGATGCGGTTGTGATAGGTTTAATCCAAGAACGTATCCAGCAAAGTGACGCCGCGAATGGTTTTATTTTGGATGGCTTCCCGCGAACGGTGCCTCAGGCTCTCAGCCTTGAAAAAATGCTGGAAAGCATGAACATCAGTCTGTCAACTGTTTTGAAAATAGAAGTAAATAAGACAACCCTCTTGCGAAGGCTTACTGGTCGCCGAGTGTGCCCAGGTTGTGGCGCCACTTATAACATTGACACCATGAAACCGAAAAAAGAAGGGATTTGCGACAAGTGTGGCAAAGAATTGATTCAGAGACCTGATGACCGTCCTGAAACCATTGAGAATCGGTTGACTGTTTATCAAAAAGATACGGCTCCTCTCATCGAATTCTATGAAAAAAAAGGCCTGTTGAAGCGTGTCCCCTGCGAGGGTGAATACCAGGAGGTTTTGGGGCGCCTTTTCAGCGCGCTTGAAAAACCGGCGAAAGTTTAGTGATTACTCTTAAGTCGCAATCTGAATTGAAGCTGATGAAAACCAGCGGCAAGATCGTCGGGCAAGTCTTGATCGAGCTGGAAAAAAAGATCAAACCTGGTGTAACGACCCAGGAATTGGACAAGTTCGCTTACGAATTTTTTAAGAAGAATGATTGTGTTCCTGCTTTTTTGGGTTATCACGGTTATCCCGCGACCATTTGTACTTCGGTGAACGACCAAGTGGTCCATGGGATTCCAGACAAGCGGACTTTAAAAGAAGGCGACATCGTAGGGATTGATGTTGGCGCTTTTTACAAAGGTTATTGTGGGGACTCGGCGCGGACTTTTCCCGTCGGCAAAGTTGGGCCGGAGATTCAAAAACTGCTCCAAGTTACCTATGAGAGTCTGGACAAGGGAATCGAACAATGCCGCGTGGGTAACAGGATTTCCGACATTGGATGTGCGGTCCAGGAATACATTGAAGCCAAGGGTTATTCAGTCGTGAAGGACTATGTTGGACACGGCATCGGACAAGCCATGCACGAAGAGCCCCAGGTTCCCAATTACGGGAAGCCCCATCAAGGGCCCAGGCTGGTGGAAGGGATGTGCCTGGCTTTGGAGCCCATGGTAAATATGGGCGGTGATGAAGTCCGGGTTTTAGAGGATGGCTGGACAGTCGTGACGAAAGATGGTAAATTCTCCGCCCATTTTGAGGACACCATCGCCATCTTGGTAGAGGGTCCGGAAAACTTGACGAGGATTTAAACCGCCCCCTTGAAAGGGGTTTTAAGAGGCTTATGGCAAAGGAAGAAGCGATTTCGGTGGAGGGAACGGTCATTGAGGCCCTTCCCAACGCCAGTTTTAGGGTGGAATTGGAGAACAAACACGTGGTTTTAGCCCACGTATCGGGAAAAATGAGGATGAACTTTATCCGGATTCTTCCAGGGGATCGGGTGACGGTTGAACTTTCCCCTTACGATTTGAACCGGGGCCGTATTACTTACCGGTTCAAATAGCATTCTCAAAGGATTTATTTTAGGAAGGATTAAAAACATGAAGGTGCGGTCATCTGTAAAACCGATTTGTGATAAATGCAAGGTCATCCGCCGCCGTGGGGTGGTCCGGGTTATTTGCACGAACCCGAAGCACAAACAACGGCAAGGATAATCAAGGAGAATTTATGGCTCGAATCGCTGGGATTGATTTACCCAAGGAAAAACGAATTGAAATCGCCCTGACTTACATTTATGGAATCGGGTTAGCTCTATCGAAGAAGGTTCTTGTGAAAGCCAGCGTGAATCCTAATGTTCGGGTAAAAAACTTAAAGGATGACGAAATCGCCCGTATCCAAAACACTATCAACAGCGAAAACTTAAAGGTGGAAGGCGATTTGCGCCGGGAAGTTTCTATGAATATCAAGCGTTTGATCGATATCGGCACCTACCGGGGAAGCCGTCACCGGAAAGGTCTTCCCGTAAGAGGACAACGGACGAAGACGAATGCGCGGACTCGCAAGGGGCCGCGGAAGACGGTTGGAAGCGGCCGGAAGAAGGAAGAGTAGTGATTTTCTGAAATTTAGGTGCCCCTCGAATGACGGGCAAGAAGTTAAGGATGGATTAAGGAGAAAAAGAGTGGTTGATAAAGCCGAGTCGAAACCCGAATCAAAAGATGATAAGACAGCGACACCGGCGCCAGCGGTTGCTAGCGCGAAAAAAGGGAAGAAAGCCCCCCGCAATGGTGTAGTGCATATCCAATGCACCTTCAATAATACTTTGGTGACCGTGACCGATCCCAAAGGAAATGTAGTGGCCTGGTCCTCAGCTGGGTCGATGAACTTTAAAGGAAGCCGTAAATCTACTCCTTTTGCGGCCCAAGTGGCCGCTGAAACGGCGGGTAAAAAGGCCGTAGATGCTGGGATGAAGTCTGTGGAAGTTTACGTTAAAGGCCCTGGATCGGGCCGGGAAGCGGCCATTCGGGCCATTCAAACTAGTGGGTTACAGATTTCCATAATTAAGGACGTCACCCCTGTCCCCCATAACGGTTGCCGGCCGCCTAAGCGCCGGCGCGTCTAAAGGAGTCTTTCATGAGCATCCAGTCGGTTTGTCGTATATGCCGCCGTGAAGGCATGAAGCTTTTTTTAAAAGGCACGCGTTGCGAGACGGAAAAATGTGCGTTTGAACGTCGGGGCTACGCTCCCGGGCAGCATGGGCAAAAGCGCCGGAAGGACACGGAATACGGGCTCCAATTAAGGGAAAAACAAAAAGTTAAAAGAATTTATGGATTATTGGAACGGCAGTTTCGCCGTTATTTTTCGATCGCCTCGCGGAAAAAAGGCGTAACGGGTGAAACCTTGCTTCAATTGCTGGAACAGCGGTTGGACAATACCGTCTATCGTATGGGTTTTGCCGAGTCCCGGCGTCAGGCCCGTCAGGTGGTTCGGCATGGCATGATCTTGGTCAACGGGAAAAAGGTGGACATTCCGTCCTTTACTTTGAAGGCGGGGGATAAGATCGCCATATTGGACAGGTTCAAAGAAAATGTCGGACTGAAGCGTTCCTTGGAAACTCTTCAAAAAAGGGGAGTCCCTGAGTGGTTGGAAGTGGACACCGGGATTTTGTCCGGCACCTTCAAGAAAGTACCGACCAAGGATGAAATTGCTCTTCCGGTTCAGGAACAGCTTATCGTTGAATTATATTCAAAATAGCATTCGCCGGAGACGTGCAGACGGGTCCCCTTGGGGGACACTATTCGCAGGAGGCATTCATGCAAATCGGAAATGTACAGATTCCCAAGTTTTTGGATTACGAGAAGGAAACATTAACTCCTCTCTATGGAAAATTCATTGCCGAGCCCTTTGAGCGGGGATATGGACAATCGGTTGGGAATTCTTTGCGTCGGATCTTACTTTCCTCCATTGCGGGGGCTGCAGTTACCTCGGTTAAGTTTGAAGGGGTATCTCATGAGTTTTCCTCTATCCCTGGCGTGGTGGAGGACACCACGGAAATCATCTTGAATTTAAAGGAACTTAAAATCAAGTTATTCAGCTCGGGACCCAAAACCATGCGGCTGTCCATCAAAGGCGAACGGAATGTTGTGGCGGCGGATATCCAAGCCGACGCAGATGTTGAAATTTTGAATCCCCAATTACACTTAGCCTCATTGACGGAAGATGACGCGTCTTTGGATTTGGAAATCGAAGTGGGGGAAGGCCGTGGATATGCTCCGGCTGAGCGTAACAAAAGGGAAGGCCAACCCATTGGTGTCATTCCAGTTGATTCCATTTTTACGCCGGTTCTTCAAGTCAAATATTCCGTGGAATCGGCTCGCATCGGTCAGATGACGGATTATGACAAACTGATTATGGAAATTTGGACCGATGGGCGCATCCACCCGGAGGATGCTCTGGCTCACGCTTCCAAAATCTTACGCGACTCCCTCCAGATTTTTATCAACTTCGAGGAAGAACCCATTCAGCAGGACGACTCGGTAAGCGAAGAGGAAGAGCGTTTGCGTGAACTTTTGAATGAAAGTGTCGAGGAGTTGGAACTTTCTGTTCGGTCGGCCAATTGCCTGAAGACGGCCAACATCAAAATGATCGGTGATTTGGTCCGTAAAACCGAGTCCGACATGCTGAAATACAAGAATTTTGGGCGTAAGTCCCTTAATGAAATCAAGGAAATCCTGGGTGGCATGGGCCTTTCCTTCGGGATGGATGTGGATGCCATCCTCGCCAAGGGAAAACCCGTGTCAGTGGTCCGAGTTGAAACCAACGTTTAAATTAGTCTGATCAGGAGTTTTTATGCGACATCAAGCACATCATGGACGTTTAGGGGTGCAGCCGGCTCACCGCCGGGCCCTTATCCGGAATATGGTGACCTCACTGCTGAAACACGAACGTATCAAAACGACGAAAATCCGTGCCAAAGAAATTCGCCGATACGCCGAGAAAATGATCACCATTGCCAAAAAAGAAACTTTGGCGTCCAAAAGGCGGATTTTAGGATTCGTCCGGGAAAGGGAAGTGGTTAATAAGCTTTTTAAAACCCTCATTTACCGATACGCGGAACGAAAGGGTGGGTATACCCGTATTTTAAAACTCGGCTACCGCATGGGGGATGGAGCTGAAATGGTCTTTTTGGAATTGGTTGACCGTCCAACCGAAGAAAAACCTTCTGAAACAAAGGTAGAAAAGAAGGAAAAAGACGAAGCCGGTTCTTCCGAACCCAAAAGTGAGAAGAAGAAAAAACAAACGGAAGCCACCGCAGCCTCTTGACTTTCAAACTCCAAATAGAAACGGTTTCATTTGGATTGATTTCTTTTGACCTGCTTCGTGCCTTTGCTTAAAATATCCTGACCTTATGAAACGAATGACCCACAAAACCTTTTTTCTCGCAGCAGTTGTTCTTTTGTTTTCAACTTCCCTCGTTTTGGCCCAAAATGCGGATACCGGTTTATCCGGGAGCCTTGAAACCAATCATCAGGATTATTTTTACAAGGATCCGAATAAGGCTTTTCTTTTAGCCTTTTTTCCCGGATTGCTCATTCACGGATACGGTCATTTTTACGCGGATGACAACCTTATGGGAGATGTTCTTCTCACGGGGGAAGTCGTCTCGGTCTTATCCGTGGGCCTCGGCGCGCTTATAAGATCTGATACAACCACCTTTTCCGGAGGGGTTTTGGGTGACTCCAACAACGCCGGGAATATAGGAACCAACCTCATCTGGGGCGGAGTGATCGCTTTCACGGGTCTTTGGATCGTCGATATGGCCCACGCTCCCACGGCCGCCAGTGATTTTGACGACGAACACGGCTTAAAACCGGTGGCTTATCTTGAACAAGATCGTCCTACCCTGGCTCTTGCCTACCGATTTTAAAAGACAGATCAAGAATTTTTTGATGAATTGTGTTTGGTTTGGTTCCTTTTCTGTCCCTCCATTTAACAATCTCGAATCTTGTTCAACAAAACAATACTCGATGAAATCAGTGGTGTTTTTCTAGCCTAGTTAGAGGAATCAATTTCAAATTTATTCGCTTGTTTTTACTGTCTTTTATTCGTTTTTTGGGGTCTTCCCAACATATTGCCCACGTTACTCCGGAAGCGATAAAATAGCCTAGTCGATTTTTTGTGAGGAGGTATGGGATGAAAAGTACAAAGATATTTATCCATGGTTGTTCTTTTGCTGTTTTTTTGGTCGTCGCACCATTAAGTGCCGCAATTTTCCAATTTGGACCTGCCGATTCATTATCGGCCGGGATGAGTCCGCGTGGCATTGCAGTTGGAAGCTTATTCGAAAACGGAACGCAAAACCTCGTTGTGGCCAATTTTGGTTCTCCAACTTTTATTGGTCAATCTACTCCCGCTTCTCTTTTAAATTCCTCCAGTTCAAATATTGAGATTTTTTCGCCTTCCCCCACAGGCCTTCAACTAACCGCCACCATCCCAACCGCTTCGAGCCCGCGGGACATCAGCCTGTTCGACCCTAATGGCCAAAATAGGGAATCGATTTTTATCACCGCTTATGATGCGAACTTTTTACAGGTTTTTAGCTATTTGGGGAACCAATGGATAAAAACGGATGAAGCGCCTACTTTGAATATGCCGGTGGGCGTTGCCACAGGTTTAACAGGTCCTGGGGGAATTCCTTTCGTGGTCGTGTCTGACTACGGATCGAATAATCTTTCAGTATTTTCACTTGCGGGTGGCAAACTAGGCAAGCGGATTGATATCCCGGTGGCCGAAGGTCCAACCCAGGTTGCCATTGGAGATCTCAACGGTAGCGGGGTCAACCAAATTGCTGTCGTCTGTTTGCCTGATAGCAAGATCGATATTTTGTCGCTGGATCCAAATTCAAAAGGAAGAGAGGGCAGCCTTTCCTCCCTTAAATTGACTCAAACGATTTCGATGCCTAAGGGAAGCGCCCCCGCAGATTTGAGGATAGCCGATTTGAACGGTGATGGAAGATTGGATTTGGCCGTGGCCGATTTCGCAAACAACGCCATTTATACGTACCTACAACAGAAAGACGGATCCCTCTTGGTCCAGCCGGTTTTGGAAACCAGTGGCAATCATCCGAATGGTTTAACGGTGGCTGACCTAGACGGCAGTGGAAGAAAAGAAATCATCGTGGCCAACCGCGACTCGGATTCCATCGATGTATTCCAATCCGAAGGCGGCCAGTATCAACTGACGCAGACCTTGAAAACTTCCGGCGACCTTACTGGCTCCTTCGGGCCTATTGAGGTGGGCGTTTTGGACACCCGGGGAAATGGGGAAAAGGATTTAGTGGTCAGCCATATGCGTTCGAACACACTTAAAGTCCTAGTCCAGGCATTGCCCTTGTCCGCGCTTACGCCGGTTTCGGGGTTTTCCGATAATAGAAGGGCGCCCTTCTCCGAAAAAACAACGTTTTGTTATCCCAATCCCACCCATGATGGAAACGTTAAGTTTTGCTTTAACCTCGACACGCCGTCTACCGCGCTCATCCAGGTTTTTGACATAAATGGTGAAAAGGTCTGGCGCCAAACGGTGGAAGCGGGCCAGACCCAAATCGGGCCAAACATCATTACCTGGCCTGGAACCAATCAGGCTGGACAAAACCTGGCGAGCGGGCTTTATGTTTATAGCGTCACAGTTGGCGGTCAAACGGTCACAAAAAAAATGGTTATCCTCCATTGAAGATAGCCACTTTGGATTTAAATCGCTTCCGAAATCTTAGTTTTTGATTTCTGAAGGGGAAGCCACCGATGATTTATCGGCCGTTTCGTTTTGTTCCGAGCGGAATATTTGGTTTGAATTCTTGTGCGAGCCCTTCGTCAGGCGATATCCCGCAACTTCCAAGGCCTGTTTCCAACTTCCAAATTCACGCCGGGCCGCCGAATAAAGGGCTAGACGGTCCCGGTAGGTTGATAAGAGATTTTGCGATTCGGCCTTTCGAATTTCGTCCAGAACCTGTTCTTTGGACCATTTGGTCAGCTTTTTGCGGCGCCTTGTTTTGCCGGCTTCCAATATTTGGTCGTAATCAATACCCGCCGCCTTTACGGCGTTTGCCCAGCTGGAAAAATACCGACGGGAACAGGCGGCGGTAAAAAGCGGGATGTGGTTTTTGGAAATATTGCTGGCAGATATATCCATATTTTTATTCCTCAGCTCTTTAATTGTTTCAACGATTTTTTCTTTGGACCATTTTTGCTTCATGGGAGACCCCCTAAAAATTTTCATGTGTTGACAGGCATGATTTGTTAGATTTGTTTGAACCACAATCTAAGCAATATTATGATATATTACGTTATATTATGAATCAATATGTTTTATTAGCTTTAAACAGCTCAATTTAGTAGGGAACATGCCAAAATTAATGATTTTTGGGGTTGTTTCCCCAAATGGCTTCAAATCTAAGGTTTCTTCTCATTTCTGATCCAATTTAATTCACCTTCGGGCCCGTAACTGAAGGAGCCCAAAATTTCTAAATTTATAGGCCTTTCTTAAATGGCAATTTAAGACCGTATCAGTTGAAATTGGTAAAAACCAGCTGTGCCCATTCATCAAGATTCCAATAAAGTTAAAAGGTTAAATCGCGTTATTCGATCGCCTGGTAAACTAAGCGGCCAATGAAAAAGATCAACGAACTCATTGAACTATTGCTCTTTTTTACCTTTACGCTGGTTCTCGGTTTTCTATTTCTCATCAACCTACCGATTTTCGAAGAGCCCCATGGGCTCCTTATCATGAACGAACTTTCGGATTTTTCCAGCAACCAACTGGCGGCCGCTTCATTATTCGGCTCGATCATCGTTTGCATCGGTCTCGGCGCGCTGATGATGAAATGGCTCCCCTTATTCACGCCGGGAATGACGGCGAATTTATGGGCGACAACCTATTTTTTGATGTGGGTGGATAGCATGTTCGCCCTCTCCGTACAGGCGCAATCATTCCATTACCTGGTTCTTTTAGGTTTAGGCCTTTTATTCCTTTATCTTTTCTTTTTCACTTTGTATTACCTGGATCTTCCAAAAGACACGAACCAGGCACCGGAAGAACCATCCTTCAAATACAAACTCATCCATTATTGGCTCGGGAGTTGGATGGGGATTTATTTCATTGTTTCGATCCGGCTTCTCTTTAATTCCTTTGGATACCCCGAGCTTCAGTGGCCCCTCGCGATGGGCTTTTGCGCCTTGTGTTTTTTAAATTACCTTCTTTTTCTTTTTTTAAGAAAATCCCGGGGGAAGGGCGTCGACGGATTATCCCGCGTTGGCAGAATTTTCTTTAGCCTTTGGTTTCTAACGCTCTTATGCACGGGGATAAGCCAGCACTATTTCCGTTGAGGCGCGCAAAAAGTTTCGGCCCCCGGACCGTTTTTCAGTCCGCGCCGGGTTTGGAAGGACTTTAGGAATTTCATGGGGAATGGCGTGAACAAGATTAAGCGCTTCATGAATGTCCAAGTGGAGGGCTTGGTCTCCACGAGCCCCTTTTGGACTTGGTTCTTTTTCTTCGTTTTTGTGATATCGAACGGGCTCCTGGCCTATTCATCGCTTCCTTACCAGATGAAAATATGGGTTTTCATGGCCGGTATCTTATTGACTTTCGCCCTTTATGCCCGCGGGAGAGTCGCCGATAAAATTGACGTTAAAAAAAGTTTCACCAACCCCATCCTTCCCATTCCACCTATCGGGATTTGCCTATTCCTGCTTGGCATCGCCCTATTCCTGCGTTTTTTTAAACTCACCAGTCTCCGCCTTTGGCCCACCGGTGACGAGGGATTGCAGGGTTTTTTCGCCATTGAACTGGTCAAAAAATGGGATTGGAGGTTTTTCTACACCTCGGGGCAGCATCCACCGCTTTTAATATGGATTTTAAAATTTTTCTTTCAATCCTTCAGGGACCCTTTCTTCAACCTTTGGTTTCCACCGGCGTTATTTTCCTCTTTCACGTTGATCATCGGTTATTTCGCTTCCAGATTATTTTTTTCAAAATCGGTAAGCTTTATATTCTTCCTTTTATTGGCGTTTAGCTTTTGGCCACTTGATTTCGGAAGATTTTGCGTACAAGGCGCATTAGTGCCTTTGTTTGAAGTACTCTGTTTTTATTTTTTGGGGCGCTTTTTAAACGAGCCGAGGCCGTTATTCCGAAGGATATGGGCGGGGATTTTAGGGATAAGCCTTGGCCTGGGATGCCTGACCTTTACCTCTTGGGTGATGGTGATCCTATTCGTGGCTTTACTGGTTGCCCTACGAACCTTCGCGCGGCGCCCAAACGATCGCGATGACGTTCTTTTTTTTGCGGTATTCTTTTTCATCGGATTTTCCCCGTGGCTCATCGCCTTCTCCCGGGAGGGTTTCGGGGGATATCTTTTTGGAGTTTCTTTCTTTAGCGGTTTTTTCACATGGAAGCAGCAATTTTTAACTTCTCTTTCAAATTTCACTTCTTTGTTTTGGGGACCCTTCCAAATCGAGGCGGGCTATGGCCCGACTTGGGGTGGGGTGCTCAATCCCCTTTTAGGCGGATGTTTTTTCCTGGGGGCGGCGGAACTTTACCGCATGCGCCAAGAGCCTATTGCCCACGTTTTGTTTCTGGGCTTTTTGCTGTTTTTGCTGCCCGGATTTCTTGCGGCAGACCACGTTGAGATGTTCCGGATCATCCCGGTTATGCCCGTCCTTTTAATGATGGTGGTATTTGGAATTTGGAGACTTCTTTTAACGCTTTCTTTCGACAAAAGACTCTTCTTATTGTTTCCCCTCATCGGCTCCTCCTTCCTCATCGATTTTTACCATTTTTTAAGGCCCCGGCTGGCTGGAAGCAATCCCGGGGTTGAGTTTAAAAAAAATATGGAAGATGAAAGTTTCCAGGCCTTCCAATTGTTGAGGAATATGGGTGACCACCATGGCCCTGGGCTCATTTTCACGGAGTTTTTGCTTCTTTCCCGGGGCCATAATTTGCGGGTGGCCGTTTATCCCTTTAACGCGGCCGACAATCCCGCGATCAATCCCGATCAAGCGACTTGGGCTTCCGTGATTGTGAATGTCCATTATGGGTACTTTCTCGCCAAGCGGTTTCCGAAATCCCAATGGCGCCGGATCACCGTAGGGAGCCAGGAGGATGGCGGCCTCGCGGTGGGGATCATCCCCCTTGAAAAAAAGGACAGGGAAGCCATGCTTTGTTGGTTGCGCGCGCAGGACTATGTCCATCAATTGGGCGTCCAGTCGGAAAATATGATGAATAACCAGCCCTTTTACCAGTCGATTGTGCAGAAGCTGGCCGACGGCTATCCCCTGATGGAAGGGGATCCGTTTCTGGAGTCCATCTATGGCGAATGGATCGCCCAATACCGCTATACCCATGGCCTCGAAAGGAATATTTCCGCCCTCCAACGGGCGGTGGAAAAAGGTTATCCGGCCGCCAACCTTTATTACAAACTTGGAAATTTTCTCTTCTTAAACCGGCAAATCCCCGAAGCCCAAAAAGCTTATTTGATGGCGGCAGGGTGCAATCCCAATTACACTAATGCCACTGAAGTCCTTTCGCGTATTTGGGGGAAAAATCCGTAGCCAGAGCTACGGCCTGAATATTTAAACAGGGGAAGAATATGGTTGCGACCGTTATTGTGTTGGTGGTTTTAATTTTTGTCATCTCCAAGGCATGGAGGTTTTTCCTGGAAACCTCCGACGAAATCCGGCATATCCGCCTTTTGGAACCCTGGTACTGGTTTGTTTTTTTAAACCTCACCCTCACGATGGTTTCCAGCAATTATGACTACCAGTTCCTGATGGTGGGCCTGCTTCTCCAAATCGCGTTGAGCGCCTGGTTTGCCGTGTCGCTCGGTTGGATCATCCAATCCTGCCCCCATAAGATGGCCCTCTTCAACGAAAGCTGGTTTGTCAGGGGAAAAAGCGTCAAGTTTTGCTACCGCTGTGGGACGCGCCTCTCCAAGGATTTCCACGCTTCGGAAGTGAAAGACCATTCCTGGCAGGTTTTTCTCTTCCATGTTTCGCCCCCTCTTTTTGAGTACATCGGTTTTTGGGTCGCCCAATCTCTCATGGTGCTTATCTCCGTGTTTTTGGCCCTGCGGTTTTTGAAACAATCCGACCTCCAACACCAGGCGGTTTTGGTGGCCGTGATCCTGGTCGTGTTGGTTCCGCCGCTTCTTTACTTCCTCGGCCGGTTCCGGCGTTACCTGTCGGATACGGGCGGCATGATTTGGTGGGACGACCTCAAAAGCTCTTTTCTCACTTGGGCCGTTGCCCTTGGCATCCTCTGGGGAATTTTGCATTTTTTGTAAACAAGAGCCGGCCGCCAGCCTTGGCTTGACAAAAGGCGGAGAGGCCGTTATATTTCCTAGCGCAGTTCAATTTTTTAGGAGTTTTTCAATGGCCTTCGGAATCGCAATGAACTTAGTGCTTTTGGTACTGGTACTTGTATTGCGTCCGGAGGCGGTGCGCTCCTAACGACGGCTACCAGGCCGCGGAGTCCCGCCCAACGGGACTACCGCGGCTTTTTTGTTTTAAGGCCCGGTTTTCCCGCCAAAGCAGACCTCCAAATACTGGTTTAAAAGCTTTTTCCGGTTTTTCAGCGGGCTTTTTACCCTGAATTGCCTCGAAAAAGCCTCAATTTAATGTAAAATCTGGGTCTTTACGCCCATTCAGGGCGTGGGGAACTTCAAGGGAGAAGACCATGGCTAAGCAAAAAATGAAACTCAAACAAGGCGCGGAGATGGTGGTGGAGGTTCTCTTGAGCGAGGGGGTCGACATTGCCTGGGGCGTGACGGGCGGGGCCATCCTGCCGGTTTACGACGCCCTTTACCGCAACCGGGACAAGATCCGCCTCATCGACACCCGCCATGAGCAGGGGGCGGTCCATATGGCCGAAGGCTACGCCAAATCCACCGGCAAAGTGGGTGTTTGCGTGGTCACCTCCGGCCCCGGCGCCACCAACATCGTCACGGGTTTGGCCGACGCCTATATGGATTCGGTTCCCCTGGTGGCCATCACGGGCCAGGTCCCGACCTCCCTTATCGGCACCGACGGATTCCAGGAAGCGGATGTGGTGGGAATCACGCGGCCCTGCACCAAGCACAATTACCTGGTGAAGAACATCCAGGAACTTCCCCAGATCATGCGGGACGCCTTTTTCATCGCCCGTTCCGGGCGGCCGGGGCCGGTTTTGGTGGACATCCCCAAGGATATCGCGGCGGCCTCGGCCGAAGTGGAAATCCCCACCAAGGCTACCATTCCCCTGTCCAAGTTCGTGCCCACGCCGGACATGAACGAGATCGATAAGATCGCCGAGTACTTGAAGCACGCCAAGCGCCCCCTGATTTACGCGGGGGGCGGCGTCATCAACGCCGGGGCGGCCGAGGAACTTTATAAATTCGCTCGCAAGACCAATATCCCGGTCACCCTGACCCTGATGGGCCTGGGCGCCTACCCGGCCACGGACCGGCAGTTCATCGACATGCTGGGCATGCACGGCAGCTACCGGGCCAACATGGCCTTGACCAACTGCGACCTTCTGATCGCCATCGGCAGCCGTTTCGACGACCGGGTGACGGGCAAGTTGAGCGAGTTTTCGCCGAACTCCAAGAAGGTCCATATCGACGTGGACCCAACCTCCATCGGCAAGAACGTCAAGGTGGACGCCCACGTGCTGGGCGACATGCGTTTCATCCTCAAGGACCTGACCAAGCGGGCCGGGTCCATGGATTACGACGCCTGGTACGACGAACTGGACGGGTGGCACAAGAGCCATCCCCTGGGCTACAAGCAAGACCCGAAGGGGGAGACATTGCCCCAGTTCGCCATCGATGAAATCTACCGCATCACCAAGGGCGACGCCTATGTGGCAACCGAAGTGGGCCAGCACCAGATGTGGGCGGCCCAGTATTACAAGTTCAACAAGCCCCGCCGTTGGATCACCTCAGGGGGCCTGGGCACGATGGGCTTCGGCTTCCCGGCCGCTATCGGCGTGGCCTTCGCCCATCCCAACGCCACGGTCATCGACATCGCCGGCGACGGCAGCTTCCAGATGACCCTGCAGGAACTGGCCATCGTCAAGCAATACGACCTGAACGTGAAGACCATCATCATCAACAACAAGTTCATGGGCATGGTCAAGCAATGGCAGGACTTGTTCTTCGACAAGCGCTACGCGGCCACCTCCATCCCGGCCCAGCCGGATTTCGTGAAATTGGCGGAGGCCTACGGCATCAAGGGCCTCAAGGCCGAGACGTCCAAGGAAACCACCCAGGTGCTGGAGGAGGCCCTGACCACGAAGGGGCCCTACCTGGTGGACGTGGTGGTGGACAAGGAAGAGCACGTCTATCCCATGGTTCCGGCGGGCGGGGCGGTGAAGGATATCGTCCTTTCCAAGGCGCACGAAAAGCAAAAGGCGCAGGAAAACCGCGCCAAGGGCCCCCAAAAGCCCACCCAAGTGCACCTTTAAAAGGCAGCTCACAGCCGGCAGTCGACAGCCAGGCAAAAGAACTTAAAAGAAAGGCAAAAACCATGAGACACACTATTTCGGTCCTTGTGAACAACCGCGCGGGGGTTTTGTCCCGCGTTTCCAACCTGTTTTCGGCCCGGGGCTACAACATCGACAGCCTGGTGGTCGGCATCACGGAGGACCCCAAGGTGTCCCGGATGACCATCGTGGTGCGGGGCGACGAGCGGGTCATCGACCAGGTGGAAAAACAGCTCAACAAGCTCATCGACGTGATCAAGGTTTCGGACCTCACCAACGAGGACTTCATCGCCCGGGACCTGGCCTTGATCAAGGTGAAGGCCGAGCCCAACACCCGCAGCCATGTCATCGAGATCGTCCAGTGTTTCGACGCCAAGATCGTGGACGTGGCCTTGAAGAGCTTCACCATCGAGGTCACCGGCAAGGAAAGCAAGATCAACGCCATGGTCGATCTTTTGAGGCATTACGGCCTGTTGGAGATGGTGCGCACCGGCGAGGTGGCCATTTTCCGGGGCAAGAAGGTCCAAGAGGAAGAGGAAAAGAAGGTCAAGATGAAGGCGGGAAAAGCCGGACAGTCCAATCTTTGAAAGGCAGTCGGCAGTTCGCAGTTGTCCAGTTTCACAATTGATAAACCAGGCTTCGCCTGGGCAATGAAAACTGGACTACCCTGATCTCTTTATGCGGGCTTCGGCCCGAAGGCAATACGAAGATCAGGGTGGCAGGTAAACCTAAATAAAAAGGCGAAAACCTAAGGAGACAAAGATGGCGAAGATTTACTACGAGCAGGATGCGGATCTCAATGCGTTGAAGGGGAAGACCCTGGCCGTCTTGGGCTATGGGAACCAGGGCCGCAACCAGGCCCTTAACCTCAAGGACTCGGGCATCAAGGTGATCATCGGGACGCGCTCCGAGAAAACCAAGGCCCAGGCCAAGGCGGACGGCTTTGAGGCTTTGGATTCCAAGGAAGCGGCGGCCAAGGCCGACATCATCCAGATCCTCATCCAGGACGACCTGCAAGGCGCCCTTTACCGCAACGACGTGCTGCCGTCCTTGAAGGCGGGCAAGGCCCTCATGTTCTCACACGGTTTCAACATCCATTTCGGCCAGATCGTGCCGCCCCCGGACGTGGACGTGTTCATGATCGCGCCCAAGGGGCCGGGCCACCTGGTGCGCACCACCTATGTGGAAGGAAAGGGCGTTCCGGCGCTCGTCGCCATCCACCAAAACGCCACGGGCAACGCCTTGAAGCTGGCCCTGGCCTACGGCAAGGCCATCGGCGCCACCCGCGCCGGGGTTTTGGAAACCACCTTTAAAGAAGAGACCGAAACCGACTTGTTCGGCGAGCAAGTGGTCCTTTGCGGCGGCTTGTCGGAATTGATCCGCTCGGGGTTTGAAACCCTGGTCACGGCCGGTTACCAGCCCGAAGTGGCTTATTTCGAGTGCCTGCACGAAGTGAAGCTCATCGTGGATTTGATCTACGAGAAGGGCATCACCGGCATGCGGGACGCCATTTCCACCACCGCCAAGTACGGGGATATCACCCGGGGACGGCGCATCATCAACGAAAACACGCGCCACGAGATGCAGCGCATCCTGGCCGAGATCCAGTCCGGCTCCTTCGCGCGCGAGTTCGTGTTGGAAAACCAGGCCAACCGGCCCGTTTACAACTCCATCCTGCGCAACGACGCCAACCACATGATCGAGAAGGTGGGAACGCAGGTGCGCAGCATGTTCAGCTGGATGAAAAAATAGAAGATTGAACCACAGAGGTCACGGAGGACACAGAGTGAGGCAAAAAGGAATCTAAAAAAGATTTTCTCTGTGAACTCTGTCCCACATAACCTATTTGAAATGTAAAAATGGAAATGTGGGACTATACCACCCTCTTTAAAGTTTTATGAATGGGTGGCATGTGTACTCTGTGGTGAAAGAGGTGTTTTTTTGAAACTGCCGTTTATGCCGGAAACCTGGGGCATGTTCCTGCCCACGCTGGCGGTGGGGTGGGGACTGCTCCTGGCCGGGAGCCATTGGGGAAACGGAATCCTGATCGTCCTTGGCGCGGCGGTGCTGGTCGTTTCGGCGCTGATCCTCAACTTTTTCCGGGATTTTGAGAGGCGGCCCGAAAGGGAACTGAAGCCAAAGGAAATCCTGGCTCCTGCGGACGGCAAGGTGGTGGTGTTGAAGAAGGCGGTGGAAAAGTTTTACCTCAAGAAGCCATCGGTCCACATCGCCATCTTCATGAACCCGCTGAACAACCACGTCCAACGGGCGCCTTACGACGGCAAGGTGGTCAAGAAGGTTTACCATCCCGGAAAGTTCCTGGCGGCCTATGACGACAAGGCCGACCTGGTGAACGAGCAGGCCCACTTGGTGGTGGACCTGAGGACGCCCGGCAAAAAAGGGAAAAACGCCGGACGCATTGTTTTAAAACAAATTGCCGGCTTGTTATGCCGGAGGGTAAGGACGACCCCGGACCAAGGGGATGTTATCGTCCGTGGCAAAAGAATCGGGCGCATCCTCCTGGGTTCGCGGGTGGATGTCTTCCTGCCGAAGGGCTTCAAACCGGCCGTGAAAATGGGCGACCAAGTCCGGGCAGGTGTAACGGTGCTGGGGGAACTTTAAAGGCAGTTTTGAGTGTTGAGTTTTAAGTTTTGAGTTAAGGAAAGTTATTTGAACCGTCGGTTCAAATAACTTTTAGCGGCTTATGATTTCTATGTGAACAACGGAGAAGGCGATGGCGGCGATAAGACCCAAAATGAAACCGATGGGGGCGGAGAAGCCTTTCAATTCCCGCCTGCGCAAATCCATCTTCCTGCTGCCCAACCTGCTCACCGCCTCCAACATGGTGCTGGGCCTGCTGGCCATCGTCTTCGCCATCAACGACTCGCTGGCGCTCAAGCTGGCGGGCGAAAACGTCATTCCCTTCGTGCTGCCGGCCAAGCTCATCATCATCGCGGCCTTCCTGGACTTTACCGACGGCTTCGTGGCCAGGGCCACGGGCACGACCAGCAAGTTCGGCATGGAATTCGACAGCCTTTCCGACCTCATCAGCTTCGGCGTGGCGCCGGGGCTTCTGATCTACCTGTCGGTGCTGCGCAACATCCCCATCCTGGGAGCGGGGCTTTCCATCACGCTGTTTTACATCGTCTGCACGGCCATCCGGCTGGCCCGGTTCAACGTCCAGGCCCAAGTGGAGGAAAAGAGCCATTTCACGGGCCTGCCCAGCCCCGCCGCCGCGGGCCTCCTGGCCAGCTACGTGCTCTTCGCCCATTACGAGGGGTGGTATGAGAAGGCCATCATCGTAAATCCCGTCATGCACTGGTACGAGGAGAACGTCAACTGGTGGGAGCTGTACCTGATTCCCATCATGACCGCGCTTATCGCAATCGTCATGGTTTCCACCATCAGCTACCCCAGCCTGAAGAAGCTGAGTTGGGAGACGGTCAAGCCCTGGACCTTCGCCTTCATCATCCTGGGGGTGTTCTTCCTGATCTACTGCATGGAATTCTCCTCCTTCGCCTTGCTGACCTTTTACCTCTTGTGGGGCATCCTCCATGCCCTGACCAAAAAAAGTTTTGAAAAAATGAGACCTAAAAAAGCACCAGCAGCCTAACCCGGAGGTAATGTTGCGGTTTGCTTAGATCACCCTCACCCCGTCCCATCTCCCTGACGGCGCTCATAGGGAAGCCCCCCTATGTACCCTCAAAACCGAGGCGTCAAGGGAGAGGGAGAAATCCTAGAAATGGACCGCATCCAATACCCTCGCCCCTTGCGGGAGAGGGTGGGGTGAGGGGTGACTTTGGGAAACTTTAAGATCAAATTACAATACAAACAAACTGAACCGCCCTTGACTGGGCACAAACATAAGGAGTCCAACCATGAAAACCAAAAGCACCACTGACGATAAAAATGAACGGGTTTATATATTCGACACCACCCTGCGGGACGGGGAACAGGCCCCGGGAGCCAGCCTGAACACCGAGGAAAAGATGAAGGTGGCCGCCCAACTGGAAAAACTGGGCGTGGATATCATCGAGGCGGGCTTTCCCGCCGCCTCGCCCGGCGACGCCGAGGCCGTGGAGAAGATCGCCAAGGCGCTCAAGAAAACCATCGTGGCCGCATTGTCCCGGGCCATCCGCAAGGATATCGACGCCTGCGCCAAGGCCCTGAAACCGGCCAAGCGCCCGCGCATCCATACCTTCATCTCCTCCTCGGACATCCACCTGAAGCACCTTTTCCGCAAGAGCCGCGAGGAGGCCCTGGCGGCGGTGGTGGACGCGGTCAAGTACGCCCGGCGCTTTTCCGACGACGTGGAGTTTTCCGCGCAGGATGCCTCCCGGTCGGATTTGGACTTCCTGTGCCGCATGGTCGAGGCGGCCATCAAGAGCGGCGCCAAGACGGTCAACGTGCCCGACACAGTGGGTTACGCCATCCCCACCGAATACGGCCATATGGTGGCCACCCTGAAGAACCGGGTGCCCAACATCAGCAAGGCCGTCATCTCCGTGCATTGCCACAACGACCTGGGGCTGGCGGTGGCCAACTCCCTCTCGGCGATCCGAAGCGGGGCGCGGCAGGTGGAATGCACCATCAACGGCATCGGGGAGCGGGCGGGCAACGCCAGCCTGGAGGAAATCGTCATGGTGCTCAAGACCCGGCACGACCTCTATCCCTACCAGACCGGCGTCGACACGACGGAAATCTACAAGACCAGCCGCCTGGTCTCGACCCTGACGGGCTTCATGATCCAGCCCAACAAGGCCATGGTGGGCAACAACGCTTTCGCCCATGAGAGCGGCATCCACCAGGACGGCATGCTCAAGTACCGCCAGAACTACGAGATCATGACGCCCCAGGAGATCGGGGTGCCGGAAAGCCGCCTGGTGCTGGGAAAGCACTCAGGCCGCCACGCCTTCAAGAAAAGGCTGGAAGACTTGGGATACAACCTCGCGCCGGAGGCCATTGACGGGCTCTTCGCCAAGTTAAAGGACCTTGCGGACAAGAAAAAAAGCGTGTACGACGAGGACATCGAGGCCTTGATCGAGGAAAAGATCGCGGCTTCCAGCGAAATCTACCACTTGACCTACCTGCACACCTCGGCGGGCACCACCACCTTGCCCACGGCCACCCTGAGGCTTAAGAAAGGCGAGGCCGAGAGCGAGGAGGCCGCCACGGGTGACGGGCCGGTGGACGCGGTTTTCAACGCCATCGACCGGGCCACGGGCTTCAAGGGCAAGCTGGAGAACTATTCCTTGAAGGCCCTCACCCAGGGCAAGGACGCCCAGGGCGAAGTGACGGTGACCGTCGCCGTCAACGGCGACGAGGCCCACGGCCGGGGCGTTTCCACCGACGTCATCGAGGCCTCGGCGAAGGCCTACGTCAACGCCGTCAACAAGCTCATGTTGAAGCACAAGGCCAAGAGCGCCAAGGCGGCGTTTGATATACAGAAGGGCTTGAAGCTCTAAAAACGGTCATCCGGTCTCAGGTGCCAGTCAAAGCTGTCACCTGAGATTTTAGACCTAACCTTTCAATTAACCCCCCCAGGAAGAAAAATCTATAAGGTCACAAATTGTGACCTTAAAAAATGAAAAGAGCGCCAAGGCGGCGTTTGATATCCAGGTGGATTTGAAGCTTTAAGCGTATCTTTTAGTGTCACATGCGTGTCAAACTCAGTTATGGCTCCTTTGCCAATGTAGGGGTTATAATTTACCCACTATGAGCCCGATGATCACTTTGGACGAATTGGCCTTGGCCGACTTTTGCAAGAAACGCCATGTCCGAAAGCTTTCGCTTTTCGGGTCAGCGGTGCGTGCCGATTTCAAACCCGGTAGCGACCTCGACCTCTTGGTGGAGTTCGACCCGGGCCACACTCCCGGTCTTGCCTTCTTCTCCCTGGCCGAAGAGCTTTCAGCCTTCTTTGGCCGCAAGGTGGATTTAAATACTTCCCGTTCCTTAAGCCCCTACTTCCGGGACCAGGCTCTTGCCGAGTCCGAAATCCTCTATGACTCGGCACGACCCTAAAGTTTCATTCCTGCAAATGCGGGACACAGTCCAAGAAGTCGTTACCCTCACCCAGAAGAAAACCCACGACGATCTTCTCAAGGACCGTGTTTTGAACCTTGCCTTAACCCGCCTTTTGGAAGTCCTGGGCGAAGCCGCCACACGCGTTCCCGAAGAATTCCGCAAGAAATACCCCGGGCTTCCTTGGCAGCAGGTCATCGGGCTAAGAAACAGGCTTATCCACGCCTACGACCAGGTAGACCTCGAAATCCTTTGGGAAATTGTCTCGGAAGACCTACCACCTTTATCCAAGAATTTGGACCAAATTATTCAAAATTGGGGCGCGGAGTGATAACCATCGCCAACCGCGACGAGGCCCACGGCCGGGGCGTTTCTACCGACGTCATCGAGGCCTCGGCGAAAGCTTACGTCAACGCGGTCAACAAGCTCATGTTGAAGCACAAGGCCAAGAGCGCCAAGGCGGCCTTTGATATCCAGAAGGGCTTAAGCTTTAGTTTTAATTATGAGGCCAGGTGAAAAAATATTTTCACCTGGCTTTTTTACTTCTCGAAAATCTTTCCAAGCACATAATTGAATAGAGGAATGAATGTTATTAGATCAAATCAAAAAAAATTTATGGTCCATATTAGGTGTTTTCCTCACAATTTTATTTGGCCTTAGTGGAATTTATTATTACTACAGAGATAAAAAACCTGAAATAACCCTTGAGATTCTGAATGATTCGAATGTTTTGGATGTTCATGAATCGTTGAAAGACCTCACTGTTCTTTTTCAAGGGCAGAATATTCAAAAGAATAATTTAAATTTAAAAATGTTGCATGTGAGGATTATTAATTCTGGCGAGACAACGATCTTGCAGGATGATTTCGATTCGAATATGGAATGGGGATTAAATATCAATGAAGGAAAGATTATTGAAGCGAGATTTTTGGATGATGAAAGTAACTCGACTTATATAAAGGAAAATCTGAAACCCGTATTAATTAGAAGCAATTTTCTTAAATTTCAAAAGGTTATTTTGGAAAAGAAAAAGTATTTTTCTTTTAATCTCTTAATACTGCATGAAAAAAATATCAAGGTAACGCCATTTCTATCTGGAAAAATCGCGGGAATAGAAAATTTTATAACATTAAATTCGTACAACAATCAGCCTAATCATGAAAATATTATTTTAAAAATTGTTGGTGGGAATTTGTTTGTTCAATTAGCCCGTGTCTTTATTTATTTCTTTTTGGCATTTTTTCTTATGATTGGAATTGCATTGGTGCTGGTTCTGTTTGATGAAAAAAAAGAAAAGAAACAAAAAGAAAAAAGAAAAGTTTTAATAGAAAAGTTGTTTCCGGTTGGCACTAGAGAAGATTTTAATTATTTTATGGACGCATATGTTGAGGATGGTTTTGGAGGACTCTCTGCTGTAAATAAAAACTTCTCTGAACCCAACAAACTATATGAAGATTTTTCTGTTTATCTTTTAGACGTTCCCACGGAGAAGTACATAAAAAGAAAAATTCATAGTATGGTCGGAGGTCGGCCTGATAGTGAGCGAATTGTCGATTATTATTTCTTGACCGGTAAAATTTTGAGTGAATTGAAGAAACTTAATGAAGCGAAAATGGAAAATGAAACTATAGTTATTGATCAAAAGCAAAAATCATTTCTTTTGGAAATGATTGAGGCCATTAAAAATAGTGGAGAAAATTGCTGAAAAGTTAAATGAAGCTCTCGTAAAGTTTTTCATTTAGATGGTTACAATTCCGGACCACAAGTCATCGAAGATAATGGGAAAGAAGAGATTGTCGATTTTAGAAATTCTTTTATTGATGCTTGTGAAGGTTGCCAGACGTGTTATGAAATCGCTTATCAATGGGACGGCAAAACGTTCATTCCTTCCAAGAGTTCTTTCGACGAATGTGTTGTTGAATATGATAAAAGTTACGACGACGAGAAGCACAAGGATGACCACATCAAAAAAGCTTTCGAACTGTTTAAGGAATATTTAAAAAACAATCCCAACAGTTTCGCTGCCGCTTATAACCTTTATGGATTAAGCCGGGATTTGGGTTTGAAAGATGAAGAAAAAAAGTATAAAGAATTGTCTTTGAAAATCGGTTTACAAAATCCGGAAGGGCCGCATTGGAATAGTCCTGATATGTCTTGGCAAAAGCAAAACCAATCAAGCCTTATCCAACAGTTATCGGAAGAATAAAGTTTTGAAAAGGGTAAAAGCCTTGTCCACGACGGGGACCCATCGTGGACATCGTGCCAGAGGAGGGTTTGCAGAGCCAGCAGGTGAGGGAGTAGGCCGATGAGGGTCAACCCAAGTCCTGACCAGGTAATCACCAGAGAGCCTGGAAGTCAGCCCCCGGCGTAGGATCGAGAGGTCCTGCCCGAAACGGGGTCATAAACCTCATTTAGTGAGGGAACAATCCAGCAGTCCGCAACATCAAGTGAATCCTGCCGCTTCGTGAATGGGACACCGAAAGGTGCAAGGGGATGCCGAGCCGCGTGTCTACTGGCGAAGGCCACGATCCCGCTGAAGAATCTGGTAGCAAGCGGGGCAAGTCCTCCGGAGTATGGGGAACGGAATGTTGGAAAGGCTATGCAAGCAAGCTGGGAGATCCTACCCGCCAAAAGACTTGCCGCTATAAGGCTAAAACCGAAAAGAGGCAAGGGTGGGAGGAAGTCGGAGGGGGTCACAGTACCGATGAAGGGGTGGACAACAAAACCACCCTGAGGGAAGGACCCCTGCTTCAACCATGTGTCTCAAAGAAGGTAGGCGCTGGAGCATGCCCCAAAAGGGCCAACAACTGATATGAATGAGCCAGTCAAGCCCGCTGGTTTTTCCTTTGGTTTTATCCTACTCTTTTCCACCTCAAGGCCCTGCGAAAAGCCCTGATCTCGAAAGCCCGGCTTGTTTCGACGATGAATCAAACTGATATTCGCGTGTTAGACCCATTGCTGGTTCCAGGGACGCAAGATTTTCATTCGTCGGGAGCTGCCTCGATCTCTGATCGTGGGTCGTCGCAGGCTTAGGCCTTTGCGCCACAGAGTTGTACCGAGGGTTCTCCAAATCGTTGCCAAGCTTCCGGAAACAGGGTTCTTCCTTCATGACCTTGTTAAACCATTCCTGTTGTTTCCTGGGCGATGGCCCACACAAATCCAGCCAACTCCCGGGCTACGGCCACCACTACTTTTTGGATGGGCTTGTTACGTTGGGTCATTTTTAGAAACTTTTTGTACAGACGATCCTGTGCTCTGCGGGCGATCTTTAAAATCTCCACCGGACAACCCTCCCGCCTTTTTTCTAAAACCACGCCGACCGACTTCCCATGGCGGTAACTCCAAGCCGATTCCACAAGAATCCGTCTCAAATGGGCGTTCCCGGTCTTGGTGATTCCTCCCCGACGGATTTTTCCACCTGAACTGCTTTCACATATCCCCAAACCCGCGTAACCCATGAAATTACGAGCGCTCTCAAATCGCCTCAAATCTTGGCCTTCCACCGCCAAGGTCATGGCGCTCAAGGTATCAACCCCTTTCAGGCACCTCAAATGCTTGACCAGTTTCCTGTAGGGTTCTTGGCTGGCCATCTCCTCCACTCGGCTCGTCAAACTCCTCAACCGCTCATCTGCCTCTTGCTTCCCGCGGACATATGCCTCGAAAGTCTCATGCAGTTCCAGAGGTTCGAACTTTTGGGTTTTCAGCCATGCCTCATGGGCTGATCTCCAATTCTTAGCTTCTCGAAAGATACGACCTTGCCGAAGAAAGAAATTCGACAACCGGTGCCGGGCCTTTTGCCGGTCTTCTAGGGCATCCTCACGAACTCGAACCAGATCCCGACAGGCTTCCTCTTGGATGGTCGGAACCCGCACTTCCGTCAGCTCTCCCGCCCTCCAAAGACGGGCCAACTTTTCCGCATCTCGGCGGTCTGTCTTCACCCGATCCCCGGCTTTCACTGGAATTTTCCCAGGGGCGATTACGACGCACTTCAACCCCTTTTGGGTTAATTGCCGGTGGATGTCATATCCACAAGGGCCCGCCTCGTACACAAACGTTATTGACCCTCGTCCTTCGTACTTACCCAGCATTTTCCCCAATGCTTTTGGGGTGTTCTCGATTGTAAAAATATCCTTCACATTTTCGGCCCTAGCCGGCAGGACCGCACCTACCACCGTATCCTTATGGACATCCAACCCGACCACCGTGATATTATTTTCCATGAGCCAGCCCTCCGTATGCGGATAGGCTCCCTCAAGGAGCAACCCGCGAATTAGGGCCCTTCAACAAGGCCCGTTTTATTTTACGCAGGCCGCTGGCTCATTCATGTTATCTCTGTAGTACCAAAGCGCGAGGCCTTTGACAACAGGCACTATGCCGAGCGGCCAAGGGGGAAGTCGAACCTGTAAAGCCGCCGGAGGAGAGGTTGTCGGAAAGCCGTATGATCGAAAAGGTCACGTACGGTTTGACGAGGGGGCGCTGGAAACGAAGTGATGAGGGAACCTCGTTGGGGCACGGAACCGGAAACGGGGAAACAGATCAAGGAACCCTCTGCACACCATCGCGCCAGTGCTCTACTCTGCAAGGAAAATTGAAAACGGTTAAGCGCAAAGGAAGGGCATGACAGCAAAACGTAAAAATAGGAATCCTGCCCCCCAAGTGGGTGGAAGCCCTCTTCGCGGTGGTAACCCAAAATCTGTGCACCTTGACCGAAAGGCCATCTGTTCGATCGACCACGAATGCACGGGTTGCCCCACTGCCGCGAAAAGCTGCTGCGCCATGTTCGATGTCTGCGTGAGTGAAGCGGAATTAAACCGGATCATCCCGCTTTTGCCTGAAGCGGCCAAGCTCTGTCCGCATCTCAAAACCGAAAATGGATACGCCAATGTCTTTGAGGAGGCGGAGAAGGGCCAATTTTCCCTCGATACGCATGAAAACGGCCTCTGCGTCTTCGCGTTCAAGGCCAATGGATTGATCCGTTGTTCCTTGCACGCGGTCGAGGAGAACCTGGGACTGCCCAGGGGGACCGCAAAACCGGCGGTATGCATCCTTTGGCCGCTGACATTTTCCGAGAAAGGCGATCTCTTGACCCTCCATGATAAGGCGCTGTCCTGTGAGTGCAGTTCCGTCAGAAAGAAACCGTCGGACCGGATTTCCCCGGACTTACTGGAGACCATCCGGCATTTTGGTGTAGAGGCCTCAACCTAACTAAGAGGTTGTACACGAAGGGGAGTCCCAAGCCCCTGGCTTGGCGCAGTGGCTTTGGACAGGTTGAAATCCCATCTATATCGGACAGGGCCGTCTTTGGGGTTTCAACACCTGGAAATCCGCCCCTCAACCATTGATTGAAAATGCGGCAGGAACTTTTAAAGGGTCCCCATGCCCCGCCCGCGCCCATAACCACCACATCGAAAATTTTCACGGGCCGCCTATTACCGGATTTACGAAAAACGTTTGCTTATTTCTTTGACCCGAAAAAAGCGTTAAAGCTCGAAACGCATATCGCGCGCCAATGGGCTCCACAGGAAAACGTGCCTACCTAATTTAACTTTCCAAAGCTTCCAAAGCCGGCTGGCCCTTCCTTAAATGGAATCGAAGGACAAAGGAGGCGTCTATGCTGACTCAAACCAAAAGCTGGTTGGTTTTGTTGTTGGTCTTAGGAGTGTTGTTGGTCCCGGTTTTTTCAAAAGCCGAACCGGTCTACAAGCCCACCTCCGACGGGGGAAACTTCGGGCTTGGCCTGGAACTGGGGGAACCCGGTTCCTGGGGCATTGACGGGAAGGTGTGGATCGACCGCGAGAACGCCTTTCAAGGCGCGGTCAAACTGCCGTCCGGTGCGGCTGTTTTGCAGCTGGATTATCTTTGGCACGACTTCAACCTCATCCACATGAAAAACACCGAGGGTGAATGGCCCTTTTATGTGGGTGTGGGCGGCGACTTGTCCCTTGACAGCCCGGCGGCCCTGGGGGCCCGGGTGCCGGTGGGGATGTCGTACATCTTCGACAAGAGGAACGTGCCGGTGGATATCTACCTTCAACTGGTGCCGACCTTGTGGTTGACCGGTGACACAAGCTTCGACGTTTACGCGGAATTCGGCGCCCATTACTACTTTTAACAAGAAACGACAAGGAGGACGAAATGAACGGGCATGAATTGGTCTGGTACCTGATCGTCGGCCTTTTAACCGGCTGGATCTCCAGCCTCCTGGTCCAAGGGCGGGGCATGGGCATGGTCCGGGACACGGCCGTGGGCATTCTGGGGGCCCTTTTTGGGGGCTGGATGGCGAGGGAACTCGGCATTCCCATCGGCGGGTTTTTCAGCGCCTTGGCCATGGCCATCGTGGGATCGGTGCTTTTCCTGGTCGTCCTGAGGGCTTGGTTCTTTTCCCGGGGCCGGAAAGTCTGGGTGATCAAAACCAAGTAACAAAATCCATCTAGCCCCTTGAAAAGGGGTCGGGAAGGGGGTTGTTATGATAATAAGACTTTTGATTCTTGGTTTGGTGTGGCTGGGGCTGGCGGCCCAGCCCGGTTTCGGCCAAAGCCTCGGCCTGGAGGCAGGGGCTAATTTCGCGAACCTGAACGGCAAGGACGTCAACAACGTCGTAGCCTCCCGTTTGGGTATCGTCGGGGGCGGATTCCTCTATTTGCCCTTAAGCCCAAGCTTGGCTTTCCAGCCGGAGGTCCTTTACGCCCAAAAGGGCGCGAAAACGGCCGACGGAACCACAACCTACCAGTTGGATTACGTGGAGATCCCCGTGCTTTTGGAGATTTCCCTGGGCTTGCCGGTAGTCGCCCTGGAATCCTGTTGGGGCCGTCCTTTGACGCCAATGTGGCGTCCAGCGGCCTCTCCAACGTGGCCCCCGCGGATGTGGGGGTCATCGGGGGCGTTCAAGTCCATTTCGACCCCGTTCTTTTGAGCGGGCGCTACGAGCTGGGTTTGACCAACGTGACATCGGACCGGAATTTACAAAACGGAACATTCACCTTCCTGGTGGGGCTGATGTTCCTTTAAAAACGACGAAGGGAACCGCCAAGGGCCTTTGTCCTTGGCGGTTCAAAAGGTTTATGGCTTTGGGGAGGGAATATGGAAACAACCTCCGGTACGGTTGCAACCGAGCCTTTTCGTTTCTACGAATGCATCCTCATGGTGAGGCCCTTGGGGATAAGGGCGTTGAACCTGCGCGAATTCCTCTTCGCCTTGAAAAGCGTGGATACGGAATGCATCCATCACCACTTCCACCAGGCCTCGCTGAAACACCAGTTCGACATCGCCGACTACCCCAGCGATTTCGCCCAATGGGCCGCCCTGCTGCTGGAGGACGCCGCGCTGGGTGAAAAACTCGGCAACCTGAATCCCTACCACTTCGAAAGCCTGGACTTGCTGAAGGAAAACCTGCTGGAAATCGTGGAGGACCACCTTTTCGATTCACCTTTCGTGCCCTCGGCCAAACCGGGAATGGAATTCCACTTTTGCTCCGACACGACCCTGGTGGTGGACACGGGCCGGGAAGTGCGGACCTTGAGCCAGTTCCGGCAGTCTCTGGAACACGTGGACAACAGCTCCCTTTACTACCATTTCTACGAATCCCGGTTCCGGCTGCCGGGCACCCACTCGGACGATTTTTCGAATTTTTTCGAGAAGTCCCTGGGCTTGGCCGGCCTGGCCCAGGCCGTGAGGTCCATGGAGATTTATTTCACCCGGCTTAAGGAAGTGCGGGCCGGCCTGATGAACCTGGTGGACCAGGAGCTGGGACGCAGTCAATCGAAGGAGGGGATGCCATGACCACCGCCACGGCCGTGAGAACTCCGGCTCCCAGCCTGGCCGAATACGAAAGGGTCATCGGAAAGCAGCGCATCGACCTCCTGCAACGCCTGGCCGGCCGCTTGAAAGGCAAGACCCTGACCCACGTGAATTCCACCAAGGAAGGGGGAGGGGTGGCGGAAATCCTCAACCGGGCCGTGCCGCTCTTGAACGACTTGGGAATCGCCACCGACTGGCAGGTGATCGAGGGAAACCCGGATTTCTTCAAGGCCACCAAGGCCTTCCACAACGGCCTCCAGGGCAACGAGGTGGCCTTGAGCCCCCGGATGCGGGAGGCCTACCTGGCGGTGAACGAAGAAAACGTGAAAAGGCTCCGGCTGGAAGCGGACGTGGTTTTTATCCACGACCCCCAGCCGGCGGCCCTGATTCAACATGCCCGTAACCGGGGCAAATGGCTGTGGCGCTGCCATATCGACGCCAGCCGCCCCAACCGCGGCGTTTGGAAGTTCCTGCGGCAGTTCGTCGTCCGGTACGACGCCTCAGTGTTTTCCATGCCGGCCTTCGCCCAAAGCCTGCCGCACCCGCAGTACATCGTCCATCCTTCCATCGACCCCTTGAGCGATAAAAACCGGGATTTAACGGAAGTGGAAATCCAGGTGGTCCTGGACCGGCTGGAGATTCCCCGGGATAAGCCGATCATCCTGCAGGTCTCGCGGTTCGACCGGTTCAAGGACCCCCTGGGGGTGGTGAAGGCCTTCCAGATGGTGCGCCAAAGCCGCCCCTGCCGGCTGGTCCTGGCCGGCGGCGGCGCCAGCGACGACCCGGAGGGATTGGAGGTGCTGGCCGAGGTGAAAAGCGCGGCCGGCAACGACCCCGATATCCACATCCTGCTGCTTCCCTCGGACAGCCACCTGGAAATCAACGCCCTGCAAAGGGCGGCCAACGTGGTGGTGCAAAAGTCGCTCAAGGAGGGTTTTGGGCTGACCGTGACGGAAGCCCTGTGGAAAGGAAAGCCCGTGGTAGGGGGCGCCACGGGGGGAATCACCCTGCAGGTGCACAACTACCACACGGGCTTCCTGGTGCATTCAGCCGAGGGCGCGGCCTACCGCATCCGCTACCTGCTGAGCCGCCCGGAGGACGGGCTTCGGATGGGGAAAACGGCCCGCGAGTTCGTGCGGGACCACTTCCTGATCACCCGGCAGGTGCAGGATTACATGGCCTTAATGCTGATCCTGCTGTCGGGCGAAACGCGGGAGATTTTCATTTGAAAACTCCGGTGCTGTCCAGGCCGGGGCTGGAGTTCCAGCCCCCCTCCATCGAAACCCGCCGACTCATCGTCGTCAGCAACCGGGAACCCTATGTCCTCAAGAAAACCGGCCGGACCTGGGCCTACCAAAGGACCATCGGCGGCTTGGTCTCGGCCCTGGACCTGGTGCTTCGCGTCACGAAGGGAACCTGGGTTTCCTGGGGCGGCGCCCAGGGCTATTCCTTTTCCGGCGGCGGGGAAGACCAGCGCGAGGCCGCGGGCAAACCGCCCTACCGGCTGGCCTCGGTCAACCTGTCGGAAAAACAGGTCGAGCATTTTTACGAGGGCTTCTCCAACGGCCAGCTCTGGCCCCTGTTCCATTCCTTCCTGGAGCGCTGCCGTTTCAACGGGGAGGATTGGCCTTATTACAAGCTGGTCAACCAAAAGTTCGCCGTGGCGGCGGAAAAACTGGCCCGGGCAGGGGACCTTCTTTGGATCCAGGACTATCACTTGTGCCTGGCGCCAGGGATGATCCGCGCCAAAAGGCCCCGGCAGAAGATCGGCTTTTTCTGCCACATCCCCTTTCCTCCCCCGGAGGTTTTCCGGGCCCTGCCCCGGCGCAAGGAACTGCTCCAGGGGCTGCTGGGTTCCACCCTGATCGGCTTCCAGGGCCTCCGGGCCCGGAACAACTTCCTGGAGTGCGTGGCCGAAATCCTCCCGGAGGAGGCCCAGGTGCGTAACAACACGGTTTTCCTGGGGGACCATGACTGCCGCGTGATAGCCTGCCCCATCGGCATTGACTTCGTTTTCTACAAGTCCCTGGCCGAATCCCGCGCCGCGGAGGAGAAGGCCCTGGCCTTGAAGAAAGAGGTCAACTGCCGCTTCATCGGCCTGGGCGTGGACCGGCAGGATTACACCAAGGGCATCCTGCAGAGGCTCCTGGCCATCGAGCGGCTTTTGGAGGACCATCCGGCCTACCGGAAAGAGCTGGTCTTCCTCCAAGTGATGGTTCCCAGCCGGGCCCATTTGCCCGAGTACAAGGCCCTGAAGGCGGAAATCGAGCTGGCCGTGGGCCGCATCAACGGCAAGTTCCAGGACCGGACCTGGAGCCCGATCCTTTATTACTACAAGGGATTCACGCCCAACGAGCTGGCGGCTTTTTACCGCCTGGCGGATTTCGCGCTCGTCACCCCCTTGAGGGACGGCATGAACCTGGTTTCCAAGGAATACGCGGCCTGCAGCGTGAAAAACGCGGGATCGCTCATCCTTTCCGAGTTCACCGGCGCCGCCGAACAACTGAAGGAGGCCTGGCTGGTCAATCCCTACGACATTGGGCAGGTGGCGGATACGATCCACCAAGTCCTGAACCTGCCCCGGGACGAAGTGGAGCGCCGCATGTCGAGCCTGCGCTACCGCATCCACCAGCAGGACATCCATTGGTGGGTGGAAACTTTCTTGAGGGAATTATTGGCCTAAACCGCGGGCGGAAAGCCGGGCCGCCGCCAATTTTGACTGGACGGAAAATTGAAAGGGTGAACATCCCCTTGAGGGTTTTTTATTTCGCCAATTTCTTCGAACCTCCCCTTGTACCACCCCCAACGACCCGCCTATTGTTGATCTTAAGGGAAGAAAAAATAACGTTGTCCGGGTGACCCCGGTTCCTTTGGGGAGGGAAGGGGACCGCGGCTCGCCGGGAGAGGAAGGGAAAAGCCATGGATAACTCAGTGGAAGTCAAACTCCTTTTGGTCGATGACACGCCCGCCAACCTCGTCACCCTGGAAGCGGTGTTGGACCCGCTTCAGTATGGCATCGTGAAAGCCCGCTCGGGATTGGAAGCAATCGAAATCCTTAGAACCACCGACATCAGCCTGGTCCTTCTCGACGTCCAAATGCCCCAGTTGGACGGGTTTGAGACCGCCAGGCTTATCAAGGAAAGAATACCGGAGAAAAACGTCCCCATCATTTTCATGACAGCCATTTACAAGGAAGATCCCTACATCCACAAAGGCTATGAGGTGGGCGGCGTGGATTATTTTGGAAAGCCCTTCGACCCCCAGGTTTTAAAAGCCAAGGTCCGCCTTCACGCCGAGATGTACCGCCAGTCCAAGCTCCTCCAGCAAATGGAGAAAAAACTGGCGGAGGCGGACCGCAGGTACAAACTGCTGCTCGACAGCGTCTTGGACATCCTTTGCGTGACATCCCCGGATGGAACCCTGGTTTATTTAAACGGGGCTTTTGAGGACCAATCGGGCCAAAAAACGGAGGAATGGGTTGGTAAGAACCTCTCCTCCCTGGTCCGTCCCAAAGACCTGAAGGAAGTCATGAGGTGCATTACGGAAACGGTGAATGAGCAAAAACGCCGTGTGATTAAAACGGCCATCTTGGAAGGGTCGGGCCGGTACCTTCCCGTTAAGCTCTATACCCGGCCCTTTGTCCCGGATGGGGAAATCGAGGGAGCCATTTGCGTGGCCCGCCGCGTTCCCGCGTGAAGGGTATGGAACAGGGCGAATCCTGCCAATGCCACGAATGCGGTCTTCACTACCAAGACCCGGAAACCGCGAAAAAATGCGAAGAGTGGTGCAAAGCCAACCATAGCTGCAACCTGGAGATTACCAAGTTGTCGATTGAGCGGACCCTCAAGCGGAAACCGTCTTAAGGGTGTCCGCGGCGGGGAGCACCAAGCCCCCGGCTTGGTGCGGTGGCATTGGACAAGTTGAAATCCCATTCCCGCGCCGGCAATGATGGTGTCCAAGCCTTTCAAGGGCAAATCTTAGCTATCCCCAATCGCCCTCCTTGGTTATAAAATACCGCAAGTTTTCGGGGTTCCCTGTGAGCTGTTGACCGTCAACTGTGAACCGGTGTTAAAGGCTCCGCGCCTTCCCGGTTTATGGAACGGTTTCTTTTCTCCATTTATTCCGGCAACAGCGATGGTGCGGTGCATACATAAATAATAGGGTTACCGCGATTTTACGGATTCTTTTGTGTGATTCAAGAAAGGGAGGGGTCATGGAAGAGCAAGGCGTAAAGTTGTACCCGTACCGATGGGTGATGCTCGCGATCTTCATGCTGATCAACGTCATGGTGCAAGTGCTGTGGATCGGTTACGCGCCCATCGCGACGCTGGCGGCTAACGCTTACGGGGTGAAACGCGAGGACATCGACCTCCTGGCGAACATGTTCATGCTCATCTACATCGTCGTCGCGTTCCCGGCGGCATGGGCCATCGATACCTACGGTTTCAAGAAAGCCGTCGGGTTCGGCGCCCTGCTGATGGGGGCTTTCGGGCTGCTCCGCGCCTTGTTTCCCACGAATTACACGATGGCGGTCGTGGGATCGATCGGAATATCGATCGGACAGCCCTTCCTTTTAAACGCCTTCACCAAATTGGCCGCGCTTTGGTTCCCGCAAAAACACAGGGCCACCATCACGGGCGTCATTTTCCTCGCCTTGTTTTTGGGCATCGGGCTCGGTGAAGTGCTGGGGCCGGGATTGGTTTCCGCCTGCGGTTTCGCCGGACTGCAGCTCATCTATGGCATCGCCTCGGCCGTGTCGGCCCTGTTGTTCGTCGCGCTGGCCCGGTCCGGGCCGCCGACGCCGGCGAGCCCCCCGGGGGAGGAGGTCCGCGCGCTGGTGCTGGACAGCCTAAGGCAGATCCTGAGAAACAAGAGCGTCTACATCCTCTCCCTCGCGCTGTTCCTCGCCAGCGGCATCGTGAACGGCGTGTTCACGCTCATCGACGGGCTCGACCCGGAGCTTTCGCTCACGGTCGACCAGGGCGTGCTGTTGACGGCCTTGTTGCTCCTCGGCGGGATCGTCGGCAGCATCGTGATCCCCGCGGTTTCGGACGCCTTAGGACGCCGGAAGCTGGTACTGGTCATCGCGGTTTTCCTGGCGGTGCCCTCCACGTTGGGCTTGGTGCTCGGGAGGGGCTTCGTCCTCGAGGTCATTTGCTTCTTTGTCATGGGCTTCGCGGTCACGGGCGTCACGCCGGTGGCCTATCAATACGGCGCCGAAATCACCTTTCCGGCCCCCGAGGGAACGAGCAACGGGGTTTTCGCCCTGGTCGTACAGGCGTCCGGCCTCCTGATCGTCCTGATGGACGCGTTACGGGGAACCTTCCATAACTCTTACATCCCATCCTTTGTCGGCCTCGCGGTGTTACTGGGGGGATCGGCTTTCCTCATGCTATCGCTCTCCGAGTCCCCGAAGATGGCCCGTCCATCGACAGCCACCGGGCCGGAACCGGTATCGGACACAACACTGTAACGAAACCCCATGGCGCGCCGGTGATGGCCACGTCGAAGTATTTCGGTACGCTTTGCTTAATCAAGGCAAGCCCGGATTGGGCGAAGAAACAGTAAATATTCGGCTGTCAAATGAGGGAGGCGCGAATGTTTGAAAATCTGGATAAGTTTTTAAATAAGTTGTCGGATACGGATTGGGTATGGTGGCCGGTTTTGCGTTGGCGCCCCGCCCCCAAAAGTAATTTCACCACTTTGTTGGTTCTCAAAATACTGGCCAGCGCCGTGCCGGTGGGAGCCGTTGGATTGGCTTTGTTGGTCCTAATGGTGGAAAAACAACCGGAATGGTTGTCTTATTGGCTTGGCCTATCGGTGGCTTCTTTGTCCTTTTTTTTGGTTCTCGAATTTATGTTTGCTCCGGCATGGAACCGGCGAGCCGAAAAACTTCGTAAAGAAAAACGCCGGAAATGACTTGGGGAGCTTTGTCCACGACCTGTCTCCAGACCTATCCCCCGGAACTTTAGTGTAGGGGGAAGCTCGATGAGCGTAGGGAGTACGGGGACCCAGAGTGGACGATAATTATTTGAACGTAGATATAAGAATGGGATCGGGATTGGATCAGGGAAACCAATTAGAAATCGGGAACCGAATGGATATAAGACTGGTGCTCGCAGGACTTGCAATAATACTAATGATACTTATTCATTTATTCTTTATTGGCTTCGTACGAGGAGCAAACGCATTAGAATTTCCTCTTTTTACCAAAAAAGATAATCCAAATATGTTTTGGTTCTTTGTTTGTCTGATTTTTATTTTGCTTTCGGTTTTGATTATTTTATGTTGGAAGTCTATTTCCGTCATTCCGGCTCATTGATAATTTTCCGGTTGTCCGCGAAGGGGACCCGGATTGGACAGGAAACACAACGCGGTTTTGAGATGTATTCAAGAAAAGGAAAATTATGAGTGCCCTGGAAAGGGATGACCCGAGCCTGGGCCGCATCAGTGCCTTCAGTGACGGGGTGTTCGCCTTTGCCATCACTTTATTGGTCCTGGCGATCCGCATCCCGCATCCAACCGATGCCGACGCCGCCCAGGGACTGCTGGCTCTTTTGGCCCAACAGTGGAGGACTTACATCGTCTACGCCATGAGCTTCATGAACATCGGAATCAACTGGACGAACCACCGGATGATGTTCTCGACCTTCAAACGCGCCGACCATACCCTCGTTTGGCTCAACCTCCTGTACCTGATGGTAGGGGTCGCCTTCATGCCCGTCCCGACGGCGGTCCTAGGCGCGTGGCTGGGGGACCCCCACAACCAGGTCGTTGCCACCGTGTTCTACGGAGCTTCCGCTACCCTCGGAGGGGTTGTCTATAATCTGGTTTGGTGGTACGGGGCCTACGTCGCCAAGCTAACCTCCCCGGCTCTTACCGCGAGCAAACGGCACGCCCATACTGCGGCTTGGGCTCCGGCCCCGCTTTTCGCCGCCACGCTTTCGGCTGTTGCCTTCGCGAATCCCGGCCTGGCGGTGGCTGGCTATGTGATCGTCATTTTCGCTTACGTATTGCCACTTCCGGGGTTGTTGGCGATGGTGCGGCGGCGTAGCTCTCGAGGGAGAAAAGGATAAAAAAATAGGTTCAATCATCACAGAACTTTGTCCATGAAGGGGACCCATCGTGGACAGGTATGGGTCATCAGAAAATGAAACATTGATGTCTAACAAATAGGAGCAAGTGTTAACTAAATGAGAATCTCATTGGAATTGGTTCCCCGAAGCAAAGAATCTATTTTGGAAGAAGTGGATAAGATTTCCAATAATCTTAAAAAGGTCAATACGATAAACATTCCGGATTTATTGAGATTTGATTTAAGAAGCTGGGTGGCATGCGGATATGTGAAACCCTATTTTCAAAACGCGATACCTCATTTTAGGTCGGTTGATATTAACCTGGACGAACCCTTGCCAATGGCCGTTTTTCTAAAAGAGAACCATTTTAAAGAAATCATTGTGATCAGCGGCGACATTCCCCAGGACATGTCCCGGAAAATGTACCCATCCGATGTGCTGGAAGTCATTAAAAAATTCAAACGGGAAATTCCTGGAATTAAGATTTACGCCGCCTTTGATCCTTACCGGCAAGGGATTCACAAAGAGCTCGAATATGCCCACGCCAAACGCGATGCCGGCGCCGATGGTTTTTTCACGCAACCTTTTTTCGATATTCGTCTCTTTGACATTTATTCTGAATTACTTAAATCTTATGAAGTCTTTTGGGGAGTTTCTCCAGTTTTAAGCATAAGCTCAAAAAATTATTGGGAGACTAGAAACAAAGTTGTATTTCCCGGGAATTTTAGCCCAACACTAGAGTGGAACCGGGAATTAGCTGAGACTGTTTTAAGCCGGATCACTTCCGTAAATGGAAACGCGTACTTCATGCCCATTAAAGCCTCGATCTTGGATTGTTATAGTGGGATTCTTTAAAAAAATGATTCACCTGTCCACGGCGGGGACCCGTCGTGGACATCGTGCCAGGAACAAGGGTGTAGAAGCCAGCAGGTGAGGCTTGATATAAGCCGAGTCCTGACGGGGTAACCGCCTGAGGGCCCCGAAGTCAGCCTCCGTGGCAAGGTCGAGAGGCCTTGCCCGAAACGAGGTCATAAACCTTCGATTAGGAAGGGAACAATCTTACAGTCCGCAACATCAAGTGAATCCTGCCGCGTCGTGAAGAGTCCGCCGAAAGGCGTAAGAGGAGGCCGAGCCTCGTGTCCACGGGCGAAGGCAACAATCTCACCCTCAATACAGGATGGGGTGGGGCGAATCCTCCGGCGTATAGGGAACGGAATGTGGGAAAGGCTGCTACATCAACCTGGGAGATCCTACCCGCCAAAAGACTTGCCGCTATAAGGCTAAAACCGAAAAGTGGTAAGGGTGGGAGGAAGTCGGAGGGGGCAGTAGTACCGATGAAGGGAAGACAACAAAACTTCCCGGAGGGAAGGGCCCCTGCTTCAACCAAGCAACCAAAAGAAGTGGAGCATGGAGAATGCCTGAAAAGGCTAACAACTCAGAAGACCAAGTGCGCCAATTCCAGAGGGAGCTATATCGAGCGGCCAAGAGGAGCCCGAACCGACGCTTTCATGCGTTATACGACAAGCTCACCCGGTGGGACGTGCTTGTGGAGTCATGGAATCAGGTAAGGGCAAACCAAGGGCATGGTGGGGTGGATGGAAAGAGTTTGGAGGATATAGAGAAAGAGGGTGTAGGACTCTTTCTCCGGCAAATCCGGGAAGAACTCAGAGCGGGGACGTATCGGCCACAACCGGTCAAGCGGGTAGAAATACCGAAACCGGATGGCGGAAAGCGGCCACTTGGAATACCGGTTATTCGGGATCGTGTGGTACAAGCCGCCTGTCGTAAGATGGTCGAACCTATTTTTGAGGCAGATTTCCTGGAAGGTTCCTATGGCTTTCGGCCCAAGCGTTCAGCACATCAAGCTCACGAGGAAATCCTGAAATGGATAGATCGTGGGTGCAGATTTGTGGTGGATGGAGATATTCGAAAATATTTCGACTCCATTGACCATGCCAAGCTGATGGTGCTGATGTGTCAAAGGATCAGTGACAAGAAGATTTTGGAACTCATCCAAAGGTGGCTCGAAGCGGGGGTATTGGCGGAAGGTAGGCTTATGCCCACCTCCGAAGGTACTCCTCAAGGTGGGGTGATTTCCCCATTACTTTCCAATATTTTCCTTCACCTGTTAGACAAGGTCTGGAACAAAAGATACAAGCAACTTGGAAAACTGGTGCGTTACGCTGACGATTTTGTGGTGTTATGTCCAACACAACAAAAGGCGGAAGAAAGTCTGAAGGTGCTCAAGAGATTACTTGGGCGGTTGGGGTTGGAAATGCACCCAGAAAAGACGAGGCTGGTGGAAATGGGACCAGGAAAGGATGGTTTTGATTTCCTTGGTTTCCATTACAGGATATGCCGACCCAATAAGAAGAGGGGAAAAGCATACATCAAAAGCTGGCCCAAGCGTAAATCCATGGAGAAGATCACTGAGAGGATAAAAGCGGTGACTTCGGAGAAATGGCGGCTGTCGCTTTCAATGGAAGAATTGGTAAAAACTCTGAATCCGATTTTGAGGGGTTGGGCCAATTATTTCAAAGTGGGGACAAGCTGGAAACAGTTTGATAAGGTGGATTTATTTACATACCGAAGGCTATTGTTATTCCGAAGGCGAAAGCATCGTCAGAGGATAATGAATTGGTCGGGGGTCGAAGATGAATTCAAAAGGTTAGGCCTGTATCGGCTATCTAGACGTGCCATTGTTGCTTGAATGCCGCCGAAATAAAGGTTGTCGGAAAGCCGTATGATCGAAAAGGTCACGTACGGTTTGATGAGGGGGCACTGGAAACGTGGTTATGAGAGCCGGACTGAGGCCCAATTCGAAAGGGTTGGATTAGCCACCGTACTCTAATGCATACGCGCCAGTGCTCTACTCTGCAAAGAAATAGGTAAAAGACGCACCACCCTTGAAGTGTTTAATTAAAGGCAACTCAATATGATCCTAAAATTCCGAACACCTCTTTTGATCACTTTTGCAATTATCACTGGTTACTTCTGGACCGTTCCAAATATTTTTTTCATGATTTTTAGCAATTTGCTACCGGTCCTGATTATTGCCTTTGGGGTAGTTCTTCTTTTTCGCGATATGTCCTGGAACCGACAAGCATTGCTCGTGGTTTTCTTTCTCGTCCTGGCTGAGTTCGCCAGAGATACCTTCGTTTGCCTTTTTACCAATGGGTGGGCTCAAATGATAGCTAATGGGAATTGGAAGACTTATATCAGAATGTTTGGGGTTCAGGTTGTTGTTGGCCTTGTCGCATGGGGAACAGTGAAATTGTTCTTAAAAGTCATTGAACACAAACGGTTTAAACCTAGTAGGCGATAAAACGGCTTTGATTTTTTCAAAGATTTAATCCGGTCGAAAAACCTTGTCCACGATGGGGACCCGTCGTGGACATCGTGCCAGAGGAGGGTTTGCAGAGCCAGCAGGTGAGGGAGTAGGCCGATGAGGGTCAACCCAAGTCCTGACCAGGTAATCACCAGAGAGCCTGGAAGTCAGCCCCCGGCGTAGGATCGAGAGGTCCTGCCCGAAACGGGGTCATAAACCTCATTTAGTGAGGGAACAATCCAGCAGTCCGCAACATCAAGTGAATCCTGCCGCTTCGTGAATGGGACACCGAAAGGTGCAAGGGGATGCCGAGCCGCGTGTCTACTGGCGAAGGCCACGATCCCGCTGAAGAATCTGGTAGCAAGCGGGGCAAGTCCTCCGGAGTATGGGGAACGGAATGTTGGAAAGGCTATGCAAGCAAGCTGGGAGATCCTACCCGCCAAAAGACTTGCCGCTATAAGGCTAAAACCGAAAAGAGGCAAGGGTGGGAGGAAGTCGGAGGGGGTCACAGTACCGATGAAGGGGTGGACAACAAAACCACCCTGAGGGAAGGACCCCTGCTTCAACCATGTGTCTCAAAGAAGGTAGGCGCTGGAGCATGCCCCAAAAGGGCCAACAACTCTGTAGTACCAAAGCGCGAGGCCTTTGACAACAGGCACTATGCCGAGCGGCCAAGGGGGAAGTCGAACCTGTAAAGCCGCCGGAGGAGAGGTTGTCGGAAAGCCGTATGATCGAAAAGGTCACGTACGGTTTGACGAGGGGGCGCTGGAAACGAAGTGATGAGGGAACCTCGTTGGGGCACGGAACCGGAAACGGGGAAACAGATCAAGGAACCCTCTGCACACCATCGCGCCAGTGCTCTACTCTGCATAAATATGTACGGAATATTACCGTACATATGATATATTTAATGCGGAGGTAATAGCCATGACGAAAGCTCTAAAAACTAAGGAAGAACGCATCGAACTGAGGGTAAGGCCCCAGGATAAGCGGTTATTGGAAAAAGCCGCCCAGGCCCAGGGTTTGAGCCTGAGTTCCTATCTCGTGACGCGGTCCCTCCATGCGGCCCAGGAAGACGCGATCCCGGTTAAAACCTATGTTCCGCCTAAACGGGACCTGGACTTATTCCTAAGGCTTCTGGAAAACCCTCCCGAGCCTAACGAAAAGCTTAAAGCGGCGGCACGGCGTTACCAAAAAGAGATATCCTAATCTGCCGTTATGACAGGCCAAAAATGGAAGTTTGTCCCTATCACGGAAAAACCGAATCTCGAAGCTTTTGACTGTGGCATTTCTGAACTCAATGATTATCTGAAAAAATACGCAGGCCAGAACCACCGCAAGGGGTTAGGAAGCACTTATGTCCTCATTCCCGTCGAAGGAGAACCCATCGCGGCTGGTTATCACACCTTGAGCATGGCTCAGGTGGAATTGCGTTCGTTGCCAGAACCCCAACGTAAAAACCTCCCGAAGTATCCAATTCCCGCCGTTCGATTGGGACGCCTTGCCGTTGACTGCCAATGGCAAGGAACCGGATTGGGGGAGATGTTGCTGATGGATGCTATTCACCGGTCTGTTGCCGCCGTCCAATCGGTGGCCGCGAAGTATATGATCGTCGATGCCAAAAACAAAAAAGCTGAGGAATTTTATTTACGTTACGGGTTTCAACCCTTTGAGGGCGGTTCACACTCATTAGTAGCGGCCATCGATACGTTAAAGGGACTTTTCACGAAATGAAACGAGTGGTTAAGGCTGTCCACGACGGGGACCCGTCGTGGACATCGTGCCAGAGGAGGGTTTGCAGAGCCAGCAGGTGAGGGAGTAGGCCGATGAGGGTCAACCCAAGTCCTGACCAGGTAATCACCAGAGAGCCTGGAAGTCAGCCCCCGGCGTAGGATCGAGAGGTCCTGCCCGAAACGGGGTCATAAACCTCATTTAGTGAGGGAACAATCCAGCAGTCCGCAACATCAAGTGAATCCTGCCGCTTCGTGAATGGGACACCGAAAGGTGCAAGGGGATGCCGAGCCGCGTGTCTACTGGCGAAGGCCACGATCCCGCTGAAGAATCTGGTAGCAAGCGGGGCAAGTCCTCCGGAGTATGGGGAACGGAATGTTGGAAAGGCTATGCAAGCAAGCTGGGAGATCCTACCCGCCAAAAGACTTGCCGCTATAAGGCTAAAACCGAAAAGAGGCAAGGGTGGGAGGAAGTCGGAGGGGGTCACAGTACCGATGAAGGGGTGGACAACAAAACCACCCTGAGGGAAGGACCCCTGCTTCAACCATGTGTCTCAAAGAAGGTAGGCGCTGGAGCATGCCCCAAAAGGGCCAACAACTCTGTAGTACCAAAGCGCGAGGCCTTTGACAACAGGCACTATGCCGAGCGGCCAAGGGGGAAGTCGAACCTGTAAAGCCGCCGGAGGAGAGGTTGTCGGAAAGCCGTATGATCGAAAAGGTCACGTACGGTTTGACGAGGGGGCGCTGGAAACGAAGTGATGAGGGAACCTCGTTGGGGCACGGAACCGGAAACGGGGAAACAGATCAAGGAACCCTCTGCACACCATCGCGCCAGTGCTCTACTCTGCAAATTCTAATAATAATTCTGTAAGGAGTTGCAAGTGAGTTCAACATGGTTCTTTGTCTTATTAACCACGCTCTCTTTTGGATTCTTTAATATTTTCATTCGGGCCGCGGGTCCGAAAATTGGCGGGGTTTTGGGGCCGCTGGTTGTTGAGGGATTTGCGATGGCCGTTCTCTTACTTTTTTTCATTTGGCGAAAGTTTAATGGGTCGGTAGAGTCAGCAACGGCCATGGGGTTGACATTTTCAATGGCCGCCGGATTTTGCGCCGCCGCCGGTTCGATTGGGTTTTTTATCGTCTTTTCAAGGGGAGGCCAGCTTTCGGTGGCAGGCTCCTTTGTTTTAATCGGGAGCACCATGCTAACGATATTGGGTGGGTTTATCCTTTTTAAGGAACCGATCAACGCTCATCGTATAGTTGGGATCATTTTGGGACTTATCAGCCTTTACCTTTTGCGGGTGGAATAAGCAAATCGACGGATTTGATATTGTCCACGACGGGGAACCATTGTGGATAGGTTGAAATCCCTTTAATACCTGGCAGGGCCGTCCTTTGGGTTCCAACACCGCCAAATTCTCCCAATCTATTGATTGAATAGACGCTCTTAGCCCGGCAAATCTTAGCTATCCCCAATCGCCCGGCTTGGCTATAAAATACCGCAAGTTTTCGGGTTTTCCTGTCAGCTGTTAACTTCCAACTTCGGAGTAAAAACTATGGCGGTATTTTTTCTGGTCTTGGGTGTCATCGTCGCGGCCGTTGCCCTTCGCTTTTTCGTCGGGGCCGGGTCGAAAAACAAGAAAGGCAGTCTCCTTGTCTTTTCCTGGGGCGACATCGAGGAAAACCAGGTCCTGAGCGATCTCATCAATGACTTCATGAAATTAAATCCGTCCGTGTCGGTCTCGTTGCAGCGCACCCCTTATGTCAATTACTCGGAAACCGTAGTGAGATCCCTTGAGGGACGGGGCCCGGACGTCCTATTTGTGGAGGTCAATAATTTCGCCGATTTTTTGTACCAAAAAGTCCTGGAACCCTTGGATTCTTACGTCAAAACCGACCGCCTGGATATGACGGATTTTTACCCGGCCGTATTGGACCGCTTCACCTCGGAGAAACGAACTTACGTCATTCCCCGCGACACGGCCCCCTGGTGCCTTGTTTATTACAATAAGTCCGCCTTTGACGAAGCCAATGTGCCTTATCCAAAGGATGATTGGAATTGGGACCAATTCGCCGAAGCGGCGATGAAGGTCCAAAAAATAGGCGCTTCGGGCGGGGTCATGCGCTGGGGGTTCATTGACGACAAGACCCTTCCGAGCGCGTGGATTTTTAGCGCGGGCGGGACCTTCGCGGACGACGTTCACCAACCCACCCGATGGACCTTCACGGACGACCCGGCCACCCTCAAGGGGATCCGGTTCCGTTACGACTTGATCCATAAGTACAAGGTCTCCCTGGCGCCCTCCAAAATAGCCGGTTTTACCGTGAGCGAAGGCTCGGACATGTTCCGCTTCGGCACGGCCGCCATGTACCTTTCGGGTTTGAAATGGCCCCCCCACTTTCGCGAGATCAAAAATTTTAAATGGGATGTGGCCATGCTTCCCAAGGGACCCGGCGGGGAACGGGCCTTTTCCACCGGGGGCTCGGGTTACGGTATTTCGAGGCGATCCGGGAACAAACCAACAGCTTGGGAATTGGTGAAATTCCTGACCGGCGCGGAAGCCGAACGAAAAAGGCTGGCCACTGGATTGGCCCAGCCCGCCTTAAGGAAGATGGCTTATTCCGACCTTTTCCTGGACCGGAATGACCCCTTGAACAAGAAAATTTTGATCGATGCGGTGGAGCACGTTAAATATTTTCCCCTGTGCGGCAATTGGCAGGAGGTGGAGACCCTGATCACGGCCGGTTTGGAAAACGTGTGGGAGGGGAAGGAAACCCCCGAGGCGGCCATGGATAAATTGCGGCCCCTCCTCCTGAAGCATCCGCCCCTCACCGTTCCAAAGTGAAATTTGAGGTTGGAGGGCCAATGGAACGCTTGCTTTCCGTTTGGAAGGGATTTAATATATTGTTACTCAATTAAGTAACAAAGGAGTTCCCTTGAAATTCGTGAATATGCGCGACTTGCGCTTGAAAACCCCCTCGGTGATGAAGGGCGTGGAAAAAGGGGAAAAATACATCATTACGAACCATGGAAAGCCCCAGGCCGTCCTGCTGCACCTGACTGAGGACGAAATCGAGGATTTGGTTTATAAGCAACCCGAGTTCATGGACCAAATAGAGGAGTCGAGGAAGGAATACGGAAAGAAAGGCGGGGTTCCGCTTTCGGAAGCCCGCAAGCGGCTGGGACTCTGACTTGTCCCTCCTCGTTGAGCTTTCACCCCGTGCCTTGAGGGATTTGAAGGCCTTTGAAAAAGCCGCGGCAGGGGAAATCCTGGACGGCCTGAAAATCCTCCAAACCCGCCCTTGGCCCGGCCCTCCCCGAGTAAAAAAACTAGAAGGTTATAAGAATCTTTATCGTTTGAGAATCGGGAATTACAGGTGCCTTTTCGAACCCACTGAAAAGGGAGTGGTTGTTTTGCGTGTCCTGGACCGAAAAGAACTGGAAAGAATCCTGAGGAATCTTTAAAGGACGTGAAATGGTTTGTCCACGACCTGTCTCCCAACCCGCCTACCTTAGCCGCCTGTCTCCAGAAGCTTTAGCGAAGGGAGACGGCGACGGTAGGAGTTTTAGTGCAGGGGGAAGCTCGATGAAAGTGGGGCGTACAAAGTTGATTTAACTTGGTAACGGCTCGAGCCCCAAGTTACAATGCCGATAGAGTTTTTTCCCTCCGACGACTGCCCTCGTTCAGGCGAAATTAAATCCTAATCAATACACTTGTTCCTTGGATATTGCCAAAAAGAAATAAGGCATTATTTTGACCGAAAGGAGGTAAACGGTTTTGAGTTTAGAACCTGGCCAACCCTACATGCTTGTCGGGGAAAATGACCCCGAGGCCCAAATGTCTCTGAAAAAAACGATGCAGCGGGCCGACGCACAGGACGAAATGGTTTTTGTGCGGAACGGAAAGGAAATCATCGAGTTCCTCGACAAAGCCCTGTCCACACCCAAGACCCGCCACCGCCTGCCCTATTGCATCATCCTCAACTTGAATATGCCGCTTTTGAACGGGAAACAAACGCTCCAAATCCTGAAGGACCATCCCGAATTCAACGGTATCCAAGTCATCATTTTATCGGTCACAAAACCAAAATTTGACGTGGTTGCCTGTTACAAGCTGGGTGCCTATGCCTTTTTACAGAACCCTTCCGATCTCGGAAATTTGGTGCACATTGTTACAACCCTCCGCGAAGCGGTGCTCCCTAAACCAATTAACCGGCCCCCATCCATTGATTGAATAGGCGCCCCTGGCCGGGCAAATCTTAGCTATCCCAATCCGCCCGCCTTGGCTATAAAATACCGCAAGTTTTCGGGTTTCCCTGTCAGCCGTCAAGCGCCAACTGTGGACCGGTGTCAAATGCTCCGCCAGCTATCCGTCAAAAATTTCGCCATCGTCGAGTCCATCTCCATGGAATTTGGGCCGGGCTTCAACGTCCTCACCGGCGAAACGGGGGCGGGGAAGTCCCTCATCGTGGACGCCCTCTATTTCCTTTTGGGCGACCGCATCAACGCCGACATGCTGCGCGCCGGGGAAGACCGGGCCCAGGTGGAGGCCCTTTTCCAGGTTCCCTCCAAGGGTTTGGCGGTCCTCAAACTTGCCGAATGGGGCATCGACGCTCCCGGCGATGAAGTCCTGGTGAAACGGGAGTTCACCCGCTCCTCGGGCAAGACCCGCAGCTTCATCAACGGCCAAATGGCCACCGCCGCCATGGTCACCGAATTGGGCGACTGGCTCATCGACATCCACGGCCAGCACGAGCACCAGGCCATCTTCAACACCGGCCGGCACCGCCAATTGATCGACGCCTTCGGCCATTTGGACAAGCTCCTGGGCCAAACCTCCGACGCTTATACCCAATTGTCGGGCTTGTTGGATGAGCAGTCCCGATTGGGGGGCGACTCCCGCGAGATCGCCCGGCGCACCGACCTGCTGCAGTTTCAACTGCAGGAAATCGAGGCTTCGGGCCTGGAAACGCTCAACGAGGAGGACCTCCTCAAGAAATACCAGATGATGAAATACGCCGGGAAAATAACCAAATACCTCACCGAAGCGCAACAACTGCTGGATGAGGAGGGCGGGGGCGGCGCCACCGGCCTTTTCGGCACCGCCGTGGCCCGGCTTTTGGACGCGGCCAAGCTGGACCCGGGGCTGGAAGGCATGGTGGGGGAAGCCAAGGCCATCCAGGAGGGCTTGAACCAGTTTTCCTTCGATATCTCCCAGAAACTGGAGGGTTATTTCTTCAGCGAGTTCGAGTTCCAGGAGCTTTCCGACCGCCTCGACGGCCTGAACACCCTGAAGAAAAAATACGGCGATACGGTGGCGGAGATCCTGAAATACCTGGGCCAGATTAGGGAGGAACTCAAGAACCTCACGGGCCGGGAAGACCGGCTTAAAACCCTGGGGGAGGAAATCGAAAAGGCCGCGGAACAATACCGGCAGGCCGCCTCCCAGCTGGGCGCCGAAAGGGCCCAAGTGGGGGCGGATTTGGCCCAGCAGGTCCAGCAAGCCCTGGGGGAGCTCGGCCTGGCCCAGGCCAAGATGGGCATCCAAGTGACGCCCCTTGAGGAAGAAAAAAGCCCCGTGGTGGAAAAAGGGAAGCGGCTTCATTTGTCCCCCCTGGGCTGGGACAAGGTGGAGTTCCTTTTTTCCGCCAACCCCGGCGAACCCTTGAGGCCCCTGGCCAAGGTGGCCTCGGGCGGGGAAGCCTCGCGCGTCATGCTGGCCTTGAAGACGGTCCTGGCGGGCAGCGACGAAGTCCCCACCCTCATTTTTGACGAAATCGACACGGGTGTGGGCGCGCGCACCGCGCCCGCCGTGGCCCAGCTGCTCTCGCGGCTTTCCCAATCCAAGCAGGTCCTGTGCATCTCCCACCTGGCCCCCATCGCGGGCCTGGGCGAAAATCATTTCCACGTTTCCAAAACCTTCGAGGCCGGTAAAACCTCGGTCCATGTCGGACATTTAAAGGAAAACGAACGCATCCAGGAACTGGCCAAGATGCTGGGCGGCGAGCCCGTTTCCGAAACTTCGCTGGAGCACGCGAAGGAACTCTATGCTAAAATGCGCGGCAAGTAGGGCCCGCCCCTGGGTGGCGGGGGGTCGTGATAAAAAATTTCCGGAGGAACAAATGAAGCTTATCAGCCGAGTTTTGATTGCCTGTCTAGCTTTGGCGGTTGCTTTGTGCGTGGTGGTGTCGCCCGCCAGCGCGGCGGCGAAAAAGAAGAAGGAAGTCATGGTGGTCAAGCACCATCATAATGAGGGCGAGAAACCACACCCCATCAACGGCCTGAATATCTATGGCAAACCGGGATACTTTTTCAGTGACACGGCGGAGACCTTTCAAAAAAGCCAGATCGCGGGTGCGGCCCACCTGACTTTTGATACCAATGGCAATGTGCTGAACATCCCGGTAGGTGGCAGCTATGGCATCACCGACAAAATATTGGTCAACGTCAATACGAACTTTTATTCTTTCGGTGGCTATTCACAAACCATCAATGGAATAACAGTGAATGGCGGGGGTGGGAGCGGCTTGGGTTACCTCAGTTTCGGAGGAAAATATGGCTTTGGCAATGTCCTGAAAGACAGTGACAGCAACCTCAAGATCGCGGCCGGACTCGATCTATCGATAGGCCCTCTTTCCAACAACGGCGGCACGGTTGAATTCGGCTTTGATCCCTACGGTGTGGCGACTTGGACCTTGCCCGATGGGCTCCAGTTCAACGGCAGGCTGGGCGTTTTCATTACAAGCTTCAACGCAACCACCTACGACCCCATTACGGGCCAGAACGTATCCACTTCAGTCGGCTACTCCTACTGGCAGTTGGATCTGGGTGCCGCCTATCCCTTCGATCCGAACCTGACGGGTATCGCCGAATTGGCCACCAACGGTGTTTACGGCCTTGGTACCACAAGTGGCGGAACGCCCTTGCTGGTTGGTATCCGTACCGGCCACGAAGTCCAGTTGCAAGCGATGGCTGGCCTGGATCTAGGGGGCCAAGTCGGATTGTATATCGGCGGAGGCGTCGCTCTCTTTTCTATGTAATAGTACTTAAACAAAAGCCGGTTTCCCTTAATTGGGGGACCGGCTTTTTTTTGATTAAAATTTGAGACTGGGCCATCTTAAATAGGTTGTTAACCACGACGGCAACCCATTTGAAGGCTTCCATGATGGGTTGTTCGCCTTTGGCGGGAACACGAAAGACAGGGTTGCGGTTGGAAGGAGCGATGTTGTACTTCGCATCCAATTCAAACAAGGTATTGTCAGGGAATTTCACCTTGAATTTCTTGGCTAACTTCTTCGAGTTGGCTTTCCAGGCGAATCGGCCGCACATGAATCTATTTTTATGAATTGTGCCTCAAACTGCAATATGGGCAAAGTGGTCAGGTTACATTTTCACTTTAGAATTTCGGCCACAACCCACACCCCCGCTTCCATGCCGCCTTGTCTCAATCCCCCAATTTCCCTATAATCGGCGCTCCGAATTTGGAATAACCATAAAAAGAGCGCTCCTTGAACCCACTCGTCTACCGGAGGGCCAGGCCGTCCGACACCCGTTCCGTCCTTGCCCTCATCAACCACTACTCGGCCAAGGGCCTGATGCTGCCGCGGTCCTTCGCGCAGGTGGTGGAAAAAATCAGGGATTTCAACGTGGCCGTGGACGGCGGGGAATTGGCGCAGGTGAAAGGCGCCGTGGCCCTGCATGTTGTGGGGGAGGACCTGGCGGAAGTGCGCAGCCTGGCCGTGGCGGAGGAGCTGCAGGGCAAGGGCGTGGGGCGCCAATTGATGGAAATGTGCCTGGGGGACGCCCAGGAAATGCGCCTGCCGAGGGTTTTCACGCTGACCTACCAGACCGAGTTTTTCGACAAGCTGGGCTTCGCCAAGGTGGAAAAGCTGACCCTGCCCCAGAAGATCTGGGGGGACTGCGTGCATTGCGCCAAGTTCTCGGATTGCGACGAGATCGCGATGACTAAAAACATCATTTGAACCACCACCCATTGGCCTGCGGCCAAGGGCAGTAAAAACCACGAGGCCACCAAAGCACCAAGAAAGGCCAAACATGATTCACATTTCGACCTTATCCTTAACTGCGGACTGCGAACTGCCGGCCGCGGACTGCCTTTCATGACAGCGTCAACCACCACCACGGCCAGCCCTCAAACGGGCAAAAAGACCACCCGGCCCACCTTGGCGCGGATCTTCGCCGCTTATTACGTGGACCTGCTGATTTGCGGGTTCCTGGCCTGGATCGTCTGTTTCACCTTCGCGTGGCAATCCTATTGGGCCACCATGGGCTTGTTTTTATTCTTCGGACAAGCCTTCTGGTGCCGGGACCGGCTGAACCCCACGGCGGGGGAATTTTGCGTGGGCATCCGCTACCTGACATCCTCTTCCAGCCAGGTCGTGGCGGATATCAAGGTGATCCCCAACAAGCTGAAATTGAACGGGTTCCTGCTTTTCGTTGGCATCGTGGAGCTGACCCTGGCCATTCTCCTCTTCTCCGGCTGGACCTTCCTGGGGAAGGCGGTTTTTATCAGCTTTAGCTTCGGCCCGCCCCTCTCGGTGGCCTATTGGGCCCTGGCCGGGTTCGCTTTTTTCATCTGCAGCGGGTATTTCCTGAGCGCCTCCAAGGTGGCCCTTTGGGTGGTGCCCGTGGTGCATGGCCTCTTCCTGGCGGACATGCTCTTGAGCCAAGGGGCCTGGAAGACCCTGCTTCAAGCCGAGCCGTTGGCCGCCGCCGGGCTTCTCCGCTGGTTAGTGGCCGAGCCCTTTCCCCTGCAGAATTTGTTCGTTTTTTGGAGTTTGTTCGTCTTCGGCACCTTGGCTTTTTCCAGAAAACTCCTCGTCAACAAATGAAACCCTAAAAAAAACCAAGATTGAACCACAGAGTACACGCGCCCTGAAGCTATAAAACAGCTTTGAGGCACGGAGGACACAGGGTAAGACATTGGGCGTCTGGCGAAACCTCGAAAGAAAACCAATTTTCACCACCAAAGCACCAAGAAAGATTGGACAGGGAGGGGATTGTTGGTAAATATCGTGAAGATAATTTTTGGTTTAGTTCTACACTTTTTTTAAGATCTTATTCCAGGGCGTTAAAATACTCGGACTCCAATAAAAAAATAACCTTATGCACCCGTTGTGGTAATGAGGTTTTGCCTTCCGCGCATTTTTGCGGTGAATGCGGCGAACAGGTTAAATCCGCCGCCTGAAGGGGAATGTTGGAATTTATAGTCTAATAAACCCAACATAATGGTTCGCCATTTGTTTATTACCGTGGTTTTTTACCGCAAATCCATCGTCCTATAACCAAAATGAAATTATGCATTTAAAATGATGAATCCCGGTGGGAAACGATATAATAAGCGCCAACTTACCCGGCAATCCTGACGTACGGCGTTCTCCGGGTAGTTCCAACCTCAACTGAGGAAGTTCCCGGTACGGGCTTCAAAATAAAAACGGTATCGGGCAACTCCTTACCTATCAATTGTCGGTCGTGGATCAAATTTCCGTTCCCGAATGAACTCCGGGGATCAAAACCAAAACAAAATAAATGGGGATGAACCACCGGTCATTCCCCAGGCGCTTGAAAAGAGCCAAGACGTTCAAAACCGGGTTTTTAGGGTTGGAAGGGCTGTATTTTTATCAAACTCCGGGAGGGTTTATGAGGCGATCGGGATGGTTTTGGGGCGTTTTCATGTTTTTGTCGTGCTTGGGGATTTGCGCTTTGGCCCAGGCTGCGGATGTTGTTTATTTAAAGGACGGGTCGGTCATCCATGGAATGATCACCGAGGAAGTCCCGGGCGTATCCATCAAGATTCAAACGGCCGACGGGAATATTTTCGTTTATAAGGTGAAGGCGATCGCGAAGATCACCCATAGCGCGGATAACGCCGGGGACGCGACTAACTCCGTAGTCCAACCCGGCCCTAAAGCCACGCCGGCCCCGGTAGTGGACCCCAACGCCAGGTTCAGCAAGTTCGGCTTTTTCGTCAGCGGCGGCTTTTGGGGCACGGGGGGAACACAGCAGTTCAATGCGGACCTGGAAAGCGGCACCGGGAGCACGGACTACGACTTCCTGCCCGGCTGGTTCAAATTAGGCCTGGGCTTGGGCTGGTACACCAATAATATCGCCCTGAAGTGGGACTTCCAGGGAACCATCCAGCCTAACGACTACACCACCGACTATTATTACGGCGGCTTTTACTCCGGCAGCACGACGGAAGACACCTACCTCATGTTCGGCGGGACGGAACTGGAGCTAGACCTGGGCCTGGATTCCATCACCAACAAGGACAATGTGATGACGTTTTACATCCCCTTGATCGTCGGGGCTTGGGAAGAGGAATATTCTTTCACCACCGACGCAGGCAGCGATACCTTCGATGGCACCTGCACGGATTTCGGAAGCGGCATCGGCATCCGGGCATTTGATAGCAGCAATTTCCTGTGGGACTGCCAGTTGGTTTACCGTGGTTCGAGCGGATCCTACCTCAAAGACGCTAACGGGAATGAAATTCCCTATGTGAAGGGAAAATTCGTTTATGCCGATGTGTCGGGCCTGGATTTGAATTTCCAGCTGGGTTTTTTGTTCCAATAGACTTTTCAAAGACGAGCTGAAAAGATTAAAGTGAGTAGGGGGGTAGCTCCAAAGGCTACCCCTTTTTTATTGAAGGCCGCATATTCTCCTTTGCTAAAATTAGGAGGACCGGCCGTACGGAATGGGAAAGGCTTAACTTCAATTTTGAATTCGAAATTTTGAATTATGAATTAAAAGCGAAACGGCGGATCGATATCCAACCCGGGGGCCAGGATTGGACAAAATTTTAGGATGCTCTTTTAAAAGCGAGGTGACCATGCTCGGAAAAATAGAAAGATTTTCTAATTGGCTATGTGATATGGATTGGGGTTGGTGGCCACTCCTTTCTTGGCGCCCTGCCAAGAACCGTTTGATGACCCATCTCCTTGTGGTTAAATTAACTGCTACTTTCGGATCAGTTGCCGGCGTCCTTTCTTTTTTATTCATTTTTTGCATGCATTATTTGTTTTCGTGGCCCCTTTCTTGGCAAATCCTCTTAGTCGGTTCCATGGTTTACGGTTGGATTTCTTTTTTCCTTTTGTTTGAATCCTCCATTTTTTTTCTGGAACCGCAGGGCCCGACGGCTTCAAAAGATAGAAAAGTAAAGCTCTAAACCGAGACTTCACAGATAAAAGCTATCTAATGCTGAGAACAATTTCATCGGTTTATAAGGAATTTAATGGTTCGCAAATCTACCTGCGCTAAAGCTTCGGTAGACAGGTCGTAAAGCCCGGGGAGGGTTCAACGCCGAAAAAGGAAGCGCTGAATCCTTGATGATTTTAGGGGCAGACCCAATTGGCATAGATCGCCAGGTCGTAATTCTGGGCGGCGGCTAAGGGAAAGGGGCTGGGCAAAGGGAGTGTGGCGGAAGTGGTAAGGTTGATGATCGATGTGTCGTAAGTCGCCCCCAAATTGGGCCAGGTGCCGCCCGGGCAAAAACCCTCCTCGGCCAGCCAATAATTTTCAGCGGGCAGGGCGATGCCGTTCCCGGGATAGGTCAAGGTGGTGTTAAAAGCGGCGCAGGTGGTATTACTCACGACCGCGGTCACGGCTTGGCCGATGAGGGTGTTGGGCGCGCCCCCGGAATCGCTGTAAACGGCGCCCACCATCGTACAAGGGCTCCCTCCGCTGGTACATTCGCTCAGGACAAGGCTGGTAACCCGGCCGTTGGAGCTTAACGTGAAGGGGGTTATCCATAATGGATTGCCCGTGGAATAAAGCGCGCTGCCGGGAGTGGTATTCCCAAAAGTACCGCTGGCTCCCGAACAGACGAAAGTGGGCGTTGAGGTAGGTGTGGAAGTAGGAACAGGGGTAAAAGTGGAGGTAGGCGGGGTGGCGGTGGCCAGCGTCATCGGGCAGTAATTGGCGTAGAGGTCCCAACCGGAGTAGTTATAACCGGCCCCCGCTACGGGAAAAGCCGTGGGGAAACCGCTGCCGCTGTAGGTCTCATAAACCCCGTTTCCGGAAACGCCCGGATTTTCGTAAAGCGCCACCGTATCCGAACTGGACGTGAGGAAAACCAGCCAATAGTTTCCGGGGAAGAGGTAAGTGGCCGGAACGGGAACCGTGTTCCAGCCCGAGTTGTCCTGTTGGGCCGTCGACTCGACGACCAGGTTCCCGGGCTGCCCCCCGTTGTCGGCGTAAATGGCGAGGCTGAACTTGGTTAGGCCTAGCTGCAGGTAGATGGAAAGGCTGTAAACCATCCCCGACTGGGTGAGCTGGAATTTAGTCCCCGCCAGGTATCCTTCCAACTGGGATGAATAGGCGCCGACCACGTTGTTTCCGAGGATGGAAAAAGTGGAGCAGACGGGGGTGGCTGTCAGGGTGGGTGCCGAGGTGGAAAGGGTCGATAGAGGCGAAACGGTATAATTTTTTTGGCAGGACAGAATGCCCGCCAACACCATACCGCACAGGGTAAATAGTTGAAGCTGCCTCTTCATACGCGAAACCCGCCAAAAAGGATAAATTTGAATAAAATTAGGATACCCCGGAAACAACCCCTGGACAACCTCCTTCGCTAAAGCTCCTACCGTTGCCAAGGCTATAGTAAGCAGGCCGGGGGACCATGGTGGGAATTTGATAAAACCTTTGATTTTGGCTATCTGTGTTCTGTTGGTGATTGGGGATTTGCGCGCGCAGGCGAATGTTTGGCAGCCGTCGCCGGGCCATCAGCAAATACCGATTTGGCCCGGGGCCGCGCCCAATGCGCAGCCTATCCCAGGGCCGGAATCTTGCACGGTCAGAAACGACTCCTTGGCCGCGGGCAAACCTTGGGTCGCGGTTTGCGACGTTTCACGGCCTACCATGACGGTTTATCCGCCCAAGGGTAAAAATAGAAATGTGGCGGTCGTTGTGTTTCCCGGAGGAGGCTACAACGTCCTGGCCATTGACCTTGAAGGCACGGAAGTTTGCGATTGGCTGGCGTCCCGGGGCTTCACTGCGGTGTTGTTGAAATACCGCGTGCCGGGTTCGGGGCCGCATTATGACCCGCAACTGGACCGTCTCGTTGTTCCGAAAATTTTGACGGCGCTGGAAGACGCGCAAAGAACGGTGGGTTTGGTGCGTTCTCACGCCGCCGAATGGCATATTGACCCGCACAAGGTAGGAGTGCTTGGGTTTTCGGCCGGTGGGCACCTGGCGGCGGTCATCAGCACGCATTTTAAAAAGCGTTTGTATTCGGCCGTGGATGCGGCTGACGAAGAAAGCTGCCGCCCGGATTTTGCGGTGGTCCTCTATCCAGGGCATCTGTGGGTTCCTGGTAAAAAGCTTGGGTTGAACCTTGATATTCAAGCCAACATCACGCCCCAGACGTCGCCGACGTTTTTGTTGCAGGCGGAGGATGACCCGGTGGACGATGTCAACAATTCCAAGGTTTACGGTATGGCGCTAAAGATGGCCGGGGTTCCCGTGGAGATGCATTTATATGCGCAGGGTGGGCATGCGTTTGGACTACGGCGCACAAAGTTTCCCATTACGGGATGGCCTCAGTTGGTGGACGCGTGGCTGGGAACCATCGGGATAGTTTCGGAACAGGCGCCATGAGCAGCAAACCGCGATACCTTATTGCCCATAGCGTCTTTTATGCCCGCATTCCCCACAAAATTTGAGGCCGGGATGGATTTCGTGCCCACACTTGTCGCACTTGACGATTTTCAAGGGGGTCTTAAAAAGCTTTCGGTAAACCAGCACTAAAATGACCGCGATCGCAATCCCCAAAAGCCTTGCCGCTTTATATCCTCCGGTGTATCCAAGCCCAATCGCCGAAAGACACAAAACCAATGCAACCATTCCTGCCAATACAATAAAGATTAATGTTTTTGGAAATGAAGGTTTAGATCCCACTCCATCAAATTCCTTTTAAGGGTTTGAACTTTATGAAAAGGGCAGCATTCCGTGTGATTTGTGAACCATTAAAGTTGAGGCTTTTTTAACTTTTGAATTATCAAAAATAATTTCTTTCTCGCCGAGTTAGCTGTAAGAACCAAAATACCCCAACTTCCGAACATTGCCGCAAGCCAAAAATGATCACGGCTTTTTAACGGATCGATATCTTTAAAATCGAACGCGACAAAAAGATCGAGAATAATCACAAGAGGAAATCCAATCCCAATTAGTAAATAAAATATCCACTCATATTTTTCATAAAAAATCTTTAACCCGGATAATGCTTTTTCCTCTTTTTTATTCAATTTGCTCATTTTGTACCTCCCGGGGTTGGTCTCCAATCAGTCCACCATAACCTTTGAATTACCTTTATACCTTGATCGGGTGAAGCCCGATAATCAACAATGAAAACCCCCGACCCCGTGTTTTCAGCTTACGATTTGACTCAGGGAGCATCAAAGGCGTTAAAATAAAGACAATTCAAAGAGGCGGGGAGAACGGCAATTTTGAATTCTGAATGTTGAATTTTGAATTAAAGGTTAAGCGGCGGATTGACGCCCAACCCGGGAAGGTATTGAAATGAGTAAGAAATATATTTTTCTTATTTTATGTTTTTCATTTAGTTGTTTTTTTATCCAGGGCGTAGTTGCCCAAACAAATGAAAACAGTATTACTTCTATCATTACAACCCTGCCAGACTTCAAAGGCACCATTGTTAATAAAATCGGAGGAAAATTATTTTTTGCCCAACTTAGTCCTCCCCTCCCCCCGCGTCAAGAATTTGGGTGTAACTTTCCACGGGCGCCTGGATCAAGCGGCTTGAGCCTCTGCCTCCTTTCTTGAGGTGTGGACTTTAAGCCTATCCCATCTTTCTTGCTGTGCTTGGGCTACTGCCCACACCAATTTAGTCAGTTCCAATTCATTCTGCATCATCCCCGCCGGCCTCAGCCTTCTCCTGAGCTCCAGGTTGAACCTTTCTATGAGGTTACTGGATCGGGTAATCATCCAGAACTTTGAATCTTCCCGGAAAAATCGGGTGTAGCAGTCAAATTTTTCCGCCGTCATCTCCACGGCTTTGGGGTACGTCTTGGACCACTTGGCTTTGAGGCTTCCCAAGGCCACCAAGGCTTCTTCCCGGTTCTTGGCCCAGTACACTGCCTTGAAATCCGCCATGAAAGACTTTTGGTCCTTCCAGGCCACCCGGAAACGGACGTTCTTCATCTTGTGTACGACGCAAAGCTGGTGGGTGATCCCTAAACGCTTTTCCACCGCCGCGATAATCCCAGCATGTGCGTCGGACACCACCATCCTCAAACTTTTCCTGTCCAAGCCTCGGTTCAACAGGTCTTCCAGCATGGCTTCCCAAGAAGCCTCACTCTCCCGGTCTCCCACTAAGTACCCCAGAAAATGCCTCTTCAGGTTCCCGTCAACCCCGATAGCCACCAGTAAGGCTTGTTTTTCCCCCGTCTCCTGACGCCTGACTGTCAGGTAAATGGCGTCCAGGTACAGGTATCGGATCCCTTCGGGTAAGGGCCGTTTCTCCCATTCCCGCAACGTGGGTTCCAAGGCGTTGGTCATCTGACTGATGTGGCTGGCCGTCCATTTCGTTCCAAAGGCCTCGTTCATCCCTGCTGCTACCGACCGGGTGGAAGCCCCTTTCAGCCAGAAATTCATTCCCAGATAACCCATCAGGGCTTGGCTACCTTCCCTCAAAGCTTTCAAAGTCTCGGAAACGAACCCTTTGCCCTTCCTCAAGACCGGCTTTCTCAATTCCAACCGGCCTAGAAATCCCGGCACAAAAACTTGTTTGAAACCATTCCGGTAACGGGGTTTTTCCTGTCTCTCGTAGGGTTGGCTACCCAAGAACTCGTCCCGTTCTTTCTCCAATTGGGCATTGAAAGCCTCGGAAAGCTGCTGATTGAGAGCCTCCCCGACCCATTGGCCTATCTGTCGGCTTCCGACCGCCGACTTGACCATGGCTTGAGTTTTCTCCCTTGCCAAGGCCTGCAAGGCTAGGTGTATATTCTTCATGGGCGTAACGTCCTTTCACAAAAAGGATATGGTGTCGTGAACAAACACCATGTTACGCCCGCTTCTTTTTACACCCTCAAATTTTACGCGGCCCTCCCCTCAATGGCCGTAAATTGGAATTCCAAACGATTTATTTCACCGACGGGAAAAATATAATTTATAAGAAATTCAATATTGATGTGAATTCATCATCGTTTATCCAAGCCTCAGGAGAAATATTCGCCCAATCCGAAAAATTTATTTTGGCGGTTATGGTAGGTTTGGATCAAACAACGAAACAATATGTTAGTAAAGGGTATGTGTTTAACTATTTTGGAAACATTGTATTGAAACTCACTGAAAAAGAACTGCAAAGAAAATCAACTTTTCTGAATGATGAGCAAAATCAAGTCTTGTTGGTTGATCCGGATGATGGGGAATTAAAAATTTTCAACTCAAAAGGTGAAATAGTCCGCCAGCGGTATTTTTCCGATCAAAATCCGGATCATTCGCCCGAAATGTTTAAACAGGTGGGCGATTGCGGAGTGATCGGCGGTTTTTGCGAGCCGCGCGAGAACCGATACAATGAGGGCTACATAGCGGTCACACGCAATCAAGGTTGCGGCCAGCGGGGCGAACGGCAAAGATTATTTAAAAACGAGCTGACATTACTGGATTTGGCGGGGGAACCTCTTTTTCAAAATCGAGCGCCCAATTCCATAACCGGAGTGCCTTTGAAAGTGTTCGAGGATTTAAAAGTAACCGTGGTCGCAGCCGGGGAGGATAGTGAAGCGATAACTGCGGGGCAGTACTACGGCCTCGATTTTCAGGGGAAGAAATTATGGGAGTACCATGGAGGTTTAATGATCGACCGTGGTGATTTAATGGTTGGCGGAATAAAAAAAGGATTTTTGAAACTCGTAAAACATGAAATTCATCCAATTTCTGAAGGAATGAATCTTAAACTAGGTGCTCCGATCCCAATCGGTGAAATGGTGAAGGATGTATACACTGGTCAGGTCATAAACTTAAAAACCGGCGAGGTGTCGTCGCCTGATTAAGACTTAGGATCGATTATTTGGAATTTCACGGTTCGCAGACATCTGAATCAAAAGCGAATAAGGTTCGTTGTTTTCGGCCAAAAAAGCCCATAACTTCCTTATAATCTTGCTTCCTCAAACCAACCCAGGAAGGCCCTATGGAAGCCTATAACTTCACCGACATCGAACAGCGCTGGAAAAAGCATTGGAAGGACAATGGCGTTTTTGCCTGCGACCTGTCCAAAACGGCCAACAAATACTACACGCTGGTCATGTTCCCTTACCCTTCCGGGGATTTCCTGCACGCCGGGCACGGCCGCAACTACATCATCGGCGACGCGGTGTTCCGCTATTACCGGGCGCTGGGCCACAACGTGCTGAACCCCATGGGCTTCGACGCCTTCGGCCTGCCGGCGGAGAACGCCGCCATCCACAAGGGCATCCACCCCGAGGACTGGACCCTGAAGAACATCGAGCGCATGAAGGGCCAGTTTTACGACTGGGGCATGGGCTATGACTGGGACAAGGAGGTGGTTTCCTGCCTGCCGGACTACTACCGCTGGACCCAGTGGCTATTCCTGAGGCTCTACGAGAAGGGCCTGGCCTATCGCAAGAAGGCCTACGTGAACTGGTGCCCCAAGGACCTGACCGTGCTGGCCAACGAGCAGGTGGTGGACGGCGCCTGTGAGCGCTGCGGCACGCCCGTGGAACAGAAGGACCTGGAACAATGGTTTTTTAAGATCACGGCCTACGCCGACCGCCTCTTGAAAGACCTCGAGGGCCTGGAAAACTGGCCCGAGCGGGTGAAGACCATGCAAAAAAACTGGATCGGGAGAAGCGAGGGCGCGGAGGTGCAATTTAAGGTGGCGGGGAGCGGCCAGACCATTACGGTTTTCACCACCCGGCCCGACACGCTCTTCGGGGCTACCTATATGGTGCTGGCGCCGGAGCATCCCCTGGTGGCGGAAATGGTGAAGGGAACGGAAAAAGAGGCCGAGGTGAAGGCCTTCGTGGAGACGGTGAAAAAGCAAAGCGCCATGGATCGGGTTGGGGAAAACGCCGAAAAGCTGGGCCTGGACACGGGCGTCAAAGCCGTCAACCCGGTAAATGGGAAATCCATCCCCGTCTACATCGCCAATTACGTTTTGATGGAATACGGGACGGGGGCCATCATGGCCGTTCCGGCCCACGACACCCGCGACTTCGACTTCGCCCAGAAATACCATATCCACATCGTGCAGGTCATCGACCCGACCGACGAGGTCAAGCACGCCTGGAAAACCTCGGGGCATATTTATGATCCCCAGCTGGAAGCCTATACGGACGATGGGAAGCTGGTGAATTCCGAGTTCCTCAACGGCCTGGACGTGGACGCCGCCAAGAAAAAAATGGCCGCCTGGCTCGAGGAAAAAAAGCTGGGCCGCGGCGCGGTGACCTACCGGCTTCGGGACTGGCTGATTTCCCGCCAGCGTTATTGGGGCGCCCCCATCCCCATGATCCACTGCGATAAATGCGGCTGGGTGCCGGTGCCGGAAAAGGACCTGCCGGTGAGGCTGCCGCGCGACGTGGAATTCAAACCCACCGGCGAATCGCCCTTGAAAACCGTGCCGTCCTTCGTGAAGGCCGCCTGCCCGAAATGCGGCGGGGAAGCGCGCCGCGAGACCGACACCATGGACACCTTCGTGGATTCCAGCTGGTATTACCTGCGCTACGTTTCGGCCAAGGACTCGAAACAGGCTTTCGACCCCTCGGTGGCCAACCAGTGGCTGCCGGTGGACCAATATATCGGCGGGGTCGAGCACGCCATCCTTCACTTGCTTTACTCGCGGTTCATCACCAAGGTCCTCAAGGACCAGGGGTTCATCGGCTTCGACGAGCCTTTCCGCCGCCTTTTCACCCAGGGCATGATCACCAAGGGCGGGGTGAAGATGTCCAAGAGCAAGGGGAACTCGGTGCAGCCCGACGACCTCATCCAAAAATACGGCTCGGACACCTTCCGGCTTTATACGCTTTTCATCGGGCCCCCGGAGCGGGACGCCGAATGGGACGACCGGGCCGTGGAAGGCGCCTTCCGTTTCTTGAACCGCGTTTGGAAACTTTTCCAGGAACTCCTGGAGAGGCATGATTTTTACACCTGCGGCTCGCTTCGGGCGGAGTCGGAAATGGACAAGGAAGTCCGCCGCAAAACCCATTTTACGATCCACAAAGTCACGCAGGACATGAACGGCGGGTTCAAGTTTAATACGGCCACCAGTGCTATGATGGAGCTCATCAACCTCCTCTATGACTACAAGGAGAAGCCGGAAGCGAAAACGGCCATCCTTCGGGAAGCCGTGGAAGCCCTGGTGAAGCTGCTGGGCCCTTTTACGCCCCATATCGCGGCGGAAATGTGGAGCCGGTTCGGGAATGGGGAACTGCTGGACGCGGGCTGGCCGAAGCATGACCCGGCCTTGATGAAGGCCGATGTGGTGGAAATCGCCATCCAGGTGAACGGAAAGGTCAGGACCCGGGTGAGCGTTCCCGCGGGGCTGGAGGAAGCGGCCATCCGGGAGCTTCCCAAAACCAACGAGAAAATCGGGAAGTTCGTGGCGCCGGAGAGCATCCTGAAAGTGGTCTGGGTCAAGGACAAACTGGCCAACTACATCGTTAAAGGCAGCTGACAGCTCACACCAACAGTTTGTTCAACTGTTGGTACAACCAAATCTCGCCGTTCGGCTGGTGGTCTCACGGCAGGTGGCAGTTCGCGGTTCACAGGTAACAGCTGAAAGAAAACGAAAAAATAAGAAAGTGTGAAAGGCTAAAAAAGGGATTAGGCACTTGACGTATTTTGCAGTAAAAACCCTCGCCCCTTGGGGGAGAGGGTAGGGTGAGGGGTGTCGTTAGTCGTCAAATTCACCCTCATCCCGGCCTTCTCCCCTCAAGGGAGAAGGTGAAAAGAGAAGTCGACAGTCGGCAGCAAAACGAAAACCTCGCACGTCAAAAAGATGGGAAGTTTAGATGTGAAAAGGGGGAACTGATGCTCTTTCAAATCATCTGCACCGGTATTTTCGGACTCTTCTTTTTGGCCATTTCCTCGAAGGGTTTTCTGACCCGGAAACCGGTTTTGCTTTCCAACCGTTGGTTTTTTGCCTTGTTCGTGACCCTGCTCTTTCCGCCCATCCTTTTCATCGGCTTTCATACCCATGGAATCCTCAGCCTGAATCTTATGAACGGGGCGATGGGCGCCACCGTTTTGTTGGTCCTTTGGTATCTCTGGAAGTTTTATGTCAACGGATACTCGGTATTCGGGATTTCGGACAAGTCCTTCCGGAAAGCATTGCTTCAATCCCTCGGCCAAGTAAAATTGAAATACACCGAGGACATGATGGGTATCCATATTAAATCCTCCAATACAACCTTAAAGACAAGCAACTTCATGGGAGTAGGACATATTCGGCCGGGGGGGAAGGGCGCCCCCGATTTGGTGAAAAGGCTGGGGCCGGTCCTCAAAAAAGAATTGGCGAAAACGGGCGTTGAATTCGACATCAAGCCTTTTTTGTTTTATCTAGTCATCGGCTTGATGCTTTTACTGATAGCTTTTTTCCAGTGGTCTTTTCAACATAACTTAGGATGAATATAAAGACCGCGCCGTTCGAGAGGGGCAAAATGGAAAATAAACGCTTCAAAATTCTGCGATGGGTGCCGATCACCGGACTGCTCTTGAGCATGCTGGGCTGCCATCCGGCGGCCATGATTGTGCCGTCCTACATCCAAAACGTCGGCGTGGCGCTTTTCGAGAACAAGACCAGTTATTACGGCCTGGACACGATCTTCACCCAGGCCACGATAAAGGAGTTCCAGCAGGACGGCCGCCTTCCCTATGTGGATTCAGCCGGGGCGGATTTGGTGGTGAAGGCCACCATCCGCCAGTTCGTCCTGGAACCCCAGATGTACGACCCGAACACCAATTACGTCCTCCAATACCGGGTGTCCGTCGTTTACGACCTGGCCGCCATCGACACCCAGGAAAAGAAAACCTTCGTCGAGGATACGGGCAAGATCCATAGCGAGTACTATTACACGGCCCAATACACCGGTGCCCCCTCGCAAACGCAGGACCAGGCGGTTTCCCAGCTGGCCGACGATACGGCCTATACCATCGTCCGAAGGGTGCTGGAAGGGTTCTGACCTTATTGGCTTCGCCAATAGGGAATTTTGAATTCTTAATTTTTAATTTTAAATTAAAGGCTAGCGACCTTCAAAATGTTCAAATTCAAAATTCAAGCCTTGAAAGGCGCCGGATCCAAAATGTTCCAATTTAAAATTCAAAATTTAAAACTCAAAATTTCGGCTTTGGCCGTCGTTTTTTTCATTTCGACAGCGGTCAAAGCCGATTTGGAGTGGATCACGGGGGGATTGCCGAAGAACGGCACGGGCGGTTCCACCACCACCGTGGTCAAGGACGCTCCCTCCGACCAGTCCGCCAACCCGGCCCCCAACCAGGACATCATCGTCAGCCACATGATCACCACGACGCGCATCTTCAACGACTACCCGGTGGACCCCGCCAATTATTTCTACTTGGACAAGAACAACCAGGTCTGTTATTTCGCTTATTTCCTCATCAAACCCTCCAGCCGCATCCACACGGCTTCCGTGGAATGTTTTTCGCCTACCAACCTGCGCATCGCGAAATTCGACCAGGAGTTCCAGGTGGGGTTTACCGACCGGCTTTTAACGGTGCAAAACGAAACCTACCAATGGTTCCTGGTGACGGCCGTCTTGGGGTTGGACCATTTGCACTCCGAATACGGGCAAACCGGCCTGCCGAGGGACGTAGGGCTTTACACGATCCATTTGACGGTGGACGGGCAGCTCGTGGGTATCACCTTCTTTTACGTCAAAAGCGAAGCACCGAAGGCCCCCCCATCGGCCATCGCGACGATCCCACCGGCAGAAAAAACCGCCCCCATGCCCATGGCGACGCCCTTCTCCAACGTGCCGATTCCACAGGGTATTCAATAAATGTACTTTGACGATTTCCTGGGGCGCCTTAAGGGCGACCTTCCCGGTTTGGTACTGCTTTTCGGCGATTCCGACGGTGTCATTTCCGAGGGCGCTAGGGCCCTGAAAGACAAATTCCGGCGGAAGATGCCGGATGGGACCATCCAGACTTTTGACGGCAATCACGACGGCCTGGGGGAAGTCCTCGCCGCGGCCCAAACCATTTCGCTTTTTGCCTCCCCCCAGTTGCTGGTGGTCCAGCACGGCGAAAAGATACTCGGCGGGCATTCGGAAGCGGCCCTTCAACAGCTCAAGGATTATTTCGCCAATCCCAATTCCTCTTCCCACCTGGTTTTCCTGGCACCGGGCCTCCGCAAGACCGCCAAAGCGGTGGCCGCGGCCGAGCGGATGGGCTGGGCGGTGCAATGTTCCGATATGCCGGAATGGAAGCTGGCGGGTTGGCTGAAACAGCAAGCGCAGGGAAGGGGCCTGGCCTTGCCGGAGGAGGCGGCCCAGCTCCTGGTCCAAAAAATCGGCCCGGACATCGCCTACCTCCAAAGGGCCCTGGAACAACTAGCCGATTACGTTTATCCCGAAAAAACGGTAACCATCGAAACCGTGCGGGGACTTCCGGTGCCGGGAATCGAATCGGAGATTTTTCCACTCTTGGATGCCGTTGGAATGCGGCAGGCCGAAAAAGCGTTGGGGATGATGGGGCGTTTACAGGACGGGGTGGATACGGGAACCATCATGCTGCTTTACGGCCGCATCCGGGAATTGCTGATGATCGCGCTGGGCCGGGCAGGGGGTTTGAGCCAGGCGACCGCCGCGGAAAAATTGGGACTCCATCCCTTCCGCTTGAAGACCCTTTGGGACCAATCCTCCCAATTTTCCGTGGAGGAATTGAAAGGGGCCTTGATGGACCTCATCCACCTCCAGGCGGGAGTGGTGACGGGCCGTTTGAGCCGGGGCGTTCCGGCCGTTTATTTGGAAATGTGGGTCTTAAAATGGGGAAGGAAAAGGCAGTCGGCAGTCCGCAGTTGACAGTCGACTGGAAAGACAAAAGCCCTCGTTGGCCCTTGCCCTCGCATGACCGCCGACTGTGGACTGTCGACCGTGGACTATTTCTTAAATTTTTTATGAACGAACGAAGAGAGGCGGGAAATATGGCGGGAGGCGTTGTTGCGCTTGATAATCCCGTGGGCACAGGCCTTGTCCAAAACCTGCATGACATCCTTCAGCTTTTTGGCCGCTTCCTCGGCGGTCTTGGCCGCGAGAACGGCTTTCATGGCCGTGCGAACCCTATTCTTTTCCGCGGAATTCCGGATAGTGCGGCTTTTGGTGCGGCGAACGTCCTTGATCGACGACTTGATGATCGGCATGAATCCTCCAATTTCAAAATAAGTTTTGAGTTCTCAGTTCTAAGTTTCGAGTTGAGGAAGTTTTTGAACCTGAGGTTCAAAAACACTGTTTTTCCTGAAAAACGGAGGCTTATCGTAAACGAAGGGAAAGGCACTGTCAATCATGTCTGAACCGCCCCCGGCGCCCCCAACCTCGGAGAAGGAAGCCGGTCACCACCTGGGACGGCACTTCCGGCTTGTGACAGGGGCCACGGGCGTGAGCCGGGTGACCGGTTATGTCCGGGACACGCTCAACGCCGCCCTCTTCGGGGCGGGATGGATTTCGGACTCCTATTTCATGGCCATCCGCATCCCTAGCCTTTTGCGGGATTTATTCGCCGAAGGGGCCCTCTCGAACGCCTTTGTCCCCGCCTTCACCGCCCGTTTGGAAAAAGACGACCACCGGGACGCCTGGGAATTGATGTCGCAGGTCTTCAGCCTCTTGCTGCTGGTGACCGGCGGGCTTGTCACCCTCGGCTTATGGTTCGCGCCCCAGGTCGTATGGGTCATCGCCCACGGTTACGTGGGAAACGCCGATAAATTCGAACTGACCGTCCGGCTGACCCGCCTGCTCTTTCCGGTGCTCATGTTCGTGTCCTTCGCTGCGCTTTGGATGGGCGCCTTGAATTCGATGCACCGGTTTACGGCCCCCGCCTTCGCGCCGGTTTTCATGAATCTCACCCAAATCGCCTTGGGACTGGCGCTTTTGAAATTCTGGCCCAGCACCAATCCGGCGGAGGAAATCCGGAACGTGCAGCTTTGGTCCATCGCCATGACCTTGGGCATGTTGCTGCAATGGATCGTGCAGGTGCCCGAGTCCTGGAAAGCGGGCGTTCGGATCCGCTGGGCCTGGCCGCCCAACCATCCTGGCGTCAAGGAAATGCTGGCCCTCATGGCGCCGGCGGTCATCAGCTCGTCCGTCCTCCAGGTCAATCTTTTGGTGAACCAGTTTTTCGCCTCCTTCCTGACGGCCGGCTACGTCACTTACCTTTACTACGGAAACCGGTTGTTCCAGCTGCCCTTCGGCATCCTGGGGGTTTCCATCGCCACCGTCACTTTCCCGCTCTTATCCCGCCAATCCAACTCGGGGAAGATGGAGGAATTTTCCGACACTTTGAGCCGGGCATTGGCCGCCTGTTTGTTTTTTATGGTTCCTTGTACGGTTGGGATCTGGATCGTGGCCAAGCCGGCTTGCCATTTGGCATTCGAGTACGGGCGCTTCACCCCCGAGGCGACCCAAGCCGCCGCGGAAGCCACGGCCCTTTACGCTTTGGGTTTGGTGGGCTACACGGGGGTTAAAATTCTTTTACCGGCTTATTACGCGCGCCGCGACGCAAGGAAGCCCTTGGTGACTTCCGTTATCGCCATGTCGGCCAACGTAGGGCTAAACCTCACGGCCTTTCTCTTCGTCAGCGATTCCCACATGCGGTTCTGGGGTTTGGCCCTGGCTTCCAGCCTTGGATCCATCATCAACCTGGTTCTTCTTCTTTTGGGCCTTGAAAAACGGGGCGTCCACCTTCTTTGGGGTTTCCTGGCGAAGGAAGCGGGGAAGACCGTCTTGGCCAGCTTTGTCATGGGGCTGGCCAGTTGGGCGGCGTTGAAAGGATTGCAAACCCATCCATTGCCCCTGGCCCGGCTTTTAAATTTTCTCCTTCCAGTTGCTATCGGCGCCCTGGTTTATCTTGGGGCGGCAAAGGCCATCAAGCTGACGGGGCTTCATTGGATTTTGGGCCGCGGTAAAAGAGCGGATATCTGAAAGATATTCATGAAAAAATGGTTTCAGTTGGCTCATTTGGGCTTTTTTCGAGCGCAGGGAGGATGGTGCGCGGCGGCTTGGACACCTAACGGTCTTTCCGCCCTCGTTTTGCCCTGTTCAACCCACTCGGAAGCCCTCCGGGGATTGCATGAATACTTGCCCCCGCTGCCGGCCGAATTCTGGGAAAAGCCGCCGCTTCCGGTTCCCAAGGACATTCACATCGGGATTTTAAAAGCATTGCGGGGAAGGCCCTTTCAATTTTCCCGTTTTGATATTTCGTTCCTGACGCCTTTTCAACAAAGGGTATTAAACGCCACGTGCTGGATACCCTGGGGGCAAGTCCGGACCTACGGGTGGGTTGCGGCCAAGGCGGGGTCGCCCCGGGGCTTCCGAGCTGCGGGACAGGCGCTGAACCGGAATCCCATTCCCGTTTTCATTCCCTGCCACCGGGTGATCGCAGCCGGCTTCAAGCTGGGCGGTTATGGAGGTGGCTTAGAGTGGAAAATACGGCTGTTGAAAAACGAGGGTCTGGCGGTCCACCGGGGGGGCGTTAAGCCGCGCAATTCTTTCGGAAGTATTGGGACTTCACCCCAAACATAGGGAACTGTGTTACCCTCACTTCAAGAACCGGGCTCCGCCGGATGCCCGTTGGAAAATGAAGGTAGTTACAGCCTCGAAAACCTCTGATAAAATACGAATCTACGCCAATTGAGGGGGCCTGATGCTTCAGGGGAACATCGATAAATACAAACTCCTCGAGATCAAGGGAAGCGGTACCTTTGGAACCGTTTGGCTGGCCGAAGACACTTGGATCGGCAAAAAGGTCGCCATTAAGATCCCTCATAACCAAAAAGAAGAATTCATCAACCTCATCGCCGAACCCAAACTTTTAGCCTCCCTGGACCACCCGAATATCGTCCAGATCCTGACCGTTGATAAGGCTGAGAATATTTTTTTCATGGTCATGGAGTATGTCGACGGCAAAAACCTGGCCCAACTCATCCAGGAAACCCCCCTCACTTACAAAGAAGCCGTCGATATCATCATTCAAATCCTTTCCGCGCTGCAATACGCCCACGAAAAGAATGTCATTCACCGGGATTTGAAGCCGGGCAATATCCTCCTTACCTCCGACCGCAAGGCCAAAATAACCGATTTCGGGACGGCGGTGATCCAAGCGGGGAAGAATGGCGCGGGCATTGGTGGAACCCTTTATTACATGGCCAAGGAACAAGTGTTGGGACATCCGGCCAAGGCCTCGGATGTTTACTCAGTGGGCGTTATCCTTTACGAGATGGTGACGGGCAAGCTTCCTTTTTACGATGAAGTTCCCATGGTGGTTTTAAATAAGATCTTAAAAGACGACTTTACCGAACCCCACAAGATCAATTCCAGCGTACCCCAGGAATTGGAAGCGGTTATCCTTAAAGCCCTCCAAAAAGAGGTATCGAAACGTTATCAGACCGCTAACGACATGAAGGCCGACCTGGAGAAAATACCGGCAACCGTTTTGGCTTCGCCCATCGGTATCGGCAGCAAGACCCAGGAGGTTTTAACGCACACCATCATCCAAGAGGAAGCCAAGAAGCAGATGGCTAAGGAAGTGGGGGATATCAACACCCTCCGTTATCAGGGGTATCATTACAAATTAATCAGAACGATCGGCACGCGCGGCAAGGAAGAGGGTAATTTCATCTCGCCCTTGTCGGTTGCGGTGGACGCCCAAAAAAGGATTTATGTCTGCGATTCCCTTAAGTGCAATGTCCAGGTCTTCGATTTCGACGGCAAACTCCTTTATTCCGTGGGGAAGTTTGGCAAGGACGCCCACGATCCCAAGGAAGTTTCCTTCCTTATGCCCGTTTCCATTGCCGTGGATCAGGGCGGGAATCTCGTGGCGTTGGATGCCAAAACCTGCAATGTCCAAATCATCGGTAAAATGGGACAACTTCTCGCGAAATTCGGCGAGCCGGCTTCGCCGACTACAGGTAAAATCGAGATCGGTGCCGGGGGTTTTTTTCACCCCCAATCCTTGACCCTGGACGACAAGGACAACATTTACGTTTCGGACACCGGAAACCACCGGATCCGGGTTTTTAATCCGGCGGGAAAGGTTTTAAACAAGTTCGGCATCCAGGGGGCAAGATTAGGAGAATTCAACTCTCCGGCCGGCCTGACGCTCGACAACGCCCAAAATCTCCTGGTGGTGGATGAGAAAAACTTCCGGGTCCAGATATTCACTTATCGGGGGGTCTTCAAGAACAAGTTCGGGAAAAGGGGAACGGGGCGTGGTGAATTTTCGGCACCTATCGGCGTCGCAACCGATTCCAAGCGCAATATTTTCGTGACCGACCGGGATATGCGCATCCAGGTTTTCGACCCGGAAGGGTATTACTTGACCGAATTCGGGACTCCCACTGGCCAATACCGGACGGCCCCAAAATACTACGGCATCACCGTCGACGCGGAGAACAACCTCTATGTGACGGACATCGCCAACTGCAGTGTTTTGGTGTACGCGCTTAAAAAATAATTAGGAATTTTGGAAGTTTTTGAACCGAAGGTTCAAAAACCAACATTAACTCAAAACTCAACACTGAGGTTAAAGATGGCTTCTTCCCCAACATCCTCCGAACCGGCCATTCCCGGCCGTATTATTCTCACCCCGCCAAAGTCCACGGGCAAACCCCAGGTCACCATTTCGGTGTTGGCCGGCCCGGAACAGGGCCAGGTTTTCAAAATCGGCCGCCCCACCACCACGATGGGGCGTTCCAATACCTGTGAGGTGGTTATTACCGACCCCCTGGTTTCCCGCCAGCATTGCCAGATCATCCTGGGCATGGGGGGGATTTCCTTGCGGGATTTGGCCAGCACCAACGGCACCTTTCTCAACGGCACCCGGGTCACGGAAAGCCCCTTAAGAACCCAGGATGTTATTTCCATCGGTGGAACCCGGCTGCGGTTCGCGTTGGAAGTGACCAAGGACACCGAGGAATCCAAGACCCCCAAGATTGACGAGTTGGCCCACAAGAAGCTCCTGACCCTTTACGAAGTGGGAAACATTGTTAACTCGGTGCTGGAGCTGAAAACCCTCCTTTCCATCATCATGGCCATGGCCATCAAGGTCATGCAGGCCAACCGGGGTTTCCTGTTGTTGAGGGACAAAGGGGGGGATTTGAAACCAGTGGCCACCCATGCCTTGACGCCAGCCGAGGCCCAGGCCCCCTATAGCCAGACCATCGTGGATACGGTTTTGAGGGAAAGGGTGCCGGTCCTGGTATTGGACGCCACCCACGACATTCGTTTCTCCAATCGCGACAGCTTGAAAGCCCTGCCCTTGTCCTCAGTTATTTGCGTGCCCATCTGGGAAAGGGAAAACATCGTAGGTGTGATTTACGTGGATAAGGCGGAAGGAACATCGACCTTTAACGAAGAAGATATGTACTTCCTGTCGGCTTTCGCCAACCAGGCGGCGGTAGCCATCACCAACGCCAAGCTTTTCGATGACGTGCGGCGGGAGGAACGGCTGAGGACGTCCCTTCAGAGATATCTTTCTCCGAATGTTGTCGATGACATGATCCTAAAAACCGGTGAACTTCCCTTGGGCGGAGAAAAAAAGAAAGTTTCCATTCTTTTTTGCGATATCCGGGGCTTTACCACCCTCACCGAGAAGGAACCGGTGGAAACCATCGTCAGCCTGTTGAATGAATACTTCAGCGCCATGTCGGAGGTTATTTTCGCCAACAACGGCACCTTGGATAAGTTCATTGGGGACGCCATCATGGCGATTTACGGGGCACCGCTGGAATTGAAGGACGGCCCCTATAAAGCTGTTAAAACAGCCCTGGAAATGCGCGATAAGCTGGCCAAATTGAACGAAAAATGGAAAACGGAAAAGAAGCCCCAAATCCAAGTCGGTTATGGCATCAACACGGGCGAGGCCATCGTGGGCAACATCGGAAGCGAACGCCGTATGGAATACACCGCCATCGGCGATATGGTGAACACGGCCTCCCGCGTGGAAGGGGAAACCGAAGGCGGCCAAATTTTCATCACCGAGGAGACCTTCCAGGAGTTGGGAAACAAGGTCAAGGTCAACAAGTTGAAATCCGTATCCCTAAAGGGCAAATCAGCTAAAGTTCAAATCTACGAAGTCACGGGCCTCAATTCGGCTTCCTGATAATCCGCCCCGCTTTTCTTTCGCCCAGACTTATCCTAAGATCCTGCATGGTTTTTGAGCTCAAAATTCGAGGATTTCGTGTCCAAGATTAAACCCCTGTCAGAAAAGGTCATAAACCAAATCGCCGCAGGCGAAGTGGTGGAACGTCCATCTTCCGTTGTTAAAGAACTAATGGAAAATGCCTTGGACGCGAAAGCCACCTGGGTCGAGGTCGAAATTCAGGAAGGCGGCCTCAAGCTCATCAAGGTGACCGACAATGGGGAGGGAATGACCCCGGAAGACGCCCAATTAGCCGTCCAAAAGCACGCCACCAGCAAGATTTTCTCGGTAGAAGACCTGTCTCACCTGCGCACATTTGGCTTCCGTGGGGAAGCCCTCGCCAGCATCGCCTCCGTCTCCCACTTTGAGCTTTCCACGCGCACGGCCGATGCTCTCTCCGGTGTTTCCATCAAAATCAAGGGAGGGAGTGCTCCCAAACCCCTTGAAACGGGCCGGCCCGTGGGCACCACCCTGATCGTTTCCAATCTTTTTTTCAACACACCCGCCCGCTTGAAATTCATGAAAAAGAAATCCACCGAGGAAAACCACATCACCATGGTGGTCACAACCTATGCCCTGGCATTTCCCGGGGTCGGATTCAAGCTCACCATCGACGGAAAGGAAGCCCTTCATGTGCCGCCCTCGGATTTTCCAGCCCGACTATCGGAGATTTTCGGCAGGGAAACGGCCCAATCCTTTTTACCCCTGGAATTCACGGGAGCGGGGGTCCATATCCACGGCGTCGTCAGCGCGCCCACTATTACCAAGCCGACCCGTGAAAACATGCTTTATTTCGTCAACCGCCGCTGGATCGCCAACATCTCCCTCGGCCACGCGGTCATGACGGCTTTTCACACCCTGCTTCCCACCCGCCGGTTTCCGGTGGCAGTGCTTTTTTTGGAAGTGCCCGAGGACCAGGTGGACGTGAATGTCCACCCCACCAAGAAAGAAGTAAAATTTGCCCAGGATCGGGCTATTTATGACACTGTAGTGAGGGCTATCCGGAGCGCCCTGCTTTCAGCACCGGGGGTTTTGCAGTCTGTCCAAGCTCAAGCTCTTTCCGAATTTACGCCCGCTCAAACCCATGGTCCCGTTTACCATTCCAACCCTGTCCAACCGGGTTTCCTGAATGAAGCCCCTGCGACCGTCTCAGCTGGAGGAATGCCGGCGGCGACACTTTATGAGCAGATCACCGAAAAATTTCCCTCCCGAGGAACGGAAACCGAAACCCATGGTACCCCTTTGGAATCCCTTGGATTCGGCAAAACCGCACTCCAGGCCCGTCGAATCGACCCTCAAGTATCACTTTACAATTTCAGCCAATTGTTCAATACCTTCATCGTTTTTCAGTCCGATAGCGAGATGTTCATCGCCGACCAACACACGGTTCACGAAAGACTGAATTACGAGCGGCTTATGAAGGGAGTCCGGGAAAAAGCCCTGGAAGTGCAACCACTCCTCATGCCGGTTACGGTGGAATTGAGCGCCAAGGAAGCACAGGTTTTGAAAAATAACCTGGAAACCCTGATGGAACTGGGGATGGAAGTAGCGCCCTTCGGCGGCAATACTTTTTTGGTTCGAAGCGTTCCGGCCGACCTGTCGGGGAAGAACCTGGTGACCCTCGTGAAAGACCTAGTAGATGACCTGGCAGCCCAGGATGCCTTGGGGGTAAAAAGCGCCAATCACCTGGATCAAGCCCGCGAAAGGGCGGCCACTTTCATGTCCTGCCGCAGCGCGGTCATGGCCGGGGACCGATTGAACGAGGAACAGATGCGCCGACTTATCGACCAGATGCGGCAAGCCAACCTGCCTTTCACTTGCCCACATGGGAGGCCAACCATACTTTCCATTCCACTTTCCGAACTTTATCGTCGTTTTGACCGGCACTGAAAAGCAGATATCAGCGGTCAGGTGTCAGCTTTCAACCAAAACAAAAGAAAACAATGCCTGAAAATTCACAACTTAAAATTCACAACTTAAAATTGCCTATTTTGGTTGGGCCAACCGGGGTCGGTAAATCCGAGGTGGCTTTTCTTTTGGCTGGAAAGCTGAATGCCGAAATCCTTTCGGTGGATGCTTTCCAGGTTTATAAAGGATTAGAAGTTGGAACAGCCCAGCCGGCTAAAGAATGGCAAAAAGACGTGCCGCACCATTTGGTTGGAATCCGGGATCCAAGACAAAGCTGGAATGCGGTGGAATTCGCCCGGGAAGCCAGACCGATTATCGAACAGGCTCACCGAAGTGGAAAAAAGCTAATTTTGGTCGGTGGAGCGGGTTTTTATATCAGGGCACTGGTCGAAGGGCCGCCGCCCGGAAAGGCTCCAAAACCAGAAATTCGTACCTGGGTTTTGGAAAGAGTAAGGGAGTTGGGCCCTGAAAAAGCCCACAATTGGCTGAAAGAACGGGACAGTGGGGCGGCTACCAGGCTTCATCCAAACGACACCCACCGAATTTGCCGGGCACTGGAAAAAACCTTTGAAGAGGCGCCATCAGAGGCCGAAGGTAAACCCTTGGGGGTCTCTTCCGTCTTGTTCTTGGGTTTGGAAAGATCCCGGGATAAACTGGATCAGATTTTGATGGCGAGAACCCAGGCCATTTGGGAAAAGGGGCTTTTGACCGAGGCGCGGGGCTTGTCGGAAATGAACCTGCCTCCAGACCATCCGATCTGGGGCGCTATTGGCTATGAAGAGGCGGTTGCTTTCCTCAAAATGGAGTTAAAGGAACCCGACGCTCTAGAGCGGATTTATCGTAGGACACGCCAATATGCCAAACGCCAATGGACCTGGTTTAAGCATCAGCATGAGGTCCAATGGTTCAACTTAGATATGTATCCAAATTTGGACGATGTTGTTGGAATATTAGCTAAAAAAATCACCGCTGAAAAGTGAGAAATATTTGCAAAACATCCGGATTCGAGTAGCGGGCATCCTCGTCAAGGACGGCCAAATCCTTTTGGTTCGTCACGAAAAAAACGCAAAGAGCTATTGGCTAATACCGGGGGGCGGTGTTGACTTTGGGGAAAGCGTGGAAGAGGCCCTGATTCGCGAGTTCCGTGAGGAAGTGGGCCTTCCCATCAAGGTTGGCAACTTGGTCTTGGTGCATGATTCCATCCCCCCCAACCGTCACCGGCAGGTTTTAAACCTTTATTTCCTCGTTTCCGCCGAGCACTTTAACATTAAGGTGACGCCCGACGCCGTCTTGAGGGACGCCGCTTTTTACCCCCTGGAGGAATTTCCCAACATGACCGTCAATCCGGATGTTAAAACGGAAATCCTGGAAGGCCTGAGAAACCAATGGCCGGAGGGCTGCCGATATCTTGGGAACCGCTGGAAAGACTAACGGTAATGAGGGTCTTATCTTATAATATTGATCCGCGAAACTGACAAACCACCCTTTAACGATTTTGGGAGGCTTGAGACATGAATAAAATGACAATCCTGTTGGCGATTTTGGCCTTGGCGATTCTTCCCGCCAGCTTGAAGGCCATTTCCGAAAGCGAAATTGAAGACCGCAGGGAAATGTCGCAAGTTTGGGTCGACCAACACAACGCCAAGTTGCTTTCGGAAGTCCAAAGCGCCGTCAAGGGAATCCGGGTCAAGGCGCATGTTTACTTCATCGGGTCCCGCCATTCCCGGTTGGTTCCCATGAAGAGGGCTCGCATGGAGACGGCCTCCAAATACGGGATTCCCCCCACGGTAAAAACATCCAGCGGTGCCGTGGTGCCTCTTTTTTCTCTTCGGTATTCCACCGCGGAAGGGCAATCCTTCTTGACCGCCGACTATGCCGACGAGTTGGATACCCGTCACTGTAGTTCGGATATCTATATCAAAATTGGGCTGGAATACCGGCTTCTTTTCCATGGTGAAGGCTATCCCGGATGTGCCCGATTGATCAGCCTGGGAGCAAGCTTACCGACTTTTTTTGAAGTCGGCGTCTACGGGGGAGGGAGCCGTTGTGATAAGACCTTCTACCGCCTGGATACGGATGCCCTTAAGGGTGTGAGCGATGAGCTTTATGACCACCCGGAACTGATTCAAGCCCAGAAGTATGTGAAAGAGGAATTGAAAGTAAATGTGTGGCTGGAGGGTTTTACCCTATACCGGGACGTCGACCATGACGGCACATTGGATATCATCAACACGACTCAGGTTCTGTACCCTCCCGATTTGAAGACCAAGGTTCAGGACCGGTACAAGCTGGTAGACAATGATTTTGCCGGTCCGTTTCGGCCTGTCACCTCGGTTTACAAATGGGACACGACGAAGGCCCAGTTTGTGGACTTGGGTGACTACTATCACTGAAAACAGCTTCCGGAAACCGTCATCACTTGCTGTCGAGGGGCCTCAAAGCCGTATATAAAGTAAATGGTTAAAAACAAACCTAGCTTATCCAGGTTTTTTCTTCTTCCTTCTTGTTTGATCACACTGATTTTTCTTTTTCCTTCCTTCTCCGCCGCCCACCAGATCCTTTTTTATTTCAACAGTGAGGACGGGACGGACGGAGCCCTGCTTCAGTGTGTGACCATTCTTCAAAATGCCGGCCACCAAGTGACTACTATTGACGTGAATGGAAAAAATCGTAATTCCCAAAACGACAATTGGGGTGCTCCTTATGACCAGGTTTGGGACATGAGGTTTGTGGACCGGGATTCCACGCAGTGCGGCAGCGGCCGTCCGGAGGCCGGGGATTATTTCGACGAGCATTGGCGTTCCAAGGCGGTTTCTTTCCTCAATCATTGCGGAAAACTCTTCATTGCGGGGGAGTATTACCGCCTGCCCGATAGGGATGAAGGCCTTTATTCTTTCCTTAAGGAGGTCCAAGCGGTTAAAAAGGGTTTTGATAACTGCCCTCCCTCAGCCCGGGGGAACAGCAGCACAACGGGCGAGGCCTTTTACCCCGTTCGGCATCGGCTAGGACCCGTTTCTTTTTATGGAGCCTGGGTCGGGGGTATTCCTCTCGCCTATTTAACGGGTACCAATTTTGTGGACACGTCCGACGATTGGGAAGGGGACGCGGTGGATCGCTCCATCGTTTCGGGCTGGGAAGGAAACCAATTGGGTGGGGCCGTGACCAGTGGCTCTTGCGGTCGTGGAAAACTTTTCATGGTTTGGGACGCCACCATGTGGACCCTCTGGCAACCCGGAATGTATGGGGAAGAAGAGAGCAGCCCGCCGGTTTGGGACGATTCCGCCTGGGTTCCCGGAAACATTCAATCCCCAGCCAGTTCTGTGATGCACATCAAGACGGCTAAAAAAGTCACAGCTTCTTTTTTCCCGGCTATCGTAAAATGGCTAGGTGGACGGGGGTGCCCCTGCACGGAAGCATCTTCACCGACGATTTTTCCAACACCCCACACCTTGCCGACAACAGTTGGTTATGGAGGTTATCAACTTCCGCCTTCGCCTTCTTTGCCTGCAACGGTGGGAAGTTTGTTGTCAGCGGCCAGCCAGTCTTCCGCCACGACGACCATGCTTACTTCCAATGTCCCCGCGACAATTATCTTTAGTGTTTTCCCCATCAACATTTACATGGGCTTCCGGGATGGAATGGGGGAGTATCAATTAAACATCTTGGACTCCCAAGGCCAATTGATTCAGACTGTTTTTGATAAAAATATAACAAATGAAAAAGAATCTTGGGCCGCTTGGGATGGAAAAAATCTTGCCGGGACTGATTCACATATCGGTCTTTATTACGCCGTTCTGTGGAAAGATGGACGCTTTTTGAGAAAGATCGTCTTATCCCGCATAAGTCCCTAAAACAGTGCCCGTTCAAGCCTTGCAGGCTTACTTCCGCCGACGCTCCTGGCAATTTTCTTGATATTGCATAGGTTTTAGGGGTCTGTTAACATAGCCACCCTATGGCAACCGCCCCTATCAGCCCTGCGCCAATTGTTCCTAAAAGCCACACTTTGCTTTACGCCATGCTGATTCTCGTTGGTCTCTTTTTCCTGAGCTTTATCTTCATTGTTTTCGCCATCCAGCATGTTCTTACCAGCAACACCGACACTTCCTTGATTTCCAGCGGGAGCGAAATCAGCCTTGTGGAAATCCAAGGCCCCATTTATGAGAGTGACGATCTGGTCCGGCTTATTAAGCATTTCCGAAAGAGTTCAAAAAAAGCCCTTATCCTTAGAATTGACAGCCCCGGGGGAGTGGTGGCCCCTTCACAGGAAATTTATACAGAGATCTTAAGAGCACGGCAGGATAAGAAGATTATTGTAGCCAGCATGGCCAGCTTGGCTGCCTCGGGGGCTTATTATATTGCGTCAGCTTGCGATAAAATCGTGGCGAACCCAGGTACTTTGACGGGTTCCATCGGTGTTATCTTTGAAATTCCGGAGGCTTCTGGACTCCTCAAAAAAGTGGGAGTTGACTATCAGGTTATCAAGAGCGGCAAGTTTAAGGACACCGGTTCCATTAGCCGGCCGATGAACCCCCAGGAAAAAGAGTATATCCAGAGCACCATCAACGAGGTGTTCAACCAATTTTTGGACGCCGTCATCGATGGGCGGCGTAAAGTTTTTCAACAAAAGCTTGCGAAACGCCTGGGGAAGAAAGTTGAGGATGTTACGGATCAGGATATTAGAGCTTACTTGCTCCCTTACGCGGATGGAAGGGTTATAACCGGCCAAACCGCATATGAACTGGGTTTGGTGGACCAGATAGGGGATTATGAGGACGCTGTCCAGTTGACCGCCGATCTGGCGGGAATCAAAGGGGACCCAACGGTCCGGTTGGATAAGCCTTCCCGAATCGAAGATTTCTTGAAAAGCATGACGCCTTTTTCTTCGTTAACCTCGAGACTAGGAAATGGTTGTTTGATGGAGTACAGGGCGTTCTGACCGAGTGGAATTAAAAGCGCCGAAATTTTAGTTTTGGAAGCTTCCGTATTTTTTTATGGAGGACACTGTGGCTGAATCCGCAAATCCACCTAATACACCGGCTGTTCCACCTCCCGCCCCAGTAGCGATCGCACCGGTCCCGATAGCGGCTCCCCCAGCCCGGCGGCCCGGGACCCTCATGAAAAGTATTGCCAAACTGCTGACGACCACGACCTGTTTGGTTTTGGGGTTGGGATTTATTATTATCGGGGTTGGAATTCGACGCTATCCCAGTCTAATCCCTGGATTTTTAAAACCGACTTTGGATCAATTGTTTCCTCACTTGCCTTATTTCGTCGTTGGAATGGGGCTCTTTTTACTGGGATGGGCCCGCAGCATGGCTACCCAGCAGCTGATTTCCGAATACCGCAAAAATCGCCAATCTCCCCACGCTTGGAAAATTCCACTTGTGTCGTTCCAGGTGTTTTTACTGGAAACGGCCTGTTTTATTTACGCCCTGCCTGTCGGGCTTGGGTGGTATCCACCGCTTCAAAACTTGCTGGCGCTTGTTTGGGTGGTCTTCTTTTTTCTCCTCTACGCCCTTTGGTACGTAACGGCTCATTCTCTCAACCGTTTCCCGGCCATTGCAGGATTGAGGATGGCAATCGTCACTATAGTTCTTTCGGTCGTTTCTTTCCTCCTTTGGTGGTGGTTTCAATTGCTATTTCCTGCCGTTTTATTGGGAATCCTTGGGATCATCTCGCTTTTAATCGCTATCCTGGTCCGAGTGAAGGGGGTGGAACAAACGGGTAGCTGGCCAAAGGTTACTCTGTTAGCAGTATCCGTTTTTTTATTAGCCCATGTTACTTACAACTCGCTCCCCTTCGGTAATCCCACGGCCGATTTGGTCGGGTTGACCTTGGCCACCCAGAGTTTGCCTGGGGAAGTGAATAACCTCAATTATTTCTCAGCAGCCGACCATTCCAAGGATGACATCGTCTATTTTCAGAAAACCAATGGGGATTTCAACTTGGGCGTCATTCGAGCGGTGTTTTCCCAACAAAATGCGTTTCAACCTGCGGTGCTTTCCCAAAAGGGCCCCGTCGAACCCTTTGTGTCCGTCTTTAAAGTTCCCGCTGGGGAGGAATCCAGTCTGTCCCTGATAATTAAAAATGGGACATTGATTTTGGTGGATATGTTGAAAAACGGTTCTAGGGGCCTTTGGAAGATAAATGCCGAAAATGGGAAGGCCACGTTATTACGCCGGGGAATTCAACCAATTGAGGATGGCGTTCCTTGGTCCGAAACCCGGGGACAATTCCTTTATGTAACGCAGTCCGAAGGGCATTACCGCCTGAACGTTCTTACGTTGGCGAATGGTAAATCGAAGATTTTAATGACTTCTGAAAATCCGATTCACACGCCCTCCTGGGTTACGCCCTTGAATCCTCCGCACAATCCAAAGGGGCTTTATCCCGAGACGGAAGTCGCATATGCCGACGGTTCCCACGGACTGTTTTATGTTGTGGATAGTAAAACCGGTGAAAAAGAACCCCTAATATCGGAAGATGAAAGGTCATTAAAAAACAAGTTTTCTCCTGAAGGAAAGGCCGTGAAGGTCATTCCAGCTCCGGATGGGTTTCGATACCTCTATTTGGTTGAAAAAAATAAAAAAACCGAATTCTGGTTGGTTTTGGCGGATGGCACGAAGAGAGGAATGATTTACCAGACCAGTGCTTCCGTTACGCACTTAGCCTGGCATCCGGACGGACAGCAAATTGTCTTTGAGGAAATCCATCCTGGTTGGGACCATGGATTCTTAAAAAGCATTTCCAACGCGAAGCTTTTGGATGCCAACCTGGGGAATTGCGTCAATCTTCTTCCACCCCAAATTTCAACCATGTCGCCCGCTGTCGCGTCCGACGGAGTGAAGGTGGCTTTTATCGCAGGAGAAGGATTGTGGTGGCCTGCCGCCGACCAAGGGATTTGGGTGGCGGCTCTGCGCTAACAAGCTTTAGTGCTTTAAATTGACGAACGAGGATGTTCCCACCTTTTCAATTTTAAAATCGGAGATAACGATTTGTGGGATTGCACCGGTCTTTGTAACACTTTTTTTAGGAAAGACCGGCGCGACCAAATCACGCTCCCTTTCCTACTGCTATCAATCTTTTTTGGATTGTTTTCAACGTGCCATGCTCTGGATTTCGGTGAAAATAAGGTTCGCTACCACACCGACCATCATTGGAAAATCATCGAAACCGAGCACTTTCAGGTTTATTATTACGAACCTTGCCAGGATTTGGCCCAAACCGCCGCCGACATGGCCGAAAAAGCCTTTGTCTCGACCTGCCAGGCTTTTGATTACGTTCCCAAAACTAAAATCCCGCTGTTTGTTTATTCCACACCCCTCGAATTTGAGGAAACCAATATCACACCCGAAATCCTCTCGGAGGGTGTCGGCGGTTTTACCGAGGTTTTCAAAAATCGCATCGCGGTTCCCATGGATGGTTCTTACCATGAGTTTGAAAAAGTAATTCACCACGAACTAACCCATGCTTTCCAGTACGATCTCATTTATGGCGAAGGTTGGAGGTCGGTGAACCTTTTCAAGGCTGTTTTTGTGCCGAATTGGATGATGGAGGGCATGGCGGAGTGGAATGCGCAACACCTTGACGCGCAGGGAGAGATGGTCTTACGGGACGCCATCTTAAACGACCAGGTTATGCCCCTTAGCCTTATGGAGTCCTTCGAACATTTTCCCCAGGTATACACGGCATATAAGGAATCCCAAAGCATCCTGGATTATGTCACTCAGGTGTATGGGAAGGGAAAAGTGGTGGAAATATTCAAACATATGGCCGCCAATCAACAACCCGACACGGCTATTAAAAACGTCTTAGGGGTTTCCTTGGATGAGCTTTACGCCAATTGGCACTTTTACATGAAATCCCAGGCTTGGTCGCGGATAAATGGGCTTCCCGCACCGGAAAAATATGGGGAAGTCCTGGAAAAAGGCGGCCTGGGGGGCGCCATGAAAACCGCAATTTCTCCGGATGGTAAAAACCTAGCTCTCATCAAGGGAAGGGAACTATCCATGATCCACCTTGAGGATAAGAAGAAAAACGTTCTATTAAACAAACCGTTTCAAGTACAAGGATCAGGGATTGCATGGTCACCAGATGGTCGATTCTTGGCCTTCGCCGCCGCGGACGGTGGAGAGGATCGACTTTACATTTACGATTTGGAGCGGTCGTCGTTACGGAAATGCACCATTCAAGGAATACCGATTGTTTCCTCACCTTCCTGGTCCCCCGACCAAAAATTCATCATTTTCAGTGGATTCAACTATACAAATACCGATCTTTACCGATATGAGGTTTCCACGGAAAAGGTCGATCGCCTGACGAACGATAACGACTTTAAAACTTGGGCTCAGTACGGTCCTGAGGGCAGATATATTTATTTCATTAATGAAAGCGGTGGCCGGCAGGAAATCAGAAAAATATCCCTAAATGAAAAAGGAATTCCAGTGGGTGTTCCCACGTCCGTCGAAAAGAATTTAGGAACGATCGCCTCCCTTGTGGTTTGGCCTGGTCATCTTTACTTCACCTCGGACTTGAGTCGCAGAATCTTCAATGTTTTTCAAACGGATGAGGAGGGCGGCCATTTAACCCAGCTGACCAACACCTTTGCGGATGTTTTGAGCGTTTCTCCGGCTCCCGACACTCAAAAACTATATGCCATTAGTTACCAAAAAGGGATGGAGACAATCTTTGCCTTCGCCATGACGAATGTCGAAAAAATGGAATGGCCACCCTCCGCGTTCGGAACGATGACTAGTGAATTTTCCTATATTTCCAATTCATTTGAAAACGCCTCTAAGATTATCGGAGTCAATCCAATTAAAGACGTGCCAAAAGAAGCCGATTTTCCATCCAATACAGATCGGGATGAACCTGAAATCGTTCAGCAGAAAAAAATACCTGTTCGGCCCCCATCCGCTGTAACGCACCTTGAAATAACCGAGGCTTCTAATATTGTCCAGCTTCAGTGGCCGGTTTCCGGTGTGGAAGATGATGGAGTTGAAAGCTATCGCGTCTACCGGTCTACCTCCGCCGGAACAACCTTTTCTTACATTGGAACCAGCACCAACATGCGACAAGGACAATATGTGGATTATGATGTGCAGAACAACGGAACCTATTTTTATTATGTCACTGCTGTCAATAAAATCGGGGAAAGCGATCCATCGCCCCTCGTGGAAGTTCATCCCTCATTCAAAGTGGCTTACGAAGATTACCGGTTTAGTTTAACGCCCGATGTCCTGCTTTTCTTGGCCGGTTACGACAGTTCCTTCGGTTTTGTTGGCGGTGGCGTGGCCCAAATGAGCGATTATCTGGGGGATCATCGAATTGGGATTTTGGGGGACACCATCCCTGGTGTGAGGACCGGCGTCGAAGCCAATTATGAGTTCTCCGAATGGCGAACAACGGTTGACCTGGACTACTTTTACTACCAAAACTATTTTAACATTTACGACCTTCAGAGTGGCAACATCGTCAACCAGTACCGGAACAACGAAAATGGGTTTACTCTGAATTTCAGCTATCCCATCGACACGGCGACCCGGGTCGAGTACGGGTTTGGCACCCAGCGGTTTTTGGGAAGTCCCATTTACCTTCAATTTTCCGAGGGAATTTCCAATTACAACCTCAACACCGATGAGTGGAACGTAGCCAATTTTTACCGTCTTTCCTTCGTCCAAGACAAACGTAGAGGGACTCAATTTTGGCCCAGTAGCGGATATGGGCTTAATTTCACCTTGCTACATGCCATCCCTGTTTTGGATTCAAATGTATCTTTCGCAAACTTGCTTTTTGAAACGGACGTTTTTGCCGATTTCAGTTTTTTGAATCACCTCGTCTGGGCCAACCGATTCATCGCCATGACTTCGCAGGGACCCAATCCTCAAACCTTTTTTATTGGCGACGATGCTCCTTTTGAGGATTATTTCACGACGATTCGGGGATACGGCGGCAGTACCTTTTTCGGGAGCAATCTTGGACTTTGGAATACTGAACTGCGCTATCCCATCGCTACAAACATGAATTTCATTCCACAACCGTTATCTTTTTTGCTTATCAAAGATGTCGAGTTGGCGGGTTTTATGGATACTGGGGTTGTTTCAAATCAATTGGAGGACATTCCCAATTCGCCGGTCCTGAGTAGTATTGGCACTGGCATTCGGTTTTACACATTTCTCTATCAAAGAGCTCTTGTGATGTTTCGTTTTGACGTGGCCTGGAGATTGGATCAACCAGCTCCACCAACTTTTCACTTCAACCTTGGACCGATGTTCTAAAAAGCAGGTTTAAATATATTCAAAATCTCCATCCTTCGGTCAAATCAAAAGTCGGAAAATCAAAAAAGATATGTTCCTAAAAAGCAGTTGGTGGGGCAGGGAGTAGGGGCTATAATGAGCCCGCTTTCAACACTTGTCATCCCACAAGGAGCCGGTTCGTGAAAAAAGCCGCTCTTTCAACAGCCTTAGTGACTCTGTTACTGGCCGGTAGTCTAATCGCTCAATCGGCACCGCGAGATTTTATTTCAAATTACGAAACAATAGATCTGGATTTTTTGCGATCCCACTACACCGAAATTAATAACGGCCGGCCAATTAAAATTGAAGGAATTTTTTCATCCTACAAATGGTTACAACCTTATGAATATAAGACCCGTCTTAGCCGGATTGGTTTGGATTCCCGGAATTACAATTTTGCGCAAATGTCCTTAAAAGAAAACGACAGCTTTCACTACTCTTTTCCCATTCTGCTTTTTCACACCGGTGCCGGAGATTTGCACGAATTAAACGAACTCTACCAGGATCTCCCGGTTGCCCTTTACGGAAGATTTTATAATTTGAAAGAGTCAGAATACGCCATAGAAGTGGACCTATTGGAAATTTCCAATGTTTCAACGCGCGTGGACCCGGTTGGCACTCCTGTATTTAAAATGGGGGGGCATGACCGAGTACTCCTGCTTGATGCCCGCGTCTCACCATCTCCAACGCCAACCCCCACGGTGACGCCAACACCCCAACCAAACCTCTGGCAGAAGATTAGCAATCTCGTAAACCCAAAGGAAACGATCACTCCGACAGGAACCACCACTCCCGGAACCTGAAGTCGTCTTCTTGATCTTATTTTCTATAATGTCTCCCTTTTATATTTGTCTTTCCAGCAGAGGTTTTCGTTGAAAAAACAGGTTCTCATCACCAACGAATTACCGGATGCCGCCTACCTTTTCTTGTGCCGAAAATACAACGTCACCTGGCACAAGCGTCAATTAACGGAACGACAGTTAATTTCTAAAATCAGGCCCTTTCATTCAATCTTGACTACCCTAGCTGATCCTATAACTGAAAAGGTAATTGTGGCGGCTCCCCAATTGGAATGTATTGCCAATCTCGCCGTTGGCTATAACAACATTGACCTAAAAACCGCCAAAGCCAGGGGTATCTGGGTGACCAACACCCCAGAGGTCCTTACAGAAGCCACAGCTGATATTGCTTGGGCGCTTCTTTTGTCTTGTGCCAGGAGGGTTCCTGAAGGCGACCGGATGGTACGTTCGGGTAAATTCAAGGGAGCACACCCCCTAACCTTACTAGGTGTTGATTTGTTTGGAAAAACTTTGGGTATCTACGGTTTTGGGAGGATCGGCAAGGCGGTGGCCCGGCGGGGAAGGGGATGGAATATGAATGTACTCTATCACCAACGCCACCGTGAATCCAAAAGGGTAGAAAAGGGTCTAAATGCCCGGTATGTTCCTTTTAAAACCCTTCTGGAGCAATCGGACTTCCTGAGTGTAAACAGTCCATTGACCTCAGAAACTCTTCAACGCTTCACGAGAAGGGAATTCAAAAAAATGAAAAGAACCGCTATTTTCATTAATACGGGCCGAGGACTTATCCATCTTGAACAAGATCTTGTCGAGGCCCTAAAAAAAGGGTGGATCTATTCAGCGGGTTTGGACGTATATGAATCAGAGCCTCGGATTGAAAAACAGATTTTGAGACTGCAAAATTGTACTTTGCTTCCGCATATTGGAAGTGCCACAGTTGGAACCCGCGATGCCATGGCATTGTTGGCGGCCAAAAATATCGACTTGGTACTTTCCGGACACCTTCCAGAAACACCGGTTTTTTATTTGTCGAAAAAGGATAGATTAAAAACTTAAAGTAAAACTTCAGAGTCAATAGCATTAAATCTGATTTAAAAGGACTTTAAATGTCGGCTCCTGTTATCCAATCCGTTGCCACGGGGACCGGAAAAGCGATTGTTCTTTTGCACGCCTTTCCGCTTTCGCATTCGATTTGGAAGGCCATTAAACCTCCTTTGGGACATTCTTTGATTCTGCCCGATTTTCCAGGGTTCGGCGAATCACCTTTTGCACCTTCAGGCTTGACGCTCTCAGATGTGGCGGAAGGGCTCGAAAATCATTTAAATCAAAGGGGAATTACGGACCAAGTTATTTTGGGCGGTATTTCCATGGGCGGTTACTGGGCAATGGAATACCTAAGACGTTTTCCGGGGCGGATTGCCAAGGTGATCTTTATCTCCACACGACCCGGGTTGGACAAATCCGAGACCCGTCAAAGCAGGTTGAATATGGCTGAAAAGGTGCTCAAAGAAGGCACAGAATTCTTGATTAAGGACATGGTCCCCGGTCTCTTGGGAAAATCGACTTTGTCGGATAAACCTGGAGTTGTGGACCAAGTCAGTCGATGGATTCGGACAACAAAACCAGGCGCCGTGGCCTTGGCTCAGCGCGCTATGGCAGAGCGAAGGGATCAAACCGACCTAATGCCGACTTTAAGGGTGCCTGCACTTATCGTGGCCGGCCGCGAGGATGCCTTGATCCCGGTATCGGAGGCTGAAGCCATGGCTAAAGCCATCCCTGGTAGTCGAATAAAAATCTTGGAACATGTTGGCCACTTGGTACCGATCGAAGACCCAACCCGATTTCAAAAAATTATTAACGAGTTCCTGACTTAGTCGCCCCAAATAGCTTAAGACAAGATGCCGCTCCCGTTTGCTTTGATGTCGTAGAATCGCTCAAAAAAATGGCCTTCAAATGCAAAATCCAGGAGTTTCATTGCCTCAGCTCCAAACGTTCTAGGATCTTTCTGGAACTGGCATTTCTCCCGAAACTCAAAATTCTTCTTTTCAAAACTCAACTTTTTCGGTATATCTACAATTATACCGAGACAGGAAAGCTCTTTGAACCAAAAATCCAAATCCAATTCCCAAAGAACCCCACCAAACCTGCTGGAGCTAACGCCATACGACGGATTCCTGGCCCTTTGCAAATCTTCCCACACCAAAGAAAACTACCACCAGGACCTGCGAGTTCTTAAACAATTTCTAGATCGTTCCAATATTCATGTTCCGGCGGACGCAAGGCCAGAACAGATGGTCCACTTTGCTGGTGCCTTGACCAAACCAGGTTTTACGCCAAGTGGCAAGCCCCGGGTTGCTTATTCCACCCGTTCTATGAAGCGCATCTTGGCGACGACACGGTCTTTCTACCGCTATTTGGCTTCCATCCAACATATTGCCACTGATCCTACGGCCGTTTTCCACAACCTGGCCATTCGCAGTCCCCAACGCAATCCCCGCCCCTTACCGCCCAAGGACCGCGAAGCCCTGGTAAAAGGTCTCCAAACGGTCGATTTGGAGGGTCAAAAAGTCAGCTTGGTGGTCTTACTTGGTTATCATTGCGGCCTCCGGGTCTCTGAGATTGCCCATCTCAAAGTTCGGGATTTGGACCCAGACCAAGGCCTCGTTACCGTCATCGGCAAAGGCGACAAGGAGCGAACGGTACCCATGACCGAGGCGTTGAAAGAAGTCCTAAAACATTACCTGGGCAATCGACCGGAAAATTCGGGAGTCCATCTTTTTCCAAGCCCCAGCACCACCAGTAAACCCATTCATGTGGATTATCTGGAAACATGGGTCAAAAAAGCCGCCCAATGGGCAAATCTTGAAAATCCAACCGAGCTGACCGTACACGTCCTTCGACATTCCTTTGGCACCCAATTGGCCGAATCAGGCGCCAGTGTGTATGAAATCCGGGATTTGATGGGTCATTCCAGCATCATGGTTAGCGAAAATTACGTAAAGCTGGCCTCCACCAAGGCCCGTTCGGCTCACAGGAAGGCCTTTGAGGATGGAACCAAGGTTCATGCCTTGAACCTGGGCAGTTTGTTTGGGATCGAATCGGTCTTAAAACGCTTCCGGGCCATAAACCGGAAAACTTTGCCCAATAATTCTGATGGAGCTTAAAAATTCTCAAAAGGCCCTTTTAAATTAGTTAAGAGTTTATAAGTTGCGGTTTATGAAGTGGATTTTGAACCAAGAGAAGCTGTTCGGCAGGCTTCATGGTTTGTTTAAATTTAAGGCGGCCAAAATACGCTGATTTTGCATTTAAATGGCATTCTTTTAGACGATTTTTCACTATCTGCAACTTTGTACTTGGTATCCCAACGCCTAAAATTGGCTGAAAGCGCCGCTGGAAAACAAACGTTAAGGCCGATTCAAAAGACCAAAATTTTGGTGTCATCGACGTTAGGATCGACAAACCCCGGAATTTGGTGGATTAATCGGGTTTATGTCATATCGACATTGCATGGTTCATTTCAGGTCCTTTCCAAATTTTGCATTGCTTAGAGATGGAGTGGATTTCGTTCTGTTTCAAAGGCAAAATCAGGGCTTCTGAAATTTATTAAAGTTTTACTTTAGGGGGTTATCCTGTACTTTTCTGACCGTACACCCAGGGATCTTTCACCTAATCGAATCGCCCGAGCCATTGAGCAAATAGTTAGACGAGGTATCCTAGATTTAACCGAGTCTAATCCCACTCGTTGCGGGGTTGACTATCCACCAGACCTCCTTCAGGCCTTAAGCCGGCCAGCTGGATTTACCTATGAACCTCACCCTTTTGGTCTGCCCGAGGCCCGCCATGCGGTGGCCGACTATCTCAACACCAAGGGCCAATTGGTAGACCCGGCCAAGGTCGTTTTGACTGCTAGTACCAGTGAGGCGTATTCGTTTCTCTTCAAGCTCCTGGGAGATTCCGGTAGTTCTTTCTTGGTTCCTGCACCAGGTTATCCCCTTCTGGACCATTTGCTGCGCCTGGAAGGCATGGAACTAATTCCCTATCCCCTTCGAATGGCCGTGGATTGGCCAGTGGACTTAAGACGAACGGAAAAGACTGTAAATTCTGCCTGCCGAGGGCTGGTTGTTGTTAATCCTCACAACCCGACCGGTACCTTTTTAAGCTGCAAGGATCAAGAAGCCTTAGGAAATATCTGTGACAAAAAACAAATAGCCTACATTGCAGACGAGGTTTTCGCGGATTATGGCTACCTTGGTGAGTTTTTTAAGCCTTGGGTACCAAATAATACCCTTTCTTTCCGTCTTGGCGGCCTTTCCAAGAGTGTGGGGCTTCCCCAGCTAAAACTTTCTTGGATCATCTTGGACGGCCCATCAAGCCTCCTAGATGAATGCCAGAACAGATTGGAACTGGTCGCCGATACCTATTTATCCGTTAATACTCCAGTTCAACTGGCCCTTAAAGATCTACTGGCATTCGCCCCTTTGTTTCAAAAACAATTAATCGACAGGGTCATGAACAACCGACGTTTTCTTGCCCAAGAGCTCCAAAGCTTAGATAAAGCCAAACTTTGGCCTGCTCAAGGAGGATGGTATGCGTTGGTAGAAATAACCGAAAAAGATGCCCGGGAGGAACAAATAGTGCTCGACCTATTAGAAAAGTACCAGGTTCTTGTCCAGCCTGGGGCTTTTTATGATTTTCCGGTGGGATGTTTCCTGGTTTTAAGTCTTTTGCCCATTCCGACGGTTTTTCAGGAAGGTGTTGCTAGATTTAAAAAATACATTAAAGGTTAAAAACAAAACCCGGAAGTCAGTCTTTTTAGGACTGGAGGTTTTTCAAGCGGCGGCCAGCTTCCAGTCCCCAACTGCTATCGGCATCAGTTTGAGAAAGGGTTTTCAACTGTTCAATTGACTTAGCCTTATCCTTGTTTCTAAGGTAGATATCCGAGAGTTCTAAGCGAAGTTCACTCCCGATGAAACTGGTGGAATGATCACGTAAAAAAGCTTCAGCTATAGTAGCGGCTTGTGGAAACTGGTTTTGGGATTCCAAGCAAAGGATCTTTCCCAAGTAGGCCTCATCTCCCAGGGGAATATCCTTTAATTCCTGAGTGGCTGTATCAAAGCTAGCGTAAGCCTGGGTATATTGACCCAGGGAGTACTCGCATTTGGCCGCATAATAGCGGGCCAATTTGGCGGTCTGGGTCCCGGAATAATCGGTAAGGATACGTTGAAAAGTTTGAAGAGACTGTTTGTATTTTTCAACGTCGCTTTTAAAAGGACCGTTTTGGGGATCAACGGGCGAGTGAAGATAGTATTGACCCCGATTCAACACCTCCTGGGCATCTTTTTCACTTTGTTCCCGGCTATGGAGTATATATGGAACTCCAATTCCCACCAGCAACAGGACAATACCGGCCACAGCGATGAATTCTTGATGGGCCTTGGCCCAGTCCAGCCATTTTTCCGTTTCGGACTTTTCGTGCGGGATCGGGTTTAAACCACTCCAATGGGTCGCCATTCCAACCACCTTTTAAAATCAAGTTTGAGACAAAATCTACCGTTTTTCAAAAAAGAAGCCTTCCCTTCGGGGAAGGCCTCATCCAATGGTACCCTCGACGCGAATCGAACGCGTGACCTACCCTTTAGGAAAGGGTCGCTCTATCCAACTGAGCTACGAGGGCCTTTTCCTGCAACCCTCAGGTAAAAGGAAGTCCGGTGAAATCAGAACTGAAGTATAGAGAAAACAGGGGTGCTTTTCAATTTTTCGTGGCCGTTAAGGAACCTTAAATGAATAAGAAAACAGGCCCCTACCACATCTCCTCCGGCCCTTTCCACTAGCCGAATGGTCGCAGCGGCGGTGCCACCAGTTGCCAAGACGTCGTCCAAGATTAAAATTTTATCCCCTTTGGAAATGGAATCTTCATGAATTTCAAGGGTGTCTGTCCCATATTCCAGTTCATAAGTTTCCCGAAGGGTCTTCCATGGTAACTTTCCAGGTTTTCGCACCGGGATGAAAGAGATGCCCATAAAGGTGGACAATGCGCCACCCAGGATAAAGCCACGGGATTCCATGGCCACGATGGAATTTATTTTTTGACCCTTGTACTGATCCGCCATTCGGTGGATGACTTCCTGAAAAGCCTTCGGGTCTTTCAGAAGTGGGGTGATGTCTTTAAAGATAATTCCCTTCTTGGGAAAATCTGGCACATCGCGGATCAGAGTTTTGAAGTCCACACTTTATCCTTCGTAAATGAAATACACGATCGGATGGGCCTCGGTAAAAAAAAACGCCAAATTTATCAGGTAACTTGCAATGATAATGAATAGGTTTTAAGAGGTTTTAGTCGGGAGGGAGTTTACACAAATTCGTTCAAAAGTTCACGATATTCTTCGTTACAGGCCTTCATTAAGAAACGAATTTTTTGCAATGCCTTTTCTTCAATCTGACGAATCCGCTCACGGGTAACACCTAAAAGGGTCCCGGTTTGTTCTAGGGTTTTGGGTTGGTCCTGCTCGAAGCCGAAACGCATCAGAATTACCTTTTGCTCTTTGTCATTCAGTGTGCTGATAAGCTTCTTGAGTTTTTCAGATCGAAGTTGATCGAAAACGTTTTGAGCCGGACTCATTACCGATTTATCCTCTATGAAATCGCCGATAGATTTGGAGTTGGACTCGTCCCCCACCGGGACTTCCAAGGAAATGTTTTTTTGGGCCAAACGTTGAAGTTTGTGGATCTTTTCGAATTTCAATTTGCCAGCCTTGGAAATTTCCATAAGGCTGGGATCGCGTCCCAACTTGCGGGTAAGATCCCGGGAGATGCGTTCAAAACGGTTGATGTCCTCGGAAACGTGGACGGGCACGCGGACGGTGCGGGACTGGTTGGAAAGGGCTCGCGTGATGGCTTGGCGTATCCACCAAGTTGCGTAAGTGCTGAACTTAAAGCCACGACGCCAGGAGAACTTTTCGCTGGCCTTGATAAGCCCTAAGTTCCCTTCCTCTATCAAATCCTGGAAGGAAAGACCCTGGTTCATGTATTTCTTGGCCACCTTAATCACCAGCCTCAGATTGGCGGCGATCAAGGCCTGTTTGGCTTTCAAATCATTTTTTTCAATACGCTTCGCCAGCATCACTTCCTCTTCAGCGGTCAGCAGTTTAACGCGGGAAATTTCACGGAAGTATAGTTTGAGACTGTCGGTAGTAATACGCTCAAGGCTTTTAGACTCGGGGGAAGTGTTCGCTTTTTTCTCGATAATGGGAATTAACGGAGCAATAATTCGGCTGGTGGAGCTAGTTTTGGCCTTTAATCGTTTTTTTAGCCCCATAGATTCGCCTTTACCCATCAACCTTGGATTTTGAACTCTTCAAACTTCTCGGGCGTTTCGAACCATTGAAACCGTGTACTCGAAACCCGGCTTCCAATGGGACCCACCTTTAAGCTTTGCATAAACTGTTCCAAGGCTGGCCTTGAGCCTGAGGCAAAAACCTCCACGGATCCATCAGGCAAATTGCGCACCCAACCCGTTAAACCCAAGTTATCGGCGGTCTCTTTTGTAAAATAACGAAAACCTACCCCTTGTACCCTTCCAAGGACGGTTCCTGTGAAAGCGTTAAACATAAGAAACCTCCGTAAATTCAAAGCAGAGAATTTGTCAGATTTCTGAATAATTAGGGCTTTTTTTTGACTTTTTTAAGAAATGTGGTAGGGCCTAAAACTTCGGGAAAAACAGGTGGGCTTTTTGATTCGCGAACCGGGAAACGACCTTGAAAAATGGTCGGGGCGGCAGGATTTGAACCTGCGACCTTTTGCACCCCATGCAACTGCGCTACCGGGCTGCGCCACGCCCCGACGAATCAATTAAATTTAAGTCGACTCAATAATGGACGGAGAAGACCATCCAGAATAGTTTTCTGGTCGGGGTGAGAGGATTCGAACCTCCGACCCCTTGGTCCCGAACCAAGTGCGCTAGCCGCTGCGCTACACCCCGTCCAGAAAACCTTTCCCCAAAGGGAGGCATACTATAGGTGAAATTATAGTTCTGTTCAAGAAAAGAAGGGCCAGAAAACGCTCTAATTATTGGTTCTTCCGGGGCATCTAGGATTCGAGGAACAAAAGAGCTTAATTTAAACCGTACTTCCGCAAAATCGCTTTTGTAGCGATAATCAAGTTTTTCATTTCCCCTACCTTTTCACGAGAGATTGGGGGGAAGTTCCCCTCCTCGGGGTTGGAGAGGGGTGAAGGCGTAGAAGAACTCAACTGTTTTCCGGAAGAAGCCTGGACTGACGATTCGGAGACAACTATTTCCATCGAATCCAGGAAATCCTTCTCATCCAATTCTTCCAGTTTTTTAATCGCTCCCGCGATAGTATATTTCTCAACGTACAGGAGTCTTTTAATGGTAAGGGCCACGCGGACGTCCCTTTTACGGTAGGTTCGCTGCCCGGTCACAGATTTTTGGGGATTTAGTTTTCGGAACTCCGTTTCCCAGTAGCGAAGCACGTAGGGTTTCACGCCGACCAACTGGGCCGTTTCGCCAATGGTATAAAAGAGTTTTTCTTCCTCTGCCATTCACCCCTCCGCTAGCGTTAACCCTTCAACTTTTGTCGCAACCGGGGCGCCGGCTTAAAGAAAAGAACTTCCCGGGATCCCACCGCAAACCGCTTGCCCGTCTTTGGGTTGCGGGCTAACCGAGCCGGTCTTTTTCTCCATTCCCACGAACCGAGACCCACTATAGAAATCTTTTTTCCGCCCCGCAAGGCGGAGGTGATGGAGCCAAAAAAGGAATCTACCGCTAATCGGGATTGCCGCTTCGTTAAGCCGAGTCGCAAGAGGCTTTTGACGAGGTCTTTACGGGTCAACATTCACCTCAACGAAAGATTTAATCGCTCGGAAAATCAAGAAAGTCACCAGACGTTCGGGTCTTGCTCAGCCCGAGCCGCGCGGGCCAAGAGTGACTTCACAGCTTCTTTGGCGCTTTTGCGCTCAAAAAGTACTTTGTAAACTTCTTCGTTGATGGGAACTTCCACCTTGGCCCTATGGGCAAGATCCATGGCTGCATGGGAGGTCTTGACGCCCTCCGCCACCATGACCATTTCGCCAAGGGCTTGTTCCAGACTCGCGCCCTTTCCTATTTTTTCGCCCAAGAGCCGGTTACGGCTATGGCGGCTGCAACAGGTGACGATCAAATCCCCCATACCGGCAAGACCCGCGAAGGTGGCGGCCTGAGCCCCCAGGGCCACCCCCAAGCGTGTCATTTCATGAAGTCCCCGAGTCATCAGAGCCGCCTTGGCGTTGTCTCCCAGCCCCAGGCCGTCGGAGATGCCAGCAGCGATAGCGATGACGTTCTTGAGCGCGCCTCCCAACTCCACGCCCACAACATCAGTGGAGGTATAAACCCTGAAATAGTCCGAATGGAAAACTCCTTGCACCGTTGTGGAAAGAGCGGGATTGGAGGAAGCGGCCACAACGGTGGTCGGCATTTTTCGAGATACTTCTTCGGCATGGCTTGGACCTGATACAACGGAAATGAGCATATCATTCTTAATGTGTTCCTTTAATAATTCGCTCATCCTCAGGTGGCTTTGTTCTTCCAGACCCTTGGTGGCACAGGTGACCCAAGCGCCCTTGGGCCAGAACGAAATAGCCTTTTGAATGGTGGACCGTGCTACATGGGAAGGAACGACCAAGACAACCCCTTCCCCACCCTCCAATGCCTCCTCCATCCGGGAGGTAATGAGGATCTCCGGGGGCAGCAGAATGCCAGGAAGGATAATTTTGTTCTCGCGCGTTTGTTTAAGCTCTTGGGCCTTAGCGAAGTCATACTCCCAAAGTTGAATATGATGTCCGGCGCGATGAAGATGGACACTTAAAGCAATTCCCCAGCTTCCAGCGCCTAAAACACACAATTTCATGTTAAATCCTTGAGCGTATGTCCGTGTGAATATTTGACGAAATTGGCTTTACTGTTTGTTTTTCTTTTTTCCGATCTTGTTTTCGGTCCCATCTAAGATACGTCTAATGTTCTGACGGTGGGTCCACCAGACCAAGGCGGTCGCCAATAAAGCCAACCCCGAGAACCAGGTAAGCCCTTTTTGATGGTACAAGGTCATGACAGCCATGGCGCTCACTCCCAGTAGGCTCCCTACGGATATCATTCGGGAACTCAAGACAGCCACGATGAAAAAAATAAGTCCAACGCTGCTTTCGGGGGGTAGAAGAAAGAAAAAGATACCGATGGAAACACCGATGCCCTTCCCGCCCTTGAACTTCAGGAAAACTGAGAAGATATTCCCTAAAAGCGCCATTAATCCGCAAAGCACTTCCATAAGGTCGTCCATGGGGTCAAAGTGCTGAGCCAACCAAACTGCCAACACACCTTTGGAGATATCCAGAACTAAAGTGGTAATTCCCCACCCCGGTCCGGCTACCCTCCAAACATTAGTCATCCCGATATTTCCACTTCCCTGAGTGCGAACATCCACTCCCTTCACCCATTTCACCAATAAATAGCCAAATGGAATGGACCCCAAAAGATAGGCACATAGCAACAACAGTACGTCAGTCATGGTTTAGCCTTTTTTCGACGGGGTTTTTCAGTTCGTTTTTTGTTGTGCCGAGCGGCATTGGGATCAAAGTTTCGCTTGTAAGATTGCTTTTTAAACCCATGTTTATCAGCTTTTTCCTTCATGACAATTTGCATCGGTGTTGATCCCAAATCTAGCGCCTTTCGAAGTTCGGCTTCGAGGTAACGCATGTATGCGGGTGTTGCACTGTCCGCTTGATTCACAAAAACCTCAAAGGCTGGGGGATGCCCAACCCTTTGATATCCGTAAAGTATTTTAATCTGGTGCCCTCCCCGAAAGGGTGGGGATTGCTTGGAAACTGCTTCTTGCAGGGCCAAATTCACTTTACGTGTGGGGGCTTGGCGACAACTTTCCTCATATACAGCGTGAACCATGGGCAGAATTCGCTCTAAATTTAGGCCGGTTTTGGCCGAAGCGAATAAAACGGGGGCATAGTGGATTTGGCGCAGTTCCCGGCGGGTAATCCGCTCAGCACGGGCCTGTTCGGCCCCATGGGGGTGGATGTCCCATTTATTAATCACCACGACAACAGGTCGAAAAGCCTCCCCGATAATACGGCTGATGGTGACGTCCTGGTGGGTAATCCCCTTCTCGCCGTCCACTACCATAAGGACCACTTGGCAGGTTTGTAGTTCGTAGAGGGCTTGTTCCACACTAAGATGTTCGATGCGGCTGTCCTGTTTTTGCTGGGCTCGGATACCAGCAGTATCCACCATGACGAGAGGATTATCGCCGGTCTCAATGATGACGGGTACCGCGTCATGGGTGGTGCCCGGCAGATCGTCCACAATCATCCGTTTTTCGCCCAAAATGGCGTTCACCAGGGAGGATTTGCCAACATTGGGCTTTCCCAACACGGCTAGCCGCAAGGGTCGTTTTTCCTCTTCTTCAGGCAGGTTTTTTGGGGGCACCTTTTGAAGGCCAGCCACGAGCGAATCTAATAGGTCGTCCAGGCCGATGCCGTGCATGGCGGATATGGGAATAAAGTTTTCAAATCCCAATTTCCCGAAATCGGCCGCCACTTCCCTTCCCTTGTCGGGCTGGTCAGCTTTATTGACGGCGACCCAGGTGGGCAGCCCATATTTGCGGATAGCCCTGGTAAGGATCTCGTCCGCCGGGGTTACACCTTCCTGGCCATCCACCACGAGCACCAGTGCCGTAGTTTGAAGGATCTTTTTTTCCAGCATTTCGCCGATTTTTAGGGCAATTGATTCCTTTTCTCCGGGCACCCAGCCACCGGAATCAGTGACAATGAAAACAGTGCCATTCCATTCCGCTTCGAAACTCTTCAGGTCCCGGGTGGAACCTGGTTGGTTGTCCACCAAGGCCAGGGATTTCCCCGCTAGGCGGTTAAAGAGGGTGGATTTGCCCACGTTGGGGCGACCTACGATGAGTACTTCGGGCAAGGCGGAAGGCATTCGAATCTCCAATGGGATTAGTTGCGGTTGGATTTTACTTTAAATCCCTATTTTTTTAACTATTTAAGGGAAAAAGGTTTTGGACACTCTGTTTGCTTGGTGGTTTAATTATTCGAAGCGGGAGGTTCTTCGTCCTTCATCACCGCGAAACTTTGCATGTGAAGTATCTGGCTTTCGCCGGTACCGCTGTTGGTCACCTGAACTTGATAATAATAAATACCTTCGGGAACCTTTGTAAGGCCCCATAAAATGTCGAAAAGTCGGTCTCCGGCCCCCTGAAGCTCCGTAACCTTGCTAAAAAATCGGTCATAAACCACGATACGGGCAGTAGCCGGACTTTGGGTCATCACCCGAAAAATTACTTTGTCCCCATAAGCCGGGTTCGGAATGGTCGTAACCCGCACCGGTTGAAAGGCTGGCGTAACGGTTCCATTGGGTATGGTTGTTTTCTTGAGGTGTTTGTCCGGGGTGGGAGTAAAGGTTGGAGTTTTAACGGATGTAGGTGTCGGGGTACTGGTGAAAGTAGGACGCGAGACGTTTTGGCTTACCGAAGGCGTAACCATAGGCGCAAATTCGCCATTTTGTTCCACAACATCGGCTGGTTCCGATTCCGTAACTGGATTATCTGGAGAAGATGCTCGGGGAAGGATCAATTTGGGCTGTGTGTTCGTCTGAGGAACCGATAAAGCATCTTCTTGCGCCCAAGCCGCTGAGGGTAAGATACGCCACGGTTCCAAAGAGCAGGCCTCGATTAATAAGATCAGGATAAAAAAAATATTTTTGGGATTTTTATTTAAAAACATACCCTCATCTATCCAGTGACTTTAACGGTAGTCGACAAACTCTTAAGGTCCTCAACGTTGGAGATTCGGTTGTTCGTATCCACCTTCCTCACCAATGTGCTGTAGGTCTTTCCTGGCCCTATTTCCACCCAGGTGCGGAACCCTCTGAGGTTGACGGCTTGGACGGTTTTCACCCAATCCACGGGTTTTGAATACTGTTTGGTGAGGACATCCCTTACCGCTTCGATGGTCCCCACATATTCTCCATCGCTGGAGCGATGGAGGGCGATTTTAGGGTTCTTGAGTGGTTTCCCTTCGAGGCATTTGGTCAACAACCGGTCCAAATCATCTTCCAATTCAGTGGCTTTCCCTGAAAAAAGAGGTCCCCGTGATGGTTGGAGGTTGCTTTTTATCTGGCGGATTCCTTGGACTTCAGTCTGTAAGGAGAAAATTGCTTCCTTGGGCCCCCAAACCATGAAGGTGTCGGGCGCCAGATATTGAGTGATGGTGAGTTCTCCTTCCTCGCGGGTGAGAATAGGTTTCAGTTGTTCCAGGGGCACACCGGTTAGAAACAGAGCTTCACCGTCGTGTTTTTGAGCAAATTTCTCCAAAATTTCAGTGCGTTTTACCACGTATTGCAGGGCGTTGGGATAAGGCAGGCATTCGGCGGCTACCAGGGCGGCCACTTCTCCCACGCCAATTCCAGTGAGCGCCTCCGGTTTGCGGCGGTTTTGAACCAGGGGGTCGAAAAAGGCCACATCGCAGAGAAAAGTAATAAGGTGCGCGTTTAAAAGCTGGTCCAATTCTTCCTGGGGGCCCAGGAAGCAGACCTTGGCGATCTTACGCTCCAACAGTTTTTCGGCTTTGTCAAAGGTGTCCCGGACGGTCAGGGACTTAGCATAAAATTCCTTTCCCATTCCCACATACTGGGAACCTTCGTTGGGAAAAATGGCGGCAATGCGGGCCATGGTGACCTGTCCTCGAAATTAAAAATGAGGGCGTAGTTTAGCAGGTTCTTTGAAAGGAATGGCGGACTTTAAGGTTTAGCCTGGGAGAGAAAACTCATCACTTGATCCTCGCCGCCAAAGCCCACCATCTGCCGGGAGACCCCGTTATCGGGATATTGGACGACCAAGGTTGGAAAGCCTCTGACTTGATACTTCGATTGTAGTTCGGCCACGTCGCCTGGGTTCTTTCCTTCTTCTCGCCGTAGGTCCATCACCACAACGGGTACGAAGAGACCGTTAATTTTGGCGGCGTCCCGGGGATTCTCGAAAACCTTGGCATCCAAAATCTTGCACCAGCCGCACCAGTGAGCGGTGAAATCGTAAAGGATGGGCTTCCCGGTTGCCTGGGACATCTTCAGCCCTTCAGTTAGGTTGAAGCCATACGATAGAACCGGCCTCCGCTGTCGATCCCGTTGCGGCTCTAGAAGCCGTAGAAGAACCGACCTCGACCGGGGCTGGGAAGATTTGATCCCAATAAACGGCGCTCAAACCAGCGGTCAGGCAAAACCCCATCGCCGCCAAAACTAAAAGGCTCCAACCACCTTTTTTCTCGATCTTCACGATACCCAACACCACCGAAACACCGGCAAATAGAAGTCCCAAAAAAGGAATAAGTGAGCCAATGCCGACCATGTAACACCAACCTTCCAAGCGTGGCTTGGGCTCGTCGATGCCTTCGAAATGGACAGATAAAGGTGACATGGGAAGATTGTAAGCTTTAAGAAGGCAATTGTCCTAGGCTGTTTCAGCTTGCTCCATGGCATTTTTGGCTGCCAACATCATGTCGCGGGTCATGTCGGCAATGGCGGGAAAACTGCGGATTTCCTTACTGGTCAAGGCACGGCCGTAATAGTTTCGGGCCTCCTTGTATTGGCCCAGGCGGCGATAAAGCTCCCCGATCAGGTAAAGGACGCCTGGTTCCCCCAGCTTTTCCGGCAAGTCACCTCCCTTTTCATGAAAATCCTGATAAGCCTTGGCGGCTTCAGTCATAGCCGCCCTCTCTTTTTCGCGGTTTTGGGCCAGTCGGTAAATCCAGACCAAATGCATATAAAGACCCGCCAAGGTGCCCAGTTCCGAATAAGTACGCATTTTGGTGAAGGCAACGGCCAACTCATGCCGTTTAGCGGCGACTTCTGGAGTCAAGGAACCCAGGGAGAAAATGTCCGGTTTTTTCACGTTGGCCTGCCGGATCTTCTTGGTGGCCTCAATAACCTTGGGTTCGTAATCGGCACGGATGGAGTCGAAATCCTTGTTTAAGGCCGCAAAGGTGCATTGAGGACAGGCGGTGACGGCATAGAAATAAGCGCATTCACCGTCGTAAATATTCCCAAAGTCGGTCATCTTTTCTTTGATCTTGATGACGGAGGAGCGCATACGGGTGGTCTCGAACTCGAACTGGCAGAAGGGGCATTTTACTTTTTTGTTCCAAAGCGGGGTGCTCATTGTTTTTCTCCGGAAAAAGGTGACCAAGTATAACCTAGGGAAAGGAGTTGCGGAAGGCCGTCTGGATGATCCGTCAGGGGGAAGAGTCCTGCCGAGGAGGTCTGGGAAGGTTATCATAGATCCCAAAAAGATAGGAAACTGAACCACCAAAGGCCAGAAGGCAAACCTAAGTTGACTTTTTTACCATGGAGTTGTTTTACTCCGAAATAGACGAAGATCGGGACTAACCTCCGAAGAGGGTCATAAGCCGTCCTATGTTTTTAAGATAAGTGGGCACCACGTCCGCGCAAAGGATAAGAGAAGTTCCAGTGCGGTCCGTAAAACGGGTGGCAATAGTCAGGCAAAATAGGCCCGTAGCAGGGGAAATATAGGGGTCGCTCGTGTAGGTATTACGGTCGTAACGGGCTTCCATGAGATTATAGTAATAATCCCGCATCGAATAATTGGTTCCCTTGGGGGGCAAGCGGAAAACGCCCTTCCGTGTCTTTTGAACCGTCTTGCAGGACATCAAGGTGACTTGAATTCCCCTCTGGTCCAGGACGTAAATGGCCTCCGCAATAGGATGGCTTAAATGGATACTGCACAATTTCCCATCCATCTCCTCCAGGGTTAGAGTGGAAAGTTCGCTGATGAAAGCTTCCATCATTAGGCTGTAGCGCTCGTGCTGCATCTTGCGGATATTGAATTTGTCCACCATGCGTTGGCGGAATTTGTCGGCCACGGGGTCCATAATATTGGTGATGGCTCCCACGAAATCGACACTGGGCTCCTGGGGTTCGGAAATGTAATACCCTTGGAGAAGGTCAGCACCCAATTCCATAGTCTCCAGGGTCTCCTCCTCAGTCTCTACGCCTTCCGCCAGGACCAAAGCCCCGATCTTTTGGGACAAGCTCACCAAGGATTTAAAGACTTCCTGGCGATAATAATCCTCCTGCAGGTTCATAACCAGGGAACGGTCAATCTTGAGAATGTCAGGTTGGATGATTGGAATTCGGTCCAAATTGGAATGCCCTTTACCGACATCATCCAAGGCCACCAGAAAGCCGTTCTCGCGGTGGATTTGTACAAAACGTGCCAGGGCATCCACATTTTTAACTTTCGACTCCAGGATCTCAATCACGATAACAGTCGGGTCCATATTCAACTGACGGCAAAGGTGTAGCAGGTTTAATGTACCCACTTCTTTGTCGATAACTGAGGTTTCGAAATTCAAGCTTAAAAGAAGTTCTTGCGGCCCGGGACAGCACTGTTTGAACGTTTCCAAGACTTTTTTGCGGAATAGGCGATCCAACTCAAGGGTCAGCCCAGCTTCCTTAGCGGTCTTAAGAAGCGCCAAGGGGGATATCAGTTTTCCTGAAAGTGGATGGATGCCCCTCGAAAGGCCTTCAAACCCGATAACCTTTTTTTCACGGATGGAAAGGATTGGCTGGAAATGGACCTCGACCATTTCACGGTCAAGGATCGTTTTGAGGTCCAGTTCGCTGAAGTCGGCGGTGGAAAGCAAAATTCAGGCTCCTTAAGGAAAAATAGTAGGAAGAAATCGATAATAAAAAATTGTACCGTAAACTAGCGGTTAAGAGGTTACGGATTCGTATCAAGGCTTTCTTTTCCAAGTACTTTTTATATAGCGAGGTTTAAGGGTCGGCCGGAACCCAATTTTCTCAGTGATTTAGACTTTTTTGCCTATATTTTTTCTGATTTTTGGTTTAGGACTACCCTTAAAAGAACAGCCAGCGGTCAGGGTTACTGGTTTTTGAGATTGAACGAAAAGGTGATGACCCCCGATTGGTCCTCTTGCGGTATGTTCGGGTCGAGGGGCTCGAATTCCCATTGAACCATGGCGTCATAGACTGCCCGATCCAATTCACGGTAGCCGGAGGTTTGATCCAATTGAAGGTCGTCCTCACGCAAAAGACCGTTGGGTAGTACGGTTAAGCGGAACTTGACTGTAGCCTCGATACCTTGCTTTTTAGCCCAATCGGGATAGGCTGGATTCACTTGGTGTTTGATGGCGCGGGATGCCAATTCCCCCTCGATCGTGGGGCTTCCCTCGGGTGAACCCGCCACACCCGCATGACCCAGCCCGTTGGTGGTTTTAATCTGGGCCGTTACATCTTTTTTATTCTCAAGGCCAATCGGGGCTTCATTGGTTAGATTTTCCAAATATTGCTCGGTGGGCGCGTTGCCGGAGTGGGTTTTGGGTTTGAGTGGTTGTTTCATAGCTACTTCCGACCGTTCCACGTTCGGAGGAGGCGGGTTCGTTCGGGTTTGACTCGTTGAACCGAACTCGCCATTGGTGGCGGCCAAGGGAAGCTGGTTGGGGGCTTCCCCGCTTTGAGCCGAAGGTGAACCCATGCCATAACCCTTGGACATCTGGCCGATGAGGGTCAATTGCATCATCAAGGGCGTGTTTACCACCAAAAAGGACCGGTAAATAAGAAAAAGGGCAAGCAATAGCAACCCATGAAAAAGGGTGGAATAAAGGATTGATTTTTGAAATTCCCGGTCCATGCGCGAAACCTTTATCAACAACAGAATCTTCGGCTAATTGGGCTTGGCTTGACTTCCGTTATCAAGTTCCACGGCAATTCCTACCTTGGTTACTCCCGCCAGGTAAGCCTTGGACATGACATCCGTCACCGTGCCATGGGAAACGTTCTTGTCCGCGTTAATCATAACGAGGGCCTGGGGTTTGACGCGCATGATCGCAGTCAATTGGGCAGTGAGGTCTTCCAAAGGCGTTTCCTTGTCGTTCAAGTAAACCTTCCCCCCTTGGGTCACTGTCAAGGTGACGGTCTCCGGCAGATTCGGTGACGGCGCGGCCACCTTAGGCAGTTTCACCTGGAAATCGCCTTGGAAAAGAAAGGGCGTTGTCACCATAAAGATAACCAACAACACCAGCACCACGTCGGTAAATGGAACCATGTTGATTTCGGCCATGAGCTTTGTCGCGGGCCGCAAACGGCTTTGCATAAGTCAGCCTCCAGTGAAAATGTGGAACTTTAACTTCCGATGCGCTCGGACATTTCCGAAATGACGATTTCCGCTTCCTGGGACATGGCGTTTAGCCGGGCTTGAAACCAGTTGTAAATAAAGACCGCCGTAATGGCCACGAAAAGTCCCGTGGCGGTCGCCACCAGGGCTTCAGCGATGCCTTGGGACACCACCGCCGCGCCCCCGGCATTCGCCAGGGCGAGATCCCGGAAGGCGTGAATTATGCCCAAAACGGTGCCAAAAAGGCCCACAAATGGGGCGATGGAGCCAATGGTCGCCAGGAAGGGCAGGCGCTGTTCCAGCTTCAAAAGCTGAATCTTGGCTTCCCGTTCCATGCTTTCAGGAATATCCATCTTGTCGGACTTGGCCTTTAATCCGGCCCGGATGATTTTGGCCAGGAAAGAGCCGTTTCGGTCGCAGGCCTCTATGCATTCCTGGTAGTTGCGCTTGTTAAGGAAGGGTTCCAGGCCGGCCATGACCTCTTCCCGGCTTTTAAAATGGGCCTTGAAGTAGTTCCAACGCTCCCAGAGGACGGCGAAGACCACGATGGACATTAGCACTAAAAACCCAATGGTCCAGCCCCCTTTCAACATGACGGCGATCAACGAAAAATCTTGAGACATTGAAAACCTCCAGTTTAAAAAATAAGATCCACGCCCGCGCGAACATGGTATACGGGTTCCAGATAGCCAGGTTGAATATCAAAGGCTTGTCCCCAAAGATTATCCCCATTCAACCATAGGGAAAAAGTCTTGCTCAAATGGTAGGTGGCGTCAAGCCCCAAGGTGGCATAGGCCGGTAATGTGCCCGGTAATGACTCAAAAGCTTGCCGCTCCGAAACCATCTGAAGCTCCAACCGCGTTTCAAGTATTTCATCCCCCCGATAAACTGAGAGGATTCCGCGGTTCACGGGAAGGTTGGTCAGATTTTTTCCATCGCCGGTTTGGTTCAGCCCCTGCGTCCACTGGTAGGTGGCCGCGGCCTGCCAATCTTTCATGAAATTCCATTGCAAGTTGGCGGCAGCCTTGTTCAACATCACATGGGCAAGCGTGGAATAATTCTGGATGTAAACGGGATTGGAGGCGTTGATGTCCGTCCATTGGTGGTAACCTTGGATTTGAGCCGTGGAGGCAGAAAGGGATAAAAGGATAGCTTCCGTCAGTTTTTGTGTAAACCGGCCACCCCATTCATAGGTTACCTCGGTGGGAGAAGGAAAGCCGGTTTCCGGACTGACGTGTTCCGCGCCCATGAAGGTCTTGTTGAAGCTTTCCACATAGCGGTCGGATTTCCAGTAAAGATTCAATTGGGTATTGCCGAAGACCCGCCACAGGAAATCTGCTTCCGGGTAGAGCTTCAAGGGTAAATTCAGGCCATCCCCTGCTTGGGCCTGCAGTTTAAGGGTAAGCCCCAAGTTTTCCCCGTCCTTGAAATAGCCCTGCATCCCCAACCAACCCCAGTCATATCCCGTGGCCGCGGGTAAGACAAAATCCGAGGTCGAATGATTGACTCCCGAGTCCATTGAAAACCTGTTGAGGAAATCCCCCAAGTCGTCGGCGGTCAATCTTAAACCGTCCTTCCCATTCTTGGGTTTGATTGCCCATGGCCGATTGGTCCCAATAATGAAGGTAGGTGTCCTGGTTTGTGACGTTCAATTGGGACTGGACCAAGTCGGAGAATTTCCAATGCCCTTCCAAGTTCAAGTTGATTCCGTCGTGGGTCTCCCGAATGGAGTTTTGATAAGGCAGTTCGGCGTCCAGTCGCTTGAAATCGCCCGACAAAAGAAGGTTTTGGGGGGCCAATGGAAAAAGATTGATCTGCCCGCCGAAGCCGAACCGCTTGTCCCCGTCAAATCCTGAGGAAGTGGACTCCCCGCCCCAATTGGAATCAAAGCCTGACAGAAGGTATTGGAAATCCTTAAATTCCTGCCCAAAAAGTCCCCAACCACCATAGGTATCGGGCACTCCACCGCCCAAATGCAAAACCAAGGCCGTATCCTGGGAAGGGCCAGCTTCCTCAGTGGCGAGTGCCGTGAAAGTCTTACTCAGACCCGGAAGATCGTTGATATCCCTTTCCACACCCGTCAAATCGTGGCTGCCCATGGTGATGTCATTAGCCTTCTGGTCCAGTCTTTGCGCGCTGATGGTGAGTTCGTTTTCACCGGTGATGACCACTTCGGGCAGCGAGAATTCGGGTACGGCTGTTGGGCGGTTGGTAACCGGGGCTTTTTCCCCTTCTCCTTGGGAAGGCTTCACCCCAGCCGAAGGGACTTGGTTGGATTCAGTCGGCACGGCCTCAGGTTTTGAAAGGGTGACCGGGGCCTCGGAAACAGCCTGGTTAGGAGCGGATTCAGTCGAAAGATCCGTTCCCTGTAAGGCTGGCGCCGTCGAGGGAGTAGGTTGATCCTGGGCGAACGTAAAAGCAGGTAACGGCAAAGGTCAAAATGAGCAATCCACTTTCAATTCGGTGAAAGGTTTTGTATTTGGGAATCACGGGTCTTCCTCGGCAGCGGGTTTTGTGGTTTTCTTTTTAAGAAAAGGTTGAAGGGCCTTCAAACGCTTGTAAGTAGCCTCGCGATAGACCTTCACCTTGGTATATTTTAAAATTCGATGATATTCCTCCGCCGCTTTGGGATATTCCTTTTGTTCCTCGTAAGTCTCGGCGATCTTGGCGTAAGCTGTTACCACCCATTGATCCTCGGAAGGAAAAGCCGTAATGAGATGGTTGAATTCCTCCCGGGATTCTTCGTATTTTTTTTCTTTTTTCAACAGATCCGCGTGGTAATAGGAAGCCTCAACAGCCAAGTCCTTCTCAGTCGATTTCATAGTGATCTCATAGGCCGTCAAAGCCTCATCGTTTTTCCCTTCCTTTTCCAATAAGAGCCCGGCCTGCAGGCCGGCTTCCTGGGCCAGTGGATCGTTTCCATAATCCTTGAGAAGCTTTTGATAATATTCCAGCGCCTTATCAAGGTGTTTCAGCTGTTTTTCGCATACCGCGCTGTTGAAAAGGGCGTGGGTGGCCAATCGGTGGTCGGGATAGCGGGTGAAAATGCCGGTGTAGGCATCCAAGGCTTTCTGGTATTGTTCCGCTTCAAAATAAACCGAACCCAGGCTGAATTCCCCCTCTAGGGCCAACGGGTCACTGGAGTATTTGTCCACCAGCTCCTGGAAAACCGGCTCGGCCGCTTCCCCCTTGTCTTGCTTAACCAATGCCGTACCCATCCAGAAAAGGGCCCTGGGGGCTTCCGAACTGTCGGGGTATTTGGCCAGTAGATCCTTGTAGGCCCCAATGGCATCGTCATATTTTCCGTCGTGGAACAACCCTTCCGCCATGCGGTATTGGACGGTGGAAGCAAAGGGACTAGTAGGGAATTTTTGAAGGAACTCCTTGGCCACATCGACGGAGGTGCCCTTTTCCCCCAATTTTTCCGCCGACCACTGGAGGCCGTAAAGGGCATCCGGCAAAAGTGGGCTTTGAGGGTAGGTGTCCAGGAAGCTTTGATAAGCTTTTTTGGAATCCTGGAACTTTTGGAGGTTGAAAAGACAATCGGCTTTCCGCAGGTGGGATTCGGGAGCCAAAGGGTCCTGGGGAAATTGGGCCTCTACTTTTTTAAACTCATCCGCCGCATCGTCGAAGTCCTTCTGACGGAAATAAGCCCAGGCCGTCCAGTAAAGCAGGCGGGATTGGCGGTCTTCCGTGCCCGGTTTTGGGATCAAGACGCCCCAAGTTTTAACCGCTTCCGGAAATTTCTCTTGGCGGTAGGCGCACCAGCCCATTTGCTCCTGAGCATCCAGGTCACAGGGGGAAGGCGCGTGTTTTTCCACCAGGGGCCGGTAAGCGGCGTCGGCCTCGGCATATCTGTGGAGATTGTAATAGCAGTCGCCTACCCGTAGTTGGGCTTCAGCGCCAAGGGGCGAGGACACTCCTGCCTTGGCGGCCTTTTGGAAGGCGGGGAGCGCGTCCTCGTATTTTTCCTGTTGAAAATAGCTCCAGCCCAAACCTGAATTGCAGTTCACCGACATGGACTCGGAAGGATTGCTCCCCAGGGCTTTTTGGTAATAATCGACTGCGGTCGGGTAATCCTTTATTGCATAAGCCGCTTCGGCGACGGCCCAAAAGCTCCGGGTTTTCAGGTCGCCTTCCGCCGAGATCCCCGTTTCCTTGAATTCACCCAGGGCCAGTTCATAATGCCCTAGCGCGTAGTCACACCAACCCCGCCAGTAAGCCGAGTCCTGGCCCAATTCGCCTGGGGCCGCCTGGGCCAATTGGCCATACTGGGCCTTGGCATCCTCGTACTTCCCCGCCAGGTAATCACAGCCAGCCAACAAGTAACCGGCGTCCCAGCGCAGTTCACTGTCTGGTGTGAAGCTCGACACTTTTGTGAAATGGCCAGCCGCGTCGTCATATTTTTGATTCGAGTAATCTAACCAGCCCAAGCCGTATTCAAGGAAGTCGGCGGGGGTTTTATTTTTAGCCAGGTCCAACCCTTTGCCATAATCCGTCCTGGCCGCATCGTAGTTTCCCGCGGCGTAGTCCTCGGTACCCCGCCTCACCGCCGCCCAGGGAGCGAGCGGATGATTCGGAAAATCCACAACGATTCGTCCAAAGTCCTTCAGGGCTTCCGCGTTGTTTTTTCGCTTTTCTTCCGTCCAACCCAGCCCATAAAGGGCAGGCACTTCCAGAAAATCTTTGGGATAGTTTTTAAGGAATTCCTCGTATCGCTCCTTGGCGTCGTCGTAATTCCCTAGACGAAATTGGGTTTCGGCCACCTGGAAGAGGGTAAGTTTCCTTAAGGTTTCGTCCTTGGAACCCGCCAATACCACGCCAAAACTTTCCAAGGCGCCCGAGTAGTCTTTTTGCTGATAAAAACACCAAGCCTGAAGGTACCGCACCAAGTCGGCGTAGCGATAGTGGGGGTCAAGCCCGGTAATTTTTCCATATTCACTTGCGGCGTCTTCGTATTGTTCCATTTGAAAATAGCATTCGGCTTCCCAGAAATAGAGGTCGCAAAGAGTATCAGATTCATACGCCCTTTTTTCCAATGCCTGAAACTTTCCGATGGACGACTTATAGTCCTTGAGGTAGACCAGGGCCACGGCGGACTTAAACTCCAGCCCTAAAGCGCCTGTGGAAAGGGGATTCAAACGGAGGGTCTGTTGGTAAGCTTGGTACGCGGCGGCATAATCCTTTTCGTGAAACTGAGTTTCACCGATAAGCCGCAAGGCCATGGCCTGTTCGGCCACGTTTTCGCTTTTTTCCTGGACCAAAAGGAAGCTTTCCATGGCCAAGTGGTAGGCACGGGCCTTCAAAAGTGCCCGCCCTTCGTCGGTTGGCGATGGCGGGCTGATGCCGGCAGAACGGGCAATCAAAGGGATGGCCGCGAGACAAAGAGCGGAAAAAAACCTTTGGAAGAAACGCCAAGGGTTAAAGTTCATGGATGGGCATTTCCATTTTCTGAGGATTTCAATCTTGTGAGTTTAAAGAAGAACGAACCTCATCGCAAGACCACCTTTCGTCCAAAAGGCGGAATTCACCACTGATATGACGGATTCGACCCGGCGGGAGCTTTTAAACCTGGGTCGTTCTTTCTAACGCGTTATAAGTTCAATGGATGTTCCACAAAAAAAACCTTTCATCCAGGATGAAAGGCTTTTTAAATAGAGCGTTGATAAAATAGGCGACTAGTAAAGATCCTCCTCTTCTTCCTCTCTCCCCCTCGGTTTTCGCCTTTTTCAGAAATTTTTTCAGCATCTTTTGGAAGGCGCTGGTCTTGCGGTGGATGGTATGCTCATCGTTCTCGCCTTCGGCCCCTTTTTCTTCCCCCTTCTGGATGAGGGCTTTGATGCTTAAGGCGATGCGGCGTTTGGCTGTATCCACTGAAAGAACCTTGACCGTCACTTCTTGTCCTACTTTAAGTGCCTCTTCCACTGTTTTGGGCGGGGGAGAGGAGATTTCGGTTTTGTGGATGAGTCCTTCGATGTTTTTTTCCAATTCCACGAAGGCGCCGAACTCCACCATGCGTTGGACCTTGCCGGTCAAAACCTGGCCTGGCTTGTATTTTTCCTCGGCTTTATCCCAAGGATCGCCCTCCACTTGCTTAAGCCCGAGGGATATGCGTTTTTTCTCCGTGTCGATGGCCAACATCTTGACCGTCAGGGCCTGTCCGATCTTGAAGTCCTTCTGGGGGGCCTTCACGCGTTTGTCCCAGGTAATATCGGATTGGTGCAAAAGGCCTTCCATACCCTCCTCGATTTCCATGAAGAGGCCGAAATCCGCCACATTAGTCACGGTCGCTTGCACGTTCGAACCAATGGGATGGCGTTGGGCCACATTGTCCCAAGGACTTTTTTCCAAACGCTTGAAGCTAAAGCTGATTTTGCGCTTCTCAAAGTCGATTTCAATGAGTTGGGCCTGCTTTTTGTCGCCGACCTTGAGGATTTCCGATGGCTTTTTGAGCTTTTTAGACCAGGAAATCTCGGTGATATGGCAGAAGCCCTCCAAGTTATCTTGGGTCTTCAGGAAAACTCCATAGTCGGCAAAATGAGTGGCTTCCACGTCAACGATCTGGCCCACGCGGTAGCGTTTTTCGGCCTGGGTCCAGGGATCGGTGGTCATCTGTTTCATGCCAAGGGAAATCTTTCCCTTTTCCTTATCGACCTGAAGAACCATAACTTTGATCGGGTTGTCGGGCTTCACGAATTCCTCAACCTTATTGACCCGTCCCCAGTCGATGTCGGCGATATGCAAAAGGCCGTCCACTCCACCCACGTCGACGAAAGCACCATAGCTGACAATGCTCTTGACCCGGCCTTCCACGATGTCGCCGGGGTTCAATTCCCCCAGGCGCTTGTGGCGGTTTTCGTCCCTTTCCGACTCCAAGACCGGTCGGCGGGAAACCACAACGTTCGAACGCCCACGATCCAACTTGATGATCTTGAAATCGTAAATTTTTTCCAGGTGGTCTTCGCCCCCCTCTAGGTTCTTTTGGAGGGTGACCTGGCTGGCGGGCAAAAAGGCCTCGACGACTCCCAGATCTACCCGGTAGCCACCGTTGACCTTTTTCGTGACCCGGCCCTTAATGAGGCCGCCAGAGTGGTGCAATTCCTCAAGGTTCTGCCAAACCCGGCTTTTGTCCACGTTTCGCTTGGAAAGCCGCAGGCGGCCATTCGAGTCGGACATGCGTTCCACCGACACCTCAACCTTGTCGCCGATTTTTACCGTCAGCTGGCCGGCGATGTCCTGGAACTCCGTGCGATGGATGACTCCTTCGGTTTTGTACCCGACGTCGACGACGATTTCATCGTCGCCGATTTTGAGGATTTCGCCCGTGACTACTTGGCCCCGTGCGACGCGCTGTTCCTCGTTTAAAAGCTCTTCCATTGTCATTTCTTGGATGGGTGATTCCGCCATAATGGACCTCATATTTTCTTTTGCTCCGCTGGGGGAGGAAAGTTGATTAAGCTGTAAGGGGATTATTCTACAACAGGGAAAAGGTGTCTGGAAACCCTTTCCAGTAAAAGGGGCGGTTCGAGCCGGCTCAAAAGGATCAGTTATAAAAGGGGATTTCGAGGGATAAATCCAGTTTGATTGTCACAGCCATAGTTATGTGGGATTTCGTTGGTTCTTTTGAACTTTCAATTGGGAAATGTGCTCTATGACTCGTCTGGCAATTTTCACATAGGTGTTTTTTTCAGGATTTTCAGCGTAAAGATCATCCAAAGGCACGGGAGGCCCATATGTCACGGAAGTATGCCCCGGCCTGGGTAACAGTTTACCTTTGGGCCAACATTGGAAGGTTCCATCGATATAAGAAGGAATAACGGGGACCCTCGCGTTGTAAAGGAGCATACCCGACCCCTTTTTTGCCGGTTGTAATTCACCGGTCAAAGTCCTCGTCCCTTCCACGAAGACCACCAACGGCTTTCCCGAGTTCAAAAAATCGTGAAATTGCTGGACCGCTTCCATATCCCGGCTTCCCCTTTTCACCGGGAAAGCCCCGCAGCGCCGGATGAAAGTGCCGAAGAGTGGAACCCGGAAAAGTTCTTCCTTGGCCATGAATCCCACTTCCCTTTTGAGGCTGGTATAGCCGATCAGATAGGGATCCAAAAAGCTAGCGTGATTTGCCACAACAACAAAAGGGCCTTTTGCGGGAATGTTTTCCGCACCATGGACCCGGGTATGAAAATAAAGTTCGACGAACCATGTAGTGAAAAAACGAAGCTTGGGGAAAGAGGCCAATTCAATCCCTCCGGGATTGATACTTCGATCGACGCATAAGGGTTCTTTCGGGTAGCCGAACTTTAGCAGACTTTAACGGTTCCAAAGTTTCTTCAAGCGCTGGTGGGCGGAAAGTAGAAGTTCTTCAGTGGTGACCCAATTAATACAGGCATCGGTAATGGAAACGCCGTATTTCAGCTTAGAACGGTCTTTCTGTAATGGTTGATTCCCTTCATTCAAGTTGCTTTCCAGCATAAACCCGACAACAGATTGGTTCCCAGCCTCAATCTGATCCAGAACGGCGTTGAAAGCCACCGGTTGGAGTTTGTAATCCTTGTTCGAATTACCGTGACTGCAGTCCACCACGATGTTTTGGGGCAGGCCTGAGGCGGTCAGGGCTTTTTCACAAGCTTCGATGGAAGCGGCATCATAGTTGGGTTTGGCGCCCCCCCGAAGGACAATGTGGGCATAGGGGTTGCCGGTGGTCCGGAAAACGGCCGTCTGGCCGTTCTGGTTGATGCCCAGAAAATGGTGTGAGGTTCGGGCCGACTTGAGACCGTTTAGGGCCACCTGGATGGTTCCATCGGTGGCATTCTTGAAACCCACGGGCATCGAAAGACCGCTTGCCATTTCCCGGTGCGTCTGGGATTCGGTGGTGCGGGCGCCGATGGCGGACCAGCTGATGAGATCCGCGAGGTATTGGGGGATGATGGGGTCCAATGCCTCCGTGGACGTGGGAAGACCTATCTCGGTGAACTTCAAAAGAAGCCGTCGCGCCAGCAGGATTCCCTTTTCGATATGGAAGGAATCGTTCATGTCGGGGTCGTTAATGAGGCCTTTCCATCCGGTGGTCGTCCGCGGTTTTTCAAAATAAACCCGCATGATGAGGACCAAAGTGGATTGCACCAGTCCCGCCAGGCGCTTCAACTTGACGGCATACTCATAGGCCGCCTGGGGATCGTGAATGGAACAAGGTCCCACCACCACGAAAAGACGGTGGTCTTTGTGGTCCAAGATGGCTTCTAAATCCCTGCGTCCTTTGAGGACCGTCTCGAAGGATTTCTTATTGCCCGGCAGTTGGGCCTTGACCTTTTTAGGTGTAATAAGGACTTCGGCGCCGGCCACATGGGTGTCTTGCGCCTTGGCGCGAAGGGATACCTTGCCGATTTGAGTGATTTTTCTTTTGGGTTCAGTCTTGGTGGCCACGGCAATCCTTCCGGAACTGGTTTAAACTCTAAAATTAAGACTCGACTTGAGGTGGGAATTATAGGGAGTTCAAGTGGTGCTTCCAAGCGGCTTTTTCCAGTGAAATCTCGGTGGCTTACTGGGGATGGGAATCCGAGGCGCGGCGGGAGTGGGAGAGGGCGGGTTGAATCACTGCTTCCACTTTGGGCTGAAGGAAGTTCATAAATTTCCTGGGTTTGGGGCAGTTCAACAAAACGAGAGGACCTGCGGGGCTACCGGTATCGATTTCGATGTGACCGTAATTAAAAAGAAGGCCGACTATACTTTGCTGAAAACCGACCCGTCTAACGGAACCATAGGGAGCAGAAACGACTCGGTGCAAGGGGAACCAACTTTCGATGGTGACGTCATGCGAGGTAAGTCGGTAGCAGGTTCCAATCTGCCAAAGGTTGTGGTAGACCGCCGCGGCAATGGCGATCCAAACCAGTCCCCGCTCCGCCCAAAATAGCCCGAGGTCGGCCCAAGCGACTGGCAATCCCTTTAAATTAAGAAAGACCTCCTTCAGGTAGGGCGGAAACCAAAGGAAAAACCGATGGGCCAAATACCAAAAAATGCCCGCCAGGGCATAAGCCAGGAAGACCACCCACCAGGAAGGCGTGGCCTTCAGGACGAGGTCGGCTGAGGAAGGGGCCTGTGCGTGAACGCCCCCCGGTTTAGAGTGAAGGGAATGGTCAGGAGCTGTCGTTTTTGTCATTTCAGGCTGTTTTTTTTGAAGATGTTAATAACCGGTGTCTTCATGATAATCCTTTGAACAGACAGGTTAATTTACCAAAAAAGTGAGAGCTTTTCACCCACGGCGCTTCCCTATTCTCCAAGATTCCCGGCCTCAGGAGCCTGGCCAGGAATCCGCCAGGGCATCCATGGTTTCAGGTTTCAGCAGCGACCTAAACAGTCCCACGGAGTCTTCCAATGCCAACTCGCTTCGAATGAGATAGCCCTTCCCAATTTTTTGGATGAGAAGGCCCGCCTGTTCCGGATGTTGAGATAAAAGGAGCGGGCTTTGCCATTGGGTCCCCTTCGGCAAAAGGCCGTGGGCGACTTCCCCCATCTGCTGGTCGGACGCGAAACCCAGTATTTGGGCGATTGGCTGGGTGGACCCGCCCTCCAGTTTGTACATCCAAAGGTGGTAAAGGTTCACTTCGTCCTCCGTCTTGGAAACGAAGCGGAACACCGTCTGGTTTGACGTGATGTCCTTTTGGGGAATATCGAAATAAAGTGCGAGGAAATGCCGCGTGGTGCCGTCGCTTTGGGTGCGGACCCCCACCTGCTTCCAATCGTTGCTGTCCTGGACCTGCAAGGTCATGCCCTTGATGTTGTGGCCGGTATTGACCCTCAGCCAAAGGCGGTGGTTGAAGCCCGGTTCGGTCTTCATCGTGAACTGATAATAACCGGTGAAACCCCTGCCCTGGTCCTGGATCATCTTCTTCTCGTTTTGGCTGTCGGGGAGGTTCTGGGTGTCCTCGAAAGTCTCACCCGCGAAGGTCACGGCGTGGCCCGATTCGGATCCAGGATTCGAAACCTTCACTTCGTCCAGGTATTTTTGGTTGGCCTGCATTTTGGCCGGCTCGCTCACGATCACCTCATCCTTCAGGGTTCCCTCTTCCCAACCTCCGCCCGTCAGGTTCACGAACCAATCGGGCAGATCCTCGCGATTGGGAAAGGAAGGTCCCAGGTAAAGGCAGCCACCCTCCTCCAAATATTTTTTTATGGCTTGTCCCACTTTCGGATCGGCCCAGTAACTATCGGGTTTGAAGTGGTGGTTACCCGAGGAAAAAACGCCCCTCCCAAACACCGTCAACCTGTGTTTGGGCCTTCCCTTGTCATCCAACAGCGCATTCGCGATGTCTTCCGTTGATATGGGCAAGTCCATATCTAGGAACTCCTTCGAACGGGTGACTTTATCCATAAGCTTCAATTCGCTATTCCCCGCTGAAATGAAGTTTTCAGGATCGACATATCTATACCGGTGCCGGTTCAAAATCGCCGTGGGGGAGGTCAAAAGCAAAAGCTCCCCCCCGTTGACGTCGTAAGGTTCGGGTTCGAAAATCTGGGGTTTAGGCGGATTGGCTTCATCATTGGGAAGCCTGGGACCCTCGGAAACCGTGAAGGAAAAATCTTTGTCCGCCTCCAAGGTGAACCGACAAAGCCCTTCCCTGCCGTTGGTATCGGAGATGGCTTTGTCCCAAGACACTTCTTCCGACGGTTCTAGATCCGAAAGGACTCGGCGAGTAGGCCAAAAATCGGTAGTCACGTCCAATTGTTCCCCCCGGTCCAAATGAAGGGTGAAAGTCCATTCCTTAGAATCCAGCCGTTTCATGCTCAGGGACACCCGGGCGGGGCCCACCCAGAGACGGGTGGCGTTAAATTCTTTCATGGTCTCCGGCAGGTGGGGGGAAAAGGTCACCCGACCATTGCCCGCATCGGGAGAGAACCCCGTGAGGTACTCCAACAAAGCCTCGGTGTTCAAGCCGCCTTCCCAGGGGCGCACTCTCCCGCTGGTGCCCACGCCGAGGGAGGGTGGGTTCCAGGGATGATAGTTGGCATCGTACATTTCCGTGAAATCACCCGAAGGGGTGGCGGCTTTCAAGGTGGATTGGTAAGCCGCGTCGGCCCAGGGTAAATGGGCTTTGCAGAGGTCATACAACAATTGACCGGGATTCATTCCCACAAAAAAATCAACAGTCGGGGTCGTTTTCCAAAATCCATCGTCCCGACCCAGCCAGGGGTAGGCGTTTAGGATCGCACTCACCGCCCGTTTTGTGCTGACCGGTGTCTCGCCAATGGGGTTGAGGTCGTTGCGAGCATAACCGCACCAAAAGGGATTCAACAGAATATTGGCGAAAGGTGCGTTATAAAGCGGACCCAACAGGGATTGGGCTGGTGCCCAATAACCGCTTTTTTCAATCCAGTAGTTTTCCTCTGTTTTGGAGCGGACTTCTTCAGCGAATTTTTTGAGGGCGGCTACATCCTTGTCCATTTCCAAGTACTTCCCTAGGTAGGCCAGGTGGTCAGCGGCGGAAACCAGCTCAAAACTCGAATCAGTGGAGAAGCCAAAGGTGGAAAGGTAATAATTCGGAAAAGGAACAAAATCGAAAATTCTGGATTCCAGGCACCAAAGGTAGGTTTCGTCCCTTTGGAAAAAATACTTATCGTCAATATTAAGCTGGCCGAAAATGCATCGTTTCAAATAACTCCATCGGGCGCGGATCAATTCAATATCGCCCGTCGTCAGGTAATACCACCAGTATTGCAAAACGATCCAATTGGGCGTCTCCGCGAACTCAACACGAATATGGGAAAGATCTTTTAAATGATAATCGAGGGGGTAATCCACCCTAATGCTGTTTGGCAAGGAACCGGCTGTGGAGGCCACGCCATAAAAAAAGTCCATGGCGCGTTTGGCTTCCTCCAGATGGCCGGTCTTCAAAAACCAGCGGATGGGTCCGTTGTTGTCCCGGATCCAAGTGTAGGAATAGCCGACCAGGGGCGAGAAGCCTCCCGAATAGGACTGTTGGGATTTAAAGATAAGGGATTCGATCTCGAAAAGATCAGCGATCTTGGGATCCCCCGAAAAAGTCGTGCCCTTGTCGAACCATGCGGCGTAGTAATCGCGGGTCCCATCCAAAAGGCGGGAAGGACCCTTCTTTTTGATTTCTTCGGTTTGAGAATCATTGTCCCCTTTGGAATTGGCCGAAACTAAATAAAAGGCAACCCAGGTTTCCTCACCAGCCTTAAGGTTGGGCACGCCGTAATGGAGATTATGGTCCCAAACCCGTGTTTTTTTCGAATTGAAGCAGCCTAATCGCCAATAGGTTTTTTTCTTCGGTTTTTTGGGCAGTTGTTCCCACAGTACTTCATGTTCCTCGTCCTTAACGGTGTACTTGAGGTTCCATTCAGGCTGGACTTTGAGTTCGATATCCAGGTCGTTTTCATCCTGGCCGCCGACGTTCACCAGATGCACCAAACGGACCAGGACGGCCGGGTTATCCCAAGCATTGTCGTCCGAGGGCGAGACGGGGGCGAAATCGTAACTTTCCACAGCCAACGTCGGGCCCTCCGCGCGGACTTTGACGATACCGGAACGCCTCACCCATCCAATCTGTTGCTTAGGGTAGGCCACCTCCAAGCCGGCCCGGGTAATGCTCATGTGCATCCCCCCTAAGTCCGGTTCCTGGTAGGAAGCGCCGTAAAGGTTGGACCAGTTCCACAGGGGTCCGGAAAGGCCGATGAGGGCGAAGACCCGACCGTTTCCGACGCAATAAGCGCCAGTTTTATTAGCTTCCACCTGTTGGTGGTCGAGGTCAAAAGTCTCGTTCCACGAATAAAGATCGTTAAGCCAGGGCCGTTCCTTTATAAAATCAGCGCCCGCTTTTTCCAGGGATTGGGTGGACGGCGTAGGCGAAACAACTGGAACGGCCGTTGTTGGGGGACCTGGGGGCATTATCACCAAAGGTGTTGACGGGTCTCCCGAAATCGGGGTGTCCGCCATGAGAAAGCCAGTAGTTCCAAGGAAAATCAGCCAAAATATTTTCTTAATCATGGCGTCCCGCTTCGTTTTTCAGCTGGGTTCGCGGTCGCCGGGGTATCGGGGGCGGTCGGGTTCGCCTTCGTTGACGGGGCTGGCTTGAGTACTTCATAAAAATAAACCTTCTTATGGTAAACCACCGGTTTTAATTTGTAGGTGGTGAAGAATTCCCGTACGCGGCCCTCGGGTAGTTTCAAAGTTTCCTCCAACAGCTGGCGTCCCCCGTCGATATCGTCGACGGTTTCCGTCAAAGCCCAAACCTGGCGGTGACGTTTCCATGTGTCTTGAAACACACCTGAAAGGTCGGACCAGGGATCGGGTTCGACCGACGTTTTTGCTTTCTTTTCTTTTTCTGGATTCTTGCCGATTTCCTTGTCCCCAATAGTTTTGTAAGTCCGCAAAAAGGTATAAAGGCTCAGGTATTTCCGTTTCTGGAATCGGTCCAGGTAATAATGAACGTTGTTGATACCGTCCACGACGAGAACGTCATCGGATCGGACCTTCCAATCCAGGGCCCCTAACAGTTCCTTGAAGTCGTAGTGGTTGGCCACCAGCTTGGTGCCGCTGCCCTGGGCGTTGTGGAGGAAAAGAAGCGTAATGAGGAAAGCCCAAACGCACGCCATCACGGACCGGTTGGCGAGGTGGAGGACCCGGTTTTTAAAGAACTGGGACAGGTCCGACCCTACCAGCCCCATCAGGATCCAGCAAGGCACGGTGGAGGAAACCCAGAATTCGATGTTCCAGGGTTCCCACCAGACAAAAAAAGGCACGAAAGCCGCCACCCATAGGACGGAAACCCAGAGGGCTTGACGGTGATAATCACAAAGGTGCTTGAGCCTTAAAAAGAAAACGACCAGAAGGAAAAAAACGGCGTATTGAAGGATGGTTTCTGCCGTGCCGAAGGTGAAAGGCTCCGCCATGCTATTGAATGGGCGCACATGGGGCAGGAAGGCCCGCACCATGGCGGACTGGCCGTGCCCGAAACCGGTTTTATCGAAATGTCCTCCCCAATTTTGAGGTGAATGAAAATATGAAAAAACCCACCACAGCCAGTCATGAAATGTCCTGCGGTAGTAAATATAACGCCCGATAATGGCATAGGCGGCCAGGACGATCACTGTCAGGGCTGTCAGGTAATAAAGGCTTGCTTTCAAACGCTCCCACCATGTTTTCTCCTTGAGCAGTAGGATGCCCCCTAAAAAAGCGGGAAGAAGGAGGAGGTTGGTTTGATGCCCCAGTACGGCCAGGGCATGACCAGACCCAACTACCCATCCGAAGGCAGCCGGCATTTTTCTTTGGTATGTCAGCAAATACCAGGCGAAAAGGGGCGTCACAGTTGCGAATATCCGGACACCTGGAATCGTGGAGAAATACCAATAACTATGGGAGAAGGCCATTCCCGCTGCCGCTAAAATGGCCACTAACCGGTCGTTGGTTTCACGGACCAGAAGATGGAAAGCCAACAAGACTCCGGCTACACCGGTTATCAAGTCGAAAAACTGAAGAGCTACCAAACCATCCCAAGCGGCACCATGATCCCTTCCCCAAAGGAAAACCATTCTGCCCAAAAAAGTATAAAGCAAATGGTGGGGATGGAAAAAAAGCCATAGTGGCGTGGTGTCTTTCTCCACTTGTGAGGACATCGCCAGACCGTCAAAGGTATAGTTGAAAGAAAGATGGGAAAGGTAGAGGTAAAGGCAAAGCACCCAAAGACCAAACCCTAATAAAAGGGTACTGGCAGGCTTGTTCCACTCACGCATTCGAGGATCCTTTAAATCCGGTTCAACCGACCGTTCAGGGAAATTCCAGATGGCGGTTTAGAAACTCGTATTTAAAGGCAAAAAGCCACGTTAGGCAAGGCTCTCCATTTAGGCGTATGTTTCTAACAATGAACTATCATTGTTTTTTATCCGGGACAAACTTTAATGCCACGCCATTCATGCAGTACCTAAGGCCTGTGGGCTGGGGACCGTCCTCGAAAACGTGGCCTAAATGTCCTCCGCAACGGGGGCAATTGACCTCCGTTCGATGCATAAACCAGGAATTGTCCACCTTCGTGGCGACATTTTCCGGGTAAATGGGTTTGTAAAAACTTGGCCAACCCGTGCCGGATTCAAACTTCGTATCCGAACTGAAGAGTTCCAGCCCACAAGCCGCACAGACATAGACACCCTTTTCATGGTTTTCCCACAGACCGCCTTGGACGAACGGTTTTTCGGTTCCATGCTTACGCAGGACTTGGTATTGTTCTGGTGTCAATTGAGCCTTCCATTCGGCGTCGGTCTTCTCAATCTTGTCCCCCATATATCTCCCCTTTTCTTTGGATGCGACAGCTTTGTCGCCAGCTTGCAACAAACCAATGGTCGCAAAAAAAATGGTCCAGCTGAAGATCAGAAACCTTCTCATTTTTACCCCTTTCCCCCCAAAAACATGAATCTGTCCTGGAATACGAAGCAGTGCGTTCGGAAAGTTACACGGGGAATTAATCTTAAGCTAAACCAGGTTGGAGTCTTTCCCCCGTGACCGAGTAGGGCCGGTGGGTTCCGCTTTTTCCCTTAATTCTTACAGGCTCCAGGGCCTCCATCCGAAACATGTCACCGGCGATATGGGCCAAATCCTGGTTGATAAGGATTTGACCGTCCTCGGCGATGGAACAAAGCCGGGAGGCGAAGTTGACGGTATCGCCGATCAATGTGAATTCCATTCGCCTGGCCGAGCCTAAGTTTCCGATAACCACTTCCCCACAGGCCATCCCAACCCCAAGGCCGGTCGAAACGCTTTCGCTGTAATCCCCCCGGAAGGTGGCCTGGACTTGATGGAAACTGTCTTGCATTCTCAAGGCTCCAAGAATCGCTTTTTTTGCCGAATTTTCAGTGCTTTCAATGGAAAAAGGGAAAAAAGCCATGATGGCGTCGCCGATGTATTTGTTGATCTCGCCGCCGGAGAAGGCGATGATTTCCTCGAACTCCGTGAACATTCGGTTTAGATAGCGCACCGTTTCCTGGGGTTTTAATTTCTCCGTCATCGACGTAAAACCCCGGACGTCAGAAAAAAGGACGATGGCCCGCGTCAACTCGCCTTCCCAAACGGCTTGCCGCCCTTTTTGAGTGGCGAATTGCGAACCCTTGGTTCCTACAAACTTATCCAACACATGACGGGTTTCCGTCAGTTTTTTCTCCTGTTGCTGGAACTGCTGGGAAGCCAGGTCCATGAGTTCCTGCTTCTTTTTCTCCAAGCTTCCCAAAGTTGGATTCCGGATAACCTTGTAATCTTCCGGCAGAAGGCGGCAACGCATTAAAAAAAATTGAAGCTCCACAAAAAGTCCCTTTTGGGCCTTTCGAAAAAAATCGATCCAGGAAAGGATGAGGATGAAAAAGCCGGCCAGGCTGGCGCCAAGGCAGACCATCCAATTTCGAGTGAAATACCAGCAAATGCCAGTGATAAAACCGCAGAGAAGAAAGCACCAAAAAAGAATCGCGGAACCTTCGAGGTGGAAAAGGGATTTATTTTCAGGGGAAGTCATTTGTCATTCTCCGGAGAATTTCTAAACAATTCCCATGATAACTGATTTTTATCTATCGGCCTCTAATCGTTATGAATCCGAAAAATTTTGTTAATCAGGTTATGGAGGCCTTACTTCGGATGTTGTTGAATATACCGATACAATTCTTCGGCGGATTCTTCGACCGTCAAGGCCGAGTGGTCCATCACGATGGACTCGGGAGTCTTACGAAGGCCTCCCACAGGCCGGTTAATGTCCCTTTCATCCCTGGCCTTTACATCCTCCATGACTTTTTCCAAGGTGATTGCGATCCCGGCCCTCTCTAAATCCCGCAGGCGCCGCTTAGCGCGCATTTCAACCGAAGCATCCAGGTAAAACTTGTATTGAGCGTCCGGAAAAACGTCGGTACCGATGTCACGGCCCTCCAAAACGGCGCCGCCATAAGGAGCACTGTCCTTCCGGCCCATTCGCTGCTGGCGGGCCACCAGGATTTTTCGGACCAGAACCGAATTGGCGATATAGGCCGAAGCTTGGGTCACTTCGGGAACCCGGATTTCCCGCGTTACATCTTCCCCATTTAGGAAGACCTTATTTTCCGGTTCCCCCGGCCTGAGTTCGATTTGGGATCCTTGGGCTATTTCCTCCAAAACTTCATTATTCTTCAGGTCGGCTTTTTTGCGAAGGGCGGCCAGGGTAACCGCCCGGTACATGGCCCCCGTGTCGATATGGAGGAAGCCGAGTTTGCGGGCGAGTGTTTTAGCAACGGTACTTTTTCCGGCTCCTGCCGGTCCGTCAATGGCGACAATGGTCACTTGGTTCATTAAGCCGAAACCTTTTGGAGGAGTTTTTCAAATCCAGGGAAAGAAGTGTTTATATTTTCCGTGTCCAGGATGGTCGTCGTCCCTTTGGCGATTAAAGCCGCCACGGCCAAGGCCATCGCCACGCGATGGTCCCCCCCAGAGGAAACCCGGCAGCCCTTCAAAGGTGTGGGCCCGTGGATGACCCATCCATCCACCGTGGGCTGGATATTGGCCCCCATTTTTTTTAAGGTCATGGCCATCATTAAGATACGGTCCGATTCTTTCACCTTTAAATCCCCGGCATTTTTGACGACGGTGGTTCCATGAGCTTGAGTGGCCGCCACGGCGAAAACGGGAAACTCGTCGATCATTCGAGGAACGATCTCACCGCCCACCTCGGCTGCCTTGAGGCGGGAGGAAATCACCGTCAAATCCCCCATCGGTTCCCCAACACTCTGCGTCTTATGGCGTAAAACATCGACCTTGGCTCCCATTTTTTGGAGGATTTCCAGAATCCCTATTCGGGTGGGGTTGAGGCCGACGTTTTTTAAAATAATCCTGGAGTCTGGAACGATTAATCCAGCCACAATGAAAAACGCAGCGGAGGATATATCCCCCGGAACCCTAATTTTTTGGCCTTTGAAAGGCAACACTGGTCCTTTTATCGAGACAACACCGCCTCGTTGCTTAAAAGGGATGGAAAAAGCGCCGAACATTCTTTCAGTGTGGTCGCGGGTTGGTATTGGTTGCAAAACTTTTGTCTCGCCCTCCGCGAAAAGACCGGCCAAAAGGAGCGCACTTTTGACTTGGGCACTCGCCACAGGCAGTTTGTAGGTAATGCCCTTCAGCTTGCGGGTTTCAATTTTCAGGGGCAGGAGGTTTCCATTCTCGGGTCCAGTGATCCGGGCGCCCATTTGGATTAGTGGGTCCACCACACGTCGCATTGGCCGCCGACAGAGGTACTTATCCCCCGTGAGGCGGCTGGTAAAAGGCTGGCCCGCCAAAATCCCCAAGAGAATGCGGGCGGTGGTGCCGGAATTCCCAGCGTCCAGGATTTTTCGTGATGGTTTCAAGGAATTCAGTCCTTTACCGACAATGGTGACTCGGTCTCCCGACTTTTGGATTTTAACACCCATGTTTTTGAAAATTCCGATTGTTGAAAGACAATCGGCCGAATTGAGGAAATGACTCACATGGGTTGTTCCGTAGGCCAACGATCCCAGCATTACTGCCCGGTGGGAAATGGACTTGTCTCCCGGAACGCTGATCGTCCCTCGGAGGTGTTGGGATGTGTGAACGACGAGTTGTTTCATGGAAGTTTTTCTCGAAAATTCCGAGCCGTTTCAAAAAAGGAGAGCCAATAACGGCCGTTTTTCTTTTTTAAGTTTTTTTCAAGGACTTCCAAATTCCGGCGGTATTGGGAAAGGAAGGACTTTATTTCCGCCGCGTTCATTTCCACTATATCCTTCCACATGGCGGGATTCCCCGCCGAAATACGGGTGAAGTCCCGAAAACCGGAGCCGACGGCCTTTTGAAAAACTAGTGACTTTCTTTGAGTACGGCCATAAAGATTCATCATCGCCGCTGCCAAAAGATGCGGAAGATGACTGGTAAGTGCTACGCCCTTATCGTGCGTCTTGGCATCGATGATGACTGGAACGGCTCCGACCTTTTTCCAAAATTGGACGGCCCTTTGAAGCAGTGAACGGGGATTTTTCGTTAACGGCGTGATGAAAACATATTTAGCTCGGTAAAGGAGAGGATCCGCGTTGGCTGGCCCCGATTTTTCTTTGCCCGCCATGGGATGGCATGGAACAAAATGATTTGAGATTTCCGGAATATGTTGGGCCTCTTTGACCAATTCTCCTTTCACGCTCGAAACATCAAGAATCAGCGTATTTTTATGAATCAGTGGAATCAGTTGTCTCAAAACCGGGCCAATGGAACCCGAATGAGAACAAAGAACGACAATATCGGCATTCTTTACGGTTTCTACAAAACTCCGACCTACGGATAAGAGGCGGGACGCTTTTTTCCTTGAGCTGGCTCGATGGTTCCATCCCACCAAATCTTTTTCGTCGCCTTTCTTCAAAGCCAAGGCCAAGGAGCCGCCCAAAAGGCCCACCCCGATAATGGCAATTTTTTGTTTGGCAGACATCAGGGTTTCCTAACTCCCGTTGTCATTAGGACTTCCTCGAATGCCTTCAGGAAGTTCTCCGTTTCGTCCTCGGTGCCTGTGGTAATTCGCAGGGCGTTCGGCCCCATGGGGCGAACGATGATCCCCTTTTTCAAAAGTTGCTGGTAAAAATCATTGGCGTTGGGGATTTCAAAATAAACGAAATTGGTTTGCGTGGGGACGGGATTTAACCCCAATCGGATTAGGCCGTCATAAAGTTTTTTCCGCATGGCGTTGTTCAAACTGACGACCTTTTTTACATGGGGCAAATCGGTCAAGGCCGCTTCCGCAGCCACCATGGCTAAGCCGTTCACATTAAAAGGCTCACGGATTTTATTAAAAATTTCGATCAATTCCGGATGACCGATGCCGTACCCAACCCTTAAACCTGCCAAACCGAAGGCTTTAGAAAAGGTCCGCAAAACCACGAAATTAGGATATTGGGAAAGGAGTTTTAAGGATTCGAAATATGACGGATCATCGACATATTCGTAATAAGCCTCATCCAAAACTACCAACACGTGGGAAGGGCAGGATTTTAAGAAGGCTTCAATATCGGAAAGAGGAATCATGGTCCCCGTGGGGTTATTGGGATTAGCGATATAAACCACTTTGGTTTTTGGATTGAGCGCTCGCTCAAAAACTTTTAAATCATGTGTGAAATTGCGAAGAGGCTGGGGCCGGGGGATGGCCTCGCATAACAAGGCAGTGGAGGAATATACGAAAAACCCGGGATCACCGTAAAGCACCTCGTCACCGGGATTCAGAAAGATTTGACCCAAACGAACAATCAATTCGTTCGAACCATGGCCCAAAAGAAGTTGGTTTGCTTCCACACCTAAATGTCGGGTCAAGGCTTGGCTTAAATTGAATGCGCCCCCATCGGGGTAGCGGTGTATCTTGGAGAGGGCCTTTTCCAAGGCCTGGATCACCTTAGGAGAGGGTCCCAAGGGGTTCTCATTTGAGGCTAGCTTCGAGGCGTTGTGGATACCCAGTTCCCTTTCCAAATCTTCGATCGGTTTTCCAGGAACATAGGGCTTCACGGCTGACAGGTTTTTTCGAAACACCACAGGAAAAGTCATCTCATAACCTCGAATTGCGGCTGAAAGTGGTTTTAGTTCTCGCTGCGGGGATAGGATCCCAGTATCTTGACGGTCAGGGCGGATTTCTCGATTTCTTTGATGGCGGCCTGGGCCTTGGGATCGGTAATGTGTCCTAAGAAATCCATGAAAAAATAATAGTCCCAAGCTTTCTTGCGGGAGGGACGGGATTCAATACTGGTAAGGCTAAGGCCTTGTTTCTCAAAAGGATAAAGGAGAGCAAAGAGGGCCCCCACCTTATCTTTAATCGAAACCATCACGGATGTTTTGTCGTTTCCGGATTTTTCAGAGGTCGTCCGCCCGATAACGAGAAATCGTGTGTAATTGTCCTGCATATCCTCGATGCGTCTGGCAATGGGCCTTAAGTGATACATTTTGGCTGCCAAATCGGGCGCAATGGCTGCTGCTTTCCCATCTCCCGCAGTCTGTTGGGCCGCCCGGGCCGTGCTAGGGCTTTCGACGATTCGAACTCCCGGAAGGTTGGCCTCCAACCAAACCCGGCATTGACCCAAGGCCTGGGGATGGCTGTAAACCGTCTTGACCTTTCCCATTTCACCGCTTTTGGACATGAGGGTATGAGAAATGGGCATGAGGACCTCCGAACAAATCTTCAGGTCCGATTCCACAAATAAATCTAAGGTGTGGTTCACCATTCCCTCGGTAGAATTCTCTATGGGGACAACCCCATAGTGGGCCCTGCCACGTTCAACGTCCAAGAAAACGTCCTTCAATGTGGGTCCTGGTACATAAGCGGAAGAACTGCCGAATTTTTGAAGTGCCGCAATATGGGTATTGGTGCCGGGCAATCCGAAATAAGCGATTTTCAGCCTCGATTCCAAGGCTAGTGAAGCCGACATTATTTCGCTGAATACGGCCTTTAATGCATCGGTCGGAAAGGGGCCTTGGTTGATTTTACTAATCCGGCGGTAAACTTCCATTTCCCGGTGGGGAGCGTAAAAGTGGAGATCGCCTTTGGCTTTCACTGTCTTTATTTTTAAGACGTTTTTGGCACGCTCGTTTAAGAGACGAACCAATTGGGCGTCGATACGGTCAATGGCGTTGCGGAATTTTTTGAGGCTTTTTTGGCTGGTTTTCACACTCGAAACCTTGTTAAAAATCTATAAAATGCTGGGCGGAACTGGATTATATTACATTTTTTGTTTCACAAGGAAAGTTTATGAAACCACTAACTTTTTTCCCTCTTCGGAACCCATTCCTTTTGGTTCTATTGTCGTTTATAGCCTTCATTGCAAGTTTTTGTATTGCTTATCAACAAGACGCAGCTCGTGTTACAGAACTGGGAAAACTCGCTTGGGCTCATCTTTCCTACGCTGAAGAATTGAAAGATGATATGGCGGTCATCGACTGGTCCAAAAACCTTGAGAAGATGGACACCATGAGGGCCTTTCAAGCAACCGTAAACTCAAAAGGCATCGCCAAAGGTGGAAACCAGGATTATCTTCCAGCAACGGTGTCCGAAGGTGTTTCATACCTTTTTCCCTCGGATTGGAGCTTTTGCGTTATTTCCCCAAAGGGCCTACAATCTCAAGTGGAACTGACCATGATCTTCAAGACTTGGCCCGGCCCCTTCTTTTGGGGTCTTTTTACATTTTTTGCATGCTTGATCTGTGGTTGCGTTTGGGGTCTTTCGGTTTTTTCGGTTCGGGCTGGGCCTCCTAAAATGAAAACAGTCCTAATGGAGACAAGCGGTCCTCCCATTGCACCGCCTCCATCTGCCCAGCCCATGGCAAAACCAATAGGAACCGCGCTCGAAAAAAACACTTCCTATCTTTTCATCGATAGAAACTATGTCATTCGACAGGTATCTCCCGAAGCGGCGGGATTACTGAAAAAAAAAACCGAGGATCTCTTAAACGGCCATCTTTTTGACCTGTCCCCTGATCCAGTTTTGATACAGGCTTTTGAAAAAACAGGAGAAGCCAAAATTTCAACCCCTTTTCCCGACCATCCTGATTTGGACGCTACTTTAAAATCCGATCCGAATGGATGTCTTTTGATTTTAGAAAGCAACCTTGGGCGTAAACCCCTCTGAAAACGTTGATTTTGTTGACTTTTCAACGCAAAAACCATAAACTGCCAACAATTCAGCTGTGGCGGTTAGCTTTCAGCTCAAGCCTTTCTTATCGTTAGCCAACATGTGACAACTAACGGCCGATACCTGACAATTGCCTTCCGGGGACCCGATTGCGCGAAACCTTAAAAAGCCTTTCCATCTTCTCCGCGATGTTGTTACTTTTGCTCCTTGTTTCATCGGGATGCGACGTTAACATCCCGGGGTGCGGCAAACGCACCCTTCCCTTTTTCAAACCCGCCAACCCTCCTGTGGTCTCCTCCGGCCCTGTTTCTACCACCATTTCACCCGGTACCGCCCTTACCCCGTCTCCGGCCGCTACACCCAAGAATCCAATTCCAGGCGCTGCCCAACCCGCAGTGAAAAAGCCCGGCTCGATGGAAGTGCCCGTTGAAATGAGCGTGAGTAAAGCTAACCCAACCGCAACAGGAACGCCTACAGCTACCCCAACTCCCCAGGAAGTCGAAAAAATCGCTTATACCACGGCGGAACATGAGAAGCCCACCCTTTGGACAATGAGTACGGACGGAACCAATCGGACTCGGTTGACACCCGTCGGTACCAGCAGTTGGTTCCCTCTTTGGTCGCCTAATGGAAAACTACTGGCCTTCCTTTCAGACATGAAGGATGGGAAGATGAACCTGTTCATGATTGAAAAAGACGGGACGGGCCTTAAACAATTGACCTCTTTCGACGACGTGGCTCTTCCCAAACCGTCCCATCTCAAACCGCCTTTTTCCTGGTCTCCCAAGAGCGACGAAATCGCTTTTTGTTACCATAACCAGGTTTGGAAAGTGAATGTTGAAACCCAGGAGCTTCAAACCTTGTCTACCGAGGATCCCAATTACACGGTTTCCGCGTTAGAATGGGCCCCCCACTTTGACAACAAGTACGTGGCGTTCATTGTAAATCAAGGCGAAAACTACACAACCCTCATGTTGGTCAACCCTCGTTTAAAGGACACATTAAAATTAGCCGCAACGCAAAACCCCATTTTGGATATTTCGTGGACCTCCGATGCCCGGGACGTTGCCTATTTGATCGGTCAAAAGTCATTATTTTCCGCCTCCTCTCAAACTTCATTGCCTAAAATGATTCTTAAAAACCCTTCTCCAGAATTAGGCCCCCTCGTGGTCTATTCCCCTTCCGATACTAATTTGATGCTCTTAGCCAAAGAGTTCGCCACGGACCAGGATTACCGAGTTGCGTTGCTCGATAAGGGTTCGAAGGGTGATCCAGATACGGGCAGTTTGAAATACTTGACGGAACCGGGGGTTGATGACGCAATTTGGTCGCCAGACGGCTCCAAAATCGCTTATCTTCAATCAGGCGACTTATGGGTCATGGATATTACGGGTTCCAATAAACGTCGGATCGCCCTGATTGGCGTTCAATCACCTAGCTGGTCCAAAAAGTGAGCCGGATATGAACCAAACTTTCCAATTTATTCGGTGGGCCGCTTGTGTGGTTGTTTTGTTGGTTTCGGTCTCCCTTGTATCCATGGGCTGTAAGCCACAAAAACACGAACTTCCTCCACCCCCACCCACCCCAACGCCGATTATCCCGCCGGGCAGCGTTGTTTTCGTCCAAAGAGGGCATTTAGTCCGGTTGGATTTGGATTCCTCCCAGACCACTCCTTTGACCAGCGGAAAAAGCACCGAATGGTTCCCCAATTGTTCCCCCAAAGGCGACCAAGTGGCCTATTGGTCAAACGCCGAAGAAGGGATTTACAATCTTTGGAAAGTTAACCTGGACGGTTCTAACCGTGTCCAATTGACCTTTGATGAGGCCAATGCGATAGGATCAGGCGATCAAAACCTTCTCATAAACAATTCGCCGGCTTGGAGCTCGGACGGCAAAAAAATCATCTACAGTGAAGAGGGTGATATTTGGGCCACGGACGCCGACGGCTTCAATCCCGAAACCCTTCTCTCCGGACAAAAAGCCTTGTGTCCGTCCTATTCCCCCGACGGAAAATCCATTCTTTATATTTCCATGGGGACTGATTCCGTTTTTAATCTTTGGACCATGAGCTTGTCGGATCGGACACCGAAAAAACTGACCAATTATTCCGATTGGAATGTCGGCTCGCCTTCTTTTTCAGTCGATGGAAGAAAGATAATCTTTAATCTTTTCAAGGAAAACGAAACCCAGATTTATACAGTTGCGGCCGATGGAACCAATCCACTGGATATTACGCACAACAACCGCAGCCTCTGCCCGCGATTCGCCCAAAACGACCGGAAAATCTTGTTCTGCTCTTACGGCACGGGCGAGGATGTCGGCCTGACCCTTTATGTCGCCAACGCCAACAGCACCGATGCCAAAGCCTTGCCGCCTGATAATGCCGCGTCCCCCTCCTGGGCGCCCGCCCCAGTGGTGGCCGTTACCGCCTCTACTCCGGCTGCGACCCAACCTTCTTCCCAAGTCGCGGTTCCCACCCGTCCGGTCTCACAGGTGGGCCTTCCCACCCCAGTCGGAAAATAGTTTCAAACGACCCTCGCAACGGCCAAATAAGACGTTAAATTCCTTTCAGGAGTTCGGGATATAACGGGAACTTATTTGTCATCTCCCCGATCTCACCCTTGACGCTCTGACGGATCGCCGCGTCCTCCGGTGCCGAAATAACCTCGTTAATCCATTTGGCAACCTGTTTAAATTCCGCTTCCTTAAAACCTCGGGTGGTCAAGGCAGGAGAGCCCAAGCGAAGCCCGCTGGTCAATAAGGGAGACTCCGTATCCCAAGGTACGGGATTCTTGTTGGTGGTGATATTGGCCTCATCGAGAGCCTCTTGGGCATGCTTCCCATTGATTTTCTTGTTCCGAAGGTCGATCAACATCAAGTGATTATCGGTTCCGCCTGAAATCACCTGGAACCCATAGCCAATCAGCGCCTCGCAGAGGGTCTTGGCGTTCAACTTGATCTGCTTCGCATAATCCTTAAAAGTCGGCTTGAGGATCTCGCCGAAGGCCACGGCTTTTGCTCCCACCACGTGCATCAGAGGCCCACCTTGGATACCCGGGACAATCTGGCTGTCCAATAGTTCTCCCATCTTCCGGATCCGGCCGCTTTTGGCTGCGGTGATGCCAAAGGGATTTTCGAAATCCTTGCCCATCAGGATCATTCCCCCTCGGGGGCCCCGCAAGGTCTTGTGGGTGGTTGTGGTCACCACGTGACAGTGTTGCATCGGATTGTTCATTTCTCCCGCGGCGATGAGTCCAGCCGTATGTGCGATATCGGCCCACAGAAAAGCCCCCACCGCATCGGCAATTTTACGAAAAGCCGCGTAATCCCAGTCTCGGGAGTAAGCTGAGGCTCCAATACTGATCATCTTGGGCTTGTGCTTTAAGGCAAGGTCCCTGGCCTGGTCCAGGTCTACCCGGCCGTCTTCTTTGCGGGTCTGATAGGCAAAAAAATTGTACATTTTACCGGAAAAATTCACCTTGGCGCCGTGGGTCAGGTGGCCGCCGTGGGACAAATCCAGCCCCAGGATCGTGTCACCTGGTTTTACGAAGGTGAAGTAGACGGCCATATTTGCTTGGCTTCCCGAATGGGGCTGGACGTTGACGTATTCGGCGTTGGAGAATATCTTGGCGGCCCGCTCCCGAGCTAGGTTCTCCACCACGTCCACGTATTCGCAACCCCCGTAATACCGGTTGCCGGGGTATCCTTCCGCGTACTTGTTGGTCATGACGCCGCCCTGGGCCGCCATGACGGCTAGACTGGTAAAGTTTTCAGAAGCGATGAGCTCCAGTTTCTCGTTCTGACGTTTGAGTTCGTTTTTATTCGCTTCCCACACTTGGGGATCGGTTTGTTTTAAAAAATCCATCATTGAGAGATCTCCTTCGATTTAAGGATTGACTGTCGCTTCCAAATAAACCCGCATGCCCGTTTTCAACCCCAAACGCCGGGCCATATTCCAGGGTAGTTCCAAGCAGTGCCGGCTACCGCGAGGTCCCAGGAAAACGCGCCAGGACCCAGCTGATGGAAAGATTCTCAGTATTTTTAAGTTTTTGTCCAGGAAAAGAATATCGGGTTTCAAGAAAGTGAAGAAGGTGTGAACCGATGTACACTGGGGAAAGTAAATCCCCCGGTGGGAGGCCGGCCATTGGTTGCGGCCCATGAGCCCTTTTAGTCGGATAAAGAAGCGGTCGGCAATCAGGATTCCCTTAAGCTTAGGGGAACTCACGGCTGGAGGAACTGCAGAATAATGGGGCCGAAGATAATCAGGAAAGTCACGGGCATGATAAAAAGAACCAGGGGAATGAGCATCTTGACCGGCATTTCCTGGACGGCCTTCTCCGCCCTCTGGGTATGTTTGTCACGCAGGGTCAGGGACAATTGCCGCAAAGTCTTGGCAATACCGGTGCCGAACTTCTCAGCCTGGATAAGGCTGGTGGTGAATAAGGAAAAATCAGTTAAATCCAACCGGACGCTCACGGTTTCCAACGCACTTTTGCGGCTGGAACCGCTTCGGGTTTGCTCCAAAATCCCTCCCAATTCATCCCGCAAGGGACCCCCTTTTGCATTTTTCAAGTATTGATCCAGGGCCTGTTCCAGTGAAAGGCCCGCTTCGGAACAAAGGGAAAGAATTTCCAACGCGTTTGGAAGTTCCCGGAGAATCCGTTTTTCGCGGCGCAGGACCTTGTCCCTCAGCCAAATCACCGGCAAACCAGCCCCGATAAGGAAAGCCATAACCGCGAGAAAGGCGCTTTCGGAAAGGAGGCCGAACACCAATGCTCCCCCAAACGAGGCTAATAACTGGTAACCCAGTACATGGATAGGTTTTATATCGTCACGGCCCATCCGTTGAAGCTGGCGCGAAAGATAACGGAAATATTTTTCTAATAAGGCGGACTGCTGCAATAAACGGATATTGTCCTCCAATAATGACAAAAAGCTCTGGAATGGCAGGGGCTTTCTCGACTGGGCCACCAGGCTTTTAAGCCGCACGTCCTGCTGGTGCCTGGAAAAGCGGACAAGAAGGTTAAATGCGACATTCCGGACAAACCAACCCACGAAAAAGCAGGAAAGTGCCAAAAGAGCGTATGTCATTTTAAATCTCCAGTTGGAGCAATTGACGGATCCAAAGGAAACCAATGGCTTCCAAAACAGCCGCCATCAACAAGATGGCCCAACCCACTTTCTCAGTAAACAGGGGTGTTATAAGATTCGGATCCATTAAAAAGAAAACAAAAGCCAGGAGAAACGGCATGAGCCCCATCATGGTTCCCGAAAGTCGGGCTTGGGCTGTCATTGCCTCCATTTTCCTTAAAAGACGGTTTTTATCCTCCAACCCTTCCAACAAAACCTCTAAGAGGTGGGTCAAATTGGCGCCGGTTTGCCTGGAGATCTTGTAGGACTCGAGGAATTGGTGGAACTCAGCGAAGTCGGGAAATCTTTCGGCCATTTTGGAAAGGGACATTTCTGCCGAGTTCCCCAAATCCATCTCCGCACAGACTTGGTTCAATTCCTCTTTGAGGGGTGAAGGGCATTCGCGGGAAAGGTATTCCAGGACTTGTGGCACGGTTTGGCCGGTTTTAAGCGCTTGAACGGCCATTCCGAGGGTTTGGGGAAAAACTTCATTCATTTTTTCCTGGCGTTTCTTTATTTCATACTTTTTCTTTATTCCCGGGCCTTTTTGGAACCCATACCAGCTAATGATAATCAAAAGTACCAGGAGAAATCCCGAAAAGAAATCACTGAAAATCATCACCAAAAGGGCGATAAAAAGTCCGCTCATCAATAAAAGTTGGGCCCTGTCTAATTTTTTCCCGGTTTTCAAGGTCGTCAGGGGAGGTGTTTTGATTGAAATGCTTGGGAAACGGTCCATCCAAAAGCGGGTCAAAATCCCGCTGAAAAGACCCACGGATAGCGCGGCCGATCCCAGTCCCCAAAAAAGCTTGAGAGCCGATAGGGTCATTCCGGTACCCCTACACCCTTGTGAAAAGGCTCCTCCGCTTCGATTTGCCGTAAAGCCTTTTGAGCCGATTCTTGAATATCCTTGTCACGGGTGAACGACATGAGTTTTTGAAGCTCCACTTTGGCTTGTTTGTAATTCTGGAGCTTCAGGTAGGAATTGGCGATCAAAAGTTGGGCCGAATCCGCCAGCGGGTCAGTGGGATATTTCTCTGTCAATTCACGGTAGGCGGCTAGGGCGTCCCCCACCTTATCGTCCAGGAGAAGGCAATTCCCCGTTTGCAAGAGGACGTAACTATCCAACCCCTTTCCCGCGTAAACCACCGTCAATTTTTTATATTCCTTGCTGGCGGTCTGGTAATGCCCCAACCAATATTGGCAGTCGGCCAAAAGTTTTTGGGCGTCCATGGCAAAGCGCCCCGAGGGATATAGAGACAAAAGTTGCTTTAATGATAGTTTCGCGGCTTGGAAATCCGACCTCCCATAAGCCATGGCATAGGCATGCAGGAAAAGAGCTTCTTCCATGAAGGGGCCCGGTGGAACCTGGCTGATGATGTCTTTGGAGTCCTTAAGGCACGCCTCATAATCGCCTTGGGATAGGTCGTCCCGCACTTTACGAATAGGGGAATCATCCACGGAAGCCACCGTGGTCTTGGATTTGAAGCAGCCCCACTCCCCTATCGAGGCGCAGAGGCACAAGGAGAAAAAAAGCATCACTAAAATTGGCAATTTTCGGTTCAAGAAGGCCTCATTACTCGGCTTTAGGCAATATGAGTGAATGACCGACAGCCGGCAACTAACGAATCAAAACAACCGTTTTACATTTGTTCCGGAGCCGAAACCCCCAGGAGACCTAAGGCGTTTTGAATCACGGTTTGAACCGCCAGGGCCAACCCCAAGCGGGCCTTGGCAACCTCCGGGGATGCGTCTAAAATCCGGTGTTTCGTGTAAAAAAGGTGAAAATCGGCTGCCAAATTGTGGAGATACACCACCATGCGGTGAGGCTCATAAGACTTGGCGCTTTCGACCACCCATTGTGGATATTCCATGATTTCTTTCAAGAGCAAAAAGGTTTCAGGTTCCAGGAGGGGTACAAATTCGCCCAAAAGCTTGGCAGGATGCAAGTTCCTTTCGGCGCACTTTTTGAGGAGGCTGCAAATACGGGCGTGGGCGTATTGGACGTAGAAGACCGGGTTTTCCTCGGTTTGCTTTTGGGCCACCTCAATATCAAAATCCAGGTGGGTGTTGGCCCCGCGCATGACAAAGAAATACCGGGCCGCATCTTTCCCCACCTGTTCCAGTAGCTCCTCCATGGTCACGAATCTGCCTTCCCGTTTGGACATTTTTACCTTCTGGCCCCCCGAAAGCAGGCTAACGTGCTGGGCGATGAGAACTTCGAAAAGCGAGTCTTCAAAACCCAGGGCCTTGTGGGCCGCTTTCATGCTGAGGATATGGCCGTGGTGGTCGGGCCCCATGATATTGACCACCTTGGAATAACCCCGTTTCAGTTTGTGCAGGTGGTAGGCGATGTCGGCCACGATATAGGCAGGCAAGCCGTTGCTTTTAACCAGCACCTCGTCCTTGTGAGCCCCGTATTCGGAGGTTTTGATCCAAGTCGCACCGTCCTTCTCGTAGGTCAGACCCAACCCCTTGAGTTTTTGGAGTGTCTCGGCCACCAGTCTCGAGTCGTGCAATTCGCGCCGTTCCGAAAACCACTGGTCAAAACGAACACCGTAATTTTCCAGGGACTCCTTGTGCCACTGGACCACCCGGTCCATGCCCCACTCACCCAATTTACCCATGGCAAGGTTATAATCCTTGGGGTCGCCTTCGGTCTCAGTCAAAAACTCTTGAGCCAAATCCTCCATGTAAGCGCCCTGGTAACCGCCCTCCGGGGCGTCCTTGGGAACCCCCCGGACCCGGCTGATGGCTGCTTCCAGTGACTCCCCGAACAACCGGGCCTGGTTGCCGGCGTCATTGATGTAATATTCCGTTTCCACTTTTCCCCCGGAAAGGCGGATCAGCCGTGCAATGGCATCCCCCAAGACGGCGGCGCGGGCATTGACCACGTTCAAGGGGCCGGTAGGATTGGCGCTAACGAATTCCAAAAGAATCCTTTGGTCCTTTAACTGCATATTTTGCCCGTAATTGGGGCCTTGAACCAGGACTGCTTCCAAAACTCCGTAGAAAGCATTAGGGGTGAGTTTTAGGTTGATGAATCCGGGAGCGGCCGCCTCGGCCTTATTGAGTAGGAGTGGATCCACTTGTAGTCTCCCGACGATCTCCTGAGCGATGGGAAGAGGCGCTTTTTTTAGTCTTTTAGCCAGCGCCATGGCCACGGGCGTTGCATAATCACCGTGGGCTTTGTCCTTGGGGCTTTCCAATGTGGCCAAAATATCGGGAACTCCATAAGGGGCAATGGCTGATCGCAGGGCAGCTGAAAGGGTTTGTTGTATGGAAAAAATATCGTTGTTCACGGGGATTAAAGGGGCATCGTCAGTAAGGTTTTGTAGATCAGGGACCTCATCTTCAACTCAACCGATTCGAAATCGTTTTTCCGGCCCTCAAAAAGCTCCCAAATAATGTTTTCGATTTCAGGCGTGGGAGGAGGCAGGAACTCAACTTGGCGCTCTCCCTGGGAATCGGTGATGACATGCACCAGGCCCATACCCGCGAAAGTCTGCAATTTGGCCTCCAGCGCGTCCTCTGGGTAGGACACAAGTTCGCCGATGGATTTCAAGGGGAATCGGGAGCCCTTCACGATAAGCCACACCCCCAAAAGCATCCGGGAAGTGGTATTGGCGAAAAGTTTCTTGAATTTGTTGCGTTCAGTGACGATTTCGTTCACGGAACCGCCCCCTTAATTTCGGATAATCCTTGCCGACAATCACGACCGCGTCCACGGAAGAAGACAGGCTGGGAACTTCCTGGATTGAATCCTTGGAAAGCCCCAGGCGTTCGACGGCTTCATCCAGTGCGACCGGCATTCCAGCGCAAGTCCGGATGATGGTTTGGGGATAGCGGAAATTATCGGCGTTGTCCGTATCGGTGATAACAATCCCCGGGCCCTTAACCCGCCGGGCAACCCAGTCGGCGGCATTCGTTATACCACAACCATTGAGGATTTCCACTCGCACGACGCCCGGCGTTGGCACGGAACTGGGAGTGGCGGGTGGATGTTGGGTTGAAACATCGGAGGTAGCGACCGGAAGTTTTTCGGCCGTTTCTTCACCGGCGGTAAAAGGGGCCGGAGGAGGAGCCTTCATTGAAAACGAAAGATAGAACCGGTCGGCCCATTGTAAGTTGTCGAATACGCCCGGTAGGACGTCGGTGAAGAAACCCCTAAGCCCTCCCCCCAAAAAGCCAGGCCAACCTTCCTGCGTCACCGGGATTCCAATCACCGCTGGGTAACTTCCGTAATTTTTAGCGAAGGCCGCCAGGCGCCGGCTATCCTTTTGGACAAGTATTTCCCTACCCTCTTTTTTTTGATCCGGGCCCAGGGGTATGGATTCAACGACCACGTCTCGCCCGTTTAAGGGCGCCGATAACTTGAAAGCTTCCACCACGCCATCCGCGCCTTTTAGGGCGAACATAAAAATCGGATGACGGGTCAAGAAGGGATAAAGCCCCGCCAAAACCAAACCTAGCGGCAAAAAAACAATTATGGACTTACTTATTTTCATGGTTCCCTTATCACGAATACGATTTAATGGCATCCACACTCCAATTAGTTCACCCTAGCAAAAATTGGTTCCAGGTTTCCAACAGGCGCGGATGGATCATCATTCTCTTTTCCAGCAGGAATTGGATCGTCATGGAAGCCTTTGCTAAAACAGCCGCTTTCAAGCTCCTGCGGGCTAAGGCGCGGACTTTTTGAACACCCGCAAAACCCCGGGAGGGCTCGATGAAATCCGCCACGAAAACCAATTGGGCGAGGGGTCCCATTCGGGGGCTCCCCAAGGTGTGGCATCGGATGGCCTCCAAAACGGGCTTATCCCTGATCCCCCATTTTTGAAGTGCGATCGCCGCACCCGCTTGGGGGTGCCACAACCCCGGCATTTTTTCTTCGTTGGCATCCAGCCGGAATGCCGCCCTTTTAATCCACCCTTTCATTTCCTGCCTGCTTTTTTCCTTGGCACAGTCATGAAGCCAGGCCGCCAAACTGGCTTTTTCCACCGCTAGGCCGAAGCGCCTGGCTAATCTTTCGGAAGTCCGCACTACCCCCAGGATATGCTTCAAGCGATAAGGGCTGACTTGAGTCGGCACCCAATTTTGGATGGCTGAAAGTTTTGAACCCGGCATTATCCGTAAATACCCGTATAGGCGATTCCCCGGATGATAGTTCTTTGGAAGAAAAGGAGCAAAACAACGGATGGGATGGTGCTTAAAACCAGGGCCGCCATGACCACATTCCAAGGTTCCCCGGTGTCAATCAATTTTTGGACACCCAGAACCAGGGGATAAAAATCGGGGTTGTTCAAAACGATCAAGGGCCAAAAAAACCCATTCCAGGTCGTGACGAAGGAAAAAATAGCCAGGATGGACATGATGGGTTTGGTCATAGGCAAAATAAAGCGGAAGAAAATCCGGGGTTCACTGCAGCCGTCAATACGGGCCGCGTAAAGAATCTCATTGGGAATCGAATCATAAAAGTCCTTCAACACGATGATGCTAAAGGCGCTGAAAACGCCCGGTAGGATGACGGCCCAATAGGTGTTAACGAGGTTGATGTTTTGAATGTCCGGACCCAGGGGAAAAAACTTCATGATCAGGTAGAGGGGGATGACAAGCACTTCGAAAGGGACCATCAAGGTCGTCATGAACATCAACAGGATGCCGCCCGCGAACCGCATACGAAGTTTCGTCAGTGAATAGGCCGCCATCGAACTGATTAAAAGCTGCCCCGCGACAACGCAGGTACAGATGAAAAGGCTGTTCAGAAAATAACGGCCAAAAGAAACCAACCGGAGGGCCTCCTCGTAATTATCGGTTTTGAAGTCTGCGGGCAAGTAGGTTTGGGGGATTGAATAGATTTCAGCGGGGGTCTTGAAGGATCCCAACACCATCCACACGATGGGAGCGACGACCAACAATGCCCCCGCCAAAAGAAGGAGGGTGCTAATGAAAAGCAAGAATTTTACCGAGGCTTTTTTCCTGTCCTGGTGGGAAAAAAGGCCCCGGACTTCTTTTGGCTTTGTTCCGCCTGTAACGGTAAGGACTGAGTCCGCTTTCATCTGTTTCCCCTTTTCATTGGGCGGTCTGCCGGATCTGGAAGAACCGAATCATCGTAAAGACGAACAAAAACGCAAACATCAGCATTGCCATGGCCGAAGCATATCCCAGGTCCATGGCGCCGAAGGCCGTTTTATAGATATAGGTCCCGATCACTTCGGTGTAGTGCATGGGGCCGCCGTTGGTCATTACGTAAACTTCCGTGAAAATCTGGAAAGCGGTCAGGACCTGGATGATGGATAGGATCCAGATAACGGGGCCCAGGTGCGGCATGGTTATGTTGAAGACTTTTTTTAAAGTCCCGGCGCCATCCAACTCGGCGGCCTCATACTGTTCCTCCGGCAGGTTTTGGAGGGCGGCGTAATAAATCAACATGAACCATCCGGTGTTTTTCCAAACGAACATGATCACGATGGAAAGAAGCGCCCAGGTGGAGGTCAGCCAGCCCACCGGCGGAAGGGACAGGAATTGGAGGATGGAGTTGAGAACCCCGAAGCCGTCGTCAAAAATCCATTTCCATAGGTTAGCGGCGGGAACCGTTGGAATAACGAAAGGCAGCAAGTAAAGAACCTTGAAGAACCCTTTCCCCCGAGTGATTTCATTTAGAACAATGGCCAATAAAATGGGCGGCCATAGCCCCAACACAAGGGAAAAAAGCGTGAAGTAAACGGCATTAACGACGGTTTGCCAGAAAAGCGAATCCGAAAGGGCCCGGTTGTAATTTTCCCAACCGACCGAAACGCTGTTTCCCAAAGGGCTATAGTGAGTCAAGCTGATCCGGAAACCCTGGATCATGGGATAAAGGTAGAAGAGGGCGAAAAAGGCCAAGGCTGGCAGGAGGAACCAAAAAGCCTGGGCCCGGTAGCTTAAGGGGTGCCACCCCACCTTGCCGGGCCGGATGGGTTTGTCCGGTTCAATCGGTTTGTCAAAGATGGAGGCCGTTTTCCGGCGGTCCCGGACCTTGCCGCTTTCCTGGCGTTTTCGGATCAGCTCCTTGGCTCTCTCCTCAACGGTTTCGGTGGACTGGCCCTGCAAGAACGGGGTTTGCTCAAGGGTTTCGGAAGGTTTCTTTTCCGGGGCTGACGGCGAAGAGGCGGAGCTGGGCATACCCAATTGCCTCATCAATTCATTCCGGGTTTTTTCATCGTCATGCGACGGGACATCCTCGATTTCCAGGTCTAAGTCGCCGGAGTTGGCCTTCATCTCCTCCGGAACGGAAATCGGTTTCTTTTTTTCTTCATCGTCGTCGTAAATGGAAAAGGGCTTGTAATCAGGCATCGCGAAGGACTCCCGTCAAAACAAGATGGGTCATGGGGCCACCGCCATTTTGTCGAAAATATCCCTGTCCGCCTCTTTGGCGTTGGCCAAAAGAAGCCTTTGGGGATCGGCCTCCGGGTCCAAAAGAACCTCTTGGAGGGGATCTTGGTCCAAAAGATCCCGCACTTGGGGCCAACCGTTGACATGCGGTTCTACCCGGGCCGTGTCGATGGCGCTTTGGACTCTCTGGAATTCGGGCACATTGGCGATACTGGCCGTGGAGCTGAATGCCCCGGCGTAAATAACCATCTTCAATTCATGCATGCGGGTCCATTTCCAGAGTTGGTATGCTGGATCCATCTCAAAAGCGATCCATTTCCAAGCAGCTTCCTTTTTTTCCGGCGTCGTGGCCGCGTTGATGACGTAAATATCCCCGCTCAAATGGGCCGCCCGGATGCCTGTAGGGCCGGCGGGCAGGGGCGCGATGCCGAAAGTGGCGGGATCAATTTTGTACCGGCTGATCAAGGCGGGCAGCTGGTTCTCCGTCCCCAGGATCATGGCCACCTTGCCCAGGGCGAACAAATGAAGCAGTTCGGTTTCGGGCATCAGTACGTCGGGCTGAAGAACGTTATATTTCCACCGCAATGATTTCCAGAAATTAAGGGCCGCCACGGCCTGTGGCCCCTCGAAGGCCGCTTGGGGACGCCCCGCCGGGCCTGACTGGATCATGTCGCCCCCGGCTTGCCAAACAAAGTCCTGGAAGTACCAGGTTTTGGGAACCAGTCCCAGGCCATATTGGCCCTGGTCCCGATGGGTTAAAGCGCGCGCATCCGTCACCAACTCGTCCCATGTGGCCGGTGGATTCTCGGGGTTCAAGCCGGCTTTGGTGAAGAGATCTCTCCGGTAAAGCAAAAAAAGGAAAAAGCTGTCGGCGGGGACCCCGTAATGGGAGTCGCCAATCTTTGTGCTGTCCATCAGTACCGGTTTGATGAAATCCCGCTGGGCCCAATCCTTCATGTAGGAATCTACCGGCTGCAAAAAGCCAAGGTTGGCGAGAGTTTGAATGGCGCCCACCCAGACCTTTACCACGTCTGGACCCTTCCCCCCGGCCATAACCGTGACGAATTCCTCCGGTTGGTATTCCCTTTCCACACCCTCGATCTTGATGTCCGGGTTGTCCTTTTCGAACTTGGCCACCGATTCTTCCCAGATTTGGCGGTCCAGCGGCAGGGATTTGGGTGGAACGTCCCAGAGGCTAAGGTGGGTGATGGTTTGATCTTGGAGGTTTTTTTGGTTTTGTTGCACCAGGAATTGGCTCAGGCCGAAAACGAGAACGGCCAAAAGAAAAAGAAGGAAAAGATTTTTCATGCGCTCGAATGGACCCTCGAATGAATGACTTTTGGCTATCTTAACAAATTTAAAGGCGGTTTGGAAAAGGGTTTCGCGGGGATTTCAACGCCTCTTCTTAGGGAAGCGTCATCAAGGTAATGACGGCACGGCGCTGGGGATCCTCGGTCACAGCACTAGGGGAGCTTTTCAGGGGTTCAAGGTCGGCATAACCCACCGCGAAAATGTTGTTATCGGAAATGCCGAGGACTTTCATCAAATATTTTTTAACTTCCAGGGCCCGTGCGTGGGACAAGGATAGGTCGTCCCCCTTCTCAGTCGGAGAAGTATAACCCTTTATAATCAATACGCTCTTGTTCAGGTAAGGCTTGATGGAGACCGAAGATTTCTCAATTTCTTTTTTGGCCGAATCCGTCAATTCGGAACTCATTGCGTCGAAATAAACCGTCGTTAAATTAAGGGTCATTTGTTCCTGCCCGGAGGGAGGATGATAATCAACCTGCACGGCGATCGGGTCGGCGGTACTAGTGTTGCCGGCCTTGTCCGTGGCCGAAAAGACCGCCGTCACGAAACTTCCTGGCCCCACCACTTGTCCCTGGTCGGTCTTTCCATCCCATGCCATGTCGGCCGGTGGCGGGCCAGAGGTTCCGAAGTTCCGGAGGGCTTTCCCATTTTCATCCTTAAGAGCCAGGTTCCATTGGGAGAACCCCACCCTGTCCGCTGCATTGAGATCGAAGTGAAAAGGCTTGCTGGCGCTGAAATCGGCCCAACGGTCCCGACCCTTGAGGGCCAGTTCCGGAGGCGTATTATTGAGGAAAACCTGAAGAGCGTCCGTTTTCAGCGGGTTCCCGGCCTTATCCTGGGCGATTAAAAGACACAGGTAAGTTCCATCCCCGGCTTTATCGCCGTCCAAATTACTCCCATCCCACTTGATTGTCTTTGGAAGGCGAGCCTGTCCTTCTTTCTCAAAAACTACTTTGTTGGTAGAAGCATCGCTAATTTCGAAGTCCCAGCTTTGTACCTCCGGCGATCCCCCCGCATTGACATTGAAACTAATGCCGCCCTTCCCCTTTTTCGTGGGATGGGTTGAAAAATAAACGTCCGCCGTCTGGAGTTCAAAATGAGACCGTGGAGCGAGTATCTCGACGGTTTCGAAGTCATCGGAAAGCATTTCGTTTTTCTTGCTAAAGGTTTTGAGGGCGATCCGGTATTTGCCCTCCGGGACTTCTTTTCCCGACTCATTCAAACCATCCCAGGCGAAGGAAGGCGCCAAAGGACCCGTGCCGGCGAAGCGGCGGATGGTGCTTTGGTCGGCAGCTTGAATGCTCACCATCCAACGGGTGACATCGGAGGAGTTATCTCCTGGGAAGGAAATAGTGGTTATTTTTTGCTTCCCGGCTGGGGAGAAGACAGAAGGATCCGGTTGGATGACCATTTTCCGCAGGGGCACACCAGAAACCGGTTTCCCTGTATTGGCCGGGGGTTCGATCAGGTTCGTCAGGTTGCCGATATTGATTTCAGAAGAGGTGGAAGGCGACGGCGCATTTTCCGCCGCGTTTTCCTTCTTGCCACCCTCCTCAAACTGCCAAATGAATGATAAAAAGTGAATTGATTCCGAACCATTGGCCGCAGCACGGAAAGCATAACTGATTTCATAGGGCTGACTGGGATGGTATCCCGCGCCGATGGAAAAATAGCCGTCGTTCCCGAACAAGTCGTCATATCCGGCGCGAACCGAATAAAACCGGTCGTTGAAAAACCTCTCAGCGCCAAGGCGAAGCCGGTTGTGCATTCCCGTGTATTGGAGGGTTTGGTCGACAATGTCGTAATCCACCTCAACGCGGGCATCTTGGATTTTTTGATAGGCGGCACCCAACACGAAGGTCCTTGTGACCGGCTGTTCCTGGGTGTCATTAAAGCGGATTTCGGTGTTGATATCTTTGGCGGCCAAACCAAAAGAAGCAATAGTTCCCTCCGGTCCTCGAAGGTCATAGGCTAATCCCAAATCCAAGCCCAAACCTTCCCCACCTTCAATGGTTCCACCGGTTTCGGTGGACAAAGCCAGGTATTTAAAGTTTAGGCCCAAGAAAAAATCCCTGGCTGAATTCAACGGAAGGGCCACCGACCCGATATAGGTTGTGCTGGAAGTGGGCGAATGGGGGAAATCCGAGAGTTGGGAAAGGGCAAAAACTGTTCCGTCTGGGAAAGGGTATAAAACCGCCGTGTCAAATTGGAAATCCGTTGCGGATGGGTTAAAACCAAGGCCAAACTGTGCCATCGGGAGGGTGGCCCGGGCGACCCCAGCCGGATTCCATTCAATGGCGTGAGTTCCGCCTGCAATGGCCGCTACCGCATCCCCCATCCCAATCCCCCAAGCATCTTGTTCCGAACCGGAAGCAAAACTCAAAGCGGGCAGGACAAAGGCTAAAAAAGAACCAACCCAAAAGCGTTGTAAAAGGCGTAGTAAATGAAAAGGCAACTTCAAACTCCCGCTGAAATAGGCTGGGAAAAGGAACAAATCCCGTCGTTGGTTAATACTATAAATGATCCCAACGGTGTTAAAAAGTGCTTAGTTTTTGTGGTTTAATGCATCCCGGCGATAATATCCCTAAGGGTTCCAATAAGGAAAATTCGCAAGAATTGAATGGCTAAAATGGCGAAAACCGGGGATAAATCAATCCCACCGAGTCTCCAGGGGGGTAACAACCTCCGAAAGGGCTTTAAAAAGGGTTCAGAAATGGCCTGGATGGCCCTTACCAACCCATTGTAAGGATCGGCGTTCACCCAGGATAAAAGCGCCCGAACGATGATCACAACGATCAAGGCCCCCAAAAGCCAATCCAAAACGTAGGCGATGGCCCCTAACAAGTTAGCCAATACAAACATATTCACGCCCCCTTTGATCGGGATGGGGTTAAAAGGACCCAGGTTCTATCCGAGGCACCCAAGTATTCTCGCGCGGCCTTTCGAACGTCCTGCAGGGTAACCTTTCGGATCTGTTCCGGGAATTTTTCAACCCAAGGTGCGCCCCAACCCGAAAGCTCGTAACGCGCGTAGGAGCTAACTTGAGAGCGGTTGGACTGAAACCCCACCTGGTATAAGCCGATCATATAGGTTTTCGCCCTCTTGAGTTCGCCCTCCGTAATTTTTCCTTGCGCGAAGGAATCAAGAACTTTTAACAGTTCTTTTTTAGCTTCCGCCGCTTTTGCCGGTGCGCATCCCAGGTAAATCTGGTAAATGCCAGCCAGTGCCCCGGCGTCATGGGCCGCAAATACGCTGTAGGCAAGGCTCCTTTTTTCGCGAAGTTCAATAAAAAGCTTTCCACCCATGCCGTTCAGGAGGGTATTTAAAACCCGGAAAGAAAAATAGCCGGAAGAACTGAAAGATGGCGCGCGAAATCCCAGCACGATATTGGCTTGCTGGCTATCACTTGGAAGTGTCACGGAACGGGATTCCAAAACATGTTTCAACAGGAACGGAAATTTGCCCTCCCGCTTTATCCCTAAATGGGGGAGGTTTTTATCCAAGAACACCTTCATTTCGTGCACGTCAAAATCCCCAATGGCAACCCAAGTAAGTGGAAATTTCGATAGGTGAAGATGATGCCATCCACGAACTTCTTTCGCTGAAAGTCGGCCAAGGGTCTCAACGGTTCCCATCGGCATGTGGGCATAAGGGGTCGAGGTGAAGGATAAAAGATCAGATTGAAGCAATGCATATTCAGAGGGATCGTCCTTTAGACGTTCAATAGCGGAAATTTGAAGTTTCTTTTCTTTCTCCACCTCGGTGCTTGAGAAAGCCGGTTCATAAAGGGATTCCAGCATTAAATCAAAGGCCTTTTCAAAATTAGGTTTGATGACGTCCAACTGCATGCCCCAATAATCCTTTTCCAGTATGGGGTCCAAATGGGCGGCATAGCTTTCGATTTCATGCGAAAATTGCCCGTGCCCCTTCTTTGTTGTGCCCTTTTGCAGGCACTTGGTCATAAGTGTGGTAATGCCATAGTTATTCTTAGTTTCTTTCCAAAAGCCGCCCTGCACGAAAGCTCCCAGGGAAACAATAGGGAGGTTTTTGCGTTCCTTGGCCCATAAAACCGAGCCGTTCTTCAGGTGAAAAGTCCGGATTTTCCCTTGATCTGACCGCGCGCCGGAATGGCCGAAACCTTTTGATTCCATTCCCTTGCGAAGAATCTTCTCCCAATGGGTAGGATCCTTACGGATGGGTTGAGCCTTGGGGTGGTAAACCACCAATGTTGCCCTTTGGGGCAGGAGGTATTTGTCACAGGCTCGCCGCAAATCCCCCGCGTCCACCGCATCCAAGGCTTTGAGGAAGGCTTCTTCCAGTTCATACCCACCTTGAAGCTCCCAAAACCCAAGGCTCTTCGCTTGGCCGTCCATGCTTTGTTTCTCGAAAATCTTAGAAGCCTTGACCTTGTTTTTGACTTTCGCTAATTCAGCCTCCGGAACGCTCAAAGAGGATATTTTCGTCACTTCCGCCATCATTTCCGACAGGCATTTTTCGATCCGCGCCGCGTCCGTTAGCGCCTGGAAAACGACGGCTCCCCCGTATTTCCCAGAGAAATACTCGGAAGCAGCCTCATCCGCCGATTGGTTCTTCTCGCGCAAGGAAAGGTTAAAACGGCTGGCGGCCCCGTCACCCAGGACAGCGGCTAGGACTTCGAGGGCGGCCGAATCCGGGTGCTGGAGGGGTACGGTGGGAAACCCAAGGGACAGGTAAATTTGCTGGACATCCCCAGACTCAGTGCGGACCTCAAGCCTTTCTGGTTCCCCATCCGTGGAAAAACGGCGTGGAGGCGCCTTGCGGCGCCGGATGGACTGAAAATTTTTCTTGGCCCATTCGAGGATTCGTGGCGCAGAAACATTGCCAACGACGGAAATGACCGTGTTTGAGGGGACGTAATGGGTACGGTAATAGTCCATCAATTTTTGCCGGGGAATAGTTTTGAGAATTTCCATATCCCCGATGACCGGCCAATGGTAGGGATTGCGCTTGAAAAGCATCTTAAAGAGAAGTTCCCAGGACCAGCTCCAGGGATCGTCCCGGCGCATCCGCATTTCCTCAAAAACGACTTCTTTCTCCTTGGTTAGCTCTCCCGCGTCGAAGGTGGAATGCAGGTAGGCGTCAAACTCGATTTCGAGAGCTTTTTGGATTTGGGAGCTAGGCAAGACGACGTAAAAGCAGGTGTGCTCAAAACTGGTAAAGGCATTCAGGTAGCCCCCAGCGGCCTCCACTTGGCGGGAGATTTCACCCACACCCCGCTTGGAAGTTCCCTTGAAAATCATGTGCTCGATCAAATGGGCCATGCCTCGTTCGTCCGGCCGCTCGTCGATGGACCCCGCTTCAATCCAGAGATTGAGTGAAACAACGGGGGTGGAGGGGTTCTCGTTGACTAAAAGAACCGCGCCGTTTTTAAGTTTGTACCGGAAAATGCCATCGGCCGCCGGTATGAGTTTGGGATTGGTCATTTGTGGGAGCCTGGGAAAAAAGATGGCCTCTTAAATGGTTAGGGGCCATCTTTATTAATTTTTAAAAATGAGAGATGGTGCGGAAGGGGGGAGTTGAACCCCCATGAGGTTGCCCCCGCTAGCACCTGAAGCTAGTGCGTCTGCCAGTTTCGCCACTTCCGCATGGGCCGTCTGTACCAATTACTATTCCGGAGATTGATACCGTGCGATCCGCCCTTTTTAAAAGGAACGTCGCATAATCTTGAAGGGCTTGTTTCAAGAAGAGGCGTAGTATAAAGTAGCCTCTAAACCCTGTCAAGCAACGGGCTTCCGGCAGTCATTGTTGAAGGAAATGGATCATCCAGTCCCGCTTATCAGCCGAAAAGCCGTTCATCAATAAAAAATCCCCCTGCGTTTAACTGGAATGCTCCTACTCAAAAATTAATAAAGGAAAAATTGTGTCTAAAAAACAGCGACATCAGCGAAATCAAAAGTCAAAAAAGTCCAAGGACCACTTTCATCGGGATGCCCCTTCGAAAAGCCATGAGGCCGTCCAAAAACATGGAAAAAAAAACCCCGTCCACGATCCCTCCGCCCGTGAACTTATCGGAAAGGTACAGGCCAATGAGAAAGGATTCGGTTTTTTTATCCCAGAGGACGGCTCGCCAGATGCTTTCGTCCCCCCACGTGAAATGCGCGGGATATTGAACGGGGATACGGTTAAAGCCAAAGTTGGAAAGGATTCATTTAAAGAGGGTAAGTTTTCCGCCACGATTATCTCTATTGTGAAGCGGGCCCACGAGGAAATGGTTGGCACCGTCTTGAAGGAACGCGGCGAACTTTACTTGAAAGCCGATGATTTCCGGGTGACCCAACCGATTCATTTGGGCCGGGGTTCCTTGAAAGCCCAAGCAGGCCAAAAAGCTGTGGTGAAGATCACCAAATGGCCCGGTAACGGCCCAATGGAAGGCCAATTGGTCGAAATCCTGGGATTTCCCGACGACCCGGGAGTGGACATCAAATCCGTCATCCGAAAATACCAATGGCCGGACTTCTTCCCCAAGCCGGTAGAATCCCAGGTGGCGGGTTTACCCGAGAACCCGGGCGAGGCCGATTGGCAGGGACGGCTGGATCTCCGGAAAATGCTGGTCATGACCATCGACGGGGCCGATGCGAAGGATTTTGACGACGCCATTTCATTGGAAGTCAGCTCGGCCGGCAATTACCAGTTAGGGGTGCATATCGCGGATGTGTCCCATTATGTAAAAGAAGGCACCCCCTTAAATGAGGAAGCCCAGGACCGGGCCACCAGCCTTTACTTGGCGGACCGGGTCCTTCCCATGCTTCCCCATTCCCTATCGGACGGCTTATGTTCCTTAAGGGAGGGTGTTCCCCGCCTGACCTTGAGCGCATTCCTGACCTACAGTCCCAAAGGGCAATTCATCAAGGCGGGATTCGCCCAGTCCGTCATCCAAAGCCGCTGCCGCGGCATTTATGAGGAAGTCCAACAATTCCTGGACGGAACGGGTTCCCCTCAGATCAATACCAAATATGCCTCTTTTAAAATGGCATTGGTGGATATGGTGAAAGTCGCCAAGTTTATCCGCAAGCAACGCGAGGCCAGCGGTTCCCTGGATTTCGATTTCCCCGAAGTTCGGGCCGTTATCGAAAATGGGAAGGTGGTGGATGTCCGCAAGAAAGACCGCCTGGAAACGCACCGTTTGATCGAGGATTTCATGGTTGCGGCCAATGAAGCCGTGGCTACCCATCTGGAGAGCTTGAAAATACCTGCAGTTTACCGCATCCATGAACCGCCTGACCAAAGCGACGTGGAAGAACTAATGACTTTCCTAGGGGCCTACCACATCCCCTTCAAGGGCCTGGATCTCACGACTCCCATCGGCCTTCAAACCCTCTTAAAATCCGTGAAAGGCGGCCCCTTCGAAGCGGTGGTATCCAACCTGGCACTCCGGTCCCTCAAGCTGGCCGTTTATTCCACCCACAACGCCGGCCATTTCGGGTTGGCCTTGAAATCGTACTGCCATTTCACATCTCCCATCCGCCGCTTTCCGGACCTGATGGTCCACCGGGCCTTGAAAAAAGCCCTCCAGGCGGAAAAAATCATGGGACAAGCCAGACCTCTGGAAAAAATCGCCCTGCACAGCAGCGAGCAGGAACGTTTGGCTGAGAAAGCCGAACGGGAAAGTCAAAAAATCCTCCAATTACGATTCATGGAAAATAAGGTCAGCCAAAACTTCGAGGGTCCTGTGCGGCACCTGACGCCTTACGGCGCCTATGTGGAGCTGAACCCCTACGGCGTTGAAGGCTTTCTACCGTTGGAAAATATAAAGGATGATCTCTACCTGCTGGATGCTCCCGCTTTGGTATTAAGGGGCAAAAAAGGATCAAAAATCCAATTGGGCGACATCCTTAGGGTCCAGGTCTTGAGTGTTGATATGGTTTTCCAACGACTGCTTCTGGCGAGGGTTTATGGCTGAACGGGCCCCTTCCCTTCAAAACAGGAAGGCTTTTCACGACTATTTTGTCCTTGAAAGCCTGGAGGCCGGCATCGCCTTGGCCGGTTGCGAAGTGAAATCCATCCGGAACGGGAAAGCCAACCTCCAGGACAGCTTCGCCCGTGTCGAAAAAGGGGAAATATTCCTCTATGGGATGCATATCTCGCCTTACGAGCAGGGCAACCGCTACAATCCCGACCCGACGCGGACCCGAAAACTTTTGTTAAACCGCAGTGAAATCAACAAACTCGCCGCACGGATCCACGAAAAGGGCCTGACTCTAGTCCCGGTCAAGCTTTACTTCAAAAGCGGCAAGGTGAAGATCCAGTTGGCCCTTGCCAAGGGGAAAAACGTCCAGGACAAACGCGAAAAGTTGAAGGAAAAGGAAGCAACCCGGGACATTGAACGGGCGCTTCGAAGTAAGCACCGGATACTCTAAAAGCCTGCAGGAGACCAATTCAGGGTTTCGGGGGGGGCTGCCGGAGCGTCTTGATGAAATTTTCCTCGGACAAGGGATGGCTGAAGATATAGCCTTGCACGTGGTCGCAATCGTGGGATTTCAGGAAGCTCAACTGTCCCTCTGTTTCAACCCCTTCGGCCACCACGTCCAGTTTCAAGCTGTGGGCCAGGGCTACGACTGCGTTAACGATAGCGGCGTCGTTGGGGTCGGTGGTGATGTCCCGCACGAAAGATCGGTCGATCTTGAGAGTCTCCAAGGGGAACCTTTTCAGGTAGCTGAGGGAGGAATATCCCGTTCCGAAATCGTCCAGGGACAAATGGACGTGCATTTTCTTCAATTCGTTCAAGGCTGAAATGGTATAATCAGCGTTTTTCATGGCGATGGTTTCGGTTATTTCCAGGCCCAAGTACTGTGGATCCAGGCCCGTTTCCTGGAGAATTTGGGAAATGACGGCCACCAGGTTCCTTTGCTGGAATTGGCGTGCGGAGAGGTTAACCGACACGCAGACCTTTCCACACCCGGCATCCTGCCATTTTTTATTCTGGGCACAAACTTTCCGAATGACCCACTCGCCGATGGGGACGATCAGCCCGGTTTCCTCCGCAAGACCAATGAATTCGGTGGGAAAAACAAGCCCTAAGTCCGGATGTTGCCAGCGAACGAGAGCCTCCGCCCCAATCATCTTCTGGGTTTTGAGGTCGATCTGGGGCTGGTAATAAACCACAAACTCTTCTTTTTCCAACGCCCGCCGCAGGCTGTTTTCCATGAGCAGTTGCTTGAAGGCACTCACATTCATGACCGAAGCGTAAAGCTGATAATTATTCCGACCCTGTTCCTTGGCCCGGTACATGGCAGTTTCGGCGTTTTTCAGGAGGATTTCGGAATTTTCCCCATCGTCGGGATAAAATGCCATTCCGATGCTGGTGGTGACGTGAAGGTCATGGTTGTTGAGTTTAAAGGGGGTCCCCAACAGTTCGATGATTTTTTGGGCGTGGCGCGTGGATTCCTCAATGCTATTCACCTGGGGCAAGAGGAGGGTGAACTCGTCACCACCAAAGCGCGCGATTGTTTCGCTTTCGCTCAATACCCCCAAAAGTCGCTCAGCGACAGCCACCAGCAATTTGTCCCCCAGGACATGCCCCAGGGTTTCATTGATGTTCTTGAAGCGGTCCAGATCCAGAACGATGACGCCTAACATTTGCTTGTTCCGGTGTGCGTGCTTCATGGCTTGTTCCAGCCGGTCTTTGAAAAGGGTCCGATTAGGAAGATTGGTCAGGACATCGTAATAGGCCTGGCGGCGAATAGTTTCCTCGGCCCTTTTGCGGTCGGTGATATCCCGGGCTATTGCCTGCACGAAGCGTTTGCCTCCCCATTGGAAAACATGGGCGTTGATCTCTGCTGGAATCTTCAAGCCGTTCTTCGCGATCGCAGCCTTCTCGAAAGTCACGTGTTCCTGTTGAAGAAGCTTCTTGAAACCCTTGGAAAGGTCGTTGAAGTCTTCGGGGTTGGAGATGTCGTAAATGGTCATCCGAAGCAATTCTTCCCGATTGTAACCCAGTTTGGCACAGGCGATGTCATTCACCTCGACGAATTTGCCGGGGGTTCCATCTTCGGAAAGAGCGAAAAGGAAAATTGAATCGATGGCGTTGTTGAATAAAACACGGAACTTTTCTTCGCTCCCCCTTAAAGCTTCCTCGTTTTGCCGCCGAACCACGGCGCTGGCGAACATCTCACCAGTGATCTTGAAAAGGGCGATGTCTTCTTCGGTCCAGCCTTTTTTCGACCGCAGGGTGCTGAAGGTTAGTATCCCAATCGGTCCTCCCCCCGAAACCATGGGAACCGCCACGATTGATTGAATACCCCGCAATTGTAAGAATTTCCGTTCCGCCGAGGCTTCCGCCGGAAGATCCTCCGGGGAGGAGATATACATTACGCTCATGTTTTTCAGTTTTTCGGAAAACCAGGGATAATCCGCAAGGACAAAATCATCCTTCGCCTCCACTGGAGGCTGCACATCGGGCTTTTGCCATTCGAAGACCGGTCCTTTTAATTTGCCATTACTTTGGAAGAACATCCGGATCCGGTCCACTTCGATGAACCGGCCAATGGATTGAAGGGCATTCTGGATGCCGGCATCAACCTTAGGGGGTGGCAGGTTGATGAAATGGGAAGACAAGGTGGTGATGAGTTTTTCGAATTCTACCCGCTGCTGAAGGGCGGCCTCCATCCTTCTCCGCTCGGTGACATCCATGGCGATGCCGATTACCTCCGCCACTTCCCCATTCGCGTTTCGGACGGGGGAAAAATGGGTTTCAAAAACCGCGGACCCTTCCTCAATCAACACCACGAAATTCTCGCCCGCGAGGGCTTGCCGAAGGCTTTGGATCATTTTGGGGTTTTCACGATAAATATCGAAGGCGGAGCGTCCGACCACCGATCCTGGACCCAATTGAAGGCCGTTCAGGGCGTTGCCTTCCGCCAGGGTGAAGAGGCCGTTACGGTCCATCGCGAACAAAGCGATGGGTGCACTGGTCACGACTGTTTTCAACCGCTCTTCGCTTTCCCGGAGGGCGGTTTGCGCTTTCTTATGGTCGGTCATGTCCGTCACCATCACCACCCGCGCTTTGCGACCCTCAAAATCAATGGGATGGGACACGACTTCCACATCAATCAGGTTTCCGTTTTGAAGCCGGTGCCGGATGGTTTCCTTGACGACGGAAAGGCCCTCTTTGAGTTCATCCACCTGCTTGAGAAGATCGGAAATTTCTTGGGGGGCCCGGAGATCCTTCAGGGTCAAAGAAAGAAACTGGCGCTCCGGATAGCCGTATTTCTGGACGGCGGCGGCGTTAACGGCCAGGATTTCAAGAGTTCCCAAGTCGTAAATCCACATGGGGTTGGGATTGCTGTGGAACAAAAGTTTGTATTGAAGTCCCTGGTGCACAAGGACTTCTTTCATTTTCTTTTGTTCGGTGACATTACGGACGATGGAAACGACCCTATTTGGGGAATTGCCTTTGATGACGTTCACCGTCAATTCGATATCGACAAGTTTCCCCGATTTTTCCCGCATGATGGTCTCGTACTGCCCGGATGTCTTTCGGTTTTTAAGGTGGGTGTTGATTTTATCGCGGATTAATTCCCTGTTCTCTTGAGGAACAAGATCGAAGAAGGATGGGAGAGAAAGAAGTTCCTCCTCCGAGAATCCGGTAATTTCGCAAAAGGCTTCATTGGAGTAAATGATTCGAGGTAAATCCAAAAGGATAACACCCTCGCCGATCTCACTGACGGCTTTGAGGAGGACATCATCCAGAAAGGATTTAAGCTGATTTGGAACGTTCAAATCGAACCCCTACAAGGGTTGTTGAAAGACCGGTCCATCATACTACGAAGGAAAGGGAAATTCGAGAAAGATGCCCTTGTTGATTAATGATTGAAATAGTCCGGTTCATTGCCCGGTTTCCATTTAATGTTGCACCCAATGCTTGGTTTTTGGTCCTGCATAGGGGCTTTCCCCGCTAAAGCCGCGTCCAAGGCGGCCCGAAGGTCTTTCCCAGTGACGGGAAGGTCGTTTTTAGGCCGACTGTCATCGAGCTGGCCCCGATAGACCAATTTTCTTTCTTGGTCGAAAAGGTAGAACTCCGGTGTACAGGCCGCCTTGTAGACCTTGGCGGTTTCTTGGGATTCGTCGTAACAAAGAAAAAAGTTGAATTTCAAGGTTCGAGACATTTCCCGGAGACTTTCGGGGGAGTCGTCGGGATAATGGTCCGCGTCATTCGAGCTGACGGCGATGATACCGACGTTTTTGGGCACATAATCAAAACCGACCTCGGCAAGCTGATCCTGCACATGTTTGACATAGGGGCAATGTCGGCAAATAAACATCACCAGCAACAGCGTTTTTCCAGAAAAGTCTGTGAGAGAAAGTTTTTTTCCTGTGATGACGTCGGTTAGGTTGAATTCAGGCGCTTCGGTTCCTAAAGGTAACATCGTGGATGGTGTAGCGCTCATAATCCCTCCTTATTTCTTCTTGCGAATAGTTTGATCGGACTGTTGCGATACTTCCCTCTGATCCGTCACTTCTTCCTGGGAACCATCGGTACTTTGTCCCTTCGTGGAAATTCCCTTTTTACTTTTCCGGTGACGACGTTGGGATGTTTTTCGGGCCAGCTTTGAGGAATGGGTGGGCTTGCTAGGTTTCTGAGCGGGAGAGTTTAAGGATGAACTGGTTCCCTGAGCGTATAGGTTTTCATTTTCTGAAAAGGCTTGGCGGGGAGAGTGTAGGATGACCGCAAGCAAAAAGACGAAACAAAAACAGATTTGCTTTAGTTGAGGAAATTTCATTTAAAACACCCCGCTTTTAGAATTCGTGATGTTTGTTATAAGGGAAAAAACGTTGGGGAATCAAGAAGGATGAACCCTTGGGTTCTTGACCCAGGCCTTTGGTGAGTCGTCCGGGAATCGAACCCGGGACACCCACATTAAAAGTGTGGTGCTCTACCAACTGAGCTAACGACTCACCCAAGGTCCAGGAGAAGGCTCAAAAAATATACTTTTTGCCGCTGAATTGCAAAGTAAAAGTGGTCAGGCTCTTTGGAATATCTGGGACCGGTCGGGGCCCACGGAAACCCATTGGATGGGAACTTGGATGGTTTGCTCGACCTCATCCAGGTATTTCCTGGCCTCAAGAGGCAGGTCTTTTAACTTGGAAGCCCTGGAAAGGTCCCCTTTCCATCCTTTCATTTCCTTGTACACTGGTCGGCAATCCGCCAGTCGGCGAAGGCCTGCCGGGAATTCACGGACCGTCTTTCCCTTCACCTTGTATCCCACGCAAAGGTGAATGGATTGGAGGTAGCTTAAAACGTCCATTTTCGTCAAAAGCAGGCCAGTGAATCCGTTAACCCGACAGGCGTATTTGAGTGCGACCAAATCCAGCCATCCGCAACGGCGCGGGCGGCCTGTCGTGGCGCCGTATTCTCCTCCGCGTTTGCGGATTTTCTCGCCAAAAGTCTCCTCCATTTCCGAAGGAAATGGCCCCTCGCCTACCCGGGTCGTGTAAGCCTTCGCGACGCCGTAAATTTCATCAAGCCATTGGGGCCCGATGCCCAGACCGGTGCAGACCCCCCCTACGCTGGCATTGGAGGAGGTGACATAAGGATAGGTTCCAAAATCCACGTCCAAGAGGGTCCCTTGGGCCCCCTCGGCAAGGATATTTTCACCCAACTGGAGCCGGCTTTCCAAATAAGCGGTTGTGTCGGCTACCAGGGGTTTGATTTTTGGCGCGATTTTCAAATAGGAATCCGCCGTTTTGTCCGCGTCCACACCGGGTTGGTTGTAGTAATTTTTTAACCAAAAATTCTTTTCCTTCACCACCTCCCGGACTTTCTGGCGGAAATACCCGGGTTCGAAAAGATCGACCACCTTCAAACCCACGCGGGCCATTTTGTCCATATAGGCGGGCCCAATGCCCCGGTTGGTGGTTCCGATTTTTCCGGTTCCCTTGCGGGTTTCCGAGGCGCCATCCAGCAGGCGGTGATAGGGCATCAGTAAATGGGCCCGGTCACTGAGGATCAGCCGGTCCCTTACCTTGACGCCTGCTTTGATAAGGGAACTCATTTCTTCTAAAAGACCCAGGGGGTCCAGGACCACCCCATTGCCGATGACGCACTTTTTGCCGTCGTGAAGAATGCCTGAAGGGATCTGGTGAAAAACGAACTTCCGCCCGTTGGCGACGACTGTATGGCCGGCATTGCTCCCCCCCTGGTAGCGGGCAACGATATCCACTTGTTCGGTGAGGACGTCCACCATTTTCGCCTTGCCTTCGTCACCCCATTGGGCTCCGATGATGACGAGGTTTTTCTTAGCTTTGGAGTTTTGACGGTGATTTTTGGATTTCGATTTCATAAGCGCCTTTTGAAAAAGGTCCCCGCAGGACAAAAAAAAACTCCGCCGTCTTCGGCGGAGTCGTGGAACTGTCTGACCGGCCGTATTCTACGGGAACTCCCAGGGGATAACAAGAGATGAATTTCGGCTCCAGGAACAACAGGGAAGAAACGTTTTATTCCAATTAAGGATGGCCCTCTTCCGGAACCAAACCCTCATGATGAGTTGTCTCCAATTTACGGATGAGATTCTTGATGTCGTAATTGTTGGGATCGAACTGCTCCGCTTTCCGGGCCTCGTAAAGGGCGGAAGAGATGTTATTCAGGGCAAAATCATTTACCCCTTGGTCATAGTCTTTTTTAGCATCATCCAGTATGGGACGGGGCGTTACAACCCATTCATTGCAGGCGTATTTCTCCTGGCCTCCGACCACCGAACGGACAATGATGTGGTACCGAATGCCGTTCGTAGCTCCCCGCAACAGGCAATATTTGGTTTGAAGAAGCTCTTGTTTGGCCCGTTGGAAGTCCTTTTGCTCATCAGATCGGAAATAGACCAGATAACCGTCGGCCTGGCTTCCCTCCGGGATATCCCATTTCAGGTAGATTTCCCCGTCCCCGACCAGGGATTGGACCATATAGGGCCTTGGTTCGGCTTTTCCCGGTGGACCGACATTGAAAAAATAACTCGCCGATAGACGGTTATTGTTTCCAAGGTCCGGATGGTTGGCATAAGCGTAGTCGATCGACCAATCGGAGGCTCGGTAACTGGCTCCCACGCTGAATTCCCCAGGAAGTGTGACAAAGCTGATGAACCCCGCCCGCAAACCCAGGCGACCGTCGAAAAACCAATGCTCCACTCCGCCCCGGATACGCACATCTTCCCCCCCGAAGAGAGCGTCATCAGAAAGGGTCCATGGCAAATCCGTGGCAACAAGGGTATAAGGGTCGAATTGGTAGGCCAATCCCAACGTCAAAACTGAAGGAATGGCTTGTTCTACGCCAGTGCTGTCATAACGAACCATCGTGGAAAGGTCAGTTAAGACGAGACCAGCTTTGAATTCGGTGTTGTCCTTGAACGGTTGGCGATACAGAAAACCCAGATCGACGCCCGTGCCCTCCACCGTTCCCCCTCCCCCAATGCCAGTATTGGCGAAAAGGTAGCGAAAATTAGCCCCCATCAACAAACGCTTTTCCGTGACAAAGTCGATGGGGATGGCGACAGATCCCGTGTATTGATCCTCCTCGGCGCCCGCGATATCGGTATAAAACAAGTCATTCACGCTGATAGCCAAATGAATGTCGTCAGGCAATGGGTATTGGAAGGAAAAATAAAGATTGCGGTTCTTGTCGTTTAAATACGAACCATACATTCCAAGGATCTGAGGCTGGTCCAATTGAACCAGTCCGGCGGGGTTCCAGTAGGCGGCGCTGGCATCATCGGCAACGGCCACGAAAGCCCCGCTCAAACCCATGGCGCGGGTTCCCACCCCCAATACACCGCCCCGGTCGAAGAGCGCATAGCAAGGAGCAACGATGAGATGAAGTAGCAGCGCTATTCCAAGAAGCCGCAGACAGGCTTTAACTTTCATAGAAGTCATTCCATTAAGGAATCCGCTTCGATTCCTTCACTCCTTTCAGTGAGTGACCAACACTTTAACTGTTTTGTTCAAGGCCTGCCCGCTTGCAGAATCAATCCCATCCAGGACGGCCAAATAAACCCCTGAAGCGACCGTTTGGCCGGACGCATTTCTCAAGTCCCAGGTCGAGGACCCGGCGTTGAGAGTGACGGTTTGAACCAGTTCCCCGTCGGCCGTGTAGATTTTTATTTTACTTTGATTATTCGCCGGTGTCCCGGCAAAAGAAGCAGTGAAGTTGACGGTGCCGCCTGGATGAGCGAAGTTCGGCCAAGCGATTAACGATATCGATTCCCCGTGGAATGTCGCGATAAAGGCATCCCTTTCCATCTGGACGGTACTCCCGTCGTTCGCGTGTTCCAGCAGGACAAAATGGTAGAAGCCGTTCGGAACCCAACCGCCGCTATCTTTCGTAGCGTTCCAAGTCCCGACGGTTTGGCCGTTCAGGTAGATCGAAATGGTTCCACCAGGTCCGTTCGGATTGGGAGTGAAGTTAGAAAGAGTCATCGAAAAAGTTGCTCCACTCGAGAAGGAAAGGGAGCCGCAAATAGAAGCCACCAATTCTCCACGTTCATCGTAAATGGACACCACTTGCAGGCCGCAGCCCGATGAGCTAGTTGCGGTCGGCGTACCCGTGATTGTGAAGGTGGGTGTCACAGAGGGTGTCAACGTGATAGTCGACGTGGGCGTTTGGGTGGCGGTAGTCGTGGGGGTGAAGGTCGCAGTATGTGTCAGTGTATTGGTAACAGTAGTGGTTGAAGTGGACGTAGCGGTATTCGTTAACGTGGTTGTCGGGGTCTGGGTCGGTGTAAGGGTGGTGGTATTGGTCGATGTATAAGTTGTGGTAGCCGTAGGCGTATTTGTATGCGTGTTTGTCGGTGTGTTCGTCGGGGTAGTAGTAAACGTGTTGGCTGGAGTATTGGTTGTCGTGCTCGTGGAGGAATTCGTCGGGCTATTAGTTGTTGTCATCGTGGCTGTATTGGTAGCTGTGTTTGTGGGCGTATTGGTAGGTGTGTTGGTGGCAGTAAGTGAAGCTGTGTTGGTTGGTGTATTTGTAGTTGTGTTCGTAGCCGTATTAGTGGCTGTATTCGTGGCGGTGTTCGAAGATGTATTCGTTGCCGTATTGGTCGCCGTGTTGGTGGTTGTGTTGGTCGCCGTATTAGTGGCTGTGCTTGTGGTCGTAGTCGTGGCCGTATTCGTGGGCGTACCTGTAGGTGTATTGGTAGCCGTATTTGTGGGTGTATCGGTTGGCGGCAATGTTCCAGTGTCAGAGGGAGTAGCCGTCGCTGTCTTTGTGGGCGTTTCGGTTATGGTGCTCGTCGCGGTATTCGTAGGCGTATTCGTGGCAGTATTGGTTGCCGTCGTCGTGGTTGTATTTGTGGGCGTATCTGTTGGGGTATTGGTCGGAGTATTAGTCGTTGTATTAGAAGCAGTAGTAGTTGTTGTTTCCGTCGGAGTACTGGTGGTCGTATCAGTAGCAGTATTAGTCGCGGTATTAGTAGCCGTATTTGTAGCGGTATCGGTTGGAGTGTTCGTAGTCGTACTTGTGGCCGTATTAGTTGCTGTGGAAGTGGGTGTGGTTGTCGGAGTATCGGTAGCGGTGTTCGTGGTTGTATTCGTTAACGTGGTTGTCGGGGTCTGAGTAGGCGTATTGGTAGGGGTATTAGTGGTCGTATTAGTTGTGGTATTGGTAGCCGTATTCGTTGGCGTGTCCGTCGTTGTATTTGTAGCAGAATTGGTGGCCGTGTTGGTGGCAGTATTCGTTGCAGTATTAGTTGGTGTATTGGTTGGAGTATTGGTGGTCGTATTCGTCGGGGTGTTAGTTGCGGTTTCTGTGGCCGTATTTGTAGCGGTGTTAGTAGCAGTATTAGTGGCTGTATTCGTTGGCGTATTGGTCGGAGTGTTCGTGGCTGTGCTGGTGGCGGTATTCGTTGCAGTGGTAGTCGCGGTATTGGTTGCCGTATTCGTCGAGGTATTAGTCGCTGTGTTTGTGGCGGTGTTAGTAGCCGTATTAGTGGCTGTATTGGTTGCGGTGTTGGTTGCCGTATTCGTTGGTGTATTGGTAGCAGTATCGACAAAGGTATTCGTAGGTGTGTTCGTCGGAGTACTAGTAGTCGTGTTGGTAGCCGTGTTCGTGGCTGTATTAGTGGCTGTATTGGTTGCAGTGGTGGTTGCTGTGTTCGTTGGCGTGTTCGTCGCAGTATTCGTGGCCGTGTTCGTGGCTGTGCTCGTGGCGGTATTCGTCGGGGTGTTAGTCGCCGTGTTTGTGGCGGTGTTAGTAGCCGTATTAGTGGCTGTATTGGTTGCGGTGTTGGTTGCTGTATTCGTTGGCGTATTAGTAGCAGTGTTTGTGGCGGTATTGGTAGCTGTGTTAGTGGCTGTATTCGTTGGTGTATTGGTAGCAGTATCGACAAAGGTATTCGTAGGTGTGTTCGTCGTAGTACTAGTAGTCGTGTTGGTAGCCGTGTTAGTAGGCGTATTAGTGGCTGTATTGGTCGCAGTGGTGGTTGCTGTATTCGTTGGCGTGTTTGTCGCAGTGCTAGTAGCGGTATTCGTCGCGGTATTTGTGGCAGTATTCGTCGCAGTGTTTGTTGGCGTACTTGTGGCAGTGCTGGTAGCCGTGTTGGTAGCGGTGCTAGTGGCCGTATTCGTGGTGGTATTGGTAGCAGTGTTCGTAGCTGTAGGTGTATTGGTCGGGGTATTCGTAGTCGTACTAGTCGCCGTATTTGTGGGGGTGTTAGTCGCTGTGTTTGTAGCGGTGTTAGTAGCCGTATTAGTGGCTGTATTCGTTGGCGTGTTTGTCGCAGTGTCAGTAGCAGTATTCGTCGCAGTGTTGGTTGCCGTGCTGGTGGCAGTTTTAGTAGCAGTATTAGTCGCCGTGTTAGTAGCGGTGTTGGTTGCCGTATTGGTAGCAGTGTTCGTTGGCGTATTAGTCGCTGTGTTTGTAGCGGTGTTAGTAGCCGTATTAGTGGCTGTATTCGTTGGCGTGTTTGTCGCAGTGCCAGTAGCAGTATTCGTCGCAGTGTTGGTTGCCGTGCTGGTGGCAGTTTTAGTAGCAGTATTAGTCGCCGTGTTAGTAGCGGTGCTGGTTGCCGTATTAGTGGCTGTATTCGTTGGCGTGTTTGTCGCAGTGCCAGTAGCAGTATTCGTCGCAGTGTTGGTGGCAGTATTAGTCGCCGTGTTAGTAGCGGTGTTGGTTGCCGTATTGGTAGCAGTGTTCGTTGGCGTATTAGTCGCTGTGTTTGTAGCGGTGTTAGTAGCCGTATTAGTGGCTGTATTCGTTGGCGTATTTGTCGCAGTGCCAGTAGCAGTATTCGTCGCAGTGTTGGTTGCCGTGTTGGTGGCAGTTTTAGTAGCAGTATTAGTCGCCGTATTCGTGGGGGTGTTAGTAGCCGTGTTGGTGGCGGTTTTCGTTGCAGTGTTAGTAGCGGTATTAGTGGCCGTATTGGTTTGAGTGGTAGTGGCTGTGTTGGTAGCTGTATTCGTCGCAGTATTAGTAGTGGTGTTAGTAGGTGTATTAGTTGGTGTGGTGGTAGTCGTATTCGTCGCAGTGTTAGTAGCAGAATTGGTCGGTGTGTAGGTAGCTGTGACAGTCGGTGTTTTAGTAGGAGTGCTTGTAGTTGTATAGGTGGGGGTGTTCGTCGGAGTGGCTGTTGGCAAGCATGAGGCGGCAAAAAATTCCGCGCCCAAGATATCCGATTTTTCACTAGCTGTTATGGCATATTCCATTGGATAGGCGTAATTCCCAACGGCGGCTAGCTGGTAATCCCCTTCCCAACCTCGGTTTGTACCCACCGTTGTCCATGCTTGGTTTTGGTTTGTGTTGTTTTTGGTTATGGCGTCGGCGGCGGCATCATTAGCAAAGCCCACAATGAGTGAATTGGTGGCCTGAGTTAGAAGGCTTGTGGATGGATTTTTCGAAGCGGCAAAGTTCGTCGCGAGCGTAGTTCCAAGGGGTGAAGTTTGTGCCGCCCCCGTGAAAACCATGGCTCCCACCACGGCGGAAGGGACAGTGGCGGCGCTGAATTTTGCGATGATGGTTTGCGGGCCCGAGAACATACTGGTTCCCGGTAAATAGTAAATCCAGCTGCTGTCCCCGGTTTCCGCGGAATTAACCAGCGACACGGCGGCGGTTAAAGTAGCCGAAGTTGTGCCATTGGTGTCCGTAACGGGCGCGGAAATCAGGAGGTTGTCATGCTCGCTGATTTCAACAACAAGGAGCGGGTTCTGGCTTAGGACAGCGGCCGGGACGTTCAGAGGAAGGGTGACGGCCCCGGTATTGGTGCTGTAAAGCACTGTTGCCGCCGAAGAGTAAGCCAAGTTAAAGCAAGGCGTCGGAGTGGGTGTAAAAGCCGGGACAGATCCACCACAACCGATTGCGTAGATAGAGTAATTATTCGTTCCTGTGGCTTGGTTGGTACCATTATCCGTGTAAGGATCTTGCAACGTGGGATAAGGCCCGTTGTTAATCGTCTCGGAATATTCCGTCCCGGCGGCTCCGGTGTTGTAAGAAACTTCTGCGGTGGTGCCAATAAAGTAAAACTCAAGCCAGTAACTTCCCGGTGGGAGGGCCGTCGGCGAAACCGCGACTAGGTTCCATCCAGCCACCATGGAAGTTTCATCGCTTTGGACAAGCAGGCTTCCCGGGAACCCGCCATCGTTCGAATATATTCCTAAGACGCCGGTAACAGCGGTGGCCGTATTTAAGTTAATTTCCATCTCAGTAATTGTGGCGGCGCTGGACAAGGTGTAAAGAGAACCATCTTGAAGTCCTACCTCGTTGCCGCTGACATTGGCGCCGACAGTCGTTAAGCCAACCGTTTGAGGGGAGGCACAGGCGGGAGTAGGAGTGGCCGTTATACACGGGGCAGGGATAATAGACTGGATTGTGTCGGTTGCACCCGTTCCCGCCGTGAACCCCCAATTAACGACCGATTGGCCGCCAAAAACGCTATTCACCAAGTCGCGCGAATAAACCATGGATTGGGGATTTCCGTTCGAGTCCACGATGGTAAAAGTAAGCGTCTTCGCGGCGGCAGACCAAGTGATGGTAACGGCGTGGTTGCCAGTGGTGAAAATACTGGACGTGAAAGTGTAGGGGCAGATATCACCTGCGGTGACATATTGGCAGCTATTATTGGCTGGAGCGGGCCCATTGCCGTTTTCGGAGGTTTCCAATTCCCCATCCCCATAGGTACCCGCGTAAGTATTCAAGGTAAATGCCATCGACGGTGATATAGAAGCAGCGCCGGAATAACCCAGGCAGGCGCCACAAGAAGTGCCGCCATTATCACTTATGGCATAAATACCTTGCGGATCGTTTTGCAGGACGAAAGCGATGCCATCCGCCCCACCCGTCGCCCCGACATTGTAGGTGAAGGCCATGTTGAAATTCGAGGTAAGAGTCACGGGAGATAAGCTCCAACAGGCTCCTGCTTGCCCGGTTGACGCGCCAGTCAGGGTGACAGCGCCGCCAGGACCCGCAACCGCAGTCCCCACTAAATTCCAGCTTGGGCAGACCTGGGCTTGCACCTTGGATTCGATTCCGCAAAAAATAAAAATCAAAAACGAACAGAGATAGCGTGAAATCTTTACATTGGTGAATCGGGGAAATCTGAACAAAGCAAAATGACCCAAAAGCCATATAAATGGAAATGTTGAAGTCAATACCAAAGCAAAAAGAAGAACGTTAAAATAAATAGCATTAGAGTATTCCAAAATGTGACCCGTCATCTGGCTCCTCAATCAAGTAAAACAGTTACCCTTAAACTTCCATACAATTTTACCCCATATTTGGGCGAACTCAAGTGAACAATGGGGTAACTTTTTATTGAAAAAACAAGGGAAAACAAGCTTTTCTTATAATCACTTAAAATTAATCTTCTTTTGAACTTGGGATTTAAGTTCATTTGAAGTTCATCCGTAGCTTGAATTGAGTCTTTTTTTCCCAATTGTTTATTTTTAACCCACATTCATAACGTTTTATGCTTCTTAAAAGGTGCTTTTTCCATCGAAAAACGAAATTTCAAGTTGGCACTACTGTTGCGTTATGTAAGACCAACGGCGGTTGAAATGGGACGGCCGAACTCAAAAGAGCGGGTGACTTATGAAAAAATTTTTTTCTCTCTCGGTGCTGGTAATTCTCATAACACAAGGTCCATGGGGTTGTGGACACATCCAAAACCCAACTTCTCCCCTTGTCAAAAGCTCCAATGAACCTTCAACCACCCCAAACCCGTCCTATGTCGCGGCCTGGTCCAAAGCCGGTTCGGTGTCCTTTGTCAATCCCCAATGCGTGGCCGTGGATGAAAATAACAACATCTACGTCACGGACATGTATCTGGGGGAGGTTTTTAAGTTCGGCACCAACGGCAATCTTTTAGCCCAATGGAGCAACACCGGCACAAATATCTTAAACGAACCCAATGGGATCATGGTTGAAAACGGGAATATTTACGTAGCGGATTCTGGTAACGACCGCATCGTGGAATTCGATCCGAACGGCAATATGCTGGCCCAACTGTGCCCCGCCGGTTCCGATGGATACGACCTCTTTGTTTACCCCACAGGAATTTCGTTTGACCCATCCGGCAACCTTTACGTGGCAGACAATTCCGACCAGGTCTACCAATTCAACTCCTCCCTCCAGTTGAGCGCCCAGTGGGGGGTGAGCGGGTCGACCAACGGTGCCTTTAATTATCCTGTCGTGTCGGCCGAGGACGGCTTGGGGAATGTTTATATCGTGAACAACAACGCCGACAACATCGTCAAATTCAACCCCGCTCTCAACAATGTCGCGACTTGGGGCCGGATAGGCAGCCAAAACGGGCAATTCGAGGGCCCCAATGACGTCAAACTGGATTCCAATGGAAACGTTTATGTGGTGGACACCGGGAACAACCGCATCGAGGTCTTCACCACCACCGGTACTTATCAAATACAATGGGGCAACGTTTCCAACTCCCAAGGCTTGAACGGACCAACCGGTATTGCCTTAGATTCCAACGGAAACGCCTACGTGGTGGACAATGGTAACAACCGGATTGTCAAATACACCTTGAATTAAAAGTGGCACAAAAATAGGGCGTTGAATTTTCAACGCCCTATTTTTAAAATCTGAAACCTTTTTGCATCGCTCCACAAGCCTTCAAGATCGTAATAAATCCTGCTTTCCTCCTTAAAAACATGAACTACCACATCAACGAAATCCAAAATCCACCAACTATCGTTCTTGGAGGAATTGATATAAATGGGCCCTTCTTTTTTCTCGAAAGCATGCTCGATGCTCGATACCAACGCAGCTACATGCGTGCTGGATGTTCCAGAACAGATAACCATGAAATCCGTGTAAGCCACGATTTCTTCCATTTCCAATATCTGAATGCTTATAGCTTTTTTGTCTTCAAGTACTTGTATGATTTTAGGAAGACACGGAGGAATGATCGGGCTCACAAAACCTCACCTATCGTGGATTGGCCTTCACATGCTTGATCGCCTTTGAGAGTTCCACCACAATGTCCGTTTTAAATTGCTGTTTCAACTCATCTACTCGGGTATAAAGATGGCCTTTTTCTGTTACTACATACCGTGGTGGCAAATGGTTCAAAGCATAAGCCATAATATCCAATTTTTCTTTTTCACTAAGTTTCAATGATACGTACAGCGGGTCCAACAATAACTCTTCGAGGGTGTGTCTCACCGCCTCTTCCATGAAATTTTCAAGGTGCATTCGACTCGCCTCAAAGATAAAGCTGTTGGTTGTGAATAAATTGTTCCACTGGTTCCGGCACCAAGTATTTTATGCTTTTCCACTCCTTAACACGGCGGCGAACATCGGTAGCACTTATTTCAAGCATAGCCGTTTCTTCAACCGATATTCTTTCAAGCCATTGGGAAGCTAAAAAATGATTTTGCGACGACAAAAACTGCTGGTTTAATATTTTTTTCATGTCGTAGCCCGGTCGTGAAACAGCAATAAAATGGCAAATTTCAAGCAATTCGGCGATGTTTTTCCATGAGGCTATTTCTATCAACATATCGGCCCCAATTATAAAATAAAGCTCAACTTTACCCTCGAAAACACGGTGGAAATGTTTGACAGTGTCAATCGTATAAGATTTGCCGCCACGGTCGACTTCATAGGTGGAAACTTCAAAACAGGGATTACTGACAGTCGCAAGATAGGTCATAATCGATCTTTTTTTGGCATCCACCAAATCTATCGGTTCTTTGTGAGGAGGCAAGCTGGTTGGGATAAAGATGATTTTGTCTAGGTTGTGCTTTGATCGGACTTCCTCGGCAATAGCCAAGTGTCCGTAATGAATGGGATTAAAAGTTCCTCCAAACAACCCAACGGATTTCATTAATGTCCGGACTCGTCGGGATCTTTGAGCAGGAAATTGATCATATCTCCAGTTAAAACCTCTGTATCACTTTTTTCAGAACTATCGGAGGAAGCAAAAGAAGCTGCCGATGGAATTGTAGTAGTTCCTACTTCTTTTTTCCGAATATCGGACTGGTTTTTAACTTCTCTTTCATCCTTTGGAGCAGTAGAAATCACCCTTCCTTTTGCAACTTGAACTAGTTTATCCAGTTCATCCTTACTCAACCCACTCGTCGCCGATACTTTCATTTGTTGCATTTGACCAGTGGCTACATTTTTTGCCGTCACATGCACGATACCGTTTGAGTCAATAGCAAAGGTTACTTCGACCTGAACAGTGCCGGCTGGCGCCGGAGGCAACCCTACGAACGAAAAAAAACCCAATGTCTTATTGTTGTTAGACGCTTTGGATTCTCCTTGCAAAACCTTTACATTGACTGATGTTTGCATGTCCTTGACCGTCGAATAAAGCTTGCTCATTTTGGTAGGAACAGTTGTATTGCGGGGAATAATAACGCTAAAAGTTCCTCCTAAGGTTTCAACGCCGAGCGACAAAGGTGTCACATCAAGTAAAAGGGCGTTGCGGACGTTCCCATTGATAATCCCAGCCTGTATGGAGGCTCCCATGGCCACCGCTTCGTCCGGATTCACCCTGGTGTTAGGCTCCCTATTAAAAAACCGGCGAACGGTATCACGTACCTTTGGCATACGGGTCATGCCACCTACCAATATTACGTCGTTAAGGTCCGTGGGAGTCAGGTTGGCGTCACGAAGGGCCTTTTTGCAGGGTTCTAGCGTCCTTTCGACCAGCGAAGCGACGAGCGTTTCGTAATCCATACGAGACAAATTGTAAGAAAGATTAAGCGGTGTTCCCTCTTTTTTGGTGATGAAGGGAAGATTAATATCAACATTGGGCGCAGAAGATAAATCACATTTCGCTTTTTCAGACGCTTCACGCAATCGTTGCAAAGCAACAGGTTCCTGCCTCAAGTCAACTCCCTGTTCCGCGCGGAACTTTTCAAGCACCCATTGCATAATAGTTTGATCGAAGTCATCCCCGCCCAAATGAGTATCGCCACAGGTCGCTAACACCCTGTAAAGGCCGTTTAAAAGCTCCAGAATTGTGACATCTAGCGTACCGCCCCCCAAATCATAAACAGCGATTTTTTGGTTTTTCTTTGTATCAAAATCGTAAGCCAAGGCTGCGGCAGTTGGTTCATTAATAATCCTTAAAACTTCAAATCCCGCTATTTTCCCTGCGTCCTTAGTGGCTTGCCGTTGCGAATCGTTGAAATAGGCTGGAACGGTGACTACCGCGTTTGTCACTGTTTCGCCCAAACGAGCTTCCACATCCTGTTTTATTTTTTGGAGGATTATGGCCGAAATTTCCTCAGGAGATTTAAGCTGATCATCCAGATGGACGCGGATATCACCGTTTTCGGCCCCTTCGATGGCATAGGGTACGAGGCTCTTATCCTTTTGGACGTCCTCGTCCGTAATTTTACGGCCAATAAATCGCTTTATAGAAGCAACCGTGCCACTGGGATTCGTAACAGCCTGGTGTTTCGCATCCAAACCGACCAACCAGTTTTTCTGCGATGTAAATGCCACCACGGATGGGGTCGTAGAATATCCATCAGAGTTTGGGATGACTTGTGGCTCGCCTCCATTTAAGTAGGCAACGCAGGAATTAGTCGTCCCTAAATCGATTCCAACGGCTAAACTTTTATCCGCCATTCAATCCTCGATCAGTCAAACTTTCTTACCATAGACAAAACCCATGGCTGTACTAAGGGTTTTTTTAGCTTCATAATCCGCCGGGTTGTACTTAATAGTCCTTTCAAAACAAGATACCGAATCCTTAAAGTTACCCTGGTAACCATATAAAATCCCTAGATTAAAATGGGCATTTACAAATCCCGGAATCAGCTTGGTACAGGTAACCCATTCATGTTGGGCTTGGTTCCAATTGTCTTTGTCCTCAAAGAAGACAACACCCTTTTGAAAATGTTCCTCTGCCTCAACTTCTTCCTTGGATTTCATCATTTTTAAAAGGCCCCTCTTAACGCCGAATAATTCGCCTGTCTCTTTTCGGATATCATTCTTTACCTGAAAATTGTAGAGTTCCCTTTTTTGTGGGTCACTCAACACGTTGTAAGCTTCGACGATTTCCATGGTCTGTTCAATAGCCCAATCCTGCCGAGTTGGATTGCGATCTGGATGATACTCAAAAATTAATTGCTTATAGGTTTCTTGTAACTGATTCATCTCAATCGGTGGATATAATTTGAAAATTTCATAATAATTTTTTTTTGGCATTGGTTTTGACCTTGTCCCACTGACCGGCCTACGGTGACTGTTGAATTTGTCAACATCGTTGCATTTTAACAGTTTTGATTCCAAATAAAACTGGTAATAACAATACTATAAAAAGCCTAAAGCGGGTCTGCGGTTTTCACCATATTATCCCGATGTACTACCTCTTCGGCTAAACCTGTGCCCAATTTTTGAAACACTTCAATTGTTTTGAGCCCCTTTATAAGATCAACATCCTTGGAGGAATAATTAGAAATCCCTTTGGCAATCTCCCGACCGTCTAAAGCCAAAATTCGAACAATGTCCCCTCTACTCCATGCGCCCTGAACCGCGCGGATTCCGCTGGGAAGCAGGCTTTTATTTCTATCGGTCAAGGCTCTTTCGGCTCCTTCGTCGACCACCAATTCCCCCTTGGGCCTGACGCTCCATGCCAGCCAACGCTTTCGGCTGGTCATTTTGGAGGCGGAAGGATGAAAAAAAGTCCCGACATTTTCCGAGTCCAATATACGATTCAAAACCAATCTGTTTGCACCATTTGCAATCACCATTGGCAGACCGGAGCGCATCATGTTCTTAGCTGCTTGGATTTTAGTAAGCATTCCGCCCGTTCCCACCTTGGAAACCGACTTGCCCGCTCCCCGTTCCAACAAATCGTTCCATCGATAAACATCGGATATAAGTGTTGCCTTAGGATTCAAACTTGGATCTTCATTGAAGAACCCATCTTTATCCGTCAAAAGGACAAGTAAGTCCGCTTCGCACAAATGAGAAACCAAGACCCCGAGTGTGTCATTGTCGCCAAACCGAATTTCTTCAATCGCCACGGTATCATTTTCATTAACGACCGGAACAATTCCATGTCGGAAAAGCTCCATGAATGTATTGTGAGCGTTCGAATACCGCACCCGGTCCGACAAATCCTCACGCGTTAGGAGAATCTGTGCCACCTTCATTCCAAAACGTTGAAAAGTCGTCCCATAAGCCTGCATCAATCGGCTCTGTCCTACGGCGGCTAAAGCCTGGAGTTGTGCCATCTCTTTAGGGCGCTTACGAAAACCCAATTCAAACTGACCCGCCGCAATGGCTCCAGAGGTTACGATGACGCTCTGGATTCCACGTATTTGTAAAGCATGGACCTGCTTGGCGAGACTGGTCAAAAACCGAATTTTTATTTTTTTGCTCGTAAAGTCGGTTAAAAGGCTGCTTCCCGCCTTGACCACGATTCGTTTGACCGTCGAAAGATGGTTTTTCCGCTCAGACATCACAATACTTCCCCCAAGTTTTCGGACTCAAAAACCAATTCCTGTTCATCACAAAATATGGTATCGCCTTCCCGGACACCCATTTTTTTTAGCTCTTTAACAATGCCCATTCTCTGAAGAATTTTTTGGAACCGCTCCAGCGAGTCTCGGCTGCCGAAGTTAGTCATCGCTACCCATTTATTAATCTCTCGACCCGTAACGTGAAAAACACCGCTTTCTTTTCGGATTTTAAACCGGGTTTTCGCCTGGTAAACCGTTTCCGGGGTTGGTTTTAAAACCTTGGACTCTTCGGTCTTTTTTCTCAATAGCTTCCAAGTTTCTTCCAATAACTCTTTCAGTCCTTCTCCCGTTACAGCCGATACCGACAGAACATTCACATTTTTTTTTCTTAGTTTTATCATCCACCCCAGGTAGTCCTTCTTAGAAACTGCATCTACTTTTGTCATTAATAAAATCTCCGGTATTGTTGAAAACCGCACACTGTGTTGTTTTAATTCACGATGGATTGTCCGAATTTTTTTTTCCAATTCCGAATATTTTTGAAGGGTTGCAATATCCACCAAGTGTAACAAAACCTTCGTCCTCTCCAAGTGTCGCAAAAACTTCGTCCCGAGGCCTTTACCATGGCTAGCACCTTCGATCAAACCAGGCACATCGGCTAAAACGAAACTGCGGCCTTCCGAGAGATTCACTACACCCAACTGGGGCTCTAAGGTCGTAAATGGATAATCGGCGATTTTCGGATGTGCGTGAGTAACCCGTGATAGCAGTGTGGACTTGCCGGCATTGGGAAACCCTACAACGCCAACATCCGCCAAAAGTTTAAGTTCCAACCGAAGTATTTTTGCTTCGCCTGGCTCCCCCTTTTCGGCCAACCGGGGTGCCTGTTGAGTTGAAGTAGCAAAAGTGGTGTTCCCACGGCCACCTCGGCCACCTTTTGCGATCAGAAATTGCATTCGATCCTGATTCATGTCGACAATCAGGCTTCCGTCTTCATTCCATACCAGTGTCCCTACAGGAACCCGTATTGTGACGGGTTCGGCATGTCTCCCATGTTTGTTCTTGCCTTTTCCATGTTCACCATGACGAGCTTGATAAATCGGACGATAAATAAAATCAATCAATGTACCGACATCTGTACGGGCCTCTATAAACACGTCGCCACCCCGGCCGCCGTTGCCGCCATCGGGACCACCTCGTGGGACATATTTTTCCCGACGAAAGCTGATGCATCCATTGCCACCTGTGCCGGCCTCAACTGTGATGGTTACTTCATCAATAATCATTGTCACCATTTTCCTATGGCAAAACTTGCCTTAAAACAAAAAAACCCCGCCCAAGGGCGGGGTTTTTTTCCACAATTATTAATCTGAACTCAAGCCTGCTTTGGCTCGACGCTCACCATCTTCAAACCCTTTTTAAATTCGCGAAATGTCACCAATCCCGAAACTTTGGCAAAAAGAGTATCGTCTTTACCAACACCCACGTTTTGCCCGGGTTTGTACCTTAAACCCCGTTGACGGATTAAGATACTCCCTGCACTTACAAAGTTACCGCCAAAAGCCTTGATCCCTAACCGCTGGCTGTGACTATCTCGCCCGTTAGTAGTGGATCCACCAGCTTTATGCTGACCCATGACTGCACTCCTTAAAAATATAAATTTTAGGCTGTAAGAATTTTTTCAATCGATATGGTGGTGTATTTAGGCCGGGATCCCTTTGTCCGCATTGTGTTTTTACGGCGACGATAACGAAAAACCCTTATTTTCTTGCCTTGGGTTGCTCCGATGATTTTCCCCGTGACCTTGATGCTTTTGACCTCACTTTTTTTAATCCGCAGTTGCCCATTGTTTTCCAACAAAACAATGTTTTCGAATTCGACGGGGTCGCCGGGGTTTCCCTTGAGCCGGTTTACCGTAATCACGTCTCCTTCAGAAACCCGGTATTGTTTACCGCCGGTTTGAATAACAGCGTACATGAATTCCTCCTAAGAATGAGGGCGGACACAAGGCGCCCAAAGAAGGTAAGAGTTTATTGAGTGGCCCAGTGGTTGTCAAGCTTTTGTAACCATCTCTTGCAGAAACCTAGTACCAGAAAAGAAGGCCAAACAGATGGGAACTGGCGATAAAGTTGGAGCTGACCTGTGCCGGACGCCAGGCATATCCAATTTCATACTGTAGTTTGCCAATATTATAACGGAGTGCCGCTCCCGCCGAAAAACCCCCTTCCAGATTTTCCGAATCACTGAACCGGTATCCGGCGCGGATCGCCAAAACACTTCGATGCCAATATTCAAGACCTACCGAAGCCTGACTTCCTTCGTCAAGAACATTAAAAACTTCCGCAGCAGCTAAGAGGGTTGAACTAGGTGAAACGATAAGAGGACGCGCCACACCTAAGCGAAAAGTCAGGGGCAGTGGATCCGAAGCCTGGGAATTCGGTTGAAATTGAACGTTGGGGCCCACATTTTGAGCCACCGCGGCGAAATCCGTATCCCAAAGTTGAATTTTAAATCCAAGGTCAATCGCATTGGTGAAAGCTTGTTTTTCACCCAGAGTCGAAACAATAGTTTTAAAAGCGCCACCCACCGCTATTTTCCCAAACTGTTGGCCGTCTGCAAACGTCACTACAAAATCACTTGCCGAAACCGTTGGATCGGTGGCCAACGTATTCTGGATATCAGGCATGTGCCGGAAAATAATTTGAGCGCCCAAATTCCCATAATTTTTAGTAGGAATAGCCACACTCAGGGATTCAACTTGAACATCCGCGAAGCCTTGAATGTGATCGATACCTAAACTGTAAGTGGAGATTCGAGCTAATCCAGCTGGGTTGTAGCCGATAACGTAAACATCATCTCCTAATGCCGAGTATGTGCCTCCCAAAGCGGCCGGTCTTACTCCGATAGGAACCTTTAGAATGTCAGCACCGGTGGTTCCCGTATCTTGGGCCCACAGACCACCGGGGAAAGAAAAAGTCACAACCACTAAAATAAAATAAATACTCTTCATTCAAGCAAACTAACACGATGGATGCAAAGGGGTCAAGAAAACCCTCATTAATAAACTGTTTGCGCCCCTACCCAAAAAATACGGCCCTGAGGTGTCGTCGGATCGGGCCAAGAAACCGGCAGATCGGTGAAATTTTCAACAGAAATATAAATCTTGGCCCGATCCTTGATTAAACAATCGATTCCCGCACTGTTGTAAAAAGATTGTTCTGAAATTCCTCGCCCCTCCAACCAAAATGCCAGTGGCTGGAAAAAGCTCCAATGCGCCTGGCAGGACGTATCAAAAATAGTTGTTCCTGCCGTGCCCGAAAGAGCTTGTTCTTCCACTTCCAACCGAACTTCACGGAAAAATAGAAAAAACGTCCCCTCGGGAATCCATTGAACTCTCATCCTTTCACCGTTCCAAAGGTTGCTCCCGACTTGCTCATAAACGTATTTAGCTGTGCAAGACAAATCATCTTGTGGCTGATAACGAAAACCCAATTCCCCTTCTTGGATATCAAGGGAGGAAAGCTGATCAACGTCCTTGGCATAGTTTCCCAGAAATCGGAAGTCGCCCATGAGATATTGGGCTCCCCAAATGGCACTGAAGGAAGTGGCGGCCGCACTTGACAAGTCCCACCGGAAAGCCACGTTCAGCAATAAATCCCCTAATGCGTCGAAGGTTTCCATGTTTTGGACATATTCCCGGTCCGAGCCTTGGGCAAGCCATGGTGAGAAATCGTCGTGGACAAATCCCAATCCCAACTGACTTTCGACCAAACCTGCCATGTTGAAATGGTAATTGACCTGACTACCGAATTCTTGGACTTCGCGACCATTTAGTTGTGCTGTCTGTAAAAAAGGTTTCAATTCGAGGGTTTGAAAATTGGCGCTTGACCATTTAAAAGAGGTAAAAAAAGAATACCAATTGTCTCCTCCGAACCATTGAGAACCTAAAAATCCGCTCTCAATTTTAACCGGACTGTCCTCTGCCCATTTCATACCAGAAAGAACATTGAAAGTGTCAGACGAGCCAAATCCTTTTAAATATCCATGTTGGGCGTTTCCGTCGAGAGAAAAAACTGAGTTCTGAAAAAAACCTTGACCGTCGCCCATCCCACCCGAACCACCCCCTAGTACTAAAGATCCCATGGGTGTCTCCACCGGATCGGGCAAGCGAATTTGAACAGCACCTGTCGCGGCTGTGGGTCCCCACCAAGCGGAGGCCGGAAAATTCATCAATTCGAGGTTTCGATCGACGGGTAGCCAATTCAATATTGAGGCGGACGCGAAAGGATAGGGTACTCCCTCAAACAAAATTGCAGGTGACCCATTATTGATCCCCAAAGACGTTGGAACACCCTGGCCCACCCAGCCGACCCGCTGCGACAATAAACCTTCCACCGTATGAAAGGAGGAGGGGTCGGATATCCATTGGATTTCTTGTGGCAGATCGCCTAAATATTCCCTGGTCCCAGGAAGTTCAATAACTTGTCCTTGGTCAAAAGACCGTGCAACATCAGTTGTTACTTGGGCGTAAAGAGTTAAGGCAGAAGAAAATACCAGGACTGCTTGTAGAAGAGGAAAGGAAGAAATCTTTAAAAAAATGGAGCGGGCGATGGGACTCGAACCCACGACGTCCAGCTTGGGAAGCTGGCATTCTACCGCTGAATTACGCCCGCCTATAAAACCACTGAAGTCGGAATAAATTTCAAAATCCCGTAAAATTAATCTTTGGAAGATCCATATTAATATTAATTATGACTGAGTTTTTCAATGGATTGGAGTTTGACATAAGCTTTGTTAATGTTGCTCTGAGCGTTAATATTGCCAGGGTCTTCCTTCAAGACTTCTTTCCATTTTCCAATGGCTTCATTAATTTTTCCATTAATATAGAGGTTTACTCCATCGTAATAGAGCGCCTTAACTTTCTCTGCGTCCACCTTTTCTTGGGATTGCTGTCCTGTCATGCGCTTAACATAATCATTTGCCGTATCATCGTTTGACTTAAGCCGCAACACTTCCTGGAATTTCTCTTCGGCCTTTTCCTTGTTGCCGCTTTCATACAGGGAAATACCATCAGCATCCAGAGTTTTTACTTTTACACTGATGTCTTTCTGGATCTTAAAAAAGGCCGTTCCAATCTTTTCATTGTCAGGAGCCAGGTCTTTGGCGAGGGAAATATATTTTTGGGCGTTTTTTAAATCACTTTTGGAATATGACTTAAGGGCTTTTGCATAAACTGCATCCAATTCGGTTGTTTGTTTAGACAGCAGCTTTTTAAGCCGGCCTTTCACTAGGGAATTGCGAGGATCTATTTCTTTCGCCTTGTTGTAATTGACCAACGCGTCGGAATAATCCTGTCCCTGATAATACTGATCCCCTTCCGAGATCAAAGCCTTGATGCGAGAAGTTCGGTTGACATTCAAAGCCTTTATGGCTTTTTGCACTTTTTCGTTGTTGGGGTCCATTGTTAACGCCAGGTTCCATTCATTAAGGGCCTGAAGCGTGTTGCCTTTTTTAAGGTCGGCTTTGCCTGCCACATAGTGCTTATCCACTTCAACACCTAATTTCGCTTGAGCGTCACCAATAAAACCTTGGGCTTGTTTATTGTTGGAGTCCAACTTCAAGATATTGTTAGCCTCAGAAATGGCATCGGTGTATTGGCTGTTCAACATATAGTTACTGGCCTTTTCGAGATGAGTGTTGACAGCGGCTTCATTAGCCTGGGCCTGGGCAACAGCAGCATTGGAATCCTTGGGGTTGACCTTGGATGCGTTTTCGAAAGCCTCTGCCGCTTCGTCAAAAGAAGCGTTGTCAAGATAGGCTACCCCTAAGTCATAGTAAGTCTCATCGAGGGAATCTGTGTCTTGATCTTTAGGAGCCAAAGAAGTTTCGAGTTTGATTGATTTATTATAGTTCTCAATCGCGTTGTTAAAATCACCAAGGTTGTAATAGGAAAAACCCAGGAACTTATAAATTCGGGGGTCTTCCCGAAGCTTCACCGCGCGTGTCCAGTTTTCAACAGCTTTTTTATAATCTTTTTGTTGGAAATAAATCACGCCTAAATTTTGGAGAGCCGAAAAGTTCTTCGGGTCTTCTTGAACAATTTCATTTAATACCGCCACTGCCTCCGTGTACTTTTTTTCGTCCATGAAAACCTTGGCTTGGCATTGAATTAATAAATGCTTGGCATTGGGATCATTCGGATTAATTTTAAGTGTGTTTTGAAAATGGCTGATAGCCGATGCATAGTCACCTTTGGAGCGAGCAACGATGCCTTGGCAAAGCTCAAGATATCCTTTGGCATCGGCATCTTTGGAATCTAATTGTAAACATCTCGCAAATTCGGGGATGGCTTGGTCAAACTTCTGGTCGTTTAAGTAAGAAATTCCAAGGTTATAGTGGGCTTTTTCATTGTTAGGGTCGGCCTTAATGGCCTGTTGATAAATAGCTTCGTTGCTTGAATCCTGTCCTAGGGTAAGCAAGGGGAAAAAAAAGAAGACGGACAAAAGGAAAGTAATAAATTGAGCCGTTTTTTTCATTGTTCCCTCTGGTTTAATTATGGATTAGTTGGAGCGGAAACGTCTAAAACCAGCAATTCATCAGTGGTTTTCTTGTGCTTATCCGTCTGGCTACATCGAATCATCGTACCATCAATCGACCATGACAATTCGGCAGTATAGTCAAGGTTTTCACTTGTTTTCAACAACTGTTTGTAACCGGCACCATCGGTATCCACTAAACAAACCTTTCCTGCATAAACATAGGCAATTTTATTTCCCGTTGGATAATAAGCGGGGTGGATACCCAAATTAGCGCTTCGAGTGTAAAAAAGCGTTTGAGTCGCCTTAGTTCTCACATCTGTTTTTTGAAGTTGTCTTTTCTTACCAACTGTCTGCCAATAAACAAGATATCGGCCATCGGGAGTCCATGCGGGAATCTCAGCCCCAAAACTTTGGTTTAGAGGATGGAATACAGCGTTGTCGCTTTTAGTCGGGACCCTGGCGACAAAAAGGTAATATTTGCCGTTCGAACCTCGTTTTCGTTCAGCCAAATAAGAACCATCCGGGGATTGCATCACCTGTTCATCCAGGGTCGCAGGAAAATCACCCTCATAACTTTTGTTGAACGGTATCTCGTTCTTTAGAACGATCCAATCCACGCTGGTATTAGCGATTCCTTGGGCACGTCGAGCTCGGTCGGCCAAGAAATCTATCTTGGCTCTCGTGTCCGCCTGGATAAAAAGCAAGGGAAAGGTTTTGTAAATATTATCAAGGGTCTCCCCAGCATTTTTGTAATTTTTTTGAACAAACAGGGCCGTGGCGGTCGAGATCTGGGCATCGATTAGCGATTGGATCGCGTCGTGAATTTGAACATTTCCCATATATCGGTTGTAAGCTTTTTGGCTGTAATCCATGGCCTTGGAAGGATTTTTGAGTTTGTCGCGATAAAGCGCGGCCAAATCGAGAAGCGCGTGAAGTTCTTCATCAGTCTGGGGAAAATCACGGATTATTTTCTCATACCATTGAATAGCATTCGTGTAATCCGACTGCGCCTCATAATTTTTAGCGATTCGGTAATCCGCCTGCGGTGCGAGCACGGAAGAGGGCTGGTGGGTCAAATAATTCTGGTAAGCCTGTATGGCCTGAGCGTTTTTGCCTGCCTTGTCCAAGTCGCCAGCCGACTCAAACGATCCACCCAAGTATTGACAACCGCCTAAAAACCCAAGAAAAAGCAAAAGCATCGGTGGAAAAAAAGCGGGAGTTATCTTTTTCAATTCTTCGGAAACCTTTCGGGATTTATTTGGTAATCACGACGATATCCACGCGGCGGTTTTTGGCGCGAGCATCTTCCGTGTCAGAAGTATCCAAGGGACTGGCGGAGCCATGACCGCGGGAATAAAGATTATCAGGCGAAACTTTTCCCTTTTCCACCAAATACCTCAAGACTTCGTCGGCCCGGTTTTGGGAAATAACCAGTGCCTGTTTTTCAGTCCCTTCATCTGGATCCGCGTGGCCCTCAATGTAAACGCGGCAGTTGGGGTACCTGCGAATTAAACGGGCCACCTGGTCCAGGTAGTTATAGAATCCCGAACTTAATTTGGGGCTCTTTTCTCCGAAGGAAACGCTGGGCACTTTTACCACACCCGACATTCCCACCGGCTGCAAGGACGGGGGAATGGAAGGCGCCGAAAAAGCCTGAGGCACCACGGATGCGGACGCGAATAAAGGTGCTTCTTTTGTCGAAACTTTTGCCACTTTAAAAATCGGATCGCTCGCCACCACTTGCTGACCCCGGACGTCCACCGTCCTCAAATTGTAGTTAGCGAAAATACCTCCAGTGACAACATTGCCGTTGTTGTCTTTTCCATCCCAGGCAATCTGACGAGGCGGGACTCCCTTCCCGCTGTAGCTCCGAAGAACGTTGCCCTTGGGATCGGTAATTTCGAGGGTCCAATTCTTGATATCTGTTCGGGCTTGGGGCTTTATGTCGAAAGTAGCCTGTCTAATTGTTTGAGTCTGGTAATCGGCAATTTGTGTATTAATAGCTACCGCCGATGCTTTTTCTGTTTGAGGTCGTTGGACGGTTTGATTTTCCTCAAAACCGAACCGGTAGGTCAGTGAAAACCTCTGGGTATCCCCCAAAACGCCGAACGGTACCAAGGCATAATTGAGTTCAAAATCAGAAAACCGAAGACCGGCGCCAACGGAAGCTCCGACTCCACTCCCCAAATCCTGGTTCAAGGGATTAAAACTGTACCCGCCCCTAATCGCTACCGCGAAGGATTTTCCCCCCCACCAAAACTCTCCTCCCGTTTGGACAACGGCATCGTTGTCAATGGGCTTTTCCAAATCCACGCCCGCCAAGAAATGAATGGAACCGGGCGATTGGAACCGGTAAACCAGCCCGGATCGATAAACCAACGGTAATTTTTCCTGCGACGAATAGTCGGAAAAATTTGAGATCTGGCCTACATTCTGGACCGAAAGACCCAGGGTCCAATCTTTTTCCTTCGTGTAAAGCAAAAGACCGGCATCCATGGCTTCGCCGATGGCGGAATAGGTGACCAGGTTACTGGAAATGAACTTGCCCCCGATCCCCAGGGCAAAATTGTCCCCAAAAGTTTGGCCATAGCCCAAGGCAACGGCCAAATCGTTGGCGCTTCCCGGAATGGCTGCGGGGTTATTCGTGGAATTAAAACTGGGTACAAAATCGAAAGACGCGCTTAACCCCAAAGTACTGCCAGGTTGAAGGGGTAAGGCCGCCCCCAAGAACTCATAATCCGTGCCGGCAAAATAAGCGACATGAAGAAGGTTGAGTTCAATATTATTCAATTGAGCTAATCCCGCCGTGTTCCAATACATCGTGCTAACATCATCCGCTACGGCGGTAAACATGCCACCCATACCCGCGCCGCGAACACCAGCCGGAATTTCCAAAAATTGGACCCCTGTGGTGCTTACGCTATCCGAAAATGAAAAAACCGGAATTAAAAACAGAACCGAACTAATAAAAAGGGGAGCAAGAAACTTAAAAATCCAGGATTTGAAGATCATGATGCCTTATTAGTTTAAAAGGTTTAACGATTATATCATCCGCAAGCACAACCCTGTCAACGCGGCAAACCTTGGAATCGATCTTCCTGTCGCCATTTTCTTCCACTTTCTCCATTCGAGTTTTACACGATTATTGGGATTTCAAGCCAGGTTACCATTGCTCCAATTGAAGTACTTGTTATAATGCGCGGGTTTTACCTGAAGTTGAACATTGAATCAATCCGTTCCCTTTGATGGGAACCCGAAATTTCGGAGGCTTCTCCATGATGCGTACCCTGCGGGATAAAAAAATAATGCATGTCGTCCTTTGGTCTCTAGTAGCTGCCTTCGTTGGAAGTATCTTCTTCGTGTTTGGAATGAAATATACCGCCGGAAGCAAAAACGATCCTAATCTTGTGGCCAAAGTCGGGGATGGGGGAGTCACCCGGGCTGATTTCAATAAAGCCTACCAGCCTGTCCTCGATAAGGTTTACGCGGCCGAACTCGATGGTCCTACCAGTGAGGAAACCCAACACCTACAGGAACAGGTTTTGAACGGCCTTGTTGACGATATGATCCTGGAAAACACGGCCCAAAAGTTGAATATTACCGTTTCTGACGAAGAATTAGCCGCAACGATCCGGCGACAGCCTTATTTCACTGATAAAAACGGAAATTTCGACAAGGAAAAATATGTTCAAGTTTTACAGGCGAACCAGCTGACGGCCGAGCAATTTGAGGCTTCCCAGCGTCGGGAACTCCTTGTCCAAAAAATACGTTCGGTTTTGTTGGATGGCATCCTCTTCGCCAGCAGCGAGGTGGATGACTACGTCTCCCTTCTCAACCGTGATCTGAAAGGCGTTTATGTGGCGTTGGATGAATCAGTCTATGAGAAAAACATCAAAGCAACAGAAGATGACTTAAAAGAATTCTACGAAAATACAAGAAGCCAATACGACCACCCGGAGAGGGTCAAAATCCGCCACATCTTCATCACTCCTCCCCAAAGCGAGGGCTTTCAGGACCCAGAAAAGGTCAAAAAAACTCTTGAAGATTACCGCTCGCAGGTCCTTTCGGGCAAAGCCAAATTCCAGGAACTCGCTAAAAAATACTCCCAGGATGAACAGACGAAAACCAAAGGCGGTGAAATCGGGTGGATTGAGCGCGGGACCTTGCCCAAGGACATGGAATCCAACATCTTTGGCTTGAAGAAAGGAGAGATTACTAGTCCCTTCAAACTTCAAAGCGGATACGATATCGCCCAAATCGAGGATTATGAAACTGCCTACAAGAGCACCTTTGAGGAAGTCCGACCCAAGGTTTTGGACCAATTCCGAAAGCAGAAAGCGGCCCAAAAAATCGCCGTGCTCTCCGAAAAACTGGCCGAAAAGTTGAAAAATAAAGAAACATTGGAAAAAGCTGCCAAGGAACTGGGGCTTTCAGTTACAACCACCGACTGGTTCAGCCGCCAAACGGGAATTCCGCATATCTTGGATTCGAAGGATGCCGCCGAAGAATTGGCCTCCCTTTATCCCCAGCAATGGAAGGGTCCCTTGTCGATCCACCAAAAGGAGTATTTTTTCCAAATCGTCGATGCCCAGGAAGAAAATAACCGCAAAGCTCTAACCGATCAAGAACGAATGGAGATCACCCAGCGGATGACTTATGAGCGGCAACAAGCTTGGCTTCAGGATTTCTTAACCAATGAACGAAAAATTCTAGACGTTAAAACTTTTTTGAACGGTTAAAAGGAAGGTTCGTTTCCCTAATCATCCATTGGAGAGGCAAGCCCATAACATTGAAATAATCCCCCTCCCATTTTCTAATCCACGTCCGGGCGGTTCCCTGAATATCATAGGCCCCTGCCTTGTCATATGGTTCCTTGGAGTTGAGATAAACCCTTTGCTCTCGCGGGGTTAGGCCCCTGAAAAAAACCCTGGTTTTTTCCGCATGCGTGCGGGAGCGCTTTTTTTTCACCAGGGCTACACCCGTCCAAACCGTATGGGCCTTTCCTTGGAGAGTTCGGAGCATATTCCCCGCCTGGCTTCGATTTTTGGGTTTTCCAAATAATTTTCCATGGCACACAACCACTGTATCCGCGCCCAGAACCCAGGATTGTGGAAACCGTTTTGCGACGGCCTGGGCTTTCTTGAGGGCCAGTCTTACAACCATTTTGGAAGGGTTTTCCCTGGGCAGTCGTTTTTCACTGACACCCAAAGGTTTTACGGTTCGAAAGGAAATCCCGGCAAAGCGAAGGATGGCCTTACGGCGGGGCGAATGGGAGGCCAATACCAGCTGGGTCTGGGATTTCACAATATTACTTGGAATAATAAAGTCCGGCGATCATGCCAATAACTCCGAAAAGGTTGATGAAATTTTTTCATCCCGAAAGTTAAGATGGTAATTTGAAGATTCAGGATCAGCGACGAATCAAACACCAAGGTCAAATCCTTCATAAGCGAATCATGAAACAATTCTTTTGGAACCAATAGGCCCAATAATTCTACAACATACCCCCCCAATATCCCACCGAGGATAATCATCAAGAAGGTTAAACCGGCTCCCTTCGACATTTTAATTCTTCCCACAAAACTTGTCGAACAGTCGTAAATTGTCAGCCGTTAATCAAATTTTAACGATTGTTGACGTCTCAGACCCGATACCCACCATTAGATTTTATGGTCGCTAGGAGTTGAAACTTGAATCTGTAACTTACTGATGGCTTCGTGAGCGGCTAGTTGCTCCGCTTCTTTTTTATTTTTCCCAACTCCAGTCGCAAGGGTTTTTCCTCCCACTATGCAGGCGGCTTCGAAGTTTCGGTTGTGGTCTGGACCCCATTCCCGGATGACTTCATACCGGGGGGCTGTTTTTTGGGTTTTTTGGAAATGCTCCTGTAAAAGCGTCTTGTAGTCCTTCTCAATGCGCCCGGAAAAAACCTTTTCCACGTCTTCTTGGAGAAGGTTCAAAACTAGTCCTTGGGCCGCGGGAAGCCCGCCCACCAAATACACTGCCCCAATTACCGCCTCCAAGGCATCCGCTAAAAGGGAGGTTCTAACCCGCCCGCCGGATTTTTCCTCACCTTTTCCCAATAGAATGAAATCCCCTAAATCAAGCGCGGCCGCCTTTTCACTTAAAACCTGGGCGCTGACGATTACGCTTTTAACCTTAGAAAGACCTCCTTCGGTGACGCCTGGATAGGTCTCGAAGACATAGTGGCTGATGACCAGCCCTAAAACCGAGTCCCCCAAAAATTCCAACTTCTCGTTATTGTAACTTGGGTTCATTTTTCGTTCGTGTGTGTAGGACTTATGGGTCAGTGCTTCGTTTAAAAGCTGTCCGTCCCCCAATGGGATATGCAGGCTTTTGGAAAATTGCTTAAGGTGTTCTAAGCGGGACTTTTCAAGGGTGACTTCGTCCCCGCCGGAACTTCGCCTTTTTTTAGGAATTAAATTTTTGAACAATGAGAGTGACATTATGGCCGCCAAATCCGAGGGAATTGGAAAGGCAAACATTGACGGTTTGGGCTCTTTTTTGGTTGGGGATATAGTCCAAATCACATTCGGGGTCGGGATTTTCAAGGTTGATGGTGGGCGGCAAGACACCCCGTTGGAGTGCCATCACGCAGGCCACATATTCAATCCCGCCGGCAGCCCCTAAAAGATGTCCCGTGCTTGATTTCGTGGAAGAAATGGCGACTTTTTTCGCGTGTTCCCCAAATATTGTTTTGATGGCCATAGTTTCGAACTTATCGTTATAGGGAGTAGAGGTGCCATGGGCGTTGATGTAATCAATCTTCTCCGGCCCCATTTTCGCGTCCTTGAGGGCCAGTGCCATCGAACGGGCAGCTCCCTCCCCATTTTCGGCGGGAGTAGTCATGTGATAAGCGTCCGAGGTCGTGCCATAGCCGATGGCCTCAGCGTAAATCCTGGCGCCACGGGCCTGTGCGTGTTCGAGGGACTCAAGTACTACGACTCCGGCTCCTTCCCCCATGACAAAACCGCAACGGTTTTTGTCAAAGGGACGGCTACCTTTAGTGGGATTTTCATTGAAATCCATGCAAAGGGCGTTCATGTTGCAAAAGCCGGCATATCCTAATTCGGTGATACAGGCTTCCGTGCCTCCAGCGATCACGACATCTGCTTCGCCTTTCTGGAGCCAGCGCATGGCTTCACCGATTGCATGGGCGCCAGAGGAGCAGGCGGAAACGGTGGCGGTATTGGGACCCTGGGCTTGAAGGTAAATGGAGGTCATACCCGAGGCCATGTTGATAATCATCATTGGGATGAGAAAGGGTGATACCCGGTCCGGCCCTTTTTCAATCAAGCGAGCGTGCTGTTCCACCAGAACTGGAAGCCCCCCAATGCCGGACCCGATCAGGACTCCAACCCGGGTTTTGTCTTCCTTAGACATGTCCAGCCGGGCGTCGGCCACAGCCTGCAGGCTGGCCGCCACGGCGAACTGGACGAAATAGTCCATCTTGCGGACGTCTTTTTTTTCGATACCAAACTTAACCGGATCGAAATTCTTGACTTCCCCGCCGATCTTGCTGGGAACACGCGAGGGGTCGAATCGGGTGACGATTCCGATGCCACTTTTACCATCGCAGATGTTTTCGAAAAAATCGGTAGCGTTATTTCCATTGGGGGTAATGGCGCCCAAACCAGTAATAACGACGCGTTTCAAGGGTTCCCTCCGACGACAGAAAAATTATTCCGAGGCTTTCGACTTGATATAGTTAATCGCGTCACCAACCGTCTTGATTTTCTCGGCGTCTTCATCCGGAATCTCAAGATCAAATTCCTCTTCAAACGCCATGACCAATTCGACGGTATCCAGGGAGTCGGCACCGAGGTCGTCAATAAAAGAAGCTTCGGGCTTCACTTGTTCGGCTTCCACACCAAGTTGGTCTACAATAATTTCCTTCACTTTATCTTCAATGGCCATCGTCCTCACCTCCGTAAAAAGTGTGCCCATCATAGGCAAAAAAAGGCTCTTTTCAACCATCCCTTCCAAAAGCAGACCCTTATATCACCATTCCACCGTCAACGCAAATAACTTGTCCCGTAATATACCTGGCCTCGTCCGCGGCGAAAAATAAAACCGCATTGGCAACGTCGGACGTTTCGCCCAAAAAGCCCAAGGGGATTTGCCCCAATAATTCTTCCTTAGCTTTGTCCTCCATGGCCTTCGTCATGTCGGTTTGGATGAACCCGGGAGCAACAGCATTGCAGGTAATGTTTCGGCTTGCGAATTCCCGAGCCGTTGTTTTGGTAAGTCCAATGAGGCCCGCCTTGCTGGCCGCATAATTGGCTTGGCCTGCATTACCCTTAACCCCACTGACGGAAGTGATATTGACAATACGCCCCTGTCTCGCTTTCATCATGGACTTTATGAAATACTTGGTCATCAAAAAAGCGCTCTTGAGGTTAACATTGAGAACTTCCTCCCAATCCACTTCGCTCATGCGAAGGAGCAGGTTGTCCCTTGTGATTCCCGCGTTGTTGACCAAAATGTCAATTTTCCCAAAACCCTCTAGGACGGCCTTTGAAAAATTCTCCACCTCGCTTCCCTTGGAGACATCCAATTTCAAGGCCAAACACCGGGGAGCGCCAGCCGTTTCGATTTCAGTCGCCGCTTCCTTTAATGTGATTTCATTTGTGCCGCAAATGGCAACCGAGGAACCCTTTTGGGCGAAGGCAAGAGCAATGGCCTTTCCGATCCCACGGTTCCCCCCCGTCACCACCGCGACTTTATCCCTCAAGTTCATTTTGCTTCACCTATCGCTTTGATGGATGCAACGTCACCGGCATTGGAAACAATGGCTTCCTTGTTGATCTTCTGAATGAGCCCGCATAAAACTTTGCCCGAACCCACCTCCACGAAACGAGTGAACTCGTCCCCCATCATTTTTTGGATGGTCTTTGTCCATTGGACCGGGGCCATTAGCTGACGAACCAGGCTTTCCTTGATCTGTGCCGGATCACTCATCGAAGCAGCGTCAATATCCGAGTAATAAGCGACTTGAGGGGCCGAAAGATGGACTTCATTCAGGGCCTTTTTAAAGCCTTCAGCGGCTTGCTTCATGAGAGAACTGTGGAAAGGGCCACTCACAGGAAGTTCCACGGCCCGCTTAGCCCCCAAAGCCTTGGCCTTTTCGCAAGCGACGGCGACAGCCATTTTTTCCCCTGAAATGACAATCTGTCCCGGACAATTGACATTGGCTGGTTCCACCACGCCCAGGGCTGAGGCTTCCCGGCAGGCCTGGAGAACTTTCTCTTCGTCCAACATCAGGATGACGGCCATGGTTCCCCGGCCCTTTCCGGCTTCTTCCATTAACTCACCCCGTCGCCGGACCAATTTCACGGCATCCTCAAACAAGAGGGCTTGGGCAGCTACCAGGGCACTATAAGCCCCCAGGCTGTGCCCCGCTACCGCCTCAAAAGAAACGCCAGTCTTCCGAAGAATGGCCAGGGCAGCCATAGAACAGGTTAAAAGGGCGGGCTGGGTAACGGCCGTCTTCTTGAGTTCCTCTTCGGGTCCCTCAAAGCATACCCGGGAAAGGGAAAAGCCAAGCACGGAGTCGGCTTTTTCAAAAAAATCACGGCTTTCAGGGTAGGACTCATAAAGGTCCTTTCCCATTCCGACGGTTTGGGAGCCTTGGCCCGGAAACACAAAAGCTCGTTTCATGGTCACCACCTCACCGCGCTGGAAGCAAGAGTTGTCCCTGCGCCGAAGGCAACCAAGGCAATGACGTTGCCTTTTTTAACTTTCCCTGTTTTGACTGCTTCGTCCAAGGCGATGATCACGGAAGCCGCCGAAGTGTTGCCAACCTTGTCCAGGTTAATAAAAAGTTTCTCCGGGGCAACCTTCAACCGCTCTCCGATAGCCTGGATAATGCGGATGTTAGCCTGGTGGGGAACAATAGTGGAAATGTCTTCGAGCTGCAGATGGGCTCGGTGAGCTGCTTCCAAGATAGCTTCGCTCATCACCTTCACGGCGGTCTTAAAGATTTCCTTTCCTTCCATCTTAAGGGTATGCAAGCTTTGTTCAATCGTTTCCTTCGAGGATGGGAACCGGCACCCACCTCCCGGAATTTTCAAAAGATCCGCTTCCTTTCCATTAGCCGCCATGTAAGAGGAAAGGATTTCATGATGACCTTCAGCCACTGATCCGATGATCGCGGCCCCAGCACCATCGCCAAAAAGGACGCAAGTACTTCTATCTTTCCAATCGATAAATGCTGTCAGTTTTTCAGCGCCGATAAGGAGAATATGTTTGTAGGTTCCGCTTTCAATGAAAGCCCTCGCAACAGTCAATCCATACACAAAACCGGAGCAGGCGGCCGATAGGTCGAAGGCGGCGGCTTGTGGGGCGCCAAGTTTGCTTTGCACCCAACAAGCTGTCGCGGGCGTGGGTGTATCCGGTGTGATGGTGGCCACGATAATGAGGTCCAAATCGGTGGCTTTCAAACCGGCGGCCATAATGGCTTTCTTGGCCGCTTCCACCGCCATATCGGAGGTGGTTTGCTCGGGCGCCGCCATATGCCGCTCCCGAATTCCGGTTCGAGTAACGATCCATTCATCGGATGTTTCGACGATTTTTTCCAAATCCTTGTTGGTCAAAACCTTCTCGGGCAAGTAGGATCCGGTCCCTAAAAAACCAGCATGGATTTTTTGGCTCAAATTAGTTCCCCGGTTTCGTTTCGGGCTTGTCGGAAGTTTGCCCGTGTTGTGCGATCTGCTCCTTCAAAAGCCCATTCATATCTTTGTTGACACAGCGCAGGGTGGCCCGGATGGCGTTTTTGATGGCCTCTGCGTTCGATTTCCCATGGGAAATCAGGCACAAACCGTCAATGCCCAACAGAGGAGCGCCGCCATATTCCTTGTAGTCGATGCTACGCTTGAAACGCCGGAAAGCGGGAGCGGCCAAAAGACCACCCACCAGCGTGAATAGGTTGGAGCTCATTTCCTTTTTTAAAAGTTTATAAACCAGTTCTCCAACACCCTCGATGGCCTTCAAGGTTACGTTTCCGACAAAACCGTCGCAAACGGTCACATCGCAATTACCGTTGACGATATCGCGACCCTCGACGTTTCCGATGTAATTCAATGGAACTTTCTTCAAGAGGGCCTGGGTCTCAAATACCAGCTCATTCCCCTTGGTCTCCTCCTCCCCAATGGAAAGCAAGCCGACCCGGGGGTTCTTGAAATTCAGGACAGTCCTGGCGAAAACATCTCCCATCAGTGCGAATTGAAGCAAGTGTTTGGCTTTGCAGTCGACATTAGCCCCCGCATCCACGAGGACCGAAATACCTTGAACACTGGGAACCATGGTAACAATGGCGGGGCGGTAAACTCCGTCAATGCGCCCGCACATCATTAGGGCCGCAGCCATAGAGGCCCCTGAATTCCCAGCCGAAACGGTAGCGGTTACTTCCCCTTTTTTAACCAGTCCGGCGCAACGGACGACGGAAGAATCCCTTTTTTGCTTGCAGGCCTGGGCCGGGCTTTCCCCCATTTCCACTACTTCCCGGGCATCAACGATCGAGATCGATTTTTTGGGGTAGTTCCCGATATGGGAAAGTTCCTTTTCAATATCCTCTTTACGGCCTACCAGGACCACTTCCAGGTCGTGATTGGCCATTCCAAGAACTTCGGCGTCTTGAACGGCGAGAACACCCCCCAGCACGGTTTCCCGTGGGGCGAAATCACCACCCATGGCATCAAGGGCGATTCTTATCATTGGACTGGATTAGGCAATATCAACGCTGACGACTTCTTTGCCTTTGTAATAACCGCAGGTGGGACATACCCGGTGGGGCAGTTTGGCGCTTTTGCACTGGGGGCAAACCGAGAGCGATTTCGTCTTGATTTTCCAATTTGTGCGGCGCTTGTCCCGGCGTTGGCGTGAATGTCTCCGTTTAGGATTAGGCATGACAACCTCCAATAAAAGCGATGATTAATTTTGAATCCTCAACTTTGAATTTCGGAAGCCTCGGGTTTTTCCAACCTTGAGCCGCCTCGATTAAAATTCAGAATTTTAATTTCCGTAATGCGTCCCACCTGGGATCGGCGGGCGGTTCCTGGCACTGGCAGGATTCCACGTTCAAGTCGCGTCCGCAACCGCCGCAAAGCCCCCGGCAGTCGTCGCGGCAAAGAGCCCGCATCGGGACGGATAAAAGCACGGTTTGTCGAATTTGATCGGCGATATCCAATATATCGCCCTCAAAATACACAACCTCAAGCTGCCCTTCAGGCGGGCTTTCCTCCTCAGAGGTACTTTCCTCGCATTGAGCCCGGTAATGAACCTCAAAAAACGACTTAAAGCGGCTTTCAAACTCCTTCAAACAGCGGTCACACTCCAAGAGCATCTTGCCTTGAACCCAGCCCTTGGCCGAAACTAAGTCACCGCTTTTGGACAATTCACAGTAAATTTCAAGCGGCTCCCTGCAAAGTTCAGGGGCCAACTCGATCCCCAACGCCTGGGCCCAGTCTTTTTCTTCTAAAACAAGGTCTTCTTGTTCCAGCGAGCGCAATTCCACCTTCAACATCGTTGCGCCGCCTCCCTTCTATGCCACAGCCTTCATCTTCAGCTGCCCGCAATCCATTTAAATTTTCATTAATTTAAGGCTTAAAATGGATAGTGACAACTCGAAGCCGCCTTAAAAGCAGGGGCGATTATAGGAATGCGACTCTTTGAGTGTCAAGAAAATACCCCTATTTCGTGGCCAATTTACGGGGATTTTGACAAGTTATTCAATTGAATGTTGAGGATCGAATTCTAGTCTTTTGGAAAAAACGGAAGGTCAAAAAGCGTTGCGCAAGGCCTTTTCAACCGCTGCGGGCACAAAACCGCTTACATTTCCCTTAAGCATGGCCAATTCCTTGATGGAACTGGAGGAAAGAAAAATGAATTTCTCGTTTGGAACAAGGAAAACCACTTCAATACTTGGGTAGAGACTTCGATTGATCAAAGCCATCTGAAACTCATACTCGAAGTCCGCAACGGCCCTCAGGCCCCTAAAGATCATGCCGGCCTTGATGTCACGGGCATAATCCACCAAAAGCCCGTTGAAGGAGGAAATAACTACATTGGATAAATGTCGTGTTGTCTTTTTCAAAAGTTCCACCCGTTCCTCCACAGAAAAAAGGACTTTTTTGGAAGGATTGGCCACGACGGCAACATGCAGTTGATCACAGATTTTATGGGCCCTTTGGGCGATATCCAAATGTCCATTGGTTACCGGATCAAAAGAACCGGGATAAAGGCCGATGATTTTCTTTTGAGACAATTTCGATTCCTTTCAATTCAATCACCAGAGGTGGGTGAGGCGGGGCTATTTTTAAACAAGGTTAAAAGAGTATCTCCGTATTTCTTCTGCCTGACCAAGGGGTACGGAAACTCCCCCGCTAGTTCCGTGTCCTTAAGCCCGTGTTCCACGGCAAAAATGCCGCCTTCTTTAAGAATAGGATATTCCATCAAAAGGTTTTGAAGACGTTTCAAAACGCCAGTCTCATAGGGTGGATCGGCCAGTAGGATATCAAACTTTTTGCCTTCTAGATGAAGCAAATAAAATGCCTTGGAAACCTCCGAGGCAATAACGCGGACGTGTTCTTCTGGATTCCGGAGATTTATCCCAAAATTCTGAAGGTTTTCCGAAATCAGTTTGAGACTGTCTGGGGCCTTTTCCACAAGAATGACTTCGCAAGCACCACGGCTCAAGGCTTCGATGCCCAGATTTCCAGTACCAGCGTAAAAATCCACCACATTGCAACCTTCTACGGGCTCCAGCATGTTAAAAAGGGCCCCTTTTACTTTATCGGAGGTAGGGCGAATCTTCGTGTTTTTGGGAGCTTTAACGGTTCGGCTCTTAAATTTTCCGGCAATAACGCGCAATGTTTTAATCCTTATGAGATTTGGGCTAGATCCAGCAAATGATGGTATTTCGACTCTAAGCTTTGCCGTAATCCTTGGCTTTGCGGTTGTGTTAACCCTGGGTCCGCATCCAAGACTTTCAACGCCATTTCCCGGGCAGCTTCCACAACATCCACATCTCGCTTCAAATCGACAATACCCCCTTCACGGCGACCGGACTGGGCCATCCCGAAAATTTCACCCGGCCCCCGCATTTTAAGGTCGAATTCCGAAAGCTTAAACCCGTCGAGCGTTGAAACCAAGATCTTCATCCTCTGGATTGCATCACTGGAAATTACCGGAGAGGTTAAAAGAAAACAAAAAGATTGTTCACCTCCCCTCCCCACCCTTCCCCGTAATTGATGAAGCTGGGCCAGCCCAAATCTCTCGGCATGTTCGATCACGATCATTGTGGCATTCGGGATATCGATACCCACTTCAACAACTGTTGTAGCAACCAGGATCTGGATTTTCTTTTTCTTGAAGGCCTCCATAACAGCTTCTTTTTCTTCGTTTCGCATTTTGCCGTGTAGTAAACCTACTTTGAAGCCATGAAAAATTTCTTTTTGAAAATATTGATTCATTTGGATAGCGGACTTCAAAAAAATTTTTGATTCCTTCACCACCGGCAAAACCCAGAAAACCTGTTCCCCTTTCAAAATCCTTTCCTTGGCGAACTGGTAAACTTCATCCCTTTGGGATTCATTCTTCCAGAGGGTTTTAATGGCTTTTCGGCCTTTCGGGAACTCATCTAATACGGATAAATCCGTGTCCCCATATTCCGTCAAAACGAGCGCGCGGGGGAACGGTGTGGCCGTCATCATAAGACAATCGGGCCAGTTGCCTTTGCTTTCCAAGGCCGCCCTTTGCATGACTCCAAACTTGTGCCTTTCATCAATTACCAAAAACCCCAGATTTTTGAACTTAATGTTCTCTTCAAGGAGCGCGTGGGTTCCTACGGCCACATCCACCTTTCCGGCTTCCATGGCTTCTAAGGCATCTCTTTTGGCCCTTGCCTTCATGCCACTGGTCAAAGAGAGGATTTTCAACCCGAGTGGGTTCAAAAGCCTTTCCAAATTGAGGTAATGTTGTTTGGCTAATATCTCCGTCGGCGCCATAAAAACACTTTGAAGGCCCGAGTCCGCCGCATAAAGAAAAGAGATAGCTGCCACAAGTGTCTTACCGCTTCCCACATCGCCCTGGAGAAGCCGGTTCATGGGATAGGCCTTTGCCAAGTCCAGACGGATTTCCTTCAACACTCTTTTTTGCGCTTGGGTTAATTGGTAGGGGATCGTTTTTCGAAAAGTTAGAATCTTTTTTCCCTCAAATTGATACTGCCTCCCTTTTTCTCGCTTTTCAATTGCTCGGCGCTTGACGAGGAGAAAAGTTTGCAGGGTTAGAAGTTCTTCAAAGGAAAGCTTTTTGCGAGCCTGCTCGAATGATTCCAATGTGCTTGGATGATGAATTTCCTGAACGGCCTCTGCCAAGCCTATCTTTCCGAAAGTGGAGCTTTCAGCTTCGGCTCTGGGGATTAAATGCCCATATTTATCCAATATCGTTCCGATGAGATTGCGCCAAAAGGATTGGGTCAGGGTGGCGGTGGAAGGATAAAAAACAAGGACCTTCCCTTCACGGAGAGTCTGTTCTTCCTCCGGCGTCAGGAACTCAAAAGTCTCCGCCCTACCTACCACTTGCTTTCCCCACTTGGAACCCTGGGGTGTTTCGTGAAGAAGGACCCATCGGCCGTTGGTCAGTTCTTTCTTTAAATAAGGCCGGTTGAACCAAACCCAGCTTAAATGCCCGCTGGCGTCTTGCAAGACTACCTTTACCGTTTCCAGACGGCCCCGGCGCATCTCGGAGATACCGTTGATGTGGGCTAATATGAAGTAAGGTTCTTCCCGGTCATCGCATCGGGCAATCGGGGTGAAAGAGCCCCCATGAACGGCCCATTTGGGTGAATAATGCAATAGATCGTCCACGGTCTTAAGGCCCGTCAAATGAAAGGCCCTGATTTTTTCCTTGGGAACGAAGGGAAGGACCGGGTCTAAAAGTGTAAATTTTTCAGAAGGACCCCTTCCTAGGTGTTGTTCCATAGGAAGACGCTGTATCCAGTTTTCGATGAGGTTATAGGTCTTGGTAACCACTTCCCGCCGTTCTTCGAGTGAATAGGTCATGTATTGTGAAAAGGAACTGCGAAGATCTCTCAGGAAAACTGAGAACTCTCGGCCTTCGGGGAAATCAACCCACTCCCTTTTTAGGAGCTCTTCACATTGCCCCATGAGATACAGGTCTAGTCCCTTCATTACAGAACGATTAGAAAATTCCTGTTTTTCCTCCAGTCGGAGGGGTTTCAGCCAGTTTTCAAGTTGTTGGGGCCGCGAAAGCATTGCGAACCGCCTAAAGAGGATGGGCCATGATAGATCAAGTTTCATGGCCTTAAGAGCGTGAAAAAAGCTTGTTTATTCTAAAACCGTTTGCGTATAATGCCGCCCCTACGCTAAGAAAAGAGGAGTAGTTCCATGGCTCAAGTTTGTGACATTTGTTCCAAAGGGCCCATAAAGGCCCGCAAGATTACCCGTCGCGGTAAGTCCAAGAAAGAAGGCGGGATTGGGTTGAACATTACCGGCGTGCACCTTCGCCGCCAAATGCCGAACCTTCAAACCATTCGGGCGATCGTTGACGGCCGCCCCCAGCGGATTTTGGTCTGCACCCGTTGCTTGCGTTCAGGCAAAGTTCAAAAGCGCCAAGCGGTCAAAAAGGCTTCCTAATCGCTTAGCGGATTTTGGGTTTCAAATTCTGTATTTCAAGATAAAACAAAAAAGCCATTTGCTTGAGGGCAGATGGCTTTTTGTTTACTGTGTTTCTCTAATTCCATCTCATTTTTACCGCAATGCCCGCCCCTTGTATTTCCACCTATTTCCATTCCAAATCCAAATGAAAGTTTCATTGGAAAAACTTTGCAAGCTTCCGGCCTGGAAGCTCCAGGTCAGCTTTACTTTGGCCGTATGGTCGTTCACCCAGGCCAATGAAGTGATCTCGCCGTTGGTAAGGGTCGCGTCCTGAACCCAGCTCTTCATCAGCTGGTTTTTCAATTGGTCGGAACTTCCCAGGGCCCCGTCGGTGGAAGCGTAGGCTTGTGGCCAATTACTTTGCACAACGTCCGCTGTAAATGCCAGGACAGCCTGCTGCAGGGCTTGCTCACGCGCCACTTTATCCTCGGGTGAAAGCGAACAACCGCACCCAAAAACAACACCCGCGAGTAATAAAAATACAAAAAAAAGTCTTTTCATTCAAAGTCCTTAGGGTTTTAAATGCGCCTTTTCAATATCCCTGATTTCCTCGACCCTTCGGACATGCCGGTCCACGTTACTGAAGGGTGTATTCAACCAAATATCCGTCAGTTTCAAATTGGTTTCCATTGGAAGATCCCTTCCCGCCAGAGAGAGCACGTTGGAATCATTATGGCTCCGGGTTTGTTCGGCCATCTTTTCGGTGAAAACCAGGGCCGCCCGTACTCCCGGCACCTTGTTGGCGACAATGGACATTCCGATACCGTTCCCACAAACCAGAATGCCCCGGTCTGCTTGCCGGGAAGCTACCGCCTGGGCTACCTTCTCGGCGTAGATAGGATAATCACTGGGCTGGGCGTCGGGGGCCCCCACATCTTGAACCTGGAACCCTTTTTCCCCCAGATGCTTGACCAAGGCTTGTTTTAAATCAAACCCGGCGTGATCCGCTCCAATGGCGATTTTCATTTTGGTTCCTTAAACAGTTCATTGATCAAAGCCGGAGGACATCATAAACTTTGAAAGCAAGTTTTCCAGTGCCTCCGACTTAATTTTTCAGTTTCTCCAGTGATTTTTGAAGGAACGCTTCCATTTGCCCCAGGACTTTTCGGTAGGAATCCAAGGGTTGTCCGACCGGGTCTTCTACCTCCTGGGTACCCACCCCGGCGAACTCTGAAAAAAGGGCGACTTTTGGCTCCAAGGCCGGCATCTTCTTAACAATCATTTCCTTATGTCGGCCCGTCATGGTCAGTATCAAATCGCTTTCCGTAGCCAGAGTTTTACTCAAAGACTGGCTTTGGTGGGTGGAAATGTCGATTCCTTTTTCCTGGCAGGCCTGGACCGCTTCGGGGGTGGCGGGCACTCCGGGGAAAGCCACTAAGCCCGCCGATTGTACTTCCACGTGAAATTGGTTTTCTTTGGCTATTTTCTTGAGCAGGCCCTCGGCCATGGGGCTTCGGCAGGTGTTTCCGGTACAGACAAAAAGGATTTTTTTAGGCAACTCTTTTCCCCCGTTTTTATTCCTGTATTAACTGGGTTAAAAGAGCCTCCACTCTGGCGATTTCATCCTTGGAAACACAGCCGGTACGGATGATGGAAAGATGCTTTTTATCGAATTTTGCGATGGCGGTTTCCCCACCCAGGGGGCAGACGCCAGCGTCCAGCGCCGTATCCACCTTTTCAAGAATTTCGGGTTCCACTTCATCGAACCGGACCGGGCTTTTGCCGCCGGAAAAATTGGCGCTGGAAACGGCCAGCGTATCACCCGCAGTGCGGAGCAATTCCAAGGCAATCCCATGGTCAGGGCAACGCAGCGCGACCGTGCCGTCGGGGCCGACTCCTCCGGGGGCCAAATGCACCTTTGCCTTGGCGATTAGGGTCCAAGGGCCGGGCCAGATTTTCTTTAAGATTTCCAGGTCCTTGTCCTTGAAATCAGCAATTTCAAGAGCCACTTCTGGCCGGGAAATGAGAATTGAGAGAGATTGGTTCAAGGGGCGGTCTTTGATCTTGAATATCCGTTTAAGGGCGTCCGGTTTTTTTACCGAACAGCCGATATCATAAACGGTGTCCGTTGGGAAAACGGCTATCCCACCATCCTTAATCACCTTTGCGACCTGCAAGAGGTTGGCTGGGGTATACGGTAAGGGTTTGGAGTCGATTTTTTCGCCCATGGCTTTTCCAATCGTGGCTGAGTTATTCGCTCAACACACATCATCTATCTTTAATTTTCTCAGAGAACCAAGAATTTTTCAGCAGAAAATTGAACATTTCCTGGTAAATTCCCGTTTTGAACAACTTTTTAAGTTGAAAATTCTTGGCCTTACGGACCAGACTCTAACGGCTTCCAGCCAAAGCACGCCAACCAATATCTTTACGATACTGGGCGCCCTCAAAGCGGATGTCATGAATGGCCTGGTAAGCGTGATCAACGGCATCTTTAAGCGAATCGCCGACACCTGTGACGCACAAGACCCTGCCGCCCGAAGTAACCGCTTTTCCCTCTTTCAGGGCCGTTCCGGCGTGAAAAATGTAGGATTCGGGATGGGCTGCGGCCCTTTCAAGACCTTCAATTACTTTTCCCTTGGGATAGGACCCCGGATAGCCCTTGGAGGCCATCACTACGCAGGCCGTCGGTCTCTCGTCCCATTCAATTTTCAAGTGGGACAACTTGCCCTGGGCCACCGCCATGCAAATATTGACAAAATCGGTCTTAAGCCGGGGTAAAACAACCTGCGTTTCAGGGTCGCCAAATCGGCAGTTGTATTCAATCACTTTGGGGCCTTCCGGCATGATCATTAATCCCGCGTAAAGTACTCCTTTATAAACAATCCCCAATCGTTTCAGGGCTTCAATAGTCGGTTTTAGGATTTTTTCCAATATTTCATCGTTCATCTTCTTAGTTACTACGGGCGCGGGCGAATAAGCTCCCATGCCGCCAGTGTTGGGCCCCTTATCACCGTCGAAAACCCGTTTATGGTCCTGGGCGCTCACCATGGGGATTATCGTTTCGCCATCCACAAAGGCTAGGATGGATGCTTCCTCGCCTTTAAGAAATTCCTCAATAACCACCTTAGAACCGGCATCGCCGAAAACCTTTTTCTTCATGGCCTCTTCCAGGGCTGTTTCCGCTTGTTCAAGCGTTTCGCAGACCGTCACGCCTTTTCCCGCGGCTAAACCGTCGGCTTTAACAACGATGGGGACTCCCTGGGAACGGATATAGGCCAAAGCTTTTTTATAATTTGTGAAGGTAGCCGCTTTAGCCGTGGGAATGCGGTTTTCTAAAAGCAGGTTTTTGGTGAAGTCCTTGCTGCCTTCCAACTGAGCGCCCGCCTTGGAAGGTCCAAAAACCAGAAACCCTTCATTGGTTAATTCATCGGCCAATCCGAGGCAAAGAGGCACTTCAGGGCCGATAATAATCAAGTTGGGGTCATGCTGATTGCACCACTTCACCAGGGCTGGAATGTCATCGGCCATAATGTCGGGACATTCCGCTAGCTGGGAAATACCAGCATTGCCAGGTGCGCAATAAAGCTTGGGGTTGCGCTTGGACTTGGAAAGCGCCCAGCAAATGGCGTGTTCCCTTCCTCCAGAACCGACAACGAGAATATCCACTGGACTCCTCGAATTAGTGTTTGAAATGCCGATATGTGGTGAAGATCATCGGAATCCCATGTTGATTGGCGGCTTCAATAACTTCCTTATCCCGAACGCTGCCACCGGTTTGGATGATGGCGGCGACACCCGCCCCTGCACAGGCATCCACGCTGTCCCTAAACGGCAAAAGAGCATCCGAGGCCATCACGCTTCCTTTGGCCTTTTCCCCCGCCTGCTTGATTGCAATTTCCAACGAACCAACCCGGTTCATCTGGCCCGCACCCACTCCAATGGAAACCCCATCTTTTACCAAAATGATCGCGTTGGATTTCACATGTTTCACCAACTTCCAGCCGAATTCCATGTCCTTGGCTAGTTTAGGGTCGGGTTGTTTCTCAGTGACCACCTTGTAGAGGGATTTGTCTTCCGGCGCTTGGTCAAAATCCTGCACCAGGAATCCGCCTTCCACACGGCGAATATGATAGCCGGGGATCATTTCTTTGGATTTTCCGAGTCCCTCAACCGTCATGACCCTCAAGTTTTTTCGGGCTTCAAAAGCTTTCAAGGCACCCGAATCGTACGAGGGGGCCAGAATGATTTCAAAAAAGCCAAGCTTTTCCAAAATGACTTTGGCTGTTTGTTCGTCCAAAGGACGGTTAACCGCTACAATTCCTCCAAAAGCGGACAATGGGTCGGCGTCAAAAGCCTTTATAAAGGCTTCCATAATATTCTTTCCGATAGCCGTACCACAGGGGTTAGTGTGTTTGATGATGGTTGCGGCAGGATCCTCAAGGTCTTTCACAATCATCAGAGATGCATCCGCATCCATTATGTTGTTATAAGAAAGCTCCTTCCCCTGCAATTGCTTGCCGTTCGCGATGGTGGGCAGAGTGTTGTTCTTGTCCTTGTAAAAAGCCGCGGGCTGGTGGGGATTTTCGCCATAGCGCATCTCCTGTACCCTCAAACCCGACATGGTGAAGATATCCGGCCATTTCTTTTCTGAAAGTCGCTTATGCAGGAATTCGTGGATCATTCCATCATAGCGCGCGGTATTACCAAAGGCCTCGATAGCGAGTTCCTGGCGGAGCTTAAAAGTTGTGGCTCCATTATTTTCCTTCATTTCCTTAATAACGTCGGTGTACCTGGCCGGTGACACGATGACCGTCACACTGCGGTAGTTTTTGGAAGCCGACCGAATCATAGACGGCCCGCCAATATCGATGTTTTCAATGGCATGGTCCAGTTCCACATTGGGTTTGGAAATGGTGGCTTCAAATGGGTAAAGGTTCACGCAAACGAGGTCAATGGGTTTGATGTTATGCTTGGCGATGGTTTCCATGTGTTCTTTGTTATCTCGCAGGGACAATAGTCCCCCGTGCACCACTGGGTGCAGGGTTTTTACGCGTCCATCCAACATTTCCGGGAAACCAGTGACTTCGGAGATGTCCTTGACCGCTAAACCCGCGTCCTTAATGGCTTTGGCGGTGCCGCCGGTGGAAATTAGCTCCACTCCATGTGCCACAAGCTCTTTTGCGAATTCGATGAGTCCCGATTTGTCCGAAACACTAATCAAAGCCCGTTTAATTTTCACTTTGTCTTCTGCCATAAATCACCTCAAGGTAGGATTTTGACACGCCCATCTGCCACTTTGACTTTCCCCTCGCAAAACAAACGGACAGCTTCTGGATAAATCAGGTGCTCCACCTTCAAAACTTTCTCCGCTAAGGCCTCAGGGGTATCCATCGAAAAAACTTTTACATGGCCTTGTAGGATAATGGGTCCAGAATCCACGCCCTCGGTCACGAAATGTACGGTGGCTCCCGATTCCTTCTCTTTGGCTTTAATGACCTCTTCGTGTACATGGTGGCCATACATTCCCGCCCCGCCGAATTTTGGCAAAAGAGCGGGATGGATGTTCATGATCTTCCACAGATAGGGCCTAATTAAAACAGGGGTCAAAATCCTCATATAACCGGCCAAACAGATGAGATCAATCTTTTTATCTTGGCAGAGCTCCAGAACCTCCTGGTCGTAGGCTTCCCGACTTCCGGAGTACCCTTTGCTAACAATAGCGACAGATTCAATCCGATGGTTTTCAGCCCGTTCCAAGGCTTTGGCATCCGGCACATTAGAGAAAACTAAACCAATTTTGGCCTTAAAAAGGCCCGTTTCCTGGGCATCGATCAAGGCCTGGAGGTTGGAGCCCCCCCCCGACGCAAACACGGCGATTTTGATCAATTGAAAAACTCCCAAGAAAATCTATTTACCATCGACGTTTGAAACAATCGAAGTGTCGTTAACGCTTACTCCAGTTCAGCACCCAGGATATTCATCTTTGGGTGCCCCGTTTCCTTTGAAAGCCTCAGGACATTCCAAACCTTTTGAAGGTTGTGCTCGGCCTTGTTGTTTCCCGGATCGAATTGAAGCGCTTGCTGATAGAGGTCGATGGCAGATTGGCAACTACCAGCCATGGTGAAGCAGTTGGCGTAGTCAATCATCATTGGAACGCAGGTAGGATAGTCGAAATAGAGGTTTTGATAAATGATTAATGCTTCCTCAAGATGCCCTGTACTGGCAAGGGTTCGGGCTTTCTTGAAGTCATCCAATAGATAAATCAGGATCGGGTCCAAACGCACGGCGCGTCTTAATTCCGCCTTGGCTTCCTCATCCCGATTTAACCGAAGGAGAGCTTCATATTTCTGGTAATGAATGAGTTTGTAATCGGGTAGGGTTTGACCCACGGTATTAAAATCAGTCAGTGCCTTATCCATATCACCGGGTTGGTAGCGGTCAAGAAAAACCGAACCTCGAAAATATTGAGCCGCAAAGTTCTGTGGATCTAGTTTTAAAGCCTTGTTATAGAAATCGAGGGCGTCGCCCCACTTTCCCAATGAAGTAGCCACCGAGGCTTTCTTTATATCCAAATCGGCGCCCTGCCGTTGAAAGGCATCCACAACCCTCTGAAAAACAAGTCCCGCCAATAAAACCAGGACCGGCAAAAGGTATATCCGCCAACGGGTTAAATCCAATTCTTTCCTTTGAATGGGAAAACCCTCCATCCGATAAAACCTTTGGGAAAGGGCCACGGGAAAAGCCGCGAGGAAAAGAAGAGGGATAAGGGTCGTCGGCATGTAACTATTCATGTTCAAAAGGTTGTCAACGGTTATCGCCGCGACCGAAGCGAAGACCCCGGCCGCCAAAGACTTGGAGATGGCATTAACCGCATAAAGTTTCCACCATTGGGCAAGGACATAAAACCAAAATGCGGCGAACAACAAGAACCCAACAACCCCCGTTTCGGCCGTCCATTCCAAAACCCAATTCGAGGCATGCTCCACTTCCAAAGCCCGTTGCGGGTTGTGCAGCATAAGAAATGCCGGACGATAGGATGGAAAAGCCGTGGCAAAGGCGCCATGACCGACGCCGAAAATTGGTTGTTTTTTGATCATCTCCATCGTTCCCTTCCAAACTTGTTCTTGAAATTGGACGACTTCGCTGGAGGGAGTCCAAAAGGCCTTCAAGCTGGTTGACATGGGCGGAACAAAAAAGGACATGACGATCAAAGCCAAGGGAAGCATGAGCCACTTGATGGCTTGAAGCCCTTGGTCCTTGAGGATAAAAACCGCAAAAGTGATGGTTCCCACCGTCAAGCCCAACCAACCGCCGGCACTTCCGGTCAAAAAAAGTGAAAACAAAGAGCTCGTTAAAAGAAATCCCCAAAGGATCTGGGTCATTTTACTTTTCGCCCTCATCCAAAGGGCCAATGCGAGGGGCCAGACCAGCATTAAATATCCGGCTAAACTGTCGGGATTTCCCAGCCCCGCGACAGGCTTTCCGTTAAATTGGGTTTTGACCACCGCTGTCCATCCGGCATCACCGATTCCGAAGACCTGGCCAAAAGCCCACAAACTACTTCCCAAACCCGATACCAAAAAAGAAACCAAAAGATTTTCGGCCTGCCAGGCCTCCAAACAAGTAAAGGTTAAAAGTACATACCAAAGCGGATAAACCACATAGTCCTCCATCTGTAAAAGGCAGGCCTTTGTATAAGGGGAGTAAAGAAGCGTAACGGTGGTCCAAACCATGAAGGCCAAAAGCGCCCAAAGCGCCCTGGAAGAAACCCAGACCAATTTCCCGGTTAAATATGTCCGGAGGGCCCACCCCCCCAGCATGAAATACACAATGATTTGAGTGACCGCAAATTTAGGAAAAAGGGGGTCCATCCCGTCCAATTGGGTTAAAAAGGGCAGAGTAAAAAGAAGAAGCACCGAAAGGAACTGGGGGGCTTTTTCAAGCGCGATACCCCAGCCGGTTTGTAGGGTTATGGGTTTTGTTTGTACGGACATGGGTGTCCCAAAATTTTATTTTTCAAGGAAGTATCTGCCGTTTCAAGGATAAGGCCTTTGCGTTCCGTGGATCAATTTTTAAAACCTCGTCCAATTCCCTCAGGGCCGCCTTCAAATCCCGGTTCAGAAAATAAACATAAGCAAGGTCAAAGTGGCCTTCCACCTTATTCGGATCCAATTGAATTGATTTCTTGTAATAGCCGCCAGCAAGTTCAATCCTTCTAGGATCGTTATCCGAAGTCAAAAGATATATGTTTCCCAAGTTCAAATAGGCGCCAGCCGACTGCGGATTCAACTCAAGTTCCTTTTCAAAAGCCTTTTGAGCGTCCTCCATCTTTCCCGACTTAACAAAGAGGTTTCCCAATTCATGGTAATTCTCGGGATTTTCGGGCTGGTTCTTGATGTTTTCCAATATCCTTTGTTGTTCGGTTGAAAGATCGGCCGGGATCTCCTTTAAAAAATCCTTTTCTGGGTTTTCCATCAAAACAGCGGCCAGGAGCCGGGTTTCTTGAAATAATCCAAAGACCGCGCCGCCTATAAGCAAAGATCCAATAAGAACACCCACCTGGACTTTAAACTTAATCTTATCGGCTGGAAAAACCTTGTTCGCCAGCAAACCGGCTGATATCCAAAGGAAAAAAGCAATCCCTGGCAGTCGGCAGTTGTAATCAAATAGGTTTGTGACCCCTAACCCCAAAAGACCGGCCGCTAGCCCAATTGATTCCATGGGGTGTTCTTTCCCACCCTTCCGGCCACCTAGAACCTGACGGGCCGCTCGGCCCATCAAACGGAACCAGAACAATCCTGCCACCGCCAATCCCACCAAGCCCAATTCAACACCCAGCTCTAACACTTCATTGTGGGCATGTTCAGCAAAAGTATTGTCCTTCAGTGCTTGGACGGATAATTCCTCCGTCATGTAGGGTTGAAAATGAAGGGAGAACTGGCCAACGCCCCAGCCTTGGAGGGGCCTGTCCAATATCATTCGAATAGCACCTTTCCAAACCTCGATCCGTTCGGTAGGACGCGTCCCTACCTTGTAGGCGACAAAACCGCCGCCCAATACGACCAAGACGGTGAGGGTGACCAATCCAAATCGTAATTTTCGATCTTTCCAAACTCGCCCCCCCAGCAAAAAAACAATCAGGAAAAATTCAATCGTAAAACCAAGAAATCCTGCCCTGCTCCAAGTGAAAAGAAGATTCATCAAAACGAATATCAGTAATGCAACACGAAAAATCGTTTCCCACGCGCCTCTATTTCGATTCAAGGGACTTAAAAGAATAACAGGCGCGGCTAAGACTAGGAATGCGGCATAAAGATTGGGGTTGCCGAAGGTGGCGAAAATGCGGGCCGAAAAACCGCTTTGGGCGTATAGGGGGACAAAATCCAACCCGGCTTTTTGCAGAAGACCATAAAGGGCCACCAGAAAGACCAACCCCATCCAAACCCACATGCGGCCGGAGCCTTCCTTTTCCTGGGATTCCTGCCGGACCAATAAATAAAGGCCCACACAAGGCAAAAACCGGCCCAAGTATTCGGAAGCGGCCAAATCGACTGGGCTCCAGAAATAGGACAAACAGGTCCAGCCCACATAAAGGGCCAAATACAGTTCCAAGGGGGAAAAGGAAAGTTCTGGTTTCTTGAAAAGACGAAAGGCTTCCACCAGGAGCAACAAGAGAAACCCAATGGAAACAACGTAGGATTTGTAATCAACGTCCTGGAAGGAGGGAACGAGGATGACGGCGGCGACAGTCAACCCCCAAAGCACTCGCCGAAGAATCGAAAGGGTATTTTCCAAAAAAGAACCCTTTAAACGAATTCAACGCCTTTTTTTCCCGCCACGACCTCACCCACGACCGAGGGGTTGGCGCCGTTTTTGCGGAGCTTCCGCAGGGTCTTTTCCACCTTCTTGGGGCTGACGATCAGGATCATTCCCAGGCCCATATTGAAGGTGCGGTAGGCATCTTCTTTGGGTACATTTCCCCTTTTGATGAGCCAGTCCATGACCGGTAGAACCTTCCAACTACCTTCCTTAAAGCGGATACGGCAACCTTCCGGCAACACGCGGGGAGGATTGTCAATAAGTCCGCCACCCGTAATATGGGCCATGGCCTTGATGTTCACCTCTTCCAAGACCGGATATATTTCGTGGAAGTAGGACTTGTGAGGGGTCAAGAGAATGTCCCCGATAACGCCGTTCAATTCGGGCACCCGATCCGTAAATTTCAATCCCACTACGTCGGTCACAATTTTGCGGGCGAGGGAAAAACCGTTGGTATGGAGTGATACCGAGGGAAGGCCGATGCAGATGTCACCGGGAACGACTTCTTCCCCCCGGATAATGTTTTTCTTGTCCACCACACCCACAATGGTCCCGGCGATATCGTAATCCCCTTCCCGGTAAACCGAGGGCATTTCGGCGGTTTCGCCACCGATCAAAGCCACCCCGGCCTTGCGGCATTCCTCGGCCATTCCGGAGACAATTTCCTCCACCACCGCAGGGTTCAGCTTTCCTGCCGCGATATAGTCCAGGAAAAACAGGGGCTTGGCGCCCTGCACTAAAATGTCGTTGATGGAATGCCCCACAATGTCCTGGCCCAGGGTCTTGTACTTGCCCATTGCCAGGCCGATCTGGATCTTGGTTCCCACGCCGTCAGTGGAAGCCACCAAAACGGGTTTTTTGTATTTCTTGGTTTTGAACTCATAAAGGCCGCCAAAGAGACCGATGTCGGAAAGGACGTTCTCGTTGAAGGTCGAGGCCACTTGTTTTTTAATGCGATCCACGGTTTCGTTGCCCGCATCAATATTCACGCCGGATGATTTATAAGTTGTAGTTTTCACGATTTCCTCCCGTGCATGAACACTTTCGTTTCAATTGTTCATGAAAATTCGAAATTTCAATCCCAACCCACTTGAAAATGATCCCACTAATTGTACTGGCATGGAAGGGGGTTGGGTGGGAATTGTGATTGTTCTAGAAGGCGTACCTAATTTACAATAGCGCCCAGAACCAACCTTACAGTTTTCCACAATTCACGCATTCGATCCTAAGGAAATACCGTGTCCGAAAAAGCCAAGTGGGCAGGAATCTATCTTCTTGCCGGTTTCATTCCCCTTTTCTTTTATTTCCTTCCCCCATTAAGCCCGGAACTCATTTCCCATAAGGTTTTCACCAATTTTCTTATCTTTGCACCCTATGTGGGCCTTTCCCTGACGGCCTTCCTTGGCTGGCAGATCAATCAAACCCGCATCTTTTGGTCCGCGCTGCTTCTCCTAGCCTTTTACTTTTATTTGCTGAACCCTGGGTTGTTCGTCATCTCCGAAACCGGGCGAGTAGCAACCCTCCAGATCGTTAGCGTCGCTTATCCCTTGGCCCTTTGCCTTATCTATCTTTTAAAGGAAAGTCGTTTGTGGAGCGATTTAAGCCTGGCCCGCTTTGTTCTGTCCCTCATTCCTATCGTTTTACTGGTGTGCCTTTATAGCTGGGCCGTGGATGTTTACCAAAAGCTGATGTTTTGGGGGCCTCCAACCCTCAATCAATCCCTGTATTTCCCGAAATTTACATGGGTCGCCGTCGGCCTGTTTCTTCTCGTGGCCTACAGCCTTTACGATCCCAAGGCGAAATCGTTCCTTATCGCCTTAGCGACCGCCTTTGTCCCGTTTCTATTCTGCGTCCAAGTCAGCCTCCTGAGCGGGGCCACCACTTCCAAGCTTCCAACCCGCTTCCACATCATCCTGGCTTTTACTGTTTTGGCGCTCATCCTCTTGCACGCCTTATTAAGAATGTACTGGCAAAAAGTTTACCTGGACATCCTGACCGCTGTCTCCAACCGTCAGGCCCTGGATGAGCGCCTTCACACCTTGAGCGGGGATTTTTCCCTCGCCATGGTGGACATCGACCACTTTAAGAAATTCAACGACAGCTACGGCCACGCCGAAGGGGACAATGTGCTGAGGATGGTGGCGCAACATCTGCAGGAAAATCTCGGGGACAGGGTTTTTCGCTACGGAGGTGAGGAATTTTGCGTGGTTTTCGAGAAGACAGACCTCGATAAGGCCAAGTCAATGATGGAAAGCACCAGGGCCGGCATGGAGAAACGTAAGTTCACCTTGCGGGGACGCCGAAAAGCAGGCTACAGCGGGATCAACCTCCCCTTCAAAAAAGAGGAAGCCAAAGGAAAGAGAGTCCACGTCACGTTTAGCGTGGGGGTAGCCTCGTCCAATAAGATTCATCCGACAAGTGAGGAAGTCATCAAACGGGCCGACCACGCCCTCTACGAGGCCAAGGAGAAAGGCCGAAACCGGGTGGTCTCGGCTAACTAAGGAACGTTCGGAAAACCCCAGCCATTATCAACACTTAGCGGCCTCAAGGCTGTACTTCTCCGTTTCCTCGTCGAAAGGCACGGGATATTTTGCGGTAAAGCAGGCCGTACAATGCCCCTGGGGAGTTCCGGCCACCGCTTTCATCATGCCTTCAACGGATAGATAAGAGAGGCTGTCGACCCTCAAATAGGTCTGGATTTCCTCCTGGGTGTGGGTGGCGGCGATCAATTCTTTCCGGCTTGGAAAATCCATTCCATAAAAACAGGGTGAGATGATGGGGGGCGAGGTAATACGCAGGTGAACTTCCTTGGCACCCACGTTCTTTATCATCTTCACGATCTTTCGCATGGTGGTCCCACGCACGATGGAATCGTCGATCAGGATCACCCGCTTCCCCTCCAAAGATTCCTTGACGGCGTTATATTTGAGGCGTGCCCCGAAATCGCGGATGGTCTGGTCGGGTTCGATAAAGGTTCGCCCAATATAGTGATTGCGAATGAGCCCCATTTCATAGGGAATCTTGGCTTCTTCGGCATAGCCCGTTGCGGCCATGTTGGATGAATCCGGAACAGGCACTACCACATCCGCCGACACATAGGCTTCCTGGGCCAGAATGGCACCCAGGCGCTTTCGGACCTTTTGGACACTGGTATTAAAGATGCGGGAGTCGGGCCGGGCGAAATAAATGTATTCGAAGATGCACATAGCCGGAGTCGTCTTCTCGAAGGGCTTGATGGAAACTAGGCCGTTCTCGTTGATCAAAACAATCTCACCCGGTTCCACGTCGCGGATGTACTTGGCGTCCACGATGTCGAAAGCGCAGGTTTCGCTGGCTAAAACCCAGGCGTCCCCAAGCTTGCCAAGGCAAAGTGGTCTGAAGCCCTGGGGATCCCTCATGCCCAGCATTCCGTCGTCGGACAAAATCAAAAGGGAATAGGCTCCTCGCACCTGTTTCAGGGACTCGATGACTCCCTCGATGAGAGTATGGTTGGTGGAGCGGGCCAAAAGATGCACGATGATTTCGGAATCGACGGTAGAGACGAAAATGGAACCCCGCGCCTCCAATTCGTCACGGATGCGGCGGGCGTTGACCAAATTGCCGTTGTGGGCAATGGCGATGCTGCCACGGGCGTATTCAACGGCGATCGGCTGGGCGTTCCGGAGCTGGCTGGAGCCGGTAGTGGAATAACGCACGTGGCCGATCGCCACCCTGCCCGGCAATTCCTTGAAAGCCGCCTCGTCGAAAATGTCCGCGACCAGCCCCATACGCTTATGGTTGTACAAGCGGCCATTGTCCATGGTGCAAATGCCCGCCGATTCCTGGCCCCGGTGCTGGAGGGAATGCAAACCCAAATAGGTGATCTTGGCCGCTTCCGGATGGCCAAAGACGCCAAAAACGCCGCACTGGTCGTGGGGCTTGTCGTCATCCAACCGGCGGTTGACCCCGGCTTCGTCCTCTTGTTGGTCGAAATTTTCGTTCATTACGGCTTTCCTCGTCCCAGGCCTCAGGCCATTAGTTTTTCAATACTCGTAAAAAACAGATCCGCCAGTTTGCCGACGGAAACGTTGATCTCATTCCCCACCACCAGCCCATCGCCGCCCACCTGGCCTATTTTCTCACAAGGAACTCCGAATTTCCTGGCCAAGGCTTCAAGTTGGGCTCCATTAGCGGGCCCGCAGGAAACCACCACCCTGGACTGGGTCTCCCCAAAAAGGCGGCCATCCAATCTCCCGGTGCCGGGCAAGGATAGCTTGGCGCCATGGATTTTTGATTCGTGGGTCAAACCTGTCACGCAGGACTCCGCCAAGGCCACCGCAAAACCGCCATCCGAGCAATCATGGGCACTTTGGAGCAGTTTGGCATCGGCCATGGTTTTTAAAGCCCGGTGAAGTTGATGCTCGGCCTCTAAGTTCAATTTAGGACAGCGGCCAGTCTTTTTTCCATGGATTAGCTGTAAATACCGGCTACCGCCAATCGTATCCCCAATATCCCCAAGTAAATAGATAAGATCGCCGTCCTCCTTGAACCACTGGGTCACGGCGGTAGTTACATCAGCAAACAAGCCGATCATTCCCACAATAGGGGTCGGATCGATGGCGCCCGATGGATTTTCGTTATAAAGCGAGACATTCCCCCCCGTAATGGGGATGTTGAAGGCCCGGCAGGCGTCACCCAACCCGGCTATAACCCGGTCGAAATAATAAAAAATTTCCGGCTTTTCGGGGCTTCCAAAATTCAGGCAATCGGTCATGCCGATGGGTTCGGCCCCAGAGCAGGCGATATTACGGGCGGCTTCCGCCACCACGGCTTTAGCGCCCTCGTAGGGGTCAAGCGCGCAATAGGAACCTAGGCCGTCAATGGTCATGGCCAGCCCCAAGGAAGTGCCTTTTACCCTGAGGACCCCCGCGTCCGAACCAGGACGAACCAAGGTATTGGAACGAACCATATGGTCGTATTGCTGGTAAACCCAGCGCTTGCTGGCGATTGTCGGGTCGGACAAGAAGCTGTTCTAAAACATTACCCAAGTCTTTCGGCACCGATACGGTACCCTCGTCAAAGTCCCGGTGCTTTTTCAGGATGGCGGGCTCGCTTTTAGCCGGGTGGTAAACCGGCGCCTCGGTGAGGGAATCGGCAGGGACATCGGCCACCACTTTCCCATTTTCCTTGACGACCATTCGGCCCGTATCGGTGACGAAACCGATGGTGGCGGCATGGAGATCCCACTTGGCCAGGATATCATGGACCTTTTGTTCGCATCCGGGTTTTGCCACCAGGAGCATTCGCTCCTGGGACTCTGAAAGGAGGATTTCATAGGGGGTCATTCCCCTTTCCCGCTGAGGTACCTTGGCTACATCGATTTCGATGCCGACCCCACCCCGGCTGGCCATTTCGCAAGTGGAACAGGTCAATCCTGCCGCGCCCATGTCTTGGATTCCCACCAAAAGATCGCTATGAATGAGTTCTAGCGTGGCTTCCATAAGGAGTTTTTCCATGAAAGGGTCGGCCACTTGGACCGCGCTTCGCTTTTCGGTGGATTCGTCGGTGATTTCAGTGGAAGCGAAGGTGGCCCCGTGGATGCCGTCCCGGCCCGTGGTAGCGCCGATATAAATGACCGGGTTGTTCACCCCGGAAGCCCTGCCCTTGATGATGTGTTCGTGCCGCACCAGCCCCACCGACATGGCATTAACCAGGCAATTTTCGGTATAGGATTCGTCGAAGACCACTTCCCCTGCCACCGTCGGAATGCCCATGCAATTCCCGTAATCGGCGATGCCCTTTACCACACCCGTGAAAAGGCGTTTAACCTTCGGATCGGTCAAGGGGCCGAATCGCAAGGAATTGAGGGATGCGACGGGCCGCGCGCCCATGGTGAAGATGTCACGGAGGATGCCGCCGACGCCGGTCGCCGCACCCTGGTACGGCTCAATGGCGGAAGGGTGGTTGTGGGATTCCACCTTAAAGGCCACCGCCCAGCCTTCGCCGATGTCCATGATCCCGGCGTTTTCGCCTGGGCCTTGAAGCACCTTGGGCCCCTTGGTAGGCAATGTTTTCAGGAGCGCCCTGGAATGTTTATAACCGCAGTGCTCGCTCCACATGACCGAATAAAGCCCGAGTTCAGTGATGTTGGGCTTGCGGTCCAGAATTTTGCAGATTCGGTCGTATTCCTCGGGTTTAAGGCCGTGTTCCTTGATGACCTGGGGTGTGATTGCAACATCCATGATGGAAGCCGTCATGCGACACTCACCTTGGCGGAGAGGATGGATTTCCAGATAAATTGGCCGTCATGGCTGCCCAAAATATCCTCACCAGACCGATCCGGATGGGGCATGAGTCCGAAAACGTTACGTTTTTCATTGCAAACGCCTGCGATGTTGTCCAAGGAACCATTTGGATTCGATTCCGGGGTTATGTTTCCCTTTTCGTCACAATAGCGCGTCACAACCTGGCGGTGGTCCTGTAGGTTCTTCAACCCTTCGGAATCGATGAAGTAATTCCCTTCCCCATGGGCGATGGGAATCTTCAAAACCTGGTTCATCTTACAAGCGTTGGTGAAAGGCGTGTCCGTCTGTTCCACCTTGATATAAACATTCTTGCAGATGAACTGGAGGCTCCTGTTACGGATCAACACGCCGGGAAGTAGGCCGGCTTCGCAGAGGATCTGGAAACCGTTGCAAATACCGATAACCAGGCCGCCTTTGGCTGCAAAATCGGCCACCGACCTCATTACGGGGGAAAAGCGGGCGATGGCGCCTGTGCGCAGGTAATCCCCGTAAGAAAAACCCCCTGGCACAATCACGCAGTCCGGGTTCTTCAAGTCGGTTTCCTTATGCCAAATCATTTCCACTTTTTGGCCCATAACGTCCCGGATCACGTATTCACAGTCGTGATCACAATTGGAGCCCGGGAAAACCGTCACCGAAAACTTCATTTCTTCTCCACTGTGAAGCGATAAGATTCAATGTTGGGATTGGCTAAAAGCTTGTCACAAATCTCGTCGGCCTGCTTTTTCACCTCAGTCTCGGAAAGGCTTCCCTCGAATTCCAGCTCAGTGAATTTTCCCATGCGAACTCCTTGGACTGCCTTGTACCCCATCTGGTTCAAGGCCCGTTGAACGGTAGCCCCTTGGGGGTCTTGGACCGAAGGTTTCAACGTTACATAAACGCTCACGTGCCAACCCATTGCTCGCTCCTTAAATGATTCCCGCCCGTTTCAGGATGTAATTCACGTTCTTCAAGTGATAGGAAAGATTAAAACATTCTTCAATCTCACTCGGCGTCAAAACTTTAGTAACGTCCGGATCGGCCTCGATCAATTGCCGGAAATTCGCCTCATTTTCCCACGCTTTCAAAGCGTTCCGTTGGACGATGGCGTAAGCCTTTTCCCTTGTATATCCCCTCTTTACCAGGGCTAAAAGCACTTGTTGGGAGGAAACCAATCCGCGGGTCAGCTGGATGTTGCGTTTCATGCGTTCCGGATAGACGTTGAGCTTCTCCATGATGCCGATGAACTTTGCCAGCATGTAATGCAGCAGGATGGTGGCGTCCGGCAGGATAATGCGCTCGGCCGAGGAATGGGTAATATCCCGCTCGTGCCACAAAGCCACGTTTTCCTGGGCGGCCAGGGCGTAACCCCGCATGACACGGGCCAAGCCTGCCACCCGTTCGGCCGTCAAGGGATTACGTTTGTGCGGCATGGCCGAGGAGCCCTTTTGGCCCACGGCAAAATATTCCTCCGCTTCCAGTATCTCGGTGCGCTGGAGGTTCCGGATTTCGGTGGCGAATTTTTCCAGCGAGGAGGCGATGACCGCCAGGACCGACATAAAGTAGGCATGGCGGTCGCGCTGGAGGGTTTGGGTGGAAACGGGGGCGGGTTTCAAGCCCAGGATCTGGCATACGTGTTTTTCGACGCGGGGGTCGATGTTGGCGAAGGTACCCACAGCCCCGGAGATCATGCCCACCGCCATTTGTTCCCGGGCCTGTTCAAGGCGTTCGATCTGACGTCCCACCTCATCATACCAAAGGGCCATTTTGAGGCCGAAAGTGATGGGTTCGGCGTGCACCCCATGGGTGCGTCCGATCATCATGGAAAAACGGTGTTTCCGGGCCTGGCGTTTAAGGACTTCCCTTAGTTTTTTTAATTGGGCGAGGATCAAATCGGAGGCGGTGGTCAACTGAAGAGCCTGTGCCGTATCCACCACGTCGGTGGAAGTGAGCCCCAGGTGGATAAAACGCGAGGAGGGCCCAACGTTTTCGGCCACGGAAGTCAAAAAAGATATGAGGTCGTGGTTTGTCTTGCGCTCGATGGCTTCGATTCGTTTTACGGAGAATTTGGCCCTTTTCTTGATGACCATCAAGTCTTTGGGGGGGATGCGCCCCAGTCGGGCCCAAGCCTCGCAAGCCGCAATTTCCACCTTCAACCAGGATTCGAACTTGGACTGTTCGGACCAAAGGGCGCCCATTTCCGGCAAGGTGTAACGCGGTATCAAGTCGTCTCCCTGAAAAAATAAAGTCCTGCGGTTTCGCCCCAACGCGGAACCAGGAGTGCTACGTCTTAAACTATTTCAAATTCAACCGATGAGCGAGGAAAGGAAAACAACGGGGAAAACGGGAACAGTATAAAAGACTCCGGGAATTCCACCAACAAAAAACAGTTAGTGAATCCGCCCTCAATCATCCAGGAGTGGGCATCGGACTCAAACAGCCACCACTTCCCTGACTTCGGGGATTTGTTCCATCAGCATCCGTTCCACGCCCCGCCGGAGGGTATTCATCGAGCCACCACAGGTGCCGCAGACTCCGATAAAACGAACTCGCACGATCCCATTCGGGGTCACTTCGAGAAGTTCAATGTCACCCCCATCCGCTTGGAGAATAGCACTTATTTCCTTGATGACTTCCTGGACTTTTTCCCGCATCGAAGCTCCTAGCATCTATTTGGCCGGCCAGCTACGGAACCCGGGAATTCAACTATCGATTTCAAGGCCTTTTTCCCAAGGCCAATCCAAAAAATGAGGAAAATGATGCTTGGCCGTCAGGTCCAAGTGGAGGGGAGTCACCGAAACGTAACCTTCCCGCACCTTGGACACATCAGACTCCGGATGTTCCATCAAGGGTTCGCTGGGGCTGTTCAGGATATAACTGAAATGACCCTCCAGTTCACCGTGGGGCTCCAAATCTTCCACGTGGCGAAATTGTCCTTGGTGTGTCAGGACGATACCTTTGATTTTTTCCAGTTCAAGGGGTGGAACGTTCACGTTGAGAAAAACCCCCTGCGCCAGGCCCTTCTTTTGAATCCATTGGGCGACCTTTTTGGCAAAATGAGCGCTTGCGGTAAAATCCTTGTAGATGTGGCTGGTCAGTGAAACCGCCATGGCTGGAACGCCCAAAAGCACCGCTTCCGCCGCCCCGGCTACAGTACCCGAATAGAGGATCAAGGAGCCGTAATTAGCCCCCTGGTTAATGCCTGAAATCACCAAGTCGGGTTTCCACGGCAGAAGTTTTAAAATCGCGGTTCTGACGCAATCCGCAGGGGTGCTGGAAACCCGGTAGGAAAAAGGAACATCCGGCCACGCTGGGGAAACCACCTTGAACGGCGCGTTCAGGGAAATGGAGTGGCCCGTGGCGCTGGCCTGTTGGTCGGGAGCTGAAACGGCCACCTCGCCCAGAGGCTTAACCGCCTCATAAAGCGCCCGGAGTCCAGCCGCGTCAATTCCGTCGTCGTTGGTCAGCAGTATTTTCATGCGCGTAGGATAGGACAAAGACTAAGGCGGAACAATAGCGCAGGGATTTAAGGCGTCGCGTTGGCTTTCGGCTGAATACCCAAACGGCCCCTTCAAAAAGGTTGCGGTTAGAAAAGGTTCCCAAGATTGAAATTCAAAACACCGCCTGAAGGAGCGGCGGCTGGAGACAAGTCGGAAGCAATGGCCCATCCGTAATCCAGGCGGATATCCATGATGGTTCCGGGAATCGTCAAACGGATCCCAAGGCCCCAATCGTATTGAACGTGGGATTCATACAGGCTCCAAGCGTTGGTCCAGCAATCGCCAGCGTCGAAAAACGCCACCCCGACCAAGGGTCCGACGAGGGTACGCCTTAATTCCGTGTTGGAGACGAATAATGCGTTTCCACCCGATACGGGGCCGACGGTACGGAAGTTGTAACCGCGAAGCGTATCCATACCGCCCGCGAAAAACTTCTCATAGATGGGCAAATCCGTATAACCCCGCCCCTCGAACCAGTAGCCCTGGGCCACGCCCATATTGACGTGTTCCCCAAGGACGAAGTCGACGGGCAAAGGAATAAAACGGCTGGAATCCGCGATAACTTTAACAAAATTATTGTCGAACCCCAGGGGCCCTCCTGCGAACTCGACGGAGAGAGAGTGTTTCCATCCGTCGGTGGGATTGAAATAATTATTGCGGCTGTCATAAACGATCCGGGGCGTAAAACTGCTCGTGGTGGTGTCCGTGGCGGCGATATATTGAGGCGTCCCAATGGTGGTGAAATTGGAGTCAATGTTGTAGATATCGACGTTTTGCAGCGAATAAGTTCCAAAAACGCTCCAATAGCGGCTCAACCGCCTTCCCAACTGTAGGGAACCGCCAATTTGGGTTTCAGTGTAGAAGGAATTGGTGCCATCCGGATTGGGAACGGCCGTCGTCCAATACTGGGTGGTATCAAAAAGGTTGATGCTCATGGAAGTCCGGGTGTTGAAGAGCCAAGGCTCGGTAAACCCGATGCTGAAACTGGACACCAGCGACCCAAATTCAAGATCGATACTGGCATGCTGCCCTTTTCCGAAAAGATTCGCCTCCTCCAACTTGACGTTCCCCACCAATCCCTGGATGGAACTGTATCCCCCACCCACGCTGATAGAACCCGTTTTCCGTTCCTTCACACGGAAAACAAGAATTTCTTTGTCGGGGGTGTCTCCGGGCTCAACCTCGGGGTTGATCTCGTCGAAAAAACCTAAATTGTAAAGGTCCTCTACCGACATCTTGATCTTGGCGGCCTCGAATTTGTCACCCGGGTGGATTTCCAATTCCCGGCGAATAACATAATCCTGCGTCTTATAATTCCCGACGATTTTAATGTCCTGGACATAGGCGACTTGGCCTTCCGTAACGTCAAAAGTGACATCAACCCTTTTTAAATCGTCGTCGTAATTCATGTCAGGTTCGAGATGGGCATAAATGTAGCCTTTATCGGCATACAAGGTGCGCATATTCTTGGCCCCGTCGTCGAAATCTTTTTTCCTTAAAAGGTCACCTTTTTTCAGTTTGAATACCCTTAAAAGATCCGAATCATCAAAAAGGATATTGCCCCTAAATTTAACGTTGCCCAGGGTGTACTTGATCCCCTCGTTGACTTTGAGGGTGATAAAAACCCGCTTTTTTTCCTGATTAATCTTTTCCTCGTGGCTTAACACCACTGCCTTCAGATAACCCTCGTCATGATAAAAATCCTCGATGGCCTTCAAGTCATCGTCCAATTGGTCGGGCTTGAATTTGTCCCCCTTCTTGTTTTCCTTCATCTGGCTGGCGATTTTATCGCCGCTGAAGGCTTGTGCTCCGAGGACTTCGATACCGCCTATCTTGATTTGAGAGCCCTCGTTGATCTCCATCACCAAATCAACATTATTGTCCTGGGGATTATTCTGAATTTTGGCTTCAACCGTGACGGTGGGATAACCTTCGTCCAAGTAGAGTTTTTTAACCGCCGCTATGTCGGCGTTCAATTGGGCCTGGTTGTAAGGCGACTTCGGGGCCAGTTTCATTTCGTCCAGAAACTTCTTGGAATCCCATTTCTTATTGCCCTTGAATATGATCCTGTCGATCAGTGGTCTCTCCACAACCTTAAAAACAAGGACGATTTGGCCGGGCTTCTCACCGGCTTGCGCCTCCACCTTGACATCCTTGAAATCACCAGTCGAGAAAAGATTGTGGATGTCCATGCGTACCCGGCGGAGTGAAAACGGGTCCCCTTCCTTCTCCTGCAGGTGACCGTAGACGATCAAGCTGGAGACGTTCTTATTTCCCTCAATTTTAATGGAAGAAATTTTGAGGACATCCTTGTCGCTTTGGGCCCGTAGAAATCCGGCGCATCCAAAAAAGAAGGCCAGGGCGACAAAAAGCCCCAACCGGGTGGGTCCGATGGCGTTGAAACGGAGTTGATTCAAAAACAAACTTTCCTCCTCGAAGGCTCATGCCTTCGATCAAAACGAAATTTTAACGTCAACAAATCGCCAGAGAGGCGCGCAAAGACGCGCATTCTAGCATGGCTACATGGAAAATCGGCAAATGATACTTCAATAATAACCTTACAAAAACGCTCATCCACTCCAATGACCCCACTATCCGAAAACAGTCCCTGTTTGGACGTTTCAAAGGCTTAGATGGCACGAAAAGGATAGTTTTGCGGTCACCCCTGCGGTTTGTGATTAAAGACTCATCTTCGGGGACAAAAACCAGTTATCAACCGGCGGAAGCCGGTAATTTGCGAGTTTCAATCCTCTCGTTTTGGTTGAGGTCTTTCGCCGAGATTTGGAGTTTATAATCGGCTGCTTGGATCAAGTCCCTCAATGATCCACTTCATGATCATAATTCAGGCGTGCTGTTGGTTTTTCAACGTTGTCCTGAACGACTGGCCGTCCGAGTCCAGAACCTGAACTTCACATCGGGTAACTCTTGTCGGTTTCCCAAGCGATATGGAATTTTCCCGGTAAAAGCGAGTCAAAGTCAAACGCAACGAAACGTGGTTTTTCCTATCCCCTACGACGTTGGGGTTGCTGATTTGGCAATTCCCATCGTTTGTTCAACATGACCCGTTGATCTGGTTGACCGACTTCATTTTGCCCACCCGAACGCATCCAGGGTGAAATTGGGCCCGATGTCGTACTGCCAAACCCAAGCCTGCCTCTGTAGCCCAGGCTGACCGTGGTGTTATTACTATTGACCCCTACCGACGCTGTTACTGAAAACCGTTGTCCATGTATCTTTCAATTGGACTTCCAAAAGTTCGTAGTTGGACTCACCGCGAGAGGCATTCCGCCAGGTAGGGTTTACCAAGGGATCCGCGCCCGGGGTGGCCACTGGGGCGGGACACCGGAGAAGATGGCGAACGTTCGTCTTGATATTAACCTCCGTGGGCCTCAGAAGTTGGGGCCCAAGGCTCCGGAACAAAGTGCTGCCCAGATCGAGAAATACCGGTTGATAAATCGTCTGCGGCTGCCCATGACCAGTCCCACTTTTTGCTGATAAGGTTCCGAATGTATTCCTGGGAATAAGTGGTGGGGGTGCCTGTGGTAAGACCCGTCATATCAGTGCCGAACATGATGTAGGAAAGCAGTATATTCTGGGAGGCGTCCCCATAGCTGCCGGGGCGAAGGTAGGTTGGGAGCTGAGCTTGAAGTCAATATCCCCAAAAGTTCCATTGAAGTCTACCCGGACGTTAAATCGGTTTGTCGGACGCCCCCCGGCGGTTAGGACATTGATGCCATGGAAGATGTCCGTGGCATAACCCTCCATCCGGGGCGGTTGGCATCTTGGCGATGCTAAGGGAGATATCTTGCATTTCAAATTCATGGCCCAGATAGCGAAGCCAGCCCGATTTGGACTCGGCATTTCCCTCGCACTTGATCCCCCCTTGTCCGTTCCCCGGTCCGCGTCTTTCCCGAATATATGGATTCTGTCGCCGGATCAACCTTCAATTCGAGATACTGGGTATTGAACTCGTTTGAGTACCAGGTATCTTTGCCGGCCGCCAAGGTTAAATCAAAATTGACTCTGGCCAATTCCCGGTATTCGATTTTTTGCCCAGTCTCATCGGTGTTTCGACCGGAGGGAAGGTGTAGTGGCCAGTATCCAAGAGCGCCGTGCCGATGACATTGGGCTCCGTTCAAAGGGCCCTGTATCAGCAGCGGATCATTGGGGGTGGCGCCATAAAAATAAATTTCACCCCATTCGCCATCGTCGCATGATAGTAGGGATGCTTAGCCATAAGCCGTGGGTTCCAATCGTTTGCACGCGGAAATCCAGGTATTGAGGAATGAAATCCACTAAGACCATCTTGCTCTGGTCAACGGGCGGCGAGGTGATGAAAACCCGGCCTTGCCCGATGCGGGCGTTTAAATCCTCCACGGCCAAGTGGTTGTGACGCACTTTAATCCGCCCGTTCAAGTCGTCGATGGATTGGGCGACCATAGGTGGGACGAGCTGGCATTTGGCCAAGTCCAGGTCCATCGTCACGTCGGGATTATCCAGTGTTCCGCCGATATGGGCGGAGAAGTCCATGTTTCCCGATGCCTTTTTCGCCCAGCCCGCCAAGAGGATCAAGCTAAAATCCCCTTTCTCCATCTTTGCGGTAATATCCATTTCACGGTTCCTAATTTTTTTCATTCCTTCCTCTGTCAAGGCTAGTGGCATTTTTCCAGCCAGTGTAAAGGTGAAAATGCCTTGGCGGCTGAGAGTGATGGGATTTTCCTCATCCCCCAGGAAAAGGGTGTTGTCGCTTTCTTTTAATTCTCCGTCCAATAGGTCAAATTTGAGGTCCCCCACCTGTCCGTCCATGACGGAGAGGGAAGCGGTAAAAATTGGTTCCGCTAATGTCCCCTCAAAGACCAAGGTGATAGCTGCCCGTTCCACTCAATGGAAAATTGGGCAAAATCCATCTTCCCGATTTCTTGGATCGGAACGTTTTTGGAATCCGAAACTAAACTGCAAGGTCCGTTAAGATCCAAGGCGCCATCTACCGAAAACAACCCCGTGGTATTGACCAGGTGTAAGTTATTAAAAAGAACGCGTTGGCCTAGCGACAAATCCACTTTGCCGACCAGTTGGGGATTCGAGTTGTCGAGGGGTTTGAATTCGATGACTTTATTGTGCACGCTTAAAGCCAAGTCAAAAGGAGTAGGCTGTTTGGTGTTGCTACCGGTTTCAATCACCGAAAGAAGACCATCAAAGGTAGGGCGGCTCTCTTTTTCCTCCAGGGCCAACCTTCCGGACATATGGATCTGGCTCGTGAAATGAAGAAAACCGATAGGAAGGTCTTGAGTAGAACCGGATAGGTCCAAAACCGCAATAGTGGGGTCCTGGGCGTCCAAATAGGCGCTTCCCTGTTCAATGTCGATTTTTCCCTTGGGCAGGGTGATTTTATTATCCTTTTCCATGCTGATCTTCCCGCTGGAATAAGCGAAGTGAAGCCGGGCTTCGAGAACGATATTATTGTCGTACCTCAAATTTTCACCGGTCACCGTGAAATCCGCCACCGGCGCGGAAAAGGGGCCGGCTACCGACAAATTCCCGTTCACTTCCCCCCCTACTTGGTGCTTTTCCGTGTCGATACCCATGAGCGCGAGAATGTTCCCGAGTTTTTCCCTTTCCACCGGGCCGTTAATATTGATCTCGCTATCGGAATCCCAAAAAGCCTTGGGTGATTCCAGTGTTCCGGAAAGGGTGTAATTCGCCTGACCTCGCACTAATGAAAACTTAGGGTCGATTTTGGATTTGTTGCCTTCAAAAGAAAATTCCATCCGATCGAAGTTATATTTTTGGATGACTCCATCCGTAACCGTGAAAGATCCCGCCATGGGTAATTCGTCGAAAGTTCCCTTTTTCAGTTTGAGTTCACCTGAAATTGTTCCCGACATTTTCATGGACTTCGGGAGGAATTGCGTCAATTCCGGGACTTCGGTTAACAAAGAGGGTGCAATTTTAAAAATTCCCTTCAACGTCGTTTTCGGTTCCGAAGCGTCCAAAACCGCCGAACCACTGATGTTTTTTCCGAGTTTGAACTCGCCATCCAAAACCAAATCCTCGCAATTAGCCGCCATGGAAAAATCATCGAAAGAATAAACATTGCCTTTCAAGTCTTTGAGGGTAAAAGCGGGCGTTGAGAAATTACCATCCCAATTGGCCCAGAAAGGATCACCGGTGGATTTGGCATCTAACGAAAATTCCCCGGTAAGGAATGGTCCCCTCCCGAGTTGAAACCCACGGGATGAAAAGTGAAGGGCCATCAAACCCGACTGGGGCCGGGTGTCCCACGAACCTGTTATAGCCAGGAAATTTTCGGCTTGTTGGAGCTTTAGTTTTTTCACCAAAAGTTTGCCTTCAACCATATTTAATGAAGCGTTGACCTGGTCGGCATGCCAATCCCCGATGTTCAAGTCATTGATCGCGATATCATCCCCTTCCACGATGGGGTTTTTCATCAACCCGGAAAGATGAAGGTGGCCGGTGATAAAGCCTTCAAAAGGCTGGGGCGGATTGTTCCATTGGGTGATTTCAGCGATCAATGGCATCGGAAACCCGTCGGCTTTTATCTTCAGATCGAGGGGGGATTGGGGGCTGAAGCCTAATTGGCCGGAGGCCGAGAAAATATTTCCGATTTGCAATTGGTCAAAATGGAGCTCGCCGGGTTTCCAGGTAAGGTTGGCGATTAGCGGCTGGGGTTCCAGCCCCTTGACGGAAGCCCCCTCCGAAGCCTTGATCGTTACCGCGTTTGACGAGAGGGTGGCCGTGGAAACCGGATCTTTCTTCGTTCCTCCTACCTTCACATTAATGTTTACATTTCCGCTGATATCCGGAAATTGGTCGTGAAAAAACTGGGCCTCCTCCAAGGATGCGCCTTGACCTGAGATTTCAATTTGAATGGGCTTGTCGTCGGCCTTCGGCAGGATGCCCTTGCCCGACCACTTACCGGGCCCCTGTCTTTTTCCCGAGGAAATGGAAAATTTTTCCAATTTCCAATCCTCGGGTTCTTCCGTAAAGGCCGCTTCCAAACGGGATTTTTCGTTGAGGGTGGCTGAAACAAGAAGTTTACCGTCCTTCAACTGGGCGCTGTGGCGGATGCGGTATTGAACCACTGAGTCCCGAAGGGTCCGCGTCAAATCCATCTCTCCAGTGGTCGAAAAAACGTATTTCTCCCGGGTTCCACCATAATGAAGTTCCTCATTGATGGTTCCTTGGGTTTGGGAAATTCCTAGGATTGAAGCGGCTTTGTTCGCTGCCACGTCCACTAAGTTGACCCGAAGCGAAACAGGGGCATCCGGTTGGTTCAATAAAGAAATTAGGCCATCGGCCGTAAAGGACCCGCCCATCAACTTGCCCTCGACCGACTCGAAATAAAGGATTTGTTTTTCGAAATGCCCCTTGACCTCGAAAGAATCCACCGGCCACTGGTTCAATTTGGACGCGCCCAAGCTTGCGTTTCCGGTGACGACCGGGTCCTGAAGGGGCCCCGTAACCGAAAGGGTCGCCGACCCGGTGCCCTCGGTCTTGATCTGGTTGAGCTTAAAGATGTCGTTGATGACGGTGGAAAGGTACAACTGGTCCGTAGAGGAATGGACCGAGAGGGGCCTTCCATCCAGGGGGACAAGACCCGCGGCCTTCCATTGGGTTTCGCCGACTTGGTAACTGATGCCGGTGGGAATATTGATTTCCGTGGGCCGCAGGATGGCCCGGCCCGAAATGTTGGAAAAAGTGATGAGAACCGGGCCGGGGGTTTTGAGCGTGCCTTGGAATACCTCGGCCTTGGCGTCATACCAAATGCTCCTTCCCTGCTGGAAGACAACAGGCGATTCGGCGTCGATCGTACCCGCTGATAATTCCCACCCGGTGGTTTCCTTCAATGTGGAACCCATCGAAGCCAGGGGCCACTGCTGGAGATTCACCACTCCCCTCAGCTTTAGGTTTTCGGGTTGGAACCCGCCGTCGAACCGGATGACACCCTGGCTGTCGGCCTCCGGTGAATGGGCAGAAAAGGAGAGCCCCCAGGCGGTTCCATTAGTGGTTGTGGCGTTGAAGTTGAGGTCCCGCAACACTTCCCGAGGGGACTTCTCGGCTTGGATGGAAAACCTTCCCTCCCGGATGGAAACGTGGGGTACGGGAAAAATAGGGATAGGTGCCATGACCGGCGGAGGCGCGAGGGTCACAGTTCCGCCGGAAACAGAAGCCGAAGGAACTTCGTTTTTAACCAGGACGATTTGGGGGCGGACAAAGGAAAGGCTGTCCAAACAGTTTTCCAGCGGTTTGCGGTGGAAAAGCAGGTTGATCAATTCAACGTTGACCGAAATCTGGTCGACCTGAACCCGACTTTCCCAAGGGTGGCCTGGCACCGTCAGAGAAACATGGTTCAAGACGACGTTTCCGGTCAACCCCGCCCGGACGGATTGAATGGAAACGTCGGAATGGACGGCCTCGGTCAGCTTGCTCTCAATGAGGGGCTTAAGCTGGGTATCCACCACTTGGTATTGGAAAAAGAAATAGGCTCCGGCCAGGAATCCCAACAGCACCGACAACCACAAGAACCACCGGCGGCGTTTCCGTGGGCCAGACTTGGCCGCCGCCGGGGGCTTGGGTCGCATGAACCACCTTCTCAAACGGTCGTGGCGGACGCGGGCTTGGCCTCACCGGTGGCAAAACCGAGTTTTTCACCCATTGACTTCAGGAGCACGCTGTCTCCTTCCTTCACGTTGCCGCGCAGAAGTTCCTCGGCCAAGGCATCCTCGACGTATTTTTGGATGGTCCGTTTCATCTGGCGGGCTCCATAAACCTTGTCGTAGCCTTTTTCAATCAGGAAGTCGCGGGCGGAGTCATCCAGTGTTAACGTGATCTTCTTGTCTTTTAGACGTTTCTGGACGTCTTCCAGTTGGATGTCCACGATTTTTTCGATGTGGGTGCGGTCCAGGGGATGGAAAATGATGATGTCGTCTATCCGATTGAGGAATTCCGGGTTGAAGGCTTTCTTCAATTCCATTTGGACCTTGCTCTTCATGCTGCTGAAAGGCACATCCGTGCCCTCGGGGTGGAAGCCCAGGCTCTTCTCGACGCCGATCTCCCGCGCCCCCAGGTTGCTGGTCATGATGACCACCGTGTTACGGAAGTCCACCACGCGCCCCAAGCTGTCGGTCAGGCGGCCGTCCTCCAGGATCTGAAGCATCACGTTGAAAATTTCAGGATGGGCTTTCTCGATCTCATCGAACAAGACCACGCTATAGGGTTTCCGGCGGACTTTCTCGGTCAACTGTCCACCCTCGTCATGGCCCACATAGCCCGGAGGCGCCCCCGCCAGGCGCGACACGTTGAATTTTTCCATGTATTCGCTCATGTCGAAACGGATCAAGGCATCCTCGTCGTCGAAAAGGAACTCGGCCAGGGCGCGCGCAAGTTCGGTTTTCCCGACACCGGTGGGCCCCAAGAACATGAAGCTTCCGATGGGCTTCTTGGGGTTGCCAATGCCAGCGCGGCTGCGGCGGATAGCCTTGGAAATAGACTCAATGGCCTCATCCTGCCCCACAATACGCTTATGGAGCTCATCCTCCATCTTGAGGAGCTTTTCGCTTTCCTTTTCCCCCAACTTGATCATGGGGATACCCGTCCATTTGGAGGCAACATAGGCGATGTCTTCCCAAGTCACCACAGCCTCTTCCTTGGATTTCATGGTTTCCCACTTTTCTTTTTCTTCCTGCAGTTTTTGGCGCATCTTTTTCATCTTGTCCCGTAGGTCGGCGGCCCGTTCAAACTCCTGGGTCTTGATGGCTTCTTCCTTCTCTTGTTTCACCTTCTCCACTTCCTTTTCCAGGGAGCGGATTTCGGGAGGCATGGTGGTGATGCGAAGGCGTGTGCGGCTACCCGCCTCGTCAATCAAATCGATGGCTTTGTCCGGCAGGAACCGGCCGGAAATATAGCGGTGCGAAAGCTGGGCGGCGGCCATCGATGGCGTCGTCCGTGATGCGCACGCGGTGATGGGCCTCATAGCGGTCCCTCAGGCCCTTGATGATCTGGATGGTCTCGTCCACCGAAGGTTCATCCACCATGATCATCTGGAAGCGGCGTTCCAAAGCACCATCTTTCTCAATGTATTTGCGGTATTCATTTAGGGTCGTGGCCCCGATGCACTGCAATTCCCCACGCGCCAAGGCGGGCTTCAGCATGTTGGAGGCGTCAATGGCGCCTTCGGCGGCGCCCGCCCCAACCAGGGTGTGAAGTTCGTCCACGAAGAGGACGACCTTTCCCGATTGGCGGATTTCGTTGATAACGGCTTTCAGGCGCTCTTCGAATTCTCCACGGTATTTGGTGCCCGCTACCAGGGCGGCCAAATCCAGGGTTACGATGCGTTTATCGAGGAGCAGTTCGGGAACATTGCCTTCCTTGATCCTCTGGGCCAAGCCTTCGGCGATGGCGGTTTTCCCTACCCCGGGCTCTCCGATTAAAACAGGGTTATTCTTGGTGCGCCGGGAAAGGATTTGAACGACCCGTTCGATCTCGTCCTCGCGGCCGATAACCGGGTCCAACTTCCCATCCTTGGCCATTTGAGTTAAATCCCGGCCGAAGGTATCGAGGGCCGGGGTCTTGGATTTCTTGACCTGCTTGGAAAACTTGGGAAAAGTCCCCCCCAGGAGGTTGATGACCATATCGCGGGACTTTTCATAGGTCACGCCGAGGTTTTCCAAGGCGCGTGCGGCCACCCCTTCACCCTCTTGAATGAGGCCCAGGAGCAAATGCTCCGTCCCGATATAGTTGTGGCCGAGCTTTTGTGATTCCTCCGCCGCCAGCTCCAGGACCTTCTTGGCCGAAGGCGTAAATTGCGGGTCGCCGATGGTCAAGGTGTCGGAAGACGGGGTCGTCAGGTTTTCCACTTCAATGCGCACGGATTCCAAGTCCACCCCCAGGGATTCCAGGACAGCTACCGCCACTCCCCCGCCCTCCCTAATCAGACCCAGCAAAAGATGTTCGGTTCCAATAAAATTGTGGTTTAGTCGGCGGGCTTCTTCCTTCGCCAGCGGATTGATGACCTTCTTAGCGCGTTCAGTAAAGCGTTCGAACATAATTTCTCCTTAAAAATCGTGGGTTTCCGGCCTATTTCAACTGAATCGGCCCTATAAATCAATGATTTCAATCACTTTTGAGGGGATTGACGCTTCTCGGAGATTCAGCCGCCGGATGCCCTAGATGGCCTCAGTCGACTTGAGGTACATGCCTAATATCCGGGCTCTTTCCAAGGCCTCCTGCTCCGGATTCAACTCGCGGGCTGCGATTTTTGCCAGGTGGGCCGGCTGTATTAAGATCAGAAGACTGTTAAGTTTTGGCAAGTCGATCCCTTTTAAAATCTTTTGTTCGACTCCCACCCTTATGGCCGAAAGGCCGTCCAAAGCTTCCTGCAGGTTGATGATTTTGGCATTTCGCAGTGTGCCCAGGGCCCGGCAAATCCGGTCCTGGAGCTTGACGCCTTCCTGTTGGAATATCGCCTTCTGGGTTTGAAGCTCGACTTCTATCAGCTGCCGGGCGGTGCGGTCCACGTGTTCCACGATCTCAGCACCTCTCTTACCGAGGGAGGACTGGTTGGAGATCTGGAAAAAGGCGCTGGCCACCTGGGTGGTTTCCCCCTGCAGGCCCCGGACGACTAGCCCCACCTGGGTTACCCCTTGGAACACCTGGGCCGCCCGGTTGGTATAAACCAAGGCCGGAAGGTGCAGCATCACGCTCACCCGCAAGGCCATTCCCAAATTAGTGGGGCAGGCCGTCAAGTATCCCAGCCGAGGGTCCTTGGCGTATCGAAGCTTTTGGGCGAGGGCTTCGTCGATCTGGGTCAAAAACCGGAAACCTTCCCGCAAGTTGAGCCCAGGACGGAAAACCTGGAGCCGCAAATGGTCCTCCTCGTTCACCAAGAGGCTCAACCCTTCTTTGGCGTCGAAGGCCACGGCCCTTTCTCCCAGGCTGGCCGCGTGTTCGGCGGAGATCAACTGGTGCTCGGTCAGAAACTGGCGGTCCAAAGAAGAAATTTCGTTCAAACGGATAAACTGGAGACTGCCGGTTTGGGGCAAGGTCGAAACGGCTGACTTTAATTCCTCAACCACTTGCCGTTGCTCCAAGGCGCTGGCATGGTGGGGAAATTTTCTTCCCTCCAGGTTGCGCGCCAGCCGCAGCCGGCTGGACACCACCACCTCGCAGGAAGGCCCTGGTTTCAAGAACCAATCATCCGTGGAAGTCAGGAGTTCCTCAAAAGCCATGATTATTGTTTCTCCAAATTTTTGATCTCGTCCCTCAAGCGGGCGGCTTCTTCGTATTTTTCCGCTTTGATGGCGGCGTCGATCTTTGCCCTCAATTCGACGATTTCAGGCCTTTGGGACTTTCTTTCAACCGAGGGAGGGGCTGGCTCAGCAACTGGGCTTTCTCCCACGTGCCGGACGTTCCCATGAATGCTGGAAATCAAAGGTTCCAACATAGCCTTGAAGGACTCATAGCATTTGGTGCATCCCAGACGCCCGTTTTGGCGAAAGGTGGAAAGCTGGTAGCCGCAATAAGGGCATTGGGCCTGGGGGTCCACCGCCACCGATCCGGCTCTTCCAGAATTGACCTCGGTGATGGCGCCCTCGTTCCAATTCATAAAGCTATTGAGAAAATCCGATAGGGCCGCGAAGGGATTAAAGGCGAGGGGATTTAACCCGCCGTAAGCCTGGCTTTGTTCCTGAGCGCAAACTTCGCACAGGTGGGCCTGGGTGGTTTCATTCCCAACCGTTTGGGAGAAAAATACCGTAGCTTGTCGTTGCTGGCATCTTTGGCAAAGCATTTCAGCTCCGATTTCAACTTCTTTTTTTCGTTACTTGCCCCGCATTGAGGGTCAGGATATGGTCCGCTCGTTTGGCCAACGGTTCGTAATGGGTCACCACAATCAGGGTCCGGCCCTCTTTTTGGCACATTTCCCAAAGAACATCATGAATTCCCTCTGCTGTTTTGACGTCCAAGTTACCCGTAGGTTCGTCAGCCAGAATGATTTCAGGCTCATTCATCAAGGCCCGGCAGACTGCCACCCGTTGCTGTTCCCCACCGGAGAGTTCACCCGGTTTGTGGTCCATGCGGTTTTTCAACCCGACGTGGTAAAGCAGGGCGGCAGCCCGGGCCTGGCAAACGCCGTATTCCTTGCGGGCGATTTGGCCGGCCAGCATCACATTCTCCAACGCCGTTAATTCCGGCATCAAATAGTGGAATTGGAAAACAAAACCGAAAAGTTTGTTCCGCCAAAGGGCTAATTCTTCGCCTGGCATGTCGTAAAGGGACTTCCCTTTGCAAAAAATCTTTCCCTCTGAGGGGCGGCTAAGCCCTCCCAAAAGGGTCAAAAGCGTGCTTTTTCCCGAACCCGAGGGGCCCAGGATGACCGTAATATCCCCTGCGTCCAGCGAGAAAGTCACATCCCTGAGCGCGCGAACGTCTTCGCCGCTCATGTGAAAGACCTTGGTAGCATTTTCGGCCTTGAGGATTTCCACGGTTTTCCTTAACTGTAACGAATGGCTTCGACGGGTTCCATTTTGGCGGCTTGGCGGGCCGGGTACAAGGTGGCCAAAAAGCAAAGGACAATGGAAACCACCGGGACAATCAGGTAACAAACCAAAGGCTCAACCTTAACCGGAAGGCGGTCAATATAATAAACCGATCCACCGCCCGGGATTTGGAACGGATAGATGGCGATGATTTCGCAAAGGACGAACCCCAGGAAAATGCCCAGGACTATCCCGATGGCGCAAATCATCATTCCCTGGAAAACAAAAATCGCCTCAATACTTTTGTTGGTGCTGCCCATGGCTTTCAGGATTCCAATTTCCCGCGTCTTTTCAATGACGACCATCGTCATGGAACTCACAATACTAATGGCCGCCACCAGGACGATCAGCGACAAGATGATGCCCATGACGATTTTTTCCATGTGAAGGGCCACGAAAAGGTTGTGGTTCATTTGAAGCCAGTCCTGGACAAAGTACCGGCCGTTAAATTTCTCCCGAATCTCCTTTGCCACTTGCGGCGCCAGGTCCACATTATCCACCTTGACTGCCACGCCGGTGACGGTGTCCCCCAGTTGATACATTTTTTGGGCCATGGTAAGGGTGACATAGCTGTAGGCCGAATCATAATCGTACATGCCGGTGGACAATCTCCCGACCACCTCGAACTTCATACTCTTAGGCATCATCCCCAGGGGTGTTGGTTGGAGAATGGGCAGAAAAAGCACGATGTCATCCCCCGGGACGACTTGAAGCCTTTGGGCTAATTCGGCACCCAAGAAAATCCTTTCTTCCCTTCCAGCGCTTTCCGTCGTAGGTGGTTTGAGGGCCGTCGCCTTCACATCCCAGAGATATTTATCTAAATCAGCGACAGCCTGGGGCGCGTCAGGGTCAATTCCCCAAACCATGACCCCCAGGGACCGTTCCCTTGAGCGGGCCAAAACCTGGCCTTCCACATAGGGCCCAGCCGCGGTTACGTGGCTTATTTTTCGGATGGCTTGGGTGATCGCGTCGTAACTCGAGATCGGGTGGTTTTGATAGCCTGTTACGATGATATGGGCGTTCAAACCCACGATTTTGGATTTCAAGTCCTCGTCAAAGCCGTTCATGACCGGAAGAACCACGTTCAAGGTGGTAACTCCAATCGCCACGCAAATAATTGAAAGCCAGGTTAAAACCGAAATGGCGCTGCGTTTGCGCTTGGAGCGCAAGTAACGGATGCCGAGGAAGATTTCGAAGGGATAATTCATAGTGTTATTCGAAAATCATCTTTTCTTCATCGTCCCGGGGTCTCATTAACGGAAAGAGGATGACGTCGCGGATGGAGGGGCTGTTGGTGAGGAGCATTAAAAGACGGTCAATGCCGATACCCACCCCGCCCGCCGGGGGCATGCCGTAGGATAGGGCCAGGATGAAATCCTCATCCAGGTACATCCCTTCCTCGTCGCCCGCCTTGCGCAGTTCCACCTGCTTTTCGAAACGACGGCGCTGGTCTATGGGGTCATTCAACTCGGAAAAGCCATTGGCGATCTCCCGTCCCAGGACAAAAAGTTCGAACCGTTCGGTGAGGGCCGGGTTGTCGGCCCGGGCTTTGGCCAGGGGGGAAACTTCCACCGGGAAATCGGTGATAAAAGTGGGTTGGACCAGTTTGGACTCCACCAGTTCCCCAAAAAGAAGATAGGCCAGTTCGGCTTTGGAAAGCGAATCCACATGCTTGACCTGGGCCGAGCTGGTTTTAAGTCTTTTTTTCAAGTCATCCACCGAAACCTCGCCATATTCGATGCCGCCAATTTCTTGTAAAGCCTGCAAAAGAGGCAGTCTCTTAAACGGAGGGGTAAAATCCAACTCCGTTTCCCCAACCCGTATTTTCATCCCCTGGCCCGCGGCTTTAGCTGCCTCGGACAAAAGCTGCTCGGTTAAGGCCATGACGGTCTCATTGTTGCCGTAGGCGTGGTAAGCCTCCAGCATGGTGAATTCGGGGTTGTGTTTGATACTGATGCCTTCGTTACGGAAATTGCGGTTGATTTCGTAAACCCTTTCAAACCCGCCTACCAGGAGCCGTTTTAAATAAAGCTCCGGGGCCACTCGAAGAAAGAGGTGCATATCCAAAGCGTTATGATGGGTGGTGAAGGGCTTTGCAGCGGCGCCGCCGGGGATGGGGTGCATCATGGGGGTTTCCACTTCCAGGAACCCGTTGCCGTCCAGGTATTGGCGGATGGCCGCTACAACCCTGGAACGGGTTTCAAAAGTCTTGCGGACGTCGTCATTGACGATCAGATCCACATAGCGACTCCGGTACCGGGCTTCGACATCCGTTAAACCGTGCCACTTCTCCGGCAAAGGATGAAGAGATTTGCAAAGAACGTCAAAGGACTGAACGTGAACGCTCACTTCCCCGGTTTTGGTCTTAAAGGGAAAGCCCTTGACGCCGATGATGTCACCCAAATCCAGCAATTTAAAGATTTCATAGGGCTTTTCGCCCACAGAATCCTTCCGAACATAAACTTGGATTCGACCCCGGGAATCCTGAAGGTGGGCGAAACAGCTCTTTCCCATGTCCCGGATGGTCATCAGGCGGCCGGCCATGGAAACCTTTTCATCTTCCTGGTGCTCGCCCGCTTGCAAACCTTGGTGCTTCTCCAGAACTTCTTTTGAATGCTGGGTGATCTCATAGGCCGCCGAAGGATAGGGATTAATACCCTTTTCCTTGAGCGCCTTCAATTTTTCGAGGCGGACTTTGAGGAATTCGTTGAGTTCAGACATGGATTTCCCGTTCTTTTAAAAAATAAGTGCCTAGTATAACAACACTAAAAACTAGCCGGTAGATGTTACGGTTAGCTATTGGCTAAAAGCCAATAGCTAAAATCCGACTTTCTTATTCCACCAACTTTGCTTTTAAAGCCGCTTCGATGAAGGGGTCGAGGTCTCCATCCATGACATCATTGATCTGGGCGGTTTCCACCTCGGTGCGGTGGTCCTTCACCATTTGGTAAGGCTGGAACACATAAGAGCGGATTTGGCTGCCCCACTCGATCTTCTTCTTGGCGCCCGCCACCTTGGACATCTCCTCATCATGCAGGTCCTGGTAATACTGGAATAGGCGGGCCTTCATCATTTTCAAGGCCTGTTCCTTGTTTTGTAACTGGGACCGCTGGGTCTGGCAGGCCACGATGATGCCGGTGGGGACGTGGGTCAGCCGCACAGCCGTTTCGACCTTGTTTACGTTTTGGCCGCCCTTGCCACCCGACCGGAAGGTATCGAACTTGATGTCGTCCCACCTCAACTCAAACTCAACGTCATCGACTTCGGGCATGACGTCGACGGAGGAAAAGGAAGTGTGGCGCCGCTTGTTGGCGTCGAAGGGCGAAATGCGCACTAGGCGGTGCACACCTTTTTCGACTTTGAGAAAGCCGTAGGCCCATGGGCCTTTCACAAAGAGGGAGACGGATTTGATTCCGGCTTCTTCCGCCACCTGGTAGTCGAGAGTTTCAACTTCGAACCCTTTGGATTCCATCCAGCGCAGGTACATGCGCAAAAGCATGGAGGCCCAATCCTGGCTTTCGGTACCGCCGGCCCCCGGGTGGATGGAGACATAGGCGTTGTTGTAGTCATATTTGCCCGTGAAATTACGCTTGAGCTCGAAGTTGCGGAAATCCTGCTCGAACTTTTTGTGGCTCTGCTCCATCTCGCTGATGAGGCTGGAATCGTGCTGTTCCTTGAGCAGTTCATGGTAGGCCAGCAGGTCGTGGTACTGCTTCTCAAAATCCTGCACCAAAGCCATGGTGTCTTTCAACCGGGCCAGTTGGGAGGTCACTTCCTGGGCGTTTTTGGGGTTTTCCCAGAAGTTGGGCTGGGTGGTCTGTTCTTCGAGTCGCTCTATGTCCCGCTTAACTTGAGCGGGGTCAAAGATGATCCCTCACTTCGGTGAACTTTCTCTCCAGAGACTTGACGTCCAATTCGAACAACGCCAATCTCATCACCACCCTTCCAAAAGAAAATGAGGAGTTCAAAATTTTGAGTTGGGAGTTTCGAACTCATTAAGGACTGTCACTTTATAAGACGAAGCGCCCAAAATCACCTATAAAATGGCCCCTTTTGATTGACAGCATCTAACCCCTCCTCTAAACTTCTTGAAAATCACGTAGATTTTCGACTTTTATCCACAACAACCGGATCCCAAATGCTCATCTCCTATAACTGGCTCAAACAATATATCCACCTCACCGAACCCGTTGATAAAGTCCTTGATCGCCTGACCCACGCCGGGGTTGCGGTCGAGAACGTCAAACATTTGGGCCGGGACATCACCCAAGTGGTGGTTGCCGAGCTCCTCTCCGTCGAAAAACACCCCCAGGCTGACCGGCTTTCGTTGACCAAGGCTTCTACCGGCAAGGAGACCTTTCAGGTGGTCTGTGGGGCCAAGAATATCGCCCCCGGACAAAAGGTGCCCCTGGCCAAGGTCGGGGCCGTGCTTCCCGGTAACTTTGAAATCAAAGCCGCCAAAATCCGTGGCATCGAATCCTTTGGGATGCTTTGCTCGGCCAAGGAATTGGGCCTAGCGGAAGATGCCGAAGGTATCTTCATTCTTCCATCCGAAGCCTCCTTGGGTGAGGATTTCCTGAAATTGATGGGCCTCCCCGATACCCTTTTTGAGTTGGAAATCACACCCAACCGGGCTGACCTCTTAAGCCACTGGGGCGTGGCGCGGGAACTGGGTGCTCTTTACCACAAACCCGTGCAATATCCAAAGTCCAAGAAGCTCAAGGAAAGCTCCTCACCCCTTTCCAAGCTTATTAGGGTCCACATTGAGGCAAAAAATCTCTGCCACCTTTATACCTGCCGGGCTATCGAAGGGGTCAAGGTTGGCCCCTCCCCCAAGTGGTTGGTTCAAACCCTGGAACGATTAGGCCAGCGCTCCATCAATAACATTGTGGATGTAACCAACTACGTCCTTTTGGAAACCGGCCAGCCCCTTCATGCCTTTGACCTGGGCCAAATCCACGGGCACCAAATCATCGTCCGCCGTGCGGCGAAGGGCGAAAAGATCCCCCTTCTGGACAACACCGAACGGGAACTCAAGGAAGACATGCTGGTTATTGCTGACGCCGACCGCCCCGTGGCATTGGCCGGCATTATGGGGGGAAGCAATTCCCAAGTAACGGACCAGACCCAAAACATCCTCTTGGAATCGGCCCTATTCCTTCCAGGGAGCGTGCGTAAAACCGCGCGCCAATTGTCCATCTCCACGGACTCCTCTTACCGTTTTGAGCGGGGTGTGGACCCGGAGGGGGTCAAAACCGCCCTGGAGAGGGCTACCGCCCTACTCTTGGAAGTAGCCGGAGGCCGGTTGGCCAAAGGCATTGGTTCGGTTTCTACCAAAACTTTGATCAGCTCGAAAGTTACCTACCGCCCCCAAAGAGCCAACGCGCTTTTGGGACTCAACCTCCCGGCTAAAACCCAGCTTCAGGTTTTAAAAAGCCTGGAATGCCAGGTGAAAGGCACTGCCAAGTCTAAAACCTGGACTGTCCAATCCCCCACCTACCGCCTGGACATCACCCGCGAGATCGACTTGATCGAGGAAATGGCACGGCTTACCGGCTACGACAAGGTTCCGGTGATGCCTCCCAGCATTCCCTCCAACCTCTTCCCAGATGATACTGCCGTTCCCTTTGAAAGGGAAATCCGTTCAGTTCTGCACCAAGGGGGTTTTTACGAAGCGGTGAACTCTTCTTTCCTCCCCCCCAATTACCACCAAAAGTTACGGTTGGTTGACGGACATCCTTCGAAAAATTTCCAGGAAGTATCCAACCCCATCGCGGACGACCAGAAAATCTTACGGCCTACTTTATTGCCGTCGCTTCTTTCAAATATTCAATTAAACCTCTCCCACCAAGAGGAGGGCGCCGCTCTTTATGAACTGGACAAGGTTTTTACCCCCGCCCCCGGCGGCCACATGAAGGAAAGAATCCAAGCTGTCGCCATCGTGGCCGGCGTGGCAACCTCCGCCCAGTGGTATTCCCCCGAAAGAAAGGCGGACTTCTACGACATCAAGGGCTTGGGTCAAAGTGTCCTGGACGCTTGCGGGCTCAAGGACCTTCAATGGCACTTTGACGGCTCCACCACCCCTTATGACACCGGTCAAGGCTTCCAGGTGAAAACCCCCAACGGGGAGCTAATAATGACCGGCGGGGCCATTCACCCCAAGGTCCTGAAGGAATATGACATTGCCGTTCCCTGCCTGGCCCTGGAAATCGAAGTCGAAGCCCTGCGGCATGCGGCCCGCCGGTCCTTAAGTTATAGTCCCCTTCCCAAGTTCCCTGCGGCCTGGCGGGACATTGCCCTGGTGGTTCCCGATGGTGTAACATCAGAGCAAGTCCTGGCGGCTATTGAGGGGTCCGGGAAGCCCGAGTTGAAGAAAGTCCACTTATTCGACCTTTACCGGGGGCCCCATCTTCCCTCCGGCTTTAGGAGTCTTGCCTACCGGATGCAGTTCCTCAATGAGGAACGCACCCTGACCGACCAGGAAGTCGCCCAAAAGGTTTTCCGTATCGTGGAAGAACTGAAATCGAGGTACTCTATTGCACTCCGATGATTTGTTCGGCCAGGCATCCGGCCCCAAGGTCCAATGGGAGGAACTGGAAAGACGCATCAACCGCCTCCTCGAGGGCATCGTCCAGCTCCGCAACGCCAACGGCCAACTCATGAAAGAAAACGTCCATTTAAAAAACCAACTCAAGGACCTTTCCGCCAATTCCAATGGGTCCAACGCAGGTTCCGAGGACACAACGGTCCTAAAAAGGCAGTACGAAACCGCCCTCCAGGACTTGAAACAGGTCAAGCAAAACCTCCAGCGCCTCGAAACCCTGGCGCAGGAACTTAAGCTGGAAGATTAAGGGGATTATGAGCGACAAAAAAGCGGTAACGGTCACCATCTACGGCAACGAATATACCCTTAAGGGCGAGGCCGACCCCCAGTACATCGCCGAACTAGCGAAGTACGTGGACGGCAAGATGAGTGAAATCGGGAAGAAGTCCTCCGCTCCCGCCGCCAAGGTGGCCATCCTGGCCTCCATGAATATCGCCGACGAATACCATCGATTGGAAAAAGCCAAGAATGAAAACCTTAACCTCATTGAGACATTGGAAAAAAATCTTTTGGAAATGAAAAAATCCTCCGATGGGTCTTTGAGGCACACCATGGAAATCAAGGAACAGTTAGACAAGGCCAAGGCGGAAGCCGCTGAACACAAAAAAAAGATCGAGGAAGCCACCGCTGAAATTCTCAAATTGAAAAAGGAATCCGAAGAGGGGTCCAAGACTTTGGAGCAACACAAAGTCCAATTGGAAAACACCCAAAAAACCTCGCATAGCCACAAAAGCGAACTGGAAAAACTAACTCAGGAACTGGAAAAGGTGAAGGCGGAGTTAAAATCCGAAAAAACCAAGTCTAACGAAGTTTTGATCGAGGATGAAGACTACAAATCCCAAGTCGCACATTTGAACGCCGAACTTGCTAAGGTCAAAGAAACTCTGGAAAAATCTAAACAAGATTTGGAAAAAGCCCATCAAGCAAAACCCGCCCCGGCTCCGGCGTCCACCATCTCTTTCTTGCCTTCCGACGAGAAGCTTTCTTCCCTCTTCAAGAAAATCGACGCTATCCTCGAATAACAGCTAATTCAACTCTTCCGGCCGGGAGCTATTGAATCTTCACCGGTTTCACCATCCAAATGTCATCACAATACTCTTTAATAGTGCGGTCACTGGAGAACTTTCCCATCCGGGCCACGTTCAAGATGGCCTTCTTGGTCCATTCTTCCTGCTTTTGGTAAAGTTGGGCGACTTGGTCCTGACACTCCACATAAGCGTCGAAATCGGCCAAGAGCAGGTATTCGTCATGGTTCATGAGAGAGTCATAGATGGGCTTGAAAAGTCCGGGGTTTTCAGGCGAAAAAAAGCCGCTATTGATCAAGTCAAGGACGCCTTTCAGCTCGGGGGAACGCGCATAATATTCCCGGGGCTGGTAACCCTCCCTTTTAGCTTGAGCCACCTCGTCGGCTGTTAACCCAAAGATAAAGATGTTGTCCTTCCCCACCTCTTCTAGGATTTCCACATTGGCCCCATCCAGGGTTCCAATGGTTAGGGCGCCGTTCAGGGCAAATTTCATGTTTCCGGTACCTGAGGCCTCCTTGCCGGCGGTGGAAATCTGCTCGGACAAATCGGCGGCGGGAATGATCTTTTCCGCTAGGGAAACACGGTAATTGGGCAGGAAAATACCCATCAACTTGCCTTTGATCTGGGGGTCCTGGTTGATGACCTCGGCAATGGAGTTGATGAACTTGATGATGAGCTTGGCCATGTAGTAACCGGGCGCGGCCTTACCGCCAAAAAACACTGTGCGGGGGACGAAGGGCGCCTTGGGGTTTTCCTTGATTCGCCGGTAGAGGGTGATCATGTGCAAAGCGTTTAGGAGTTGGCGTTTGTACTCATGGATGCGTTTGACCTGGACGTCGAAAAGCGACTCGGGGTCCACGGCCAACCGTTGTTCCAAAGCGATGATGGAGGACAGCCGTTCCTTATTTTGTTTCTTGATCAGGCGCCATTCCGCCCGGAATGCTTTGTCATCCGCGAACTTCTCCAGCTTCTTGAGCTGGGTGAGGTCGGTGACCCACTTATCCCCGATGCGGGAAGTGATGAGCGAGGCAAGGCCCGGATTACACTTTCTCAGCCACCGGCGCGGGGTAATACCGTTGGTCTTGTTATTGAACCGTTCCGGAAAGAATTCGAAGAAATCGGGCACCACAGTGCTTTTCAAGAGGTCCGTATGCAGGGCTGAAACACCGTTTACCGAATGGCTCCCGACGATGGCCAGGTAAGCCATCCGGATTTGAGGATCGTGTCCTTCTTCAAAGATGGACATGCGCCGCAGGCGGTCCGTATCGCCGGGGTATTTGTTGGCCACTTCCCTCAAGAATCGGGCGTTTATTTCCTGGACGATCTGCAGATGGCGCGGGAAGAGGCGGCCAAAGAGGGCCAAGGGCCATTTTTCCAGGGCCTCCGGCAAGAGAGTGTGGTTGGTATAGGCGAAGAGGGCCTTGGTCATTGCCCAAGCTTCCTCCCAATCCATCCCCTCCAAATCCATCATCACCCGCATGAATTCAGCGATGGCGATGGTGGGATGGGTGTCGTTGAGTTGGATGGCAATGGCGTCGGGCAGTTCCCGCAATTCCGCGTGCTCGCGCTTGAACCGCCTCAGGATGTCCTGGATGGAGGCTGAGACGAAAAAGAACTGCTGTTTCAAGCGCAGTTCCCGACCTTCCGGACTATTATCGTTAGGATAAAGCACCTTGGAAATGGACTCGGTCTCGGTTTTCTTGGAAGTGGCCGCGAAATAATCGCCTTTGTTGAAGAAATCCAGCTCGAATTCCTCGGTGGCCTTCGCCGACCAAAGCCGTAGATTGTTGACTGTCTTGTTTCCAAAACCCGGGACGGGGGTGTCGTAAGCCGTGGCCAGGACGTCCTCCGTGTCGACCCAGTCGAAAACCAGCTTCCCGGACCGGTTGGTCCTTTGCGCCACGTGCCCGCCGAACTTGATGCGATAGGTATATTCGGGCCGCGCCTTTTCCCAGGGGTTTTCCATCAACAGCCACTCATCCGGCTCCTCCACCTGGTGGCCCCGCACGATTTTCTGCCGGAAGATGCCGTATTCATAGCGGATGCCATAGCCATAAGCCGGGACCTCGAGGGTGGCGAGGGAATCCATGAAACAGGCGGCCAAACGCCCCAATCCCCCGTTTCCTAAACCCGCGTCAATCTCCACTTCCCGCAGTTCTTCCAGGGTTAAACCGAGACCGTGAAGGGCCTTGGAGACGTTTTCTTCCACTTGCAAGTTGATGACCGAATTACCCAAGGTGCGGCCGATCAGGAATTCCAGGGAAAAATAGTAAACCCTTTTGACCTTTTTCTCCCGGTAGGTCTTTTGGGTGGCCGTCCAATTTTCCACCAAACGGTCGCGGATGGCATAGGCCAGGCTCAGGTAGCGGTCGTAATCAGTGGCGGTAGCGGGTTCCTTGATAAGGCGGTACTTCAGGTTTTCCTGGAAGGATTGCTCGAAGTCCTCGGCCCGGACGCCTTTATAAAGTTCTAGTTCGGCGATAGACCTATCCACCGCGTGGCGGTGGTTTTTGGGGGTTTTAACCGCGTTGCTCTTTTTCATTTTCGTCCTTTACTTCGTAATCGGCGTCAATGACCGAACCGGACTTCAAGGAAGTGCGTGCCGGCGGATTCAAGATTTCGGGATCCATGGGCCTATTACCCGCGGGCAAAAAGGCCCTGAAAACCGAGAGGCCCACCGCCGCCGCGGCCAGCCCCAGTGCCAGCATCAAGGCGAAGGGAATAAGGGCGAGGGCCGCTAACACCAAGACCGGCACCATCCATCGGGGCAATTGGTACGAGCGGACTTCAAACTTCAACATTTCGGCCTCACTTTTGGCGCGGAATATTTTCTTACAGGGCCCCTAAATTCTCAACCAATAAGAAGCGAGCCGAAAATTCACGGTAACTTAATTGTTTCGGTCAACAAATATGTGGTTATTCATCTAACATTCCAAGGAACTTGCCTTGACAAGTCCTAGCCGGGCTTTAATATAATCCACTGAACCTACTGCAGTGTTCGAGCTTGGGGTGGGAAATTCTGAGCCACAAAAAAAATAAACGGGTGCTCATCACCAATCGGGGATAGTCTTCTTCGGAAGCAGATGAACCGCTTGCGCGGGCGCCCACCTAATTTCGGTTAGGCCTCAGAAAAGTACTATCTTAAACGGCACAGGCAGTGGGTTCTTTTTTATCCCGGGAAAGAACCAATGAATTTCCTTTTGCTTTCCACTGGTTGCCTTTTTCACCCTCTCACCCCATCATATTCCCATGGACTTGTTTGAATCCGCAGCCGAAGAATCCCCCAGCCGTCCCCTGGCCATCCGAATGTCCCCCCGCAGCTTGGAAGAATATGTGGGCCAGGAACACTTGGTGGGCCCAGGCAAGCTGTTACGACGCCTCTTGGAAGCCAACCGCATCGTTTCCCTCATTCTTTACGGCCCCCCCGGCACGGGAAAAACCGCCTTTGCCCGCCTGGTGGCCCGGCGCACCAAAAGCCGCTTTGTGGCTCTAAACGCAGTTACTTCCGGTTTGGCGGATTTGCGCAAAGTCTTCGACGAGGCCATGGAAAACAAAAAGCTCTACCAACAATCCACCATTCTTTTTCTTGACGAAATCCATCATTTCAATAAAAGCCAGCAGGACGCCCTCCTTCCCCACCTGGAACAAGGCAACCTGATTTTGGTGGGCGCAACCACCCAAAACCCCTTTTTTGCCATCAACACGGCCCTATTGTCCCGTTCCAGGGTTTGTGAACTGCGGCTTTTGGACGAAAAGGGCCTTTCCATCATCCTGGACCGGGCTCTTAAGGATAGGGAACGCGGCCTTGGGAAATACCAAGTGGATCTTACACCCGAGGCCCGCGCCCATTTGCTCAAGGCAGCCTCGGGGGATGCCCGGACGCTCTTGAATGCCCTGGAAGTGGGGATTTTAACCACACCACCCGATGAAAAAGGCCAGATCCACTTTGACTTGGAGGTTGCCCAGGAATCCATCCAAAAAAAGATGGTCCAATACGACGCTTCCGGCGATCAGCATTACGACACCATCTCCGCCTTCATCAAAAGCATCCGGGGTTCGGACCCGGACGCGGCTCTCTATTGGCTGGCTAAGATGCTTTACGCGGGAGAGGACCCCCGGTTTATCGCCCGACGCCTTGTCATTTCGGCTTCCGAGGACGTTGGCAATGCTGATCCCCAGGCCTTGCCCCTGGCGGTAGCGGCCCAACAGGCCCTGGAATTTATCGGCCTGCCGGAGGGACGTATCCCCTTGGCCCAGGCTACCGTCTACCTGGCCTGCGCGCCTAAAAGCAACGCTTCCTACATGGGGTTGGAATCCGCTACCGGGGATGTCCAAAAAGAGTCCATCAAGGAGGTGCCTCTCCACCTCAAGGACGCCCATTACCCGGGTTCCAAGGTTTTAGGCCATGGCGAGGGATACCAATACGCCCATGATTTTCCCGACCACTATGTGAAACAGGAGTACGCCCCAAACTTAGGGCGGTATTACTCCCCCACTAACCTGGGGTATGAGGCCAAGATCAAGGCCTGGCTGGAGCACCTGCGAGAACTGGAAAAATCCCCGAACTCGGCGGAGAAAAATAGAAAATGACCACTTCGATCCCTAACCCTCATCCCGAAAGCAAAGCCGACCTACGGGAAAAATTAAGAAAAATACGGGACCAAGTAGACCCCGGCTTGGCCGAAACGGCTTCCCAGGGGGTTTGGGCCATCCTCAGCCGGCTTCCAGAATTCCACAAGGCCAAGGGCATCGGAGCCTTCGCTTCGACTCCCGGCGAAATCAACACCTACCCCATCCTGGAAGGCATTTTGGGACTGGGGAAAAAGCTTTATCTTCCAAAAGTGGCGAAAGATAAAACCCATTTCGACTATTACCCTGTCCCCGACTTCAAAAACCTTTCAGCAGGCCCTTTTGGGATACTGGAACCTTCCGGCAATCACCCCGCCGGTTGGGAGGAAATTGATCTGGCCTTGGTTCCAGGTCTCGCTTTCGACCTTAAAGGGTACCGTTTGGGCTTCGGCAAGGGATTTTACGACAGGGTCCTTCCCCTTTTAAAAAAGACTGCCCTGACCGTCGGCCTGGGTTATTCCTTTCAAATCGTGGATCAAGTGCCCACCGAAGCCCACGATGTTCTTTTAAAGGCCCTCCTTACCGAAAAAGGATTTCACCTCTTCGCCAAGTAAGACCACCCCTTCGGGAATGGGTTGTGTTTCCACGGCTTTTTGTTTAATCTCTTGCACGACAACGCCATCCAAGGACATATCGTGAACATTTTGATCATCGGGGACATCATCGGGAAACCGGGCCGCCATGCCGTGCACAATTGTCTCGGCCGGGTGAAAGCCGACTATTCCATTGATTTCACCGTCGCGAATGGCGAGAACTTGGCCGGAGGAACCGGTATCCAGCCCGATTCCTTCAAAGCCCTGATCGATACGGGGGTGGATGTGGTCACTTCGGGGAACCACATTTGGTCGAAGAAGGAAGTGAAGGAGATTTTGGGGCACGATCCCCGCCTTTTGCGCCCGCACAACTATCCGACCGAGAATCCCGGCAGTGGCCTGGGAATCTATGACTGCAAAGGAATCCCCGTTGCCGTGCTGAACCTGATGGGCCGGGTTTTCATGTACCCCATCGACTGCCCCTTCAAAGCCGCCGACCGGGCCCTGAATGAAATCCAGGGGAAAGCCAAAGTGGTGGTGGTGGACATGCATTGCGAGGCCACCAGTGAAAAACGGGCTATGGGGTGGTACTTGAATGGCCGGGTCAGTTCGGTCACCGGAAGCCACACCCACATCATGACGGCGGATGAGGAAGTCCTGCCGGGCGGCACCGCCTACCTGACGGATATCGGCATGTCGGGTTCCCCCAACTCGGTCATCGGCATGAAACAGCCGCAGGTGCTTTCCCGCTTCCTGACGGGAGCCCCCGCCCGGTTTGAGGTCTCCGAGGAATTGCCCTACCTTTTCCAGGCTGCGGTGGTTTCCGTGGATAAGGAAACCGGCAAGGCCACCAAAATCGAGCGTATCCGCCAGCTCGTCAATTAAACACCCGCCTTTATTCACATTAAAATCCCAATTTTATTTTGAACTTTAAAACTAATTGGATGGCGTGCTGGAGTTTGAAGGCCCTGTCGGGTTTGAGGTGGCCCCCGGGGAAGACGGCTGGGCCGATTCATCGGTGGGAGCGGGTGCCGGTTTGGGCTTTTGTTTGGAACTGCGGGCCAATTGGGCCCTAAGCTTCTTATAATAATGTTTCGCCGATTTGGTGGTCGGGTCGATCGACAGCGCCTTTTTGTAATTCATCAAGGCTTTCTGGAGGTGGTCTGGCACCTTATGGGCATGGAACTGCCAAATCACGCCAATCGTGGCGTAAGTTTCAGCATACTTATATGGGTGCTTGTGTTTTTCTTTCAATGTCAGGGATTTTTTAAGGGCTTTCAGGGCCAAAGGATAATTGCCTGCCAGGAAGGCATCCATCCCAATTTTGTAGAATTTCTTGCTCTGCACCAAAGTCGTCACGGGAGCCTGTGAAATCACGGGCGTGGGCGTCGGTTCCGTTAAAAACAGGGTTCCCGCTGTGGGAGTTGTGGTGGGAATAAGACTGGCGACGGATACAGTCGCTGGAGCTGTTGGTGTAGGAGTGACGGTCGTAACCGGTTTTGCCGGTTCTTGGTGCTGAATCTCTATCGAATAACTCAAGCCGGCTCGGAAATCCACATATTGAAAATTACCCGGTGATTGGATCCAGTGGCTGCCCGCGGCCAGGTCAAGGAACAAAGGCCCAATGAAAGAAACACGGCTGCCCAGCCCGGCCTTTAACTGGGTACCGCCCCCCGTCGAAAGGCCGAGGCCGGCACCACCGTAAAGATAGGGTGAAAACTTATCCTTCCCGTTTTGAAAGGGGAAAACCCTTCCTTCGAAATTCAGTGCCTGGAAAGTAAAACTTTGGCTGCCGTAAAAAGTTGCCTGCTCAAAACTCAAACCCAAGGAAGCGTAATTGGAAGGGTTCCATTCTCCCAAAACATCAAACCCCAGGGCGTCGGTCGTGGCGGAAGCCAAACCCAAAGGTTGGACGGGGCTGCCATAGAGGCCGAAAAAGGTCAGGGAGAGGGGAGGCGTTTCCGCCCGTACTGGCCCAAATATCAATAGGCAGAGGAACAGTTTCCACCCATGTTTCAAAAGGGCCAAAATCAATCCTTCCGGTTACGGTATTTGTAGACTTGCTTGATGTGCCTTCTTGCCGTCTGGTTGTGGGGTTCATATTTAAGCGCGGCCTTGTAATACCGGTATGCGCGGCCTAGGTGAATGATGTGGTATTGGTAGATGATTCCCAGCATGGCGTTCGCTTCCGCGTAATAAAACTTCGGCGTATAGGGGTCGTCTTTGACTTCCAAGGCATTCTTAAGGTAACGGACGGCCGTATCGTAATCTTTATCGTCGTAGTATTTGATGCCGGCTTCATACTTATCCTTCATCTTAACGGTTCCCTGGACTTCAAACACCGCCGGGGTTGGCGTTTCGGCGGTCTGGTTGGTGGGCTGAGAATTGTCTTCCACTTCGATATCTTCCGATGCCGGCGTGGGGGTAGCCACGGGGGTGGGTGCGGCTACGGGGGCTTTTTGAACGGGCACTGGCACGGGAGTCGGTTTGCCCGTATCTCCCAAATCAATTTCGGTGTCCCCGAAGGCCTTCATCCCGGTCCCGAACAAGGCTAATCCAAGGGCAAAAACTGCCACCCGCAAGCCATTTCCGTGCTTTTTCACGCCTTACCTCCTGGAATGCTAGAAGTTTACCAAGATTTTCAAAGCTTGTGCCCAAAAATATAAGCGAAACAGGCCCTCATTTCGCTTCGGCCGCTTCCGTCAAACTCTCCGAAAGGGTTTTGACAATCTTTTTCAAGTGGTCCTTGATCAGGACCGATGAGAAAAACCAAGCTTCGAACTGGGAAGGAGGGATATAAACGCCCCGGCGTGCCATTGCCCAGAAGAACGCGGCATATTTCTTACGGTTGCTGTCCTTGGCCTGTTCGTAATTTTCAACAGGATGGGAGCAAAAGAATAAAGTGCCCATACTGCCAACTCGTTGGAAAATCGCAGCTTCACCGACATTTTGAATCGCCCGCTTGGTTCCTTCTTCCACGAACGCGGCGCTTTCCTCCAAGTGCCGGTAAATAGCCGGGTCACTTAGTTTTTTAAGCGTCGCAATGCCCGCCGCCATCGCCACCGGGTTGCCTGAAAGGGTGCCGGCCTGGTAAACGGGCCCTTCCGGCGCCACTTGAGACATCAACTCTTGCCGCCCCCCATAAGCACCCACTGCCATCCCCCCACCGATGATCTTGCCAAGGGTAGTCAAATCGGGTTTGATGCCATAAAGCTCCTGAGCGCCGCCGAAAGCCACCCGAAAACCGGTCATGACTTCGTCGAAGATGAGCAATGCCTGGTGCTGGGAGGTTAACTCGCGCAGGCCCTGAAGAAAACCCGGCTTCGGAGGGACCAGTCCCATGTTGCCGGCGACCGGCTCCACAATGACCGCCGCGATATCGTTGTACTTGGAAAAGACGGCTCTCACCGCTTCCAGGTCGTTATAGGGCAGACTTAAGGTTAACGAGGCGAATTCCTCAGGTACACCGGGACTATCCGGTAATCCCAGGGTCGCTGCCCCGCTTCCTGCGGCCACGAGGAGGCTGTCCCCGTGCCCGTGATAACAGCCGTCGAATTTAATAATCCGCTTTTTTTGAGTGGCCGCCCGGGCCAGCCTTAAAACGCTCAAAACGGCCTCAGTACCGGAGCTGACAAAGCGAATCTTATCGATGGTGGGGAACGCCCTTTTGACCAGGATGGCCAATTGGGTTTCCAAAGGAGAGGGAGCGCCGAAGGTAAACCCCTTTCTCAAAACCCGCCGGACAAGGTTGAGTACCGAAGTATCCGCGTGCCCCAGGATTAACGGCCCCCAGGAGCCCACCAAATCCAGGTAGCGGTTTCCATCCACGTCGATCAGGTAGGGGCCCTTCCCCCGGGAAAAGAAAATCGGCGTGCCGCCGACGCTTTTAAAAGCCCGGACCGGGCTGTTGACCCCTCCGACGAGGTGTTTTTGCGCGATTTGAAATTGTTTTTTGGATTGGTCGGTTTTGAAGGATTTGGGCATAAATTTCCGTTTATTTAAACAACTTTGCCGCTTCTTTGGACCAGTAAGTGATGATACGGTCCGCTCCGGCCCGCTTGATGGCTAAAAGGCTTTCAGCCATGGCCGCTTCCTCGTTAAGCCAGCCCATCTTCCCCGCCGCCATGACCATGGCGTATTCCCCTGAAACATGGTAGGCCCAAAGGGGTAACTGGAAACGCCATCGGGCTTTGGCGATGATATCCAAGGCCGTCAGGGCGGGTTTGACCATGACTACATCGGCGCCTTCCTCAATGTCCAGTTGGATTTCCCTCATGGCTTCCCTCGAATTGGAAGCCGGCATCTGGTAGGTTTTCCGGTCACCGAAATCGGGTGCTGAATCAGCCGCGTCCCGGAAAGGGCCGTAAAAACAGGTGGAAAACTTAGCCGCGTAACTCAGGATAGGCGTCATGGAAAAACCTTTTTGGTCGAGGGCTTTACGGATAGCCCGGATTCGTCCATCCATCATGTCGGAAGGCGCCACCATATCCGCGCCAGCCTGGGCGTGGGAGAGGGCGATTTTCTCAAGGAGTCCCAACGTCGCGTCATTGTCCACCTCGCCTTGCGCGACAATTCCACAATGGCCATGGGAGGTGTATTCACAGGCACAGACATCAGTAATGACCGCCAAATCCGGAAGTTCTTTTTTGAGGAGCTTTACGGCTTTTTGAACCACTCCCTTGGGGTTATAGGCTTCTTTTCCTACGGCATCTTTCTTTTTGGGAACGCCAAATAAAAGCAACGCTTGGATTCCAAGGCGATGGGCCGCTGTGGCTTCCCGCACCAATGAAGAAAAATTATGCCGCATGACACCCGGCATTGAAGAAACGGTCTCCGGTGATTTCAGGCCTTCAGCGATAAAGAGCGGAAGAATGAAATCGGCGGGAGCTAAACGGGTTTCCTCGAACAAGCGCCGAAGAGTCTTGGTTTTTCGGTAACGTCGCATGCGTTGAATGGGAAAAGACATTCCTTTTTTCCTTTTTTCATAAATTCCCCACTTTGAAAAAGGGGGGACAGGGGGGATTTAGGTTTTTCTTACGGCCGAAAGAATCACTTCCATAACCGCTTCAGTATCCTTTAACACCTGTAAGTTGTCAAAGCGAAGTACTTTTAATCCTTTTTTGTTCAAATAGCCGTCTCGTTCAACATC
>CAVYRH010000012.1:0-29302 GCA_963770835.1 uncultured Pseudomonadota bacterium
TGGGGCTTATCGCCAGCACGGTCTACCTCGGACAAATCGGCTTTGGTTCCTCGAAGCACCAGCTATCCAGGGCCGTCTTTCTTCGGATCATCGTTCCGGTCGTCTGCATCACTTGTTGGCCCTTTTGGACGTCCTTCACCTGCCGGCTTTCTTCGAACGCGGCCATACTGATTTATTCCCAAAACAGTTTCATCACAAACGGGGGGGCCTTTTCTTCCCTCACGAATTTTGACGTCACGACGGACACCGGGGGCCAAGGGGTGGCTCAACAAAATGAACGAACGAACTTCCTTTATGAATTCAACCTGGGAAAGGTCTTCGCCTGGTCCTTCGCGATGTTCCTTTGTGTGATGGGGCTCTATTGGGGATGGAACAAAACCGCCGCCGGGAACGGAGGAGGGTTCGCCATCCTTGCAACGGCTGGGCTTTGCCTTGTTCTCATCACCCTTCTTCCGTCCATTTACACCTACTTGAACTACAACGTGGGCGTTGGGAACCTTGCCCAAACCTCCCAAGAAGCCCCCCTCTTTTCATCTTCGGGTGTCTTGCCGACTAACCCCGCCGCTCAATTGAACCTTCCCCAGGAAAGTCATCCCATTATTCAAATAGGCCAACCAAGGGTTGCCCCCCAGGACCCCAACCCTGACCCCGTCAAGTATCCCAATGACACCTGGTCCAATCTTCTGAATTCCGGTATCCAGGTTTTTGTTTCCCTTTTTGGCATCCTTATTTGCATCGCAATCCTGATCGCCAAGGGCTACCAGGTCGTCATGCTCATCCTCTATTTTTTCCTCATGTTCGCCTTTTTCGGTTGCTACGGGCACCCGGATTGGGAGGATTTGACCTTCGCCGGGGCCTGGGCTTACATCAAACTTCTTTTCCAAAACGTGATTTGGGGCGTTGGATTTTTCCTTTTGAATCTCATCCCTCACCTCAACTGGACCCCAACCGGCCAGGCGGCCGGGCAGGGAACGATCATGACGGCTTTCGGCCTTCTCTCCGCCCTTATGGTCATCCAAAACACCAAAGATATCGCCGACGTTTTCACGAAAACGAAATCCCATTACGAGGGTTCCGCTGGACAGATTTTCAGGGACGTCACCCGTGTCATGGGTTTAGGCATTGGGGGCGCGAACCTGGCTTCCAGGGTTCTTGAAGCCTCCACGGGTCAGATCGGTCAAAAGGTCGCGGGCGGGGTAGGGGGAGGTGTCGGAGCGGCCACCGGGGCGCTCGGTGGGCTTCTCATCGGGAACCCCGCCGCTGGCGCGAAGCTCGGGATGAAAGTCGGATCCACCGTCGGCCAACAAAGCACCAAGGCGGTCAACGCCGTCAGCAGGACCCTCGGCAAGGCCACCAGCGGGAACCCTTTCAGGCCCGGGAATAATTTCGCCTCGATGAGGCAACCCAAGGGGACCGCCGGCGCCCAGGGGGCGCCTGGCCAGCCTGGATCCTCCGGGACGAAGGACGCCACACCCAAAGGGCCGCAGATCAACGCCATGCGTTTCGGTTCCCGGAACGTCGGCGGATCGACTGGATTCCGCCAATCACCGAAAAACTATCCGGGCCGAGGGTCTCAAGGCCCCAAGCCTTCGTTCAAGAAATAAGGATTCGACATGAGTAAGCCCCTTGACCAGCCTCCCAAGTTCCTCGAACTTTTCCCGATCAACGATTTCATGGTCGTCGGTGGATTCGTCGTCCTGAACGTGCCGCTTTTCCTCCTCTTGTCCCACTTATTCGGCTTCATCTTTTCGATCATAGCCTGTGGGTCGTCCTGCTACGGGGTCTTTTGGTTCTTCATCATCAAGAACAAAATGCCGAGGGGGTTTTTCGAATTCGTCCTGGCTTTCATCACCAAACCCAAGCTCCTGCTCCCGGGCCGGGAGAGGTCGCAAATCATCGAGAGGAAGGAAAGCGCAAATGGCTGATTCAGTTAAGGAGGGCGTTGCCGCCGAGAGATTGAGGTTGGCCAAGGTAGGCGACGGGTACATTGAACTCAACACTCCCCGGAGGTTCGTGTCCGTGTTCAAGCTCGCCGGCGGCGTGAACCCCTATAACGACGACGACCAGGCCATCCAGGGAAAGGTCGCCCAATTCGACAACGCCATCCGCCAGTTGAGGGCCAACGAGGAAATACAAGTCCTCCTGCGCCGGGTTCCGGTCCAGGGGGAGAAGCTCGCCGCCGATTTCCGGGAATCCTGCTCTGAAAATGCCCCGGAGGGCTACCGCAACCACTTCAACGCAAGGCAGGAGGAATGGATCGAGGATTTCGCCGCCAACAATTCACTTTGCGGCTTCGAGACCTACCTTCTTTTCACCATCAACCAGGACACAAAGCCCGTTTCCGAATCCATGTTCGACTTCTTCACGGGCCTTATTTCGTCCTCCAAACCCAAGCCGTCCGATCCCCTGCAGAATCTCGACGAAGTCCAACGCCGGGCCAAGACCTGGTGCACTTCCTTGACCGTGGCCGGGCTTGGGATCGAGGAGCTTTCGAAAGGGGACATTTACCGGCTTCTCTATTCGGAAATCAATCTCATGCCTTGGTTGGGAAGCGTCGCCGGCTTCGAACGGACCGAAAGCGTCTCGGCCGGCCCGGACGGGTTCCAAACCCTCCGCGAGGCCCTGGCCACCCAACCCATCGAGGTCGAACCCAGGCACGTCAAGGTGGGCGAAACCTACGTCCGGACCATGAGCGTCATGAATTTCCCCATCTTCGGGGAGAAGCCGTTGTTCCTCTACCAATTCCTCGAGCAGGTGGAGAATTTCAAGATAAGCCTTTTCGTCCGGGGGGTCGACCAGGACCTCGGGAAAAGCATCATCAAGAAACAATTGAACCAGGACAGCTCGTCATTCTCTCCGGACGGCCGCAAGAAGAATTACGACAGCGAGGCCAGCGGCATCAAGAGGGACGCGACCCTGGCTGAGATCGCCCAGGGTGATACCGGCCTGGCCAAGTCGGCCCTTTTCGTCTCCGTCTACGGCAGCTCCGAATCCGACCTCAAGGACAAGTACGAGAACTTCGCTTCCAGGCTCCCGGATATCCACAAGTACGACGGCGTTTTCCAGCAGGAACAGCTTTTCTTTTCGACCCTCCCGCTTTGCTTCAACGAGGTCCAACAGAAGCACGAATGGATGAGGACGACCGCGGACATTTCCAACTGCTGGCCTTTTTTCATGGACCCCATGGCGGACGACAGCGGTGTCATCCTCGGTTATTCGGAAACCAACCAGGTCGTCAAGATCGACCTTTACACCAGCAGGAACGAGAACAACAACATCGCCATATTCGGGTCGTCCGGCTCCGGGAAAAGCGTCGGGGCGCAGGTCATCTTGAACCGCCTCATGCCCCAGGGGCCCTTCGGGACCATCATCGACCGCTCCGGGACCTACGCCACCACTTGCGACGCGGCGGGCGGTGAATACATCAAGTACGACCTTCAATGCAAGAAACACGCGAACCCCTTCGACTGCCCGGAGGAATCCTACCGGATAAAGGGCGTCGTCTCGGAGGACCAGGAGGAGGCCGCGATGGGTTTCGTCTCGACCGTCCTCTCTGAGATAACCGAGGAGGGCAAGGAAAGGCCGATGACCCAGGTGGAGACTTCCCTTATCTTCACCGCCATCAAGAGGACCTATCTTCGGATTTTCAAGGAAACGAAGGGGGAGAAATACCCCCTCCTGCGCGACGTCAGAAGGACGTTCCTTGAAATGTCCAAGTCCGGGGAAGTTTCGGAGAAAAGCCGCGAAACCTGCATGACCTTCGCCGAAATCCTCCTCCAATACGTCGAGGACGGCCCTTACGCCAACATCTGCGACCGGGAGACGAACATCGACCCCCAAAACCCCCTTCTGGTCTTCGACACCGCTTTGATGGCCAAGCGGCCGAAACTCAAGGCCTTGGTGACCTACCTGATCACCTCCTTCGCTTTCGCCCGGGCGCGTTATTGCCACGACCAGGGCCGCCGGGCCTTCACGCTTTGCGACGAGCTTTGGGACCTCATCAGCACGCACTCCGGCCGCCAGCTGGCGGACATCCTCTCCAGGACCTCACGCCACTTGGGGAACGCCTTCATCCCCATCACGCAAAGGATTTCCGACGTGACCGGGAACGAGGAAGCCAGGACCATCCTGGACAACGCCGGCACGAAGATTTTCCTCAAGCTTGGCGACCAGGACCGGGCGCTTTGCGCGCAAGCTTTCGAACTCAATGAAAAGGATTCCCGGCAGGTTTCGAGCCTCCACATGCTCCGCAACGTCTATTCCAAGGCCTACATCAAAACGGCTTACCGGCAGGGAGCCGTTTATATCGTGGCCGACCCCTTGACCAGGTGGATCTCCACTTCATTCCCGGCCGACCGGGATTTGCGGAAGGAATACATGGCCAGCTTCAACCCCGAAGGAACGGTGGAGGGTTGCTGGTACGCCCTTTACAAACTTGTCGAGCACGAAATAGAACCCATTTAAACCGAAAGGATAGGTCATGCAAAAGCTAGGAAAAATACAAACGAACCCGTCGACTTCGAAGGGAAAAGGGAAGGGGTTCATCTTCGGAACGGGGGCGGTCATCGTCTTGGTCGTCGCGGCGCTTCTTTCGTCCCAAAACGGGTTCAACTTCAAAACCTCCAAGCCCGCGGCCGCGGCCGAGGACAATCCCGACCACGACCTGGTTTATTACGAGGCCTTCGCCCAAAAGGTCTGCATCGCCCTCAACAACATCAGCTACGTCAACTTGCTTCCCGACGCCAACAACGAAATTCCATACTTCAAGACGCTGGACCCCTACTTCGACCAAGCCACGGGATTCAAGGTCCACAACGGCTTCATGGACACCGAGCACCAGCAGAAAATCATGGCGTTGAAGCTTTTCTGCACGGCTGAGAACATCAATCTCGTGAGCGCGGAGAGCGGGAGCGCCGGCGTGACCGTCTGGATCACCGGGACGAACCAATACGCCTCCGCCGCCAAGATGACGACCGCCAACTGGCCTTTCTCGATCAAGCTGGTGGTCCAGAAATCCGGGGCCGACTACAAGGTGACCGACTTCATCCTCCAACAGAGCAAGTCATGACGGAAGCCTTCGCCGAGGGCAACCCCGAGAAAGCCCAAAAGCTCTACATCAACGTCGACTACCTGAAATCGAAGGGCCAATACCAGGACGCCCTGGATATCCTCGACGAGATCATCAAAAAGCACGACCCCACCCATTTCCGACCCTACCGGGAAGCGGCGGAAATTTTCCTTTCGTTCGACCAGGCCGACGGGGCCATCGGCATCCTCAACGAATACAAAACCAACGTCCTGGCGAAAAAAGGAAAGGCCGAATTCACGGCGGAAACGACCCTTAACAATGACGACGTAAAATTCCTTGTCCTGGCCGGCAAGGCCCATCTCCTCAAGAAACACTACCCCGCCGTCCAGAATTTCGTCTCGCTCGTCCTCAAAAACCAGCACTCGAACACCGAAGCGGTCGAGCTCCAGGCCGACCTATGGTTCGGCGAAAAAAAGTTTCCCGAGGCGATCAGGCTTTACCAAAGCCTTTTCAAGCAGGACTACCATCCCCAACAGATGCTTTTTTCCCTGGCCCTGGCCCATAACGAGATCGACGAACCGGAATGGGCCATGTCCTACATCACCGACCTCCAAAAGAGCATGAAGGACCCCGCCCTCGACGAACTTTACGAAACGACCCTGAAAGCCCTCGCCTTGAAGCAGTTGAAGATGGACCAGTCCATCCGTTTCCCCGAAACCCTCTTCATCCGTTTTTTCCCGGGACTTGTCGAGAAGAAAATCATCGATAGGTCGAATTCCTCTATTTCCAACGACAAGAACTTCCAGGACCGGTTCACCGACCCGATGACGGGGGTCTTTGCGATGGAAGCGATAAAGGTGAAGCTCCCCATCTTCCACGCCCGGGCCAAGGGCCAGTTTTTCATCGGATGCACGGACATTGACTATTTCAAATCCGTCAACGATTGCCTTGGCCACGACATCGGGGACGAGACGATCAAGGCCTACGGAAAGGCCCTCCTTGAATTCTTCCCGGGAAAGGTGTTTCGCAACAAGAAAGGCGATGAATTCGTCTGGTGTTTCGAAGGGACGGAGAAAGACTGCCTCGACAGGGCCGTCGACTTCCGCCGGCACGTCGAGGACAAGCTGCGCCTGGTCATCAACGAGGCCATCCTGAAATCCCCGATCATCGACTCCAAAACCCAACAGAAGGTTTTCATGAATTGGGATTTGACCTGCTCCCAGGGGATCGCCGAATGGGAGGACGGGAAGGAAATGGAAAAGGTCATCAAGGAGGCCGACCTGAATTCCTACGAGTCAAAGGCCGTTAAGGTCGGCCGCAACGCCATCTTCTACAAGTTCAAGCTGCTGGACAAGGGGGCGCGGCCCATCCAATACAACAAGACCCTCGTGAAGCATTTGAATCTCATGGCGCAAGACAAGGGGTACGAAACCTGGTGGAAGATGTTGGAGAAGGCGCCCATGGACTTGAGGAACGAGGTACTGAAGGCCGCGAACCAGGCTTCGGACGACGAGATCAAGAAAGCCGCCTTCGACGAAGAAGAAGCCGCCGTGCCTGATGGCGGTCAAAAAGCCGTAACGGGTTAAGGGGGATACATGGCCACGAGCGTCGAACTTCTGGAACCGACCTACATCAACAAGAAGGGGATTAAGGCGAGATTCTCGGCCCGGGTTTCCTGGGAAGGCGGAAAGAAGTACGTCATCTTCACAAACATTTTCGCCGTCGAAAGAAGGACCGGGATCAAGCTGAAGTTCCCGGGCGAAATGGATCTCCCCCAACAAACGCCGGTCATCGATGGCGAAAAACCACGGAAGAAATCCCTGCCGGCCTATCCGAACAAGGACCTCCGGGACGAGATAACCATTGAGGTCCTCAATTTTCTCAGGAAGATTGAAAGGGCCGATTCGTAGCTCTTTGAAAACTGATTTAACTGGCTTTTCCCACAACCCCTTGTAGACTCGGCATTACCCACCCACAAATTTTACTTGTATTAGTAAGATAATATATTATTATACTGAAATCATGGTAACAAAGGTAATTCTAACCAAACTCCATTGTGAGCGTTGCGAGCATGATTGGATCCCAAGATCCGAGAAGCTCCCGCACCATTGCCCAAAGTGCCATTCGCCCTATTGGAACAAGCCGCGCGGTTTACAGCGTGGCCGGCCCCGTAATCAGGCGCTTCTTCCCTTTGAGGCCGAGGCTAGGGCTGCGAGGCCAAAAACATCACGTCGTTAAATGTTTTTCGGAGGATTTTGATTTGAGCGAATGAGTAGAAATAAAAAACCCCGAACACTTCGCAGTGTTCAGGGTTTCATTGGTTTCTGCCTGATCTGAAAAATCTCTTGGCGGGGACTTCAGATGAGGCTTTTGATTCACACGCTAGAAGTGCGTCTTCAACGCCCTTTTTGCGTTCTGGACACTCACACGGGGCCTTCCTTCGCGGGGCCGGTCCCAACAGTGAAGCCATTGGGATAATTATATTCCCAGGCTTCCGGGTGTCAATAACAAACGGAGGCCTTTAGTTTGATCAACAATTTCGATGATATAACCCCGTCGGATTTCTTGGATTTAGCCGACCGGCACATTGTCACCGACTACGAGTTTTGGGAAAAGTACCTCCCGATCCTCGGCCGCGCAACTATCGGCACTTACCTTGCCCTCCGAGCCATGGCCAAAAAGAGCCAATTCCATAAATACGATCCGCAAACCCGGGCTATTTCTTTTAAACCTACTTTCAAGGAGATTCAGGCTTTTATGGGGGTCCACCAGGACACCCTTATAAAAGACTTTAATAAACTCGAGAAAATAGACTTATTAGAGGTCGAAAGGGCCGAATCGACTGAGGCGGGTAACAAAACGCCCGTGAACAAATACACCCTATTCGAGCCACCCACAACCGGTAGGGGTACAAAAGAAGCCACTCTAAAAAACAGAGTGGCACCAGAAAACAGAGTGGGTTTTGAAAGTCCGGTCATAGCCACTCCAAAAACCGTAGTGGGTAAGGTTGAAGTAAACAAAGGGGTTTCCGAGAAGCCACTCCATTTTACCGAGTCTAGTAGTAGTAGTTCTTTAAAGCTTTATAAAAACTACTACTACCACCGTAAACAAGACGATCCCCTTTTTCCAATCCTTGACCAATTCTTTGAAAAGAACCCAAACATAAGCGTTGAGGAATTTGAAATCTTCTTCGTGGAGTGCCTTAAAAAATTCGAGGGTAATGAGTTGTTGGCCAAGAATTACTTGGCTGAAAAACTACTGGTAGTAACGGAACATAAACAAGCCGTTTCCCCCAAAAAAGTCTTGTGGCGGGCCATTGAAAGGAATTGGAAACCAAACAAGGAAAACTTGCCGGTGGTGGGGGAAGTGAAGCCGAAGGTTAAGGAAAAAAGCTATTCCGAAAGAATGAAGGAAGAGTACAAGAAAATCGAGAAAGAAAACGACGAGGCCCGGGAGGTAAGAAAAAAATCCTCTGTGGATGAAATCATCCTGTATTTCAATTCGTTGCCTCAATTTTTTGAACTTGAGAAGAAAATCCAGTTTGTAAGGAATTGGTATCCAGGAAACCCGAATTTGGAAGAAGCAATAATAAAAATCAGAAAGGTGGGTGAGGCGAATGGCTCGTAAGATCGCCGTATACAACAAGAAAGGCGGGGTGGCGAAAACCACGGACGCGGTGAACATCGCCGCAACCCTGGCCGCCGCCAAGAAGGCGGACGGTTCCCTGAGGAACAACGTTCTTTTGGTCGACATGGACCCGCAACAGGACGCCAGCAACTACCTGGGGGTCGGGAGTTATTTCAGGAGCGACGAAGACGAAAACCGGGACCTCGGATTGGTTTTGAAGGGGGAGAAATCCATACGGGAGGTCATGTACACCTACCGGGCGAAAGATTGGGTTGGTCCCAACACAAAAGGCGACGACGTCTACGAGGTCAGCGAAGTAATCGATTTCGACGACGAGGGCCATGAGATCAAGAACGTAAGGAAGTACCGCGAGATCGAGATTCCCAATTTCCAGATCGTGCCGGCCTACACCAATATCGTCATGGACAAGCCGCCGGTGGACGGGAACTACGTCAAGCTTTTGCGGGCCATGAAGGCGGCCGGCCTCGAGAACCAGGCCCACTCCGAGGAATACCTGGACGAGGACAACTTCCGCGCGAGCCTGGATCCTTTCTTCATGCTGGAAACCCTCAAAGAAGTAGATTCAAGCTTCGACTACGTCATCTTCGATTGTCCCCCTTCCTGGGACCGGCTTTCCAAGATGGCGGTCTTGGCCAGCGACCAGATCATCATTCCCTTGACGCCGGGGGAATTCGAGCGCATCGGGGTCGTCCGGGTCATGGAGCAGCTGGTCTACCTCAAGAGGCAGTACGGGAAAAAGCCCGACCTCATTTTCGCCGTCATGAACAAGATCAGGGGCAATGTCCCCCGCCATATCGCCTATTGGCGGAAGAACGCAAAACAACTCGGGGGCCTCATGTCGGACACGGGGATCCCCAACACCGAGGACGTCACCGTCTCCGTCATGGAGCAAACGCCTTTCGGGTTCACGACGTCCGCGCGGTACAAGAACATGCGCGAGACGTTCGAACAGCTGGTCGTCGAAATCGAGAAGAAATATCAGGAAAGGGAGGTGAGGAAATGAGTGGACCCAAAAGACTCAGCTTAAGCTCGATCGCCGGGAAAAAACTTGAGGAGCATTTCGGGGACGGGGAGGTCGTGAAAGCGACCATCGCCGGGGCATCCCTCGAGGAGTTCAGCAAGACTTGGAAAAAAGGGGTTGCCTATCCCATTCCCCTGGATTGGATTGACTTCGAGGATACCCGGATCAAGAACCGGAAGAAGATCGAGGAAACGGAAGTCGCCGAACTCGCCCACAGCATCATGACCAAGGGACAACAGGCCCCCATCCTGGTCAAGTTTGGGGACAAGGGGAAGCTGATAATAGCCTACGGCTGGCACCGTTCCCTAGCTTGCCGGCAGGCGGGACTCACGACCGTCGAAGGAAGGGTCACGGACGCATCCGATACCGAATGCCGCGAGTTGGCCCTTATCGAAAACCTCATCCGGAGGCAGCTCAAGCCCTTCGACGAGGCCAAGGCAATCTTCGACTTGAAAAGCATGGACCAGCTCCCCATTTCCGATATCGCCGCTATATCGGAAAAGGACGAAAAATCCATCTACGCCATTTTACAAATCTTCGACTTCCCCGTCATCGTAGCCGCCTTGGAGGAGGGGAGGATCTCCAGCCTCACCACCGCCCGGCATCTTGCGGCGAAAGCCCGCCCGAAAAACTTGTCCGAGGAAAACCAGCGGAAAATAATCGACGCCCTGGCTTCCCGCGAAATCCGGGTCCAGGATATCGACTACGTCATGGACCACGAGGACAAGCTCGAAGCCCTCGGCGCCGGGGCAATCATGCCTTCCGCCGCGACCCCATCTGAATTGGGCGGGGATGGAACAGGGAAAGCCGAGAACCAAAAACCGGCGAAAACGCCATGGGCCGTTCGGTCCTATTTCCAAAAATTCGCCGACGGGAAGATTTCTTTCTTCACGCCGAAACTCTCCTCCAAGACCGACTTGAGGGAATTGAAAAAAATCCTGGGAGAAAACGCGAAGTTCAGCGAAAGCCTGGACAAGATAATCGGGTCGGTAGAGAAAGCGGGCAAAACCGAGAAAGGGAAGGGCAGGAAGAAATGAGCCTTGAGGAATACTACGCCTACGGCATAAGGATCTTCGGGGCCGCGGCCGCCGTCCGCTTCCTGCTGGAAGTTTTCCTGGGTGTCCCGCCTTCCCTGGGTTGGCTTGATTATGTCGGGTCAGCTTTGGCGATCTACCTGGGTTACCTCTTGGCGCGGCAGAAGAATTTGACGGATTACGACCGGATCATCGCGGTCGCCCCATTTTTTCTCCTGCTCAAGCATTTCCTCAATGGCATGCTCACGGGGGTCGGTTTCCCCCTGTTCCTGGCCGTGCCGTTCGAGATCATGTTGTGCCTGACCGCCTATTCCTTTCTTCGCGTCGTCGAACCCAAGAAGAAACCCGTCAAGGCGACAACGGAGGAATTGGGGCCCTACCCGATTATCCTCAACCAAGCGGAAAACCAATTCATCACGACGAGGCAATCCACCGAGCATATCCAGGTGATTGGCAAGAGCGGTTCCGGGAAGACCGCCAGCTATTTTCTAAGCGCGGCAAATCAGGTCATCCAATATGGGCTCGGGACGTTCATTCTCGACCCCAAGTCCGAGGAGATCGACAAGCTGGTCTACTACGCCTGTGAGGCGGGGCGGATCGGAAGTTTCTACAGCCTTGACCTTTTAAACCCGAACCGGAGTGTCCGCTGCAATCCCTTATGCAAATTCACCTACGACGAGAAAGGGAACAAGGTTCCCGATTCGGATGTCGCGGCCAACGTCGCCTACAACGCCCTTTACTTCGCCGATACCGGGGGGGAACCCCATTGGAGGCAATTAGGCCAGGCCTTCCTCAAGAATTTCACGGTGCTTTTTCACAAGAAATTTCCCGTCATCACCTTCGCCGATTATTACCACGTCGTGGCCGCCGAACTCGAATCCTTCCGAAGCATCCAGGTTCTTTGTGACATGTATCCCGAAACCATCGAGGCGCAATACTTCCAGAACCATTGGATCAACACCTCGACCACGGAGAAAAAAAAGGTTCTCGCGGGATTATTGAACCACCTATCGGCCTTCGTGACGGGAAAATGGGCGCCGCTCATCAATTGCCGTAAACCCGATATAACCATGCAAAGGGTCGTCGAGGAGAACCTGATTTTTCACCTGGGGACGGCCGCCATGGTATACCCCAGCGACTACAAGGCCATCACGGTCGCATTCCTCTACGACCTTATGGCCGAGATAGGAAAGAGGGATAAAGACGATAAGCCCATATTCCATGTTTTCCTGGATGAATTCCATAATGCGGTGTACCCCGGATTCGCCGATATCATCAACAAGTCCAGGAGCAAGGACGTTTCCATCCACCTTGGCCACCAGAGTTTCGGGGACTTGAACCAGGTCAGCGATTCGTTCGAGACCCAAATCATCGACAACACGACAACCAAAATTTGCTTCCGTATCCTGAACGACCAAACCGCGGACCGCCTGTCCCGGATCATCGGGACCAAGGAAGCCGAAATCATCAACGTCCGGTCGTTCAAGACAAACGCCGGGATACTCGGCGGAAGGAGTGAGGCCGGCCAAACGGAGAAAGGGAAGGGGGAGCGCGATTTCATAGTCCCCCCGGACGTATTCAAGAATCTTCAAAAGGGGGAGGCCGTTGGCTTCGTCACCTACGAGAGCGGCGTGACGAGTTTCCAGATGCAGTTCGACCTCGCCCCATTCCCGCCCAACAGCTTCGACTATCGGGATTTCCTGCCCATCCGCAACGACCACCTGAAGCTCGTCGAGAAGTCGTTGCCTTTGGACTACCGCGAGGTCGTGGCCACCGTAAAAGGAGCCGAAAAGGGGAAAGGCTCGGAAGAGCCGGAGAAAGAGGAGCAGAAAATAAGCTTCGATAAGGACAACGTCCTGGAGGAATTGGGTAAGCTTAAAAAGGATATGCTAAACAACCGGCGGCCCAGAAAGACTTCTGGGCCAGCGGCCCCGGTCGGGGAAAGCCCGGAAGCCTGATTTACTAACCTGTAGAGCTTTATTTTTAAAGGCCAATAATTATGCTAATCGAAGAAACGGAATTAAAAATATTCACGGATGGTTCCCAATATTCCAGCCCAAGAAAAGGCGGGGTCGGAATCCTTTTTGTTACGGTAGACGAGGCTGGTAACGAAGTGGCGGAACCATTGGTCGTTCCGGGTTACAAATATTCAACAAACAATCAAATGGAGGTCCAAGCGGCCTTGATTGCCTTAAAGGAGACTATTAGGCACAAGGATTTGAACCGGTTTAAGAAGGTGATAATTTTCTCTGACTCGATGTACCTGGTTGAAAATTTCAAAAATGCCCTCTTTAACTGGTCCAGGAATGGTTGGAGGAATTTTGACGGAAAGCCCATTTCGAATGCGGATATCTGGAAGGATTTATTGAAACAGGTAAAAAGTCTCCGGCAATTAGGAACAACCGTCGACTTCAAGTGGGTCAAGGGGCATTCCAAAAACGAATTCAACAAGGAGGCGGACCGTCTCGCCAAACAGTCCGCGAAAAATCCGTTAAATGAACCCATCCTTGTTCAATCGATAAGGCGGAAATGGTTCCCAGGGGTAACGGAACCGGGGGTGGTCAAATTACACGGGCAAAGGATACAGGTCGGGATTCTTTCCACGGTTCCTTTGAGGATGGGAAGGGGCTACCAGCACCGTTACCAAGTTTTGTCAAAACGAAGCGAATTTTACAAGAAGATCGATTTAATTTTTTCGGACAATTTTTTGGTGAGTGATGGGCATTGTTACAACGTTCGGGTTAATGATGACAATGCCTACCCGAAAATTTTAGAGGTTTATTCCGAGTTCAATTTTAAAACTAGGGAGAAGATCTCTTGAGGAATCTTCATTTGATTCTCATATGTGAGAATAAACAAACTATAACGACAAATTAAGGCAGTTTGACCACCAAATGAATGCTCTCCGCCCCGACGACTATGCCAAGCTCATCTACATACACAGCAATCGAACCATGGACTTTCAGCTATTTCGGTACAAGTTCTTCCCGAACAAGTCTCACGTCACCGCTTGGAAGGTCATCCAACGCTACGCCAAGCCGGGGAATGAGTACGTCGAGATCCTTCAAAGGTCGCACTTCGAGAAGGCCGTCTTTCGCCTTACCCGTAAGGCGATCACGGAGCTCCGGGACAAGCAGCTGGCCCTCGTCACCTACGTCCACCCCGTTTCCATCAATTGGGACCATGTCCAGCATCACCACCGGGTTGTGTCGCTCCGGATCGTTTTGGAAAGGAACCCCTATTTTCAGGACGTGTTTTGGGTGTCGGATTATGAAATGGCCTGTGGGATCGGTCGGGAGGCCAAGTGGAACTACCGCCTTAAGGATTTCGGGGGTAGGGAGGAATACTCCCGCTCTTGGAAAAGCCAAAATTTCTACCGGGTGCCGGATGGCTACTTCGAGGCCTTGATCGGGACTAAGCACATTCCATTCGTATTGGAATACGAACACAAGGAATACTCGGCGGAAAAGGTCTTTGGGGTCATCCGCGGGTTGGAAGAGGACTTCGCGCCAACCAACAAGCTCTTTGTCTGCCAGGACGAGAAAAACGCCGTCCGTCTCAACAACCTCATCTGGACTTGTATGGACGCATCAAGGCGGCGGACCATCAACCGAAAACTTTGGCTCATCACCGACTTCGAAAGCGCCATCCATAAACCCTTTGAGGAAGCCTTCAAACCCATCGAAAAGCCACGGGAAAAAGCCCTAAAACCGAAGGTAAAGGCCTAAAACCAAAGAATTCTCACGTGTGAGAATTCCGAAAAAGGTTAAAACCGTATTAACCTTTTTCTTTCATAAAATCCTTATCCCACAAGGCTTTTACCACCCGCTTGCGCCCCGACCCCGCTCTCCCAATGTCACATAGAGATGTGCCAGTTGGTTTGAGAGCGGGGTCGGGGCGCAAGCGGGTGGTAAGTGTAATGTGATTTTATGTTTGGTTTTTTAAAACGAAAGTCAGAAGCGAAAGGATCAATTTTCAGCCGAGGTTCATGGCTGAAAATTGGAAATCGGCCGAGCCGATTTCAGAAAGGTTTGATTCCGGGTCCCAGGGTGGTTCGTCCTGGAACCCGGAATCCTCCAAAGCCTTTTTAAAAGTCTCACATGTGAGAATAAAATAAAGTTTATGACAATTAAACCACCACTTTAAGGTCTTTAGCTTCCAGCGGTTGGCGAAACCAACCCAAGAACCCAAACTTCCGGTAAGCGGAAGTCACCTTGCCGCAGCTCCGGCGGCGGTTTTCGCCGGGGCCGCTTGTTATAATCCCTAAGAGGGGTTTCGGGATGGAGTTCTGCAAGCTTTGTAAAAAGGAATTAACCGTAAGGGACAAGGACGGGGTCCATCGGGGTTGCCAGGAATGGATCAACAAACTGGAATCCGGCGACGTCGTTGACTTGTTTCCGGAGATTCCGAGTTGGCCCAAAAGATACAAGCGTGAATATTTGGAAGATTCAGAATCTGAAAAGGATTTGGGTTAATAACGGTTATCCCGAATTTTGTTCGGTATAAAAATTGTTATACCGAAAAGAACTTGACAACAACTTTATATTTCAGGGGTTTACTTGAAGCTCAGGATCAACAACATCGAGTTTCTGCAGAAAAAATTCATGGCTGGCCGCCTGTTCTTCAAGGCCTACTTCGACCTGGACGAATCCCTTGGGAACGTCTATTCGGCCATATACATGGCCCAGGAAGATCCGGCCAGCCCCGTGGGTTTCGAATTCGAGGGCGGCATTTTGGACGCGCCCAAAAGCAAGAATGGCAAAAAGATTTCCGACATTGGGCGAGTCGCGCGCCGGGCAATAATGCGGGAGACATTGGGGCGGGCATTGGAAAAACAGCTAATCACCACTGAGGTTTTTTCGGTGTCGATGGCCGCCATTGGGAAAGATTCGGAAATTCCTTAAAAAGCACTCCCCCGAAACTTTTATAAAATAGTTATATAATGTTCTTGACAAAATTACTGTGTTTAGTTGGGGTGTTTTCTGTTTTCAGCTTCATCGAGGTCTTTAAAAACATTAAACACCCCGCATTGAGGGTTCTGGCAAATGAACCTGACTTTTTGTTTTTTGGGTTTTCCTGGGTCGGAGATGGGTTTGCGGTCTATTTCTTTTAATTCCGAATTGCATGATTCACAGAGAGGCATCGAAACTCCTTCTACATCTTTTTGAGCTCCTGTTAATTATAACGTGGCCGGGGATTCTCACATGTGAGAACCCGGACGGATAGTCAAAAAAGGTGGTTTTTGCCCTTTGCATTTAAAGGCCGTTTTTTGGGGTCGATTTTTTCGGCCAGGGTGATGAGACTTTGTGGTCCATTTGGCGGCCTAAAAGAATACAACCGTATACTTTTTGGTGGCAAGCCTTTCGGCTTGAGGGACTTTGGAATTTCCCCTCGCCCCCTCCCACCGGGCTGTCCCCGGGGGGACACTCCCCCAACCATCTACATTGACAGGCACCCTTGCGCCAGCGCAGATGCGGCGCTAGCTCAAGGGTAGAGCGCCCAAGTTCGCCACTTGGGGGGTTGCGGGTTCGATTCCCGTGCGCCGCTTCATCTTTTCCCAGGGTAGGCCGCCTGTCAATGTCCACCCTTGACACCTGAACTTCCCGGCGTAAGAATTTCAATTGAAGGGATCGGGATTGGCGAGCACACCAGGACCGGAAACGTTCCTGGGTGGCCTTAACTGGCTGCAGGTTCCTTTAAAAAGGTTCCGGTTCTCCGGGGCCTTTTTTTATTTCACTTCACTCTTGGGGGTTTTCCTTGCCGCGTTTTGCTCCGGGGGTCGAGGTTTATCACAAGCAGTCCATGGCCATCGGCCGGGTCGTTTCCGTTCGTGGGGATTCCCTTACGGTCCATCTTTCCGAGAGGATGGCGGACCAGGTCTGGGGTGTTTCAGAGGTCGAGGTTTACGACCACGAAAAGGTCGCACGGATCATCCAGGGCAAGGATTCCTGATTTAATGCCTTGAAGGGGGAAGGGAATAGGGAGCCGCTGGCTACGCCTTCGGCACTTCCCTCTTCCCTGGTATTCCCCCTGGGTCGAGCTTCCCTTCACTCCGTTCCGGGCGATCTCTCCCCACCCCTTTACCCGGGGGCGTTAGCCCCCAAGCCCCTAAACAAAAGGGCTTCCCTTTTGTAATTCCCTTCCGCTTTGCGTGCGCTTCCGCGATCCGCTTTCCTCGGGGGACTCCCCTTCCCTTTTCCTTTGGGTTCCCCACCAATAGAGTCGTCTTGAGAAGAAGCCGGCTCCGTTGGTCCCCCCGCAAAGGCGGTTCCCCGCCCGGTCCACAACAACCGCGGCCCTGGCAGGAAACCGATAAAGGTAAGGGGTCTTCGCGTCCTCAAGGCCGTTTCCAAAAAGGAAAAGTTCGGTGTCGGCTCAAAAAATACCACCTCGATTTCCCTTTTTGTAAAACCTCCGCTTGAAGCCTGGCGGCTTCCCTGCCTTTCGGGTCTAGTGGCAGCACCAAGAGGTAAAAGCCTTCAGCTTTCCTATTCCCCACTTCCCTTCCCCATCTGGTGGATCCTCCAAAGGTTGACGTGCCGGCCGCCGCAAAGACCGCGTGTGCCGGCGATCTTTTGGATCCCATTTATTGGGTCGAAGCCGGCCCAAACCCCCGCCATGACCAGTGAAGATTCCTTTGAAAATTTATTTCTTTAAGATGCGCCGACTGCGAGGCACCTCCCACGCCAATCCGAAACCGGGATTGTCATGTGAGGCAAGGCCGACGCCGCTTTCGCTTTGTGAATAAATCCCCAAGACGGAATCCCCTTCTTAATTTCCAGCCCCGCCGCCGGTTTGTGCCGGCGGGGCCGGAAATTTAAAAGTCCCGCAAAAGAGGCCGAAGGCCCCAGGCAAAAAAATAAAGGAGCAAGTCAATGGGACTGCAAATCGAAGTGAAGGATATGAAAAAAACCAAAAAGGAGGACACCAAGACCTTAGCGTTTTTCAAGGTCACGGTATCAGTGGACGGTGAGCCGGTTATCACCCTGCCGAATTACCGATTGGTCAAGACCGACAAGGGTTTGAAGGTGGACGCCGCAATCCACGAGGTCAAGCAAGCGAAGGAGCAAGGTGGAAAGCCTGAATTCATCAAGTGCTACTACCCATTCAACAACCTCAACGAAAAGGTTCTGCCCGAAGCCGAGAAGGTCTACAAGGCTCTCCCGGTGAAAAAGGGCAAATAAGAGGAACAGCCCCGCCGGGGGCGCCGCCGAAAACGGCGCTACCCGGCAACATTTTTTTAGAAGGGGGAAAGAATGTTTTTTATTCAGGTCAAAAATTCTTGGACTGGTCAGCTTGCCGGGGCTATAAGTGAAACGGACTCGGAAGCCTTTGATATGGTTCTACAGGAAAAAGGTTGGAAACCCTGGGACGTCCAGATCGTCGTAAGGGAACAAATAGACCCAAGCCTTTACCGCCAGGAGGATTTAAAGGGCTAGAACTTGACGTGTGCCACAAATGTCGCTACAATTTATTTACGGTTATACGAACGCGAGGGAAACGAGGACTTATGGCATTGAAACCGGAAGATGTGAAGGTTTGGGCAATCGAAGAATTAGAACGGGTTAAAGAAAAAATAAAAGCCTTCGATGAAATGCCCAACGGTGCAATGTTCCGGGACCTTTATTTGAAATTTAAAGGTTACCTAAAAACCTTTCCGCCCGACAGCCGGGTTTTCTCAGTTCCCTTGAGTGATGGCGGGGGCCTTTGGGTTGTCCATAGCGAACAAAAGCGGATTTTGTTAGTGGCACAATATTCCGCCCGATACGAAATCTGTTTAGTTAAACACCTTTTTTTGGCCGAGGAAGTGACCCAGGCCCTTTTTGATAAAATCATCAAAGGAGAAAAAATATGAAAACCCAAAAAGTTCATTTCCGGTTCAACCGGCGAATTGGGGTCAACAAAAGCGAAATGATCCGCTTTCGAGTTGACCTTATGAGGAAAAAGTCTTGGGTCGAGGCAATGGAAGCCTTGGGGGTGAAAGATTTTTCATCTTTTGCCCGGCAAGCCATTGACGGGGCCATTGACCGGGACTTTCGGGCCAAGGACCCTAAATGGCAGGAGTTTTTGAAGGCCGTAAAAGATATTTCCATCAAAATTTTGGGTTACCAGTTGATTGATAATCCTTCTTTGCGGAACCAGGATTTGACCGAAACCGAAAATATTTTGTACAAGAGGGGCCGGGAGTTGGCCCGCACCAGGGGAATAACCCATACTAAGGAACTGCCCACCCCTGAAAAAAAGACCATACGGTTTTCAGGGCGGCGCCCGGTTGTCATTCGTCATGCCCATGCGGCGAGGGCTTAATTTGAAAAGCAAACCAGAGGAAACAGGGAAGCTCTCCCTTAAAAAACCCGACGCCAAGACCGCCGCGAAGATTGACAAGGCGGTCAAACATGCGGAAAAAATCGGGGAATGGATTTCTGATAAAGAATTAAGACCCCATGCTCATGGGAAATAAAACTAAGAAACCAAAGACCTCATCAAACACTTGAAGAAACTTTAAGAGCTAATTGTCCTCGAAGGAGGACAGCGGCCTTTTGGAGAAAAGCCCCGCCTTTCGGCAGGGGCTTTTTTTATAACTGTTTTGTTTCCGCGTTTTTTTCGCAAACAGATTCATTCCAGCTTCGAAAAGTATCAAACAAAAAAAGCCCGACCCCTTCCGGGGCCGGGCCATTTTCCGGCTTTCACTTCTTCACGAAGTTTTGTGCCAGTTCCTTTTTTGGGAACTGGCGCACACAAGGCCAGCGCCTCGGTTTGTTACCTCCGCGCAGTGGGCTTCCACTCCTTTTTCGGCCACGTCTTAGCAGGTGCCGCCGCACTCGTCACAGCCGCCGGCCCGGCCACCGCGGGCACCACAGAACTCGCCAGTGTCGTGGGAACCACGGACGCCAGACTCGCTGGTTTCTCCCCGTCTTTCCGCCACCGCTTTGCGGTAGGCTTCCAAGCCCTCATGCGTGATCAAATCCCTCAAGGCCTTGTTCAAGTAGTAGAAGGGAACAAATCCCACTTCCTTGAACTGCCGTGACGGCAAATCCACGAAAGTCCCCTTGGCCCCCTCGACAATTCTCATCCCTGGCCAAATAGCCTCGTACTTCTCCTCAAACGTCACCTTTGCCGAGAACGTCCCGACCTGCTGTCCCTTCTTGGCGATATTCAACTTCACAACTTCAATCTTTGGATTCATGCGAATCCTCCTCATTTTTATTTGAGGGTTCCGCGCCTTTTTACTGCGCCCCCCTCTACGAACGAGTAGGGGGGCGCGGGTAAAAAGGATTTTGCTTTTGGCTAAAGGGAAGTAGCGAAGCGGATTTCCTGTAGCTCCGGTCGGTAATCCTTTAAGCGACGAATCGCGAGAGTGAAACGCCAGCGTTCGAGGCCTGGTTCACCGTCCACGGTATTTGGGGACGAGGGAAGGGGCGTGAGACCCAAGGCCGCTCGCTGGGTTTATTTATTTGTACTTTGTGAAAGCCTATTCCCTACCTTCAAACACAAAAGAAGGTTCGCCGGCCGCCGATTTCGCGGGCGTGTAACCTTCATCCATCCCCCCAATCCAGATGGGCCGAAGCCGGCCCAAACCCCAGCCATGCCCATTGTAGATTCCTTTGAAAATTTATTTCTTAAAGACGCGCTGACTGCGAGGCACCTCCCACGCCAATCCAAAACCGGGATTGTCATGTGAGGCCGACCCAATTGGCCTTCGGCCAAGGGCGATTGGAAACCATCGGGTCGGCGCCGCTGTCGCTTTGTGAATAAATCCCCAAGACGGAATCCCCTTCTTAATTTCCAGCCCCGCCGCCGGCCTTGTGCCGGCGGGGCCGGAAATTTAAAAGTCCCGCAAAAAAGAGGCCGAAGGCCCCAGGCAAAAAGGATAAAGGAGCAAGTCCATGGGACTGCAAATCGAAGTGAAGGACATGAAGAAATCGAAAAAGGAGGAAACCAAGACCCTTGCGTCTTTCAAGGTCACGGTTTCGGTGGACGGTGAGCCTCTCATCACCCTGCCGAACTACCGGCTCGTCCAGACGGACAAGGGTTTGAAGGTGGACGCCGCCATCCACGAAGTCATCCAGCCGAAGAAGGCCGGGGACAAGGCGACTTCATCAAGTGTTACTACCCCTTCGCCAACCTGAACGACGAGGTTTTGCCGGAGGCCAAAAGGTCTTCAAGGGACTTCCGGTCAAGTAACCAGGAACGGCCCCGCCGGGGGCCTAAACCCGGCAATCCTTTTTCAGGAGAAGCGAATGACGCTTGACAATATGTCTCCCACGGGAGACAATTAGCAATGGAAGCCAGACCAAGGACGCTCCTCGAATACCAGACCACGAAAGGCGAAAAGCCTTTTCAAGTTTGGTTGGACTCCGTTAAGGATGCCAAGGCGAAGAAGGCGGTTTTCGACCGTTTGCGCCGGGCCCAACTCGGAACCCTCGGGCATTGTGACGACGTCGGGGAAGGGGTTTGGGGCTTCAAGATCGACGTAGGGCCGGGTTACCGGGTCTACTTCGGTCAGGACGGGCCGGTTCTGGTAATCCTCCTTTTGGGTGGTGAGAAGCACGGCCAACAAAAGGATATTAACCTGGCCAAGGATTACTGGCAGAACTATAAGGCCAGAAAAGGGAAAGGGTGATTCCTATGAAAAAGAAAAAAGTAATTTCTCCCCGGCGGAACCTTTCGACCTCAACGGAGTTGTAGCCAAGAACTTGAAAAAGGACGAGGCTTTCCGCCGGAATACCTCAAAGACCTCCTGACCGAAAAGGACCTTCCTTTCCTGGCCGCTAGTCTCAAGCCTGTGGTCCAAGCCTTGGGTGGGGTGGGGAACTTCTCAAAGGAAACGGGCTTGGGTCGCCAAAGCCTCTACAAGGCCTTGTCCGGTAAAGTTCTCCCGGACTTCCCGACCCTCATCAAAATTCTCAACTTCGCTGGTTACGACCTAGCCTTGAAGAAAAGGGAACACCACGGCCGCAAAACCCACGCTTTAGCTCATTGACGGCCCCCGGTAATCTTAACCCGGTAATTTGTAGCTCTTGTTTGTAGCTACAATTTGTAGTATATTCCTTAGAGACGGGGAAGGGTTGGTTGAAGCCAATCCTTTACGGAAAGAAACATGAACGAGACGACCGGCGATTCCTTTGACGACATGAAATTTTTCAACCCCTGGGAGGTCAGGATTGATGACGGGATCAACCCAAAGCTCGTTGATATCTTCAAAAAACATCCCTTGTTGCAAAAGCCCTTCTTCACGTTCCTGGACGAACTGAAGACCTTCCCGCCAAATGCCGACCACTTCAAGGAACCCATGAGGTCCTACTACGAGGAAGGGGTTTGGGTCACCATCACGGACGGGCATATCCGCCTGGCCTTGTTGGTGGAGTACCGGAAGCACGAGCAAACCTGTTGGGTGGTGGAGGCCGCGTTGGACGTACCGCGCGGGCATGATTGGTTGAAGGATTGGTATAAGAAAAAGAAATTTTAGTAAAAACGAAACAGGGTTGGAGGTAAAGCATGAAAGCCCATGTCGCAGAAAAGTCGAGTTTCTTCCCGGTTATTCGGGGAGAGGAGGAAAAATCTATCACCCTTCGTTTTCGGGCGACGCCTTCCCAGGCGAAATATTGGGAAGAATCCCTGAAAGCTTTGGGCGTGAAGGACTTTTCGTCCTTCGCCCGCGGGGCCGTTCAGGCCGCCATCGAAATGGGCCAAAAGGCCCATGACCCCAAGTGGCAGGATTTCCTTGAGGCTATCCAGCCTATCGCCAAGAAGAAGCTGGGTTATGGAATCTTCCATGGTGGCGCGACCGTCACCGAGGGTTACGGCAAGGAGCGCAAGGGAATCACCGCCGAGGAATTCAACCGCCAAGTAGAAAAAAAGAAATAAAAACCACAGGGAACTAAAGAACACCACCTTGGGGGAAAACCGTGAAATCAAAACGTAAACAGGCTAAGCTATCTCGCCGAAAAAGCCGGTTTAAATAAATCCAACAAATTCCTTTTAAATTTAATGGAACAAAGTTTTACAAACCTGGCCAAGCTCGTCAAAGATTGGAGGAAGAACTAGAAAAGGCGGTCAAAAAAATGGAAAGGAAATCAAAAGTTCAAGAAATAGGCCTAACTCCCCGAAATTTGCAGGGGAGGAACCCTCCCTGCGCCTCTCCTTTCTCATTCCTGCTCTAACTTCTTCTCAAGGGTCGCCTGTTCGTAGGCGTCCAAGGCCTGGTCCTGGATCAACTCCTTCAGGGGCTTGTTCAGGTAGTACAGCGGGACCGGGTCCTGGCTCTCCTTGTACTTCCTGGTGGGGACGTCCACGAATGTCCCCTTGCTTCCTTCGATGACGACCATCTTCGGGAAGTGCGTCTCGTAGCTGACCTCGTTCCCTTCCTCCTTATGGACGAAGGAAACCTTGGCGGTGAACGTCGCCACCAGCTGGCCCTTCCTTCCCAGGTACAACTTCAAAATCCCAACCTTTGGATTCATGCGAACCCTCCTCAATTATTTTTTGAAGAGGCGCGTTTGGAGGCGCCCCCTCACCAACCGGAAGGGGGGCGCCGTAAAAAGATTAGGTTTTGCGGGAGGGAAGAAGCGAAGCGAATTCCCGGGAGCTTTGCCTTGGGTTAAAGCGACGAAGCGCGAAAACGAAGTGACAGCGTTCGAGGCCCGCCGCCGGGCCCGGGTTTTCCGGGCCGGGCGGGGTCCCGGAGGGCTAGGGCCGGTCGCGTTTTTTTGTCTTTTGGCCCTAAGGTGAAAAGCCTTTCGGCTTTTTTTGTAAAGGTTTTGTTCTCGCCGCATTTTGCAAAAGGGGTAAAATTACCTGAATAAAGCTTGTCCACGACGGGGACCCGTCGTGGACAAGCCATGGAGGCGAATTTGGAACAAATGAAGATATTTTTTATTTTTGTGCTTTTATTGGCTGGAGTGGGGTATTCAAAGGAAATGGTTTCCAAACCTCTTTATGTCAACGGAAGCCAATTTGAGGGTGTTATTTTTCAGTGCGGAGACCCTTCAATGCCGTCTGATAAACCCTGCTGGACGCCAAATGTATATCAGGTGCGCCAAATGGAAAATCACCTTGGAGCCTTCCTGCTGGCTCAACATAACAGAATCAAAAATTCGAACCCATTATGGAAAGCTTGGGATTCTTCAAAAAACTTCAGCGAATACAAACGGCAGTATTGGGGCTTATACGAAAAAGGGCGCAAGGTGATTTACGTAAGCTTATTTTGCCTGGCTGAGAAAGATTGGAAAGAAAAGGTGCATCGAGCCCACGGCGGGGGGACTTGTTTTTTGGAAATCAAATACGATCCCGGAACCGGGGAATATTTCGACTACGGGGAAAATCCCCCAAAATGAAGTTTTAATGTCCACGACGGGGACCCGTCGTGGACAGGTCTTAGGGCATTAAATGGGATTGCGAACCATGCCTAATGGATATACAATCGTATATATAGAAAAGGAGGTTTTCCTATGAAAACTTTAATTGTTCTTCCCGATGAATTGGGAGCCGAGCTGAAGCATACCATTCCCGCCCGCCAAAGAAGCCGGTTTGTGGCGGAAGCTGTTGAAAAACAACTTCGGTCTATGAAATTCAAAAAGGTTCTCAAACAAACCGCTGGTTCGTGGACGGATAAAAATCATCCTGATATGACAACCCAAGCGGGGATTAACCGCCACTTGGGCCGAATCCGGGGATGGAGTTAATCCGAGTCCATGCCCTACTTGATAGATTCCGACGTTATTATTTGGGCTCTTCGCGGGCGTTCAGAGATTGTGGAACTCTTGTTAAATCTTTCAGAGGAAGAATCCATAGCCTGTTCAGCCATCAATGTTTTGGAAGTCGAGGTCGGAGCTAAAGCTTCCGAGATGAAAGCGGTCCATCAGCATTTGGGAAGCTATGAGATACTTCCGGTACTCCCGTCAACAGCACGAAAAGCCGCTGAAATTCTTCGCTCATTTTCCCGCAAACCCCATCGGGGTGAATGGGCCGACGCAGTCATTGCCGCTACGGCCCTACTTAATGATTTGACGTTGGTCACCTTTAACACCCGTCATTACCAATACCCAGGGCTTTCACTTTATCCAACGAAGGACATCACTTAGTGTTTTGAGTGAGGCTGTAGGTTGTCCACGACGGGGACCCGTCGTGGACAGGGAAAATCGAAAGATGGTTAGATCGAAGTGATTATTAAAGGAAAATTATGTCGAAGCTTTGGTCCTGCCGAAAGTGTGGACGGAAAAACGAAGGGCTCTCTTGTGTCAATTGTGGCAACCCCAAAAGACACCCTTTCGATTATAAATTCATCATTTTTGTTGATTGCGGCCTGGTTCTTTTTATCCTGTTAGTTTTATAAAACTTGCCAGAAAACCCCAGGCTTTTAAGCCTGGGGATGAATGGCTGCCCGGAGGCCCGACAGGTTTTTTGTCGGGCCGCAGGCCATAAAATATGGCATGCTTTGGTCATGTCAAAATACTGGGTAGGGGCACACACCAAGCACCGTCTGCAATTTCATCTCGTTTGGATACCGAAGTACCGGAAGCGAGTCTTGGATAGCAAAATAGCCGTCCGCCTGCAGGAGCTGTTTAAAGAGGCGGCCCAAGTAAACCGATGGGAAATCCACGAGTTAAATATTCAACGAGATCACGTGCATATGCTGATCCAGGTTGAGCCAAGGGTGAGTGTAGCCAAAGTAGTACAGATTCTAAAAGGTGGGACAAGTATCAAGATAAGGGAAGAATTTCCAGCTTTGCAGGAGTTCCTTTGGGGCGATAGTTTTTGGGCGGACGGGTATTTTGCGGAAAGTATAGGTACGGTGCAGGAAGAAATGATTCGCAAGTATATCCGGGAGCAACAGCATGACCAAAGTATGCTGAAAGGCTGAAACCCCGGGCTTTAGCCCGGGGAGTAGCTTCATTAAAAGTCGTTCCAACTTTCGCGGATGTTTTCTCGAGTTTTGGCGGAACTCTTTTCTGGCCCAGAGAACTGGTCTTTAGATTATCCAATTTTACGAAAACTTTTCCGGGTGAATTAATATTTGGGGTTGTTTGGCTGGCTATATTAGTTTCCTTTGTTCTAGGTATTAAAAAACAGGTGAAGTTTAAGTATTGGGCGATCTTGTTCTGGTTTCTTTTACTGATTTTGATCTTTTTAATAGTAATTATGTTTATGCCTGAAATTGGGTTGGGGCCGGTATCGAATTGAATCCGTTTGGAACTTGTCCACGACGGGGACCCATCGTGGACAGCTTGGATGTCGACCCAAAGAGAAAAACAGTGATCCAATAAGTAAGGATTAGATCTTATGACTGACCACTATATTTTATTTGGCGCTCAATCACTTCTTGGCTTTTTTCTTTTCGCTCTTCTGGTCTGGAAACCTATCTTCCGAAGAAAAAAGATCGTACGAATTTGTCTTCTGGTTTTAATTGGGCTGGCAATCCTATTAAGTTTAGTTGCGTCATTTTTTCTTGATTCTTTCTGGAATTCCAATCCGGCGGTGGTCCAAAAGGCTTGCCTTGATCTTTTAATAGTTTTATGGCCTGTCGGTTTGTGCTTTTTATGTCGATGGAAGGCGATAAATCTTAAGGCTCGGGTCTTACGTGTGCTTGGCATATTGTTTCTAGGGCTTTTCGTCGGGATCAATCTTTGGTACTCCATCCCGGCCATCCTGAATGAGCCATATATGCCTCACGACGTCAAAGTCGAAAGGACCTCACCCCAAAACGGTACGATCGCCACGATCTTTTTTCGATATGGGCCGAGCATGTTCAATGATGGACAGACTTATCTGAATCTTCGCCGAAAAGGAACCCCATTCCATCCAGTTGATTATTTACTAAGGAATTATTTGGAAGATAATCCGGCCAACATCATGATTTTGACGGGGTACGATGCCCATTACGAACCGATCGATTTAGTATGGGTGGATGAAACGCATTTAAAGGTTCTGGTGTCGAACTATGACAAATTGTCCAAAAATACTTGGGCTGATTACGACCATTACGCGACCCTCTTTGAAAAGAAGAAAGACCGTTGGGAGAACGTCGAAATCGACTACGTGGATAAGAGTAAATAGTTAAATCGACCATGTCGTTCATTAAGGTAAGCTGTCCACGACGGGGACCCGTCGTGGACAAGGTTTTGCGGAAGTTTAATTCTGTATCTGTAGGTCGCACTCGGTATTGATGGACTTGGTTTCCTGCTTGAAGACCTTGTCGAAATTCTTCATCAAGTAATGCACGTCTTCCACCTGGTCGTTCAAGATCTTGTGGAAATCCTGGATCGACATGAATTGCTGCTCGTAGACCTTGGAATAGGGGAAATAACTCCAGTGCCAGGGTTCGTCCCGGACCGCCCCGCGTTTCCCCAAATAAACTTTGCAAAAACCGAATACAGGGGCGTTGTGCTCCATCCAGTTGTAAAACTGGATGACCCGGACGGGGGTATCGGGGTGCACGTTCACCAATTGGCCCCTCAAGCTGGCTTCCGAAATATCCATGTCCGTGCCCCAGTGGTGCCGCGAAAGGCCGGGAACCGAAACCAGGCTCATGACGGCCCTCACCCTCCTCTTGGCGTCCAGGTTGTCGGTTTTTTTGTAAAGGGAATCGTAATGGTTCCAAATCTTCATTTGGTGCTTGAAGGACCTGTGGCCGGAAACAAGGATCAAATGCCAGCCGTCCTGGGCGGCTTTGTCCCGGAGCTTCCAAAAACTTTGCATGACTTGCGCGATGGCGTATTGGCCGGATTCGGGGTCCTCGATCATGTCGGGAGGCGATTGCAGCCCCAAGATCTGTTCGTCGGTTATGGGGGGAGGAGGGGTTGGGACTTCCGGCGCCTGGCCCACCGGGGGAGCCGGCTTAAGGGCCAGGTGCTGGGTGGCGCAACCCCATAGGCAGCTCAGGATCAGGAAGAGGGAAACGAAGCGTAATAGCACTTGGCTGAAATGTCCTTTAGAAAGTTGGGTAGTGAGTCAGTTTGAGTTGGACAACCTTAAGGCACCCCTCACCCTACCCTCTCCCCCAAGGGGCGAGGGTCTTTAGCGGCATTTCCCCCTCTCCCTTGAGGGGAGAGGGCGGGGTGAGGGTGGAGTCGCATTTTCTTTTCAAACTGATGTACTACCGGTTACTTGAGGTCCTTCGAGGAAACAATTTTCAAGTTTTTATCCAGTTCGTAAACACGGGGTATGCCGGTGTCGAGGTTTAATTCCAAGACCTGTTCCTTGGTCAGGTTTTCCAGGTGCATGACGATGGAGCGCAGGGAATTGCCGTGGGCGGCCACGATGACGTTTTTTCCCTGTTTCAGGTAGGGGACGATGTGGGTGTCGTAATAGGGAATGGTGCGGGCGGCGGTGTCCTTGAGGGATTCGGTAAAGCCGGTCCGTCCTTGGCGGCGGAACGTCGTAGCTGCGGCGCCAGATCTTAACCTGGTCGTCCCCGATTTCTTACCCGTTTCGGCCTTATTCAGGCCCTGGAGGGCGCCGTAATGGCGTTCGTTGAGGGCCTGGTCCATGTAGACGGGCAAGTCCTTGAACTTGGCCACCTGCATGATGAAGCGCCAGGGTCCGCTGGGCCCGCTGGAGGTCGGAGGTAAAGGCCACGTCGAACTTATAACCCTTCAGCTTTTCACCCGCCTGCCGGGCTTCCTTTTCTCCCAGTTCCGACAAGGGCACGTCGACCCATCCGGTGAATTTGTTTTCCAGGTTCCACTGGGACTGGCCGTGGCGGACCAAGACGAGTATCGGCATGGGAAACCTCTTTTGAGCGGCGGATAAAAACGAAAGTGGATTTTAACCGCTGGATTCCCGTTTGAAAAGGGGAATGGTTGGCAGTGTATCAGTTTGAAAGAAAATGTTGCTCCACCCTCACCCCACCCTCTCCCCTCGAGGGAGAGGGGGAACATCTACCAAACCCTCGCCCCTTGCGGGAGAGGGCAGGGTGAGGGGTGTCTTGAAGTTGTTCAAGTCAAACTGAGACACCACCGGAACGCGCCTTGATCGGACCGGGATCGTATAGCATACTTAATCCTTCTTTTATCCTTCCTGGGGTGGACCCATGCCGTCCAAGGCCGAATTAAAATTTATGAGGCGCGCGCTTTTCCTCGCCGAGTCCCCGGCCGCTACGCTGCCCCCAATCCCAAAGTGGGCGCGGTGCTGGTCAAGGCGGGCCGTATCGTCGGGGAAGGCGGCCATTCCCGCTATGGCGGCCCCCATGCGGAGATCATCGCCCTTCGCCAAGCGGGGAAAAACGCCAAGGGCGCGGCCCTTTACGTGACATTGGAGCCCTGCAGCCACCACGGCAAAACCCCGCCCTGCGCGGAGGCGGTCATCCGGGCGGGAGTTCGTAAGGTGGTGGCGGCCATGAAGGACCCCTTTCCCTTGGTGCAAGGACGGGGGTTCCAAAAACTCCGCCAGGCGGGCATTACCGTTAAAACGGGTGTGCTAGAAAAAGAAGCCCGGCAAATGAACGAAGCCTTTCTTTTCGCGGTGACCCATTCGAGGCCCCGGGTTCTTTTGAAAGCCGCCATCAGCCTCGACGGCAAGATCGCTACGGCCTCCGGGCGGTCCCGCTGGATCACGGGGGACGGGGCGCGA
>CAVYRH010000013.1:0-8608 GCA_963770835.1 uncultured Pseudomonadota bacterium
CCTTATCAGCACCGAAATAAAGAGCATCACCCCCCCAAGCCACCAGGCCGGTCGATTTGAAGGCGACCGGGTATTCGCCCATAGGCTGGCCAAAAAGGAAAAGGCCCGATTGGGCGGCCAGAACGGACGTGGCGGTGAATTGGATCTTGGCGAAGAAAAGGAAATAGACCCCGAACCAAGCCACGGTGAACAACAGGACCTTGAATTTGGGGTGCGGGCCCAAACAGAGGGCCAAAAAAAAGGTGAAAAAAGAAAGGAACTGGGCCAGGAGTATCAGGCATCCGTACCAGGGTATGGCGGGAAAAAGGGTAAACAATGTTTTTAAAAGGAAGCCCCAAAGGGGGTTGGAATATCCGACGAATTCACTGGGAGCCAGGTCGGTCCCCACGCCCTGGGTGAAAAAGATCTTGAAGGTGTCATCGTTGAGCTGGTAATAGGGCCTGAAGAAAAACAGTTGCAAAAGCGCGAAGGCGACGACCGTCAAGAACGCCCATGAATAAGGCCGGCAGCGGGGGAGGAGAAGGGGCCCGGATTTTTGAGGCGGCCTGTCGTGCAAGGAAAGCGCTGGCTCTTTTGGCTGGACGAATAACCGGTTCCTTTTCAAGATGAACCCTCAGGCGGGAGGTTGGGATTGCCCGACATCCTGGAAGCGCGCTTCTGCCGTTCATCAGTGTAAAAGAAAAGGATCGAGGAATAAACCGTAAATCCAACGAATAGGGAACAATTCATGAATGGAAAGGTGGACAAGTATACGCGGGTCGGAATCGGGTCCTCCTTCCTTGGATCCTTACTTGTCCCGTTCCGCCCGCGCCAAGTCGGTCAAATTTTGCCGGAAGTCCTTCCGCATTTTGAAGCCTTTATTCAAGGTTTCGACTTTACGGTAAGCCTCCAAAGCTTTCTTGTGCCGGCCGGATTCCGAGTAGGCATAGCCCGTCCAATAGTAGATGAGCGCAATGTCCAAATTTTTGGGATCCAAGGAATAGGTCCTTGGTTCGAACCTTTCGAGGATGTTTTCCCGGGCCAAATATGCGCCGTCCTTTCTGAGGTCGAACTTGGCGATCTTGTTCCAAAAGCTCGATTCCAAGAAGGGGTCCCCTTAAACCGCGGGGAACATATCGAAAAAGGCCTTGAGGATGTCGTCGTTGGATTGTCCATCGACACGGCTCAACATCCTAAGGACCACTTGGTCATAACCCTTGTCCGCTTCCAACCAGCGTTGAAGGATCCTTGCGTTTTTTTCAGGGTACGGAATGATCCCCAGCAGGACCTGCCGGTCCCAGAATTCCGGCATGGAGGAAACGGGATACCAAATTCCCTCGGGGAACGTCTTGGCCAGATAAGGCTGGAATTTGGCGTCACATAAGACCGCGAACCAGCGGGCATCCTTCAGGGGAATGGAAGGGTTGGCCACGGCGTTAAAGGGATAGGACGCGATGGCTAGGCTGCGGTCGGCGTATTTTTGATTATAATCTTGGTGCATCATGCTCTGGAATTTGTCGAAGATCAGCCCGGGACCCGCCGAGCGTTGCAACTTATCCAAGATCTGAAAAGCCTGGTACCGGCGGTTGCATTTGAAAGGCCAGGCGCTATCGGACATCGCGGCCTGAACATATGGCCCGTATAGGTGATAAACATCCAGTCCAAGCGAGATCAAGAGGCATGCGGCCATCACCTTATGGCTTTTCCGGGCGGGAAGTTTTTTCAAAAGTTGCTGGAATCCCAGGAATATGATGAATAAAAGCAGGGGAAGGATTTGAAAGATCCTGAAGAACTCAAGGTCTTTGGTCACGAAGGCCGGCGCGAAAAAGAACACCAAGAGAACCGCGGAAAACTTGGCCCAAAGCCGGCCTAAATTCCTTAAGAGGCACACCAGGCCGACGAAGAAAAAAGACCCTAAGATCGGGTTCAGCATCCCTCCCCACGCCGGGCCATAGGAGGAGATGATGTTCTCCACCGGGATCCCCCAGAAAAGCCCCGAAAAATAATTCCAAGTGTTGGAAGCCTGCCCCGCCAGGGAAAATCCTTCCTTGTCAAAGGACCAAAGGTTGTGGATATAGAGGCCGTAGTCCCGCCGGAGGAACAGGAGGGCCAATGGGAGGGCCAGGCAACCCACGAGAAGGGCGTAGAAAATAAAAAAACCAAGCCGTTTGGCCGTGAAACAAAAAAGAGCGACCGTGACCGCGACAAGGACCAGCGGCCAACCGGTGCTGACGTAAAGGCCCAAACCGCCGGTGATCCCCAGGAATAGCAGGCTGCCGTAACGGCCGGATGGGGTGGAGGCCCGGAAAAAGGATCCCAGGCAAAAAAGATCGAGCCACATCCAGAACATGTACAGGGCGTATTGGACGCAATAGCGCCCTTCGTAAAGGGGCCAAAAACTGAAAGCCCAGAGACAAGCCAGGAAACAGGCCGCCGAGGTCCCGATGAATTTCCGCACGGTCAGGAAGACCAAGGGAAGGGTGGCCGCCGAGAGGAGCGCGGGCGCCAGCCAAAGGCTCGATAGGGAGACCCCGAATACCTTGAAAACGGCAGCCAGGACCCAGAAAAACATTGGCGGTATCTGGCCGATCCCGTAAAAGAATTTGAATTGCCAATTTTTGGCCAGGTCCTGCGCAAAATAACCGAACATGGCTTCATCGAAGGCCGGCCAAGTGACGATGGAGGTCAACCGGTAAAAGCGGAGGAAGAGCGCGACAAAGAGCAAGAAAAACACGAACCAAGGGGATAAAGCGGGAAGGGGTATGGCCCAGTCCCAAACCTTTTGGGAGGATGGCCGGGACCGGAAGGCCAGCCCATAAAGGACCAGGGGGAGGACCACGCACAAGGCGGCCCACCCTTTTTCGGACCGGGTAAGGGGGCCATAGGCCAGCAGGATATTTACCGCCAAAAAGAGGAAAAAATAACCCCAACCCGGCGCCAAGGCCCCCCCGAGGGACGGGCCGGATCCTCCATCCCGCTTTTTTGATACTGGATCTTTTTTTCATGGATGCAGTTGGACCTCGGCGGGAGATGGACCGTGGAGCCGGCGACGATCTCCCGTTGCAACGGCCCACTGGTTCGTATTTTACCAGAGGGGGTAATGACATAGGCAAAACTTGCTGAACCCTTTTTAAAGAATGTTCAACAGGGACCTTCTTTAAAAAGGGTTCAGGGCCGGCGGTTTTTGGCGAAGAAAAGGTATCCCGGCAGCGCATAGGGGAGGGGGTCGAGGCGGAAGTACCGCAGCCTCTCCAGGATGAACCCCGGGTCCATCCTTTCGTACACCAGCATTCCATCGATCCGGTCCCCGCCCAATGCCGCCAGGGACTTTTGGGTGCGCGGATCCCCCAGCGGCAGGTTCGACCTGTCCATCAAGGCCCTCCGCTGTGAATAATAAGGAATGGTCGAATCCCAATCGAACCCATACACCAGCACCACTCCCCCCTCGTCCGTGTGTTCCCGGACCACCCGGGAAATAAGTTCGGTATTGGTCCTGGGGGCCCTGAAGATGTGGTAATAACGCAGATAGCTTTCGTAAGAGAGCGCCAACACCAAGGCGATCGGAAGGACCGCCAGGTACCTGACCGGCCGATGGGGAGCCGCTTCCCCAAGGGCAAGGAAAGCCAACCCTATGAAAATGGAAAAGAACAGGCTGTTGGCATAAAAGTAGTAATCGTGGATGAAGTAGAGGTTGGTGAAAAAAAACAGGGGCAGCAGGAAACAGCCGAGGCAGGCGGCTTTCGCCCATCTCCTTCCCGGGAGGGCCAAACCCAGGACGGCCAGCAGGAAAAAAACCGCCATTCCCCTATAGGCCCCGCCCCTCCAATCGGGAAAATGGGGGTTATCGAATATTTGCCCCCATTCGGGAAGGGATACCCTTTGGGCAAGGGTTCCGAAGATCCAATCCTTTTGTGATCGGGAGTTGGAGGTCAGGAAGTCATCCGCCTGGGGGTTCAAGCTTTTGACCTGGTCCGTGAAATGGGCCCAGCCGATGGCGGCGCACAAGGGGACCAGCAGGATCAAAATGCCCAGGACGAGGGAACGCCGAGGGCCGGGGAGCCCCGCTTTCTTCAGGAAACCATGGTAAAGGGCCCAAAGGACGATCAATGAACAAGGGAAGCAACAAACGGCCCAGGAAGTCACCTTGACCAGGGCCGCAAGGGATCCCAGCAATAGGGTGGAAAAAAAGCGGGCTTTCCAGCTTTCCGGGGAGAGGAGGGTCTTGGCCGTGGCCAGGATGTAAAGGCAACCCAGGAAGAGGGCCAAGGACTCGATCATGAAGGTCCTTGGCCAGAACAGGTAGATCGGGTTCAAAAGGATGAAACAAAGGATGAACAGCTTTTTTTCCATTTCCTTGACCCAGTAACCCAGCAGGGCATAGACCGGAAGAAGGGAAAGGTAAAAGAACAAAAGGGACCAGGACCGGCCCGTCTGGTCCAGGGGGGTATGGAGGGCCATGACGGTCCCCGCCACCAGCCATTGGAAGAGGGGGAACTCCATGGGAATGGGCCAAGGTTTTCCCATGACGGGGGTTTCGTAGGCCAGGTGGAAACCGTCCTTGACGGTGTAATAAGTGCTGATGGCGGTTTGGCATTGGCGGAAAGAATGGAAATCGTCGATCATCCTGTTCCAGCCGATGGAACTGGAGATCAAATGGATCAAAAGGCAAATTTCGAAAGCAACGATGGAAAATCTCGGGAAAAAACCAAGATCCTCCCATTGGCGGGAAAAGGCCCTAAAACGTTCGGGAAAGACCTTCATGGCCTGTCCACCAGGTCCGGTACGGAAGTGGGGCCCCTCATTGGGCCGTCCAGGATGCCGGCGGCCGCCGGGCCGCTCAGGATCTTTCCGGCTTTATAGATCCCCACGAGCGATAGGACGCCCGACAGGACGTTCAGGAGGAATATGCGATTGTTGTTATAACCCGCGATCAGCTCGCTCAAGGCGTAAGTGGGCACCCCCCCGCACGCGCCCACCGGCCACAGATCGGAGTTCAACCGCCTTCCGTTCAGCATTTCATGGGCATAAACCGCGAATTGGGGGATGTCGCGCTCGACAGTTTCATCGTAAGTATGCAACCGGGCCAAGCTGATGAAAAGGGCGAGCAAAGGCAAAAGGAGATAGGGGTTGAGGAAGAATTGGATCCTTGGCGGGGTTTGAAAAAATTTCAAAGGGGGACCTCTTTCGGGACCATTTTCGCCAATTCCAATATGATACGTTGTTTGGCCGACCGCCGTTCACTGAAAAATTCCCTGGTTCAAAAGACCGTTCATTTTCAAAAGCCGCGGGGGACCCGGCCATTGACAGTTTTTTCCAAAGGTGTATAATCCGTTCAGTTGTTCGACCTTTAAACGGAGTACCGAGAGACTCCCAAGGGAAAGACGATGAAGCTCGCTTGCGCGCGGTCAACCGAAACCAACCTGTTCCCGAACACCTCAATGGGTGATTCGGGATTTTTTTTACCTAAAACTCCCAACTCCTCACTCCTGACCCCTCACTTTCTTCGGGGGGTGCCCATGACCCCCAAGATCAAAGCCGTGATCATGGAAGCCCGGGATATGGACCGGGCCCTCACCCGCATCGCCCATGAGATCCTGGAACGAAATAAGGGCATGCCAAAACCTGGTCTTTATCGGCATCAAGAGCCGGGGCGAAGTGCTGGCCGAGCGGCTGGCGGCCAAGATCAAATCCATCGAGGGCACGGAGATTCCCCACGGGGCCCTGGATATCACCTTCTACCGCGACGACGCGGGCACCCACAAGCCCGAAAAGGCCCCCACGCCCACCCAACTGCCCTTCGACGTGAACAACAAAAAGGTCATCCTGGTGGACGACGTGCTCTACACCGGCCGGAGCGCCCGGGCCGCCATCGACCAGATCATCGACTTCGGCCGGCCCAGTCGCCATCCAATATGGCGGTCCTGGTGGACCGGGGCCACCGGGAATTCCCCATCCACGCCGATTACATCGGCAAAAACATCCCCTCCAGCTCCAAGGAAGAGGTGCTGGTGCACGTGAAGGAAAGGGACGGGAGGACGAAGTCGTCATCGCGGAAAAGGAGGTCATGAACCCATATACCACGAAGGCACGAAGCCTCAAAGAAAGCATAAAGAAATGGTAATGAAATTAGAATTCTAATGAATTTTCTTGTACCTTAGTGTCTTCGTGGTGAAAAGAGGTTTTTATGACCTGGAAAACCAAAGACCTGCTGACCCTCGAGGAACTCTCGGCCACGGAGATCACCCACATTCTCGATACCGCCAATTCCTTCAAGGAAGTTTCGACCCGATCGGTCAAAAAGGTGCCGGCCCTGAGGGGCCGCACGGTGGTGCTGTTCTTCCATGAGCCCTCCACCCGCACCCGCATTTCCTTTGAGCTGGCCGCCAAGCGCCTCTCGGCCGATATCCTGAACGTCCAGACCGCCTCCTCCTCGCTGGTGAAGGGCGAGACCCTCTCGACACCCTCAAGACCCTGGAATCCATGACCATCGACGCCCTGGTGGTCCGGCACAAATGCTCCGGCGTGCCCCAGATGCTGGCCGATGCCACCAAGGCCTCGGTCATCAACGCGGGGGACGGGGCCCACGAACACCCCACCCAGGGCTCCTCGATCTCTTCACCATCCGGGAACACAAAGGGAAGATCGAAGGCCTGACCGTCACCATCATCGGGGATATCACCCACAGCCGGGTGGCCCGCTCCGACATCTACGGCCTTACCAAACTGGGCGCGAAGGTGCAGGCTTTGCGCCCCGCCCACCCTCCTGCCGGTCGGCATCGAGAAGATGGGGGTGGAGATCTTCCACGACCTGGACCAGGCCCTCGAAGGACACGGACGTGGTCTATGTGCTTCGCCTCCAGCTGGAGCGCCAGAAAAAGAACCTGTTTCCCACCATCCGCGAATATTCCATGCTCTACGGGGTGACCAGCGAACGCCTGAAAAGGGCCAAGAAAGACGCCATGGTCATGCATCCGGGCCCCATGAACCGGGGGGTGGAAATATCCTCCGGGGTGGCCGACGGGCCCGCCTCGGTCATCGACGACCAGGTCACCAACGGCGTGGCGGTGCGCATGGCGGTCCTGTACCTCCTGCAAGGCGAGAAGGAAGTGAACAGCAAAGTTAGGAGTGAGGAGTTAGAAGTGAGGAGTTTTAAGACTTCTAACTCCTAACTTCACTTCTAACTCTACGATAGAAATACGGCGGAAAGGGTAGGTGTCAATGAGCAAAGTATCTTGATCCAGGGAGGGCACGTGGTCGACCCTGCCAATCAATTGGACGGCGAAGCCGATGTATTCCTCGAGGACGGCAAGATCGCGAAGGTGGGGAAGGGCCTGAAGGTGAAGGCGGACCAGACCATCGACGCCAAGGGCAAGATCGTCACGCCGGGCCTGGTCGACATCCACGTGCATTTCCGCGAGCCGGGGTTTGAGTATAAAGAAACCATCGCCACCGGAACCCTGGCCGCGGTGGCGGGCGGGGTCACCTCGGTGGCCTGCATGCCCAACACCAACCCGCCCATCGACGACCAGGCCATCGTTTACTTCATCAAGTCCAAGGCCGAAAAAGAGGGCTACTGCCACGTGTATCCCATCGGCTGCATCTCCAAGCGCCGGGAAGGCCAGGAAATGGCCGAACTGGGCGAACTTAAAGAGGGCGGGGGCGGTGGGCCTTTCCGACGACGGGGCGCCCATCATGAACGCCGAGCTCATGCGCCGGGTCATGGAATACGCCAAGATGCTCGACCTGGTCGGTCATCGACCACTGTGAGGACGTCGAACCTGGCCAACAACGGGGTCATGAACGAGGGGGAAGCCTCGACCCCTCTGGGCTTGCGGGGCATCCCAGCGGCCTCCGAAACCGTCATGGTGGCCCGCAATATCGTGCTGGCCGAAATGACCGGGGCCAGGTTCCACGTGGCCCATCTCTCCACCGCCGGTTCGGTGGAACTGGTCCGCCAGGCCAAGAAAAAGGGCCTCAAGGTCACCGCCGAGACCGCCCCCACTACTGGACGCCTTTCGGACAAGTCCATCAAGAACTACAACGCCAACTTCAAGATGAACCCGCCCCTGAGAAGCGAAGAGGACGTGGCGGCCATCCGCAAGGGCATCAAGGAAGGGGTTATCGACTGCATCGCCACCGACCACGCCCCCCACGCCTCCACCGAGAAACAATGCGAATTCGACGAGGCCGCCTTCGGCATCGTCGGCCTGGAAACCATGTTCCCCCTCACCTATAGCCACCTGGTGGAGCCGGGGGTCATCACCCTCTCCCGCGCGGTGGAGATGCTCACGGCTTCCGCGGCCAAGATCGTGGGAATCGCCAGGCGGAACCCTGAGCGAAGGGGCCGTCGCCGACGTGGCGATCTTCGACATCAAGACCGAAAAAAAAGTGGACGTGAACAAGTTTAAGAGCAAGGGTAAGAACACCCCCTTCAACGGCTGGAACCTCAAGGGTTGGGCCGTGACGACGATAGTAAGCGGCGAGATCAAATACGAGGCTGAGTAAAGATTTTAGGTGTCATTGCGAGGAGCCCTGAACTACAGGGCGACGTGGCAATCAAAAGTAGTCCAAAAACTGCAGTTTTGTTGGGGCGGACCAAAGCCAAACGAGTTTCGTTCTTGCAGCACATA
>CAVYRH010000014.1:0-44600 GCA_963770835.1 uncultured Pseudomonadota bacterium
CTCGTCGATTTGCTCTTCTGCAAAATGCATTAAAAACCTCATAGAGACAAACCGTGGGAACGATCAGCCGTTTCTGGTCCTCTATGGCTGGGGCAAAGAATCCCGCGTTAGGCCCCCCGGCGAAATATTCCAGCCATGCGGAGGAATCCACCACGTTCATATGCGGTCTTTCTTATCGCGGGGAACATCCGTGTCCAACCCTTTAAGGGATCCGCGGAGGGAGCGCATTTCCTTGACCGGTATCAATTCCACGCACCCTTCAAACTCGATGACGTCGAATTTTTGCCCGGGTTTGATGTTCAGACCTTTCCGAACATTTTCCGGTATGACCACTTGAAATTTAGGCGAAACGGTTACGGTACTCATGGCGCCTCCATCGATATGTTTACGGTTTAACGATAGCGCGAACGATAAAAAAATTCAAGAAGAAGGTAACTTCCAACCTAATCTCCATCAGGACAAAAATGACACACTTGGTTTGATTTAAAGGGGGTGAGATTGGGCGCCAATAACAACCAAGCCACGGTGATGACCTATTACTGAGACCGAATTCAAAGGATAATTAAGACCCAAGAATTGCCGACCACGGGGACCCGCTCAAGGCCGTGAGTGATGGTGTGAAGCATTATCAAAGCGCGACCAACACGGCCGATAACGCCAAATCGGCCACCGGTAAGGCAAAGGGCCTGTTTGGGTTTCAATGAAAAGGGCCGGCTTAAAGAAATGGCTTAGTGATTTCCCGCGGCGGGGGCCGGTTCCACGATTGAACCGGCACACCCAAACCGCGAACCTCGGCTCGAGGCCTCGGTTCAGGGGAACCGCCGTGGACAGGGAAAACAGAAAAAAGAGGGGCTAACCCGGCGAAGGCAGAAAAGTTAGTTCTTGCCGGCCGTTTTCTTTTTCGGCCTGCTACCCGGGTCGTAGGGCCGCAGTTCCTCCTGGTGGGCCCGGAGGTAGTCCAGCAGGAACCTCCTGCGGGTTTTCTGGTGTTCATCATCGGTCTTGTTTCCCACGGGCCCCAAAATGGAGGGGTCCGCCTTCTCCACCTTCGCGTAAATCCCCTGCCAGCGTTTCTTGATGGCCCAAACCGTCAACCCCAGCTCCGAGGCAATGTCCCGGTCGATGCCGCCTAAAATAACCCGTTCCAGGACATCCTGTTCACCCTTGGAAAAACCCAAATGGGGCCGGGAATAAATAAAAATCGTGGTACTGAAGCCGGGTTTATTGATTACGTCTTCCCGTACGAGGCTTGCCAGGAAAGGGCGCTTTTCCCGGACCAGGGGCGTGGCACCGGGCTCCGCGGCGTAATCCCTCGCGATACCGCAGTCGACTTTCACCATGATTTCCTTTTCAGCGGGGCCGTAAACCTCGTGCAGGTAAAGCTTCAGTTGGAAACCGTTATATAAAGCCCTGCAACCCTCGAAGATATTCAAGCGTACCGGCATTTCCTGCTCAAAGTTTTCTCCCGGCTCGATCCCGTAATGGAGGATCAATACGTTCAAACCCTCGCGGGCGTTGTACTGGGCGATGGCCCTGCGGGAGAGCATGGGGCATTGGGAGCCGCCCTTTTTCCAAGACTTCAGGACCCGCTGGGTCAGGAAGGCGGGAAGGGTGGTTTGGGCCTTCCCGGCGAAATCATCGGACACGTAGGCAAACATGCAGAACCCGACGATGCGCCTGTCCTTGGGCCTGTCCCCGTCCTCCACGACGGTGGAGAGGGCCGTGCGGTCGGCCAGGATATTCCTCCAAAAGCCCAAAAGTTCGGCACGGGAGGCCGGGGTATTAAAAAGGAAACGGTTCGGAAGCAAATCGAAGCATCGGGGGAAGTCGGCGGGCTGGATGGGACGGAAGGTAAGGGCCATGGGACTCGCTTGGGGCCTATTGGCCTTGATTTGACTGGGGAATTATAGCAGGCAAGGGTGGAAAACAAAAAAACTCCGGCGAGGGTCCGACGCCTGAGCGTCCACGGTGAAAGGAAAAGCCTCATTTAAATCCACCGGTTTACACCTGGGGTGTATGGCCTAACCATGGGTTTATTGGCAAAATCCGCCCTAAATCCATTCAACCCAGCCTCCGGAAGGTTTCAAGATGAAACTGAGTTCAAAGCCATCCCATTTGCCGGCCATGACCTTCTGGGGAGCCTTGGTGCTGCTTCCCCTCCTCTTATTCTCCGCCCTTCTCACCGGCTGTCCCGGTAAGAACAGTCCGACCACCCCTTCCAATAACAACGCTCCGGCTCCGACGGATACCCCTCTTCCGGTTACTGGAACGACGACCCCTTCGGTGACAAGCACTCCTACTTCAACGGCTTCGGGCAGCCCGACACCGGCCGCAAGTTCAACACCGTCGCAGACGGCGACCCATACGGCGACCGCTTCCTTATCGGCCACTTCCACTTCTTCCCCTGCTTCCACCGCGACCAATTCTCCGACGGCGACCGTGACATCGACGGCCACCAGCACCGCCACCTCCATCCCAACGGCCACGATCACCAACACGCCCGCACCCACCGCAGGCCCGGATTCCATCCAGTTCAACGCCAACTACACGGGCCCGGGCCCGGTCGACTCGAACCACCAGGTCGTGGGTTACGTGACCTATTCCATCGGCTCCGACACGTTCGATATCCTGCAGGCTTCCAACGCCAACAACCCCAATTTCATCTTCAACCTCGCGGCGGGGAACTGGTATGTCATTGAGTTTTACGGCGCCGCTGGGCTCTCCTACCAAAGCCAGGTCCACGGCTGTAGCGGCTGCGCCGTGGGATCGGGCCCCCAGGCCCCCGGGTTTAAACCCCACGTCGGCGACAATTACGCGGTCTATAACCCGCCCTCAGGCTCACCTTGTACCTTCGCGGGCTCAGGGAACATCGCCGTTTCCAGCCCCCTCAACCTCGGCACGCTCAATTTTTCCAATGCCTGCACCCTCACGGGCATCGGGGGGTATATCGACTATACGGGAACAGGCGCCGTCAGCCCCGGCAACCAGCTTTATATCGCCAACTATGCCGGCACCGATACCCAATACACCACGCCGCTCAACATCCGAAACGTTTCGCTCAACGGCTTCCGTTATGACCTGCTGGATTTGGGCCTGAGCGGGACTTACCTGATCCAGGCCTGGTACGACTCCAACGGCAACGGGGGAAGCGGTCCCACGGCGGGTGAGCCGATCACCCAACTCGGTTCCTTCACGGTCGGGACGGTCAACGCCTTGAACATCATCCTCAGCAACGCCAATACGGAGCCGGGATCGGTGACACCCACCCCCGCGGCCACCGCGACCTTGACGGTCACCCCCACCGCGACCATCACCGGGACCCCCACGATCACCTTCACGCCCAATCCCTCCAACACCGCCACCTCCACCCCGACCATCACGGGGACCTTTATTTGCACGGTGGTGGAAACCGCCGTCCCGGTGACCATTTCCACCTCGGCCGACAGTTTCGGCACGGCCGCCAATGTCGGGCCGCTCAACGCCTTGTCCGACCTGGTGGTGGCGGGCCAGACCACCGCCAGCGGCAGCGGCGGCGAATATTTCCAGTTCACCGCGAACTTCACCGGTCCGGTTTCCTTTTACGTGGATTGTTTTGATGACGGAAGCGGAACCCACCTTGACGCAATGGTCGTCTATAACTCAAGCCAGGCTTATCTCACGCAAACCAGCGGGGTTTCCGCGGTGCAGGGGTCCCTCTTTTACGTGACCTCCGGACAATCCTACTATGCCCTTGTTTTGGCGGAAATTGGATCGGAACCCGGTGGTACCTACAAAGCGCATCTCATCGGGCAACCGGTGCCCACTTCCACCTACACACCCACGATTACCTCCACGCCCAACCTTTCAAACACACCCACCTCGACCGGAACCTACGTTTGCACGGTGGTGGAGACCTCGACGCCGGTGGCCATCCCCCCCACGGCCAGCGGTTTCAGCACTGCCGTTTCTCTCGGGGCGCTCAACCTTTCCAGTGACATCGTGGTGTCGGGCCAGATCAACGAGAATAGCAACTTCATGGAGTATTTCTCTTTCATCCCCAGTTACAGCGGAACGGTGTCCTGTTACGTGGATTGTTACGAAAGCGAGAGTGGAATAAATCAATTCACGGCCTATTTTTATAACTCGGGTCAGGTGTATCTCTCGGAGGCATCCGGAGGCTATGGTTCCCCCGTGGAAACGGGCAGCATCAATGTAACTGCCGGCCAAACCTATTATGGGGAGGCTTTCGCCACGACGGGGGCCGGCAGTTACAAGGTGCATTTAATCGCGAACACGCCGCCGACTCCCACTTTCACCCCCACGATCACCGCGACCCCGACATGGACCTCCAGCCCGACCTTCACCCCGACCTACGTCTGCACGGTGGTGGAGGCCTCAGCGCCGGTTACGATAACCCTTTTAAACAGCAGTGTCGCCCGCGCCTATGATGCCGGGACGCTCAGCGATGGAAACGACCTGGTGGTTTGGGGCCAGAACATCCCCGGCCAGGACGAGTATTTTAAATTCACCGCGAATTCAAGCGTGACCCTTACCACCTACCTGGATTGTTTTGACAGCGGAAACGGAAGCCACCTGTACCAGGCGGCCTATTACAACGCGAGCCCGACCCCGACTTTCATCTCTGAGGATCCGGGCGGCACCGGGCCCGTGGAGGGGCCCGGCTATCTCCCCGTGACCGCCGGCCAAACCTATTATGGGGTCATCCAGGACAGCGCGGGGGCGGGCGCATTCAAGGCGCACGTCATCGCGCCAGCGCCTTCATGGCATCCCGTGGGAAGCTACGGTTTCTCCTCGGGTGCGGCCACGGATACTTCGCTGGCCGTCTACAACGGCGTTCCTTACGTGGCCTTTATGGATGGATCAAACAACAACGACGCGACGGTGATGAAATACACGGGGGTCGGAACGACCGGCTGGCAGACCCTGGGGAACGCCGATTTTTCCAGCGCGGCGGTGACTTCGGTTTCCCTGGCTTTTGACGGCAGCGGCAACGCCTACGTGGCCTTTCAAAATGTCAGCGACACCAACGCCTATGTGTGGGAATGTTCCGGTTGCGGGGCCAACACGGGGACCTGGACACAATCGGTGTCGACTTCCCAGTCAGCCTATGCACCTTCCCTTGCCATCGGGGGAGGTAACCTCTATTTGGCTTTCAATGCATTTGACAATAATAAAAATGTCTGGGTGATCGAGAACACCGGAAGTGGTTGGGCGAATTTGGGGACCGGGACCGATTTAAACACCCAAGATGATCCCGCCAGTGGCGCTCAAATCGGGACGGCCATGGCCGTTAACAGCAGCGGCTATCCTTTCGTGGGCTTTTTACAAGGTGACGGCTATCCAATTGTGTCGGGTTGGAATGGGTCCGGTTGGGGGTATGTTACGGGCACCGAACCCCCACTTACCACACCTTATGGCATCGCATCAATGGCCATTGCCGGCACCAACACCTACCTAGCTTATCAATACGGCTCTTCCGACCTGGCAGTGGCGGCATGCCTTGGCTGTGGCGTTAACACGGGCAGTTGGTCCGCCACGTTGGGGAACCTGGGGAATGGGCTTAATATTTATGCTTATGCTCCCTCGCTGTCCACGGACAACAACGGTAATCCGTATGTGGCTTTTGAGGGCCTCAATGACGATAAAGCCAATGTGTTGGGATACTCAGGGGGGGTGTGGACGTACATGGGAAGCTCGGACTTCTCCTCCGGGCCGGCTGGTTTCCCCTCGATGGCCTTCTCAGGGCCGACCCCCTACATTGTTTTTGAGGATGGCGCCAATAACAACCAAGCCACGGTGATGACCTATTACTGAGGCCGAATTCAAAGGATAATTAAGACCCAAGAATTGCCCACCACGGGGATCCGTTAAAGGCTGTTGCGGATGGAGTGAAGGATTATCAAAACGCGGTCAACACAGCCAATGAGGCCAAATCCGCCACCGATAAGGCAAAGGGCCTGAGATTGGGTTTTAGATGTAAAATGTCCCCATGAAACTCAAGGTAGTCCTTCTTTCGGCGTTCCTGTGGCAAATTTAGGTGAAGGGAACAAGGAGCAAGCCATCCAGGATTTCAAAATGGCGGTGGAACATACCAAAGATGACGCCGACCTTCATGCCGTGGCCAAAATGAGCCTGACCCAAGAACTAAGCAGGAAATAGCCGAACATAAGGGCCAGGCCTGCCACTTTAACAGCGAGCGTTGTTCTTGAAGAGAGGCTCATTCGCCTTTAGAATGGGTGCTGTTAAAAGACCTGTTAAGTGGTCTTTCAATAGCACCTTCAGGAGGCCCGAGATGGACGTGAAATTTTCCCAGGATGTGGTTCCGGTCACGACCATGAAGATCAACCCCGCCAAAGTCATCCACCAGGTGACGGAAGCCCATCGCCCGGTGCTTCTCACCAGCAGGGGCAAAGGGGTGGCGGTGATGCAGTCCGTCCAGGATTACGAGAAACAAACCGAAGAAATCGCCTTCATGAGAGCCGTGGTGGAGGGCCTGCAGGACGTGGAAAAAGGGCGAACCTTGAGCGTCGCGGAGACAAGGGCGAAATACGGATTGAAATAACCCAGCAATGAAAATTGAAATCACCCAATCCGCCTTCAATGACTTGGGAAATATCCTCGATTATTACAAGGAGCAGGGCGTCCCGGAAAAAGGGCGCCAACTTGCCGCCGAAATCCTCAAAAAAGTCGAAAGGCTGGCCGACTTTCCCGATTCGGGCAGAATCGTGCCGGAGTTTGAAATGAGCTTTTTACGTGAGATTCTTTTTCCCCCTTTTCGCATCGTTTATCGCCGTGATCCCAAAAAGGTTTGGGTTGTTCGCATTTGGCGCAGTGAACAGTTGTTGAGCATGGAATAGGGGGATCAAACCCGAATGAAAAAACCAAAGCGGGAGACGCTTCATCTCCTGGCCGTCCCAGGCATGAAGAAATCCCTCCTGAAAGCCAAAAAAGCCCCGCTGAAGTCCTATACCAAGAAGCGGCCCAAGTGAGTTGGCGGAACGCATCGAACCACTGACCCTTTTGTTTTGGCAAAGAGAACTTCGGTTTGAACTTGGTTGAAACCTTCCCCCATTGCCTTTGCCTTTTCCCCTCCTTAAATTAAGGCCTCTTCATCAAAAGGAAATTTCTATGCCCGATTTCTCAGTATTTGACCTGGTTCCCATCACCCAAGGTTCCACCCCCGAAATTGCCCTTCACCACGCCCTCGAACTGGCCCAAAAGGCCGAAGCCTGGGGTTACCAACGCTATTGGGTGGCGGAACACCACAACATGCCCGGCATCGCCAGCGCCGCCACCTCGGTCATCGTCGGCTACATCGCCGGGGGGACCAAAACCATCCGGGTGGGCTCGGGCGGGGTCATGCTGCCCAACCACTCGCCCTTGGTCATCGCCGAACAGTTCGGCACGCTGGAAACCCTCTATCCCGGCCGCATCGACCTGGGGCTGGGACGGGCGCCCGGCACCGACCATTCAACCCTCCGGGTCCTGCGGCGAGACCCGATGAGTTCGGACCGTTTCCCGCAGGACGTGCTGGAGCTCCAACAGCTCCTGGGCCCGGCCAACCCCGGCTATCCGGTCAAGGCCGTGCCGGGTACGGGCACCAACGTGCCCCTCTGGATACTGGGCTCCAGCCTGTTCGGGGCCCAACTGGCCGCCCAATTGGGGCTTCCTTTTTCCTTCGCCGCCCACTTCGCCCCCAAGCTTTTATTGGAAGCCCTCGCCGTCTACCGCGCCCATTTCCAACCCTCGGACAGGCTGAAAAAGCCCCATGCCATGGCCTGCGTCAACGTGATCGCCGCCGGGACCGGCGGGGAAGCCCAAAAGCTTTTCAACTCGACCCAGCAAAGCATCACCAATATCCTCCGGGGAAAAAGGGGCCAGCTTCCCGGCCCCATCGACGATATCGAAGGCTATTGGACGCCGCAGGAAAAGGTCCAATCCCAGGACTGGCTCGCCCGTTCCTTTGTGGGTTCGGCAAAGACCGTGAAAGCGGGGCTGGAGGAATTCATCGGGGAAACGAAAGTGGAGGAAGTGATGGTGAATTCGGCCATCTATGACCACCCGGCGCGGTTGAGGTCTTACGAGATATTGAGCGGGGTCATGCGGGGATTTGAGGCTTCACGCCCCACGCTTTCGGAAGGAACAAAGGGTCCAACCCATTCCACTTTGGGTGGATAAAAGGCCCGGTTGATTCTTTTACAAAAGTTATTGTCCTGACACCTTCTCCTTAGACCCTTCCAACATCTTTTCATGCTTGAAGCCCCACTTGCCCATCGAGACATAGACTTCCTTTAAATCGGCCCCCTCGTCCGTCAGGCGGTATTCCACCTTGGGCGGAACCTCGGGATAAACCTTGCGGTTCACGATTCCGTCCTTTTCCATTTCCCGCAGGGTCAAGGTGAGCATGCGCTGGGTGACGCCGGGGATCTTGCGCTTCAACTCCCCGAACCGCACCGTTCCGTTCATTCCCAGGTGGAACAACACCAGCATCTTCCACTTGCCCCCGATGATATCCAGCACCTTCTCCATCATGAGGTCGCCCTTTCCACGGTCGGCGTGTTGCAGGCAGTCCTTGAACTGGGGCAGGGGGCCGGGTCCGGTTTGGGGCTCGATGAATCTCGCCCCTCGCCCCGGCACACCCAAGGCGTGCCCCTTGGCTTGAGGGCCGGGTGGCAGGGGACCCTTCCCGGATGATTTTGCGGCCTTAATGCTGACGATTTTCGGTTTCATTTTTGTTCCTACCTATCAAATTTGTGTCTACTTTTCTTTAGAACCCCTACGCACTAATTTCAGCCTGTAGGGATTTTAAATCAAGCGTTAGGGAGGAAGAAATGAATATCGCTCTTTGGGTTCTACAAGCCCTGCTGGCGGGGCTTTTCTTGATGATCGGAAGCATGAAGGTTTTTAATTATGAAAAGTTCAAGGCGAGCGCGGGGGAACATGCCGTTTCCAGGAATTTGGCGGCCTTTATCGGCACCAGCGAGATCGCCGGGGCTTTGGGCCTGGTCTTGCCCTGGGGCACCGGGGTGCTTACCGTTTTAACACCGGTCGCGGCCTTCGCCCTGGTCGTCGTCATGACCCTGGCCGTGGGTTACCACGTCCGCTTAAAAGATCCCCTGACCAAAGCCGCCCCGGCCCTCGTGTTTTTGGTTCTGAGCCTGCTGGTGGGTTTAGGAAGGGTTTGAAATAAGAATTGAACCACAGAGTACACGGAGTACTCAGAGTAAAGCCAAACCACTGAATAATATTGGTTAAACCCGACTTATCCGTGGTGAAAAGCTTGCGAAATAAAGTTAAAAGGGAGGTCCCCATGAATACCCGTAAAATTACCGCCCGCACGCGGGGGAACAACCACGGCCCGATCACGCGCATCGTCAGTCCGTCCAACCGGATCGCCGAATTGATCAAGCCCTTCGTCTTCCTCGATTACTTCAAGCACGATGGGACGTTTGAGGGCTTCGGCCTGCACCCCCATTCGGGCATCGCCACGCTCACTTATATTATTGAGGGCGCGGTGGACTATATCGACACCTCGGGCAAGACCGGGGTGGTGCCGCCCGGCGGCCTGGAGTGGATGAAGGCCGGGGGAGGCGCCTGGCATGGCGGCAAAGGCAAGGGAACCGGGCCCCAAAGCGGCTTCCAGTTATGGATTTCGCTTCCGCCCGGCATTGAGGAAGAGGCATCCGAGAGCCTCTATGCCTCGCCCGGGGAAGTGAAGGGCCACGGCACCGTTAAAGTTTTGCTGGGATCCCACGGCGAAGCCAAGAGCCCCTTCGAGACGCCGGCTTCGATGAATTATTACCAGGTGAGCCTGAAGGACGGCGAAAGCTGGCATTACGAGCCGCCCAAGGGGCACAAGGTGGCCTGGGTCTACCCCTACAAGGGCTCGCTGAAGGCGGGGGAAATCATCCCGAACGGGGAGCTGGCGGTGTTCGAGCCGTCCGAAGCCGCCGTCGAACTTGAGGCGGTGGGCAACACGGCTTTCATGTTCGGCTCCGCGGTACCGCATGATTACCCGTTGGTGTTGGGCCGTTATTCGGTGCACACCAACGCCCAATCGCTGGAGGATAGCGAGAACCGCATCCGCCAGATCGAAAGAAAGTTGATCGAGGAAGGTGCCCTTATCCCCGATTGATCATCGGGCCGAGCCCGATTTGAGAGATAAGGGTGACCCTGTTCCCTGCGATTCCAGGCCGATGGCCTGGAGTTATTTTCGTGGAACAGGGTACCCTTATCCCCGATTGATCATCGAGCCGGGCCATCTACCTACGCTAAAGCTTCCCCCTACACTAAAGTTTTGGGGGACAGGCCGGTCGACAGGCCCTTCAACGGTTTAGAGGTTTAAGAAAAAACCCCATGAAATCACGGCGTTTTGTTTTGAACCCTTTGTCCTAAAAGCTTTCTACTGATGGAGCGTTTTGGGAAGCGTAGTATCATGGCTTGTCGTTAAGCCACAATGCCGAAGGCCGGTCCGGATAAAACTATTTGTATAAAGGAAAACTTATGCCCGAAACCGAATTAAAACCCAGCAAGGTCGGAGCCGTTCTCATCGGGTTGGTTGAAATCTGTATTTTCCTCTTCTGCGGCCTCATGGGGGTTCTCATCCTGGTACTTCCCAAAATCACGCCGACCCTCCCGGAGCAAGGAAATTCTTTAGCCGCCGCTGGCGCGATTTATTTAGGCGCCGGGGCGTTTTTCCTGGTATTCGCCATCGGGACAATGATGGGGAAGCGCTGGGCCCGGACCCTGATGCTGATCCTCTCCTGGTTCTGGCTGGCCAGCGGGATCCTCGGCATGGGCTACATGGTTTACTTGTTTCCCGCTTTTGATAAGTCACTTGAGGCCACCGGGCAGGCCAACCCCGGAATGGTCATGGTGGTGAAAGCCATCATGGGTGCGGTCTTTTTTTTCATTTTCTTGCTCCTCCCCGGGATGTTCATTCTTTTTTACGGCCGCAAGAAGGCCAGGCAAAACTTCGAAGCCTGGGACCCGCAGGAATCCTGGACCGACAAGTGCCCCGCCCCGGTTTTGGCCGTCAGCCTTTGCGCGGGATTGGGGGCGGTTTGTATTTTTCCCTTCATGGCTTTCTGCCGTTTCGTGGCCCCTTTTTTCGGAACCATCCTGGACGGCTGGGCGGGCGCATCGGTCTGCACCATCGTGGCCCTGGCTCTTCTTTACGTCGCCTGGGGCGCCTACCAATTGAAGATGGAGGCTTGGTGGACCCAATTGGGGGTATTTTTATTTTGGGGAATCAGCGCGGTCTGGACCTTTTCCCAGCACACCCTTATCGAATTCGACGAGAAAATGGGATTTCCGGCGGCTACCCTTGCGAGGGCCAAAGAAATGGATGTGTTCAACAACACCCAATTCTTCGCGATTTATACCGGAATTATTTTCGCGGTTTACATCGGGTACCTTCTTTTCATCCGGAAGTATTTCAAGAAAGCCTAAGGACCCCCTATCGCCGGGGGAAATATTTGAAGTGAAAATCCCAATCCTTCAACCTGTTTATCCGCTTTGAGCCGTTGCACGGATAAAGGGCCTGGCCCCTTTGTATCCTGTTTTTCTTGGATGGTTATTTCTTGATGGAGTTCAAGAACGCCGCAACTTTGAGCAATTCTTCCCCCGTGATTTCATGCCCCATCGGCAATTCCTCCAGGACCGGTTTATAACCCGCCCGTTTCAGGGCCTGGACTGTCCGCTGATTGAGGTCTTCCTGGACGACGTTGTCGCTATACCCGTGGAACATGAGGATCGGCGTTTTCAGGGGGGCGGTGGGATGTTCCAAGGTTTGGGCGGGATCCCAAATGTAACCGCTCAAGGAAACGATGGCCCGGATATTTCCCTTGTAATTTAATCCCGCTTCCAAGGCCATGACCGCCCCTTGGGAAAAACCCACCAGGATGATCGGCCTGGGCTTGCGCTTGGCCCCATCCACGGTCGGATCTTTTGAGAAACGGTCCATAAGGTCGAAAAGGTAATCCCGGCTCTTGATGGTATCTTCCCGATCCCCCCGGTAGGCGTACCAGGCATATCCAAGGGGGTTCAAGCTCCGCGGAATAAGGTGGTCCGCCAATCGACGGACCAGGTTACGCCCGCCATGGCCTAGGGGGTCCCATGGAATAAGGGCGTCGGGCACTACAAAACGGGAGGGCGGCAGGTGTAAAGCGTCACATTTAGACCTAAAGCTATCCGCCTTGCCCCCCAATCCATGGAGTAAAAAGATGACGGGAGCGTCTGGGGGAAGCCCGGGCGGCTCCATCACCCAACAATGGTGGGCTTGAACGATGACCTCACAACCCACCATCCCGGCAAATGATTTTGGGGGCGAAGAAAAAACAAATAGGAGGAAGATCCAAGGACTGTACCGGAAAATACGGAAGATCATTCACATCTCCAACGAAAGATAAATAGGCCCCCATTTTATGCTTTAGGGAAACAAAAGGGGCCAGGCCAACTTTAACCTTTTAATGTGTTGAACGGTCCGGCCCTTTGGGTTCCGCGCCCCCGGCGGAAATCTTGTCCGAAGGCCAAACATGAACCCCGTGAAGGCCCGCCTGGGCTGTGCGCACCATGGCTTTGGCGATGGTCCGGGCCGCAATGGGTTTGTATTTCTTGAGGGGCCCCGCGAATAAAAAAGAAAGCCGGGTCAGAGACCACTCCATCATCTTCTCCATCGGCCTTCTTTCCTTGCGGTCACTTTCCCCGGTGATGAAGGAAGGCTGGAAGATATGCAGGGCCTCGAAAGGGACCTCCCCGACGGCTTTTTCCATTTCCCCCTTCAGGCGGGTGTAGGGAATGGACGAATTCGGGTTCGCCCCCAGGGAGGAAACCACCAGGAATTGCCTGGCCTTGTTTTTGTGGGCGGCCTGGGCCAGCCGGACCACGTAGTCGAAGTCGATTTTCCGGTAGGCTTCCGGGGTGGGGGATTTCTTCCGGGTCGTGCCCAGGGCGCAGAAAACGTCGTCCACCTGGACGCTTTTCAAGGCGTGTTTGAGGTGGTCGAAATCCAGGACCAACTCGGTGAGCTTGGGATGCTGGAGGCCCAGGGGGGACCGCACCAGGACCGTGACATGGGAATATCCCGGATCTTCGAGCAGTTCCTTGAGGCAGAAACCCCCGACCAGGCCGCTGGCACCCGCCAATAACGCCGTTCGCTTCATGGATCGCCTTTCGATTCGTTTTTAACCGCGGAGCAATAGGAGGGTGAAATCAAAGAGGGGCAAAGGGTAAAGGTTGATGTAAAAGAGGACGGTTTAGCCATTAAGCCGTAAAAAAATAGGCAGCCTTTGTTCCTCAACACCCAATCGTTTGGGCTTAGTTCTTCTTATCCTGCTTTGGCCGCCGGTTCGCGGGTAGGGAGGCGGCGCCCTTGTTCTTCAGGTAATCCCCATATTTCGGGCCGACACGCTGAGTGGCGGGGGTATTCGAGGTCCATTCACCTGAAACCGCCGCGCCGCATGGAAGCGCCAGGAAGGCCGCGGCCAATGCGAAAAGTACCATTCGTTTCATGAAACGCTCCTGTCTTTTTTTGGCGAGTCAAAGGGATTTTCCAAGGCCCCTCCTCAAGGTGGACTGATGGTGAGATGGTAGGGAATGGGGGCCACCCCGCTGTACGAAGTGACCATTAAATAATAACTGTCCCCCGGGTTCAACGACGGGGAGGTCACCGAGATCCCCGGTTGCGTGGCGCCGGGATCGTAGACATAGGTGCAGGTCGAATCGAAAATGACGAGGTCCAATAAATTGCTGTCGGTGCCGGTTGAGTAGCAATCCACCGTGAACGTGTAGACCCCCGTCGATCCGGCCGTGAAAAGGTAATAGTCCAAATCCCCGTTGTAGGCGCCGGCCCCGGCCGGGTTCAGGGAACCCGAAATGACCAGGGGCGTTCCCGAAGTGACGGTGCCGACGTTCTCGGCGGTCGCGCAGGAATCGTTGGTCCCCGTGGGCCCTCCTAGGGTGACGGGCTCCATCTCGGTGTAGGAGGCCGCCCCGGTGGGGGTGGGGTTGCAGACCGTGGCTGGGGTGGGCGTGCCGGTGGGGGTATCAGTGGCCGTGTCAGTGGGACTATTCGTCGGGGTTGGTGTCGGGGTATTGGACGGCGTTGAAGTCGGGGTGGGGGTGCAGGTGGAACTGGGCGTGGAAGTCGGCGTGAAACTGACGGTCGAGGACGACGTTGGGGTGTTGGTGCAGGTAGCGGTAGGAGTGCGGGTCGGGCTGGAGGACGTGGTGGGCGTCGGGCTGTTCGTGTGGGTGGGAGTGGCGGTGTTGAGGCTGACGGGGTTTACGGGTATGGAAATGTTTCTTGAGCAGGCAGCCGCATAGACGACCAACACCGCGAGTAATAGAAGAAAAAGGCCTGGTTTCATCCGAGTCCCGAAATCGATTTAATTGAAAGGCAAATCAACGGCTGGAACCAATTTTACCACCACTTTTATAAAAACTAACAGGATGTTAGCGACTTAGTTTTGGAAGAAGTTACCTGTCATTGCGGGGTCCGCCCCTAACAGCGCTCACAGGGAAGAGCCCCTGTGTACCCACAAAGTCGCACTGCCAATCGGGGCGCTTTGGACCAGGCTTACGGGCAGGTTAAGACGCGAATAATTTCTCGATGGTATGGATCAGCATTGGAAACTGGGCCATATCGAGGGGTTTGACCAGGTAACCCTCCGCATTCATTTCATGGGCGCGCCGGTTGTTCCACTCGCTCCAGGCCGTGGAAACCAAAACCACGGGGATGCGCCTTATCCGGAAGTCCCCTTTGACAGCCTCAAGGACTTCCCACCCGCTGATTCTTGGCAAGTTCAAATCCATCAGGATCAGGTCCGGATTGGGGGTCGAGGCGTAAACCCCCTCGTGCCGGAGGTAGCTCAGGGCTTCCTCACCGTCATAAGCGATGCCCAGGTAGACCCGGTGTTTGCAGCGGTTGAGGGCCTCCTGGATTAAAAAGACGTCGTTGGGGTTGTCCTCAACCAGGAGAATTTTTACGGCTTTGTTCTGAGTCGGCAGGGGAGTGGGCATTTTGTCCTCCTTCCTATTAAAGGTTCTGGTTTTAAAAAGAAATGAACCTCGTTTATATGCTCCTACCGCTTTTTTGGGTTTTCAATGGTGGGGTCTTAAAAAAGTCCTAATTATTTTTTGGCGTGAAATCCACCTAAAAAACAAGGCGGCGGGGGTGGTTCTGCCCACCCCTTCCTATTTCAATGACGGCCAAATCCGAAAATCGGATATTTTTACGACAGTGTTAACCGGACCGTCGTGAATCATTTTATTTTTCTTTCCACGCCAAAATAAATTTTATACACTTAGGAAACTTTCCGTCGTTTAACCAGCAGTTTGGAAACCCAACCACTTTCTCCTTCCATTTCCTCCGTGGTTGTTCTGTTTTAATTTTTGGGCAGCCGTCTAAAAAACCAAGCCGGAGAAAACAAGGGCCCGCCAGGGGGCGGATTGTTTTCTTCAATTCACCCATTGAACGAAATAAAAGGACCGCCATGAAAAACGTTTCCGGAAAAATCAGCGTGAAAGTCTCCACATTAAAGGCCCTGGGCAGGGGTCTTTTGCTTTTCACCGCCCTTGCGGCGGGACGGTCCTGGGCCATTCCGATCAACCCCGTGACTTCGGCCAATACCTTCCAAAGCGCGGTTTCCACCATCAACGGGCTCGGGATCGCCAATAGCTTGACCTTTGAGTCCGGTTTGATCGACCTGAATACCCTGACGACCCCTCCCCTTGGCACCTTGAACTACAACACGATTTTCGTCAGCACGCTGGGCACGGTCCCGGTGACCCTGACCAACCTGGGCATCGGCGACGCGGTCAGCTTTAACTCCACGGCCCAAGTCCAAATATCCGGCAACTACAACTTCACCATCCTGGGCGGCGGGAACCTGGGGTTGAACTCCGGCAACAACGGCATTTCGGGCAACAGCGCCTCGCTCACGGCCGGGTCAATCCTGGTGGATCCGGGCGCGGGCCTCTATGTGGCGGGCGGCGCGGGACAAGCGGTCACGGGCTACGGAAGCCTGGTGGGCAACGGCGGCAACGGCGGCAACGCGAGCCTGTCGGTCTCGGGCCCGGTTTCGGTGGACGGCTTCTCCATGGCCGTCAGCGGCGGCATCGGCGGCAATTCCTACGGTGCCAACGGCGGCAATGGCGGGAACGCCACGGCCACCCTGGGTTCGAGCCTGGGCGTATCCGATTCCAATTTCGGCGTTTACGGCGGTGAAGCCGGTTACAACGGTGACGACGGCCCGGGCCTGGGCGGCAACGGCGGCAACGCCACCTTGTCGGTGGCCGGCGCGGTTGCGGCAACTGTCTCCTCGGACATTTACGTTTATGGCGGGGTCGGGGAGTACGGTTACGGCGCCCACGGCCAGACCGAGGGGAACGGCGGAAGCGCGGCGGCATCCTTGGGCGGTACCCTGGCCCTGGCCGGCTCCAATATGTTCGTCGAAGGCGCAACGGGCGCGTCCGACGACATCGGCAACGGCGCCAACGGCGGCGCGGGCGGCAACAGCGGCCTGTCGGTTTCGGGCGCGGTTTCGGTGGGTGCGGGCGAATTGTATGTTTCGGGCGGTGAAGGCGGCGATTCCTACGGTGCAAACGCCGGCAACGGCGGAAGCGCCTCCGCGAATTTCGGCTCCAACTTGACCCTGGCCTCCGCAACCCTCGGCGTGGCGGGCGCGGAAGGCGGCTACAACGACGAAGAAGACCCGGGCGTTTCCGGCAATGGCGGCAACGCCACGCTGTCGGTGGCGGGTGCGGTTTCCGTGACCGCCAGCGCGGTAACCGTGGCGGGCGGCGGAGGGGATTACGGCTACGCGAGCCGGGGCGTGACCCAGGGGGCGGGCGGGAATGCCCAGGCCTCCATGACGGGCCTGAACATGGGCGGTACCTCCAACCTGGAGATCTACGGCGGCGAAGGGGCATCGGATTACGGCTATACGGGCGGAGTGGGGGGCGCGGGTGGAAACGCCGGTTTGTCCGTTTCGCAGGGGGTTTCCCTGACCGGCAGTTACGTGTACGTTTCCGGCGGGGAGGGCGGGTATGCCTATTCCGCCAACGGCCTCAATGGCGGGGACGGCATGGTGAGCATCGGATCGAACTTAAGTTTGGCCTCAGCCTCGTCCCTTGACCTCTACGGCGGTGAGGGCGGCTATAACGACGACGCGGGCAACGGCGTGGGCGGCAACGGCGGCAACGCCACGCTGTCGGTGGCCGGCGCGGTTTCCATTGATGACAGCGCCGTCACTGTCCTGGCGGGCGATGGGGATGAGGGATACGGGGACCACGGCCAGACCGAAGGCGCCGGCGGCAACGGCTTTGCCAGCCTGGGCAGTTTGAGCCTGGTGGACCATTCCATCCTGGAAGTGGCCGGCTCGACCGGGGCTTATGACTACGAGTACAACGGCGCCAATGCCGGAAGCGGCGGCAACGGAACCCTGGATATTTCCGGGGCGGTTTCGATGGATACCAGCGACCTGGGCGTTTACGGCGGCGACGGCGCCTATGCCTATTCGGGCAACGGCGGCAACGGCGGCAACGCGAACTTGAACATCGGGTCCAATCTCACCCTGAACAGCGCCGCCGGCACGGTGTTGGGCGGGTACGGCTATTACAACGACGACGAAGGCCCGGGCGTTTCCGGCAACGGCGGCAACGCCGGCCTGTCGGTTTCGGGCGCGGTTTCGATGAACGCCGGCACCCTCCTGGTCGAGGCCGGTTACGCGGATTACGGTTACGGGGCCGGCGGCACGACCGAGGGGTCGGGCGGGAGCGCCTCGGCCAGCATCGGGGGGGATTTGACCATGGTCACCTCCACTTTTGACACCCTGGGTGAATACGGCGCCTATGACGAACGGTACGGCGGCGCCAGCGGCGGCAACGGCGGCAACGCCAGCCTGTCGGTGGCGGGCGCGGCTTCGGTGAGCGCCGGCACGCTGGAGGTGGAGGCCGGCGCCGGTGGATATTCCTATTCGGCCAACGGCGGCAACGGCGGCAGCGCCTCGATGAGCGTCGGGTCCGGTTTGACCCTGAACGGCACCAACTCCTATGTGCTGGGCGGCGACGCCTCCTATAACGACGACGAAGGCCTCGGCGTGGGCGGAAGCGGCGGCAACGCCGGCTTGTCCGTGGGCGGCGCGGTCTCGATGGGCACCAGCACCCTCGAGGTCGAGGCCGGCTACGGGTATGAGGGCTACGGGGGCTCCGGCATGAGCGAGGGGGCCGGCGGAAGCGCCACGGCCAGCGTGGGCAGTTTGACGGCGGGCAATTCCACTTTTGAGGTCTTAGGCAATTACGGCGGGTATGACTACGCGTACAACGGCGCCAATGCCGGAAGCGGCGGCAACGCCAGTTTGTCGGTGAATGGCGCGGCTTCGGTGAGCCACACCACCTTTGAGGTGGAAGGCGGCGCGGGCGCCTATGCCTATAGCGGCAACGGCGGCAACGGCGGCAACGCGACGATGAACGTCGGGTCCGGCTTGAACCTGCTGGGCGGCACCGCCGCCACGGTGGAAGGCAACGCGGGTTCCTACAACTACTACGGTTACGGCCCCGGCGTGGGCGGCAGGGGCGGCAACGGAACGCTTTCGGTCGGGGGCGCGGTCACCATGGCCTTGAGCGACCTGACGGTCGAGGGCGGCGACGCCAGCTACGGATACGGGACCTCCACAATGACTGCGGGGGTGGGCGGCAACGCCATCGCCACCATGGGAAGCCTGGCCATGACCCAGACCTCCAACCTTTTAGTGGAAGCCGGTGAAGGCGGCTCGGATGACGGCTATAACGGCGGGAAGTCCAGCCAGGCCGGCACCGCGGTCTTGGAGGTTTCGGGCGGCGTGGCCGTCAGCTCAAGCGCGATCACCGTGGAAGGCCAAACGGGCGGGTATGCCTACAGCAACGCGGGCAGCGCGGGCGGGGACGCGAGCTTTTTAACCGGCTCTGGGCTGTCCCTGACCAAGGCCGCGGCTTCTTCTTCCTCCGATCTTATAGTGGAGGGCGGCGAAGGCGGTTATGTCAACAAGGACCAATCGGGCCTGGGCGGCCGGGGCGGCAACGCCGACTTGTCGGTGGCGGGCGCGGTTTCCATGGACTCCAGCTACGCCACGGTCGAAGGCGGCGAGGGCGATTACGGCTATGGGTCCGCCGGGCAGGCCGAAACATCGGGCGGGAACGCCACGGCTTTAATGTCCAGTTTGACCATGACCGGCATTGCCGGGGGACAGTCCGATTTGTCGGTGGAAGGCAACATGGGAACGGGCGATTCCCAGGACGGTGGGGCCAGCGGCGGTGCCGGCGGCAAGGCCTTGCTTTCGGTCTCGGGCGCGGTTTCCCAGGATGACGGCTATGTTTACCTGCTCGGCGGCGCGGGTGGCTATTCCGACGGCGGCAACGGGGGCAACGGCGGGGACGCCACTATGACCGTGGGCTCCAATTTGACCTTGACCGGGGTTTCGGGCGCTTCCACGGTCTACATGGACGGCGGCAACGGCTCTTATAACGACGACCAAGGCGTGGGCCTGGGCGGAAGCGGCGGCAACGCCAGCTTGTCCGTGGGCGGCGCGGTTTCCCTGACGGGTACCAGCGCGATCCAGATTTTCGGCGGCGACGGCAGTTACGGTTACGGCGTCGCGGGCATGACTGAGGGTTCCGGGGGTAATGCCACGGCCACCATGGAGAGCCTGAGCCTGTCGAACCATTCCAAAATTTTCGTCGGCGGTGACGGCGGGTCTTATGACGCCAGGAACGGCGGGGCCAATGGCGGGGCGGGCGGCAGCGGCACCCTGTCGGTTTCCGGGCCGGTCTCGGCCGATATCAGCTTCATCGACGTCTATGGCGGGACCGGGGGTTATTCCACCGGGCTTGCGGCCGGCAAGGGCGGCGATGCCACGGTGAATATAGGCTCCAACCTGACGCTGACGGACTTAAGCATCGTCGATCTCTCCGGGGCCAGCGGCGGGTATGACGACAATACGGGCGGCGGCCTCTCCGCCAAGGGCGGCAACGCCAACCTGTCGGTTTCGGGCGCGGTCTCCATGGATTCCAGCGTCGTGAACGTCGCGGCGGGTTCGGCCTCTTACGGTTATGGTGCGGCGGGAGTGACCCAGGCCTCTGGCGGAAACGCCACGGCTTCCATGTCCAGCTTGACCATGACCGGGGTGGCGAGCGGCCCGAGCACCCTCTACCTTTTTGCCGGCGCGGGCGCGGAAGATGACCTCCACGGAACCGGCGGCAATGCCGGGAACGTCGAGTTGACCGTTAACGGCGCGGCCAGCGTGAGCAACAGTTCCTTGATCGAGCTTGTCGGGTCCACGGGCGGGACGGGCGCGGTTACGGGCATGGGAAGCCAGGTCTCGGCCTCCTTTGGTTCCCTGAACCTGGCGGATGCGGGTTCCACCTTGAACGCGCAAAGCGTGAGCCAGGGCGGAAGCGTCTCCGTTGCCATCGGCACTCTCATGGGCGACGGGGCGGTTACCTTGAACGGTGCGGCCCAGAGCGGGCTTTATGTCTCGGCCGGCGATTTCACCGGACTTCTCAAGGGCAATGAAACCCTCGACAAGACCGGGACCGGAACCCTTATCCTTACCGGCTCCAACACCTATACGGGCGGCACCAGCATCCTGGGCGGCTCGCTGGCGGTGAGCGTGGGCAACGCGCTGGGCACGGGCAAAGTGGCGGTCGAGGGCGGGACGCTGGAAACCGACAACGGCCCCTTGACCATCGCGGTGGCGGGCAACTATAGCCAGGGGGCCTCGGGCAACCTGCAGATTGGCCTGGCCCGCGCCACCAGCCATGACCTTTTGAGCGTGGCGGGCAACGCCGACCTAGGCGGCACCCTGACCGTGGCTTCCTCGGGCACGACCTTCCGGCCGGCCCTGGGTTCGGAATACCAGGCCGTGACCGTGGCGGGCGCCCTTTCGGGCAGCTTCGGCAGCCTGCATAGCGGCTTCCTGGGACTGCAATTCGAGCCCATTTACCAGGCCAACGACGTGCTGGTGGAAACCGAGGCCTTTTCGTTTGAGGCCGAGGGCACGAACGCCAACGGCAAGGCCTTGGGCGCGGTGCTGGACGGACTGGTTTCCTCGGGCAACGGGCCGGTTTCGGCGCTTTTGCAAATCCAGAACTCGTCCAACGTCAACCAGACGATGAACCAGGTGGCCCCGACGGCGCTCACCTCCGCTTTTGAGATGGGCTTCCTCAATTCGCAGGCCACGGCCCAATTGCTGGACGCGAGGCTTTCGGCCCTCTTTGAGGGCGGCCTTGGCGGGTCCTCCGCCTCGGCGTGGAACCGCAACGGCGGCAACCTGATGTTCGCGGGCAACATGTCCGCGGATGACGAGGAACAGATCGCCCAAAACGCCAAGGCCCGGGACCAGGGCGCCAACGGCAGCTGGGACGGGTTCCTGACCGGCATTGGCAACTTCGGCGCGCTCACGGGCGACGCCAACACGGCCGGCTACAACTATTCGACCGGCGGGGTGATGGGCGGCGCGGACCAGAAGATCGACCATGGCCTGAGCTGGGGCCTGATGGCGGGCTATGTCCAGTCGGTCATGACCGCTTCCGCCGGCTCGGTGACCCTCTCGGGCGCCCAAGTGGGCGTCTATGGCGGTACCAAGTCGGGGAACCTGGACCTGGGCGCGGTCCTTGCGGGCAGCCTGAACAGCTACAACACCAGCCGGGAAGTCATGGGCCAGACGGCCACCGGCAATACCCAGGGCATGGGCTTGAGCGGCCAGCTTTCCCTGGGCTACGACCTGGCGGCGGGCGGCTTGAAGTTGCAGCCCTTCGCCGACGGCCAGTATTCCAGCGTGGGCATGAACGCCTTCACCGAATCCGGATCGTCCCTGGACAACAAGGTGGCGGCGCAGAGCCAGGACAGCCTTTCCAGCGACCTGGGCCTGAGGGCCCGTACGAGCCTGGAGATGGGCGGGGGATTCGCGCTGACGCCGAACGTGAGCGCGGCCTGGCAACACCTGTACCAGGGCAGCATGCCTGCCCTGGACAGCGCCTTTACGGCGGGCGGCGGCTCCTTCTCCGTGGATGGGCCGGCAACGGGCACGGACGGCTTCGTGCTTGGCGCGGGGGTGAACGCGAAGGTCGCCAAGGGGTTCAACCTCTTTGCCCAGTACCAGGGCACAGTGGGGATGACGAACTTCACTTCGCAGGAAGTGGATGGGGGTGTGAACGTCGGCTTCTAAGAGGCGGCTGAAGATTTAAACGAAGGGGCCCGGCTTAAGCCGGGCCCCTTTTTTTTGCGCGGCGGCACTTGAATGTGGCCCGGCCTTAGGACTTTTTTTTCAATAAAAACCACTGTTTTTGTTGAGCCGCGGCCAAACCACAAGGCAAGTGCCAGCTCCAAAGAAAAAGGGGCCTGCCCCTTTGTTCAACTTGAAAGCGGGATGGGCCGGGAATTGAACCGGCGCTAGGACCGGCCGCGCAGGAGCGCTTCGACCTCACCCGCCGTAAGGGGAGGGCTCAAAAGATAACCTTGAATGATGATCCCCCGGTGTTTCCGGAAGAATTCCAGTTGGGCCCCGTTTTCCACGCCTTCCACCACGACTTCCAGCCCCAGTTTCTGGGCCAAAACGATGATGGCGGTCACGATGGCCTCCTCCTTGGCCCCTTTGCCCAGGTCCGAAACGAAGGATTTGTCGATCTTCAGGCTATGGAGGGGGAAATTCTTCAGGTACCCCAAGGAGGAATAGGCGATCCCGAAATCATCGAGGGCGATGCGGACCTTCACGACTTCCGTCATTTCCCTTAAAACCGCCAAGGTAAAGGCCGGATTGCGCATGGCGATGCTTTCGGTGAGCTCGAACTCCAGGTATTGGGGGTCCAAGCCCACCTCCTTGAGGATCTTGTCGACGAGAAAGGGAAGGGTGTGTTTGAGGAATTGGACGCCGGAAAGGTTGACCGACACGCGCACCGGCCTCAGGCCCTTGTCTTGCCAGCCCTTGGCCTGGGCGCAGGCCTTCTGGATAACCCACTGGCCCAGGGGAATGATCAGTCCCGTTTCCTCCGCCAGGGGTATGAAATCCGACGGCGCAATGGGCCCCTGCGTGGGATGGTTCCATCTCAAGAGCGCCTCCAGGCCCACCACCCGTCCGGTGTCCAGGTCCACCTGGGGCTGGTAGCACAGGTCGAATTCCCCGTTGTCCATGGCCTTGAAAAGGCTGTTTTCCATCTCCAGCCGGTCGATGCTGCTGACGTTCATTGAATCGTGGTAGGCCTGGAAATTATTCCGGCCGGTTTCCTTGGCGCGGTACATGGCCATGTCCGCCCGTTGGACCAGCTTTTCCGAGTCGGAGGCGTCGTCCGGGTAAAAGCTGATGCCGATGCTGGCCGAGATGTGCAGCTCATGGCGTTGGAGCTGGAAAGGCTTGGACAGGGACTCCAAGATCTTGCGGGCGGTATGCGCCGCTTCCTCCGCCCCCGCCATGTCGGCCAGGAGGATGGTGAACTCGTCCCCGCCGATGCGGGCGGCCGTGACCGCCGGGCCCAGGAGGCCTTTGAGCCGCAGGGCCACGGCCCTCATGAGCTCGTCCCCGACGGAATGGCCCAGGGTGTCGTTGATCATCTTGAAGCGGTCCAGGTCCAGGAACATCAGCCCCACCCGGCCGCCCGTGCGGGCGGCCTGGCGAAGGGTCGTTTGGAGCCGGTCGTAGAAAAGGAACCGGTTGGGCAGCCCCGTTACCGGGTCCAGGTAGGCGCCCTGGAAGAGGCTCTCCTCCTCCTTTTTGCGTTGGGTGACATCCCGCAGGCTGATGACGCGGGCCGGCGTACCCTCAAACAGGCAGGGCTTGATGCTGAATTCCAGGTTGAGCCCGCCGCCGTCTTTCCGGCGGCCAAAGACCGTCATCGGCGCGTCCGAACCCCTTTCGAGCTGGGACTGGAAGTAGGAAAGGTATTCCGGATCGCAAAATAAGGACAGGGGGCTGCCGATGGTTTCCCCCGGCCCGTAGTCCAGGGTCTTTTCGAAGGCCGAGTTGGCGGCCAGGATGATGCCGCCGCGAAAAACGGCCACCCCGTCGAGGGTCATTTCCATGAGGGCCTTGAAGCCCTCCTGGCTCTGGTCCAACACCCGGTTGTCGTGGTTGCGGACCTGCTGGCGCTGGACCGCGAAACGGATGGCCTGCCATATCTGGCCGCCGTCCGCCTGCCCCTTGACCAGGTAATCCTGGGCCCCGCCTTGGAGGGTCTCAGAGCTGCCCTCGGCCTCGGTCCGGCCCGAAAGGACCACGATGGAGGTGCGGGGCGCCGCCAGCGCGATTTCCCGCAGGGTTTCCAGGCCATTCCCGTCGGGGAGGTTCAAGTCCAACAGGATCACGTCGATGCCGCCCTTGGCGAGGCGGTCCTTGGCTTCCCGGCAATTTTTCGCGCAGATGATGTCCCAGGAGGGTGTCCGTAGGCCGCGGGAAGTGAAATAGGGGCTCACGGATTCGAGTAGTTCGGCCTTCAACAGCAGGGCGTCGCCCGGGTTGTCTTCAACGTGGAGAATGCTGACCTTTTCATGAGTGAGAACCATTTTTGCTCCTTGGGATCAAAAGGCGGGGTCCCACGGGCAGGTGGTAAATGAAGGGGTTTAAGGTTTTTGTGTATACCTATTATATTTAGGATTTCATCCTGTCAATCCGGGGGACCTACGTTTTTAGGTGAGTTTTTCCTTGTTTTTGAAATATATCTGGTGGTTAGGAGGGAAGGAGGCCGGGTGTTCCACTTTCGCTAAGGGAAACAAAGGGCCTGGCCCATTTTGTTTTTTAATGGAGGTTGGCCCGCCTCTTTGTTCCTCATCCAGGATAAAATGCGCCCATGAATCGCGAAATATTCACCCCGCCCGGCGGCCCGCCCCAGTCCGGCCCCAGCCGGGAAATCTACGCCCTCATGGGCGAGGAAAATATCTTCAAGATGCTGTCGGACTTCTACAAGGAACTGGAAAAGTCCGGTATCCGGCGCCTCTTCCCCCCGGACATGGAAGAAGCCTCGAAAAAATCGGCCAAGTTCTTCGTGCAGGTCCTGGGCGGCCCGCCCCTTTACGTGATCGACCACGGCCCGCCGCGCATGCGGGGGAGGCACCTGCCCTTTGAGATCGACGAGGCGGCGCGCCAGGTTTGGCTGGGCTGTTTCGCAAAGGTGCTGGAGGGGGCGGAGGCGAAATACAACTTCCCGGCGGAACATATGCAGGGCTTCAAGGACTTCCTAAAGGATTTTTCCGCCTGGATGGTCAACAAGGGCTGAATAGAACACAGGAAAAGAGCCAGGCCCCGAAGCAGGGCGAAGAATAAGGGTGGCTTCGGGGCAGGCTCCTGAAACAGGGTTTCGAACGGCTCAGGGCCCGAAGACCCAGCAGGAATTATTGGCCATGATGTACATCTTGCCGTTCTGGCCCAAGCAAAGGTAATCAAAGGGAGGCAAGGCATGGGGCGCCGTATTGCCCCATTGGCAAAGGTAGGTCCCGTTCACGTTGAACTCCGATACCCGCTGGTTGGTGAAATCCGCCACATAGACGATTCCGTTTAAATCCACGCAAACACCGCAGGAGAGAATCCCGCACTGGCCGGGGCCGATTCCGGGTGTCCCAATCTGGCACTCGAAGGTTCCCGTGTTGGTGTATTTATAAACACAGGAGTTGTTGTAGTCCGGCGTGTAAACATTGCCCCAATGGTCACAGGCGATGCCATCCGGATTGCTGTTGTTGTTGCTCCAGGTTCCGTTGGTGGACCAGCTGGTGATATAGTTGCCGTTGTCGTCGAACTTCTGGATATCCTGGTTTCCGGCGTCACAGGTGTAGATGTTGTTGGAAAGGTCGCAGGCGATGCCGCGGGGGGAGCTGAACTGGGAAGGGCCGGATCCATAGGTCCCCCAGGACTTGATGAAGCTGCCCGTATCCGTGAATTTCTGCATATTCTTATTCCCGTCATCGATGGTGAAGACGTTGTCGTTGGAGTCGATGCAAACGCCCTGGATTTCGCTGAATTGGCTGTTCCCGCTTCCGGGGGTGCCCCATTGGAGGATGAAGTTACCGGAGCTGTCGAATTTTTGAACCCGGTAATTCATCCTGTCGGGGACGTACAAGTCGCCGTGGGAGTCCATTTGGATGCCGTAAACCGAATTGAACTGCATGGGCCCGCTGCCTTCCGAACCCCATTGAGTGATATAAGCCAGGATTTGGCCCGAGGTGGCGATGGGGGCGGTGTTGGAAGCGGAGGCGGATTGAGGTGCGGCGGGATACATAAAAGATTTGGAACAACCGGTAAGAAAAAGACTGCCAGCCAAAATGAGGTAAACCCAACCCGTTCCTTTATTCATATAAGCCTCCGAATAGTACTTCTTTAAAATTTGATAATTAACTGAATATGAAAGACTTTTATTCTTAATGCACAGACCGTGCCATGCCGGATTATTTGGAAATTCCGTGTTTTCGGGTTCGGGGCGGCCTGGAAGAGAAGTCAAAACTTTGCCTTTGTTTTGGGGTTCGAACACCTTGATGTTGTTGTCCGCCACATCGACGGTATCTGGTGTTCGCCCTAAAGGGCCTTTGCCGAGCTTCAAGGACTTCCTACAGGAACTTTTCCGCCTGGATGGTCAACAAGGCCTGAACGGAACAAATGGGGGATTTCAAACGAATTTCAGATCCCGGGCAAAAGGGAACGGTGGTTCGGCCCCTTTTGCCGCTTATCACCTACCCTAAAATTTTCCACTTTAGATATCCTTCATTAAGACCGACAATCCACTCAGGACACCCCATGGCCTTCGACCCCATTAACCCCAAAGCCTCTCTCGAGGCCCGCAAGCTCCTGCAATTCCTCTATTCCATTTCCGGCAAGAAGACCCTCTCCGGCCAGCACAATTACCCTGGCTTCCATTCCGGTTATTCGGAGCGCGCTCAGGAGATTAGCGGACATGCCCCGGCCCTATGGGGGCAGGATTTCGGGTTCACCGGGGGGGCGGAGGACAAGGACGCCATCTCCAACCGGGAGGCCAATATGGAGGAGGCCATCCAGCGTCATAAGGAGGGGTCCATCATCACGCTCATGTGGCACGCGGTGCGGCCCATGGACGAGGAACCCAATGGGTGGAAGGAAAGCGTGCAGAACAAGCTCACCGACGCCGAGTGGAGGGAATTGGCCACGCCCGGGACACCGCTCCACAACCGCTGGCTCAACCAGTTGAAGGTGGTGGCGGGCCACCTGACGAAGCTGCGCGACGCCCGCGTGCCCGTCCTTTGGAGGCCCTACCACGAGGGGAACGGAAACTGGTTTTGGTGGGGTGGCCGGCCCGGCCCCCGCGGGACCCAGGCGCTTTACCGCCTCATGTTCCAGATTTTCACCGGCCTCTATGGCTTGAACAACCTGCTGTGGGTTTGGGACGCCAACAAAGTGAATGACGAGGGGAACGCGGGCCCCTACCGGGACTATTACCCCGGGCACGCCACCGTGGACATCCTCGCCACCGATATCTACCACGCGGACTACCGGGACAGCCAGTACACGGAGCTCGTAAAGTTGGCGGAGGGGAGGCCTGTCGCCTTGGGCGAGATAGGGCCTGTCCCCGATCCCGCGATATTCCAGCGCCAGCCGGGTTGGGCCTGGTTCATGATCTGGCCCGATTACCTGGACAAGGAAAACACCCACGAGGGCATCCGCGCGCTTTACCAGGACCCCCGGGTCCTTTCCCGCGAAGGACTCCCGAAAATCCTTTGAAAGACGTTTCCATAAAAGCCGATGCCAGTGGCGGCCAGTTATCCATTCATTGAAAATAAGGAAACTGGCCATGTGCAAATTTCCTAATGTTTTTTTCAAGGTAAATTTGCCGAAGGATTGGCTATAAAATAAGGTTGCGCGTTCCAACCAATCTTTGGACGCGGATATAAATGCCGCCGAATTTGAGGATCGAAACTTTTCGATCGGGAAATAATGAAAAAATTATCCGCCGCCCTCATCCTTTGCTTCTTCGCCATCCCCCTTTGGGCCGACAACTTCGACATGGCGGCCTACCTTAAAAGCCTCAACCGCTACTACTTTTGCTTTTCCACAGTCGGCATCAAGAGTTTCCAGGCCCAGGCCTCGGTTTCCATTTCGGGCCAGCTTCCGAAGGGAATGGCCGGCGGCTGGCAGGGGTTCGACTGGCAGAACACCCATCCCCAGTTCGATTTTTCCTACGTCGGGTCGGGCGTCATGCCCATCATGACCTTTTCCTCCAACGGCGGCGATCCCTCGGCAACGCCCGAACGCATGCGCAAGCTCAGCAATATGGCCAATTCGATGCTGAAGCTTTGGGGGCTTTTCGTGGCCACGCCCCTGTTCGATCCGCCGTCCTCCAAAACCAGCTACCAAATCGCCCAAAACAAGGGAGCGGCCTTCACGATCATCCAAAAAGGACCGAAAAGTTCCATGTCGGTGGATTACGACAGCCAGTCCTTAGCCAAGCGAATCACCTTTGAGGGGGTGCCGAACATCAAGGAGATCGACCTTCAGTTTTTCCCCACCTCCCAGGGGGCTCTTCCGGAACGCGTGGGGATGCAGATGAACGTGGGTCAGACCGGCATTCCGGTGGCGATGGATTTGGTCATCCAATACCAGTCGGTCCAGGGGTTCCAACTTCCGTCCCAAATCATCCTTTACCAACGCAGTCCCGGCCAGCTCTTCCAGGCCACCTTCACCCTGGCCAATTATGAGATCCAACGGGCCGACCAGCAGGCCCCCAGCCAGGACAACGGGGACACCCAGGTCGTTTCGACCACCTCCGAGAACCCGGGGGCCAAGCATTTTTTCTGGCGGGTGAAATCGCCCACGGCGACGGTTTACTTATTGGGTTCCATCCACGTGCGTCCCCATACGCCCCTTCAATTGCCGCAGGTGGTGGAGCAGGGGTTCGAGGCCTCGAATTACGTGGGTTTCGAGTTCGACCTGTCCAAACAGGAGGAAGTGGAAAGAGATTACCCCAATTATGTCGAGGACCATTTTTCCTATCCCCCGGGCGACGACCTCACCAAGCATTTGACCCTGGGCCAATGGAAGCTCCTCGAGATGATCGCCGCGAAAGTGAAGGTCCCGGAGGCCCAGATCCGGAAGTTGAAACCCTATATGGTGGACGATTATTTGGGCCGAATAGGACAGATCAAGGGCCGCGAGGATTTGAAGAAAAACGGGATCGACATGATCTTCCTGCGCAAGGCCCAAAAGGCCAACAAGCCCGTCTTCGGCATGGAATATTGGTACGAGCCCTTCAAGGTCCTGGATAGTTTGCCCGAACCGGAACAAGTCTATTATCTTTTCGGCTCCTCAGCGGCCTCGAATAACCAAATCCGTTTTTTCGACGAAATCTTCGCCGATTGGAAAACTGGGAATACGGTGGACCTGGAATCCCTCACTTACAACGGGCTATCACTGGATGATAAAGCCATCATGGATAAGATTGTCCTCCAGAGAAACCAGTATTGGATTCCGCAGATGGACCGCATCCTCCAGGGGACCGGCACTTATTTCATCGTGGTGGGAAGCGCCCATTTGGTCGGGCCCAACGGCCTGCCGAGCCTGCTCACTCAAAAGGGTTATACGGTGGAGCAATTGTAGTGGATGGAAAAGATGGCTTCTTTTTCGGGGCAGGCGAATGGGCCGCCCTTTCTTGCTTGTCCCCGTTTTTACCCAAAGTTCACGCATTCATTTGGATTTGCCCCATCTTTTTCGCCCCCGCTCCCTATCTATTTGGCCCCATTAAGAAGACCCTAGTGCCTTATCCAAGACAAGGAAAGAAGGCCCCATGAAAGCCATCGTCTACACCGAATACGGATCACCGGATGTTCTTCAACTGAAAGAGATCGAGAAGCCCATTCCGAAGGACGATCAGGTGCTGGTCAAAATCAAAGCGGCTTCCGTGAACGCTTTAGACTGGCATTTTCTGAGGGCCGATCCCTTCGTGATGCGATTCTTTTCAGGGCTTTTAAAACCTAAAAAAACCATCCTCGGGGCGGACATCGCGGGAACGGTTGATTCGGTTGGAAGCAAGGTCCAACGGCTCAAACCCGGCGATGAGGTCTTCGGGAACCTGTTCTCTTCGGGTTTGGGTGGTTTCGCCGAGTACGCCTGCGGGCGTGAGGAAACGTTGGCGCTGAAACCAACTGCCCTCCCGTTTGAGGAAGCGGCGGCCGTGCCGGTGGCGGCCGTGACCGCCCTACAGGCCCTTCGCGACCATGGACACATCCAGCGGGGGCAAAAGGTTTTGATCAACGGCGCGGCGGGCGGCGTGGGGACCTTCGCGGTGCAGATCGCCAAAGCCTTCGGGGCCGAGGTGACCGCCGTTTGCAGCCCGAGGAGTTTGGACATGGTGCGCTCGATCGGGGCGGACCATGTGATTGATTACACCAAGGAAGATTTCACCAAAAACGGGCAATCCTATGACCTGATCCTCGCGGCCAACGGATACCACCCGATCTTGGATTACAAGCGCGCCTTAAGCCCCAGGGGAACTTATGTCATGTCCGGAGGTTCGGGGGCCCAAGCGGCCCAAGCCATGTTCTTGGGGCCGTGGATATCGATGACGGGAAATAAAAAGATGGCCAACATGATGGCGAAATCAAACCAAAAAGACCTGATTTTCCTGAAGGAAATGTTGGAGGACGGAAAGATCAAACCCGTCATCGACCGGCGTTATCCCTTAAGCGAGGTCGCGCAGGCCATCCGGTATCTTGAGGAAGGCCATGCCCGGGGAAAAGTGGTCATCACGGTTGAGTAATGTGGAAGGGGCCGGCGTTTTTTCTAAGCGGGCTATCCCTTGACCGGTTGGACTGATTTCACACCGTCTTGGGTGCCTTCGGTGGGGAGCCCCGCCTCAAACCAGGCCTGGACGCCGCCGGGATAGTTTTCCACCGTGAATCCGTGGATCCGCATAGCATGGGCCGCGCTGGCGCCGTCCCAGCGGCTTAAGTGGTCTCCGTAGGTAATGAAGAATTTTTTCTTCCCGTGCTTCTTCTCGATTTCCTGGATGAAGCTGCTGTAATCCAGGGTCAAGGGGAGGCTCTGGGAGCCTTGGATGTGAAGCTTTTGGAAGTCCTGCTCGGGGAGGACATTTAGCAGCACCACGCCCTCCTCCTTCATTTTCTCAAGTACTTCTTCTTTGGTGAGTGACATTTTTCATTTCTCCTTGCGTCTAAGTGGGGCCTGCGCCGGCTCCGTGGCGTCCTGTTCCGTACGGCTGGTGGGCCAGCCCGCTTCGGACCAATCCTTGAGCCCGCCGGGATAGTTGTCCGCGTGAAAGCCTTGGACCATCAACAGCTTCGCCGCGTTCATCCCCAAGGTGCCGTTTTTATCCGCGCCATAGGTGATGAGGTAAGTTTGTTTGCCAAATCTCCTCGCCGCAGCGGTCTCGAAGGCGCGGACGTTAGGGCCCAGGGCCAGGCTTTGGGAGTCCTTGATGTGAAGCCTGTCGAAATCCTCCAGCGGCAACACGTTCACCAGGACGACGGCGGGGTCTTTCATTTTTTCGAGAACTTCTTCTTTCGTGAGGGGCATAGGGTGCTTCTTTCCGGGCGGCTGTTTCTTTTTCCCTGCCTCTACCATAGGCCTTTTTAACTTTAATTGTTTGGTTTAAAGTTAGTTTAATTGAGGAATCTTGGGCATCCGATGCTTTTTCGTGCTTTCATGGGTCGGGGATATCCCCCTTCGGTTGCCGGCCAAACCTTTATGACGAAACAATCCCAGTTGAATTAAGCCTTGTAGAATATTGGCCTAATCCCATTTCCTACAGGAGCCTTCGATGCCCGAAATCAAAAAAGCCTATGTCACCATCATGGTGGCCGACCTGGACAAGGCGGTGGATTTCTATACCCATGTCCTGGGGATGTACGAAGACCTGCGTTTCGGGGATAACTGGGCCGAGATGGTCATCCAAGGCATCACCATCGGACTGCATCCCCAAAGAAAGGGGGTTCAGTCTGATGCCGCGGCCTTAATGGGTTGGGGCGCCCTGGCGGATCATCAACAAGACCGGTCCAATTCGGGTGCCGTCCCAAGTTCCGGCGCCTTGGCCGGGCACAACCAAAGCACGCCCCCCGGCGTGAGGGCCGGGGGACAGGTGCCCCCATCGCACCACATCCAACTGTCCATCGGGTTCGAGGTGGCGGATATTCGCACCACCGCCAAAGAGATGGAAGCCAAGGGTGTGAAGTTCCACTTTCAAGAGAACGAGGTAAATATACTGGCCTTCTTCAAGGATCCGGACGACACTCCCCTCTACCTCACACAAGTTCGTTAAGGAGGTTTACATGCCATCCTGCTTGGGATGTGGAAAAGAAATGGCGGAGGTTTCCCGGAAGGTCATCAAGGGGGAAGGAGCCAAGGGGAGGCCCAATTACAAGGCCACTTACCAATGCACCAACGACGCCTGCAAGGAAAAGGGCCAAAAGAAAGGCTTCCTTGATGACGGCTTGATGTTCATCCCGCTTCCGGACGGAAGATGAGCGCGGGGGCGGTTCCCAGAAGATATCCAATGACATCCGCGGCGGAATAAGAAGTCCGGGTTCCCTTGAGAAATAAGGCGATCCGGGGCAGGTCGTCGCCGGAAGTCACCAGGGGTTTTTCCGTATACCCGCCTTTTTGCTCCTGTTCCAGGCCGACGGCGGCGATTAGGCCGTTGCAAATGCATTTTCTCCCATGGGTCTCCTCCGACTTGCCGTCCTTTTGAAGGAAGGTTTCCACCGGTTCACTGCCGCAACGGTAGCCTATCGAGCCGTCTTCCCGCTTATAGGTTGTCCGCAATAACCCCAGGTCGCAAATGCGGGGACGGGCGGCGTAATCCTCCGGCTCCGACAGCGTTCCTTCCAACCGGGCCACCTTGAAGGGAAAACCCGTGGGTGAGGCCACCGGGTCGGTGAAAACCTCCGCCTGCCCATCCAAGGTTTTTTTAAACGCCTTTTGTTTGACGCTGTCCGTAAAACCGGATTCCTCGCAATAGGCGAAGAGGGTTCCCGCTTGGATTCCGGCGGCGCCCTGCGACAGGGCTTCCTTCACTTTTTGGGGGTCGCCATAGGACCCGGCCAGCCAGAAAGGCAGGCCCAATTCGCGGAAAACGGTCAAGTCCACTTCGTCCTTGGAGCCGTAAAGGGGTTCGCCCTTTTCGTTCAATTGAAGGGGGCCCCGGGGCGGAGCGTTGTGCCCGCCGGCGGTCGGCCCCTCGATGACGAATCCGTCCACGCGGCCAGTGGCTTTCTTGACCAGGTTGACCGCCAATACACTGGAGGAAACGATGGCGAGGAATTTGGGCCGTTTCAAGGGAGCGGGGCTCGGGTTAAGGATGGTCTTCGGATCAAAGGAGGTGTGGTAATCATCCTCCGACGCAGCTCCCCGCACGTTGAGCTTGAGTGAAACCTCTCCATGCGCGCTGAGCCGGTCGAGGAGCGCTGGGATGGCCCGGGGAATCCCCGCCCCCATGCAGACATAATCCACCCCGGCCAAAAGGGCCCCATAAAGGGAAGGAAGGGTGGGAAGTTGGATTTTCTCCAAATAGTTGACCCCCACCAAACCCGCATGACCTTCCTTGGCCAGGTAGATTTCCACGAAGTTGGCCGCGCAGGTGAGTTCCAAAAGCGCCGTGGGCGGGTTGTAAGAATACATGGGAGCGTTCTTGAAAGGCGTCCCTTTGGGTTTGCCGCCCGGGATGAAATAGCGTTTTAAAATCCTTTGGGCTGCCTCCGGATTTGGGAAATGCGCCAGCGCCCGCCGCATGTGGCCTTCCGGGTCCCCTAGTTGAAGCCGCCGGGCCAATATGGCGTCGAGGATGGTGCCCGAGACCACGCCTAACTGTCCCGCGAGGGAAACGGCCCGGGCCAACTTCCAATTGGAAACGCCGATTCCCATCCCGCCTTGGATAATCACCGGTTCGGGCATCCGTTACTCCTTCATTCTTTTGTGAGACGCCCGCCCGGTTCGTGGAAAGGGCCGGGGAGCGTCCGATGTTTTGAACTTGATCGGAAAGGATAAATGTACCAGCCGGAAGGAGCGCAGCTTGATTTATTTAATCGAAATAGCCTTTTTTCCACCCGGGGGGTTGATGGCGGGTCTTTGCACCCGCACTAATAATGTCGCAGGTCACCCAGCATGCCGGTAGTACCCCTTTATAGGACTTCGCCGATGGTTTCTTTCCCCAAAATCCGTTTCCTCACCACTTGGTTTGTCCACCTTTATTGGCGGACGAAAGTTTATGGTGAAGAAAACATTCCTTCGGCGGGCCCCTTCGTGGTCGTGGCCAACCACGCGAGCCTCCTGGACCCCTATTTAATCGACTGGGCCAGCAAAAAAAGGGAACTCTACTTCATGGCGAAGGCGGAACTCTTCCGGAACCCGTTCTTCGGCTGGTTCCTCAGGCAATGCAACGCCTTCCCCGTTAAAAGGGGAGTGATCGACGAGGAAGCCATTAAAACTTTTCACGACATCCTGGCTTCGGGAAAACCGGTGGGCCTTTTCCCCGAGGGGACCCGGACCGTGGACGGGGAAACCCAGCCGGGCAAAAAGGGCTCGGGGATGCTGGTTTATAACGCCAAGGTTCCGGTCGTCCCCGCTTATATCGCGGGAACCTTCCAATGCTTCCCCAAGGGCAAGTCGTGGCCCAGGCCGGGACACACCTCCATCACTTTTGGCCCGGCCCTTTCACTGGATGATCTTTACCGCGAGAAGGCCGAGAAACCCACTTACCGCAAAGTCGCCGACCGGTTGATGGAAGGCATCGACCGGCTCCGGCCCCAAGGCTAAAACACCCGTTTGCTCGGGTTTATAACCATTTACTTCGGCGCATCAAAAAGTTACCTACAACGAAGAGTCCCTCACACCGTGGCGAATAGCAGGGGGATTTGGTGAGCTAAGTTGAAACGGCCGTTTCCGGTTGATATCCTCAGTGCCATGAAAGCATCAAAGCCCCTCGATCCTATTGAATTGAAAGGCAAATACGTTCACCTGATCCCATTAAGCCTGGATCACGCCCAAGGATTGGCGGAAGCCGCCAATATTTCGAGAAAAACTTATCGCTACACCATGGTGCCTTCGGACCTGGAGCAGGCCCAAAAATATATTCAAAATGCCCTCGATTTATACCGGAAGGGTTCCGCGCTGCCCTTTGCGATTACGGAGAAATCCAGCGGAAAAACCGTGGGGTCAACCCGGTTTTTGAACATTGAATTTTGGGAATTCCCGGAAGGGCATGTATTGTGGAAGCCGGAGAGTGTTCCGCATGTGGTGGAGATCGGCGCAACTTGGCTCGGCGAGCCCTATCAGCGGTCGGGAATCAACACGGACGCCAAACTTTGCCTGCTGACCCACGCCTTCGAGGAGTGGAAAGTCTTACGCGTGGCGCTTAAGACCGATGCCAGAAACACCCAATCACGCGCCAACATCGAGCGCATCGGCGCCAAGTTTGACGGGGTGGTGCGTGCCCATATGCCGAGTTTTGACGGCGGCATCCGCGATACGGCTTTTTATTCCATCCTTCGGGAAGAATGGCCGGAATTGAAAAATCGCCTTCAGTCCAAACTTCGATAGGTTTTTGAGGAATGACGGTTAGAAAGGAAAACTATGAAACAGTGTCAGCGAGTTAAATCCTTGAAGATGGCTCTCCTTTTTTGGTTAACACTCTTGGCGGTTTTGGGGCTTCTGGGCCGACCCTCGGCAGCCGGGGTCCCTGCGGATCAACCGGTGGCCCGGACCGATCAAAATTCCATGACTGCCCATGCCCAATTGCTGGAGAAGGCCAAGAAGGGCGGCATTGATGTTTATTTCGAGGGCGATTCCATCGCGCGCCGGTGGGGGGCCACCGATTATCCCGAATTCCTGGCCAACTGGAACGAAACTTTCCACGGCTGGAACGCGGCGGATTTCGGGTGGGGGGCTGACGCCCTGGAAAACATCCTCTGGCGGTTAGAACACGGGGAACTGGACGGGATAAATCCGAAGGTGGTTGTGCTCCTGGCCGGCACCAACAACATCGGCGATAAAACCGCCACTGGAAGCGAGGAGGAAAGGGCGGAGGATATCCTCAAGGGGTTCAAGGCCATCCTTCACGTCATCCAGGCCAAGGCTCCCGGGGCTGTGATCATCCTGACCGCGATCTTTCCACGCAACGACAACATGGCCTATGTTCCCCTGATCTACAAGGTCGACGAAAGATTGCCCCAATTGGCCGACGGGAAGAAGATTCTGTTCCTGAACATCAACGACAAGCTGGCGGATAAAGACGGAAAGCTGTACGAGGGCCTGATGATGAGTGACCACATCCATCCCGTTCTCAAGGGCTACCAGGTTTGGGCGGAGGCGTTAAAACCCATCCTCACCCAATTACTCGGCCCCCCGGGGAAAGAAGACCACGCCACGCCCCCCACCGGGGACCCCTCCGCTCACCATCCCTAGGGGAAAAGTTCTCATGTTACCCCGTGAAAACAAAAGTTAAAAATACTCCCCTGGGGAACAAACTCCATTTACGGTTGCCTATTCAAGGGAAGAATGCCAAGCTTTTCCGCGGGTTTGCGCAGCGAAATATCCGGCCAACCATTGCGAGGTATTCGGTTTTGAAACGATTCGCTTCTATTTCGACGGCCCTCTTCATGATATTTGGGTCCATCCTTCCAGGTTTTGCGGGGGAGGCCCCGATGACCCCAACACCCACCTTCCCCTCAGATATCGAAAAACTGAAACCTCGCATCGATGCCCTGGTTGCCCCAACCCTCAAGGCCGGCTGTTTCCCCGGAATGGTCGTGGGAATCCTGGACGGGGGCGAGGTCCGGGTATTCGGGTATGGCAAGACCTCGATGGACAACGACCGGGTTCCCGATGGAAATACCGAATATGAAATCGGCTCGATCACCAAGTTGTTCACCGAATTGCTGCTCTTGGATATGGTTCGAAGGGGGGAAATGGGGCTAGAGGACCCGGCCCAAAAGTACTTTCCCAAGGGCGTCAAAGCGCCCGCGCTGGGCGGCAAAACCTTCACCCTGCGGCAGTTAGCCAAGCACACCTCGGGCCTGCCGAGGAATCCCGACAATGAAAACATGATGGAGCCGAACGTTTGGGGCGATTACACCCTTTCCGACCTTTACGGGTACTTGTCCCGTTGCCCTTTGGAGTCCGAACCGGGGGGAAAATTTCTTTATAGCAACACGGGGTACGGATTATTGGGCGACCTGATAGGCGCCAAGGACGGGCGGAGTTACGAGGCATACTTGAAAAAACTTGTTTTGGACCCGGCGGGGATGAAAAACACGGGCGTCCGTTGGAGCGAAGACCAACTCAAGCGTGCTTCCGGGGGCATGGACGGGGACGATCAACCGGCGGCCCTGTGGAAGTGGAACCAAACCGCCCTCGCGGGTGCCGCGGGGCTTCATTCCACCGCAGGTGATCTTTTGAAATTGGCGCAAGCGGTGTTGGATCCGGCCAGGTCGCCCTTGTCCCATATCGCTTTCAGCCCCACGGCCGCCCAACTGGATTGGGGCGATTTTGTCCAACACGACGGCGGCACCGACGGGTTCGCCTCCTCCTTCACCGTGGACCGGAACCAAAAGAAGGCGGTGGTCCTGCTGGCGGACTGCAATAATTTTATTTTGTTCAAGCTTTCCCATAAGATCCAAGCCCTCCTCTTGGAGGGCACCCCGCCCGGGTCCCTCAAGATGTCCAAAACGATAAAGGGTTCACTTTCCCGATTGCGGCCCTATGCTGGGAAATACCGGGTGACCGCCGTGAATGAGGTTTTGCGGTTAAGAAAAGGCGACGTTTTGAATCTCGCGGTAGAACAGGGGCATTTGGTGGCGAACATGGAGGGGAATTGCCGTCGCTTCATGATTTGCCTGGAAAGCGGGGATCGATTTTTCGTGAAATCCCTGGATACCCCTGTCGTTTTCGTGAAGGATAAGAAGGGAAGGGTCCTTCGGGTCCGATCCTCGCGGAGAAAATCCTCCTTTTCTTTTTCGGCTTATAAATTGAACGGGATTGGAAAGAGCGGGAAGCAGGAATAATAGGCTGTCCAATGGCAACCGGCCGAAGCCGCGCGAAACTCATGAAAAATTTTAAGATTTTGAGAGGAAAAACCAAATGGGCACCAAGAAAAACAGGGATTCGGGTATCAGTTCTTTCGTGGAGGACCTGCTGGAGAGGGAAGGCCTCGTTCTCTTTGAAAAGTGGTTCGAGCGCTTAAAACAGTCGGCCCCTCCCGGTCAAAAGGTAACGGATTTCGAGGTTCGGGACGAAATGGTCGGGGAAATCGCTTCTTTAGTTACCCAGGATAATTCCTTGATTTTGGGCAAGAAAGACAAGCTTTTGATCGAGGAAATTTTGAACAAGTTCTTAAAGAAAGCCGACCTTTTGCGGTAGGGAAGAAAACTATTTAGATCTTGTTTTTATTCAGGTAAAGAATGAGGGAATTTTTTAGGGGGGCGAAACGGCGGATTTCCTTGCGGAAGCCGTCGGGGTTTTGACATTCAACCACAATCAAGTAACCTGGGAATCTTCTTTAGAAAACAAACGCAGGTAAAAAACTCTTAAAAATTCAAATTTTTTGACGCTTTTGACATCCTTCCAGCCGATAAATCGTCGAATGCCCCAAATCGAGTGGGCAAAAACACCTTTCGAGGAAACCCCTTCCGGAAAAAGTCCCGCGGAACCCTCCCTTATTTTGAAGGGGTTGAGTTGGGTGTAGGTTCGGGGGTCGGGTTGGTTTGGGGCCGCGGGTCGAAGTCGGTCGGGATGATATTCGTCACCCCGAGGGTTTGATCCACGGGGGTTACCCCGACGTCCTTCATACCGAACCCGCTCTTTTCCGGAAGCGTCCCCACAATGGTCTCGGGGATCGTTGCGTAATCGGGCGGGAGGATGGAAACAGCGCCGTTTAAGCGGGCCGGGTCAAAAGCCGCCACCAGGTCGGAAACGTCCGGCGTCAGGGCGTCGTCCGGCCCCCAATTGTCCTGCCCCAGGTTCTTCTTGCCGAGTTTGCGGCCTTTCAGTTCGTCCGGGAGCTTGGCCAGCGGGGTGAGCCCGAAGACCGTATCCACGAACTTGACCACCGAACCATGGTCCCCCGTCTCATGCACCACCGAATGAGCCCTCGCGTAGGGGGAAATGAGCAGGAAGGGAATCCGGGGTCCATCGCTGATGGCTTCCTTGTCCGGGCCGAAGACGCGTAGGGGTGGCGGAACGTGGTCGTAGAATCCCCCTTCGTCGTCCCAGGCGATTAGAATGGCGCAGTTGTTCCAATATTGGCTCTTGGCGATGGTGTTGATCACCTCGGCCAGCATGGCCTCGCTGATCTGGGAGTCCGAACCGCCCGGATGGTCGTCGTCCCCCAGGTACCTTTTCTGGGACGCCGCGTCCGGATTGGCCGGGTTCAAACCTAAGAGATTCCGATAGCCGCCCTTCACGTAATAAACGCCCCCGTCGGGGGAAAGGGTTCCCTTGGCGACGGCGGGCATAAAGTCCCGCAGGTCATGGAGGCTACCTGCCATGGCCGGGCTGTGGACGATGTAACCGAAATATTGCGGGCCGTTATGGTGGGTGACATAGGACATATGGACCCCATCGGCATCGGTCGGGTCCTCACCGCCGGGAATGGGCTCCCCATACCCCTCCTGGTACCAACCCCAAGAAACGGCCTTGCTCCCCTTTTGGCTTAAATAGGCAACGTCGTCCCCCAAATCCTCAAGGTCGGAGTCCTTCTCCGGGTCTTCGGAAGTCTGGCTTTGGGCCTCGGTACCGGCCAGGGAAAGGGCGAGGGTCGCGTAGGTCTGGTTGTATTGGACATCATCCTCCTTCTTTTTGGAGAAGTCCTTCGGGTTCACAGGCATTTTGGGGTTGGACTGGGTGTCCTCGGGCGATCCCCAATAGGGGTCGGAGCTGTTCAGGACCGGTTCGCCCTCGCCTTTTTTCCCGAAATCCTTTTCCATCCTGTCGGGGTGGAGGACGCCCTCGGTTTGCCCGCTTTGGGCGGCGATGATGGACAGGTTGCCGGGGGTGGAAGGGCCAACCATCAATTGGAAAAAGTGGTCAAAAATGACGAACCGGTTGGCGTAGCGCCAGAGGAAGGGGATGGTTTCGCCGTCGAGATGGGCCATGGTGATTTCCCCGAATTGCTTGGCTTTCAGGGTGGGAAGGGCTTTCGGGTCTTTTTTCAGTTCTTCCGACAGTGCGAACTTGTCCATCAGCGGGTTCCCGTCCGTCACATCCATCTTTTGGCCCAATATCAAGTGGCCGTGGCCGACGTCGTCGAGGTCGGCGGCGTATTCCTTGGGCCCGATGCGGAAGGGCTGGATTTGCATGGTGGTTCCGTCGGTGTTTTCGATGTCCTGGGTAAAGCCGGGGGTCTCGCTTTGCGAGTGGGAATAGATACCCTCCACGCCGGGGAAGGTGCCGAAATAGTGGTCAAAGGAGCGGTTTTCCTGGTAGAGGATGAAAACATATTTAACATTTTGGCGCAGGAGGGAAAGCAGTTGCTTCCGGGTGAGGCGGGGCTCCTTCGACTTAGGGACTTCTAAAGGGGCGACTTGGTCGTCGCCGGTGGGGGGAAGGCTCTCGACCGAGGATTTGGAAAGCGGTTTGGAAAAGGCTGGGGAAGACAGGCCGACAAATGAGAAAATTCCCAAGGTGCAGAGGACGCCAAAGGCAGCTCGAAAGAATTTCATTTTTTACTCCAGGAATTTAGAGAAAGTTTGTTACGTGTGTCTAGTCATAATGGACCGGTTGATATTTCCCTAGGGTTAAATCCCCGTTTCCAGGTCGTTGTCTTTCCATTGCAAAAACGACATCTTAGAAGGTGTTTTGGGAGCCTTAAAGGGTGATCCCTTTTGGCATGGAGGGACCTGATCGTGAATTATGGGCGGGGAAGAAAAATGGGGGTACTTTAGCAGGACTGGGGGGTGATAAATATTGCCGCTTTCGGGGCGGCAGGCTCGGTGCAGGGGCACCCAATCTTTTTATCGTTTGGACTGGGTACACCCAAATCTCGCACCTCGCCTGGTACCAATTGTCATTCAATTGGCATTACCTGACATACCACGCACCTAGTGGGTGCGTGGTGGTAATAGGCTCGGTGCAGGGGTCAGTTGGCCTCGAACCGGCTGATAATCCTCTTGAATTCCATCCCTTTGGGCGTGTAATGGCAAAGGGTTTCATTCGGGTTTTTCCCGTTCCTAATCTTCTCCAGCCAGCCATTCTTGATAAAAGCCTCGACGGCGCTCTTGTCGTCAAAAAGAACGGCAGTTTGGGGCTCGGTTGTGTTCGTCATGGGCCAGTTCCTCATGGAAACTCGACGGTTGGAATCTATGAAGTCTTGTGACTCGATTCAAGTAAGCCACAAGGTCGGTTAACCAACTATGTCATGTGTCATAACTTCATTCTATTTATTGTTTTGGTCTTAGCATGGTCCTTGTCGGTTTAACTAAACCAAGAACACCAATAAGTGATTCCGACTCCGTAAATGGCCCTCCACTTCTAACGATATTTCCCCCGGGAGTATCTATTCACTGATGAAACCCCTAGGCTAGGTAAAAAACCCACAAAATTCGAGGAGAAGTATTCAATGACCGCACTTCAAAAACTAGAAGTTCAAAATACACTGGATGAAAGCGGAATCCCGTCGGGCGGGTTTGTGCGCGGTATCGGCATTTCCATTACCTGGCAGGATAGCCCCTTGGGAAGGGGCGCGGAGCGCAAGGAACAAACCGGGGCTTCTTTGGAAGATGTCCTCGAGGCTTGCCTGAGCCGTTTGAAATATTACCAAGGCACGAAATTCAATTGCCCCGAGAACGTCATGGCCTTAAACGATTTGGAAGGGGCCCTCAAATGGCTCCGGAAACGGACGGAAGCCCGCGAGAAGAGGCTGGTCGAAGGGACGCATAATATTTAAAACTCCCAACCGGACCGATGGCGCGTCAGTATTCCACGCAACAAGATTCCCTCTTAATTTATTTTTCAACGCCGCCCAAATAGAAATCGCTTCGTTGTAACCCCGCCAAGTCTAGTTGCCGGTGATTACGACCCCGATGATCACCAGCATCACCAACACCACGGCCCATAAGCGCCAGTCGAGGAGCACGCGTCGCCAAAAGGGGGGCCGAACCCCAGTGGTTGCCGGTTCCGGGGTGGCGGTGGAGTCCGGTTCATTTTGAGGGGTTGCCAGCTGGCCGGGCTCCGCGGTTGATCCCAAGGGAGCGGCCCCTAGATCCGTTTTTTTCACCCGCTTTTCCGAGTGGGAAGCGGCCGCTTTTCTCGCCCCTGGAGGCAACCCTTCAAATCCCTGTCGAACCGCCGATTCAACATTGGGAAAAAATTTTAAGATCGTGCTGAATTGAAGGAGATCGAAAACTTCCAGGACATCGGGGCTCATTCCCGACAGCACCAGATCCCCGTTTTCACCGCGGATGCGCTTGATCTCACTGACAAAAAGGCCCCATCCCGCGCTGCTGATGTAGTTGGCGTCTTTTAGGTCCACCACCAACTTGTACTGGTGATCCCTCAAGGCGATCTGGAAATTTTTATCGAATTCGGAAATCGTGTTGGTGTCCAGCGAGCCTTTGACCGTGATGAGGGTGATGTCCTTGTTCAGGGGTGATTTGGAAAGACTGACAGTGAGGTTGTCCATAATTTACTTCTCCTTAAATTGAATGTTAGGGGTTTGTTTTATTTAGGCGGCCCGCCCCATGGCCGACGACCGGTGTTTAGAAAGCGGGGTCCTTTCCGTGTTCTGCCAGCCACCCTAAAAGCTGGCGGATACTTCCGGTCGCCAGCGCGATGCTGGTATCCGCGGCTCCGTAATAAAGATTAATCGTGTCCCCGTCCGCGCCGATGGTTTGACCGCAGGGAAACGCAACGTTGGAAACATCGCCTTCGCGTTCATAAGGGGCCTCGGGGCTGAAGATCCACTCATCGCCCCGAAGAAGACATTGTTCCGGATTGTCCAGGGCGAGGAGGGCGGTGCCCAGGCGGTAAATACATCCCGAGGCCGTTTGCCGGACGCCGTGGTAAAGCATGAGCCATCCCCGGGGCGTCTCGATCAAGGGCCCGGTGAGCCCGACCTTATTGGCGTCCCACCAAGCGCCCTGGCGCGCCGGCAGGACCAACTTGTGATTTCCCCAGTTCTGGAGGTCGGGCGAATAGGAAATCCAAATATGGGCGCCCCGGTCGTTGATGGGGCGGTGGATGAGCGCGTAACTGCCGTTGATGCGCCGGGGGAGCAGGGCCGCGTCCTTGTCATCGGGCTGCATGACCATGCCATAGCGCTTGAAGGTGCAAAAATCCCCGGTCTCCGCCAGGGCCACCCCCGGCCCCCCCTTGCTGTAGGCGGTATAGGCCACCATGTACATACCGGTTTCCTCCAGGAAGGTGATTCGAGGGTCCTCGATGCCCCAGAGTTCCTCCGGGTAATTCTTCGGATCGGGTAGGAGGGTGGGGTTTTCGTCGATGACCCATCCGTCAAACCCGTTTTTCGAGCGCGCCGCGCAGAGGTGTGAAAGTCCCCGGCGGTCCTCGACCCGGCAGAGCAACAACGTGGTGCCGTCCTTGAGCCGCGTGGCGCCGGGGTTGAAAACTGAATGGATCGGATAGGGCCAGTCGGCCGCCGTCAAAACCGGGTTTTTCCCGTGCCGTTTAAACAAAACCTCATAACCTATTTTGGATGTCGTCACCTTGTCCCCCGTCCGTTTGGTTTCGCACTGCCGCCGTCGGCGGATTGCATTTCGAAAAGCGCGAGAAGGAAAGAAAGCGTCGATTCGGCGCCCTCGTTCTCGTTCACCCGGTCGGCATGAAGCCCATCGCGGCAACCGCCGGTCGCCACGTTGTAAAGGGGTTGCCGCAACTGGTTTTCCCCCAGGAACCAATTGAAGGCGCGGCGCGCCTGTTCCACCCATTCGGCCTCGCCTGTCACCCGGTGCGCTTCCAGGCAGGCCGAAACTACGCCACAGGCCTCCACGGGTTGCTGGTCGAAGGCGGCTTTCAATCCGCCCCGCGCGTAAAACCCGTTGGAACCGATGGGGGCGAAAACGCCGCCCTCCGACCATTGGGCCGAAACCAGCCAGGAGAGCGATTCCAGGCCGGCCCCGATCATGGTCTTGTCCTCCATCCAGTTTCCCGAGACAATCAGCGCTTGGGAAAGCCGCGCGTTTTCATAAGTCGCCTGGTCCTCGAACCAGGGCCAGTCGCCGGTCCGCGTCCGTTGGTAAAGCCCCAGGAGGCGCTCGGCGATGGTCTTTCGCACCGACTGTACGCCGCGGTCGCCCTCGAAGGCGCGTAAATATTCGTCGATACCCAGGAGCGAGAAAGCCCAGGCGCGGGGGCTGGAAAAACCCTGGATGGTGGGCAGGGCCGCTTGCAGGAGGTCTTGGCTCAGGCTGGAACGCCCCGGATCCTGGGCCCTTCCCACCACACTCCCCAGCGCCCAAAGGGCCCGCCCGTGGCTTTCCTCCGAGCCGCAGCCCTCCACCCATTGCCGCGAGTAGGGCAGGAAATTCCGGAACCGTCCCTTTTCGGGGTCGAAAGCGTGGTTTACGAAGGCCAGGTATCGTGCCGACAGCGCACGCGATTCCCCCGTTGGAACGATGCCCGCGTCCTCAATGAGGGTCATCAGGAGCAGCAATACAT
>CAVYRH010000015.1:0-28513 GCA_963770835.1 uncultured Pseudomonadota bacterium
TTGTGTAAAGCACGACTCCACCGCAGTTTTCCCGCAGTAGAAGTCATTAGCCAATGAAATTGGCGGTTTTGGGAGGACTCCATCCCCTGAAAATGTTCGCTAAAGGCATTATAGGGCTTCAAAAATATAAGCAAAGCCAATTCACTGCCGATAGCTGGATAACCTGCTTAGCGGGCTTCTTGCTATGAAAAGGTTATTAAAGAAAGGAAATTCTTGCAGAGTAGAGCACTGGCGCGATGGTGTGCAGAGGGTTCCTTGATCTGTTTCCCCGTTTCCGGTTCCGTGCCCCAACGAGGTTCCCTCATCACTTCGTTTCCAGCGCCCCCTCGTCAAACCGTACGTGACCTTTTCGATCATACGGCTTTCCGACAACCTCTCCTCCGGCGGCTTTACAGGTTCGACTTCCCCCTTGGCCGCTCGGCATAGTGCCTGTTGTCAAAGGCCTCGCGCTTTGGTACTACAGAGTTGTTGGCCCTTTTGGGGCATGCTCCAGCGCCTACCTTCTTTGAGACACATGGTTGAAGCAGGGGTCCTTCCCTCAGGGTGGTTTTGTTGTCCACCCCTTCATCGGTACTGTGACCCCCTCCGACTTCCTCCCACCCTTGCCTCTTTTCGGTTTTAGCCTTATAGCGGCAAGTCTTTTGGCGGGTAGGATCTCCCAGCTTGCTTGCATAGCCTTTCCAACATTCCGTTCCCCATACTCCGGAGGACTTGCCCCGCTTGCTACCAGATTCTTCAGCGGGATCGTGGCCTTCGCCAGTAGACACGCGGCTCGGCATCCCCTTGCACCTTTCGGTGTCCCATTCACGAAGCGGCAGGATTCACTTGATGTTGCGGACTGCTGGATTGTTCCCTCACTAAATGAGGTTTATGACCCCGTTTCGGGCAGGACCTCTCGATCCTACGCCGGGGGCTGACTTCCAGGCTCTCTGGTGATTACCTGGTCAGGACTTGGGTTGACCCTCATCGGCCTACTCCCTCACCTGCTGGCTCTGCAAACCCTCCTCTGGCACGATGTCCACGATGGGTCCCCGTCGTGGACAAGTGCATTCAGAGGCTGTAGGCCGGGAAAATCTTTGACAATTCGGCCAAAAATTCTTTTTCCTTGTCGCTTATATTTATCCATTTTTTCCCGTTCCAAGAAAACACGCCGAGACCCTGCAGCTCATAATGCACATTTCCGGGTCCGAGCTGACGATATCCTTCGCCATAGACCACGATATCCCGGTGGCCGTTCTTTTCCAGGTCTTTCCCGAAGGAGTGGCTAAAATCATAATAAGTAATAAAATCGCTGTTTAATTTGTAATCCCAAACTTCAGTGCTGGGAGAAAAACCGAACTTCATGTCCCCGCCGAGCCCCTGCGCAAAAATCCGATAGGTATCATCACCTATTTTTTCAATTTCAATTCCATCCACCTCATTCGCGAATTTGCCCCTTTCCTTGGCCGGCCTTGCGTCCCTTCCGTAGGTTCCCGACAACAGCACAATGGCTTCTGTCGGTTTCATAAGATCGATAAAGTAAATGCTTCTTCCAAACCATACAAAGCCGAAGGAACCCCTTTTGCGAACCCATTTTTCCCGGATCATGTCAAGGCCTTCTCCCTTCGACCAACCCAGTTCTTGAAGCTTCTGGTAATCCTCCTTCCATTTCTTAACGTCTTTTTCATCAATGTCAGACTCGTCACTATCACGTTCTAAGGCAAGATCCAAATTTTCAAAAAACGTGAATAGATCAAAAGGGAGTTTTACGCGTTTAATCTTATTGATCTCGGCGGGATAAACATGGTCATCGTGATCCCCGAGGCTTGGTCGGGGAGTGGGCCATACCAATTCGACTTTTGGCGTCCAATCTTCACTCAGCGATGGAGTTTGAGTTTGGGCACATAAAAAGGTGGGTAAAAGAAGTACGGCCTCCATCAGGAAAAGGACTATGGTTTTCATAAAGGCCTCTTTCGTGGACAACCTAAAATCCACTCCCGAAATATTTCAATTGCAGACATAATTCAAGTTATTTTGTTTGTCCACGACGGGTCCCCGTCGTGGACAGCTTACCTTAATGAACGACATGGTCGATTTAACTATTTACTCTTATCCACGTAGTCGATTTCGACGTTCTCCCAACGGTCTTTCTTCTTTTCAAAGAGGGTCGCGTAATGGTCGTAATCAGCCCAAGTATTTTTGGACAATTTGTCATAGTTCGACACCAGAACCTTTAAATGCGTTTCATCCACCCATACTAAATCGATCGGTTCGTAATGGGCATCGTACCCCGTCAAAATCATGATGTTGGCCGGATTATCTTCCAAATAATTCCTTAGTAAATAATCAACTGGATGGAATGGGGTTCCTTTTCGGCGAAGATTCAGATAAGTCTGTCCATCATTGAACATGCTCGGCCCATATCGAAAAAAGATCGTGGCGATCGTACCGTTTTGGGGTGAGGTCCTTTCGACTTTGACGTCGTGAGGCATATATGGCTCATTCAGGATGGCCGGGATGGAGTACCAAAGATTGATCCCGACGAAAAGCCCTAGAAACAATATGCCAAGCACACGTAAGACCCGAGCCTTAAGATTTATCGCCTTCCATCGACATAAAAAGCACAAACCGACAGGCCATAAAACTATTAAAAGATCAAGGCAAGCCTTTTGGACCACCGCCGGATTGGAATTCCAGAAAGAATCAAGAAAAAATGACGCAACTAAACTTAATAGGATTGCCAGCCCAATTAAAACCAGAAGACAAATTCGTACGATCTTTTTTCTTCGGAAGATAGGTTTCCAGACCAGAAGAGCGAAAAGAAAAAAGCCAAGAAGTGATTGAGCGCCAAATAAAATATAGTGGTCAGTCATAAGATCTAATCCTTACTTATTGGATCACTGTTTTTCTCTTTGGGTCGACATCCAAGCTGTCCACGATGGGTCCCCGTCGTGGACAGGTGTTTCGTCAATCCCATAATTCATGTTAGCGATCATTCGCAAGGAAAATTTTAACTTATTTAAGGCGGCTTTAGCGGATGACCAGAACCTTTAATATTTTAGAGGCCTTGACCGGGCCGGTGACTTGAACCCTTAAGTAGTAAAGCCCGCTGGCCACCGGTTTTTTCCAGGCATCTTCCATATCCCAAACCAGAACCGTGCTATTGCCACTAACCCCATTGGAAACATCGAGTATCTTGCGGAAAGCCGTCGTGAAAACACTCCACTCGACGGTGGAACCAGCCGGTAACTGTATTTGTAAGGACACTGGACTCGGGCCTTGGACTGGGTTGGGATAAGGTGGGCCGATGCTGACCGTGGAAACGGTGGCCGAAGGACTGGGAGTCGCGGAGGCCGTGGGCGTGCCGGTGGGCTGGGGGGTCGGGCTCCAAGACGGGGTCGGCGTTTCCGTGCGGGTAGGGCTGTCCGAGGGCGACGGGGTGGGCGTAAAGGTCGCCGTGGGTGAGGAGGTGTCGGTAATCGTCGGCGTCAGGGTGGAGGTGGAGGTGGGAGTCCAAGTCGGAGTCAGCGTGGTGGAATTGGTGGCGGTTTCCGTCGCGGTGAAGGTGGCAGTCCAGCTTGCGGTGGGGGTCGGCGTAGCCGTCATCGAACTAGTGGGCGTGCCGGTGGGGGTGGAAGTGGCCGTCCAGGTGAGGGTGGCCGTCGGGCTCAAGGTCGCCGTATGGGTGGGTGTGAGAGTGGGGCTATTGGTGGCGGTCAGGGTGGGGGTGGATGTGGGAGTGGAAGTGTACCAGGTTCCCGTGGGGGTGGCGGTGGGCATGGCGCAGACGCCCGGGTAAAGCTGCAGGGAAGAAACCCCCTGGAAGGTGATCCCCGGCCCGGCCCAGTACAAAGCCGCCTCGGCGGCGGCAGTGTCCTGGTAGTAATCCATTTCGATGGGATAAAGGGCTCCCGCCTGCATGGTGAAGGGGGTGGTGCCCGGCCAAAAGGTATCCGATTGGTCGGCCCAGTGGTTGACGATGGTGTAGGGCGTGGAAGTGGCGATGTCGGTCACGATCAGCCGACAGCCGTCGTCCGTCAAGGTGTAGAAAGTGTAGACACCCGTATTGGGCGGCTGTACGAACCCGGTGTATTCAATGGAAAATTTTGTCGATAAAACCCCGCAACCGGTGACCGTCAAGCCGCCACCCGAGGGAATGGCCCATTGGATCTGGGAAACGGGGCCCACCGCGCAGGGCGAGCCCATCAGGTTGTCGTTGGTGAAATACTGGGCGCAGAGGCCCGTGCCGGTCCCCACGGACGTGGGCGGCGGAGTGGCCGTGGGCGTGGCGCATGCGGGCAGGCCCGCCAAAACGTTGACCAGGCAGGCGGTCGGGGACCCCCAGCCCGTGACCAGGTCGTACCCAGGAACGGCGGGGTAAACACTGTTGGTGCCGCCGCCCACCACATCATGAAAAAGATAATTCTGGTTCTGGCCGATGGTGTAAAGGGCGGGATTGGCGAAGCCCACGGGGGGCCGGGCATTGAGGGCGGCCTGCTGGTTGACGAGGGCCATGAAACCAGCCCATAGGGGCGCGGCGGCGCTCGTGCCGCTGGCGCCGTAAAGGGTAGTCGTCAGTTCTTCCGTGATGAGATCAGTGGCCACCATGGACACGTCCGGGACATTGCGCCAGGCCGTGGAACCGCCGTTACCCCCGCTGGCGATGGGGTCCATGAGAACCCCGGCCTGGTAGGTGGGAATAGGCGTCAAGTTGCTGATGCCCCCGCTGCTCCAGAACCAGGGGCCTTCCCCGGCCCAGGGACCGCTCACCCCATTCGTCACCAGCACCGTCCCCCCCACGCTGGTGACGTAATTCTCGTTCAGGAATTGGCTCAGGCCGGTGGTATAGGCGCCCGAATCCCCGGCGGACTCGAAGAAGGATTGCCCCTGGGCCGCGAATTGGGCGAGGGAGTTCGTCACATTCGTGTCCACGACCGTGGAGGCCGTGGTGAAGGAGAAATTGATCTGCCGGGGGAAGGACGCGGCGGGGGCGGCAGCGATGGCCGCGAAGATGGCATCATTGTTACTGCCTTCGTAAACGCTGATATAGGCCTGGGGCGCCATACAAATGGCCATTTCAATATCCAGTTCCGCCTCGGATTCGTTGGCTCCGCCGTCGAGGGCCCCGCCGAAGCCTCCGCAGAGGACTCTGGAGGGGACGTTTGAAGGAAGACCCGCCATGGTCTCGTAGCCGGAGATGTCCGTGGCGCGGAAACCTGAATTGGCAATGATGGCGATCGTCTGGCCCGCCCCTTCTAGGGAAATTCCCGGGATGTAGGCGTCCCTGAAATCAAACCCCTGGTACCAGCCGTTGATCCCCGAACCGGTCGAGGCAGGGGTGGGCCGGGGAGAAAGGCCGGGCTCCTTCAAGTAAGGCGCCGGCGGGGGGAGGGGGATTTTTTGCTGATGGGAAACGAACCGGTCGTAATTCTCCAGGCCTCCGATATGCCCCAAGGGAACATCCAGGTCGACCGAGGGCTCCCGGTCCGGCGCGTAGAAGAGGGTTCCGTCGGGCCGTCGGTGGCGGCTGAGGTTCACATGGAAAACCATCTGGATATCCGCGACCTTCCCGGTGACGGACAACAAGGCCCGGTTGGAATATAGGTGGGTGACGATTAAGCCGTTCGAAGTCACAAAGCGGATCAAAGCCTGGTAATCACTCGGGGCGGGCCCATAGCGGGCGGCGAATTCATCGGGCGTGAGAAAATGGCGGTAGAGGGGGTCCTGGGGATCGTAAAGGCGGTGGAGAAAATCCCTCAGGCCTTCGGTATTTCGCAAGGGCAGACCGATCGCGAGATCCAATCGCTCCTGCGGGTCCATGGCCTCCACCCAGGGGGCCGTGGCGATAGCCGCGGGAAGGTGGCCGGGCAATAGCTGGCGACCCACGCCTTGGGCCCAAGCGATTTGGGAAAATCCTATCCAGATGAGAAGACTTATAAATCGTTTCAAACGGTTCATACAGGAGGCTTCCAATCCGACTCGTTAAGATCAGATATAAAAACAGTTATTAGTATAGATAACGGCTCAAACCGTTAAAACTTGATTGGGGCTGGTGTTTAAAGGCTCAAAAGGGACTAAACCCTTGGTTTGTGGACGGTTTCTGACTAAAGAAATAGTACTGCGGATTTTGGGGGCCAAGGGGTAGGCATTCGCTTTTCACGCGAGGGGGCAAATCACTGGAATAAACGGGCCTTTCCCGGCGAGTTCCGAATATTGCAAACCCAAGTTCCCGTATCGCAGATTCAAAAAATAAATTTTGTTCAAAGAAACTGTTGGGCGTGGTTAATTTAGCCAATGAAGGGGACGAAAATCCTTGATCAAAAGCTTTGGAAGCGACCTCGGAAAGTTTAGTTCCAGTCGGGATGCCGTCAACAATCCGAGCGGCTGTATAAAGTAATTCCTTTGGCTCTTTTATCAAGGATACCTCACCAGAATATTAAAACTTTATTCTTTTTCCTTGTCCACGACGGCTCCCCTTCGCGGACATATAAAACTCAATTCGTCTCAAGCTGTTCGTAGAGACTCTCTAATGAATAATAAAAAAGGCGATGGACACGAAGCGGCCCCATTGAAGTCGCCAATACTGGGGTTTCTTTTGCGTCGAAACCCAAGATTACAATTTTTCCCGCGACCCGTTTTTTATCGAAGTTACCCTTTATGACGTCAACAAATGAAATTGAATCAATCCGGTCCTTGGCGGGTAGCTGGACGTGGATCTGGCCCGAGGCATCGACCCGCAGGCTGTGGCCCGCAAGGGAAATTTTGTCCCCCAGGAAGATGCTAGCCGGCTGGCCAAAGGCCAGCTCCAAAGCCGCTAGTTCCAAAGAGGGCAGGACACATCCCCTGTACTTTACGACCATGGGTATATTGAGAAGGTCGTTTTTTGAGGCGATGTCCACAAATCCAATCCCGGCGCATCCTTGGCTGAATTTTTCTAAGGGTATCCAACCACTTTGGCCCGAAAGAAGGGCGCTGGTATCACCCCGTACCCGTGACCCGCACCCGAAGCTGACCGGCAATGAATTGGGACGGGGTTCGGTCTGATCCAAGCGCGCTTGCAACAAAACCGGCATTTTTTTGATCTCGACGGACAGTTCGTCGTCCCCGATACCCGGCTTCGCTTGATCCAAAAAGTATTTTAGAACGACCGCTTTGGCTTTTGCCACTCGTAGGGTGGAAATGACTTCCGCGTATTTCGAACGGTCATAAGGAAAGGGGCCCAGTTCCTTTTCGGTCGCGTCATCCACAAAAACCGCGATGAATGGGTTTTGGGATGATTCTTGGGCTAATGCGAAATGGGGCCAATTGATTAGCAGAGATAAAAACAAAATTAACTTTTTAATTTCTTATCTCCTGTTCAAAACCCTTGTCCACTCCGGGTCCCCGTCATGGACAACCTACTTAATGTGTCTTTCAATCCAATTCATCATATAGTCCAAGACGGAATTGGCTGGTGTAGGGACAGGCGCCGCATATTCAGTCGGATTCCCCGTTTGGCACTCTTGGAAAAGATGATTCATTTTGGGAAATTCCTTGGTTTCGAAGTCGGTATTTTTTCCCTCTTTCAAGGCCACCCCAATCGCCGACAAATCCTCCTGGGAAGGGACCTGCCAATCCAACTCCCCGTTCACAGCCAGCACCGGGCAGGCCACTTTTTTCAGCGCATTTTTCGGGTCGTAATTCAGGAAAAAATGCTCCCAAGGGGAACCCATTTGTTGGTCTATAGCCAGGGCCGATGTTTCCAATGCCTTTCGCTCTTCGGGGGACTCTTGTGCGGTTTCTTCTTGGACTATCTTTTTCACTTGGTCTTTGATCCGACCCTTATTCGTTTCTGTCTTGAGGACCCCAATGATCCGTTCTTCGATCCTAAGGACCATATTAACGGATTTTTCATCGGTCTTTTGGGCCCCGAACATATACCTGGCTTGGTCCAAGGAGATTTTCTCGCCGCTGACTCCTGGTCCTGCCATCAGCACGATGAAGGCAATCTCCTTGGATCGGGCCGCTATCATCGGCGCGATGAGACCCCCTTCACTGTGGCCGACCAGGCCGATTTGCATGCGGTTCACTTCTTTGCGCGATTTGAGGTAATCAAGGGCGGCCAAAGAATCTTGGGCGAAATCCTCGGTCGTCGCTGTCTCAATGTTCCCGGTGGAATTGCCCACTCCCCGCTTGTCATATCTCAGGACCGCGAATCCCTTTCGAGTTAAATAGTCCGACATGACCAAAAAAATGTGGTGACCATCGACGGTCTCGTTCCGGTCAATGGTCCCGGACCCTTGGATCAATAAGATCGCCGGGAAGGGGCCTTCCCCCTTCGGAAGGGTGAGGGTCCCGGCCAGCCGGACGCCCGCTTTTTGATCTTCAAAAGTGACCGTTTCCACGGAATAAGGGAAAGGTCTTTGGGGTTCCATGGACGCGATGGGGTTCGGCTTGACGACAAGGTCGCGGTTGAAGTAAAGAGTGAAATCGAATGTTTTTTCATCGTCGGCTTTCCAAGTCCAGGGCTTGTCGCTTCCTTCCCCGTGGGAAAGAATAATCTCGAGTGCGTCCCCCCATTGTCGGCCGTCCTGTAAAAGGGTCGTCAGCTGGGGCGCCGTGACCTTAAGGCGAAGGCCCCTTTCGTCCGTCAAGGAACCCAGACGAAGCTCCTCCACTGTGGCGGTGGCCAAAACGGTGTTGGAAGACCTCTCGACGGGAATGGTTCCCCTGCTTTTTCCCAACTGGTAAGGCAGTCCCGTCCAATTGGAACAGGGGAGTTCCACATTGAACCGGGCCGCGATTAGCGTAAGGGGATCCAACGCTTTCAAGGTGGCGTGGACCCTGAGTCCGGTTTTCAAAACCTCAATTTTGGATTTCATGCCGATCCTGCCTCCCTCCGGCAAGACCAAGAAACTATCGAATTGAGGGTCATCCGACTCGCCATGGAAGGAATGATATTGCCAACCTTCCGTGAATACCATGGCCGTTAGCGTGGCGATCGGATCCTGGCCCGCCGACATTTTCACCAAGCCGTTGTCCAGTGGTTCGACCACTATGGGGCCGGAAATCTCTCGGGTTGAATTCCCACTCGTTTTTTTGAGGTTAAGGGTTGCGTTTTGACCCTGGCTCCAAGTTCCATGAATTTCATCACCATCCTGGCTCAATTGGCCGTCGTAAGTCGCATTCACGGCCGCGACATCCAGGCGTAAGCGACCCTTCTCAAAAGAGGTTTGGCTTACGGGAATTCCAAAGGAATTTTGGGTCACACTATCCACGACTGAGGAGAGTAAATGGCCAGGGTTTTCTTTGATATGAATAACGACTTTTAGGTTTGTGTTTTCGAGGGTTCCATGCCAATCCCCAACGATACCGGGAGGGGCTGCCTCCAAAGCCGACAAGGGCGGTGCACCAAGTGCCGAACCTAAGATCCAAAACGCCGCGAGAAAAAACGCTTTTGTTATCAGTTTCATATTCTTAATTTAAATGCCTCCCCTTCGTTGACAAACATTATCTCGTTTTCCGTTCCATCGTAAGGCAATAGTCTTTAAAGCCAATCCTTTTCCAGAATTCGATGCCGGTTTTATTGCCTACCAAAACATCCAGTCGAAGAATGAGAGTTTTTTTCCAAAAGCTCTTGAGAAGAAGTTTAAATGCTTTACTACCTTGACCTTGTTTCCGGAAAACTCGTTCAATGAAAAACTGGCGGATGTAGGTTAAACCTTCATCATTACTAAAGAGGCAATAGCCGATGATTTTTCCTTGTTCCTTGAAAAGACAGGCGTGGTATTTGCCTTTTAACCAACTCTTCATTCGGCGTGTCAATTGGACTTGGTTCATGGGGTTCCGGTGGCCCTCATCCCGTATGAGGCTATAATTCATTTCGGCAAGTTTTGGACAGTCAACTAACTTGGCTTTTTCAATTTTCATCATGACCTTATTCTATTAAACATATAAATGTACGCGCTTTACCCTGTCCACGACGGGGCCCCATCGCGGAAAGCAAATTTAATCGGCCAAACCACGGCCCGCCTTAAGAAAAGGAGTCCAACACGAATTGTTTGAAAAGTTCCAATCCCTGGTCAGAACTCACGTTTCGGTAATAGCCAGCGGTCATCACACAAACCAGATCCAGGGAAGGCACGACAATGATATATTGCCCACCTTTTCCATTGGCGTAATAGACGAAAGTCTCGCCCTTAGCGGAATGTAGATGCCGGGTCCACCACAAGTAGCCGTAACCCTCGAAAGTCGGCCAGGGTTTGCCGTCGGCGGGAATGGGTTGGGGCCGGGTAGATTCCTCGACCCATTTCGATGACACCACTGTGCTTCCCTTCCACTTCCCATTGTCCAAATACAAAAGCCCCAGCTTGGCCATGTCTCGGGGCCTCAACCAGAAAGTGGAGCCAGCTTCAGTAGTTCCATCGGGGCCGGTCAACCAGGTGGGGGCCGGGATGTCCAGGGGATCGTAAAGGTATTTTTGGGCGAAATTCGGCAGGGGCATACCGCTTCGTTTAGCCAAGACAGCGCTCAGAATCGATAGACAGGAAGTGCAGTAGGCGTAATGCCGTCCGGGCTCGTGGGCCATGGGTTTGCTCAGGCAGAAATCCAGCCAATGGGGGGAGTTGAGCATGTCAATGGTGCAACCCGAGCCTCCTTCTTTACGGTAAGTGCCATCGTCGCAGTCGAACCCAGAGGTCATGGACAGGAGCGTTCCGAGGGTAATCCGGTTCTTCCGGTCATCCCATCCGGCTTGGACACGGTAATCGGGGAAATAATCGAAGAGTTTTTTTCCTATCGTAACCAGGTCCTGATCTTGTGCGATCCCAAACAGAATGGAAAGAATCGACTTGCTGGTCGATTGCATTTGATGCTCATCACCTGGACCGTAACCATAAAAATACTCCTCCAGAACCAGCTTCCCATGCCGCAACAACAGGATGCTGTGGGTGTTCGGGAATGTTCCCATGAGGACGGCATTGACCATGGCCCCAAGGGACGCCGGGTTCCCTCCGGTTTCAGCGAGGGAGGCTGTTTCCATTCCATCCCCCATGGGGGATGGCGCTTGGTAGTGATATTCCGTAACAGGCTTACCCTGGGCGTCCACCCGGGGAATGGAATAATCCATTCCCGGGCTTAATTCCAACGAAAGGGTTTTACCTGCAACCTGGGGAAAAAGAACCGGAATCTTGATCGTCCCCACCAAGCGGTGGAGCCCCTTCAGAACCAAGTTAATCCTCCCATCTCCCTCAAATTCAGCTTGAAAACTTTTTCCCTTAACCCGGACATGGTCGAATGCCTTCCCGAAGTCTCCCCTTTCAATGTCGTCGTAGGTGGCTTCAAACTTTCCAGTGGCGGACTTCTGGATCACCACGACAAAATGGCATTTTCCACCATAATCGGCAGTACCGTGCCAGTTCCCGGCCAGACTTTCCGCAAAACAAAAACTACTCGATAAGAAGAGTAGGAAAGTTAAACAATAGAGCTTGAGTTTAAACATATTGCGTTGCACACTATCCTTTTTGCGACAGGCATGTGCAGGTTTTCATAACGGTACCGTAAATTTATTTAACGCTTTCCCTCAACTGGTTTTTCCCATTTCACAAGTCGGCCAAATCCAATGCCTTCCAGCTGATAAATGGTTCCCGTTTTCAGGTTTATGTCGTTCGGATAAAAATCGAATTTGGTCAGTAGCCGGAATTTTGAATTGAATTTATATAACCGATAAAGCACCCAAACAGGGTGTTCTCCTGCTAGTGGCACCAATTCATACACAGCATAGATGTCACCAAAACTATCTATATTCATAACATACTCAAAATCAAAACCATCTATTCTCCGAGGTAACCAGTTGCCATTTTCATCCATTTCGTATTGAGTCGCTCTGTTGTCCGTCAATTGGTATTTCAAATTCTCCAAAAATATTTTTTGGTCGATTTTGTTTTCATCCGCACTTGGAAGCCTATAAAATATTTTTCCAGTTTTTACCGCATAGATGACGCCATTAGAAAAGCGTAATACTCCATCTTTATAAAAATTCCATTTTCGGAAATCCGGTCGACCCATTAAATTGCCATTAGAATCGTAAACCCAAGAAATGGATGGACCATAGTCACTGTAGATACAGACATCACCTTGCTCATCTACCAACAAGGCGTTTTGTTGTTCGTTGTCTTTGGGGATTTCCTTAATAATTTTTCCACTCTTGTCGAATACCACCACAGCATGTTGGAAAGTCATATATATATTCTCTTGATCGTCCACTCGACAAACTGGTTTCGAAGCATCTCCATATTTTCCGCTTAACTCCGAGGGTATTGTAAACATCTCCGTCCGTTTATATTTCTCCGGTACTTCGGCGCTCGACAATCCCTTTTCAATCCGTGGATGCTGTTTAAAAAAAGTTTCAGCCTTATCTGACAGTGAAACCTCGGCATTCACGGTTCCATTTTTTACTTTTAAATGATGAGGGACATGTTTAAGAGAGTTAGTTGGCGTAGGAGTTACGCTTAACTCAACTTTGGCTTGTTGAGTCGCTATGGCTGAAGGGCTTGATGGCGTGGCCTCTTTCCATCCAGGCAAACCCGCATAACTAACATTCATTGAAAGCATCACAACGAACAAAAGTGTCAGGCCAAAATTTATTTTTTTTTGTTTTAAAAATTTTAGAATTTGCCAAACCAAATCAACTGATCTCAAAAATGAACCCTTCGCCCGTGCTTTGTTCGAAGAATAATTCTCATACTTCATCTCGCACCTCGTGAAACAGGGTTGCACACTATCCTTTTTGCGACAGGCATGTGCAGGTTTTTAACTATTCCAATAAAAGAATTTTAAGATTTTCCATCAACTTCGCCTTATGGATTGAGTTTAACTCCCCCAAATGCTTGACGAAGCGACGGTTATCAATGGCCCGGATTTGGTCGACCAAAATATCGGAATCCTTTTTGAGCCCGCTGGCCTTGGGGGAAAGGTGAACCCTTAATATCTCCGATCCGTGAATCACGTTGGTGCTGATGGGGCAGACAATGGTGCTGGGGTGCAGGCTGTCGTTTAAGAGATTGGTTTGAAGGACGACGATAGGCCTCGTTTTGCCCGGTTCGGTTCCAAAGCGGGGGCTTAGATCGGCCAGATAAATATTAAATTTTCTGATTTTCATTCAATGGTTGCTTCTTCGAGCTTTTCCATCTCGCTCAGGATTTCCATGGAATTCTTACGGGTCAGCAGGGATTCCTTTTGCAGTTTTTGACGAAGCCCTTTGCGCCGGTTGAACGCGTTGTAAAAATCCAACGCCTCGTTGATGTAGGCGTTTCGGGGCATATGAAGCCGTTTGGTCTGGGCCTCCACGCCCTCGAAAATTTCTCCTTTGATTTTAAGCGACAGAACCTTGGTCATTTTCAGCTCCTTTAAAGGTATATACTAATTGTATATACTTTTAAAATAAAAAGAAATGACTTTTCGTTCAATCTATCTGTCCACGCCAGGTCCCCGTCGTGGACAACCAGTTGCTATTTAAAGACTAAATTCATTTGATCAAAACCAAAATGTGCCTGTCTCAATAAAAATGGCCCTTTTTATATTTCTGACACTTTTTTGATCTTTCCAGTGTAACCATCGATGATCAATCTCAAAGACTTACCAACTTTATTCGTAATATCTACTACCCAATCTCTTCCATCAATCTTTTCATCAAACGAGGAGTCTTCATTATTTTTTTTGTAATCGTAGGCGGTAAAAAAAGCCCGGTCCCGTGATATCATCCCGCCCTTCGCTCTGCTTTTATCCGCTTTATACCAATCAATCCACCGCTGGACGGGCGTTTTCATGTCGCAGATATGAATGATGTCATTTTCATAATAATAATCGACCTTTTCTCCAAGGCTGGAATAATCACAACCCGTTAAGTTCTCCAAGGCAAAAGCAAATCCACCGTTTACAACGGAATTCGATATACCGTTGATTTGGAACCCATAATCTCCCCAATGTTTGGGAAGGAATAGTTCCGGCTCGACGACGACTTTGTCCTTTTTGGCCTCTAAAATATTTTTGATCAGTTGGATATTGAATTCTTCATTCTCATGAAAATGGCAATTCAAGGGCATTTCTTGGTACTCTTTGGGCAATTCTTGATGGACTGGTCTGTTTTGAAGGTTGTAACGTTGAAATGCCTTGTCAAAAGCCCAGGCGTTTGGCGTACCATTTTCTAGGACGGAAAATAATACTGGCACATCACTTGGCCAAGGATCACGGATAAGTAGGCTTAAGATGAGGTCTTGGGTTTCCGTATAGTGCAAGAGGGAAAGAAGGGCATCACGGGCTTTTGTATTTTCGAAATCCTCGTTAAATCGGCCTGCAATGCGGCTATCGATACCAATCAAATGGAGCGTAAATATGGCCCCCCTTCTCCCTTGGGCCGAGTGGGTCCCTTTAAATAAATCTAATAAGTGCTGGATGGCTTTTTCTTTATAGGCAGCTATGGAATACATATCATCGGTATACCCAATCCAATAGGCCTTCCCTGTTTCCAATAAATCCCAATTGCCTTCTAATCTGTGAATTAATATTTTTAAGGGCGTCTTTTTATCTTGTGTGACTTTGGCGCCTCCGCCCTCGGCAGCACGCCAAGTGCTATCCCCATATGAATCAACACCCAATTTATGTTGAGCGTTGGTAAACTGAGGCGCACTTAGAATTAAAAACCATAAAAAGATAATTTTTTTCAATATGTGAGCAACTCCTGATTCAGAATGGTCAATGAGTTAATCCACTGTCCAATCCGGATCCCCGTCGTGGACACCTAAATCCGCCGCTTTGTTTATTCCACCCGCAAAAGGTAAAGGCTGATAAGTCCCAAAATGATCCCAACTACACGATGGGCGTTGATCGGTTCCTTAAAAAGAATAAACCCACCCAATATCGTCAACATGGTGCTCCCGATTAAAACAAAGGAACCAGCCACCGAAAGCTGGCCTCCCCTTGAAAAAACGATAAAAAACCCAATCGAGCCCGCAGCGGCGCAAAAACCGGCGGCCAATGAAAAAGACATTCCTAGGGCCGTCGCTGACTCTACCGACCCGTTAAACTTTGTTGCACACTATCCTTTTTGCGACAGGCATGTGCAGGCTTGGACAGGGAACAGGCGGCCCTCCACGCCGCCGAGGATAATTTCGGCCCCTACCACCCCAATACCGTGCTCGTTCTCAACGACCTTGCCGCCATTTACTGGACGATGGGGCGTTATGAGGATTCGGAAGAAACTTATAAATGGGCCTTGGCGGTCCGCGAAAAAACATTGGGCAAGGACGACCTCCTGGTGGCCGACTCCTTAAACAACTTGGCCGCCCTTTATGAGGATTTGGGACGGGACCCGGAAGCCAAAATGGCCGAGGAAAGGGCTATTCGAATAGTCGAAAAGAAGGAGGGGGGTCTGACACCAGACTGTGGCCTTGAAATGCTTATCCTGGGAAAGATCCAAATAAACCTTCAGGATAATTTGGGAGCCGAAAAGACCCTCGACCAAGCCGTTTCTCTGGGCGCCAAAACACAAAACAACAACCCGGGTCAATATTGTGAATCTTTAGTGGCCCTAGCCCAGGCCAACCAAGCCTCAGGCCATCTTCAAATTGCTGAAACCCATTTGAAACAATACCTGGATTCTTGTGGGAAGCAATATAAGGCCGACAGTGTGGAAGTGGCCGATTCCCTGGAATGCTTGGGGGATTTTTACAAAGCGGAACACCTCAAGAAAAAGAGCCGGGAATATTACGAATCCGCCCTCAAGATTTACAGGAAATTTGTTGCACACTATCCTTTTTGCGACAGGCATGTGCAGGAGCCTGCAATTATTGGTGTTTTTCACCGTTCCGCCGAATTCGGCGTGATTTGGATAAGTTCAAACGCAGTTTCAATGTCGACATCATCTTTCTTAGAACTAAGCGTACCACCGAAAACCGAATCTTCAAAGCACGACCGACAGAGCGTACTGATAAAAAACTTTTCGGTCTTCTTTGCGAAAGCCCCCTTGAATTTATTCTCGAGTTTTTCCCGTTCTTTTGAATACAATTTTCCGATATACATATTCCGGAAAACCGGCTTGAGACCATAATTCTTGCACCACAGAACCGCCTTGTCCCGATGCCGCCAGTCGCGCGTTTCCCACGATACTAGGGTGATGGCATTGAAATTGTTCATGATATCGAAAAAAGTTTTTCCGCACGAAACGGGTTGTACTTGTCCTCCTTTTCGACAAAGTGACGTGCCAACGCCCTAATCTGGTTATCTATGATCTGCTTAAGAGTATATTGTTTCCCCCGCCATGCCGTCGTTTCATTCAACCGCCTCATGATCGCCCCCACCACGACGCTTTTTCCCTCAGGCGATAACAGATATTGCCCAACCGCGGTTTTTTCAAAATATTTCCGTTGGCTCAGTTTCTTTTCTATGAAAAGCGGGAAAAGCACCGAGTCGACGATTGGTACGCGGAATTCTTCGACAAGATCGAGAACGAGGGCAGGCTTACCATAGCGTTCACTGTGGTAGAGGCCGAGATATGGATCAAGACCGACGTAAAGGCATGCCCGTTCGACTTCATTGTAAAGGATGCCGTAACCATAATTCAGTACGCTGTTAAACTGGTCCCTGCCTTGTGGTTTTCGGCCCGGGAATCTATAGAATTTTTTTAACCCGCTGAAATATTTGTCCGCGATGTATCCTTCCGTACCAAGGAGTTGCTCCTTGCCTTTCTCCGAACACGGGACATTGTCCAAGACATCAAAAAGGGTCTGCGCTTGTAAGAGTTCGGTCCCCACATCCTTTTTATATCGGTACGCGAGATATCGGAGTAGATCGAGCTGATTAGCGCATTTGCCCCGCACTAATTCTTTCGCGATTTTGAACGATCGCTCAAGCGAAGTTGACGCTTCCAGTTGCGCTTTACGAAGACTCGCCAGCCCTTTTGGTTCGCTTGAAAATAGTCTTCCGATGGGCTTGCCAAAAGAACCGAGATAGACGATATCAACATCGTGCTCAATCGCGAGCTGAACCGCGTGAGTCGTGAGCGAGGCCGGCCGCAGTATGACTATTTTCTCCAGTCTATGGATGGGGTATTCTTTTTTCTCTTTAACTTTCGGAAAAGAAAGGACGATGCGCTCGCCATTTACGCCGATCTTGGTACCGTAAGTATCAATAAGCAAGTCCATGTGGTCTGCCCCCCAAATTTTGTAAACCATCTTTATGCTGAAAGTGCCTGAATACCATTATCCATTATTTTCGTTGTTCACGAAGGGTCCCCGTCGTGGACAGGTAATTCAATTCAAAATGGCTTGTGATGGCAGGCCCCTTTTTAAGTGAACTCAGGGCGTTTTTGGGAAAAAGCTCTCATCTGGGAACCAATTTTCCCCTGGGAAAATCTTATCGGAATAACCCACGAAACCTTCTTCGCTTTTCTTGTAATTAATCCATTGTTTCCCGTCGAAGTGATAACGCACGTAATCAGTTGAAGGCGTTGGGTTCAAATTCCCGCTCATGATCGAACCTCTTGGGGCCATGGTCGACCAGAACAGGATGTCCTTTTGGCCCGGTGACGAAGAAGGTACCCATTTCCAATTGCCCGCTTCCCTACCCCCATCCCCTCTTTCCAAAAAAATGGGCAAGGAAACCCGTTTTTCTCCAAAAGTTTCTTCGGCTTTTAAGTGATCCAGTTTCCCACCCACCACGCAAAAAATACGGGACAATGAAAAACCATTCCCTTTTTCATCCATACTCGTACTCGTCATTAAGTAAACGGGCGGCTCGTTATCAACTGGATTCACTACCTCGAGAGTTGCAATGGGATTTTCATACTCAAAATATTGGCGGTTTATTTCATTTCCCGATGCGTCCATCAACTTGATAATCGGTTTTAAAAGATACCATTTGAACTGTTCGGGTCGCTCTGGTTTCCAATTGCGGTTGGGTTCCTTCCCCAGCCACAAGACCAGCTTTCCATCGAAACCCTCTTTGACTTTGGTCAAATCGATGGTTTGAGAAACCGCGTAATTGCTCGAATCAGGGTAAGGAGTGGGGCAAATCGTCTGGGCGGGAAGAAGGGACGCTTCCTGGGGTGGCGGGGCTTCAATGCTAGGTGTTACCCCAATTACGGCCCAACCATATTTAGGGGGAAGCTCCCCGCTTTTATAAGCTTCAACGGCATAATAATATTTGTCGCGGGTTTTTAAGCTCTGGTAGCTGTATTTATTCGTGTGAATCCCATATCTAGTCAAGCTTGTGTAGCACTTCCCATCCTCCGAACGGTAAACCATATAACCAATGCTGTTTGGCACCTCATCCCAGTTCAAGTTATCCACGCCTTTTAGGGTTTGGACCGTAAAATTCGCTGGTGCTGGCAAATTTATATCCGCCTCCGTCCCAATCCACTTGAACTGTATGCTACCCCCGCCCGTCCCGCTTCTAAAAATAGGATGCATCTCAAATTTGTAGGAACTTCCATTGACCAAACCCTCCACTACTGTTTCAGTCGATTTTTGAGGAAGCGAGATCTTTTTGATCACTTCGCGTTGAGCGGGTTTGGTTGAAGAAATATCTAATTCATAACCAATGGCCCCGCTTACTTTGTCCCAAGACACCTTGGCCAAACCGTCTCCTGGAAAAACCTGAAAAGACATTCCAGGAAGCTGCATGAAACCTTCCGGTCGGATTTCCTCAGGGTCATAGAGGTCTTTCTCAAGGACGAACTTTTGACCAGGGATCGGGCCGAAGGTCTTGACGCATTTCAGCAGTACTTTGTCCCAAATTTCCTTGGCGCTTTGGGGAAATTCCATATCGAAAGAAATGAAGATTTGTCCGCCCTCTTGACTAACAGGGATTTCCTTGAGATAAAAAATCTTTTCGTCCTGAAATCCAGAAATCACGAAATACTTTTTATTGATGGTCTTGTAGGTCACCTGGGCGTTCAAGTATTGCCCAAGCTGGTATTCGTATTCTTCCGGAAATGTTTTTTCTTCTTCGTTGTATTGGCCTAAAACTTTGAGCTGAACCTGACCATCCTTGGAAACAAAGATATTTTGCTTCTCGGTTTCAACTTTCGGAACCGGGGATAACTCCGGGGGTATCTTCATTTCAAAAGCGAACTGGGAATTGGTGTAGATTCTGTTGGTACCCATCCCATTACGAATGCGAATTGCATGCATCGCTTTTGGAGCAGTGTTTTGGGCTTGGCATGGAATCACGAACCAACTTAAATCCACCAAGGAAAGGATAAGTATGGCCGCTGTATAAATATTACATTTGGATGTCATAAATTTACCTCGGAGATATACGCGTACAAAGCACATCATTCAAAAACTCATTTCATCGCGTTAAAGCTATTGTCCATGACGGGTCCCCGTCGTAGACAAGCTTTGAACCTAGACTCTTTGACTGTTTTTACCCTTCGTCTTTCTCCAGCTGCATTCGTTTGACTCGACCATCATCATCAAAATCGATCGATAAATAAGTTCCATCTTTCCATGTAACCTGTAACTGGAGATCTCCATTTTTTTGAGAACCCCTAACTTGTATTAGCTTCCCATAGATCCTTTCAACCTTCGAAAAAGAATCACCCAAAGCCAGACCCTGGCCGGTTAAACCCATTTTTCCATTTGGTTTGCTGCCCAAAACCCGAATGGCATTTTCTGCCGTTTCAATGATCTTCCCCGTTTTAGAGTCCGTATAGTAACCCGAAAAGAAGTGCATCTCTGTATTGGGTAATGACCAAATGTATTCCTTGCTTCCACTTCCCGGATCATATTGTTTATCGTCTTTGTCAGTCTCAATCTTTATCGTTGTTGGTTTACCGAATGTTTTAATAACCTTCGTTAAATTAATTCGATAAATATCCACTCCACAAATGACATGTTCAGCCTTTCCATTGGAATAAACATCATCCGCAAAATCAGGTCCTGTTCCAAATGAGGCGGAAGTCAAAAAAAATGTGAACAAAATAAATAATACTTTATTTAATCCGAAATTGAACTTTGACATTTCACGCCTTTCTTCACCTTGAATTTCATTCATAACTTAGTTAAAGCTTTTTCTTTGTCCACGAAGGGTCCCCATCGTGGACAGCCTTAGCCTTTGGCTTTTATTAATCTTTCTTCAAAGTAATCCATTAACTTCTTTCTTATTGGCGTCATAGCTCAATTCAATAATACTGGCATCTTCTGGGCAATCATCGTTGCATGTATACCCTTCCAACATGCTGAGGTATCCCATTTGATCCAAAAACAGTACCAAACCCGCTCAATGTCCGGCTACCGTAAAGCGTTAAGACCAGTTTTTCTTACTTGGGTTATAGTTGAAGCTGAGTCTTTCCAACCTAAGTCATAAGACTCTTTAAAATACTTAATGGCCTCTTTTCGAACGATGAAATCAATTTTATTGGTATCCAAATGTCCAAGCCAGGAATTGCCATGCATTGATAAATTCAATCTGTTGACAATCTGGCCATCGTTTGATTGCTTCAAATCAAAATACCCTTGAAGGACTAAATTAAGATCTTTATTTGTTGATGGTTTAGGAACTATTTCCCAAGTTCCATCCAAGAAATTTATATTTGTAACCAAAGTTTCATCAGCTTTGATTTTTATTGTTGAAGCAAAATTGTAGTCCCAAATCCCATTGGTTCTCGATATTTCATACCGTATTTTCGGGTCTGCTTTATCTACGGCAGTAAAGGAACGTGCAAAATATCCCCAAGAATTCCATTCTTCATAAACATTTACAGCCCTTTCATGGGCTTCCAATATAAAACGAAGTTTTTTTGGAGAACCCTTTTTCAATTCAAACAACCTATGCTCGTCCCCTTCAATTCGAGCGGTTAATCGGCCATTAGAAAGATCCCCGTAGGTCAATTTGCTGACGTCGAATTTATCGCTAAAAAAGAGGTAGGGCTTCAATCCGACCGAACAAACTAGGATCGAAAAGAAAAGCGCTCCATAAATTAATATTCTTTTCAAATTAGACTTTCTAAAAATAATTGGGCCAGGCCACGATTACCCATTTTCGCGTTGTCCATTCCGGGTCCCCGTCGTGGACAACAATCAAGAAATTTTTACAAACCCAACTTCACTCCAACTTGAACCTGAAGGAACCCCGCGTTAGAGAATTGACGCCAAATCACTTCATCAAAAATATTAATATTTTTAATTATTTTTTCATTAGAACCTAGCTCAAATTGATAACCGAAAAAAATTAGTACTTATTGGAAAACTTGTTGAGGATGTATTATCAAACCCCAATCCCGCAAATAGATAAGGTTTAAAGTTTTCCGAAAGTCCACAGTTGGCAGTTGACGGCTGACAGAGAAACCCGAAAACTTGGCGGTATTTTATAGCCAAGCCGGGCGATTGGGGATGCATTTTCAATCAATGAATAAACGGGGATTCCCTGGCTTTGGAAACCTCAAGACGGTCCTGAGAGCGGTTGTTTTTAAAATCACCAGGCCGTCGCCGCCACCGCGCCGTTAAAAGCAACCGCCGCAAACACCCCATTCCCATAGGCCACGGATTCCCAGTTCTGTGAATTGGGCAGGCTGCGCCCCGTCCAATTGATCCCGTCCGGGGATGTCGCCGCCACCGCGCTGGGGCCGTCGGCAACTGCCGTAAAATAGCCATTCCCGTAGGTCACTGACTGCCAGTCCTGTACGCTGGGGAGGGTTTGGGCCGTCCAGGTGATCCCATCCGGGGATGTCGCCGCCACCGAGCTCAAAAAAGCAACCGCCACAAATACCCCATTCCCATAGGCCACTGACTCCCATACCCTTACGCTGGGGAGGGTTTGGGCCGTCCAGGTGATCCCGTCCGGGGATGTCGCCGCCACCGTATCCGGGCCACCGAGGCTGCTCGTGCTCACCGCCACAAAAACCCCATTCCCGTAGGCCACGGAGTTCCAATCCTGCGAACTGGGGAGGGTGCGGGACGTCCAGGTGACCCCGTCCGGGGAGGACGCCGCCACATTGTTACTCTGTGTAACCGTCACAAACACCCCATTGAGGCCGTAGGTCACGGAACACCAGACCTGTATGCTGGGGAGGGTTTGGGCCGTCCAGGTGATCCCATCCGGGGATGTCGCCGCCACCGAGCTGGGGCCGCCGGCAACCGCCACAAAAACCCCATTCCCATAGGCCACGGAATACCAACTCTGCGAACTGGGGAGGGTGCGGGCCGTCCAGGTGACCCCGTCCGGGGATGTCGCCGCCACATTGCTACTCCGGGCAACCGCCACGAACACCCCATTCCCGTAAGTCACTGATGACCATTCCTGTGAACTGGGGAGGGCGCGTGAGGTCCATGTCGCTCCCGGCCAAGGGGTGATCGTGGGCGAAGGGGTAATGGTTGCCGTTGCCGCCACCTGCACCACCGTCACCGGCCCCAGGGCCGTAGGGCCCAGGTTTTTCCCGCAGGCCAGCGGTAAGAGGGCGAGCCAGGCCAAAATCAAAACAGCCAAGAACTTATTCATGCTCCACTCCTCCTTAATATCGGCTGAAGGCAAGTCCGCGCGAACAACCGGATTACCAGGATGTCGCCGCCACCGCGCTTCCACTTGGCCCACTCGCAAGCGCCACAAACCAACCATTCCCGTAAGCCAACGATTGCCAATACTGCGAACTGGGGAGGGCGCGGGCCGTCCAATCAATCCCGTTCGGTGAGGTCGCCGCCACCGCGCTGGGCCCAGCCGCAACTGCCACAAACACGCCGTTCCCGTAGGTCACGGATTGCCAGTACTGTGAACTGGGGAGGCTACAGGCCGTCCAATTGATCCCGTCCGGGGATGTCGCCGCTACGGCGCTGGGTCCAGTGGCAATCGCCACAAACACGCCATTCCCGTAGGTCACTGAAATCAAATTCTGTGAACTGGGGAGGGTGCGGGCCGTCCAGGTGATCCCGTCCGGCGACGTCGCCGCCGCCGTACCACCCGTAGCAACCGCCGCAAACACGCCATTCCCGTAGGCCACTGACTGCCAGGGACGTGAACTGGGAAGGGTTTGGGCCGTCCAGGTGACCCCGTCCGGCGAGGTCGCCGCCACCGTGCTCAGTTCAGCAACCGCCACAAACAGTCCATCCGCGCTGGTCACGCATATCCAATCCTGTGAGCTGGGAAGGGTTTGTTGCGTCCAATGGATCCCGTCCGGTGATGTCGCCGCCACCGCGCTCCCAAAAGCAACCGCCACAAACTCCCCATTCCCGTAGGTCACGGAGTACCATTCCTGTGTACTGGGGAGGGTTTGGGCCGTCCAGGTGACCCCGTCCGGCGAGGTCGCCGCCGCCGTACCAAAAGAAACCGCCACAAACACACCATTCCCGTAGGCCACTGAATTCCAAGCATGTGTACTGGGGAGGGTTTGGGCCGTCCAGGTCTGCCCGGGTACGGGGGTGATGGTCGGGCTCGCCGTGATCGTGGAGGTGGGCGCCAACACCGTCACCGGCCCCAGGGCCGCGGGGCTCATGTTTTTCCCGCAGGCCAGCGGCAGCGACGCGGCAAAGATGATTAAAACCGCCGATATTTTTTGCATCTCTATCCCCTTTTTTTGATTCCCAAACCGGTCCCAAGCATCCCGGTTCCTTTAAATGTTTTGCATTTTAAGTTTTAGGCAATGCCGTTTCAACTGACTTTTATATTCGCAAAACGGGTGGTTATGCCTGGAAAACAATTGAAATTTCGCTGATGGATTACGGGTGGTGGGAAGAAACCATGGAAATGGACCCGGCGATGTCGAAATTCTTGATGGATACCTGGCGGAGCATTTGACACCGGTCCACAGTTGGCGGTTGACGGCTGACAGGGAAACCCGAAAACTTGGCGGTATTTTATACCCAAGGTAGGCAGATTGGGATAGCTAAGATTTGCCGGGCTAAGGGCGCCTTTTCAATCGATGGATTGGGGGGGATTTTGTGGTGTTGGAACACAAAAGGCGGCCCTGACCACTGTAAATAGGATTTCGACTTGTCCAATGCGGGTCCCCATCGTGGACAACCGAAAATGCTTAGTGAAGATATTTTGTAATTTCTTTAAGCAATGGTTCGGATTCAATTGTGGACAACCCCTTAGCCAATTGGACCTTCTGTCCCTCGTATTCGAATTCTAGCCCGTAAGTATCCTTCAATTTCATGGCCATCCCACCCGCTTCCTTGCCCTGAGATGCCAATTGCAGATGGGTGATCTTGGAAGGGTCGAAGTTTTGGCGCTTTTTCCGGAACCCTTTCTCACCCAGGCTCCATTCTTTCGAGTCCATGGTCAATTCTTCGTCGTATTCAATTTTTTCCAGCCGGACACCGCCCCTCGTCCCCCGGTCGATCCATTTCCGTCCCCGGATCAATATCTTAACGGCTTCCCCGGAAGGAGAAACGGAATACCGGGGTTTGGGGACAGCCAGTTCCGGGAAACGGTCTTGAATGGCCTTGAGCAGGCGGGTGGATTCCCGCCTATCCAAAGATCGCGCGAGAAGGGCAATCTTCTTCTCGCCCCGGTGGTCCATCTCCAATCCGTTCCCCAGGTCCGAAACCCTTATGGCGTCAATATCTTGAAACAGGTAGGTTTTCGGAAGACCGATCCCCCATGGCCCTACCACTCGGGTCCATCGACCTTCTTTCAAGGTCATGATTTCTTTGTTGAAATAGGATACCCAAATGAAAAGGACCACCAAAACAAGGACAAAGGCAATCAACAGTTGGATGGGATCGTGGTTTTTTTGCGCCCCTTCCACCAGACCTAGGGCCGTGAAACCCAAAAGCCCCCCAAGGACAAAGACCTGCAATAGATTGCTGCCGGCATGCCCAATCCGAACCTTCAATCTCTCCGCGCTTTCCAAGATAGCTAGGTTCTTGGTACGTATGGCCCCCTTCGCGCCTTCCGGGTTGGCGACAATCCCAGCCTTCGGGTAATAGGAAACGAGAATCTCCAATAAATGTTTAGCGGCCGACGGGCCTAAAAACAGGACGTCGATTCTGGCTTCGGCCCCTCCATAGTCGAAAAGAATATTGACCTCATCGTCATCCAGACGAAGGTCGCTCATAATGACTGGATCGTAGATCCGGGCCAGTGACATTCCCAGCAGGTTTTTACTCACTTCCATCTTTTCCTTGGAGAGATTCAAAACGTCCCGGCCGAAAAGGCCTCTGAATAACTTATTGGGATTGAAAAGGGCGAGCAGGAATCCGCCGATGACGATGGGGATACCCAAGTTCAAATAGTTTCCACGGGTGACCGTTACATCATAGATCCCCCAGGCCAGCACGATGGGAACGGCGAGAGTCACAAAAGAAAAAAGGGCAATCCCTGTAGGTTTCATCTTTCTATCGATAAAAATCTTGTACCGATTTCCGTCAGATTCTATTTGAAGACCTTTTATGTTTTTCAACGCCGACTTGCTGGTGTCCACTAATTGGCCTTTCCTAATTCCCGATTTAACCCAATTTTACCTGTTCACTTAGGGTCCCCGTCGTGGACAATAAACTTACTCGATTTTACCCATCAAGAATTGTTGGTGGCGAGTTCACCTAACATTTGTAGAGTCCAAACGATCTATTTCTTATTTTTCAAAGCAGAAATATAAGGGTCCGTTTTCAATTTATTTTTAATTACTTCGTAAACACCGCCATCCACATCTTTTAGTTTATTAACGATCTGATCAGCCTCATCCCCCTTGAATATCCCGTAAAATTTATCCCATCCCTCCTTCATGCGGCCTTGATACCAATATAAAGTGGCGACTTTGCAAGCGTCATCTAGTATCCCATCCTGGCACTTGTCCCCCTTTAATTTTTCGAGCTCTTGGTCAAAAAACTTGGGAAACTTATCGTTTGCGGGAACATATTTTCGGATTTTCAGGTCATAAGCGAAAATGAGTTTTGGAACAACGCAAGAACCAAAGGCACCCAATAGATGCTTCCAAGGATCTGATAAATCGATTATTTCGACGTTCCCGTCGCCATTAATATCCTCCAACTCAAAATAACCCGCTCCCAACTGTCCGAAATCCCTGCCGCTGAATAAAACCGTCATTTCTTTTCCGAGGTTCAAAAACAGATAATCGCCGCCGCCATTCGCGCCTCCACCCCACCAACTGAGGACCAATTGGGTATCGGGGCCGGGGAATAACTTCCCGACTTGGATTTTGTTCCATTCCCGGCTCTGGTCATCCGTCCAGTCCGGATAGCTTTTCATCGCCATCCCCCAATAGGATTCGAGCACTTTTCCATTCTTTTTTACTTGGATTAAGATTGGATCTCCATAATCATCGGGATCGGTTGGCTTTGGTTTCAAATTGCGAACAATTTCATATTCCCCTATTTTTAAGTCATCACTTTTTATAACTTTGACTTCCGAACTAAAGAGTTCCGTCGGGAGAAGTATTAAAAAAAATATTCCAATTAATACTTTTTTCATCGTTGTATACCTTTCCAAAACTGTTTGTCCACGACGGGTCCCCATCGTGGAGAAGAAATACCGACTGCGTGTTAAAAGATTTGAACTTCCTTGATAACCCTGGCCATGTGGTTGAAATCCGCGTCATTATGCAAAAGCTGTAGCTTGTGCTCAATCGCAACCTGGCAGATCAGGCAGTCTATGGAACTGCGGGGCGTAACACCTTTTTCCCGGCAGCGGAAATAAATCCGCGCCGCTTGGGCGTAGGATTCCAGGCCCCGCGTAACTCCATAAATGATTTGGGTATCCAGGTATTCCCGGAGATTCCGGAAATCTTTCTCGGAGGAAGCGCCCTGGAGGATTTCCTGATAGACGTGTTCGGTGATCCCATAGGGAACCCTGCGATCCAAAATCCCCTCAAACCGGTCCACTGCGGCGTTCCGCCGTTCCCTTAGGAAATCAATAAGAACCGACGTATCCACGAGGATCAAGAGCCGTGACTTACACGAAGCATTTTGTGGTCGTACCCTTTTCGAAAATGGACCTTGCCCTTCAGGTCCCGCAAATCGCGCCGGCCATGATGGGCCACGAATTCCCGCAAGGCGACCTCAAAAAGTTCTTTTTTTGTTTTAGCCCCTGAAAAGCGAAGGGCTTTTTGAACCAAGTCATCATCCAACACAACATTCGTGCGCATTTTTATACACCTCCTTATACACCATCCTAGTGTATCGAAAGCCCGCCCGTCAACGAACGTTGTCCGTTCCATCGGGGCTTAATCATTTCACCCTGAGCGGCTAACAGGCCCTGGTAGCCCAAAGTCAAATAATCAGTACCACTGATTGTCCACGACGGGTCCCCGTCGTGGACAACACTTATACCTAGATTACGCTTGGTCGTGAAGAATCCAAGTAATTAAACTTAGAATCCTCAAAAGCTCTCTCCAAAGCTTCAATCCCTTTTTCCTTCGCAAAGCCCAATTCTTTCTTTGTTATCGGTACTAGCCAATAACAACGTACATCCTTTTTCTCAAATTGAAAATTTTCCAATTTAGGACCATCTAAATAGGGCAACAAAATAAAGCCATGGCGACAATCGGAATCAGGTAACCAAGGACGACCAAAATCGACAGTGTGATGAAGATTTAGTTGGGAGCCGGTTAAGTGGTAATGAGTAATAACCGTCAACAACTCCACATGCAGTTCCACTTGTTGGCTCGGGGAGAATAAATGTAATTCGATACCATTTTGTTGAAGTGTTTCCGACATTCCAATAGTGGCGTAGGTCCACATTTTTCTTTTTCCAGTTGGGGCAAATTCAATAATGGAAAAGTCGGCGGGCAATTCTTTATAAGGCCCCAAGGATAATCTTTCGCAGGCTTGTTCAGGCCTCCACAAAGTATTTGTCCGACCCCAATTGCTTTCATAATGCTGGATAAGAAGTTTGGAATAATTAGAACTGGAAATTCGAAGCCTCCTCATTTAGGCAACCAAATCGAGCACTTTCGTTGTCCATGACGGGTCCCCGTCGTGGACAGACTTAGGAACGATTAAATATCAAACTAGTCCCTGCACACATCAAAAATAAACCAAGTACCCATTTCCACATTTTCGAATTGAATTGAGATTTATCCGTAGGGAAAAACAGTTTTCCGATTTTACCTTCGTTGAGATTTATTACTTTATCTCCAAAAATCAAAACCAGGGCTCCCAAAACGACGAGTAATAAACCTCCGACATATTTTGCTATTCGCTCGTCGATGTAAATGAGCCAAGTCGCCAGACCCATTCCACCAAAAATCAAAACCAGGATTCCGATGAATTGAATAACCGCGATGAGAGAAGTTTTAAGATTTGAATTCATTTATTGCCGCTCCTTTACCTACTAAGGCCATTCCTCAAGTTCAATTTTCTCCTACGGTCAGCCTTTTGGTTTCGTGGATTCACGCTGCTATTCGTGCTCGAGGCACAAGATAAGAATTCGATAATCCTGAGGGAAGCCACCACCTGTCCATCGTGCCTTTAGGCACAGCTAAAACTCGTGGTCATTCCTAAGGGTTCGAATCACGAAACATAGGCTGAAACCTCTTTAGAGCGGGCCGATAAACTTCCTTTCGGACCAACATAGTCCAAAGGTGAATCAAAAGCCTGTGAGCCAT
>CAVYRH010000016.1:0-64228 GCA_963770835.1 uncultured Pseudomonadota bacterium
AAGCAATAAACTTGAAAAAAATTGGAATAGAAATATTGGTAGTGCTGGGACTTATAGTCGCTATATGCATTCCGGCGTATTTGCTCGGGCTTCTCTTTAACCACTACGCTTTGTTTTCGTCCGTCGACCCCTTTGGGACTACTTGGACAGGAGTATGGATCCTGCAGGCCTCTACATTGGTGGGCGTTCTCGTGACCGCCCTCTATGCGAGCTGGTTGTTCTCACTAAAACCCTGGCAAGGTTTTGAATTCATGGGATTCAAAAAGCCTGATGGGAAACAAATCCTAGTTGCTTTATTGGCTTCCTTGCCGACCGCTTTGAATATGTGGTATGCCCTTCATACAAGTCCTGGCGCGGCTTTGATCCAGAGTTGGGGGCCCCACCTTCTTTTTTCATTTCTTGGTAACGGGGTTGTCGAGGAAGGCCTGTTTCGCGGCTTTTTCTTCCATTATTTCCGAAAGAACCACTCTTTTTGGGGAGCCGCTTTCGGTTCAAGCCTCCTTTGGAGCTTGGCGCATCTGTCAATGTCCAGTGCCTTCGGCTCTTATTGGGTCTCCATGATCTTGGCTCTCGTTTTGGGTTTCCCCTTTGCCTACCTTTTTGAAAAAGGGAAGAATGCCCTTTGGGGCTGTATGCTGGTCCACATGGTTCTTGATTCATCCCAGCTATTCAAAAATCCAGATGGAACCGGTCTTAATTTAGGAAATCTCCAGATTGTAAGTCTTTTGCTCACCATAGCCCTTATTTTTATTCTGCCAAGATGGGTTATGAAATCGGATCGATCAATTCAATGATCGATGTCCACGACGGGGACCCGCATTGTACAAAGAAAAAACATCAATGAAATTTATTGGCGGAAGGGCACCACTTGGCCAGGGTACAAACATTACATAATGGTTTTCTTGCGTCGCAAACCTTGCGGCCGTGCTGGATCAGGCGGTGGGAGAAGTGAAGCCACTCTTCCTTGGGGACGATCTTCATTAAGTCCTGTTCGATTTTGACGGCGTCCTGGTGCCGGGTCCATCCCAATCGGTTACTGAGCCGGGTAACGTGGGTATCCACGGTGATCCCTTCCGAGATGCCGTAAACCTCTCCCAGTACCACATTGGCGGTCTTGCGGCCCACACCCGGGATCTTCACCATTTCTTCGATGGTCTTCGGCATCTTCCCTTTATATAAACCCAATAAGGCCTGGGCGGCGCCCAGAAGGTTTTTGGCCTTGTTGTGGTAAAAGCCGGTGGACTTGATGATTTTTTCGATGTCCTTGATCTTGGCGCGCGCCAATTTTTCGGGAGTGGGGAAGACCTTGAAAAGTTCGGGGGCTACCATGTTCACGCGCTCGTCCGTGCATTGGGCCGACAGGATGACGGCGCACATCAATTGGAAGGGTGTTTGGTAGCGCAGGAAGCAGCGGGTGTCGGGGTAGAGGCGCTGGAGTTCCTTGATGATTTTGGATGTGTTCGGATTCGGCAACGAAAACCTCTTTATCCACGGATGAACACGGATAAACACGGATGGGAAAAAGAAATATAATCTTCGGGGTTATCCGAGTTAATCCGTGTGCATCCGTGGCAAAATTGTTTGGCCGTTGGCTTGGAAAACACCGAGCGGCTACTTATGATAACGTCCCAGCTTGGGGAATCAACGAGTAAGGAAATTCAACGCTCATGCCCATCATCGAGGTCGAGAACCTTTCCAAAATCTACCGCACCCAAAAACGCATGCCGGGGTTGGCCGGCGCGGTGCAGGGGCTCTTCAACCGCCAGTTCACCGAAGTTCGGGCGGTGGACGGGGTTTCCTTCAACATCGAGGAAGGGGAACTGGTGGGGTTCCTGGGGCCCAACGGGGCGGGGAAGACCACGACGCTCAAGATGCTTTCCGGCATCCTTTACCCCACTTCCGGCACCGCCAAGGTCATGGGGTTCATCCCCTCCGAGCGCAAAAACGAGTACCGCCGCCAATTCGCCCTGGTGATGGGCCAAAAGAACCAGCTTTGGTGGGACCTGCCGGCCCAGGAATCCCTGTTCCTCAACAAGGAAATCTACGGTGTTTCGGACGGGGATTACAAGGAAACCTTGGATGAAATGACCGAGCTCCTGCAGGTGAAACGCCTCCTGGGGATCATGGTCCGGGAGCTTTCGCTGGGCGAGCGCATGAAATTCGAATTGATCGCCTGCCTGCTTCACCGGCCCCGGGTGCTGCTTTTGGACGAACCCACCATCGGGCTGGATGTGGTGGCCCAAAAGAACATCCGGGAATTCATCAAGGACTACAACCGGCGCACCAAAACCACCATCCTCTTGACCAGCCATTACATGAACGACATCCAGGCCCTTTGCGAGCGGGTGGTGGTCATCAACCACGGCAAGAAGATCTTCGACGGGCGCCTGGACGACGTGGTGGAGAAGTTTTCCCAAACCAAGCTCATCACCATCACCTTCAAGAACGGGGGGGTCTCCCCGGAACAATTGGCGGCCTTGGGGCAAGTGCTGGAAAACACCAAGGTCAAGGCGGTCCTCAAGGTGCCCCGGGAGGAAGTTAAAAAAGCCTCCAACGAGATCCTGCACCGGTTTGACGTGGATGACATCAACATCGAGGAAGTGCCGATCGAGGAAGTGATCGAGAAGGTGTTTAAAGGCGGTTGACAGCCGGCAGTCCGCAGCCAGCCGGCCGCCGGTAATGCCTTTCCTGCCGACTGTCGACTGGGTGGTGACTCAGTTTGAGTTGAACAACCTTAAGGCACCCCTCACCCTACCCTCTCCCCCAAGGGGCGAGGGTTTTTAGTGGTTTTTCCCCTCTCCCTTGAGGGGAGAGGGCGGGGTGAGGGTGGAGTAACATTTTCTTTTCAAACTGATGCACTACCGTCGACCGCGAACTGTCGACTAACTTTGATAGGTTAAAACAAAATGACAACTTCGATTTCGACAACCGCGGTTAAACCAAAGTCGCCCTTCCACAAATACTGGGTCATCCTTTCCACCCGCACCCAGGAGGACATGGTCTACCGCGCCAACTACGTCTTCGGGGCCATTTTCAGGTTCCTCCCCCTCGTCACCATGATTTTCCTCTGGTGGGCCGTTTACGCCGGGCGCAAGGCGGCGGGCGCGTCCCCCCTGATCGGCGGCATGAGTTACGAGGATATGGTGGTCTACAACACCCTGATGTACGTCGCCCGGGGTTTTTCCAGCGTCCCCGGCACCATGAGCGACGTCAGCAAGGACATCAAGGACGGGCTGCTGAACCGCTATCTCATTAAACCCATGAATTATTTCGGGTACCAGGTGATGTACCGGCTGGCCCACAAGCTGGTTTTCTGGTACATCGCCCTTTTCACCTTTCCGCCCATCTTTTTCCTGATGCGCCACTATTTCAGCCACATGCCGACCCTTTGGGAGTGGCTGGCCTTCGTGGTCTCCCTTTTCATCGCTTTTTGCATCGGCATTCAATTTTGCCTGATCATCGGCACCCTGGCCTTCTGGTTTTTGGAGATCTCGGGATTCCTTTTCGTGGTGATGATGATGGAGTTTTTCATGTCGGGACAATTGATCCCCTTGAATATCCTTCCCCAGTCCCTTCACGGTATTTTGTTTTTATCGCCTTTCGGGTACGAAGGCTATTGGCCCTGCGTGATCCTGATGGGCAAGGTGCCCCCGGAACAACTGCTTCCAGTGTTGGGGCGGGGATTCTTATGGATGGCGGTTTTTTACGGCATCTGCCAAGTGATGTGGAAGATGGGGTTGAAACGCTATTCGGCGGTGGGGGGATAAAGGCAGTCGGCGGTCGACAGCTCGCAGTCGGCAGGAAAGACTTTAAGGATTAGCTGTCGACAGTCGACTGTCGACTGTGGACTGTTGATCAAAGGTGATTCCGGGGGAAACGAATGTTTAAACAACTCAGCCGTTACGCGAGGTTGACCGGCCTGATGATGAAGAACTGCTTCGTGCGGGAAATGCAGTTTAAGGCCAATTTCGTGGTGCGCTTTTTCACCGAGCTCATGTGGCTGGTGATGCAGTTCATCTACATCGAAGTCATGTACGGCCAGACCGGAGAGATCGCGGGGTGGAGCAAATGGGAGATGGTCGTCCTGATGGGCACCAATTACGTCATCGCCCAGCTTTTCGAGGCGCTTTTTTACGACAATTGCATGCGCCTGATCGACCAGATCCGCCAGGGCGACCTGGATTTCAACCTCGTCAAACCCATCAACACCCAGTTCCTCGTCTCCCTGCGCTATACCGACTACGCCGCCATCGTCAACGCCACTGTCGGGTTGGCCGTGGTTTTGTTCGGCTTGGGCAAAATGGGGATAGGGGTGAGCCTGGGGAGCGCGCTGCTTTTCGCCGTGCTCGTGGTGAACAGCGTCCTTATTTATTACGCCATCCTTTTTGTGCTGTCCACTTGGACCTTTTGGATCGGCCGGTCCAACAACCTCATGGAACTTTACTGGCAGTTCGGCCAATTTTCCCGCTACCCCGGCGATATTTATCCATGGCTCTTGCGGGGATTGCTTTTGACCCTGATTCCCATGCTGGTGGTTTCCAATTTTCCGGCGGGGGTCTTGATCCATAAACTTCAAAGCGCTTGGGTATTTTACGGCTTCGCCATCGGGGCGCTTTTCCTGGCCTTTACGGCCTGGGTTTGGCAGGCGGGGTTGAAACGCTACCGCAGCGCTTCATCCTGAAGCGAGGTTTAAGTTTTACGCAGTTTTCCATTTGAGTGGGGCCTTCGGCCCCAAAACGTAAACTGCGTCACCCTCATTACCTTGGTCGGGCTTTGCCCGAAATTAAATAGGATGAATGAGGGTAAGTTATGAGTTTTTAGTTTTGAGTTAAGGAATGTTTTTCCGCCTTTCGGCGGAAAAACTGCCAAAACTCAACACTCAAAACTTAGAACTCAAAACTGTTTGACCCTTTTTGGGGTCAAACATAGAATGTCGCCATGCCCGAGCCCCAAGCCAAGGAAGTCAAGGTCCATTACAGTAAGGTAACCGCCGCCTTGATGTCCGCCGGCGTCGTCTTGTTCCTTTTCGCCTGCAACGGGTTCAATGTCCCGCTGTTCCAAGCCCTTGAAAACAAAGCCATCGATTTCCGGTTCAACATCCGGGGAACCCGGGCGCCCCAAGCCCCCGTGAAGCTGATCGTGGTCGATGATAAAAGCCTGAAGGAAGTCGGCCAATGGCCCTGGCCCCGGTCTCTCCACGCCCAAATCATCCGCCAGCTCAAGGCCGATGGCGTGAAGGACGTCTTTTATGACGTCTTTTTCCCCGAACCGGAACGAACCCAGGAAAAGATGCTGGCCCAGTTGGATGAGGTTTTGAATTCGACGATCAAGGGTTCCTCCAAAACGGCCAATTCCATCCGGGAAAAGGTCAAGGCGGACGTCGAGAAATTCAAGGAAACCCAAAACGGCGACGCCCAATTGGCGCAAGCCATGAAGGACGCCCATAATGTATTTCTTTTGATCGAGCCCTTCTTCGGGGTGGACGCCGAGAAGGGAAGCGCCCCCGAAGTGGACAGCCTTCATATGACCCCGGCCGTGCTTTTCAAGGGCTTTTCCGATGATTTTCCCTCCGCCGATTCCTTGTTGATTTCCATCCAGGCGCTCCAACAAAACGTCCTGGACTCGGGCCATACCCGCCTTTTCCCCTATGCCGACGGTATTTACCGTTACTACCCCACGGTCATCAATTACAAGGGAAAGCTGATCCCGCACGAGTCGCTCCAAGTCGCCCGTTACTTCCTGGGTGACAAGAACCCCGTCAAGGTCATCGAGGGCGAACGCATCGAGATCGCCGGCCGGAAAATACCGATTACCGACAACGGGTTCACCCAGATCAATTTTTGCGGCCCTTATGTCGATTTAAAGACGGGCAAGACAACCTTTCCCGCTTATTCCGCCTGCGACTTCCTGGACGGCAAGGTGCCCGCGGCCGAATTGAAGGACTCGGTGGTGGTTTTTGGGGTCACGGCGGCGGGGCTTTTTGACCTTCGTCCCACCCCCTTCAGCCACAACGCGCCCGGCATGGATATCAACGCCAATATCCTGGAGAACGTCCTTTCGGGGAATTTCATCACCCTGGCTCCCGATTACTTAAAGTTCATCCTCATCATCATTGCGGCCATGCTCATGTGGTTCCTCATTCCCCGGCTGACCCCCATCCAAGGAACGATTTGGTTCCTCCTCTCCTTTGCCATCTTTACCGTCTTGGCCTGCGTATTGTTCGGGGAATTCAACTTGGTCATTAATATGACCTATCCCTGCTCGGCGCTTATTTTGACCTTCCTGCTGCTGACCACTTACAAATTCCGCACCGAGGTCCGGCACAGCCGCTACATCAAGCAGATGTTCCAAAGCATGGTGACGGCTTCGGTCGTTGAGGAAATCCTGAAGCTGCCCGCCGGCATCGAGCTGGGGGGCGAGGAAAAGGAATTGACGGTCATGTTCTCCGACGTCCGCAGCTTCACCACCTTCTCCGAGAAGCACACGCCGCACGAGGTGGTCGAAATCCTCAACGAATACCTCACCCAGATGACCCACCTCGTCTTCCAAACCGAGGGAACCCTGGACAAGTACATCGGCGACGCCATCATGGCCTTCTGGGGGGCGCCCACGGCCCAGCAAGACCACGCCTACCGGGCCTGCAGTACGGCCCTGGGGATGGTGGACCTGCTCCACACGGTGCTCCACCCCAAATGGGAATTGGAGGGAAAGGAGAAACTGCAAATCGGCGTGGGCCTGAACACCGGGCCCATGGTCGTGGGCTTCGTCGGCTCCGAGTCCATCAAGAATTACACGCTGATCGGAGACGCGGTGAACCTGGGAAGCCGCCTGGAAGGCACGACCAAGGAATACCACGTGGAAATCATCATCGCCGAAAGCACCTATGAGCACGTGAAAAACGACATGCTTTGCCGTGAGCTGGACCTGATCAAGGTGAAGGGGAAGAACGAGCCCATCCGCATTTACGAATTGGTGGACCACCGGTTGAGGGGCGCGGGCGCGAAGGAAATGAAGGTGAAGGTTTTCGAGGAGGGGTTGGGCCTGTACCGCAACCAGAAGTGGGACGAGGCCGTCCATTGCTTCAAGAACTGCCTCGAACTGGACCCCAAGGACGGACCCGCCCAGATCTTCATTGAACGCTGCGACTTGCTGAAAAAGCAGAATCTCCCCGCCGATTGGGACGGCGTTTTCGTGATGAAGACGAAGTAGTAACCCGACTTTGGCAAAAAAACCTCGCCACCTGGGGGAGAGGGTAGGGTGAGGGGTGCGACGCCAAGTAAAATCACCCTCACCCCGCCCATCTCCCTAACGGCGCTCATAGGGAAGATCCCCTATGTACCCTCAAAACCAAAGCCTCAAGGGAGAGGGGGAAACAGCACTAAAAACCCTCGCCCCTTGGGGGAGAGGGTAGGGTGAGGGGTGCCTTAAGGTCGTCCAATTCAAACTGATGCACTACCAAACACCTTTGTTTTCACACCTTTTTTAATTTTGGGATAAAATGCATCCACTGTTCGATGGCCTTAAGCGGAATCCAATTCCACCCGGGATGGTGCCAATCTTGAAGCCGATTTATTTAATTTTACCCCTTCTTTTGGCCGTCCTGCTTACCGGCACGGCTGTTTTCGCGGCCACCCCCTCAAAACCCACCCAGGGTTTGTTCACCTCCGTCAGCGGTACTGTGAAGGTCACGTCGAAATCGGGGGCTAAGACCCGCACGGCCCAAAAGGACTCCACGGTGGTGGAAGGGGAACAGATCGTCACCGGTAAGAATTCCGAAGCCACCCTCCATTTTTTCGACGGCTCCGATTTGAACATCAGCCCCGGCACCAAATTGGTGCTCACCAAAATGCAGAAATCCCCCACCCTGGACAAGATCCTGCTGTTCAAGCTTTTCGTGGGGAACCTTCTCGCCAAGGTCCAGAAACTGGCCACCTCGAAGTCCTCCTTTGAGATCGAGGCGGGCGGCGTGGTTTGCGGCGTGCGGGGGACACAATTCGATTATTCCTATGATCCCGCCAACCAAAAAGTGACGGTCAAGGTGGACGATGGCAAGGTTTGGGTTGACGTGAACAAAAATACCTATGTTTTCATCGGGGGCCAAAAGGGCATCTTCCTCAATGGGATTCCGGACCCCACGAACCCCGGGCAGGCCCCCAAGGGCGGCAAACCAACCAGCGGTAATCCGACCGGGCTTGGCAGCCTGGACGACTTGAACCAGCAATTCGGAAACGGCCTGGCGGTCAACGGGGACAACAACTTCACCAACCCCGGTGTGGAGGGCTCCCTGCGCGTCAACGTCCGCGTCAACGTTTCGCCGCCGGAGACCGTTCCTTGAACAAAGACAGCTCACAGTTCACAGTCAGCGGTTCGCGGCAACGGTTTTCAATTCAAAATTCCATGCCTATCCGCAAAGCGAATGTTGCCTTAGGCCTAAAGCCCTCGCCCCTTGGCCGTGGTTTTGAGGGAGTTCGGTCTACGGGGTCCATGGGGGATTCTCCCCATGAGTCCGTTGTACACACGGGGCTCTCCCCTGTGAGAGCTGTTGGGGAGATGGGTAGGGTGAGGGTGCCGTTGATGACGACTTTTAAAAACCATTCAAATCACCCTCATCCCAACCTTCTTCCCTCGAGGGAGAAGGGGAAAATCGCAAGATGCGCTTTGCGGATAGGCATGCGAAATTCCGTTTGGCTCATTCTTTTCCTCTTGGTGAGCCAAACGGTTTGCGCGGGGCAGTTGAGCCTGGGGGGCGAGTTTGTGGGATGGAGCGCGAACTACCAGGCGCCGGCCAACGATAGTGGATATGAATGGTGGGCCCCTTTGTCGGTCAACTTCAAGCTCGATCCGGACTTCAGCGTTTACGGGCAAACCGAGTTCGGCAGCGGCAGTTATACCGATCCGATTTCCGGAACCGCCAACCTAACGGATTTTTCCGACACCGTCATCGGCGGGGAGCTTCATTTCCAAAGTTTCGCCCTTCCGTCGATGCTGAGCATCGGCCTCAACCTGCCCACGGGCGACCCCACATGGGAAACCAAGCAGATCACCGCCAGCATCCCCACCGAATTAGTGGACAGCCGCTACCGGGGCCGGGGTTTTGGTACCAGCGCCTTCTATGGCTTGTCCTTTCCTTCGGGCGGAGGGGAATTCGGCGCCGCTGCGGGTTACATGTACGCCGGGGCCTTTAATCCCAGCTATGGCGGGGCGCCCATCAACAATTTGAAGATCGGCGATTCGGCTTTTCTCGCCCTCAACCACGTCCAGCCCTCTACGGGAAACCAAAGCGAAATCATCCGCCTCTCGGCTTATTATTCGCTTCCGAGCCAGAACGCCGGACAGAACCTTTACCAGCTCGGCGCCAATTTCAACGCTTCTTACAGCTGGTCGAACCCCTCGGCCCTTTCTTTTGAGGTGGGCGCCCAGTACTGGATGGCGGGCCAAATCGCCGGCTCCACCGGCAATTGGACCCCTGAATCCAACGCCTACTTTGGACCCCGCCTTTATTTTGATCCTTCCTACTCTTTCGGGGATTTCAACGTCGCGGGCCGCCTGAAATACGTGCTGGCCAACGGCAATTCCCAAGGCAGTCCCTATTACGACGGCGGTGGATTTTTGGGGGGGATCGAGCCTTCTTACAAGCTGGGTTTGGATGCTTCTTCGGATATCAAAGTCTACGGTTCTTTTGATTATGTGGCCTGGCTTAACGGCGCTTTTGACATTAACAACAACCGCACGAATGTGATTTATAATCTGTGGACGTTCGGCGCCACCTACGAAGTCAAATTATGAGGACCGGTAGGCCATGAATTTAAACCTAAAAAAAACATTAGCCGTAGATTTGCGCAGATTGACGCTGATTTTAAGAAAAAAAATGATATTCAATGCCTTCGCCCAAAAGCTGGAATGTCTTTTTGGATTTTGCCTTTTAAATCTGCGAAAATTTGCGCTGATTTGCGGCCCAACTGCCGTTGTTAGGTTAAATAAACTTTTTACCTTCGCGGTTTTTTTAGGCACGGTGGGCGTGTTTATTTGGGGATGCCAAACCAGCCAGCCCGTGACGCCCTATAAAAATGTGGCTTTGAGCGTTTCAGTCCCCGCCACCAACGAGGTCAAGGCATCCCTCTTGGGCGTCGCCTCCAATGAGCTGCTTTACCGGGTGGACGGCCCCGGCCACAGTTTCTTAACCTCTGGGACGGTCGGCCCCTTCTCCACCGCCGCCAGCAGCGGATCGATCGATTTCACGGCCAATGTCCCCGCCAAGGATAACTTGGTTCTCTCCATCCAGCTCAATGATGCTTCTTCCAACCAGCCCCTGGCGGTTGGAGCAACCGGGCTTAACATGTTTTCGGCTCCCGTGACCGATGTGGTCATTGAAATGGGTTCGGTGACGAGGAATTGCTATACCTTGAATGTTCCGGGCGGGAGCTTGGGTGGGGCGGTTGGGGAGATTTATACTTTCTCGACGGACAGTTTGTTGACCAACAGTCCTGTACTCGGCGATTTACAAGTGAATTTCAATACGGGATCGACGGCGCCTTTAACCATTAGCGGGGGTCCGGTGTCCATCACCGGCGGGGCCCCTTTCCCACCGTTGCCCAACCTCGCTTACTTGGGCAATGGCAATTTTTTGGATTATGATTACATCCCTCCCGCGTCCGCTTTCCAAACAACTTCGGACCTTGCCAAGGGAGCCCCCATTTCGGTGAACGACATTTTCTGCCTGAAACTGGTTTCCCTTCCGGTAAACATCGGGGGTGGGCATGCCTGGATACAAGTGACGAACCTTGGGAATGGGGTTTCCATTATCGGCCCCTCCTTCCGGTATCGGGTCAATGGAACCTTGCCGTATTTCGCATATGAACAAACATCGGCGGATATTGCCGCTACTTGTAGTACTTCGTGGTAGGGTAAATCCTCGAAATCCGTGGAGAATATCGATGAGAAGAATTTTTATAAGTTTTTTTATTTTGACCATTTTTTCATGCAGCTTATGGTCGTGTCAAAAACTTCCGACTTATCCAACAACCGGGCCAACCGATTCGATTTTTTTAATGACGCATGGATTTTTGACTTTATGGGGAGGGATTGGAAGCGGAAACGGCCAATTAAATTCACCCCAAGGCATTGCGACGGATGAAAACAATAATGTTTATGTTGTAGATAGTAATAATCGCCGCGTTCAAAAATTTGATTCTGATGGAAATTTTATTTTGTCTTGGGGAACCAGCGGAGCTGGGAGCGGTCACTTTGCTAGTCCCTGGGGCATCTGCATTGATAACTCGGGAAATGTTTATGTCACCGACAATGGAAACAATAATGTCCAGAAGTTTACTGAGAGCGGAAATTTCATTTTGGGATGGGGAACTTATGGTTCGTCCAACGGCCAATTTAATAATGGGCCGTATGGCATTGCTAGCGACAGCTCTGGAAATGTTTATGCTGTTGATAGAGAAAACAGACGGGTGCAAAAATTCAATTCTTCAGGAAACTATATAAATCAATGGAATGGTGGTGGCCTGGGATCGCCATATGTTCAATTTGGTGATCCGGTGGGTATCGCGATAAATCAAAAAAATAACCAAATTTATGTTTCTGATCATTTTAACAACATAATTTCGGTTTATGGCGCCAACGAAAACTACTTGTTTCAATGGGGTTCTTCTGGAAATGGAAACGGCCAATTCAATTTACTTGTTGGGTTAGCTATCGATAATCAGACCGGTGACGTTTACGCGTGTGACTATTCGGGGAACAGGGTCGAGGAATTTGATTCAAGCGGCAACTTTATTTTGACTTGGGGAACAGCTGGTTCTTTGCCTTCGCAATTTAATGCACCTGAACAAATCTCAGCAAATTCGCTAGATAATGTTTATGTTACTGACTTTGGCAACAACCGGGTTCAAAAATTTGATCCTGCATACAGCTATATCATTTCCCCAAATCCTGTTGGCACTGGCCAAAATCCTGTTTTCGAATTTAATCTGGTTTCCGCCATCAATTTCACCATCGATGTTCAGGACTTGACTCAAGGCAATAATCTTTTTCATTACTCCGCGCAAGGAGTTGTGGGTAATAATCAGGTCCCTTGGAACGTTTCGAATGTAAGCAATGGTGTTTACCTGGGGACGTTTACATCGGGAAGCACAAAAGTTCAAAATACAATCACGATCGCAAAATGAAAAGAAACCTAAAGGCTCTAACGGTTTTAGTTATAGGCATTTGTTTAACAAGGGCCTATGCCGGGCCTGCGTCTTATTTAGATGTTGATTCTGCGGCGAGGCCTTCGGGCATGGGTTCCGCTTTTGTCGCCATATCCGACGATATTAACGCTCCGCTTTTCAACCCGGCTGGCCTTGCCAATATGGGCTCAACTCAGTTCATGATCGGCGGAACACTGGGGTTTTTAAATGAGAACCAGTACGACAATTTCTACGGCGCTGCCCAGCAACTTCCTCCGAATGGTTATCTTGGCTTTCATGTCATTCAATACGGTGTAAGTAACCTAACCTATGCCCCAAGCGCTTCGAATTCCGATTTTCAAGACGCAGAATGGTCTTTTGGCGCTACCTATGCGTATGAATTAGATTATCAAGTCAAAGTTGGCATCAGCTCTAGTTTTCTGTACCAAGACATTGTGGGGCTCAACGCAAGGGGTTTTGGGGGCGCCGATATTGGCGTAATCGTGGTGCCCTCGTTGCTTTATGACATTAACTTAGGCTTCTCCGTAAGGCATATAGGCGGCTTTTTAACCTACGATACGGGAACGACTAATTCCCTAAATCCGGATGTGAGAATTGGCGCAAGCGACCAGCTTTTCAAACAACAACTAACCATTGCTTACGACGCTGAGTGGCAAACCCAATCAAATTTAAATATCATCCATCACGCAGGGTTGGAATGGCGGAGCTTTGATTTCCTGACATTGCGGGGAGGATGGGACCAAAACACGCCGACCTTGGGGCTCACCGTCCGTTGGACCAATTACAGTTTGGATTATGCTCTGCGGTTTCAGGATTACGTCAATCAAGGAAGTTTACAGCGGGTGGCTTTTTCCTATGCCTTGTAACCAAATCCAACCCATGTTTTTTCGATCCAAATTGGGTTCTTTCTTTTTGCTTTTGACGATCTCGCTTTCACTTTACTGCGTTGCACAGGCCCAATCCGATCCGACACCAACCGTGACACCTGAACATGTCGCTGATCCTGGAAAAGTCCAAAGGGCAATGGAATTCCTTAAGCGGGGAAACGATTATGCCCAAAAGGGGCTTGAGGATAAGGCCCGCGAAATGTGGGGTATTGCTCTCCGGCTGGACCCCGATTCCTCTGAAATTCGCGAGAAGTTGAATCCTTCAAGTTATTCCGCCGATTCAAACTCGACGGAAGAAAATAAAAATCTCCAAGAAACAGACCCCGCCAAGATTGAAAGAGCCAATGAATTTCTTTCAAGAGCCCAAGAAGCATATGATCGAAAAAATTATGACGAAGCAGAAAAATATATGGTTATGGCTGAAGCCTTAAATCCCCATGATCCCAAAGTAAAGATGATAAAGTCGGAGATCGTCCTTGAGAATTTTGAGTCCGATCCTGATAGGCCTTTTAACGACTTGGTTAAATCCTATTTTAAAGAAGCGGTTGATCATTTTCGTAAAAAGGAATTTGAGGAGGCCTTGCAATCTATCGGGCAGGCTCAAAAATTGGACCCAAAACAAACTCAAGTTCAAAAATTAAAAGGACTTATCGAGGAAGAGTATTCCAGTATCTTGTATGGCAAAGAAATTGAGCGGGCCAAAAATGAATTGGAGGTGGGGGATGATGTGATCGCAAAAGAAATTATTGCGAATGTCTTGGCGAAGGACCCCGCTTTCCAAGAAGCGGTTGATCTTCAAAAACAAATGGACCAAGCGGAAGAAAGGAAAGATGGCGAAAAGGATCAAACCCATTTTAAAAAGGCAAAAAGCGAACAGGGTAAAAGCCAAATACAAGATAAAATCAAGGATTTGGAAAACGCTGTTGCCAACGGAGAAAAAGAGAAAGCGGCCGCCTGTTTGAAGCAAATCGAAAATATGGATCCCAACTTTCCCAAGTTGGAGTATTGGAAAGAGAAAATCAATGAGCTTTCCGGCAATGAAGCTTCCGAGTCTTCGGAAGCAAAGGCGGATGAAGCCTATAACATGGGTTTGGAAAGTTATCGAAAAGGTGATCTCGCCGGGGCCAAGGAGTTTTGGAAAGAAGCCCTTGATTGGGATCCGAGATATGAGCAGGCAAAGCGGAATTTAGACCGTCTCTTTGAAGAACATCCCGATTTAAAGTAAGATCGCATTCAATGAAATTCACCGACTTCCTCAGCATCTTCGTCGCCATGGACCCCCTGGGGTCCTCCCGGCTTTCAGTCACAAGAACAAAATCGTCCTTCGGAATCCACCCCCTCCTCTTAAGTCTTCCCCCTAAAACCACCTAAAAACGCCCTTCGATATTGGATTTCTAAAATCGGACATTTTTTGGTTATTGACTAAAAATTATTTAAGGGGATAGAAATTAAAAAAAACTATTTCCTGGAGGTTCGTATGTCTCAAGACCTAGTAACCAACCCGCCCCTAATAACCGTCGTCCCAACTTCGGACCTGGTTATCCCTTCCTGGAATCCCCGAAAAACCATGGTTGAGGAGGAAACGAAAATTTTGACGGCATTCCTAGAAAATGGGGGCCGGGTTGAGCGGATTTTGGTGTGGAAGGGCAATGGGCAGGCCCCCTGGTCTGTCATTGCCGGCCAAAGGCGGTTGGAAGCCTTCCGGCGCCTAGGGAAGGACCGGGTTGAAGTCGAAATCCAGGATATCAGCCTGAAAGAGGCTAAACGGCTGGCCCGGTCCACCAACAAAGGGGTGGGCCTGCATTGGTTGGAGGAATATGAAAGCTGGGAGGAGGACCTCAACGACCCCCAGTTTAAATCCCAGGGGCAGATTGCCGCCGAAATAGGGGTAGCCCCCATCTGGGTAAGCCGGGCGGTGAACCTGTTGAAGGTTTTGAACGGGAATTCAAGGCTTATGATCCAACAATCCTTGTTGGAACCCAAGGATGCCGAGGGCGAAGAATTGCCTAAAAACAGGCCTTCCCAACAAGGCTTGTTGGAGTCTTCGGAAGATGCCGGGTTGACCCCCTCCGGACAACCCAAACGCTGGCAACTGACCGAAGATGTTGCCTTCCGTTTGACCCGGTTCCTGGCCTCCAAGGTTGAGACCGAGGCCCAAGCCATGGCCGAAATGCCTTGCCGGTCATCCTTTCCCGCCAGCTCAGCGGGCCCCAGGTGGAGCAATTGGTGGAGTGGGTGAAGGCAGGGAATAAGCCGGAAGATTTTGATCCCCATTTGAAAAAGGGGGAACCAAAGGGGGTATTAGCCTCTGGATTAAAGCCAACCCGGGTACCCGCCCAGGGGGCCCCTTCAGTACATGCCCAAGCCGGGGCGGCTTTGGCCAATGACAGCAAAGGGCAAAACCAGGCATTGAAGCCAGGAGGTATGGCCGGGGCATTGGGCGGGTTATTGACGGGCTTGTTTCAGCGGAAAAAGGGGAAAAGACAAGCGGGGTCCGAGCTGGGGGGCACCGTATTAACCTTCCTGGCCCAGAACTTTAAACGGGTCTTGGGTACCCTTATCCGCCGATGGATCTTTTATGGCCTGGCAGCTATCGGCATTACCCTTCTCTTGAGTCCGCACCTTTTCGTCTCCCTCTCCCATTTGGCCTTTGGATATGGGGGTTCCCAACCCAAGGCTTCCCAAGGCGCGCACCTGCCACCCGGCCCTCAAGCCGGGGGGCAGGGATTGGTTGTGCCGACTTCTGGGCTGAGGTCTCAAACCGAAGCCCAAGGTTTGAATGTACCAATTCCTGAGAAACAGGGAATTGGTAACCAAGGGGTTTCAACTCCGAATTCTCTATCCCCCGAAGCCTTGGCGAAGGGGGACAAACTTCACACTTCGAACTCGGCCCAGGTAGTTCCTCCCTGGGCTAGGGAAGAGCGCATTTTCGCAGCCGAATTCGGAATCCGCTTTTACGGCGTTAATGCCCAGAATTGGGACGATACCCAAAACTATTTCATCGACCACCTCAGCCCTACCTACTTGGCCCCTTTCCTTCACCAGTATTTCGGGGCGGATTTCACAAATCAGGTGCGGCATCATAACCTGGCTTATTCCCTCGATGGCGCCCAGTCCCAGTTCCTGCGGATGAAGGGGGGCTCGGGGATATTCTTGTTCAAGGGCCTGCAAACCAAGGAGGGGGATGGGCAATCCCCCGTAAGCCTACCCGTTGCCCTGGTCATTCAAATCCAGCACCACCCGGACGGGAATAGCCTGGTGGAAAAGGTAACGGTAGTGAGTAGTGAGGAAGCAGCAGCCCAGGCCGAAAAAACGGACATGTCAGCGAAGGGAGAGGACCCGTTAAAGGCCGTTAGTGATAGGGTGAAGGATGTCCAAAGCGCGGTCAACACGGCCGATGAAGCCAAATCGGCTGCCGATAAGGCAAAAGGGCTGTTTCCGTTTTAGGCGCGGGTAGAAAGGGTTAGAATCAGAATGCTTAAAGAGGTTTTGGCCAGAAATGGAAAATGGAGGCCAGGCACCTTTTTTTTCGTTTGGAATTACCCCTTTGAAATCCATTCCCCAGAACGAACGGCGGATACCTTGGAATTTTTTCGGATGGTTCGTATGGGTTTGTATGGGATTTTCTATTCGGTAACGGTGGCCCGTGAAATTCAAGCGACCCGCACCGCGAGAGGTCCGTTGATGATGAAATTAGTCGAGGACACTAAGCCGCAAAGCCTCGCGTATACCAATGAGGTTCAAGATTTGGCGGATGAATACATTAGGCGGAAAGTATTACCGGAAAAAAGTGAGGCGGATGCTTTGCATGTTGCCTACTCAACGGTTTATGAAATGGACGCCTTGGTAAGCTGGAATTTCCAGCATTTAGCAAATATGAACCGCCGGAAGCGGGTTATGGAAGTAAATCTTGAAAAAGGCTATAATTTTCCTGTTGAGTTGGTGACGCCGTTGGAGGTTATGGGCGATGAAAAAGATTAAATACAAAGTACCGAAAACCATATTGGAAGTGAGAGCCGTAAAACGCAAACTTTCCAGGGAGATTGAAAAATTGGGTTGGGAAGGTTTCCACAAGAAGTCTATGGAAATGACCAAGGATTTCATGGAACGCGTTGAAAAAGCCCGCCAAGAAAAACTGGCCGCAAAGAGATAATGGTTTTTTTAAAATACGATTGAAAAGAAGGCCCCTTTCGGGGCCTTCTTTGTTTTCGGGTATGACCAGGCAAAGCTTAATTTAGATCGTCTCTTGGTAGAACATCCTGAACTAAAGTAAGATAGCTTCCAATGAACTTCACCGACTTCCTCAGCCTCTTCCTCCCGCTCTTCGTCGCCATGGATCCCCTGGGGATTCTCCCGGCCTTCATCCTGGGCTTGCAGCCTTGGGTGGCCCGCACAGATTCCATTTGAATCTGCACCGGCAATCTTGCCCTCGACTGGAGGCCTTGGGCGGCCCGCCTTGACGATAGTAAGGTAGTAAGGTATCCTTACTTCCACGGAGGTTTCCCATGCTCGCCAAATTAACATCCAAAAACCAAATCACCCTTCCTAAGTCGGCCGTCATGGCCTTCGAGGGGGCGGCCTATTACGATGTGGAAGTCCGCCCCGAAGGCCTGCTGTTGAGGCCCGCGAAAATTCATGTCGCTTCCCAAGCGCTTGAGGATGCCCGCAAACGGTTTAAACAAAAAGGGTTTAATGAGGACACGATTGCCCAGGCGGTCCGCTGGGCCCGCAAACACCATAAAGGATGAAGGTCGTCCTCGACACGAATGTGGTCATCTCGGCCCTGCTTCACCGGGGCCCCACCCGCCGTTTCCTGGAGCTTTGGAGAACCCATAAAATCAAACCCCTGGTGTCCCAGGACATCCTGAATGAGTATGCCCGCGTCCTGCACTACCCAAAATTCGGCTTCAAACCGGAATCCGCCGCGCAAATCCTGGAGGAAAATATTTTACCTTGGCTGTCAAAAGTTCAGGAGTTCGGGGGAAAACTGGACCACCCCTCCCCGGATAAAGGTGATGATTTGTTCCTCCGCGCCGCCTTGGGGGGGAAAGTTGAGGCTTTGGTCAGCGGCGATCCCCATTTAACTACGCTGAATGGGAAATACCCTTTTCCGATATTGGCTCCTGGCGCGTTTTTATCCAAATATTTTGGGAGAGGGAAATAAAGGGATAAAAGGGAACAAACGGCAGCCCATTCTAATCCTTCCTAAAAAAACGCCGCGCTTTAAATTCGAATTTCGCACCCCCATCGTGGATAAAACCTTCCGTCGCTATCCGAATTTTTACCCGCCTATGCTTATCGTTGAGCCTGCCCGCCGTCGCCATGATGGCTTTCTGCCTCGGATAATGGGTCCACCATGGAAGAACACCCCGACTTAAAGTAAAATGGCTTCCAATGAATTTCACCGACTTCCTCAGCCTCTTCCTCCCGCTCTTCGTCGCCATGGATCCCTTGGGGATTCTCCCGGCCTTCATTCAAATCACCTCCGAGCTTTCCCCTGAACGCCGGCAAAAAATGTTGAACCTCTCCATCGTGACGGCCGGGGCCGTGGGCCTTCTTTTCATCCCCTTGGGCCCCCTGGTCTTGGGCGCGCTGGGGTTGAAGACCGGGGATTTTCAGGTGGCTGGGGGCCTCTTGGTGTTGGTGATAGGCCTTCGGGATGTGGTTTGGGACCAGAAAATGATGGTGATGAGCGAAGCCTCCGAGGCGACGGGGATCGTGCCCTTTGCCATTCCTCTCCTTGTGGGCCCGGCGGTTTTGGCCACCCTCATCCTTTTGAGGAGCCGGTTTTCCATTTTAGAAATCGGAGCCAGCCTCATTTTGAATCTTTTTTTGGCCTGGATTATTTTCCGCAAGTCCGAGACCCTCTTGAAATGGATGGGCGTGACCGGTTCCCGCGTGATTTCGAAGCTGGCGGCGCTGCTTTTGGCCGCTTACGCGGTGATGATGATCCGCGTGGGAATCTCATCACTAGGCAAATTTTGAATTATGAATTTTTAATTTTGAATTTTTGAAATTTTTGAACCGTTGGTTCAAAAATAATCATTAACTCAAAACTCAACACTCAGAACTCAAAACTTATTTTGGGGGTTTTTAGTGAAAGTCCTGCTCGTCTATAAAGAAAGCGCCTACCACCAGTACCTTTCCTCAAAACAACTGCTGAAAAACCTCAAAAAGGGAAGCTATTGGAGCGTGGTTTGGGGAAGCCACCAGCGGCACAACCGGACCCTGGAAGGGGTGCGGATAATCCTCCGGCAACAGGGGCTGGACGCCACCTTGGTCCTGCGCAAACGGGTATACCGGCTGAGGGAAGTGGACAAAAAATACGGGCTGGTCATTTCCGTGGGGGGGGATGGAACGCTGTTGGATGCCTCCCACCACGCCAAGGAAACCCCCGTCCTGGGGGTCAATTCCGACCCCCGGCGCAGCGTGGCGCGTTTCAGCGGCTGCGATTTGGAAACCTTTCCAAGGGTCCTCAAAAATTATTTGCGGGGAAGGCTGAAACCCGTTTTGGTCCCCCGGCTTGAGGTTTATTTGAACGGCAAGAAAAGCCGGTGGCTGGTCATGAACGATCTTTTGGTCTGCACCTTAAGCCCGGCCGGGACATCCCGCTATGTCCTGAAGGCGGGCTCCCGGATGGAGGAGCAGATGTCCAGCGGCATTTGGATCAGCACGGCGGCGGGGTCCACGGCCGCCATTTATTCCGCCGGGGGCCGCATCCTTCCGGCCGCCTCCCGGAAGTTTCAGTTTGTGGTGCGGGAAGCCTATCAAAAGAAATTCGGCCCGCGCCGCTTATTGAAAGGGGTCTTAGGCTCAAACCAGTCGCTGGAAGTGGTTTCCCGGATGAAGGAAGGCCGGGTCTTCATCGACGGGGCCAACCTGGAAATCCCCTTCCGCCTCGGGGACCGGCTGAGGGTCCGACTATCCCGGCATCCGCTGAAGGTCATTGGACTGAAAGACAGTTGACAGTTCACAGTCGGCGGTTCGCAGTAAAGGCTTTTTTTATCCACGATGGGGAGGCATTGCGTATGAAAGGCCTAAGACTGAATTGGCGGTATTTGATACTTGTTTTTATCGCTTGCGCGTTTAGCTTTCAGGAACCTCTTTTTAGCAGAGAAAATTCTAATACTGGGGGCATCACTCGCGAACAACTAATGAAATGGCTTGATGCCGTGACGGCGCCATTGTCCAAACCATCGGGGACATTAACGCCGGAACAATTGAAATGGGGCGAAAAGCAATTAAAGCAAATGCTGAAAGACCGGCCGGCCATGGCTCTTTACGTGACTCAGGGGGATGATCTTTGGAACTGGACTGTCCGGCAGTTCGCTGGGGAAGTTTCCGGGGTGGAAGTGGGCTGGAACAACACCTGGTACGGTCCGGAAGCCGGTGGACGTAATGACCGGGACGCCGCGACGACTTTTTGGCCTCCTAGCGACAAAATCCACGTAACCGTGACCGCTAAATATGGTGGCCTGGGGAACTTGAAAAACCAGGCCGAACTGAAAGGGAAACCGAAAGACGGCCCCATGCTTTGGTACGATACCATTTTTGAATTATTCAATTCGCAGAAAATGGTCCGTTTCATGAAGGTTTGCCGGAGGGCCATGGAAGGCAAAATCGACCGCGAGACTTTTATCCTGGAAATCGACATGGTAGAGAATGGAACCCGAAAGGAGGCTTTCGATTTCTACCAAAATATTTTTATTAAAAATTGCCAGGAAAAATCCCTACCCTTTCAAGACAGTGTTGTTGCTGACGAATTAAAGAACGCCACAGAACTTCAAAAGCAGTTTTACCCGGAAGACAGGATTGACGAATTGATCTCTGGCAGGGAGTCGGTAGACCATTATCGGGCTTATGGGCAGATATACGATTCATTGATCGTTCCATACCTTCCCAAAAAGGGAACTTAAAGAATAGTGGTTGTCCACGAAGGGGACCCGTCGTGGACAGGTTACATGAAGGGGTTTCACCATCTCATGGCAACTTATATCCGGGGGTAAAAAATGTCATGGTTCGTTGTTTTTTTATTAACGATCCTTTTTTTCATTTTTTATAAAAACCTGAAGAAACCCAATCAAACAATTTTGAAAAAGGCGTTATTTCCGGTTTTTGTTTTAATTTTCCTGTGTCTCTATTTTTGGGCTTTGTTTTTAGGGTCACATTTTCAATCTTGTGGAAATAGAATATTCGATATTTTAATTTTGATACCTTGGTTGATTATTCCTATTTCACTAGTTGCATTTGGGATTCATCATTACCGCCCATCAAAATGGTCGTTAGTTTTAATAATGGTTTGGGCATTTATGGCTACATTTATGCTTTGCTTATATTCCATCATTTATTTGGCATCTCCAAAGTTTCAGTTGGGAGGAAGGCCGGTATCTGATTTATTAATTCCATGGCTTGCCCCAGTTTTAGGATTGATATTTTATTTCCTGCACATGCCTGTCGCAAAAAGGATGGTGTGCAACTTTTTCCCTCCGAGAGGGTGCGTTCGAGGGCTTCCGCCACCGGCCGGAGGCTGTCCGGGAACTCCTCCAGTTTTTTCTCGGCCATCTCAGCCTCTATGCAACCCGTAATCTTCCGGGCTCCCGAATTGAAGGTCCGCACCTTTCCGTCGTTTCTAACCACCACAATTCCGGTCTTGAGGGAGGAAAGAACGCTGTGGTGGTATTCCAAAAGGGATTTCAATTTACGGTTAATTTCGGTCATTTTTTGGATGGAAGTGTCAGCTTGTCCCGCCAAAATAAGATTCATCCCCTCCAGCCTTTTTCTTTCATCTTCATGTTTTTTCGTTTCCATGGCGAGAAAACCGCTCATGGCGGCGGCAAGGAACAGGAAGGGAAATCGGACCAGCGAACCCGTGTCCGAAACCAGGAATTCCCCCGTAGTCTTATATTGAAGAAACAGGTAGAGGGCACAAGCCACAATGGCCACGGAAAAGACGCTTTTCACATCCTGGGAAAGGGCTGATATAAAAACAGTCGTAAAAAAGATTAAAAAAAGATCCGTGTCCTGAATGCCCGAAAGATAAAGTCCGGCTGTGATAAAAAGGGTATCGGCCACGAATAGTGTGGAAAGAAGCCCCTTATTTTCAAACCACCGGCTTCCCACAAAAAACATTCCCACGACAGAACAGGCAAAACAAGAGAGGAAAATTTCCACCCGCGCCTGGTAAATCGCTTGGTCATTTTTTTCGTTGAAGAACAAAAGAACAACAATCACCAAAAAAACCAACGACCGGAAAAGAATGAGAATTTCTTTGGTGCCGAGTTGGATGGCTGGACGCATTAAGATGCTGAAGTCCCCGCGAAAGGGCGCCAAGCGAGATGTTGGGTTCTTGGGTATTTCCAGCGTTGCCGTGTTGATCATGACTTAAAGAATGATCAATCTTCGTGCCACCTTCCGGTCAAAAAAACACTAAAGAAGGGGCATTTTCATGAATCCCAAAAACAGTCCAGATGTTTTACGACCCATTGGGTAACTTTTACCCTTTCCATCATTAGATGGCATCAAAATAAAATGTTTAACAATCCGTGAATTTTTAAAATTTGACGGCAAGTACGATGGGAATTATTTGAGATGAAAACCACGGTGAATCAAGAAGTTCTCGACTCGGTTTTTTACGATCATTAAGGCGTCGCCGGACAATTTTTCACCTGCTTCCAATTCAATAAGGGAACCTATCAATTCAAATAAATCGATAAAAACTGATTTATGCCGAACGGTGAGTTCACCCGGAGAGAGGAGCACTTCTTCCATAGCGCGGGATGGGGGGTATATCTTGTCGAGGGTTTCCGTTGTCAGACGGGTGTCCAAGATATGCCGCAGAACGGCTTCTTTTTTCATGGAACACCTTTAGGTAAACGGTAATCCTAAAGGCATTTTTTGTCAACTTGCACAAAATACTAGATATTTTTGGCATTAAACTTTTCCATAGGAACGGAAAAACTCCGCTTTAGCCGCTAAAAACCGTCCTTCCGTGATGGCCTTTCGAATCAAGGAAGTTATTTCATTCATGAAATGAAGGTTGTGAAGCGAAACCAGCCGAAGTACCAATAATTCCTCAGCTTGGAACAAATGGCGCAAATAGGCCCTCGTATAATTCCTGCAACATTCACAGGAGCACTGGGAATCAAGAGGGGCGAAATCCTCCGAATACTGGGCGTTTCTCAAGATGACCCGCCCGTTTCGGGTTAAGGCAGTTCCGTTTCGGGCAATCCGGGTAGGCATGACGCAATCGAACATGTCCATCCCCCGCTCCACACATTCCCAAAGGTCTTCCGGGGTACCCACCCCCATCAAATATCGGGGTTTGTCTTCCGGCAGATAAGGCGCGGTTTTCTCTACCACCCCATAAATCGCTTCCTTGGACTCCCCTACCGAAACTCCGCCGATGGCGTATCCAGGAAAGTCAAAGGCCAAAAGCTGCTTCGCGCTCTTTTCCCGCAGGTTAAGAAAATTGGAGCCTTGCACAATACCGTAGAGTGCCTGGTCCTTTTCCCTCCCCGCTTGACGATGCGTTTGAAGGCATCGCCCGGCCCAGCGGATGGTCCGCTCCACAGATTTCTCCACATACTCCTCGGTTGATGGATAGGGGATGCACTCGTCAAAAACCATGATGATATCGGCTCCGATGCGGTGCTGTAATTGAGTGGCGGATTCAGGTGTCATTTCCCATTTGCTTCCATCCAAGTGGGATTGGAACTGAACCCCGTTCTCCGTAATCTTCCGCAGGTCCGCAAGGCTGAACACTTGAAATCCTCCGCTATCGGTTAAAATTGGTCTGTCCCAATGCATGAAAGCATGCAGACCTCCCGCTTTTTCAATGAGATTGGCCCCGGGCCTCAACATGAGATGGTAGGTGTTGGCCAGTAAAATCTCGGCCCCGCAAGTCAGAACATCCTCAGACGCCAAGGCTTTCACTGTGGCCTGGGTACCCACGGGCATATAGCACGGGGTTTTAACCTCACCGCGAGAAAGCTTCAGGACCCCAGTGCGGGCGCGGGTTTTAGGATCTCGGGCGGTAATTTTAAACTCATGCATGTTGGAACTTTTTATTATCCTGCGAGTTCAGAATAAGTAAGGTGGTCCAAACCGCCACGGCCAAAAGGGACATAAACATTCCCAACCGGAATGGATTAGGCTTGTAGTCTAACTCCACTCGGTTTTCCCCAGGTTTAAGTATAACCCCCCTAAAACTATAATTGACTATCTGGAGGGGGCGGCAATGACCCTCCACCCGCACTTTCCATCCGGGATACGCCAATTCGCTGGACGCCAAAAGGGCGGCTCCCCCGGTTTCCGTGTTCATTTCGATTTGGTTGATCGTTCTTTCTATCGTTCGTATTTTTCTTTTTTGATATAAGCTTGGTGCACCAATTTCCCTCAAGAAACAAGTTCTCGAAAAATCAAATTCTGGCGCCCCCATGTTTTTGAAATCCTCAGTCCAGCTCGTCTCCGGAAGCGCCCGGGTTACGGAAAACCACTTGGGTAACGGATGGGGGTTAATCCAAAGCGGCGTTCCGGCCCCAACATCAATTGGGTGGTAGCCCGGAAAATCGCCTTGACCAAAAACATAGCCGGTATTTAAGTAATCCAGAAATTTGCCGCGAGAGGATAAGGGCGCCTCCAAAGGCGAATAGTACCATTTCAAAAATTCCATTAAAAATACAGTGTTGTTGATGCTTGTTTCCTCGCAGCCGTATGCCAAGGGCCAATTCGGCAACAAAACATTCTTAAATCTCAAGTAGATGTCCCCAACATTGGCGCCGGAAACCGCACGATACTCATCGATGAAATCCGGCATGTGAAATATCCGATCGGACTTGGTAACAACCACGCAAACCGGGGGTTTGACGTCATAGAAGGCTTGTGGCAGAGTGAAGTGGATTCCTTGCAACACCGGAACAATTGAGCATATAAAGGCAAGGATCAAAAAAAGCCCTCTTAGAGATTGGTTGAAAAAGTTGATCCCTGAGAAAATCAAGAAAGCGCCTCCGATCCAGAAGGAAAAAAGGTCAGGAGGCACACCCGATATTAATGCCAGCAAAACAGCCAATGCCGCCATAAAATACCAAAGCCAGTTGGGATTCTCCTTTCCTCCTCGGAGAAAGCTTTGAGCCGTCTCCATCACGACCATGGCCCCGAAAAAGCACACCAGAGGCAGCCAATAGCCCGAACGGGCAACCCATTGGTATCCGGGAACGAAAGCTTTGAGCCATTCCCCGATCCCCACGGTTTTCCCAAGGCTCAAAAGAAGAAAAAAGATAAATTTGACAGCCAGAGCCCAACTCACTCTTCGGTTATAAAGTCCCCAGGCGATTAAAACAATCGCTGGGAGCCCCATAAAGTAAACAGAAACCGAAAAGGGAGTACTTTGATGGTCAAATAAAGGATGCCCGCAAAAGAAAGGGTTAATCCATGTGACCAGGTTAGGAAAACCCAGACTTGACGATAGGTCCAGCCTGCGGCCGATATTACTCAATGGGATAAATTCCAGGAAAGGCAAAATCCAGGCCAAATTATACAGGAATGCCAAGCCCGTTCCCGCTATCAACAAAAAAACTTGATTCGTCAAAATTTTTTTTTGTCCGCTGAAATCCATTACTGCGTCGACCGATTTTTCCGCAAAAATCGCAAACAGAGTAAGGTAGGCGTAGACAGGGTACCCGGAAGCCAATTGCATGGCGAAAAAAAACGAGAACCAAAGGAAGCCTCCTTTTTTTCCCTTGTAGATCCGATGGACGGCGTAAAAAACCCACGGAATCCAGGTTGCAGTAATAAACATCGACTGTGCCCAAAAACTCAATGCGGCCATCTCAAAACTAAAGGCAAAAGCCAGGCCGCTGGCCAGCAATGCCCACCCGGAAAAGCCCTTTTCTCGCGCAAAGAGGGAAAAACCAATTAGCATCCAAAGATAATGGAAAAAATCCAGTAATTTAAACGCGGTGCCAGCCTGAAAAAGCGAGTAAAAAAGAATCCTAGGTGGGTACCAGCAAAGGGTTTCTGGATCAGCTAAGTAGGGAAAACCGAAAGCCGAATCGGGGTTCCAGAGGGGAATATGGCCGCCTTTAAAGGCCTCCCCACCCCACTTCCACAGTGGGTAAAAAAAATTTGCGGCATCCATGTAAACGAAATTATGACCGTCAAAGAGAACTCGAAAATTGAGAAGAGCCCAAACACCAACCAGAACCATGAGTGGTGGTTGGATCGCAGCCTGATTTTTCATCGCTATTTTTTCCTGAGCTTCTTGCGACGACGGGTTCGGCGGGATTTGGCATGAGGCTTAACCCTTGGTTTCAAGGCGATGGTGTGTGCTGGGACTCTTTTATAGTAAATCAATTCCGGATCGTTCCGATCCAGATGGGTTATAAGACCCGACTTCACGAACCCGGCCCTCTCAAACACGCCTTGCATGGCCTTGTTTGAACGGTTGGTAGAGGAAAAAAGCTTGTTACCGGGACAAAGATTCTCCATGGCCTGGATCAGGGCTGATGCCACTCCGTGACGGCGCATCTTCGGATGCACCACCACCAAATCGATAAAATAATGACTGTAGAAGTCCTTGGTCCATATAAGGAATCCGGCGGGGATGCGTCCGACAAAGGCGATAAAGGCCCGTTTCTCTGTGAGGGCGGCGTTCAAATGGCGGAGCTTGTGCCATTTGGGCGCCGCGGCCTGGTTGATCTCGACCATTGCTTCCCGGTCTTTGGCCCGCGCCTGGTCGATCCGAAGTTTGAATTCCCTCTCGATGATGCCCATGTCGTTTTCTTTTCCGTATTGTTGAAGCCATAGGCATTTTACAAACAAACACTCACGGAGGGGCGGTTTTTCCGGCTTCTTTTGGCGGAAAAAGCTTATGGCAACTTTAAAGGATCAGCATGGCATCCCCATAGGACAGGAACCGGTAACCTTCCCGGAGCGCTTCCTCATAGGCTGCCAATACCCTTTCCCGGCCCGCGAAGGCACAAACCAGCATCAGCAGGGTGGACCGGGGTTGGTGGAAGTTGGTGAAGAGTGTATCGACTGCATTGAAGGAATAACCTGGCGAAATAAAAAGCCGCGTTTCATCGGGTTCAGAGCGGAATAGCCCGCCTGATTGAAACGCCGATTCCAGGGCGCGGACTACCGTCGTTCCAATAGCCACAACCCTTCCATGATTTTTCCGGGTCTCGGCAATAGCGGAAGCCGCTTTGGAGGGCACCTCGAACAACTCGGGATGCATGACATGGTCCTCAATTCGCTCTGAAGAAACCGGCTGGAAAGTTCCCATACCCACATGAAGGGTGACAGCTGCTTGCCGTATCCCCTTTTTCCTCAATTCCCCCAAAAGGGCTTTTGAGAAATGCAGCCCGGCGGTGGGCGCCGCCACTGAGCCTTCTTTTTTAGCGAAAAGAGTCTGGTATCTTTCACGGTCTATGGCATCGTCCTTGCGTTTGATGTAGGGCGGCAGGGGCACATGGCCGTTCCGAGCAAGGAAGGCCCGAACATTCCCGACTTTGTTCAAGCGAAGGATGAACCGCCCCTCCTTGAGAGATTCCAGTATCACGGCTTCCCCTTTGCCTTCCAACTTCAAGACTGGGCTTCCCTTGATCCGCTTGGCCGGACTGACCAAAGCTTCCCACTCCTCTTTGGAATTCTCCAAGGCCGGCCGCAAGAGGAAAATCTCCAGTTTGGCCCCCGTATCGGATTTTATGGCATAAAGGCGGGCCGGAAAAACCTTGGTTTGGTTGACCACTATTAGGTCTTTCTCCAGAAGCCACTGAGGCAGGTCCCGGACAAAACTGTGGTTGACCCGTCCCGTTTTCCGGTCGAGCACCAGCATCCGGGCGTCATGGCGTTTCTCAAGGGGCCTCTGGGCAATCCTCTCTGTGGGAAGAGAATAGTCAAAAAAACTGGTTTTCATGGATGTCCAGCCGAATCATTAAACCTCTCAAGGAAGGGGCTCCCGGAAGAAGCCAACGGGGATTCACCCCTCATTTTTTCAACGATGATACCGTGATAGTAGTACCTTAAAATCTCGAAAGCGGTGTACCCTCTCAATGCCATTCCACAGGCCCCCTCCTGGCAAAGCCCTACACCATGGCCCCAGCCCTTGCCAATAAAAACCACCTTGGTTGGCCCCACTTCGGCCGTGAACCGGGTGCTTCGGATGAGGTCGGGTCCTACCGCCATGCGGAATGCGGTTCCCCGGATTGTTTTTCGGGATCCATCCGCGTCCATTAGGGAAATCCTCAAGATACGGTTGGAACTATCCCTTTCCTGGGCTTCCAAACGAACGATATCACCGATCTTCACTCCCACGCCGCGCAATGATCGGACCAAATCTCGTATGGAAATTTCGGCCCTCCAACGAAAATGGGGTCCGTTGTTGCCGTAAGGGCAGCTCACGGGCCTCAGATAGGGTTTATCCTGGCTCCAAACGTCCAAAGCACCGCAGGTTTCACCCCCGCAATTGGAATGGAAAAAAGCCAGGATCGGTCGTGAATCGTAGGTGGCGATCTTTCCTTGGGTTTCGGAAACGGCCCGGTTAATTTTCTCGTTCACCAGGCCAGACCCCTGGTACATTTGGAATTGAGCCGTACTCTCCAAGTCGTAAGGCTCGCCCTTGTCACGGGCCTCGCCCCTTTTAAGAACCGCGAAGGTCCTGGCGGCGATGGCTTGGGCCTTCAAGGCTTCCAAAGGCCAATCGCGGGGTATTTCTCCCGCTAAAACCCCCATAACGTAATCCTCCAGGGAAAGTTCATTGACCACTGTGAGCGTCCCCCCACTATCCCGGAGGATTTCCATGGATCCCTTGAAATCCTTCCCGTTCACTTGGATCTCACCTTCACCTAGGGGTTCGATGTAAGCCTTGTCGGTATAAAGCTGGTCGGAGGTCAAGGTTGTTTCCTTGTAGCTCTTGGCTCCCCTTTGCACCACTGGGGTTCCTAACGGAAAACCCGATAGGATAAAAGATTCAGGAGCCAGCAGATGGACTGAATTTTGGCGTACCACGATGGCCACCCGGATCTTTTCCCTGCACATGCCTGTCGCAAAAAGGATGGTGTGCAACAAATTTATTTCTTTAAGATGCGCCGACTGCGAGGCACCTCCCACGCCAATCCGAAACCGGGATTGTCATGTGAGGCAAGGCCGGCGCCGCTTTCGCTTTGTGAATAAATCCCCAAGACGGAATCCCCTTCTTAATTTCCAGCCCCGCCGCCGGTTTGTGCCGGCGGGGCCGGAAATTTAAAAGTCCCGCAAAAGAGGCCGAAGGCCCCAGGCAAAAAAATAAAGGAGCAAGTCAATGGGACTGCAAATCGAAGTGAAGGATATGAAAAAAACCAAAAAGGAGGACACCAAGACCTTAGCGTTTTTCAAGGTCACGGTATCAGTGGACGGTGAGCCGGTTATCACCCTGCCGAATTACCGATTGGTCAAGACCGACAAGGGTTTGAAGGTGGACGCCGCAATCCACGAGGTCAAGCAAGCGAAGGAGCAAGGTGGAAAGCCTGAATTCATCAAGTGCTACTACCCATTCAACAACCTCAACGAAAAGGTTCTGCCCGAAGCCGAGAAGGTCTACAAGGCTCTCCCGGTGAAAAAGGGCAAATAAGAGGAACAGCCCCGCCGGGGGCGCCGCCGAAAACGGCGCTACCCGGCAACATTTTTTTAGAAGGGGGAAAGAATGTTTTTTATTCAGGTCAAAAATTCTTGGACTGGTCAGCTTGCCGGGGCTATAAGTGAAACGGACTCGGAAGCCTTTGATATGGTTCTACAGGAAAAAGGTTGGAAACCCTGGGACGTCCAGATCGTCGTAAGGGAACAAATAGACCCAAGCCTTTACCGCCAGGAGGATTTAAAGGGCTAGAACTTGACGTGTGCCACAAATGTCGCTACAATTTATTTACGGTTATACGAACGCGAGGGAAACGAGGACTTATGGCATTGAAACCGGAAGATGTGAAGGTTTGGGCAATCGAAGAATTAGAACGGGTTAAAGAAAAAATAAAAGCCTTCGATGAAATGCCCAACGGTGCAATGTTCCGGGACCTTTATTTGAAATTTAAAGGTTACCTAAAAACCTTTCCGCCCGACAGCCGGGTTTTCTCAGTTCCCTTGAGTGATGGCGGGGGCCTTTGGGTTGTCCATAGCGAACAAAAGCGGATTTTGTTAGTGGCACAATATTCCGCCCGATACGAAATCTGTTTAGTTAAACACCTTTTTTTGGCCGAGGAAGTGACCCAGGCCCTTTTTGATAAAATCATCAAAGGAGAAAAAATATGAAAACCCAAAAAGTTCATTTCCGGTTCAACCGGCGAATTGGGGTCAACAAAAGCGAAATGATCCGCTTTCGAGTTGACCTTATGAGGAAAAAGTCTTGGGTCGAGGCAATGGAAGCCTTGGGGGTGAAAGATTTTTCATCTTTTGCCCGGCAAGCCATTGACGGGGCCATTGACCGGGACTTTCGGGCCAAGGACCCTAAATGGCAGGAGTTTTTGAAGGCCGTAAAAGATATTTCCATCAAAATTTTGGGTTACCAGTTGATTGATAATCCTTCTTTGCGGAACCAGGATTTGACCGAAACCGAAAATATTTTGTACAAGAGGGGCCGGGAGTTGGCCCGCACCAGGGGAATAACCCATACTAAGGAACTGCCCACCCCTGAAAAAAAGACCATACGGTTTTCAGGGCGGCGCCCGGTTGTCATTCGTCATGCCCATGCGGCGAGGGCTTAATTTGAAAAGCAAACCAGAGGAAACAGGGAAGCTCTCCCTTAAAAAACCCGACGCCAAGACCGCCGCGAAGATTGACAAGGCGGTCAAACATGCGGAAAAAACCGGGGAATGGATTTCTGATAAAGAATTAAGACCCCATGCTCATGGGAAATAAAACTAAGAAACCAAAGACCTCATCAAACACTTGAAGAAACTTTAAGAGCTAATTGTCCTCGAAGGAGGACAGCGGCCTTTTGGAGAAAAGCCCCGCCTTTCGGCAGGGGCTTTTTTTATAACTGTTTTGTTTCCGCGTTTTTTTCGCAAACAGATTCATTCCAGCTTCGAAAAGTATCAAACAAAAAAAGCCCGACCCCTTCCGGGGCCGGGCCATTTTCCGGCTTTCACTTCTTCACGAAGTTTTGTGCCAGTTCCTTTTTTGGGAACTGGCACACACAAGGCCAGCGCCTCGGTTTGTTACCTCCGCGCAGTGGGCTTCCACTCCTTTTTCGGCCACGTCTTAGCAGGTGCCGCCGCACTCGTCACAGCCGCCGGCCCGGCCACCGCGGGCACCACAGAACTCGCCAGTGTCGTGGGAACCACGGACGCCAGACTCGCTGGTTTCTCCCCCGTCTTTTCCGCCACCGCTTTGCGGTAGGCTTCCAAGCCCTCATGCGTGATCAAATCCCTCAAGGCCTTGTTCAAGTAGTAGAAGGGAACAAATCCCACTTCCTTGAACTGCCGTGACGGCAAATCCACGAAAGTCCCCTTGGCCCCCTCGACAATTCTCATCCCTGGCCAAATAGCCTCGTACTTCTCCTCAAACGTCACCTTTGCCGAGAACGTCCCGACCTGCTGTCCCTTCTTGGCGATATTCAACTTCACAACTTCAATCTTTGGATTCATGCGAATCCTCCTCATTTTTATTTGAGGGTTCCGCGCCTTTTTACTGCGCCCCCCTCTACGAACGAGTAGGGGGGCGCGGGTAAAAAGGATTTTGCTTTTGGCTAAAGGGAAGTAGCGAAGCGGATTTCCTGTAGCTCCGGTCGGTAATCCTTTAAGCGACGAATCGCGAGAGTGAAACGCCAGCGTTCGAGGCCTGGTTCACCGTCCACGGTATTTGGGGACGAGGGAAGGGGCGTGAGACCCAAGGCCGCTCGCTGGGTTTATTTATTTGTACTTTGTGAAAGCCTATTCCCTACCTTCAAACACAAAAGAAGGTTCGCCGGCCGCCGATTTCGCGGGCGTGTAACCTTCATCCATCCCCCCAATCCAGATGGGCCGAAGCCGGCCCAAACCCCAGCCATGCCCATTGTAGATTCCTTTGAAAATTTATTTCTTAAAGACGCGCTGACTGCGAGGCACCTCCCACGCCAATCCAAAACCGGGATTGTCATGTGAGGCCGACCCAATTGGCCTTCGGCCAAGGGCGATTGGAAACCATCGGGTCGGCGCCGCTGTCGCTTTGTGAATAAATCCCCAAGACGGAATCCCCTTCTTAATTTCCAGCCCCGCCGCCGGCCTTGTGCCGGCGGGGCCGGAAATTTAAAAGTCCCGCAAAAAAGAGGCCGAAGGCCCCAGGCAAAAAGGATAAAGGAGCAAGTCCATGGGACTGCAAATCGAAGTGAAGGACATGAAGAAATCGAAAAAGGAGGAAACCAAGACCCTTGCGTCTTTCAAGGTCACGGTTTCGGTGGACGGTGAGCCTCTCATCACCCTGCCGAACTACCGGCTCGTCCAGACGGACAAGGGTTTGAAGGTGGACGCCGCCATCCACGAAGTCATCCAGCCGAAGAAGGCCGGGGACAAGGCGGACTTCATCAAGTGTTACTACCCCTTCGCCAACCTGAACGACGAGGTTTTGCCGGAGGCCGAAAAGGTCTTCAAGGGACTTCCGGTCAAGTAACCAGGAACGGCCCCGCCGGGGGCCTAAACCCGGCAATCCTTTTTCAGGAGAAGCGAATGACGCTTGACAATATGTCTCCCACGGGAGACAATTAGACAATGGAAGCCAGACCAAGGACGCTCCTCGAATACCAGACCACGAAAGGCGAAAAGCCTTTTCGAGTTTGGTTGGACTCCGTTAAGGATGCCAAGGCGAAGAAGGCGGTTTTCGACCGTTTGCGCCGGGCCCAACTCGGAACCCTCGGGCATTGTGACGACGTCGGGGAAGGGGTTTGGGGCTTCAAGATCGACGTAGGGCCGGGTTACCGGGTCTACTTCGGTCAGGACGGGCCGGTTCTGGTAATCCTCCTTTTGGGTGGTGAGAAGCACGGCCAACAAAAGGATATTAACCTGGCCAAGGATTACTGGCAGAACTATAAGGCCAGAAAAGGGAAAGGGTGATTCCTATGAAAAAGAAAAAAGTAATTTCTCCGGCGGAACCTTTCGACCTCGACGGAGTTGTAGCCGAGAACTTGAAAAAGGACGAGGCTTTCCGCCAGGAATACCTCAAAGACCTCCTGACCGAAAAGGACCTTCCTTTCCTGGCCGCTAGTCTCAAGCCTGTGGTCCAAGCCTTGGGTGGGGTGGGGAAGCTCTCAAAGGAAACGGGCTTGGGTCGCCAAAGCCTCTACAAGGCCTTGTCCGGTAAAGTTCTCCCGGACTTCCCGACCCTCATCAAAATTCTCAACTTCGCTGGTTACGACCTAGCCTTGAAGAAAAGGGAACACCACGGCCGCAAAACCCACGCTTTAGCTCATTGACGGCCCCCGGTAATCTTAACCCGGTAATTTGTAGCTCTTGTTTGTAGCTACAATTTGTAGTATATTCCTTAGAGACGGGGAAGGGTTGGTTGAAGCCAATCCTTTACGGAAAGAAACATGAACGAGACGACCGGCGATTCCTTTGACGACATGAAATTTTTCAACCCCTGGGAGGTCAGGATTGATGACGGGATCAACCCAAAGCTCGTTGATATCTTCAAAAAACATCCCTTGTTGCAAAAGCCCTTCTTCACGTTCCTGGACGAACTGAAGACCTTCCCGCCAAATGCCGACCACTTCAAGGAACCCATGAGGTCCTACTACGAGGAAGGGGTTTGGGTCACCATCACGGACGGGCATATCCGCCTGGCCTTGTTGGTGGAGTACCGGAAGCACGAGCAAACCTGTTGGGTGGTGGAGGCCGCGTTGGACGTACCGCGCGGGCATGATTGGTTGAAGGATTGGTATAAGAAAAAGAAATTTTAGTAAAAACGAAACAGGGTTGGAGGTAAAGCATGAAAGCCCATGTCGCAGAAAAGTCGAGTTTCTTCCCGGTTATTCGGGGAGAGGAGGAAAAATCTATCACCCTTCGTTTTCGGGCGACGCCTTCCCAGGCGAAATATTGGGAAGAATCCCTGAAAGCTTTGGGCGTGAAGGACTTTTCGTCCTTCGCCCGCGGGGCCGTTCAGGCCGCCATCGAAATGGGCCAAAAGGCCCATGACCCCAAGTGGCAGGATTTCCTTGAGGCTATCCAGCCTATCGCCAAGAAGAAGCTGGGTTATGGAATCTTCCATGGTGGCGCGACCGTCACCGAGGGTTACGGCAAGGAGCGCAAGGGAATCACCGCCGACGAATTCCGCCGCCAGGTTGAAAAAAAGAAATAAAAACCACAGGGAACTAAATAACACCACCTAAACCTGTTGGGGGAAAACCGTGAAATCAAAACCCAGTAAACCGGCTAAGGCAAACCCGCCGAAAAAGACCCGGCTTAGAAGTAAATCCAACAAATTCCTTTTTGAATTTAATGGAACAAAGTTTTACAAACCAGGCCCCAAGCTCGCCAAAGAGATTGATGAGAGGGCGGACGCGATCATTGAAGGTCGGGTGAAAGGTATTCGTTGGAAGGGTTCCTTCGGCAAGACGTTCAAGAAAAAGGCCTAACCCCCAAAATTTGCAGGGGAGGAAACCCTCCCCTGCACCTCTCCTTTCTCATTCCTGCTCCAACTTCTTCTCAAGGCTCGCCTGTTCGTAGGCATCTAGCGCCTGGTCCTCGATCAAGTCCTTTAGGGGCTTGTTCAGGTAGTACAACGGGACAGGGTCCTGGCTCTCCTTGTATTTCCTCGTGGGCACGTCCACGAAAGCCCCCTTGCTTCCTTCGATGACGACCATCTTCGGGAAGTGCGTCTCGTAGCTGACCTCGTTCCCTTCCTCCTTATGGACGAAGGAAACCTTGGCGGTGAACGTCGCCACCAGCTGGCCCTTCCTTCCCAGGTACAACTTCAAAATCTCAACCTTTGGATTCATGCGAACCCTCCTCAATTATTTTTTGAAGAGGCGCGTTTGGAGGCGCCCCCCTCACCAACCGGAAGGGGGGCGCCGTAAAAAGATTAGGTTTTGCGGGAGGGAAGAAGCGAAGCGGATTCCAAGGAGCTTTGCCCTGGGTTTAAGCGACCAAGCGCGAAAACGAAGTGACAGCGTTCGAGGCCCGCCGCCCGGCCCGGGTTTTCCGGGCGGGCGGGGTCCCGGAGGGCTAGGGCCGGTCGCGTTTTTTTGGGCTTTTGGCCCTAAGGTGAAAAGCCATTCGGCTTTTTTTGGTAACGGTTTTGTTCTCGCGGCATTTTGCAAAAGGGGTAAAATTACCTGAATTAAGCTTGTCCACGACGGGGACCCGTCGTGGACAAAGAACAAGTACCAATTTGCAGTCCAATATGGAGGAACCGATGAAGATAAAAGTTTATAAAAAAATATTCGTGATATCTGCAATCCTTTCTTTTGCCCCAATTCTTGGTTTTTCTGACGACTTCGACCTAAAAGATTCCCATCCAGAAATTCTTAAAGGTAATGTTTATGAAATAAAATCGATGGGGTCCGTCCCTATAGGCCAGGGAATTTATATCGATATGGTGATTGATCCATCCCAAGAGGAAATAATTCTAAAACGCTTCAAATTTAAGGAGGGGGCAGATTGGGGTGTAGTTTCAAACGACTCCAAGGATACGATTCATTTGGATTCGATTAAGAAGGACGGCGATTCAAAGGTGATCATCGTTGGTTCTGAGGCCCAAGACACGGATGGAATTAAGGTTAAGATCGAATTGTCGGCTTTTGATCAATCTCGAGCCCAATTTACTGAAGCCCTAGTAGATATCATTTGTGATGTTGATCATGGAAGCGGTGATTTAACATTATCATTAAAAAAATTGCACCTTCGGGCAATTAAGGTTAAATGAGAATTTAGGAATTAAAGTTGCGCAGGTTGTCCACGACGGGGACCCTTCGTGAACAACGAAAATAATGGATAATGGTAGTCAGGCACTTTCAGCATAAAGATGGTTTACAAAATTTGGGGGGCAGACCACATGGACTTGCTTATTGATACTTACGGTACCAAGATCGGCGTAAATGGCGAGCGCATCGTCCTTTCTTTTCCGAAAGTTAAAGAGAAAAAAGAATACCCCATCCATAGACTGGAGAAAATAGTCATACTGCGGCCGGCCTCGCTCACGACTCACGCGGTTCAGCTCGCGATTGAGCACGATGTTGATATCGTCTATCTCGGTTCTTTTGGCAAGCCCATCGGAAGACTATTTTCAAGCGAACCAAAAGGGCTGGCGAGTCTTCGTAAAGCGCAACTGGAAGCGTCAACTTCGCTTGAGCGATCGTTCAAAATCGCGAAAGAATTAGTGCGGGGCAAATGCGCTAATCAGCTCGATCTACTCCGATATCTCGCGTACCGATATAAAAAGGATGTGGGGACCGAACTCTTACAAGCGCAGACCCTTTTTGATGTCTTGGACAATGTCCCGTGTTCGGAGAAAGGCAAGGAGCAACTCCTTGGTACGGAAGGATACATCGCGGACAAATATTTCAGCGGGTTAAAAAAATTCTATAGATTCCCGGGCCGAAAACCACAAGGCAGGGACCAGTTTAACAGCGTACTGAATTATGGTTACGGCATCCTTTACAATGAAGTCGAACGGGCATGCCTTTACGTCGGTCTTGATCCATATCTCGGCCTCTACCACAGTGAACGCTATGGTAAGCCTGCCCTCGTTCTCGATCTTGTCGAAGAATTCCGCGTACCAATCGTCGACTCGGTGCTTTTCCCGCTTTTCATAGAAAAGAAACTGAGCCAACGGAAATATTTTGAAAAAACCGCGGTTGGGCAATATCTGTTATCGCCTGAGGGAAAAAGCGTCGTGGTGGGGGCGATCATGAGGCGGTTGAATGAAACGACGGCATGGCGGGAGAAACAATATACTCTTAAGCAGATCATAGATAACCAGATTAGGGCGTTGGCACGTCACTTTGTCGAAAAGGAGGACAAGTACAACCCGTTTCGTGCGGAAAAACTTTTTTCGATATCATGAACAATTTCAATGCCATCACCCTAGTATCGTGGGAAACGCGCGACTGGCGGCATCGGGACAAGGCGGTTCTGTGGTGCAAGAATTATGGTCTCAAGCCGGTTTTACGGAATATGTATATCGGAAAATTGTATTCAAAAGAACGGGAAAAACTCGAGAATAAATTCAAGGGGGCTTTCGCAAAGAAGACCGAAAAGTTTTTTATCAGTACGCTCTGTCGGTCGTGCTTTGAAGATTCGGTTTTCGGTGGTACGCTTAGTTCTAAGAAAGATGATGTCGACATTGAAACTGCGTTTGAACTTATCCAAATCACGCCGAATTCGGCGGAACGGTGAAAAACACCAATAATTGCAGGCTCCTGCACATGCCTGTCGCAAAAAGGATAGTGTGCAACCTCACTAAGGAGGGATCTATGGCAAAGTTAAAAGAAAAAGAAGCGTCAGAGAAATCGGAAAAGGGAGTCTCGAGGGAAAGCCTGGAAGTGGCGGCTTATTACCACTGGCAGAACCGGGGATGCCCAAACAATGATGAAATGTGTGATTGGGTGGAGGCGGAAAAGGAATTGGTCGGAGCCTCCAAATAAGTCTTAAAACAATAATTGACATTAAAATTCTCTAAAGAGTTGTGCTTCCGGGGAAGTTCATTTGGTCAAGGTTGTATCCTTGAAGCCCCGGAGATTTTATGAGAGGTGGATCATGGTTGACCGTGTGCTTAGAAGGTACGGGCCTTTTTTAGAAAAATTGTTGTTCTGGGCTCTGGAAGGCGATAAATCACCTTTCGACCGGGACGATTCCCAACGCCAAGAATTGACACGAAAGCCGGTTCGAAAAATGCTGAAAAAAAATAAGGTCTTGGCTGAGCCAGCTCATTCTCCAATCCGGCAAAAGGCTTAGACTAACAATTGGAAGAGGTTCTTGATAGGACGCCGTGAAGGTGCCAGCGGATTTATTGCGATGTGTTAAGAAAAAGAATCCTCTTTCGTTGGAAACCCCGGGATGGGAGTGGATCCTGGGGTTTTTTTGTTTTTTGATAATCCTTAAGTAGTGTTCACAAGTAAATAAATTGGAGAAAAGAATATGACACTCATAGAGGAAGCGAAGAAAAGTAAGAAAACGGGCGCTTCGATCAGCGTTCTCGATGCCATTTGCAACCGAAGGGCCGTCCGCCACTACACGGCCAAGGCGGTTGACGAAAAAACCGTGAGGAGCCTCCTGGAATTCGCTGTCCAGGCCCCCAGCGCGGTCAACAGCCAGCCCTGGAGCTTCGCCGTCGTCCAGGATGCGGTTCTCCTGCGGGGAATTTCCAATGAGGCTAAAAAGACGCTTGCCAAGGATCCCCGCTGGAAGTCCGAGGCCCTGCATGGGCCGAACCGTTTCCTGGACCCGGGATTCAATATTTTCTACGGCGCTTCCACCCTCATCATTGTTTGCGCGACTCAGGAAGGACTAGTTCCCGAGGCGGATTGCTACCTAGCCTGCCAAAACCTGATGCTGGCCGCTTATGGAATGGGGCTGGGTACCTGCCCCATCGGGCTGGCTTGGGACGTTCTGCGGACCGATTCGATGAAAAATAAATTGGGAATACCGGAAGGGCAATTCCCAGTCCTTCCGATCATCGTCGGATACCCGTCGGAGGAATCCCCAAGGACGCCGAGAAACCCACCCCGGATTTTAAACTGGATAGGGCCATAAAGGACGACTCCTCGAATCAAGCCTGAACGTCCAAAGGAGGGAATGCACTACAATGCTTCCTGGGCCTATCCGGACTTGAAAGGTTTTGATCCCCCATGGAACCCATGATCGAAGTTCGCGGCCTTACCAAGAGTTTTAAGGAAGTCCGCGCCGTCCAGGACGTGAGTTTTGACGTTGCTCCGGGGGAATGTTTTGCCCTCCTGGGTCCGAATGGCGCCGGTAAAAGCACCACCATCAAGATGCTCATTACCATGATTTCCCCGGATTCCGGCGATGCGAAAGTAAATGGCTTTTCCCTGAAATTAGACCCGGCCCGCATCCGTGAATCCATCGGTTACGTCCCCCAATCCTTGTCGGTGGACGGCAGCTTGACGGGCTTGGAAAACCTCACGATCTTCGGGAAACTTTACGGCCTGACCAAGGCCCAATTAAAAGACCGGGTTCCCCAAATCCTGAAAATGTTGGACCTGACCGAGGCGGCCCACCGGCCAGTGGCTCACTATTCGGGTGGAATGGTGAGGCGGCTTGAGATCGGCCAATCCATTTTGCACCGTCCTGCGGTGGTGTTTTTGGATGAACCCACTGCGGGACTGGACCCCGTCGCCCGCAACGCCCTCTGGGGGCATATCCGGGAACTGCGCAAAGATTACGGGACAACTTTGTTGATGACCACCCATTACATGGAAGAAGCCCAAGAATTATGCGATCGCATCGCCATCATGGATAAGGGGCGCATCAAGGTAATGGGAACGTTGAAGGAATTGCGCAAGAGGGCCCGCAAACCCCGGGCCACGATGGATGAGCTATTCGTGCATTTCGTGGGGTCGTCTGAATCTGGCGAGCAAGGAGGCTTGGCCAATGTCAAACGCAGTCGCCGTATCGCCCAAAGACTCGGTTAAGCGCCGTCGCGGGCCGCTCCTTTACCTTTATCATGTCGGCGTCATCATTGAATTGGAAACACTCAAGATGATGAAAGACCCCACCGAGATCCTCTCCCGGAGCATACAGCCCGTGATCTGGATCCTTTTGTTTGGCGAGGCTTTTAGCCGTATGAAGGCCGTTCCCGAGGCGGGAGGGGATTACCTGGCTTTTCTCACGCCAGGAATATTGGCCCAGTCCATCACTTTCGTTTCCATCTTCAACGGGTTGTCCATCATTTGGGAAAGGGACATGGGGTTGCTTCAGAAAATCCTTACCACTCCCATCGAGCGTTCCGCCCTGGTCCTGGGTAAAATGCTGGCCTCCACTTTCCGGTCCCTTTGTCAACTGGGGGTCGTATTGGCGGTCACCCTCTGCTTGGGTATCCATCTGCAATGGAGCCTTGACCGGGTGGCCGGCCTTTTGGGGTTTGTTGTGCTCGGTTCGGCTTTTTTTTCCGGGCTCTCCATGGTGATCGCGGCCATCGTGAAGACCCGTGACCGCATGATGGGCATCGGCCAATTGGTGACCATGCCGCTCTTCTTCGCTTCCAGCGCCCTTTATCCCGTTTCCATCATGCCGCCCTGGCTCCAGGTTTTCGCCAAAGCTAACCCCTTAAGTTACCTCGTGGACGGCTTGAGGGGGCTCTTGCTGGACCCTTCCTATTCCCATGGGTTGTTGGACGGAATGGTCCTATTGGCCGCATCGCTCTTCATCTGGGCCCTAGCCACCCGCCAGTACCCCCGGCTTTTGACCTAAATTCGAGTCTGGATTGTTGTGAGTTGTTTTTTAGGTTGTCCACGACGGTGCGTCCAGAAAAGGCAGGTGTGTTCAGCAAGAGATAGTCTTGCATGGGTAATAGCCAAAGCCCATTAGCTAGGATGGCAGGCAAGCGGGAAACCAAATGCCTGAAGCCCATCAACAAAGCCATCGAAAGGATGGTGAGCGAGTCGTCGGGCCGTAACGAAAGTAAATGCACAGGTGGCCCCGAAAACACTTGCCTCGGAGGCTGAGTCCGCCGTCGTGGGACGAAAGCATCATGGGACAGCGCGGAGAAATGGCTGAAGCGCTGGAACACTCCGACGGGGTGATAGCAACGGCACGAAGACAAGGACACGCCAAGCAACTGGAGAAACCCTCCTTGCCCCAGGCAGAAATGCTTGGAGAAAGGTAGGCCGTATAACCGTGACGCGGGAAAACGGTCGAAGGTGAGAGGGTTTAGGATGGGTTCATGGTAGCGATGAAGCGGGGTAATGCCCGTGGAGCGAAGGAACCCTGCTGTTGTTAAGTCCCTCGACAAAACGGAAGGCAGTGACGGTATGAAAAAGACGTCAATTAACCTGCAAGACCTGAGACGAGAGATATACGTCAAAGCGAAGGCTGAAAAGAACTGGAGTTTCTGGGGACTGTACACCCATGTTTGCAAGATGGAAACGCTTCAACAGGCTTACCGAATGGCTAAGGTAAATAACGGAGCCCCTGGAATAGATGGGGTGACGTTTGATGCCATTGAGGAGGCCGGAGTGGAGTCGTTTCTGGAAAGCATCCGGGGTGAATTAGTTCAAGGCACGTATAAGCCCGTTCGAAACCGGAAGAAGGAAATACCCAAGGGAAATGGGAAGGTAAGAGTCCTTGGGATACCCAACATTCGGGATAGAGTAGTCCAGGGAGCACTGAAGTTTATTCTGGAACCGATTTTTGAGGCCGATTTTCAAGAAGGGTCCTATGGGTATCGACCCAAGCGGACCGCTCATGCGGCTGTGAACAGGGTAGCATCGGCAATCGTCTGTAGAAAAACCCGAGTCATTGATGTAGACCTCAAGGCATATTTCGACACGGTAAGGCACGACCTTCTGATGAAGAAAGTTGCCCGAAGGGTTGAGGATGAAACGGTGTTGAGATTGTTGAGGATGATCCTGAAGGCCAGCGGCAAAAGAGGAGTCCCGCAGGGAGGGGTTATTTCCCCTCTTCTGGCTAATCTCTACCTCAACGAGGTGGATAAGATGCTGGAAAAGGCAAAAGAAGTGACTCGGCAAGGGAAGAACAACTATATCGAATATGCGAGGTTCGCTGACGATATGGTGATCCTTGTTAATGGATATCCGCAATGGGAATGGTTGGCAAAGGCTGCCTACCGAAGGTTACTTGAAGAATTGACCAAGCTCGACTTGCAAATCAACACGGACAAGACGCGGATAGCAGACTTAACGAAAGGTGAAAGTTTCGGGTTTCTGGGGTTTGACTTTCGACAGGTGAAAACCCGTCGAGGGAAATGGGGGGTGAAGTTCACGCCGAAAATGAAGGCGCGAGCAACACTTCTGGGTAAGCTCAAGGAAACATTTGGAAGCTTCCAATCTCAGCCGGTGCAGAGGGTGATTGAGATTATCAATCCCAAACTGCGTGGGTGGGTGAATTACTTTCGGATAGGGAATTCTAGGCGCTGTTTTAACTACGTGGAAAGATGGGTCGAGAATAAAATCAGACGGCATATGATGCGTGCGAAGAAGCTCGACGGTTTTGGGCGGGATAGGTGGAGTAGGGAGTGGATATATAAGTATCTGGGGTTGTACAGAAGCTACCAAATACGATATTACCAAGAACCGAAAGCGCTACCCGTCTGATAGGTCACATAAACTTTGACAGGAAAGCAACAGGTGAGCGTAGTGCGGGAAATCCGCACGCTACGTTCGAGGAGGCGGGGACTGGAAACGGAGCCAGAAGGCCACCGCACCAGTCCTCGACCCTACGGGAGCCGTGATGGGTAAGTAAAAGCTGAAATTTTATTTTGTAACTTTCGGTGTTTTTTCTTTAAGAGGCTCGGCTTTTTGTATCTTGTTCAGCACTTCCTTTTCGGCTTCAATCCAATCGTTCAACTCATCCCCCGGCTGGGCGTAACGGGCGCGATTCAACCAACTGTAATAAGCGGCCTCTCCGATTTTGTTCAAGACACCGTCGGCTGTTGGGGTCGGCTCTGTTTTGGTAATTTCCTTATTGGCATTAACCATTGGTATTTCCTTCCGCGTTATTAGAACTCAAGCCGAAATGGGGGTTGTTGCTTACATTTACTAATGGCAAGAACCAAGCCGTTTTAAAAGTCTGTTTTACCCTTTTTTATCTATTTATTTCGCGATTTATAACTTTAGGGTCAAATCAAAATGAGAATCCAAGAGATCATTTTGATATGGAGAATCTAAATAATTTGTTCGATCAACATGGGAAAAAGTTTACAAATTAAACCTCCGACTCGAGGTTTTAAGAGTTGGAAACATTAGAATAATCCTGATCGACCGACTAGCGAAAACGATCCCCGGCCCCGGCGAATGTCTTGACGGAATCCGAACCAAGTGTTCAATTTCACTTTGGCTCAACCAACTCGGCCTTTTTAACCCCAGTTAAAAACTGAAAAAAGATAAAAATTCGGGATGAATCTGACCGGGGTCATAGCAAAAACTTCGGGTCGGTTAAAAAATATTCTAAAAATTAATGATCGATAAATAGAGATTAAAGGATGCCCTGAAAGTCATGAAAACAAGTTGCCATGCCGGAAAACCTGCGGAACCATGGATGTTGGTCGATGTTTCGAGGTTGATAACTGCTTACTTTACCGATGAACCCGATCCCAGCGCACCCGAGCAACGGATAATGTTTGGAACCTCAGGCCACCGTGGGTCATCCCTCCATAAGTCTTTTAATGAAAATCATATTCTTTCCATTACCCAGGCTATCTGCCACTATCGGAAGCTACAAAGAACTGATGGTCCTTTGTTTCTTGGAATAGATACCCATGCTTTGTCTATTCCTGCTAGCGCAAATGCCCTTGAGGTGTTGGCGGCAAATGGGGTTGATGTGATGATCGCGGAAGGGGACAAATATACCCCTACCCCGGTGATTTCCCATTCAATCCTGGCCTACAACCGTGGAAGGAAAACCGGATTAGCCGATGGAATCGTTGTCACACCGTCTCATAATCCGCCGGAGGATGGTGGTTTCAAATACAACCCGCCCAATGGTGGTCCGGCGGACACGGTTGCCACCGATTGGATTGAAAAGGCAGCCAATGATTTCCTGGAATCCAGCCTGGAAGGGGTGAAGCGGGTTCCTCTTTCAAAGGCGCATAAGGCTTCCACAACCCACCGGCACGACTATATCAGTCCCTACATCACTGACCTAAACAGCGTTGTTGATATGCAGGCTATCCAAGACGCGAGACTCAGGTTGGGGGTTGATCCCCTTGGGGGCGCTGGCGTTCATTATTGGGGAAGAATCGCAGAACGTTATGGTTTGAAACTTACGGTGGTCAACGATGAGGTTGACCCGACCTTCCGGTTTATGACAGTGGATTGGGATGGCCGTATACGAATGGATCCTTCTTCGTCTTTCGCAATGCAACGGTTAATGGGAATGAAGGATCTTTTTGACATTTCTTTCGCTTGCGATACCGACCATGACCGGCATGGTATCGTCACCCCAACCGCTGGATTGTTACCCCCAAACCATTACCTTTCCGCAGCTATCCACTATCTTTTCCAACACCGGCCAAAGTGGGGCAAGGAGGCATCTGTCGGCAAAACGGTGGTTAGTAGCGGGATGATCGACCGTGTCACGACGAAGCTTGGCCGGAAACTATTCGAAGTGCCGGTCGGGTTTAAGTGGTTTGTTGATGGTTTGCTCGACGGTTCACTTGGCTTTGGAGGTGAGGAGAGCGCGGGAGCTTCCTTTTCCCGCATGGATGGTACCGTTTGGACCACGGATAAAGACGGGATTGTCCCGGCATTATTGGCGGCGGAGATCACCGCCGTAACGGGCCGTGATCCCGGGGAGTTGTATCACGATCTTACCCAGGAATTTGGCGATCCCGTTTATGACCGCCTTGAGGCTCCGGCGACCCCGGAGCAAAAGACGACACTGAAAAAACTTTCGACCCAACAAATAAAACATACCGAACTGGCCGGTGAAAAAATCCAAACCATTCTCACGCATGCGCCGGGCAACGGAGCCCCCATTGGCGGGTTGAAGGTAGGGACCGAAAGCGGATGGTTCGCTGCCCGTCCATCGGGGACGGAGGATATCTACAAGATATACGCTGAGAGTTTCAGGGACCATTCCCATTTGGGCCGAATTCTCGAGGAAGCACGGGAAATCGTCGCTGATGCCTTAGCCGCATCCCCTCCTGTGCAAGGGAAGCCTTCAAGTCCAAAACAGAAAGTGAAAAGATGACCGACAAAACAATCTTTAAACATCCGATTTACAGTTTGCCCATCGCTGAAATCGAGGGGTTCGGCTCACTTGCTGAACTCGCCCTGGATATGCGTTGGTCTTGGAATCATGCCACTGACGATATTTGGCGAAATCTAGACCCAGTACTGTGGGACCTAACCCATCACCCATGTGATGTCCTTCAAACGGTCTCCCGGGAAAAGATCAAGGGAATGCTTTCTGATCCCGCTTTTCGGAAAAAGATAGATGCCCTTGTGCAGTCCAAAAAGGAGGCGGAGGAAGCGCCAGCGTGGTACCAGCAACACCATCCCAAATCTCCCCTTAGCTGTGTGGCATATTTCAGTATGGAATTCATGTTGAGTGAAGCCCTCCCAATCTACTCGGGAGGACTTGGAAATGTGGCCGGTGATCAGCTCAAAGCGGCAAGCGATCTGGGGGTTCCTGTGGTCGGGGTGGGACTTCTGTATCAGCAGGGGTATTTTCGCCAGGTGATCGACAAGGATGGGGCTCAACAGGCCATCTATCCTTACAACGATCCCGGCCAGTTGCCCATTATTCCCTTGCGCCACCCGAACGGAGAATGGTTGCGCCTGGAAATTCCCTTGCCCGGTTACTCGGTCTGGTTGCGCGCCTGGCAGGTTAAGGTAGGCCGTGTCAAACTTTACCTGTTGGACAGCAACGATGTGGCCAATTTCCCGGCCCATCGGGGGATCACCAGCGAGCTTTATGGCGGCGGCCAGGAGTTGCGGTTGAAACAAGAGATGGTACTTGGGTTAGGCGGGTGGAGGTTGCTCCGTGCGCTGGGCCTCCAGCCGGAAGTCTGTCACCTCAATGAAGGCCACGCGGCCTTCGCCGTATTGGAACGCGCACGGGATTTCATGGAGGAATCAGGACAGCCTTTTGAAGCGGCCCTGGCCGTTACCCGGGCAGGCAACCTGTTCACGACTCACACGGCAGTAGTCGCCGGATTCGACCGTTTTAATCCTGCCCTCGTCGAACAATACCTTAGTGGATACGCACAGAAGCTAGGTATCTCCCTCCGCGACCTGTTGGCGCTCGGACGCCAAAACCCGGATGACCAAACCGAGAGTTTTAACATGGCTTACTTGGCCATTCGTGGCAGCGGGGCGGTAAATGGCGTAAGCCTCTTGCATGGACGGGTGAGTCGTCATCTCTTCGAGCCCCTCTTTTTACACTGGCCGACAGCGGAAGTGCCCGTTAGCCATGTCACCAACGGAGTCCATATGCCGACCTGGGATTCGGCCCAGGCAGATGACCTTTGGACGAAAGCCTGCGGAAAAGACCGGTGGCTGAATCCGACTGAAAACATGGAGAAGGATATTCGCGGGGTTTCCGACGCCGCCATTTGGCAATTCCGTACCGACGCTAGCAAGGCCCTGGTCGAATACGCCCGAAAACGCTTTCCTCTTCAACTCGCCTCATCAGGCGCGTCGCCAGATGAGGTTGAAGGGGCAAAACATATGTTTAATCCAAATGCGTTGACTTTGGGTTTCGCGCGCCGCTTCGCCACTTACAAAAGGCCAAATATGCTGCTGCACGATCCGGACCGGCTGATTCGCCTTTTAACCAATCCACAAAGGCCGGTGCAACTCATCCTTGCTGGTAAGGCTCACCCGGCAGACCAAGCAGGACAAGACCTGATTAAAGAATGGTCTCGTTTCATCAAACGGCCCGATGTGCGCCCCCACGTGATTTTCTTGAGCGACTACAACATGCTACTGAGTGAATACCTTGTGCAAGGGGTTGATGTCTGGATCAACACGCCACGGCGGCCGTGGGAGGCCTGTGGAACGAGCGGAATGAAGGTACTCGTTAATGGCGGGCTCAATCTCTCCGAATTGGACGGCTGGTGGTCAGAAGCTTACGCTCCGGAGGTTGGTTGGGCGTTGGGAGATGGCCGGGAACACGGCGACGATCCAGCGTGGGACGCGGTTGAAGCCGAGGCGCTTTATGCCCTGCTCGAAAGGGAAGTAATACCGGAATTTTACACGCGTGATAAAAACGGTGTTCCAACTGCCTGGGTTAAAAGGATGCGGGAGAGCATGGCGCGCCTGACCCCTCTCTTTTCCTCCAACCGATCGGTCCGTGAATATACCGAGAAACATTATCTTCCGAGAGCGGAAGCCTACCATTCACGCTCGGCGAACAAGGGCGCGATCGGCAAACAAATGGTCGATTGGGGGCATCAATTTGAACAGAAGTGGCCCGCGATTCGATTCGGAGAAGTAAAGGTTGAGACGCATGGTGGCCACCATCAATTTGAAGTTCAGGTCTATCTCAATGACTTGGAACCGAACGTGATCAAAGTGGAACTTTACGCGGACGGGGTCAAAGATGGTTCCCCCATCATGCAGGAGTTGAAGCAACTTCGCCAACTGGCCGGGGTGCCGGGCGGTTTTGTTTTTGGCGCGGCGGTTTCGGCGACCCGCCCGGCAGTGGACTATACGGCACGGGTGATACCGCATTTCGACGGGATTTCAATCCCATTGGAAGAAGCCCATATCCTTTGGAAGAATTGATTGGATTTTGAAAGAAAAAAATGATTGAAAAACAGAATATAAAAGCTAACTCCAACTCGATACTGCCATTTGGCAAGCAGAAATCAATTTGGGGAGGGGGCACCAAATGAACCAAAGATCCTCCGGGATTCTTCTCCACCCAACATCCCTTTATAACCCCTATTCCATTGGCGACTTGGGGCCTGCCGCGACCGCCTTTGTCGATTTCCTGGTCGAGAGCGGACAGCGTTGGTGGCAGATGCTTCCGATCGGGCCAGTTGGGTGGGGGAATTCACCCTACCAATCAACCTCCGCTTTTGCGGGTAATCCTCTCCTGTTAAGCCCAGATCGGTTAATGGAGCAGGGATTTTTGGACGGCCAAAATATTGAATTTTCTCCTTTGGATGACCTTGGGAAGGTTGATTATCCCGTGGCTGAACACTTGAAGCTGGGATGGCTAAAAAATGCATTCGAGCATTTCAAATGGAACATGAACTCCGAAAAACCATCGCAGTTCGACGCATTTGTGGAGATGGAATCCTTTTGGGTTGAGGATTTTTCATTGTTTTCCGCGATCGGGGAGAAAGAGGGCACTACGGATTGGACTCGATGGGGCCCAGGACTTCGAAAACGCAGTCCCGAGACCATCCTTCGCGCGAAAAAGGACTTTACGGATGAAATTCTTTATCACAAGTTTGTGCAATGGCAGTTCGCAATTCAATGGAAAGAGTTACGTTCTTACTGCTTATCCAAAGGCATCGGATTGATCGGCGATATTCCCCTTTTCGTGGGGCATCAAAGTGCCGATGTCTGGGCCCATCCCGAGCTTTTTAAACTGGATGTCGATGGAAAACCCACCGTTGTTGCGGGCGTTCCGCCCGATTATTTCTCGAAAACAGGGCAGGTGTGGGGTGTCCCCGTTTACGACTGGAGTGCGCTTCGAAAGCAGAATTACAGATGGTGGATCGAACGCCTGCGGAAGGCTTTTGGACGATTCGACCTCAATCGGTTGGATCATTTCATCGGTTTTGTCCGAACTTATGAAGTGCCTGCTCGTGCCAAGACGGCCGAGGAAGGGCAATACCAACCAGGTGGAGGGGCATCTTTTTTAAAAGCCGTCACCGAAGCTCTGGGCTGTTTGCCCTTGATCGCAGAGGATCTTGGGATCATCACCCCGGAAGTGGCCGCTTTACGGGATCAGTTCCATCTTCCGGGCATTCGAGTACTCCAATTTGATCTAGAACCAAGAACCGAAACCCATCCAGGTCCACCGGAACAACGTCCGGTGAAATGGATGGTTTATACGGGAACGCATGACAACGACACAACGCTGGGTTGGTACGGGAAGTTGACGGTATCCCAGCAGGAGGCCCTTCGAAAACAACTGGGAGTGAACGACCAGGGGGTTGTCTGGGCCGTGATAGGGGAGGCTTTTGCCTCCGAAGCCGAAGCCGCCATCATTCCGATGCAAGACCTCATGGAGTTGGGGTCCGAGGGACGGATGAATTTTCCCGGGATCGCGGAAGGTAACTGGGGATGGCGACTGAAGGAGGGAGTGTTGACACGGCAGCTAGCGCAGAAGCTGAAAAAGCTGACTACCACCTATGGGCGCCTCAGCAGTCCTGTAGCCCTTCGAAAACCCAGGGGTCTGGAAGGGAACCCGACCCAACAGATTGGGAAACGGGCTAGTGATTATTCAAAACTAAACACCGCCAGTAAAACAACGGAAGCCCTGGGACCCTTATGAACCGCTCGACAAAAGTCACGACTTTATTCCTGGATATCGGTGGTGTCCTCCTCACCGACGGGTGGGACCGTCATGCCCGAAAGCGGGCGGCGATGAATTTCAAGCTGGAGCACGCCGATCTGGAGGAGCGCCATCACCTGACCTTCGACGCCTTCGAGGAAGGAAAACTTTCATTCAAAGAATACCTAAGCCGGGTGGTTTTCCACCAAAAACGGCCTTTTACCCGGGCCCAGTTCCGGGATTTCATGTTCGCCCAATCGAAGCCTTATCCGGAGATGATCGGGTTTGTCGCGGGCCTCAAGGCCAGGTACGGGCTTAGGGTTGCCGTGGTCAGCAACGAAGCACGGGAATTAAACGCATATCGGATACGAAAATTCAGGCTCGATACTTTCGTTGATTCATTTATTACCTCCTGCTTTGTGCATGTCCGCAAACCCGACGCGGATATCTTCCGGTTCGCCCTGGATATCGCCAATGCCCCAGCCCGGCAGGTTATCTATATCGAAAATACGCCGATGTTTGTCCGTGTCGCTGAAGGCCTGGGGATTCGGAGCATTCTTCATAAGGACGCAAAATCCACGCGGGCGAAGTTGGCTGCGTTAGGGTTGCGGAATCAGGAAGGAGTCGCCGATGAATCCTTCTGAACCCCGCATTCTGACGATCAATGGCGGCTCCTCAAGTATCAAGTTTGACTTATTCGAGATCGGCGACCCCTTGCTCCGGATCCTGGCGGGAAAGATTGACCGGATTGGATTACCGGATGCCACCTTGCGGGTCAAGGGACCGGCTCCTTTGGATAATTTTTCACGACCAGTTAAAGTGCCCGATCACAAGTCGGCGGTAGGTGTATTGATGGATTGGATAGGGGAACGTGGCGGCCGTGATGCCTTGGCGGCAGTAGGACACCGGGTGGTTCATGGAGGGCCGAATTATAGCGATCCGAAAATAATCACAAGAGAAATGATCGATGAGTTACGGCTACTCAAGACATTTGATCCTGAACACCTACCGGAAGAGATCATGCTGATCGAGGCTTTTCATCACCAGTTTCCCGACTTGCCCCAAGTGGCCTGTTTCGACACGGCTTTCCATAAAAAATTGCCGCGCGTGGCCCAGTTGTTGCCGATTCCGCGCCGGTACGAAGCAAAGGGGGTACGCCGGTACGGATTTCACGGGTTGTCATATTCGTACCTCATGGGGGAGTTGACCCGCTTGGCCGGGGCGGAGGCGGCTCAAGGACGGATCATACTTGCCCACCTTGGCAATGGCGCGAGTCTGGCGGCGGTCTGGAAAGGAAATTCCCTGGACACAAGTATGAGTTTTACACCCGCAGCCGGAGTGCCGATGGGTACACGTTCCGGGGATATTGATCCCGGATTGTTTGGTTACCTGGCGCGCGAAGAGGGAATTGACGCCAAGGGATTCAACGAAATGCTTAATTTCAAATCTGGACTCATAGGGGTATCAGAAACCAGTTCGGATATGAGTGATTTGTTGAAAAGTGAAACGACAGACCCACGGGCGGCGGAGGCTGTAACATTATTTTGCTACCAAGTCAAAAAATGGATCGGCGCTTTTGCGGCGGCTTTAGGCGGACTGGACACGTTGGTATTCTCAGCCGGTATCGGCGAAAACGCGCCCACGGTCCGTGGCCGGATTTGCGATGGATTGGAATTCCTTGGAATAGAGCTCGAGGAAAAACGGAACTCGGCGAACGAGGGAGTGATATCCAAAGACAAAGGCAGGGTTAGCGTCCGTGTCATTCGCACGGACGAGGAATTCATGATCGCCAAGATGGTTTGCCGCCTTCTCGACATCGGCTGAAAAAGGAGGATTTAAAATGGGGACCGAAACACTTTCACCTGAACTGCTCCGCAAAATGGATGGCTATTGGCGTGCCGCGAACTATCTGTCGGTCGGCCAAATATACCTTTATGACAATCCGTTGCTGAAGGAACCTTTGAAGCTGTCCCACGTGAAGCCCTTGGTGGTCGGGCATTGGGGTACGACTCCCGGCCAGAACTTTATTTATGTTCACCTGAACCGGGTCATCAAGAAGTATGACCTGGATATGTTCTATATCGCCGGTCCCGGTCATGGAGGTCCGGCCCTGGTCGCAAATACTTACCTGGAAGGAACCTATAGTGAGATTTATTCCAATATCAGCCAAAACGAGGAGGGCTTAAAAAAACTTTTCACACAATTTTCCTTCCCCGGTGGGATCTCCAGCCATGTTGCACCCACGACACCTGGGTCGATCCATGAGGGGGGCGAGTTGGGGTACTCGCTCAGCCATGCCTTCGGGGCCGCCTTCGATAATCCAGGCCTGATAGTTGCCTGTGTTATCGGGGATGGCGAGGCAGAAACCGGACCGTTGGCGACCGCTTGGCAGTCCAACAAATTCCTCAACCCTATTTCCGATGGGGCCGTCTTGCCAATTCTTCATCTCAACGGTTACAAGATCTCCAACCCGACCGTTCTGGCCCGGATCGAGCCGGAAGAATTAGAGCAATTTTTCAGGGGTTGTGGCTGGAAGCCCTATTTTGTGGAGGGAGATGACCCGGAAAAGATGCATCAACTTATGGCGGCTACCCTCGAACAAGCCGTCGAGGAAATCCGGCAGATCCAAAATAACGCGCGGGGCAATAACGATACCACCCGGCCCCGCTGGCCGATGATCGTCCTCAGGTCGCCAAAGGGGTGGACGGGGCCGAAGACCGTGGATGGCCTCCAAGTGGAGGGCACGTTCCGGGCGCACCAGGTTCCGCTCCTGGTGGATTTTGAGCATCCCGATCATATCCATGAATTAGAAAGCTGGATGAAGAGCTATAAGCCCGAAGAACTTTTCGACAAGAACGGCGGTCTCATTCCGGAATTGGCGGAACTGGCGCCCAAAGGCAACCGGCGGATGGGAGCCAATCCCCACGCCAACGGGGGGTTACTGCTTCGCGACCTGAGGATGCCGGATTTCCGCGTCCATGCCGTGAAGGTGCCGTCACCCGGTGCCGTTAATGGACAGGATACGATGGTTCTGGGAAAGTTTCTTCGGGATGTGGCAAAGATGAATAAGGATCAAAACAATTTCCGTATCTTTGGCCCCGATGAAACCCTCTCGAATCTTCTTGGCGCGGTTTTTGAGGAAACCAACCGCCAGTGGGATGCCCGAACTGAAAAGAACGATGAATTTCTCGCGCCAGCCGGGCGGGTACTGGACTCGATGCTGAGCGAGCACCAGTCGGAGGGCTGGCTGGAGGGTTACCTCCTCACGGGGCGGCACGGGCTTTTCAATTGTTACGAGGCCTTCATCCACATCATTGATTCGATGTTCAACCAGCACGCCAAGTGGCTGAAGATCACCGCTGAATTGCCCTGGCGGAGGAAGATCGCGTCCCTGAACTACCTGTTGGCTTCCCACGTCTGGCAACAGGATCACAACGGGTTCACTCACCAGGACCCCGGCTTCCTCGACCATGTGGTGAACAAGAAGGCCGATATCGTCCGCATATACCTTCCGCCCGACGCCAATTGCCTCCTTTCGGTTTTTGACCACTGCCTGCGAAGCCGTCACTATGTGAATGTGGTGGTCGCGGGGAAACACGCGCTTCCCCAATGGCTGGACATGGACGCTGCGGAAAAGCACTGCACGGAAGGGATCGGTATCTGGCAATGGGCCAGCAACGACCAGGGTGCCGAGCCCGACGTGGTCATGGCCTGCTGTGGGGACACACCCACGTTGGAGATCCTCGCCGCCGTTTCCATCCTTCATGAGCATTTGCCCGAATTGAGAATCCGGATGATCAATGTGGTCGATCTGATGAGATTGCAGCCGCAAACCGAGCACCCACATGGGCTGAACGACACGAATTTCGATTCACTTTTCACGAAAGACAAACCCGTTGTCTTCGCCTTCCATGGCTATCCCTGGCTAATCCACCGTCTGACCTACCGCAGGACCAACCGAAATATCCACGTCCGGGGCTATGTGGAAGAAGGCGCGATCACAACGGCTTTTGACATGAGGGTGTTGAACAAATTGGACCGGTTCCACCTGGTACAAGACGTGGTGGACCGCCTGCCGCAATTGGGAACGAGAGGGGCCTACATCAAGCAGATGGTTAAGGACAAGCTCGTCGAGCACAAGCTTTACATCGATAAACAAGGTCAAGACATGCCGGAAATCCGCAACTGGAAGTGGAGCGTCACTCGATGAACAACCAAGAATTGATGGATGCTGTGAGGTCGCTGGTCGCGGGGGACAAGGGCCTATTGGCGATGGATGAAAGCAACACGACTTGCAACGAGCGATTCGCCAAGTTGGATATTCCACAGACCGAGGATGCCCGGCGCGCTTATCGGGAGTTGATCATTACGACTCCCGGCCTTTCGGATTCCATCAGCGGAGCTATCCTCTATGACGAGACTATCCGCCAGAAAACGAAAGACGGAATCCCCTTCGTAAAGGCCCTCACCGATTTGGGAATCATACCCGGTATCAAAGTGGATACGGGAGCGAAGGAGTTGGCAGGCCATCCGGGAGAGCGTGTCACCGAGGGACTGGATGGTTTGCGGGGACGCTTGGCCTATTATTCCCAATTGGGCGCCCGATTCGCCAAGTGGCGCGCCGTCATAGCCCTGGGCGACGGACTGCCCAGTTTGGGTTGCGTCGAGGCGAACGCACATGCTTTGGCCCGTTACGCCGCCCTGTGCCAGGAAGTCGGATTGGTCCCCATTGTGGAGGCGGAGGTTCTGATGGATGGGGCGCATGACCTTCAGCGTTGTTTCGAAGTGACCGAGGAAACACTCCGGACGGTTTTTATCCAGCTTCACGCCCAACGAGTCATGCTGGAGGGCATGATCCTGAAGCCCAACATGGTACTTCCGGGATGGGCCTGTTCCCGGCAGGAATCGGTAGAAGAAGTGGCCGACGCGACGGTGGGGTGTCTTTTGCGGTCCGTTCCCGCCGCCGTTCCCGGAATTGCCTTCTTGTCGGGGGGACAATCCGCCGAATTGGCCTCGGAGCGTTTGAACGCCATGAACGTACGGTTTAAATCCCGGTTGCCTTGGGCTTTGTCCTTTTCCTTCGCCCGGGCCATCCAGCAACCCGCATTGGAGATTTGGATGGGCGAGGAAGCCCATGTGGCGACCGCGCAGAAAGCCCTGTTTCACCGGGCCACGTGCAATCGGGCCGCAAGACAGGGCAAATACAACGCTGATATGGAAAGAGCAAAAGTATGACGACAAACATACCCCCACCCGCGAAACCTGCGGTATAGGAAAGACTAAGGAGATGTTTTGATGATGGAACCGAATCCCGATTCGCCCGCAGAAAAGCGGAAAAAATTATGAATAACAGCTCCATCCCCTCAAACCATGGATCGGTTGTTTCCGTACGTGGGAGCGTGGTGGATGTACGGTTTGACCTGCATTTGCCACCCATTTATACCTTGCTTCGCGCGAAGGAGGGGAAGGTCGCCATTGAGGTTTTGTCCCAGTTGGACGCGCACCGCATCCGGGGAATCGCCCTGACCCCAACCCAAGGACTCGCACGTGGAATGGCCGTTGAGGACACCGGGGGGCCCTTGAAAGCGCCCGTGGGAAAAGAGGTCCTCTCGCGCATGTTCGACGTGTTCGGTAATCCCATTGACCGTCAGGCGGCCCCCACCGATGTCCAATGGCGCTCCGTTCATCAGTCACCGCCTTCTTTGGCGCGGCGTTCCACCAAATCTGAGATATTTGAGACCGGGATCAAGGTCATTGATGTGCTGGTGCCATTGGAGCGTGGCGGCAAAGCGGGTTTGTTCGGCGGTGCGGGCGTAGGCAAAACGGTATTGCTAACCGAAATGATCCATAACGTGGTCGGCCACCACGAGGGAGTCAGTATTTTTTGCGGCATCGGCGAACGTTGCCGGGAGGGTGAGGAGCTTTACCGCGACATGAAGGAAGCCGGCGTCCTGCCGAACATGGCGATGGTTTTCGGCCAGATGAACGAGCCCCCTGGCAGCCGTTTCCGCGTGGGCCTCGCCGCGCTGACGATGGCCGAGTATTTTCGGGATGACGAACACCGCGATGTGTTACTGCTCATCGATAACATTTTCCGTTTCATCCAGGCGGGCATGGAAGTGTCCGGCTTGATGGGCCAAATGCCATCGCGCCTGGGCTATCAACCCACCCTGGGCACCGAATTGTCGCGGTTGGAAGAGCGTATCGCCAACACCGATACGGGCGCCATCACCTCTATCCAGGCGGTGTATGTACCGGCGGACGATTTCACCGATCCTGCCGCCGTGCACACCTTCTCGCATCTTTCCGCCTCCATAGTGTTGTCGCGCAAGCGCGCGGGGGAGGGTCTTTATCCGGCGGTGGACCCGCTCCAGTCGAGTTCCAAAATGGCCACCCCAGGGATTGTCGGCGAAAGGCATTACGCCCTGGCGCAGGAAATTCGACGGACCCTCGCCCAATACGCCGACCTCAAGGACATTATTGCCATGCTCGGTCTGGAACAACTTTCACAGGAGGATCGCAAGGTTGTCGCACGCGCCCGCCGGTTGGAGCGATTCCTTACCCAGCCTTTTTTCACGACCCAGCAGTTCACCGGTTTTGAGGGAAAGCTCGTCAGCCTCAAGGATTCGCTGGACGGCTGTGAGAGGATCCTGCGGGATGAGTTCAAGGATTATCCCGAGAGCGGCCTTTACATGATCGGGGTGATCGGGGAAGCGAAAAAAACGAGCGCAACCGATAAAACGGGAGATGGGACCGAGCCCCCGGAAAAAGCCGGTCCAAAGCCCGCCGCCGATCCAAGGCCTGAAAAGGAACCAAAACCGAAGCCTACTCCTGAACCCAAAACCCCACCGGAGGCCCGGCATGCCGTCCACGCTCATGAATCTTAAGATCCTCCTGCCGTTCCAAGTTTTCGCGGAACAGGCCGGTGTTGCGCGCATCGTCGCTGAGACCCATGAAGGTTCCTTCGGACTCCTTCCTCACCGCCTCGACTGTGTCGCGGCCCTGGCCCCAGGGATACTGACCTACGAAAGCCGGGAGGGTGGCGAGGTTTATGTGGCGGTGGACGAGGGGGTATTGGTCAAGACTGGATTGGACGTACTCGTCTCCGTGCGCAACGCCATCGGCGGAACGGATTTGGGCCAATTGCGCCAGGAGGTCGAGCGGGAGTTCAAGAATTTAAACGAAAGGGAAAAGGATGTCCGCTCGGTGATGATGAAAATGGAGAGCGGGTTTATCCGCCGCTTAGCGGAGTTCCATCATGAGTAAAAAACCTGAAGCCGGGAACGGGAAAGATCCGACAGGGTTCAGTCGTGAGGTTGGCGAGAAGGCGGAACGCAAGATCAAGGCCCAACGGAATCCCGTCAAGGGCGTCTGGTTTGGATTGGGCATGATGGGGCTTATTGGCTGGTCGGTGGTAGTTCCGACCCTGCTCGGCGCGGCACTTGGTATATGGTTGGACAAACGGCATCCGGGCGGCCATTCCTGGACGTTGGCCCTCATGGCGGCGGGACTGGCGATTGGATGCATGAACGCCTGGCATTGGGTGGCCCAACAGGACAAGGAAATGGGGGAGGACCAAAATGACTGATCTTTTAAAAATGGGGATGGTTTTGGCGGTTGGGGTCCTGATAGGCGGAATATTCTTTGGCGGCCTCTGGTGGACGATCCAGAAAGGGGCTTCGATCAAACGGCCAGCCTTATGGTTCCTCGGCAGCTTGTTGTTACGGATGGGGATCACCTTGGGTGGCTTCTATTTCATCGCGCACGGACATTGGGAGAGGTTTCTTGTATGTTTGCTGGGATTTTTAATTGGCCGATATATCGTGACTCGGCTTACCGGTGGGGTGGAAAAACCGAAAATCCTGGCACAGGGGGTCGGCGATGCGCCTTACTCCTGATGAGATGATCTTTTGGCATCATGGTTTTCTCAAACTCAATGGAACCATTGTTTTCACTTGGGGGCTCATGTTCGTCCTGACGGTGGGTTCCAAGATCCTCACCCATAAACTATCGACCGGGTCGGACCGTTCCCGATGGCAAAACCTGCTTGAAATTCTCGTCACCGCCATTGAGAAGCAAATCCAAGAGGTGGGTTTGAGCCGGCCCGAGAAATATATCGGCTTCCTTGGCACCCTTTTTCTTTTTGTCGCCTCAGCCAGCCTTTGCACGGTCATTCCCGGCTACGAGCCGCCCACCGGATCTCTCTCGACCACTGCCGCGCTCGCCTTGTGCGTGTTCGTGGCCGTGCCCTTCTTCGGAATCGAGGATCAAGGGTTGGGAAACTACCTCAAGTCCTACATGAAGCCCACCTTCATCATGCTGCCTTTCAACATCATCAGCGAACTTTCGCGTACATTGGCCCTGGCCGTCCGTTTGTTCGGCAACATGATGAGCGGGGCGATGATCATCGCCATCCTGCTCACCATCACGCCGTTTGTTTTCCCGATCATAATGATGGTCCTCGGCCTGCTCACCGGCATGGTTCAGGCCTATATTTTCAGCATCCTGGCCGGTGTTTATATCGCGGCGGCCACAAGGGTTCGAAAACCCAAGCCTGAAACGGATTCAAAACCGGAAGGCAAGGGTGGGGCGAAGTCTGGCGTACAAGTCGATCCTAAGCCTGGGGCCGAACCAGAAAAGGAGGCTACAGCCAATTCTTTGCCAGTTTTGAATCATTGAAGAAAAAATATAAAAATAAAAGGAGGAATTATGGATAGCTTAACGATTATCGGAGTGGCATCGATTGTCATCGCGGGCATTACCACCGGTTTCGGGACGATGGGGCCCGCCCTAGCGGAAGGGAGGGCGGTCGCGACAGCCTTGACTTCACTGGCCCAACAGCCGGACGCCTCCGCCACCATCACCCGGACCTTGTTCGTGGGACTGGCGATGATCGAGTCCACGGCCATCTATTGTTTTGTGGTCTCGATGATTCTCATCTTCGCCAACCCCTTCTGGAACCACGCTATCGCCCAAGTGGCGGGAAAGTAAGCTCATGCTCATCGATTGGTTTACTGTCATCGCCCAGGCGCTCAACTTCCTCATCCTGGTATGGCTGATGAAGCGCTTTTTATATAAGCCCATCCTCAAGGCCATCGATGAGCGGGAAAAAAGGATCGCCGCCGAACTCGCGGAGGCGGACAAGAAGAAGACCGAAGCCCAAAAGGAAGGCGACGAGTACAAACGCAAAAACGAGGACTTTGACCGGCAACGCGATGCGCTATTGAACCAGGCGACGGCAGAAGCCCAAGCTGAACGCCAGCGGCTTCTCGCGGAGGCAAGGAGGGCCGCAGAGGATTTAAGCTTTAAACGCCAGGAGGCGTTGAAGGCGGAAGAACATGACTTGCACCAGGCCATCCGCCGCCGGACAGGGAAGGAAGTATTTTCCATCGCGCGAAAGACGCTGTCTGATCTCGCCGGTTCAGTGTTGGAGGAGCGAATGGCGGACCTGTTCATCCTGCGTTTGCGGAAGATAGAAGGCCAGGCGAAAGCCGACCTCGCCGGGGCTCTTCGGTCGGCTCATGAACCGGCGCTAGTTCGAAGCGCTTTTGACTTACCTTTGGATTTGCGAGATTCCATCCAGAAGGCGTTGAATGAGACTTTTTCATCCGAGATTCGGGTCCGTTTCGAAACCGCCCCCGAATTGATCAACGGCATCGAACTCACTGCAAATGGACAAAAACTAGCATGGAGTATCGAGGATTACCTGGCGTCGATGGAAAAAGGTGTGGAGGATATCCTGAAAGAGAAGGATAAAACCGCGAGCAAAGCATCGTCCGATTTGACGCCACGGATCGCCAAGCGCGCTTACGAACTGTATGAGATGCATGGACGCAAAAACGATTCGGCGAGCCAGGATTGGAGTCAGGCGGAAGGGGAGATTCGCAAGACGGGTATCAAAGCCGAACCTAAACCCGAAATCAAAGTCGAACCTAAAGTGGAACTTAAAGCACCGGCAAAACCCGAGACCAAAGCCGAAACCAAAAATGAAGGCGAGGTCTCGGTTAAGCCAAAAGCCGATGTTGCCCCTAAACCTGAAGTCAAAGCTGGTGCTGAACCTGAAATTAAAAGTGGGGCAAAAATAGTTGTCAAAGCCGAACCCGAGCCGGAAGTCAAAGTGGAACCCAAGCCGGAAAAAGTTATTCCCGGAGCAAAGAGTCAATGAACACGGAAACCGAAAGTCTCGAAAGCGTTTTTGAAAGCGCGTTTGCCGGAATAGCCCAAACTCTGGAAGCGACCAAGCCCCAACTGAAGCCACGAGAGGTTGGAACGATCATGAGTGTCGGCACCGGCATTGCAAAAGTTTCGGGCCTCCCCGGTGTGGGCTTTGAGGAATTGATCGAATTTCCCGGCGATGTGCTCGGCATCGCTTTTAACGTTGACGCCGACGAGATCGGCGTGGTCCTGCTCGGCGAATACTGGCATTTGCGGGCGGGGGATGAAGTGCGGCGAACGGGCCGGGTCATGGATGTGGTCGTGGGCGAGGGATTGCTTGGCCGGGTCATTGATCCCCTGGGATGCGCCCTGGATGAGAACGGCCCAGTGGTTTCCAGCGGGCGCCTGCCCGTCGAACGCCCCGCCGCGCCCATCATGGACCGGGCTCCAGTCACGGTACCCCTCCAGACGGGCCTCAAGGTCATTGACGCGCTTATCCCCATCGGGCGGGGCCAAAGGGAGTTGATCCTCGGCGACCGGCGGACGGGGAAGACAGCCATCGCCATCGATACTATCCTCAACCAGCGGGACCAGAACGTATTGTGTGTTTATTGTTTCATCGGTCAGCGGGCATCCGCCGTCGCGAAGGCCGTGGCAACCTTGCGGGAAAAAGGCGCGATGGATTACACCGTCGTCGTCGTGACGGAGGGCAATGATCCTCCTGGCCTCACTTATCTCGCTCCCTACGCCGCCACCAGCATCGCGGAGTCCTTCATGGAATCGGGCCGGGATGTTTTGATCGTTTACGATGACCTTACCCATCACGCGCGAGCCTACCGCGAACTCTCCCTACTACTGAACCGTCCGCCGGGCCGGGAAGCCTTTCCGGGCGACATCTTTTACATCCACTCAAGGATGCTCGAACGGGCGACGCACTTGGGTAAGGAACTCGGGGGAGGTTCCCTTACCGCGCTCCCCATCATTGAGACCCAGGCCCAGGATATTTCTGCCTATATTCCCACGAACCTGATCTCTATAACGGATGGGCAGATCTACCTCTCGCCCTCGCTGTTTGAATTGGGCGTGCTGCCTGCGGTCGATGTCGGGAAATCCGTTTCGCGGGTTGGGGGAAAGGCGCAACGCGCGGCCTACAGGGTGGTGGCAGGAGACCTCAAGCTCGCCTATGCACAGTTCGAGGAACTTGAGACTTTTTCCAGGTTCGGCGCAAGCCTGGATGAAAACACCCACAAAGCCATTGAGCATGGACGTCGGATACGTTCCTGCCTGAAACAGCCGGAAGGAGCCCCGGTGTCCGTTCCCGCCCAGATTACCGTCCTGTTGGCGTTGGGGGAGAAGCTCTTCGACCTTGTGCCTTTGGACCGAATGAAGGACGCTGAGCAAGCCCTGCTTGAAGCCTCGGCGAAACTGCCGGGGGAGGTTCGAGGGAGATTGGAGTCCTCCGAAAAATTGAGCGGCAAGGATCGTGAAATGATCATCCAAATCGCCCGTGATTCGCTTGGCCCCTTCCAACCCAAACCCGAACCAAAGCCGGAGATCAAAACGGAAACTCCAATCAAGCCCCAGCCTGGGTCCAAACCGGAACCCAAGATGGAGATAATGCCGAAACCTGGACCTGTGGGAAAACCGGAAAATAAAACGGAAGCCAAAAGAAAGCCTGAACCCGAGGTTAAATCGTGAGCAACACAACCGCCAGCCTCCGCCGAAAGATCGCCGGTGCCAGGGATCTTCAATCAGTCGTCCGAACGATGAAGGCCGTGGCCGCATCCAGTATCGGGCAATACGAGAATTCGGTTCGTGCCTTGGCCGACTACTATCATGCCGTTGAACTGGGTTTGGGTGTTTGCTTCAGGGCAAGCGGGCCGGTTTCCGATGTTGAAGTAAAGAATGGGAAACAAAAAGTGGGAGCCATTGGGGCGGTCGTTTTCGGCTCGGACCAGGGCCTCGTGGGTCAATTTAACGAAGTGGTTGCGGATTTCGCCGTAAAAACTCTTTCGGCCTTTCCATCCAAATCCGAGGTCTGGGCCGTTGGGGAACGTGTTTATGCGCGACTTGCGGAAGCGGGCCTGCCCTTGATGGGGGTATTAACCGTGCCAAATTCCGTCAAGGCAATAACCCCGCTAGTCGGGCAGATTCTCATGGAAAGCGAGGAGCGCCGGGACAAGGGCGAAATCAGCGAACTCCACCTTTTCTACAATCGCCCGACATCAGGGGCCGTTTACGCGCCCGTGACCCAGCGGCTTCTGCCCTTGGACGAAAACTGGAGACGCAAGCTTGCAGGACTTCCCTGGCCGACGGGATACCTGCCCGAGGTTATGGGTGTAGGCGCCGAGACGTTACAGGCTTTCCTGAACGGATATCTTTTCGTTTCCCTTTTTCGGGCCTGCGCCGAATCCCTAGCCAGCGAGAATGCGAGCCGTTTGGCTTCAATGCAACGTGCGGACAAGAACATCAATGAATTGTTGGAGGAACTCAACGTCAATTTCCATCGATTGCGTCAAAGTGGAATTGATGAAGAACTTTTCGACGTCATCTCTGGATTCGAGGCCTTAAACGGTAAGGAGAAATGATGGTTGGCGACAAAACTTATAACCGGCCTAGTTTAGGAAGGTCTCCACCCTGGGGAGGCGAATAGGACAAAGGGAAAAGGTTAGGCAGCGGTAAATAAAAAGGAGGTTGTGATGAAGATTAACATCAAAGCGTTCGGATTGGCTTGTGGTTTGTTGTGGGGCCTGGGAGTTTTAGGCCTGACTTGGTGGGTCATCCTTTTCGAGGGGTCAACCCACGACCTGATGTTGCTTGGACACATCTATCGGGGTTATGACATCAGCCCCGCCGGAAGTTTGATTGGGGCTGCGTATGGGCTTGTGGATGGAGGGGTGGGCGGTGTCGTTTTCGCCTGGCTTTATAACATCCTCTGCGTCAAGTTCAAATGATCAGGGGTTGAGTAGTAGGTTGTCCACGACGGGGACCCAGAGTGGACAGAGAAAAAACGGAAGGGGTTTTAAATGTCTAAACGGCAGGCAGTGGGAACCATCTTCCTTCTCTTTTTCCTTGCCCAACGAGTGTTCGCCATCAGTGATGACTGCCTTTTGGCCGAAAAGTCCGTGTTGATCGTGCGTGCCCGCCTTCATATTCAACAAAAAAACCTACTGAATCCAACCACCAAAAAAGAATATCGGGTACCCATCCGTTTGGAAATTATCGATGTTTTAAAAAAGGGCGATGAGGGGCTCAAGCAGGTTGAACTTACGGATGTCTACCCCGACACGAATCCCAAGTGGGATGCGGACGTTTGGATGAAAAAATACAGGGTGTTTGACGGGAAAGACGTATTGGTGTTTTTGCAAAAGACCTACCTGCGGATTCCCGTGGCCGACCCCCAAAAAGACGATTCTTTCGTGCCGATGTACTACTTAACCCCTTTTGGTTCCTTTGTTTACGACCCCTCCCCGGATGCCTTAAGGCTTTATTCGGCCTCGGCGGCCAAGACCGTCCATGATTGTTTGTATGCGCCGACCCCAACGCCCCCACCTGTGCCCGAATGGGCTCTGAAGGCCATTGAAAAGACGGACTTCTCCTTTATCAAAACCGCAATCCACCGCCCGGATAACGACATGGACATTGGCCCGAGCTTGAAAGGAAAGAAGGTTGAAATCCCCAAAAAGATTCGGGCGGTCTTGCAGACCGAAGCCAAGGAGGATTTCGGGGGGCTGGTCAAATTTATAGCCCAGGATTCGGAAGGGTCGGGTGTCAAGGAGGATGAAATTTGGGATTATTACGGCCTCCATCCCCTTAAAACCTATGGCCCTGTTTACTTAGTCAAGGCCCCCAATGGGCTGGAAGTTTACGTTTTAATGAACCTCCGGTCGGGCTCCATGGGCGGGTGGAGTTACGGCTTGCTCCTCTATGACCCTAAAACCGGTAAAGCCAGTAAAAGTGCCACTTGGATTTCCGGCAAATGGCTGGATGGTTTGGATAAAGACTTAAGGATGTTCGAGGGGGACCGATGCCTCACGAAGCCCATGATCTCCTTCGATGACATCAACTCGGACGGCCAAAAGGCTCTCGTAGTGGAGGAGCGGGTCCACAATGGGACCATGGTCAACGCGGGCATTTATCACTATTTCTTCATCGAGAAGGACTTGTCCCTTAAGGAAGTTCTAGAGTTGGAAGCCCGGTTGTTGAATTTGAACGATGAGTCGACCTGGTTTTACCGGAGAATCACCGCCCGGAAAAAGAACGAATTGACCGTGAAAGTCACTTTGGAAGGGGACGGGAAAAGCTCAACCCCCATTGGAACAATAGTTTTAAAAAGCGATGGGAACGACGCGCCTTTTAAGATGGACCATAAGAACGTCACAAATGGGGAATACAAGGATTTCATGTTTTTTTCGGAAGACGACGAATATTTCCGTTAACTAAAAAAAGCAGAATGAACAGGGCTTTTATCATTAAAAAGTAAAAAGGTCAGGAATTTATTAAATGTTGTCCACGATGGGGAGGTGTAGTAGACAATACTTTTTACTGGTTACCCACCATAAGGAGATGCAGTGAACTTCTTGCCTGGCCGGGGTAGCACCCACAATTTGCGTTGTATTGACAATACGAAATATATTTCGTACACTTGTTTTGGAGGGATTGATGCAGGTTAAGTTAATGCCGTTTTTCCAGGAGTTTGCAGACTCCGTGATGACGGGGAAAGAATACGATCTTTTCAGGGTTCAGGCGATAGCCCTCTCCCATGAAAAAGACCGAATCCGGCATTTCGAGAAGGTTATCAAAGGGCCGGATCGCGTTCTCGTCCTCAATTATTATCGTTCTATCAAGCTCGACGCCCTGTTTGTTTTAACGGCTCACATTCAAAGAGGCGGGGAACCAA
>CAVYRH010000017.1:0-16588 GCA_963770835.1 uncultured Pseudomonadota bacterium
TCCACGACGGGTCCCGTCGTGGACAACCCGTAACACCTCATCCGAAGCGGCGCGATCTAAATAATTTACTGAATAAGCTTATTCAAAAAGTTCCTGTCCGACATACTTCCCGGGCTTGGCCCCAGGCGGGCAGGCAAAGATGCCGCTACCCACATGAGTGAGAAACTGGTTCATCATGTCGAACCGGGACATTTTAGTGAACATCTGAACAAAAGCGGTCCGAGGGTCTTTTTGATAACACTGAAATAACAAACCTGCGTCCATCTCCATGCCCTGGCGCCAAGGCGGCCAGCGTTCGGCAGTAAAAGCCAGGTTATTGTCATAAGAGTAAGCGCGCCGAAGCATCTGAGCGCCGTTATTTTCCTCAGGCGCTCCCAGACGGGCATGGGAATTTTCGGGTATCACCGAATTACCGTCCTTATCATTGGCCGCCAAATCTAATTTATCGTTCTCAACATTTCCAGTAAGCGGGGCGCCCGAATATTTTTTCCGCCCTACAGTTTGTTCTTGGAAAGCCTTCTTCATACGATCCCAATGCTCCAGGGCGATGCGAATAGGCCGCACTACCATATAAGAACCACCTCTCATCCACTGGGGACCCTCTTTGCCGACCCAGACAAATTGATCCATCGCTTTTGGGTCATCCGTTTTGGGGTTCATGGTACCGTCTTTAAAACCCATCAGGTTACGGGGCGTTTGGCCCTTGGGGGTTTTTGGCACAAAACCATTTTGTTCCCAGCGCAAAGCGGCCAAGCCATCAGCTAGGCGGGTAAATTGCCGCACCGCATGCAAGGCCACTTCAGCGTCATCGGAGCAGGCCTGGATGGAAATATCCCCGCCCGTATGGCTTTCTACTAATTGATCACCGGGAAATTTAGGCAGATCGATCAGCGCCTCGGGACGGCGGTTAGCCAAACCATAACGGTCTTTGCCGTCTTTACTAAAAAGACCGGGACCAAAACCAAAAGTGACGGTTAGACGGTCAGGAGAAATATCCAGCACATCGCCCGAATCCCCTGGGGCCTGGCGCGGGTCCGCGCCCAAATCCTGCCCCGGCTTGCCGCTGGTCATGAGAGCGGCGGCCTTAGTCCAGCTTTTAAGCAAGGCAATGAGCTGTTTGCGGTCTTTTGCCGTGACATCAAACACCGCGAAGCAGGTGTAGGTTTGCATGGAAGTAAGAATGCCTCCCTGATGAGGGCCGTAAAAGGGTTCTAATTCGGAAGCGGGTATGGTCACGGTTTCAGGCAGGGCGTCGGTTTCCGAAACGGAGGCCGAACCTGGCAAATCTTCCGTGGTAGTGGAATCGGTGCCGGAAGAGTAGGAAGACGAATCCGTCTTGGGCGCAGCAGCCTTCGCCGGTGAATCGGCGTAAGAATCCGCCATCAAGACCGAGGTCAAGGCGAAGAAACCGACACAGATTAAGATCGCGCCCTGTTGAGTCAAATTTTTAGCGCTATCAACAATGATTTTTTTCATACTAGGGTATGGACTCCATCAAAGTATTCGTATCGTCTTGCACGTAATAAAAAGCTTTTCCATCCGGCGTTAAAGCCAGACCAAACAGATCACCGTTACCTGGCGGCGACTGAGCCTGATCAGGATCAATCCACTGGGCGTAAATCTGCTGGCCCGTCGCCGGGTCCACTTCCACCGCTTTACCGTCTTTACCATTACAAACTAGCAAATGACCTTCGGGCGTGAGAATCATGGCCAGTGGCCAGGCCAATTGGCCGTTCTGCGAGACTATTCTTCCGGTCCCAGCGCTATCCGCACGGGTTCCCGGGTCATCAATGGCGGCGATTAAATTATCCAGACCATCGGTGACGTAAAGTGTTTTTTGGTCAGCCGAAAGGGCCAAACCGGTGGGGCCAAATAAAAAATTGTCCCTGTCCGCCCGCTGGGAAAAGCCGCTGCCGATAACCGCCTGGTCTACCAGCACAGGCGGCTTGCCATCGGGGATGGAAAGTTTTAAACGCAAGACAGTTGAACTATGCAAAACAGGTGGATAGCCCGTCTTAGGGTCCGTCACATCCGGCCCTGGCACGTCAAACCCTGCCATGCTGATGAAGAGTGTTGCCGTATCACCATTATCAATGACCGCCATGTCTCCCCAAGGCCCATTGATAGTCTTGTCGGTCCAAACCGAAACTAGATGACCGTTCGGGTCCAGCACCAGCAAACAACCCGGCCCCTTGGTCTTGGTGGTTCCATCGGTGCTGGGCATGCTGCCCACAATGACCCAACCGCTTTTGAGCATAGCTAAAGCCGTGGTCAACCCCACGCCCACCGGGCTTTGCGGCAGCTTGTTGGGCAATTGGGCGAAGAGGGTCATCTTTTTTGTGGAAGGGCGGTAGTCCATCAAGGTGGTCCCCGTCCCTTGCAGGTTCGAAATAGCGTTAAAGTTGGAGATAAGAACATCACCCTTTTCAATGGTCCCCGCCGAAACCGGCGCGATGAAGACCGCGTAGGGATTGACGTCCCCATTGTCCGGAATGGTCGAGCCCAAAGTAATATGCCGATGAATGGTCTCTAAAAAACCTTTTCGACCATTGGCCTGGGCTGTCGGGGTTGGGCCTACCGGCGCCGATGCGGCCTTATCCCCATTCGACTGATAATCCCCCGAGTCTCTGGAAGCCGCCATGCCTGGCACTGTCAAAACTGCCGCTATCAACAAACATAAAGCGTTGTATCGGTTCATTTTCATTTTTTATCCCTTTCTCTTCTAGATCAAAACTGCAAAATGGCTCTGGATCCAATGACAAATTCGTTGCCGATCAAAGTGCCCGGTGCGTTGGGGTTTTCGATGCCGCCGCTTGGATTGAAGACGTACTGTATGTCCGGCTGAAGCTGGAACCAAGGAAAAACAAAGTATTGGTAAGTGGCCTCAACAAAAGTTTCTCCGCCCTGTTGAGGGCTGAAGGTACCCGGATTGAAATTACCCGTATCCGCCTCATATCCAGCCACCGCAGAACTGACATGGGCATAGCCCATGCCCAAACCGAAAACATCGTCCGTACGGTAAGCAAAAGGATCTTTCAGAACGAAGCCGAAATTAGCGCTGAAGTCGATCAAGTTCCGGTCCGGCGGGGCCCATAGAACCCGAGCGAACAAGCTAAGAGTACGATTCGGGTCTTTATCGCTCCGCCAGATCATTTGGTCTACTACGCCATAGATGGAGTAATTGCCCGTGTGATTCTGCGGGTTGCCATCGCTGTTGGGGTCCGCCAAGGACAAGCCATCGTCGCTATAGCGTTCATCCGCGAAATATTCACTGTTATACCAAGCGCCTAAACGGTAGGTGCCCGACAAGGCCGGCTTGGAGTCGTAAACCATGTCGCCCAAGGACGGAAAGGAATATTGGATCTCGGCGATGGCCATCACCCCGCCATTGAGTGGAAAGCTGAGGCCGTAGGGATCATCCATCTGCGAGTCCGCGCCCGGAGTCGGGTTGGGAGCTCCGTTGAAAACCCCGGCGAGAATATTAATACCGTCCACAGGCTTCCATTGCAAACGTACACCTAAGTCAGAAAGGGGATAAGCGGGTCCACCGCCCGGCATATCCGCTGAAGGCACCATGGGCCAGCCGAACATGGTATTAACGAAGTAAGCAGCGTTACTGCTGTCCATAAATTCTTGGTCCAAGCTCTGTTGCCCAACTTTAACATCAAGACGACTGACCCCACTGCCGTCATAAAATTTTTGGTCATACCAAATTTCCCAGAAGCGGAACCCGTCTTCTGCCTCGATACCGCTGGCCGTCTGAAGAGTATCCAGATTCTGTTGACTTAGATTGATACCATGAACGTTCAAACCGCTAATGTTCAAAAGGCCACCGTGCAGACCAAAGGCTCGAGATGTATCCAATTGAAGGACCGCCTGAGTCAGCCCATCGTAAGTCGCGCCCTGCTGAATACCACCCGTCAGGTTACCCAAAACCTCGCTGGTCTCTTGCAGGCTCAGCGACATACCAATACTGCTGAGCGCCTTTCGAAATCCCCAAAGATCACCGAAGAAATATTGGTTACGACTCATCCCATCCAGAAAACCAAAAAATCCAGTGTCCGGGTTCGAAAGAGTAGAATAATCCACCGGCACCGACATCGGTGGTGGCGCGGCAAAAACCACGCCAGTCCCCATATAGAAAGCCACAAAAAGAACGACCCGTCTCAATGACAAAACCTGATGAAGTTTTAAATGGATCTGCAACTTGATCTCCCCAATTGAGTATTTTTAGCTCGGTGTGTTTTACGCCCATCCCTGGCTTTCAAAAGGGCGACCCACATTCCACCCGCTTATTGCGGAAAGGAAAATTCTTCCCACTTGCCGCTATCGGTCAAACGATTCAATTGATCGACTAACCCCGGCAACGGGACAGCCGTCTCAGCGGCTAAACTCGAAAAAAGCTTGGTCATCGCCTTGATCTCCTCGGCGGATAAAAGAATGGTCTTGTTATTCAACTTCAGTGCCCCACGGCCGCACGAACACTGGCTCAAATGGCATTGGCCCGCGCTGAATTGGCGTTCAATAGAATGTCCCACAATTACCCCCTCATTCATTTCCCTGGCGATAGCTGGGTCTTACTTGGTCAAGTTCAACTTGTCATTCTTGGTGATACGCAATCGATACTCTTCATCACCGTGAACGATCAAAATTTCGTTCCGCCCCTCAAAAAGTAGCTCGGTGGTCAACCGAAGGGCTTTAGAAACGCCCTGTGCCTCAGTTTTGTTTTTCTGGTCCAAAGGCCGCTCCACCTAATTGATAATGATTATCAACATCACCACAATGATGTCAACACAAAATCCAAAAAAAGTTCCAAACTGACTCAACTTAGTATTTAAGAGATTAAAAAGAAGATCCGTACACACTGAGTGGGCGGTTGTTTCTGCGGCAAAAATACTCGGTCCGAAGATCAAGAAATCTGGATAGGCCTCTAGATCATACGTTTTCAACTAAACCCTCTGATCCAGCTTTGCTTCTACATTAGGCTGACGGCTATATAAACCGGCAAGATTAAATAATTTGGTTCCATTAGAAATCCTTGTCCACCGCTTCGTTCTTTTGTCCACTCTGGGTCCCCATCGTGGACAACTTAATCATCCCAAGTCTCGCCCTTTTTGTTGAATTCTAGTAAGTCGTTGTGGCGATATAATCCAGAACGAACTCCGAGTAAGAAGAGGCCCCTGGAAAACATCCATATTGGGTTGTATCGGCTCCCATATTGAGGGTATAGGATCCAGGGCTATAACCGGGCAAAGAACTATTCAAGAGGGTGTAGGGTGAAGTGAGGTTGGGCCCAAAGGTTTTGGAATAACTTCCGTTGATGGCAGTGAGATCGTTTTCATTTCCTCCTCCCACCCAAGTAATAGTCAAACTACCCGAACCCGGGGTGAATGTAATATTACCTGGCGCTATTTCCGAAGCGGAATAAGTCTTTCCTCCAAAAATGGCCGTGACGGTATAGGGTTGGTTGGCCGTGTAGGTCCAGCCGCCATTGGTTGTTTGATAAGCGGCACAGGTTATGACCGTCGACCCGCCGGAATAGCTCAAGGTTTCGGTAGAGGTGGAACTTCCATTGGTGACATATGTCAAAGGTGCTGAACCTCCGGAATAAGATAACGTAACGGCCGCATTGGTGACGGGTTGAGCGTTACTGTCGACAATACCAGCCGACATTTCCGTTAAACCGGTTGACACCAGGGTCGTGACGAAGATACCCGCGCCGTTCATTTGGAAGGTGGTCGGGCTGGTTGTGGGTTTGGAGGAACAGGAAACGAACATGACCATGGAGGTTATCAAAAAGGCAAAAATACAATTTTTCATAATTACTTCCCCTCCATCAAATAACTTCTTTTAGGATACCACTTCCTTTAGAGAACCCAAGACCCTGTCCACTCTGGGTCCCCGTCGTGGACAACCCTTTTCCTCGAAATTTACCCGATTTTACACCTTTTGACCGGAATTTCCCAGATGACCTTCTCTGAAAACATTGCCGGGTAATTTGTTTCTCATTATATCGCCCCCCCCCGCTTCTTCCATCCGAATCCGGAATTTTCCGTCCTGGGCCACTGAAATAAGCCCCAGGAAAAGGTTTCTGTGCCCAAAAAAGCTGAAATTGACCTTCTGGAAAGCCAATTCTCGTTGTGAGCGCACACCTATCCTGCGGTAGTCGCTCGGGTTGAAGCCTTGATGCCTTCCTGCGGTTATCGCAGTACTGGCGCTCGCGGCCTTACCATTGCCAGTAGCCGTATCCGATTGAGGATTTCAGCAAACAGGCGTCGGGAAACCATCACCTCCGCCATCTGGAAAATAACGTACCGCGAATGACGGATGACATTAGCCCCGATCTTGATGAGTTTTTCCCTCAAGGTCGTTAGCGACCAATGTTTCACCAGTTCTGGCAGTGCCAGTCGGCGCAGGAAGTTGCCCAGATTGTAGGCCAGGGCGAATAGTTGTAAGCGCACTTGGTTGTCCGCGAAGTCGTGGCAGCTTAGTCTTGTCCACTTCATCGCATACTTTCCCTCTTTGATCCACTGCTCAGCCGTGCCTCTTCCGTTGTAGAATTTCACCACCTGGGGTGCCGGTCGTCGCATGTTCGTTACGATGAAACCCACCTTTGGGAACAATTCCCCGTTGTGATGTTCGATCTTCGCCACCACGCGGCGGGGTTTGTCCCAGCTGACGGCTTGGTATTGGAAGCTGTGAAACCGGACAACCGGCTTGTGGGAGGGGCGGCCCACGGGACGGGTTAAAAATGGCTCGATTTCCCGTTGGAGTATGGCATTGGCAGGTTGGCGGATCGCGTAAAGATATCCTTCGTCTTCTAGGTATTCGTATAGTTCCTGACGGGCGAAAGCCGCGTCACCCCGGAAAAACCGGCTGATGGAAAGACCCCGGTAGCGGGCAACTACCGGTTCAAGAACCGAACGCCATTCGTGGGCACTGGCCACATTGCCGTTGCGCAACATAGCCCGTTCCAAATCGCCGAACTGGTTGAAGCAAAACAGGGGATGGTAACAGGTACAGCCAAAGTAACCGTTGTACAAGGAACCTTCCTGATCCCCGTAGGTCTCGCTCACTGAGCTATCCATGTCGAGGATGATCTGTTGTATGGGCTTTTTCTCATGGACTCCATCGATCCATTGGCCCGATAAGTCAATTAAGCCGGTCAAATTCTTCGACTGGGTGAGGACCTCCGTCTCGAAACGACCCATCTGGCTGGTGGAGGCGGCCTGTTTTTCCCTGGCCCGTCCTCCGATCACATGCCGCATCGCAGGATCGACACTCAGGCGTTCTGCGTCGTTGGTATCCTCATAACCGGCCAAGCGGCTGAATACCGACTGGCGAAGAAGCGCCGTCATCGTGTGTTGCGTATTCTTACCGGTCCGCCGATCCCAAAGGATGTTTTCTGTTCTGTCAGTCAAACCAAAAGCTTCGTCGAGTTCGCGATAGGGAATCAACCCGCCATCGGAAGTGACCTTCGCACCATGGAACTCCAACTTGAGGCCAGGATCAAAAACCACCCGAAGAGCGTCTTTTCCGCCTTCACCCATTGCATTTCCCCCTCTCATGTTCCCCAACACGAAGAAAAACCTTTGTTTATATGGCCAAACGTTGTCTTATTATACTCGAAAGGAAATTCCATCTGGGAAATCCGGGTTTGAAGCATATCGGGGTGTTGGTTCTGCCTGCGTTGAGGCCTCTAGCCGAAACGCAAGCCTTGGTAGTGCCGGTTCCATAAAGAACCGGCCTTTCTCCGGGGAGGGTCAAGGGAGGGGGTAGTTCCCTTCCCTGCAAATACAACGAGGCCCGGCATTGGGAAGGTTACACGGCCAAAGGCCGGCGAACCTTCCTCAATCCCGATAGGGCTGCCGGTCCGAGCAAAAAATAAAAGGCCTCAACTCCTGCGACGAGACCTCAAGTCGAGTCGTGCGGTTTGGATGTGCCGAATCAACTAAAAAAAGATTCGGCACGGGGCCTCCGTTTTTAAACCGCCTTAACGTCCGGCAATTCGTTAATGTGTTTCTTTAAACATTTGGCGCATTGCTTCCCCTCCTTCCCGGCGATTGGATAGGAATCCTTCAAGAGAATTTCCTCGTTGCACCCGTGGCACCAGGTCGCATAGGTATCATCCGAAAGGATTTGAGGAACCAATTTTTTAATAAGTCCCTTCCCTACCGTGGCCCGGCCAAATTCATAAGCCCAACGGGTGGCGGTGTACTTATCCTTTCCCGGCCAAGTAAGGCGGCGGTATTCGTCTCCCTGGGCGGCGTCCCCTCCGTCGTCGTCCTCCACCTTAAAAACTTGTACGTCCGGAATATCCGAAACCACGTCGGACAAAACCCCACCTTCCATAAAAATGATAATTTTCGGCATAACGTCCTCCTTAAAGTTCGTATTTTTCGGCAAAGTATGAAAGCGATTCGACGGAAGCGGCGCAAACGTCCAGCGCGCGCGCGGCGGCCAAGCCGACAAGGGCGCTCCCGCCTTCCTCAAAATCCAGTTTTGAAAATATCGTTTCGGCCTGGTCGGTGAGGTAGTTGTTTAAAGCTCCCGCAACTTCCAAAAGGCCGTGATGGCTTACGAGAAACGCTAAAACGTCATAAGGCTCGTAAGTCTCAAGGCGGTATTTTTTAAACTCCTTTACGGTTTCTTTTTCCGGCCCTAACAATTTGATTTCCATAAATCCTCCTAAAATTTTTCACCCCCAAAGGGGCGATTTCTTAAACCAAAAGCCCTGCGGTACGGAAGGAAAAATGTCCTTCGTGGGTGACGATTAAATGGTCGTGAACGGTGATGCCCAAGGCACGGGCGGCGGTGATGATTTGGCGGGTCAATTGCTTTGTCCCCTTCGGAAGGTTCAAGGCTTCCGGCTGGGTGATTGTGGGAAAATATGATGCCCGTGGCGTTTAACTCCAAAGCTTTTTTTAGTACCTCTCTTGGATAAACGGCGGTATGGTCAACCGTTCCTTCGCTGTTCAAAACCGTTTCTAAAACATGGTTGCGGTGGTCGAGGTACATGGTGACAAAAGCCTCTTTGTCCCTGCCTCCGATGTATTTGGCAAAATAGGCCACTACATCATCCGGGCTTGTTACAACCGGGCCTCTCTCGTAATCGGCCCTTGCTTCGGACCATGAAACCGGGGGAACCGTGGGGGGAATTTTGAACATCACTTCCAAAGGCATTTCTAACTGCTTGATTCTCTTGCTCATTTTGAACGCTCCGCTTTTTTATTAGAGGAGAGAGCACCCTCCGGGTGCGCCCCCTCAAAAATCCTTGGGGGCGCATACGGAGCGAGTAAGGTGTTTGTGTTGGGGCAAATCAATGTCGGCGGGTCCTGCGCTTTGGTGTTAGCAGACCGGGAAAATTCCCAAACAGGTTTTGGGCCGAAAGACGAGGAACGAGGCGTGGCCCGTTTGGGAATTTAGGCGCTGACCGATCCCGGCGGCGATAGCCGCCCGTCGATTTGGTTTGCTTCCACTATGTCTTTCGTTTCTGGGGTTGCCAGGGGTCACTGTCCCTTGGCTAGGGTGGGGATAAAGGGGAGGGTCTTTTCCCTCCCCCTGGGGGGTTCCGGGGGATGGCTCGAACGAGCCCACCGCCCGGGCTAGGGTGGGCACCTGGCCCGTCGCTTTCAAAGCGAGGGCCTCGCAGTGGTGGTGCAAACAGCATTGAAGCTGTTTGCAAAAGGGTAGGGGTACTTCCCTTCCCTGCTTTTATGATTTTCGAGGCGCGGCAAAGGGAAGGTTACACGGCCAAAGGCCGGCGAACCTTCCTCAATCCCGATAGGGGCCGCACCGAGACAAAGAACACCTTAAAACAAAAAAAGCCCCAACCGGTACAGAACCGGGGGGCTTTACATTTGAATTAGTTTTTTATTTAGGCACTCTTTTTCCCGCGGGCGAGTTCCCTTTCAAATAGAATCCGCACCCCGAAAGCGTGAAGAACCTTTTCTAAACTCGAAAGGGTGGGATTTCCCTTCTCGGAAAGCATCGTGTAAAGGGATTCCCTCGCAAGTTGTGTTTCCTTGGAAAGCTTTTTCATCCCGCCTAGGGCGTCGGCCACGTTCTTCAATGCCTTCAAAAAGTATTTAAAATCTCCGGTTTCCCAAGCGGCGTTTATGTATCGGACCCGTGTTTTAAGGTCTTGAAGTTCTTCAAACAAATAACTTTTATGGTCAATCAATCCAAATTTCATTTCACGCTCCCTTTAAAAGCCGCCCATAGCTTGGTGGCTTTCTTTGTGTCATTATCCTGATTGTCTTTTTCTCCCCCACAAACCACGACGATGATGGCTCCCTTATGATAGCCGTAATAAACCCGGAAACCTCTTCCGTAATGAATCCTTAATTCCCAAAGGCCCCCGGTCTTTGGCAGGTCGTGATGATCGCCAAAATTCCCGTCCTCCATCCGGTCAACCGCCATCCGTATAAGGTCCTTGGCGGTTTCGTCCTTTAAGCGGCGGTGCCACTCCTTGTATAAAACCTTACCGTCTACCTCCAAATATTTAACTACAAAGGGGTGGTTTTCCATGCCTGAACCTAGTGTAATATTTATATTACTCATTGTCAAATCTTCCTTTCGAAAACAATCCCGAAAGGGGCCGCACCGAGACAAAGAACACCCCAAAAAAAGCCCCCCGGTTTGAAACCGGGGGGCTTTTCTTCCTGAAAGGATGGAGCTGTTATTAAGCGGCTTCCTCCTTCTTTTCAAATTTCACGCCTAAGATAAAGTCGGCTGCGGATTGGGCGAGTGATGCCGCCCGGAAAATGGCGCGGGTGTCATCCTTTAAAACCTTGATCCAGTTTTGGACATAGGCGGCGTGTTGGGTGTCGTATTCGTAGCCGACATGCCCAGCCAAGAAAGCCCCGCCTATTTCGGCGACAAGTTCCTCGAAGGCATAATCAACTGAACCGAAAACCAGGGACTGCTTGCGGTTAAGCCGTTTTGGGTGGCCGCTCCAGTGCGTCAGCTCATGGTAACTCGTGGAAAAAAATTTCTCCTCCGTCTTGAAGGAATTGCGAGGGGGCAGGTTGATATAGTCCAAAGTTGGGGAGTAAAAAGCCTTGTCGGGGTTTTCCTCCACGATCTTCGCCCCGGATTGGGTGAGGATGCGCTCGGCCTCCTCGTTCTTGTTGAAAGGCTTTTCCTCGGCGCTCTTGGGCCGCAAGTGGTCAAGTCCCTCGGTCTGGTCAAGGTTGAAAACCGTAAAATATTTTAGGTATTTGATGACCTTCTTTTCAAAGTCCCCTTCCGCTTTTTCCTCCTTCACCGTTAAGGGCTTGAAGAAAATGACCTCAACCCCCTTGGCCCCGGCCTTGATGTTGCCTCCCGCTGTTTTGGCCTGTTGGTAGGTGAGCCAAGAGTTACAGGAAAAACCCTGATGGCTCGCAACCGAGGTAAGCCAAATGACATTCACCCCCCGGTAAGCCTTCCGGGTGGCGGCGTTCTTGGGGAAGTTCCCGGTTTTGATCCAGGGCGTTTCCCAAAAAAGATTTCCTTTCTCCATGTCCTCCAAAATTTGCTTGGTGATTTTCTCCATCAAATCGTTTGTTTTCATCTGGCCTGCTCCCTTTGATTTATTAGAGGAGAGCCGCCCTCCGGGTGGGCCCCCTCAAAAATCCTTGGGGGCCCAAACGGAGCGAAAGAGGTGTTGTTTATGGAAAACCGAAGACCGGGGGTTGTGCGCTTTTCGGTTTTAAGCAAACGGGGATTTCTCTCCCCTGGCCTTGCTGGCCGGATAAGACGACAGAGGAGTCCCGGCCAAGGGGAGAGAAAAGGCGCTGACCGGTCCCCGCGACGAAGTCGCCCACGGATTTGGTTTTCTTCGAGAATGTTCTTTGCGGGTTTCAGGGGGGTACATAGGGGGAATTTCCCCTATGAGCGAAGCAAGGGGGTGTGGGGGATCGTGGGGTCACTTCCCGCCGGGCTAGGGATGGGAAAAGGGAAGGGTCTGTTCCCTTCCCTTGGGGGGTCCCCACCCGGGCCAGGGCGGGTGAAGGGCAGGGGTAATTCCCTGCGGAAGGAAAAGTCAAAGAAGATAATCGTTTCCTAAAAAATCTGGTCTTAGAGGAGAGGAAATGATAAATACCCCAAAAAAATCCATCCAAGCGGTTCTTTATGTCCGTGTTTCTTCGAAGGAACAGGAAAAAGGGGGCTTCTCCATCCCAGCTCAATTGAGATTGCTTCGGCAATATGGGCAAACCCAAGGGTTTACCATTTTGAAAGAGTTCCAGGATGTGGAAACCGCCAAGCGATCCGGGCGGGAAGGCTTTGGGGAAATGGTCAATTTTCTTTTAAAAAATTCGAGCTGCAAATATTTGTTAGTCGAGAAAACAGACCGCTTGTACAGAAATTTTAAGGATTATGTTTCTTTAGAAGATATGGATGTGGAGATCCACCTGGTCAAGGAAGGGTCCATCGTCTCGAATAATTCCAAATCGGCGGAAAAGTTCATCCACGGCATTAAGGTCTTAATGGCCAAGAACTATATTGATAACCTCTCCGAGGAAACGCGAAAAGGAATGACCGAAAAGGCGGCGCAAGGCATTTGGCCTACCGCTGCCCCTCTAGGTTACAAGAACATCACCGGTCGCAACGGCAAGAGAACCATAAAGCCAGTTCCCAAAATGAGCAGGATGATTCAATCACTGTATAAGGACTATTCGAAAGGTTGTTTTTCCCTCAATGAATTAACAAAAAGGTACTGGAAAAAGGGATTGGTGGTCCGCAAAAACAAAAGGAACCTGTCCAAGAGTTCCGTTTATAAAATCCTGACCAACCGGATGTATACGGGGTATTTCAAGTGGAGGGGGATCCTTTACCGTGGAAAGTACAAGCCCATCATTCCGCAAAAGCTTTGGGATAAAACCCAAAAGGTTTTGGGAAAACATTTCCGAATACGATAGTCAGTAGTACTGACTGTTCACTTTGGGTCCCCGTCGTGGACAGCTGTTTTCGTTGATTAATGGACGGCCAGATGGTGGCGTTTCTTCTTAGCCAAGTAGTGCTGGTCCAACCCCTGGCGAAGGATCGATTTGATCACTGCTTGCCGGCTAACATTCATTTCGCGAACTAATCCGTCTAATTCCTTAAGCATGTTTTCCGCAAAATCCACGTTAACTCTGCGGATGGCCGGCATCATTTTTCCGTGGTTCGTGAAATGTTTTGAAACATCCTCCCCCTTGTCTGCCATTTGAGCGATTTTTTCCGCCGTTGGGGCAGCTTTTGATTTATGAATGCTTTTCATATAGCTTCCTTTCTTCCTTGGTGGATTTCCAGAGAGTGACCAGGTGAAGGTATTCCCCCTCCCTGTCATACCTCTCTTCATAGATCACCGTATAAAGCCTATCCCCAACCCAACCAATAGCCCGCCATTGCTCCGGCACCTCGGATCGTTGATCCAAGTAGTAAGGGCTTTCCCAGAGTACCTGAACTTCCTCAAAACCGATTCCCCGTGTGGGGTTCCGGCGGAGACTATTGCTCTTTTTAGCATCGAACTTAAAACGCATCTAGGCTCCATGTATAACTGTTATACCATCAATAATTTGATATCGCAAGAAGGTTAATATTGTGAAATTTGCTGTCCACGACGGGTCCCCGTCGTGGACAATAAACTTACTCGATTTTACCCATCAAGAATTGTTGGTGGCGAGTTCACCTAACATTTGTAGAGTCCAAACGATCTATTTCTTATTTTTCAAAGCAGAAATATAAGGGTCCGTTTTCAATTTATTTTTAATTACTTCGTAAACACCGCCATCCACATCTTTTAGTTTATTAACGATCTGATCAGCCTCATCCCCCTTGAATATCCCGTAAAATTTATCCCATCCCTCCTTCATGCGGCCTTGATACCAATATAAAGTGGCGACTTTGCAAGCGTCATCTAGTATCCCATCCTGGCACTTGTCCCCCTTTAATTTTTCGAGCTCTTGGTCAAAAAACTTGGGAAACTTATCGTTTGCGGGAACATATTTTCGGATTTTCAGGTCATAAGCGAAAATGAGTTTTGGAACAACGCAAGAACCAAAGGCACCCAATAGATGCTTCCAAGGATCTGATAAATCGATTATTTCGACGTTCCCGTCGCCATTAATATCCTCCAACTCAAAATAACCCGCTCCCAACTGTCCGAAATCCCTGCCGCTGAATAAAACCGTCATTTCTTTTCCGAGGTTCAAAAACAGATAATCGCCGCCGCCATTCGCGCCTCCACCCCACCAACTGAGGACCAATTGGGTATCGGGGCCGGGGAATAACTTCCCGACTTGGATTTTGTTCCATTCCCGGCTCTGGTCATCCGTCCAGTCCGGATAGCTTTTCATCGCCATCCCCCAATAGGATTCGAGCACTTTTCCATTCTTTTTTACTTGGATTAAGATTGGATCTCCATAATCATCGGGATCGGTTGGCTTTGGTTTCAAATTGCGAACAATTTCATATTCCCCTATTTTTAAGTCATCACTTTTTATAACTTTGACTTCCGAACTAAAGAGTTCCGTCGGGAGAAGTATTAAAAAAAATATTCCAATTAATACTTTTTTCATCGTTGTATACCTTTCCAAAACTGTTTGTCCACGACGGGTCCCCATCGTGGAGAAGAAATACCGACTGCGTGTTAAAAGATTTGAACTTCCTTGATAACCCTGGCCATGTGGTTGAAATCCGCGTCATTATGCAAAAGCTGTAGCTTGTGCTCAATCGCAACCTGGCAGATCAGGCAGTCTATGGAACTGCGGGGCGTAACACCTTTTTCCCGGCAGCGGAAATAAATCCGCGCCGCTTGGGCGTAGGATTCCAGGCCCCGCGTAACTCCATAAATGATTTGGGTATCCAGGTATTCCCGGAGATTCCGGAAATCTTTCTCGGAGGAAGCGCCCTGGAGGATTTCCTGATAGACGTGTTCGGTGATCCCATAGGGAACCCTGCGATCCAAAATCCCCTCAAACCGGTCCACTGCGGCGTTCCGCCGTTCCCTTAGGAAATCAATAAGAACCGACGTATCCACGAGGATCAAGAGCCGTGACTTACACGAAGCATTTTGTGGTCGTACCCTTTTCGAAAATGGACCTTGCCCTTCAGGTCCCGCAAATCGCGCCGGCCATGATGGGCCACGAATTCCCGCAAGGCGACCTCAAAAAGTTCTTTTTTTGTTTTAGCCCCTGAAAAGCGAAGGGCTTTTTGAACCAAGTCATCATCCAACACAACATTCGTGCGCATTTTTATACACCTCCTTATACACCATCCTAGTGTATCGAAAGCCCGCCCGTCAACGAACGTTGTCCGTTCCATCGGGGCTTAATCATTTCACCCTGAGCGGCTAACAGGCCCTGGTAGCCCAAAGTCAAATAATCAGTACCACTGATTGTCCACGACGGGTCCCCGTCGTGGACAGGTGTTTCGTCAATCCCATAATTCATGTTAGCGATCATTCGCAAGGAAAATTTTAACTTATTTAAGGCGGCTTTAGCGGATGACCAGAACCTTTAATATTTTAGAGGCCTTGACCGGGCCGGTGACTTGAACCCTTAAGTAGTAAAGCCCGCTGGCCACCGGTTTTTTCCAGGCATCTTCCATATCCCAAACCAGAACCGTGCTATTGCCACTAACCCCATTGGAAACATCGAGTATCTTGCGGAAAGCCGTCGTGAAAACACTCCACTCGACGGTGGAACCAGCCGGTAACTGTATTTGTAAGGACACTGGACTCGGGCCTTGGACTGGGTTGGGATAAGGTGGGCCGATGCTGACCGTGGAAACGGTGGCCGAAGGACTGGGAGTCGCGGAGGCCGTGGGCGTGCCGGTGGGCTGGGGGGTCGGGCTCCAAGACGGGGTCGGCGTTTCCGTGCGGGTAGGGCTGTCCGAGGGCGACGGGGTGGGCGTAAAGGTCGCCGTGGGTGAGGAGGTGTCGGTAATCGTCGGCGTCAGGGTGGAGGTGGAGGTGGGAGTCCAAGTCGGAGTGAGCGTGGTGGAATTGGTGGCGGTTTCCGTCGCGGTGAAGGTGGCAGTCCAGCTTGCGGTGGGGGTCGGCGTAGCCGTCATCGAACTAGTGGGCGTGCCGGTGGGGGTCGAAGTGGCCGTCCAGGTGAGGGTGGCCGTCGGGCTCAAGGTCGCCGTATGGGTGGGTGTGAGAGTGGGGCTATTGGTGGCGGTCAGGGTGGGGGTGGATGTGGGAGTGGAAGTGTACCAGGTTCCCGTGGGGGTGGCGGTGGGCAGGTGGAGACGCCCGGGTAAAGCTGCAGGGAAGAAACCCCCTGGAAGGTGATCCCCGGCCCGGCCCAGTACAAAGCCGCCTCGGCGGCGGCAGTGTCCTGGTAGTAATCCATTTCGATGGGATAAAGGGCTCCCGCCTGCATGGTGAAGGGGGTGTGCCGGCCAGAAGGTATACGATTGGTCGGCCCAGTGGTTGACGATGGTGTAGGGCGTGGAAGTGGCGATGTCGGTCACGATCAGCCGACAGCCGTCGTCCGTCAAGGTGTAGAAAGTGTAGACACCCGTATTGGGCGGCTGTACGAACCCGGTGTATTCAATGGAAAATTTTGTCGATAAAACCCCGCAACCGGTGACCGTCAAGCCGCCACCCGACGAT
>CAVYRH010000018.1:0-3355 GCA_963770835.1 uncultured Pseudomonadota bacterium
ACTAAGTTGGGCAAAAAATAATTTTCCTCCGATTTTATTAACAATGGTGCCTTTGAAGTCTGGCAGGGTTGTAATGATAGAAGTAATACTGTTTTCATTTGTTGCCCGCGTCAAGATTTTGGGTGTAAATTTTCACGGGCGTCTTAATCAAGCGGCTTGAGCTTCTGTCTCCTTCCTTGAGGTGTGGACTTTAAGCCTATCCCATCTTTCTTGTTGGGCTTCGGCCACTGCCCAGACCAATTTAGTTAATTCCAGTTCATTCTGCATCATCCCTGCCGGCCTCAGTCTTCTCCTGAGTTCTAGATTGAATCTTTCGATGATGTTGCTGGAACGAGTAAGCATCCAGAATTTTGGGTCTTCCCGGAAAAATAGGGTGTAGGACTCAAATTTATTCTCCGTCATCTCCACCGCTTTGGGATACGTCCTGGACCACTTGGCTTTGAGACTTCCCAAAGCTACTAAGGCTTCTTCCCGGTTCTTGGCCCAATACACAGCCTTGAAATCCGCCATGAAAGCCTTTTGATCCTTCCAAGCCACCCGGAAACGGACGTTGCGCATTTTGTGTACTACGCAAAGTTGGTGGGTGATCCCTAAGCGTTTTTCCACCGCCGCGATGATCCCGCCATGGGCGTCGGACACCACCATCCTCAAACTTTTTCTGTCCAAGCCTCGATTCAATAGGTCTTCCAGCATGGCTTCCCAAGAAGCCTCACTCTCCCTGTCTCCCACTAAGTACCCGAGAAAATGTCGTTTCAGGTTCCCATCCACCCCGATAGCCACCAGCAACGCCTGTTTCACACCAGCCTCTTGACGCCTGATTGTCAGGTAAAGCGCATCCAGATACAGGTATCGGATCCCTCCGGGTAAGGGTCGCTTCTCCCATTCCCGCAACGTGGGTTCCAAGGCGTTGGTCATCTCACTGATGTGGCTGGCCGACCATTTCGTTCCAAAGGCCTCGTTCATCCCTGCCGCTACTGAGCGGGTGGAAGCACCTTTCAGCCAGAAATTCATTCCCAGATAACCCATCAGGGCTTGGCTACCGTCCCTCAAGGCCTTCAAAGTCTCGGAAACGAACCCTTTACCCTTCCTCAAAACCGGCTTTCTCAATTCCAACCGGCCTAGAAATCCAGGCACGAAAATCTGTTTGAAACCATTACGGTAACGGGGTTTTTCCTGCCTTTCGTAGGGTTGGCTACCCAAGAATTCGTCTCGTTCCTTTTCCAACTGGGTATTGAAAGCCTCGGAAAGCTGCTGGTTGAGAGCCTCCCCGACCCATTGGCCGATCTGTCGACTTCCTACCGCCGACTTGACCATGGCTTGAGTTTTCTCTCTTGCCAAGGCCTGCAAGGCTAGGTGTATATTCTTCATGGGCGTAACGTCCTTTCACAAAAAGGATATGGTGTCGTGAACAAACACCATGTTACGCCCGTTTCTTTTTACACCCTTAAATTTTACGCGGCCCATTTGTTTGGGCAACTACGCCCTGGATAAAAAAACAACTAAATGAAAAACATAAAATAAGAAAAATATATTTCTTACTCATTTCAATACCTTCCCGGGTTGGGCGTCAATCCGCCGCTTAACCTTTAATTCAAAATTCAACATTCAGAATTCAAAATTGCCGTTCTCCCCGCCTCTTTGAATTGTCTTTATTTTAACGCCTTTGATGCTCCCTGAGTCAAATCGTAAGCTGAAAACACGGGGTCGGGGGTTTTCATTGTTGATTATCGGGCTTCACCCGATCAAGGTATAAAGGTAATTCAAAGGTTATGGTGGACTGATTGGAGACCAACCCCGGGAGGTACAAAATGAGCAAATTGAATAAAAAAGAGGAAAAAGCATTATCCGGGTTAAAGATTTTTTATGAAAAATATGAGTGGATATTTTATTTACTAATTGGGATTGGATTTCCTCTTGTGATTATTCTCGATCTTTTTGTCGCGTTCGATTTTAAAGATATCGATCCGTTAAAAAGCCGTGATCATTTTTGGCTTGCGGCAATGTTCGGAAGTTGGGGTATTTTGGTTCTTACAGCTAACTCGGCGAGAAAGAAATTATTTTTGATAATTCAAAAGTTAAAAAAGTGACCCGCCCCCCTCAACCTGGTCCAGTTGAAAAGTCATACTTTTCTATAATGGGCCAAGAAAAAGGGGGCATTTATGCCAAGGAAGAAACACAACGCCGAGCAGATCATTTCCATGTTGCGCCAGGCCGAGGTTGAGCAGTCCAAAGGCCGTGCTGTTGAAGAAGTCTGCCGTGAGCTTCAAATAACCCCACATACCTACTACCGCTGGCGAAAAGAATACGGCGGTCTCAAGCTGGACCAGGCCAAACGCCTAAAGGAATTGGAGAAAGAGAATACCCAGCTCAAGCGGGTGGTGGCCGACCTCTCCCTGGATAACCGCATCCTGAAAGACTTGGCCCGGGGAAACTCCTAAGCCCGGAAAAGCGCCGAAAAGCGGTTCGGGAAGCGTGTGAAACCCACCGAGCCTCCCAGCGGCGCGTATGCCGGGCCCTCGGCCAACCCCGGAGCACCCAGCGATATATCCCTCAGATCCTGCCCGATGAGGACCTCCTGACGACCGCCATTCTCCGGCTGGCCTGCCAGTACGGGCGGTATGGGTATAAGCGGATTACCAAGATGCTTCAGGAGGAGGGCTGGAGGGTCAACAAGAAGCGGGTGGAAAGGATTTGGAAGCAGGAAGGGTTGAAAGTACCGAAAAAACAGCCGAAACGAAGGAGGTTGTGGTTTACGGATGGTTCCTGTGTCAGGTTGAGGGCGGAACACCCCAACCACGTTTGGAGCTATGACTTCGTCGCCGAGAGGACCAGCGACGGACGGCCTCTTCGGTTCCTGACGCTGATCGATGAGTTCACCCGTGAATGCCTGGCCCTGCCGGTAGCTCGGAAGTTTACGGCGGACGACGTGCAGGCAGTGCTGACGGACTTGTTCGTCCAACGGGGAGTGCCGGAGCACATCCGCTCCGACAATGGGCCTGAATTCACAGCGGAGAGGGTGAAGGACTGGCTCCCGAAGGTGGGAGTAAAGACCCTTTTCATCGAACCGGGAAGCCCTTGGGAGAACGGCTATAACGAAAGCTTCAACGGCAAATTCAGGGACGAACTATTGAACGGCGAACTGCTCGACACGGTGTGGGAAGGCCGAGTGCTCGCTGAGAGGTGGAGGAAGGAGTACAATACGAAACGGCCGCACAGCTCTCTGGGGTATAAACCGCCTGCCCCGGAGGCGGTCGTCATGGGGCCCAAAGGCAACACCTTGCCCATGACGACCTCAGGAACTCCTACTCCGGGAGTGACTTAATTGGTGGCACAAACTTGGGGGGCCGGTCACAGC
>CAVYRH010000019.1:0-475751 GCA_963770835.1 uncultured Pseudomonadota bacterium
CGGATAAACCGGCTGGGGGCGGTAACTATATCACTTGGCGGTCGTTTTTGTAAACTCCGCCGTGTCCACCTTGATCCCGGGCCCCATGCTGGACGTCAAATGGGCCGAAATAAGGTAGGTTCCCTTGGCCGACGCGGGTTTGACCGAAACCAAGGTCTTGATCAGGGCCTGGGCGTTTTCCACGATTTGTTTCTCATCGAACTTTATTTTCCCCACACCGGCGTGGCAAATGCCTTGGTCGTCCACACGGTATTCAATCTTACCGGCCTTGATTTCCTTGACCGCCTGGCCCACGTTGGGGGTGACGGTTCCGGCCTTGGGGTTCGGCATGAGGCCCTTGGGGCCCAGGACCTTACCCAACTTACCGGTTTCCCTCATGATGTCGGGGGTCGCCACGAGAATGTCAAAATCCATGAACCCGGCGGCAATCTTCTCGATAAGTTCATTGTCTCCGGCGTAATCGGCCCGGCTGCCTCTGCCTCTTTAATCTTCTCGCCCTTTGCCAAAACCGCCACCTTCAAGGTTTGCCCGTGCCATGGGGAAGGAAACCGTACCACGAACCTGTTGGTCAGCCTTCTTGGGATCGACGCCGAGTTTGATATGGAGCTCGACGGTTTCGTTGAACTTGGCGGGAGCCGCCTTCTTGAGGATCCCAACCGCGTCGGTCAAGGTGTAGGACTTGGTACGATCCACCAACTCGATGTTTTTCCGATGCCTTTTACTTGCCTTCTTCGCCATTTTTTACCTCCCGTGGTCCAACCGCCCCGCCTTCAAGGCAAAGCTCCCCACAGTGATTTTTTCAAAGTAACCTCGGTTACTTTTGATTTCGATTCCCATGCTGCGTGCCGTACCTTCCACCATGCGGAGGCGGAGTCCAGTTTTTGCGCGTTCAAATCTGGCATTTTGGTCTTCGCGATTTCCTCGACCTGCTTCATGGTAACCTTGGCCACCTTTTGCTCGTTGGGTACGGGCGAACCCTTGGCCAAACCCGCCGCCTTCAAGAGCAGCACCGACGCCGGGGGCGTCTTGGTGATAAAGGTGAAGGAGCGATCTTTATAGATCGAAATCACCACAGGAATGATTAATCCGTCCTGCTTCTGGGTCGCCGCGTTGAACTGCTTGCAGAACTCCATGATGTTCACGCCGTGCTGCCCTAAAGCTGGCCCCACCGGCGGGGCAGGATTGGCCTTGCCGGCGGGATTTGTAGTTTTACCATCGCGTTTAATTCTTTCGCCATTACATCTTTCCTAGACTTTCACCTTCAAAATTGGCTGACAGCCGATAGCTGACAGCGGACGTTGTCGTTATTCTTTTTCGATTTGGTGGAATTCCAACTCCACCGGCGTCTGACGCCCGAAAATGGTCACCATCACCTTCACCCTTTCCCGTTCCGGGTTGATTTCCTCAACTGATCCCGAGAAATTCGCGAAGGGCCCGTCCATGACTTTCACCAGGTCGCCTTTTTCAAACTGGCTCTTCATGGCCCGGCGCTCGCGGCGCTTGCCGATGTGTTCCAAAATGGCCGTGACTTCCTCATCCGGCAGGGGAATAGGCTTGTTGCCCGAACCCACGAAACTGGTTACTTTGGGCGTGTTACAAACCACTGACCAGGAATTCTCATCCATATCCATTTCCACCAAAATATATCCGGGGAAAAATTTTTGTTTGTCACCCGTTTTTTGCCGGCCCGGGTCTCGGTCACCTCTTCGGAGGGAATCAGGATCTGGAAGATCTTGTCCTCCATCTTCATACTTTTGATCCGGTTCTCCAGGTTGGCCTTGACCTTGGCCTCGTACCCCGAATAGGTATTGATCACGTACCAGCGCTTGGACATTTGCAAGAATGCCTCTTTTTCGCTTTAATTTACTTTGAAGCCTTGAGAAGCATTCGATACAAGGCGCGATCAGATATCGTAACTCGCAATACGATCATCGAAAAAGAATGGTCATGCAAACGACTACCGTGGAGCCCTTGATCTCATCCTGACTCGGCCAGGAAATCTTCTTGAATTCGGATCTCGATTCCGCAAACCAAGTCTTAAAATTATTAATAATTTCGAACATTTCGCACCCTTCAATTTATCCGATGACCTTTTATTTGGATGGCAGGGCAGGCAGGACTTGAACCTGCAACACCTGGTTTTGGAGACCAGTGCTCTACCAATTGAGCTACTGCCCTAATAAATATCGGCTTATTTTGTTTCCTTATGCATGGTATGTTTACGGCACCACCGGCAGTACTTCTTAACCTCCAGCTTTTCCGGCGTCTTCCGCTTATCCCGCGTTTTGTGGTAGTTGCGGCGTTTGCATTCCGAACAAGCCAATGTAATTTGTTCTCGCATGGTTTCCTTGATCTCAAAATAATTTTTTATAAACTGCAACCCTATTCGATGATCTGGGTGACGACGCCGGCGCCCACCGTGTGGCCGCCTTCCCGGATCGCGAACCTCAGTTCCTTCTCCATCGCCACCGGCACGATCAACTCGATCTCCATCGTGATGTTGTCCCCCGGCATGCACATCTCCACTCCCTGCGGCAGCTTGACTGATCCCGTCACGTCCGTCGTCCGGAAGAAGAATGCGGCTTGTACCCGTTGAAAAACGGCGTGTGCCGACCACCCTCTTCCTTCGTCAACACGTATACTTCCCCGTTAAACTTCTTGTGCGGGGTGATGCTCTTGGGTTTCGCCAAAACCTGGCCCCGCTCGATGTCCTTCTTTTCCACGCCGCGCAGGAGGGCTCCGATGTTGTCCCCCGCTTGGGCGTCATCCAGCAGCTTCCGGAACATTTCCACGCCCGTCACCACTGTTTCCTTCGTGGGCTTGATTCCAACAATCTCAACCGTGTCCCCCACCTTCACCTTTCCACGTTCCACCCGGCCCGTCGCCACCGTCCCACGGCCGGTAATCAAGAATACGTCCTCCACCGCCATCAGGAAATCCTTGTCCACGTCCCTCTTGGGATCCGGGATATAGGCATCCACCGCTTCCATCAGCTTGAAAATGGCCGGTTCGCCCAGCTCGCCCTGGTCGCCTTCCAAAGCCTTCGTGGCCGATCCCTTGATGACCGGCGTCTTATCTCCGGGAACCCGTACTTGGTCAAAAGGTCCCGAACTTCCACTTCCACCAGCTCCAAAAGCTCCTTGTCGTCCACCATGTCGCACTTGTTCAGGAAAACCACGATATAGGGAACCCCGACTTGGCGGGCCAAAAGAATATGTTCCCGCGTCTGGGGCATGGGTCCGTCGCCGCCGAGACCACCAAAATCGCTCCGTCCATCTGCGCCGCGCCCGTCACCATGTTCTTGATATAGTCCGCGTGGCCTGGGCAGTCCACGTGCGCGTAATGCCGCTTCTCGGTTTGGTACTCCACATGGGAGGTATTGATCGTAACCCCGCGCTCCCTCTCTTCAGGGGCGTTGTCGATGTCCGCATAACCCTTGGCCGTGGCCCATCCCTTCTTTGCCAATACCGTCGTGATCGCCGCAGTCAGTGTCGTCTTTCCATGGTCGACGTGCCCGATCGTCCCGATATTCACGTGCGTCTTGTTTCTTACGAATTTCTCTTTTGACATTTTCGTTCCTCCCTTTTTTCAAAGCGGAAACCGGACCGCAAACCGCAACTGTTTATTTTTTGTCCCCATGACCAAGACTCGGGGAACAACCTCCGCCCAATTGAATCGCCCTTTTTAAGGAAGCGAAGGTGGAGCCCAAGACCGGGATTGAACCGGTGACCTCTTCCTTACCAAGGAAGTGCTCTACCAACTGAGCTACTTGGGCGGGGATCGTACAAGAGTAAGGTATTTTACGTTTGAAAGAACCCCTGTCAAGGAGAAATGGCCTTTTTTCGGCCCATTTTCCCTGCTTTTGCCGCACCGCACCGGACCCGGTATTTTGGAAAACTATTTTCGCTTAAAGCTCCTGCCGTGGGGGTCCACGATCTTTTCCATCCTTACGGCCTGATTGTATTTTTCCTCGGTTAGAAGTTGTTTCCCCAACACCACCTGCCGGATGCTTTTGCCTTCCTTCAAGGCCGTCTTCACCACCTCCGCGGCTTTTTCGTAACCGATGACCGGATTGAGCGCGGCAGCGACCTGCACACTCATGTCGGCAAAATAAAGACAGCGTTTTTTATCGGCCTTGATACCACTCACGCATTTCTCATCGAATATCCTTAGCATCCGGGTGATCAGACCCAGCATTTGGTTCTGGTTGTAAGCGATGACAGGCATCATGACGTTCAATTCCATCTGGCCGGCTTGGGCTGCCATGGCGATGGTGGCGTCAAACCCCAAAACCTGGAAGCAAACCATGTTCAAGCATTCGGCCATGACCGGATTCACCTTCCCCGGCATGATGGAGGAGCCCGGCTGCATAACGGGAAGCAGGATTTCGCCGAAACCCGTCGTGGGCCCACTGGTCATTAAGCGAAAATCGTTGGCTATCCGGATTAAATCCAGTGCCAGGTTCCTTATAGAGTTGGAAACGGAAACCATTGGAGCCATGCTTTGCATTGCCTCGAAAAGGTTGGGATGGGGCGACAGCTTCAAACCAGTTTGTTCCGAAAGGAGCTTAGCCATGGCCTTGGGGTAATCCTTATGGGTGTTCAGGCCCGAACCCGCGGCCGAACCCCCGATCCCTAATTCCTCCATATCCTTGGCGGCCGCGGCAATCCGACGGTGGTGTCGTTTGAGGCATTCGCCATAGGCCATAAATTCCTGTCCTAGCGAAATAGGAACTGCGTCCTGCAGGTGGGTGCGGCCAGACTTGAAGACCGACTTGAACTCCAACCCCTTTTTAAAGAAAGTTTTTGAAAGCCTGTCCAAAACCGGAAGGAAATCCCGGACCAACAGGAGGCCGGAGAGGCGGATGGCCGTTGGAATCACGTCGTTGGTGGATTGTCCCATGTTGACGTGGTCGTTAGGGTGGACGATTTTATAATCTCCCCGTTTCCCGCCCAGGATTTCGATAGCCCGGTTGGCCAGAACTTCATTAGTATTCATGTTGTGACTGGTACCGGCTCCGGCTTGGTACACGTCCACCACGAATTGGTCGAGCCATTTTCCTTGTTTGAGTATCGCGTCGGCGGCTTTGACGATGGCGCCAGCCTTTTTCTTATCCAGCCACCCAACCTTGGAGTGGAACCGGGCGGCGGCCTTCTTAATCTGGACTGTGGTTTCGATAAAAACTTTGTGGGGCTTGATGCCGCTGACGGGGAAATTCTCAACCGCGCGTTGGGTTTGAACCCCCCAGAGAGCCTCCACCGGAACCTTCAATTCACCGATGGAGTCATGTTCGATGCGGTATTTCATATAACCTCCGAAAATTTCATCCGGCAGCAACCACCTCTTGATTGTGGGGAAAATAAAAACTTTTTTAGTCGGCCAACCTTGACGGACGACATTCGTTGGATATTAGAGATTTTCAGTGATGAATTGAAAAAGCGACTGAGCCGCTTCCTCGGGCCCCTTGGTTTCGTAGCCGGAAATACCCAGGCGGGTCCGTAATTGGCCGACCTTTTTCCCGTTTTTCACCAGCGCGTTGACAAACTTTTCTGCCAGGGCCTCATGTTGCTTCTTTTTTTGGGGAGCACCGAAAGGATTAGCGAAATAAGTATGAACAAGGCCCTTTTCATCCGTCGTCCCCTTGGCCAGCCGGGCCCCGCTGGAAAAAACTTCCAGGGCTTGTTTCATGTCGGACATGATTTCGAGGGCGGGGTGTTCGTCATCCACATTGTCATAATTGTTGGCGTACAAGAACAGGTCCACCGGATAGCCGGCGATGACGTGCCGATACTCTGTGATCGGCATCACCAAACGGGCATTCCTCATATGGGGGTTCATGAAAGCGGACCTGTCGATTTCGGCATAAGCATAGCCGGGATGCAAGTCGTCCAAACGGACAAAGGCGCCCACCTCCGTGCCGCAGCCGACCACTTGGCCTTCCGGAGTCATGCTGAGGGAACCCATATCGTCAAAAACCACTGTCAATTGGCGGATATATTTGTCAGCCAAAACCCGAAAAGCTTCGAGGGACTCGGATTTACCTGCGCCGGAGTCCCCCACAATGACGACCTGGGCGCTCTTACCCGATTTTAAGTCGATCTTCGCCATGGCGCCGTGGATGGGCAGGTTTCCCCGCTCGATCATGATGAGGTTATGGATGGTTAAGGCGGTTTTCTTGAAGTAACCGAAGTAGTCCACGTCGGGAAGCTGATAAGCTACCGCCCCCACAACCACATTGTTAGTCTTATCCTCAAAATATCCCACTAATTGGTTATCCATGAGGGCAGGATCAATTCCGAACAACATGACGCCGTCCGGTTTGCGGTTGGCGACTTCTTGGGCGCTGGCCAGTTCAAAAAGGTTTGAGAGCCCCGCCGAGTGGGAAACGAAATCTTTATGGAAATAAATGAAGACAAGTAAGCTTCCGATTTTGGCCGGAAAACAAAGCCAACGGGAGGAGTCCAACTTGACCGAGTCCATGGGGTTTTTGGTCAAGGAGTTGAACTTGCCTTTGCGCTTGTTGCTCTTGGTGTAATAAATGAGCGGCGGGTAAATGAGGGACAAACGGATAAAGGGGATGTTTTTCAGTTTTTGGTAGGTTTCAGAGGGAAATTTCCAATTAATTTTTTCCGCCAAAAGCCCGACGCCCACCCCTGCCGGCAGTTGTCGGTAGACCTTAAACCAGTCCCCTGTCACATGAGCGGAAATATGCCGGTAGGTGCCTAATACCAGGTTTTTAAATTCCTCATTGGCGCGGATGAAGATAGGGTGATATTCCTTCAGGTCGATTCCACCGTCCTCCACGTCCCGGTCGAAAATCACGAACCTTTCCCTGCGGCGCCAGTAACTGTAAAGTTCCTCGATGAAATCCTTCAAAAGAACTAAATCCGTCGCGGCGTGGCTCGTTTCATGAACATCCTTCGCCAAGAGGTCTTTGAGGAAATCAGCCAATTTGCGGGTGTCGTATCCATTGCCCGCCTTGAAGGACGAAAGGCAGTTTAACAATGGGGAGTCTTGGGCTGTCATTTTCTTGAGGAAATGCTGCAGGACCAGCTGGAAGCCGTCGCTGGAAAGAAGCTCTTCTGGAGTGCGGCAAAGCCCTGGGTGGCCATAAAGGATCACCCGGTCATCCATGAACTCGTTCATTTCGGTAACCGGATTCGGGTTGCCGGGAATGTCAGTTTCGAATTTTTCTTTTTCGGACAGCATTGCTTTTTTCCTCAAGTTGAACTGAAGCGATAGCGGGATTCGTGAGCGGGGCGGCTTCTTTTTCGATTATATGGAGCGGGAGACCGGATTCGAACCGGCGACGTCCACCTTGGAAGGGTGGCATTCTACCACTGAATTACTCCCGCACCGAATTTCCAAAAGTATCCCAGTTTTCGACTTTAGAGTAAAGATAAGGACATCCTTCGCTTACCTGATTCCTATTCAAGAAAGCCAAGGATGGTGGACAGGGCAGGATTCGAACCTGCGTAGGCCGGTCGGCCGGCAGATTTACAGTCTGCTCCCATTGACCACTCGGGCACCTGTCCACAAATTTTCAAGAAAAGCCGAGTCTTTTCCCCCTAAAAAAATGGAGCTGGCGACCGGAATCGAACCGGTGACCTGCCGCTTACAAGGCGGCTGCTCTACCAGCTGAGCTACGCCAGCCTCCGCAAGCCTTCACACTTTGTAAGGGGAAGGGGATTATAAAAGTGACCCCGGGAGGCGTCAAGCAGCAACGCCTTATTTTACCATTTGAACCCGCCGCCCTTGTTTTTGCCAGGCGGGTCCGCAGCGTTATCCTCCAGGTTATCGGAAGGGCTTATATCGAAGTTTTGAGCAGGGCCCTCACCTGGAGTTTGAGTAGCTGGATCAGGGCCGGCCCGAAAAAAGTCTTTTTCGGGGGAAAGCCCCACACCATAGGAAGAAAGGGGCGGTTCTTTCGTCACCCGGCCCAGGCCCCAGGTCCTTTGCCGGGTCACCTCAAACAACACCAAGCCCGCCGCCACGGAAGCATTCAACGAGGACATCTTGCCCGCCATGGGTATTTTGACCAACTCGTCGCAATTTTCCTTTACCAGGCGCCTTAAACCCTGGCCCTCATTGCCTATTATCAAAGCCACCGGCTGGCGATAGTCGTAATCGTAGAAATTCTTTTCACTCTCTCCATCGGTTCCTACGACCCATATGTTTGCATCCTTAAGTCTTTTAATGGTTTCATTCATGTTGGTAACTTTGACAGTGGCCACATGCTCCGCTGCACCAGCCGACGCTTTGATAACGGTGGCATTCACTTCCGCCGCCCGGTGTTTGGGAATGACGACGCCATGCACCCCCGCCGCCTCCGCGGAGCGCAGGATGGCCCCCAGGTTATGGGGATCTTCAATTTCATCCAGCAAAAGGATGAAAGCGGGCTCATTCTTTTTTCGGGCGATATCAAGAAGATCCTCAAGATCGGCATATTGGAAGTCCTCCACGACGGCGATGACGCCCTGGTGCTTTTCGGTGGCGGCCATGGTATCCATGCGGTGACGGGTTTCCATGTTGATGGGAATACCCTTGGCCTTGGCGTGGGCTTCGATTTGGTTGAGGACCTCGTCCCGCGAACCCTGCATCAGGTAAAGGCGGGACATGGCACGGTTTCCCGAACGGATAGCTTCTAAAACTGGTTTACGACCGTAAATTTTTTCACTCATGAAAAACCAATCGGGGAAGGATTATTTTTTCGGCAGAATCCGGTGTTGCCCGCCTTTGACATCTTCAATTGTAAACCCCAGGGCGAGGACTTTGGCCCGTATTTCGTCGGCTTCCTTGAATTTCTTTTCCCCTTTAAGTTGGAGGCGGGTTTTGGCCAATTCTTCCACTTCCTTGGGAATGGCAACCCTTTGGGTGGAGGTAATTCCCAGAAGACCCCCAAGTTTGTTTAGTTTGCCCAAGGCTTCGGTCAAAAGGCTCTTGGCCCCCACCGTCGGCCGGTCGGATTGGCTTAAAACCCGTCGAATCTCCCGGGCCAAGTCGAAAAGGGCCGCCATGGCCTTGGGAGTATTGAAGTCGTCGTCCATTGATTCCTTGAACTTGGTTTCCACCTCATCGATGGCCAAGCGCAACTCTAAAAGGTCCATGGGGCCAGTCCCATCAGATCCGGCCAAGGCATCCTCGATCCGCTGGAAAGTGAGGTTGAATTCTTCCCATCCACGCCGAGCCCCTTCCAGAATATCCCGGTCATAATTCAACCCGCTGCGGTAATGGGCGCTTAAGAAGAAGTAGCGGAGGACTTCAGGCCTAAAATCTTTCAAGGCGTCCTTAGCCTTCCAGATATTACCGAGAGACTTGCTCATCTTTTGCCCGGAGATTTCAATAAAACCGTTATGCAACCAATATTTCACATAGGGCTTTTCGGTGTAAGCTTCGCATTGGGCGATTTCGTTTTCATGATGCGGGAAAATGAGGTCAATTCCCCCCCCATGGATATCAATAGTATCTCCCAAGAGTTTCCGCACCATGGTGGAGCACTCGATATGCCAGCCGGGCCGCCCCTTTCCCCAGGGCGAATCCCACATAGGCTCGCCGGGCTTGGCGGCTTTCCATAAAACAAAATCCGTTGGACTCCGCTTGGATTCGTTTTTTTCAACCCTTGCCCCTTCCATTAATTCCTCAAGGTTCTTGCCGGAAAGTTTTCCATAAGCCTTGAAGGATTTCGAGTCGAATAAAACATCCTTCCCGAACTCCGTAGAAGGAACCGAGTAAGCATGGTCTTTCTCCACTAAACCCGATATGAGATCAATCATTTCTTTTATAAAGTCCGTTGCCTTCGGATGGATGTCGGCCTTTTGAACACCCAACTTATCCATTACTTCGAAATAGGCTTTGGTAAAAGTCTCGGCCACTTCCTTGGTGTCCCTTTTCTCATCAATAGCAATCTTGATGATCTTGTCGTCAATATCGGTGATGTTCACCGCGTAAGTAACTTGATATCCGGAATAAACGAGGTATTTTCGGATGACGTCGAAATTAATCTGTGACCGGGCGTTGCCGATGTGGATATCTCCGTAAACCGTGGGACCACAAACATACATCTTTACTTGGGGAGGGTTCAGGGGTTCAAAAGGTTCTTTTTCGCCGGTCAGGGTGTTAGTCACTCTTATCATGAAAGGCCTCTTAATTAAAGAATAAGCTTCCAACACAAAGCCTCTAAGACATCAAAAAAACGTCATTTAAAAAATCTTTATGTCTTAACGCTTCATTTTGGACTTTGGTTTTATTTTTCCTTTTCGGTAGGGGTCCCTGTGGAGGGCATAAGAACCGGCGTTGCGGGCGAGGTCTTTTTCCAATTGTTCCAATCGTCGCATGACGGGATCCGGCAGATGGATATGGTCCAAGGCTTCAAACTGCGTTCCTCTTAATTTCACGATCCGTCCCGGGACTCCCACGACAGTTGAATGGGGAGGAACATTCTTTACCACGACCGCGTTCGCCCCCACCTTGGAATATTCCCCAAGAACGATGGCTCCTAGTACTTTCGCCCCTGCCGCTACCACCACATGGTTACGCAGGGTCGGGTGTCGTTTTCCTTTTTCCTTGCCCGTTCCGCCCAAGGTCACACCCTGGAAAAGGGTAACGTAATCCCCGATTTCACAGGTCTCGCCGATGACCACACCCATCCCGTGGTCGATGAAAAAGCTCTTGCCGATCCGGGCTCCGGGATGGATCTCAATGCCCGTTAGGAACCTGGAAACCTGGGAGATCAGCCGGGGAATGAAAGGGACCTTGAAGATCCAAAGGGCATGCGCAACTCGGTGTGAAAGCACTGCGTAGACGCTGGGATACAATGGTAACTCCCACCATTTCGCCGCCGGGTCCCGCTCTAAGATGGCCTTGATCGAGTTGAACATTCTCAGCCTTTATTTTTCATAATCATTCAACAATCTGACTGCAGCTGAAAGTTTTTTTGAGTACGCAAACATCCTTACATCTTCCCGCCAGGTTGCTATATAGACAAGAATAGGATGTTTGCCTTTTACCATTTCGCCGTTTATATCTTTAAAAGAAACATGGTTTTTGGATTTCTTTAGCGCCTCGTTCAAATAATCTTCGTCAATATCCCCATTATTTATTGAGGCATTACCAAGGTAACTAAAGAAAAATTTCTCAAAATACTCCTTTGGTGAAATGCCAGCATGGTCAATCCTTTCTAACATTTCATTAAAGTCGCCCTCTTTGCTCGAAAACAAATCTTCAAACAATAATTTCCCACCGGGAGACAAAATTCTTAATCTCGTTTGATACCAAGCAAACCTTCGATCGGATCGATTACCCAATGAATCGACGGAATAGTCTTCAACTTTCTTCCAAACTAAGATGAATTCATCCTTTGTTTTTTCGTCTTCAAAATCATATTTTCGAATAATTTTATAAGGTCCTTCTAACAATTGCTCCTGCGAAAACGCTGGTATAGTCACAAGAATTAACGACATCACCAAAAGAGCTGTCTTCATCTTACCTATCATTTTTTATTTGTTCCGTTGTCCAGACCGCCAACCGCTCAATAACCTTATCCTTCCCCAGCAATGGCCCGATCTTCACAAGCTCCGGCCCGTCTTCCCGGCCTGTCATAGCCAAACGCAAGGGGTGGTACAAGACTTTTCCTTTCAAATTCATCTGCTTGCCTACTTCCTTCACCGCCTTGAGAAAACCCTCACCGTTAAATTCATTAACCTCGGAAATCGCCTTCTCATAGGCTTCTAATAGTAGTTTCTGGTTTTTCATTTCCTCGGATTGGGCCGGCTCGAAATGGAGTTCATCGGAAAAGAAATAAAAAGTCTCCTTCACTATGTCTGAAAAGCAGCCCAGATTCGTCCGGACCGTATCCACCACCCCTTTAAGCCAGTCAAACTTTTCCCGTGCCTGTTCACGGGTAATGTATTGGGCGTCTGTCAGGTAAGGCAAAAGGGCCCGGGTCAATTCGTCGAGGGGCATTTTGGCGATGTACTGCTGGCCCATCCAATGCAGCTTCACGGGGTCGAAGATCGCGCCGCTTTTGCCTACGTGGGTAAGGTCAAACTCCGCTGCCATCTGATCAAGCGTCAAGATTTCCCCGCTTTTAGGGGCCCAACCCAAAAGAGCCAGGTAGTTGAGGAAGGCATCCGATAAGTAACCCTTGGCCTTGTAGCTTTCCACGCTGGTTTCGCCGTGGCGTTTGGAAAGCTTCTGGCCGTCCGGCCCCTTAATAATAGAAAGATGGGCGAACTTAGGAGGAGTGTAACCCAAAGCCTGGTATATCAAGATTTGCTTGGGCGTGTTGGACAAATGGTCTTCCCCACGGATCACATGGCTGACTTTCATGAGGGCGTCGTCCACCACCACCGTGAAGTTATAGGTGGGACTGCCATCGGACCGGGTCAGCACGAAATCCCCGATCTGGTCGTCCGGAAACCGCACCTCGCCCCGCACCTCGTCGTAAACCAAGATCTCACCTGGGGGGACAATGAACCTCAAAACCGAAGGCTTCCCTTCGGCGTCCAATTTTTTCCTTTCCTCCACCGTCAGCTTCTTACACTTGCCGCCATATTTGGGCATATGGCCTCGGCCCAATTGGCGTTTTCGGTCCAACTCCAGCTCTTCCTCGGTGCAATAGCAGGTATAGACCAGGTTCTTGGCCTTCAACTGGCTTAAATGTTCCTCGTAAATAGGCGTGCGTTCGGATTGCTTATAGGAAGCATAGGGCCCCCCGACCCGAGGGCCCTCATCCCACTTCAAGCCCAGCCAGGTCATGATCTCCATCAATTCCTCGCAATGGGCATCCGAGGAACGTTCCTTGTCCGTATCCTCCACGCGAAGGATAAACACACCCCGCATATGGCGGGCATAAAGCCAGTTGTAAAGGGCGGTTCGCACGTTGCCCAAGTGCAGTGAACCCGTCGGGCTCGGGGCGAAGCGGACTCGAACTGTTTCACTCATGATCCATCAATCCTTTTGAAGTAATACCACGGCCTGCACAGCAAGGCCTTCCTCGCGCCCCTCAAACCCCATGCCTTCCGTGGTTTTGGCCTTCACGTTCACCTGTTCAGCGCCGACTTCCAGGTTTTCCTCGATCATCCGCGACATGGAAACCAGATAGGACGCCAGTTTGGGCTTTTGGCAGACGATAGTGGCATCCACATTCCCGATTTTCCAACCCTTGGCCCCGGCCATGCGGGCGCATTCCTTGAGCATGACGAGGCTGTCCGCGTCCTTCCATTTGGGGTCAGTATCCGGGAAGTACTTTCCCATATCCCCCAAGGCCGCCGCTCCCAGGATGGCATCGGATACGGCGTGGCAAAGGGCGTCCGCGTCCGAATGGCCCCAAAGACCCTTTTCGTGGGGTACGGTAACACCCCCAAGGACCAAGGACCGTCCTTCAACAAACCGATGGGCGTCATAGCCGATGCCGACTCTAAAATCCACAAAACACCTCACCTAGGTCTGTTTTAACCGACTTTAGTGCTGTTCCCGGCCTTTTTCCCACCAAACCAGGTCTTTTGCGTGCCGCAGGTCGTCGGGGGTGGTCACTTTGAAATTCAAAAGGTCCCCTTCCACTACCCGCACCTTCATGCCGGCCGCCTCGACAACGGCGGCGTCGTCCGTCAAACGGGAGGCTTTACGCCCCAGTTTCCGGAAAGCTTTCCGCAATATGGCAAGTTTGAACCCTTGGGGGGTCTGGACCGCCCCGATCTTGGACCTGTCCAGGGTCTTCACAACCTTGCCGCCGGAGACCATCTTGAGGGTGTCCTTCACGGGAATAACGGGAATAACGGCCCCAAAACGGGCGGCGCCTTCCAAGACGCGGTGGATGATACCGGGGCTTACCAAGGGCCTCGCGGCGTCATGGATCAGCACGTGCTTTACACCAGGTGGTACCACTTCCAAGCCCAATCGGACCGAATCTTCCCTTTCCGCCCCACCCTTGGTTACGATTCCAGCCAGTTTCCAACGGTAAATGGCCTGAATGGCCTGTTCCAAGTATTCATGCCGGGTGACGATGATGACGTAAGCCAGGCCCGGCACCTGCCGAAAGGCTTCCAGGCACATGTCCAACATGGTGCGCCGGTGGTCAATGTAAAGGAACGGTTTGGGCGTCTGGCTTTTCAGCCGCTTCGACTGCCCCGCCGCCACAATAATGGCCGCCCAAGGCTGGGTTTTCTTGTGTTTGACTTTGGTCATAAGGTCGCACAGTCTAACAAAAGGGATGGGATGTTTCCAGAAAAGCCATGAAAAGGCTGAGATTCAACAAATTTATCTTGGGACGAGGATTCCGATGGCCTCGGCCAGGGTCTTCACCCCTAAAACTTCCATCGGGGCATCGGGTAGCAAGGAAACTGCTTTCAAGTTACCGTGAGGAATGATCGCTTGCTTGAAGCCCAGCCGCGCAGCTTCAGCCAAACGGGGGCCGATTTGGGAAACCGCGCGCACTTCCCCGGAAAGTCCCAATTCCCCCAGCACGAGGGTATCGCTGGAAACGGCTACCTCCCGGAATGAGGAAGCCACAGCCACCGCCACGCTCAGGTCGATGGAAGGTTCCACTACCTTGATCCCGCCCGCGATGTTTAGAAACACATCCTGTGAAGAAATGGCCATGCCGAGGCGTTTTTCCAGGATGGCCAGGATCAAGGCCAGGCGGTTGGGGTCGATGCCAGAGGACCTTCTCTGGGGCATCCCGAAGTTCGTGGGGCTGACCAGGGACTGCACTTCCAAAAGAAGGGGCCGGGTGCCTTCCAGGCTGGCGGTAATAACCGCGCCGGAGCTATGCACGAAATGGTCGTCCAAAAAGGCCTTCGAGGCATCCACCACTTCCGAAAGGCCGTCCTCCCGCATCTCGAAGATGCCGATTTCCTGGGTGCTACCGAAGCGGTTCTTTACCGCCCTCAAAAGACGGTAATGCCGCTGGATATCACCCTCGAAATAAAGGACCGCGTCCACCATGTGCTCTAGCACCATGGGCCCCGCAATGCTGCCTTCCTTAGTGACATGGCCGATGAAGAACATGGGTAGTTTCTCGCGTTTGGCCAAGTAGGTAAGCCGGGCCGCCGATTCGCGCACTTGAGAAACACTGCCCGGGGCCGAGGCAATATCAGCCAAAAAGAGGGTCTGGATGGAGTCAATAACCGTCAAAATCGGCTTGGTTTTTTCGATCTGATCCAGGATGGCCAATACGTCCGTTTCAGGGAAGATGAAAAGGTTGTTGGAACGGATACCCAACCGTTCCGCACGGAGCTTGATCTGCTGGGCCGATTCCTCCCCCGTCACATAGAGACACTTTCCCTGGCCTTGTTTTTGTAGCTTCGACAACTTATCCACGACCTGTAAAAGAAGTGTTGATTTGCCGATTCCGGGGTCTCCGCCGATCATGACCGTTTCCCCCGGCACGATACCACCGCCCAGAACCCGGTCGAACTCGTTGATTTGGGTTTTAAGGCGAAAGCCCTCATCCACATCAATCTCGTCAAGGGCCACAGGTGCCACCGTTTCCGAGAGTTTGGAAAGCTTGCGGCCCCGTTCTTCCGACTTTCCGGAATCGATCAGCTCCTCAACGAAGCTGTTCCATTCGCCGCAGGCGGTGCACCGGCCCTGCCACTTCAGGCTTCTGGAACCGCAGTTTTGGCACACGAATTGGGTTTTGGTTTTTGCCATATTAATTAAACCTCTGCACAAAGCCGATTTGGACCGGCAACGCAATAGGATTCGGAAAATTACCTGTTACCCCGTCCAATTCAAACACGAAACCGCCGTAATTAATGTCAACCCCGATTCCCTCATAGGTCCAATTGGTGCCGCTCCAGAAACCGGAACTCCAAAGAGAAAAGCCGTTGTTGGCGTTAGTGGTTCCGACCAATCCGCCCACCAGTGAAAAATTGGCCAGGAAGGATTGGTCCTCCACCAGTTTGACTGATAAATCAGCCTGAATGCCCCTCGTCCCTCCCCAATAGGCGCCCGAAAACTTCACTCCGAAATCGGAAAGGTAATAACCCGCCACCAGGTTCAAAACGGTTGGCGACCCATAGGTAACCCCCAAAACGGGATATTCCTGGGCGAATGGCTTTTTATTATCCTCGCGCTGGATATAGGCGATTTCCGATTTGTCGATCTTCACTTGCACGCCGTTTTCGATTTCCATGAGGACGTAATCGGACTGTTCCTCAAGAATCTTCCCGTCGAATTTCTGCCCGTCGTTAGTCATGATTTCCGCCGCTTGAACAGCGATGGCCATGAATAGGAAAAACAGCGCTCCCGGGAGTAAGTCCAACAACTGCGAAAATATTTTTCTGGCTTTCGGCATTCCAGGCTCTTTCTTTAGTGGCAGTGGAAAAATTATACACTTGTATACTATCCAAAACAAACAAAAAAGGCTCCCGGGGGAGGAGCCTTTTAAAATCAGAGTTGGATAGGAATTAAAAAGGAAGCTTGGACTTAAGGGCCGAACCCACGGGGTCCTGATTGCCGGACGAATTGGGCGAACCCGCCGACGGGTTGGCGCTATTGAACATATTACCCATGTCGAATTTTTTGTAGTCCGGGGGCGGTTCAAAAAAATCGTCGCCGAGGGATTTCGCCTCCACCTTCGTGACAGTCCCAGTGTTCTTGATCTTTCCCGATTTATCGTCGGTTTCCCATTTCATGGGGAAAAGTTTCTTGGAAACGACCAAATTCACAAGAGCCCTCTGGTCCGATGGCAGCTTATTGGCCTGGGCCGCCATTTCAGACCCCCACCAATTTCCGATGCCGGGGGTCAGCCAGATCTTCCCGTTATTGTCGTCCGAGGTGTAATCCCATTCCTCGCAGCTGTGCCCCAGGATGGTTTCAGTGCTGCCCGTATCGGTCACTTTGAAATGCTTGCTGTTACCATCGTAGTTCCACTTCTCTGGATGAACCTGACTCACCGTGTACATTTTCTGCTTATCCATCAACATGGTGATCTGGTTGGTTTGCCAGTCATATATGCTGCCTCCCGAAAACGAACCTTTTTCGTTGCTAATCGTGATCTGGGTTCGCGCCCGGTGACCCTTGACGAAGTATTGGATAGGCAGGGTTTTACCGTTGTTGGTCGTCATGGTCATATCGACTTCCCCCTCGAAATCGCCGGCCTGGGCAAAACCCGTCCCTAGCGCCACCGCCAGCCCCAAAAAGACCTTCAAAAAGCATTTCATGTCGCCCTCCTCAAAAGTTCTGGTAGCAATGTATCCAAACCCAATGGGCCCGACAATAAAAAAGCCCCGGCTTTACCGGGGCTCTTGTTATTTTTCGTTTTACCAGGCGGAAATTTACTTGGATTTTTCTTCGCCCTCTTTCGAGTCTTTATCCCCCATCATCCCCATGCACTTTCCATCCTTGCCCATCATGTGGCCGTTCCAGGGGCACGCCGTGGAATAGGAACAAGTATCTCCGTGGGAGTGGCAATAAATGGCTGAACCCGCCAGGCAAAGGGGACCAATGAAGGAAACAACGATAATGATCCAACCGATGACCTTTCCAATGGTCTTGTTGGTGCTCTTTTCCTTTTCCGCAAGGGTCAAAACCCAATACCCGACGGCCAAACCGATCAAATAAGCCACAATCCGATGCGTTACCATTGTTTTCCCTCCAACCAAAATTAAATTCTGGACCTATTTTAGGCTTGTCTTTCATTGAATGGATATGGCCAAAATGACTTATTTAGGCGTGTACCGATGATAAAGGCCGGCTTACAAACCGTACATCTGCGCGCCACCGAGTTGAAAGAAAAACTTATAACTCAAAGGATTTCCATCATAAGTTCCTGAAAATTCAGATGGCGTCTGGTCATTCGTGATGGAGGCCCCGGCCCGCAATTCCCACCCGTCCCAGGCTACCACCCGGTGGCTATAGCCCAAGGTAATGGCGGTCACCCAACGGCCGTTATTAGGGTCGGCGAGGCCGGGTATCCCCAGTTCGTTGGGGGTGCGTTGCAGCACCTCGACCCTCCCGAAGATCGCCATTTTTTCGCTGGCGAAGGCGAATTCTTCCAGCGTCGAATTGAGGAAAGTAGCGTTGTCGATATTCGTAATGCCCCCATATACCAGTGTGTTATGGAACGTCCAGGCATCCGACAAGGGGAAATGGGTATAAAGCGACGCTGAATACCGGCTGTCATTGGCGATACCCGGCTCAGGATTGTTGACGTAAGCGTAGGAAGCCATGGCCATGACTTGGGGTGAAAACTCCTGGATAACCCGAAGGGCGTAGGAATCCGGCGTGCCGATGGGCAGGTCCACTCGGGTGGGATCAGGTTCCATACCATTGAAGGTGGAGGCTTCCAGGTGAAGGCCGCCCAGCTTCAGGGACTCTCCAATGACGGTGCTGGAAATATGCCCCACATCCTGTCCGATATGGTGGCCTAAGGGAGTGTCAGGATTGACCATCCCCGTAATACGGTGCATGTAGTCGATGGGCCCGTCCGTAGATTCACCCCGCGGGGCAGCGAATAACTTTAGGTTGCTCTTGTCCCCCGCGTCCAGGGCAATGGTGTCGCTCAAGGTAAGCCCCATGATGGGGGAGCTGTGGGGATGCTGGGCGTCAATGAAGGGGTTGCCGTTCGCCTGGGTCTCGCCGATCTGAAAAAGTTCAGGTGTTCCGGTTTTAGGAACCAGCCAAAGGTCGGTGGTCAGCATGACGTCCAGGTTCAGGTACTGGACATCCCCCACGGAAGTCCCCAAGTCAGCCATAAACATGTTGGGCCCGGAAAAATCCGCCCGGCCCCGTTGTACGCCCTCCTCCGCTATGGCTTCAAAAAAACCATACCCATGCAGCATGAGCATGCTCATGGGCATATGGGCCATGGGAAAGGGCATGGCCATTTGCATGTCTTCATCCCAAACTTCCATGGAGCCTAGGGGCGCGGTTGGATTTGGCAGTATTCCACCCGAACTTTTGGACATGCCCATGGAATCGGTTTGACCAGCGGGAGTAGGAGTTTCGGAAGGAGTGTCTTGACCAAAAGCAGGTAAAGAAATAATGAAGAGGGCCAGGAGAACCGCACAACCTATTCCTAGTTGTGTTTTTTTCACTTTTTTACTTTCGTAGAGGATGGTTGACGTTAAATACCTTACTGTTTCCACAAAAGTTTCCAGGGATGGGCCTTTAATTCCTCGACCAGCCCCTTGATGTCGCCGGCCACCTCGGGGTCCTTCAGAAGAACCCCCAACGCCCCTTTGCCGTCGTGGATGTCATTGGCCACTTCGTTCATCACCTGAAGGGTATTGTTAAGGTCTTTGACCGACTGGGTGATCTGCTGTTTGTTGAGAGCGTTGGTCAGGGTTTCCAGGTTCTTGGAGATCTTCTGGGCGCTGGCCATGATTTCAGGCGCCTGCTCGCTGGAAAGAGACAATCCATCAATAATTTTATCGATCTTGGCCCGGCTTTGGATCGTCAGCTCCAACAATTGGTCGGTGGCCTTGTTCATATTGTCGAAGGAATGGAGGAAATTCTCTTTGGCCTTGGGATCGCCCATCATCTTTTCGAAATTCTCCATCACGTCGCCTATTTCGCTGAAGGTCAGGTCCAGGTTGTTGGAATCCTTCCCCACCAGGATGTCGCCCTTCTCAAGCTCCGGTCCTATCCCCAGGTTGGCGGTGATTTGCACGTAACGGGAACCCAGCAGTCCCGCGCTGTAAAGGGCGATTTCGGAATCCTTTCTCAATTTAAGGTCCCGGTTGGTGATCAGGAGATCCACCAGGGCCTTGTTGTCACCCAACCGGATGTCCTTAACGAAGCCCACCTTAATGCCGCCGGCGTATTCCACCGGCGCATTGGTTTTCAGGTCGCCGAGGAAATTAAAGGAAACGGTGACCACCCGGCCGCCCGGCCCAAACTGGAAATTGTTGATGAAAAGGAGGGCCACCATCAGGACGAGGAGGGCTACGATGGTCATCAGCCCGACCTTGAACTCGAGGCTCCAAATAGGGTTGTGTTTGATGTCCGGCATTTCTTTAAAACCTCAAAAATGAACTTCCATTCTAATTTCTTCCAGATTTAACGAACCGGCATGGGTCCTTCCACGCTACCCGTCACGAACTGGCGGATATAGGGGTCTTGGCTGTTCTTAATATCCTCCGGCGTGCCGATTCCGATAATTTTTCCATCATATATCATGGCAATCCGGTTAGCCACCTTGTAGGCGCTGTGCATGTCATGCGTGACCACCACGGAGGTCACCCCCAATTTTTTCTGCATGTCGAGGATGAGATCGTTGATGGCCTCCGAGGAGACGGGGTCCAGTCCCGAAGTGGGCTCGTCGTAAAGGATGATTTCAGGTTCATGCGCGATGGCCCTTGCCAGGCCAACCCTTTTGCGCATGCCGCCGGACAGCTGGGCGGGTTTTAGGTCGAGCAGGTCGTCTTTAAGCCCCACCAGCTCCAACTTGGCCGTCACCGTATCGATAGCTTTCAGGAGGGGCATGTGAAAGTCTCGCGAAAGCCGGAAAGCCACGTTCTCGAACACCGTGAGGGAATCGAAGAGGGCGGCGTACTGGAAAACCACACCCATCTTTTTGCGCAGCTCGTTGAGTTGCGATTCGCCCAAACGTTCCACTTCCTGGCCCTCCACCCAAACCTCCCCGGAGTCGGGGAGCAAGAGCCCTGCAACGTGTTTCAGGATGGTGCTTTTCCCTACCCCGGAGCGGCCGATGATGACTAGCGTCTCCCCGGCGAAGACCTCCAGGTCGATCCCGTCCAGGACGTTCCGGTCACCGAAAGACTTGGAAACCCTCTTGAGTTCGATGATTTTTTTATCTTCGTTCATGTTCCAACCTTATATGTGCAGCGCGATGAGTATTGCATTGAGGAAGTAGTCCGAGATCAGGATAAGCATGAACGAAAAAACCACCGCGTTGGTGGTAGCCCGGCCCACGCCTTCGGCGCCATTGGTAGTGGCAAACCCCTGGCGGCAGGCCACGATAGCGATGATGGCCCCAAAAAACATGCCCTTGATGACACCGCCCATGATGTCCCCCGCCTCCAGGGAGGTGCGCGTGCTTTCGATGTAAACGGTGGAGGAAGTGAATTTCATCGAGCAAATGAACAACCCCCCCGCCCAACCCACCAGGTCCGAAAAGACGATCAAAAGCGGCAACATGAAGGTAAAGGCGAGAAACCGGGGCACCGCGAGGTACTTCACCGGGTTGGCGGCCAGGGTGTAGAGGGCGTCGATCTGCTCTGTCACCTGCATCGTGCCGATTTCTGCCGCCACCGCCGACCCCATGCGGCCCGCGATGACCATGGCGGTAAGGACGGGGCCTAATTCCCTCACCATGGAAATGGAAACTACCGAGCCGATGAATTGGGATACGCCCTTGATCTTGGTTTCCAGGGTATAGCCCGACTGCAGGGCCAGCACCATGCCCGTGAAAAGGGCGGTGTTAATGGCCACGGGAATGGACTCAACCCCGATATACACCATTTGCTGGAGAATGAGCTTGCCATCGAAAGGCTTCCTGAACATCCACCGGTGGATGCCGATGGCCAAAAAGACCATTTCACCCATTTCATGGATGAAAAAGGAGAGGAACCCGCCGAATCGTTCGATCCAATATTTGAGTTTCATTTCAAACCTTAGGGGAAGTCGACATTCTTTTATCTGACGTAAACCCGCGGCACGCGCTCGCCCACCCCGCAAAGCAGTTCATAGGAAATGGTTCCAGCCTTGGCGGCTTGATCCTCAACGGAAAGAAAAACCTTTCCATCTCGGCCGAAGATCGTGGCCACATCCCCCGCCCTCACGCCCGGAACCTTGGAAACGTCGGCCATGCACATATCCATGCAAACCGTTCCGATCAACGGAACCTTTTTACCCCGGATCAGACAAGAACCCTCGTTCGATAGGCTGCGGAAAAGCCCGTCGGCGTAACCGATGCCCAGGGTAGCAACCTTGATCCTCTTTTTCGCCCTGTAAGTCCGCCCATAGCTGACCGATTCGCCTTTTTCCAGCGTTTTAGTATGAAGAACATGGGTTTTCAATTGCATTACCGGAGTCAACTTCACGCGGTTTTTCATGTTGGGATGAGGGTAGACCCCATAAAGGGCGATTCCAGGCCGAACCCAGGTCCCTTTCGACTGGGGGTAATAAGTAATGAGAGCCGCGCTGTTGGCCACATGAGTAGCCGGGCGGATCCCCGTTTGCCGGTGAATCTTTTCAAGGGCCTGTTGGAAAAGGGTGATTTGGCCCCAAGCGTACTTTGGGTCCGTCCAATCGGCGGTGGCCAAATGGGTGTAGACACCCGTGATCTGGATGCCGGGGACGCGGCGGATCGCCTCGATCTCCCGGATCACGGAAGCGGTTTGGACTCCCACCCGCGCCATGCCGGTGTCGATCTTGACGTGGACCATGACGCTCTCGATCCCTAGCTTCCGGGCTGCCTTGGAAATTTCTTTCGCACCCTCCACGGAACTAACCTGGGGGATGAGCTTGTTCTTTAAAAGAAGGGGAATTTCGGGGGGAAGCGTGGGCGTCAGGACCAGGACGGGAATCCGAACCCCCGCCTTTCGCAAGGCCGCCCCTTCCTGAACAAAGGCCACAGCCAGGAATTTAGCGCCCGCTTGTAAAAGGGCCTTGGAAACCGGCACCAGGCCGTGCCCGTAAGCGTTGGCTTTGACCACCGGCAGGATTTCGGAACCCTTAGCCAATCTTTGGAGGGCCTTAAAATTAGCCTTGAGGGAACCTAAGGAAACTTCAGCCCAGGAAGGAGTAATGGAATTCGGTGTTTTCATGCGGAGTGCATTGTAACAAAACCGGGTTTTGTTTGGCGGAGGGATTAACGCTCGGAAACCTTGGACTTTGATTCAAAGGAAGTGTATTGGCGGTGGAAATAAACGTCAACACTGTCAGTTGGGCCGTTACGTTGTTTGGCGACCACTAATTCATATTTGAAATTCGGATGACCCTCCTCCGATTGTCCCTCGGTTTCACGATGGATGAAGACGACCACGTCGGCGTCCTGCTCGATGGCGCCGGATTCGCGCAGGTCCGAAAGCACGGGGCGTTTTTCTTCCTGGCCCTTCTGGGGGCGGGACAACTGGGACAGGACGATGATCGGAATGTCCAGGTCCTTGGCCAGTGCCTTGAGCTGACGGGAAATATAGGCGATTTCCTGTTCCCGGTTGTCCGCGCGAACACCCGCCTGGATGAGCTGGAGGTAGTCGATGATCAGCAGGCCGATGCCGTGCTCCCGCTTCAAGCGCCGGGCCTTGGCCTTCAGATCCAGCACCGTGATGGAGGAAGTGTCGTCGATGAAGAGCTTGGCTTCGTAAAATTGGCCCGTGATGTTGACGAGCCGCCCGCGGTCGGGGTCGCTCAAGTAACCTGATCGGGCTTTCTTCAGGTCAATGCGTGCCACCGAACAAAGCAAACGAAGAGCCAATTGCTTGGCGGTCATTTCAATGGAGAAGAACCCCACGGGAATTTTCTTTTTCAACTGGTTGGTGCCCATACAGGCGTGCTGGGCGATATTAAGGGCCAGCGAGGTTTTTCCCATGGAGGGCCGGGCCCCCACGACGATCATTTCGGCGGGCTGGAGCCCCGCCGTCAGGTCGTCCAAGTCGAAAAAGCCGGTCGGCACGCCCGTGATGTGCATCTTCTGGTCGGAGAGGTTGTTGACGTACTCGTAGGAGTTCCCGATCAGGTCCTTGATGCTGGAGAAATCCTTGCTTTCCCGAAGCTCCGTGGCTTCGAAGATCCGGTGCTCGGCGTCGTCCAAAAGCTCCTTGATGGGTATGGAATCCTCATAGGCGTCCGCCACCACCTGGGTGGCGGCCGCGATGAGCTTACGGGCCGAGGACTTTTCCTTGACGATGTTCGCGTAATACTCGGCGTTGGCGGCCGTGGGGACGCGCTCAATAAGGGTCGTCAGGGCCGAAACCCCGCCGATGGTGTCGAACTCTCCCATGTGTTTGAGTTCGTTGGAAAGGGTGATGATGTCCACCGGTTCCTTGCGGTCGTCCAAGGCCACGATGGCCTGGTAAAGCTTGCGGTGGGCTTCCCGGTAGAAGTCCTCGGCCTTGCAGAGGGGAATGACCAGGCGGGTGGCCTCGGAGGAAAGCATCATGGCCCCGAGGACGGATTGCTCGGCATCTAGATCCTGGGGCGGAACGCGGAACTCCGAACTGTTGGGCAGGGGCGAAAGCGGGTTACTTTTACGGGCGACTTCCATGGTGGACTCCATCAGATTTTTGCGAGCGCGTCATTGTAGTCGGAGGGCTAAATGGATCAAGTTTTTTCATGCAATTCGCGCTAAAGCTATCAACGTTTGAGTTATGCACTTTTCCTCCCGCACCAGGCTCATCCAGAAGACGAACTCACAAGTCACCCACATGGGCATACACAGCTTTTCCACAATCCGTTTACGTCACTTTTCAGTTAGTATACGCTAGTATACCAAAAAAATTCAATTAATTCTGTTATGGGCAAAAGCTCAAGAAGGCTTCACATGGATTTTTAAGGATTTATTTTCGTCGGATTAACGAGGGGTATTAAAGCTTCGCGACTTCCACGTGCAGGATGGCCGTAACTTCGGTATGAAGCTTGATCTTCACCTCATGCTTCCCCACCAAGCGGATGGGCTCGTCCAGGATCACGTGTTTTTTATCGATCTCAAAACCCTTTTGTTGAAGGGCTTCCGAGATTTCGGCCGAGGTGATGGAGCCAAAAAGCCTTCCCTCTTCCCCTGCCTTGTGGCGCAGGGTAATGGTCGTTCCCTTGATCTTGGCCGCAAGCGCCTCGGCATCTTCCTTTTCCTTGACCTTTTTGCGCTCCAACGACTTCTTCCCTTCTTCGTATTGCTTCATCGTGCCGCCGGTGGCCTCAATAGCCAGGCCGTTGGGGATAAGGAAGTTGCGAGCGTAGCCTTCTTTTACTTCGAGCAATTCGCCTTTTTTTCCGATCTTGGGAACGTCATTTTTTAGGAGAACTTTCATGGCGCAGGCTCCGGGGGAGGGTTTTTAATTTTCCTGAAATCGAACCAAATATCCATCACACCCACAAAAAAGATGGGAAAAACCAGCCCTAAACGAATAGCCCCCCAAAAGATCGTGACCAGCAACACCACGCGCATGAAAGGGGTAAGGCGAAAGCGGCTAAAAAGAAAGACGATAATGCTGATGCCCCCCAAGATGTAAACCATCCCCAAAAACACCAGGAGGTTATTCCCCAGAATGTCCATCCAGGTGCCTTCCTTAAATGCGATCTTCAGGAAACCGGCTAGGATCAAACCAAAAACAAGCGGTTCAGGCACGATCCAAAGGCGGAAAGCCAGGCTTTTGGGGACCTTGAGGGTTACCCTGGAAAGGAACGCCGAAGAAAGGTAGTAGGCCAGCAACCCCGTGATCAGGCAATTAACGGCGATCCATGCGGGAAGGGCCTGGAAAACGTACTTAACGAACACCATCTTCACGAGGCCGATCTCTTCCTCGGTGAACCCCTGCTGGACCATCTCGGGAAGGCTGAGAGTCCAATAACTATCAAACGCCTTCTGGATGACGGTGATAAGGCTATTCGGCTCGGACATCTGGAACAAGGACAGACCCGCCAGGATGACCACCGCCATCGTCGCTGCGGCGGCCAATACCGCGCTTCGGGGCTTCAAGCCCTTGAGCAAGGCCCAAGTCGAAGCCAGGCTAGCCACACCTAACATCAGGGCGGAACCGATTAAATTTACCAAGAGGTCAACCATCGCCGCTCCCAAGGTAACGCTCCTTTGGATCAGGCGTTGGCGAAAGGAAGCAAGGCGATGTTGCGGGCCCGTTTGATGGCCTTGGTCAACTCGCGTTGGTGGCTGGCGCAGGTTCCCGTCATGCGGCTCGGGACAATCTTGCCCCTCTCGCTCACGAAGGAACGGATCTGGTTAAAGTTCTTGTAATCGATGGCCACCACTTTTTCCGCGCAAAAGCGGCAGGATTTGCGGCGCGGACGGCGGAAACGGCCGCCACGGCCTTCGCCGCCTTCACGGCCTCCCTCGCGGGGGCCTTCGCGGTGTCCTTCACTGCGGGGTTTGAATTCTCTCTTTGGTTCGTCCATTTTCATCTCCTTAGAAATTCGATTGTGGGGCGATTAATCGCGCCCAAAGTTAAATGATTAAAAAGGTATGTCCTCTTCACTGCCGGAGGCAACGGGGCCTTGGCCTTGGGCCACTCCCTCGTCTTCCACGGCCTCATGGGTGCCCTCCGACGGGCCCTTGCCGCGGTTGAGGAACTGGATGCGCTCGGCCACCACTTCCATGATGCTGCGCTTCTGCTTATCCTCGGTTTCCCAGGTGCGGCTTTGCAGCCGGCCTTCCACGAAAATGGGGTCTCCCTTTTTCAGGTATTCCCCTACCGCTTCGGCTTGCTTGCGCCAGACCACCACCGTGACGAAACAGACGTCTTCCTTCTTCTCGCCTGACTGCAGCTGGTAAACACGGTTGATTGCCATGCGAAGGTTGGCCACCGGGGCCCCGCCGGCGGTATACCGCAATTCGGGGTCCTTGGTGAGATTTCCGATGAGCATGACTTTATTTAAATTCGGCATTTCTCTTCTCCAGGTTCGAAACCGTCAGGGGTTGGTATCGGACGCGGGGGCCGCCGGCGCCGGGGAAGGTTGAACGGAAGGTGCCGCCGGGGCCGGGGAAGGCTGAACGGAAGGTGCAACCGGCGCATGCTCAGAAGGCCGGGGAGCCGATGTCCGTGGCGCTCCCGGGCGGTGTGGGCCCTCCGACGAGACAGGCCGCGGTGTGCGGACCGGCTTGGGCTTGGCCTTCAGGTGGCTGATGGTGTCCTTGACGATGGAGAACTTGATAACCTTCTCCAACAGGCGCAGGTTACGGGTAATTTCGGCCACGCTCTCGGTTGAAACCGAAACGTGGTAAAACACGTAATGGCCCTCACGGTGTTTTTTCACCATATAAGCCAGGCGGCGCTTGCCCCAATCGTCCTTCTTCAGGACGGTCCCCTTCGAGTCGTTGACGATCTGTTCGATTTTGGTCGAAACAGCGGCCATTTCCTCGGCGGTCGAATTGGGGTCCAAGATGTAAATGACGTCGTACTTCGAAAGATTCGACATTGAACTTTTCCTCCTTTTGGATTCTCCCCCGGAAGGGGAGATGTCCCCTTCGTCTTTCTAAAGGGAACAAGGTTCCGGCGAAGGGCCACGCGGCCAAAGGCGGGAACAAACCCTGGTGTGCCAGGGGGAGTGAAGTATAGTTCTCGAGGGCTTTTATTTGCAATATGAAAAAACCACCCATTTAGGGCTTTTTTACGGTTTAAGCCGGCCTCGACGCCAAGGCAGGAAGGGCATGCGAGGATCTCGGATAATCACGGTTCCGGCGATAAAGTCGTGGATGGCCCGTTTCTTTTTGTTGAATAACAGCACGAAAAATTCGCTGAAGGCGTAAACGTACCTCGCCAACACACAATAACCCACAAAGGGCGGGATATATTTTTCAAGGGTCGCTTCCCTTTCGACAGCCGGCATCAAGTCAAAGTCGTGCATGGTCGTATGGGACAACGCCATGGCGTACCCCATGAACATCACCAGCACCAAGAGGGTCTCGAAAATGTTCCGCAGGATGGCGTTGAACCAGCGAACCTCATAGCCGTCCAGCCGGATGACCCGGATCTTGGCCAGCATTTTGCCGGGCGTCTGTCCCCAAAGGCCCGTCAGAACCATAAAGTAAAAGCGGAAGAAGGCAAAGCTGAGAAAGTTGGTAAGGATGAAAAACCAATAGGAGTGGAAAATCAGCCACCCCAGGACCTGGGAAACGGTCCAAACAACCGAACCGTCGATGGCTTGGCAGAAAAGGCGGATGAAAAAGCCCGCGTAGATCCTAAAGCCGCATTTGGCGCAGGAATACTGCCGGGCTAAGACGCCACATTTGGGGCAAGTCCATTCGCCTGTTTCGGAAATGACCCGGCTACTTGCCACGCTCGAGCCTTAAGGTCTCAGGAACACTGTCCGCCACTTCCGAGGGACCCCAGAACTGGATGGGACCGGGGCTGGTGAAATCATCCTCCAAGGCCCATTTCTCGCGCAGGGCGGCGAAAGCCTTAAAAGGCTTACCTTTTAGGTCCACCAGCGCTTTTTGGATGACCGGCTTTTCTTTGCCGTGGCGGCGCTCCATATTCATCATCATGGTCAAGGGAACCCCACCTGCCCTCCACTGGGCGGCCGGCTTCAGGAGGTCACGGGCGGAGGAAAGATAACCCGTCAATCCGGCGGCCACCAGGTAGGCGGCGGTGAACCCCAGCGAGTAGCAGTAATCGGCGTCAAAGTTGGAGGGGTCCGCGCAGCGTCCCTCGTAGCCGAAGAAATGCCCCTGGGCCGAGAACTTGCCGTTGTATTTCCCTTCCCGCTTCCAAAGCCTCAGCTTTAAATCCACCGCTTCCATCAGGAGCTTTTCGGTTTCGATCTTGGACACCTGGACATTACCGTGGGGGTCCCGGTCGGCCAAGAGTTGGACTTGGATGGAATGGGGCAGGGAGTAGAAGGCCTTCTTGGATTCCTCTTTCAGCTGGTATTTCACGAAATCGATCTTTTCCTGGGCCGTTTCCAATTTCTCGAACTCGGTGTTGTGGGCTAAAAGGTCGTTAAGTTCGCCGATGAGTGTTTTCATCTCGGGAATGAATTCCAAGAGCCCCTCGGGCACCAGGGCCACCCCGTAATTCTTCTTCTGGGCCGCGCGGTCGGACACGGTTTTAGCCACCTGCTCGATAATTTGATCCAAGGTCCATTGGTTGGCCGCCACTTCCTCCGAGATCAGGCAAAGATTGGGGTGCGCCTTCAGGGCCACTTCCAGGGCGATGTGGCTGGCGGAACGGCCCATGACCTTGATGAAATGCCAATACTTCTTGGCCGAAAGGCAGTCCCGGCCCACGTTGCCGGCCAGTTCGGCGTAAACCTTGGTGGCCGTGTCGAACCCGAAGCTCACTTCGATTTGTTCGTTCTTCAAGTCGCCGTCGATGGTTTTGGGGCAGCCAATGACCCGCAGGGAGCCGTCCTGGGCTTTAAAATACTCGGCCAGCACCGCCGCGTTAGTGTTGGAATCATCCCCACCAACCACCACCAAAGCCGAAACGCCTTCCTTCAATAGGTTGGCTTTCACAGCCTCGAATTGTTCCGGGGTTTCCAGTTTGGTGCGGCCCGACCCAATGATGTCGAAACCCCCGGTATTGCGGTAGCCTTCCAATAGCTTGTCGGTGATTTCCATCTTCTTGTTTTCAACCAGCCCCGAGGGACCGCCCAAATAGCCGACGAGGGTGTTTTTCTTGTTCAACTTTTTGAGGCCGTCGAAAAGCCCTGCCACCACGTTGTGTCCGCCCGGAGCCTGGCCGCCGGAAAGAACCATTGCCACTCGGATTGCCTTTTTCATGGATGCAGGCGCCTTGCCCCGCACAAAGAACGCCTCCGGCTGGCCGTAGACGTTCGGGAAAAGTTTTTGAAGGACGGCTTGGTCGCTGATGGACCGGGTGGCCTTGCCGAATTTGACGGTGACCTTGGAGGGGTTGCCGGCCAATACCTTGGGAAGCTTAGGCTGGTAGGCGGCCCGCGAAGCTTGGAGCGGGGAGACGTTGGATTTCAGGGACTTCGATTTCATAACAGCCTCCAAAAAAGGGGATCAAGCGGGCCGTATTATACCCACATTTTCATTTTTGAAAATCGGGCTGCGCCCGATGAAGTCATGTGGGTGATACAGTTTTCCATATTGGGCCCCTGGCCCTAAATTGATGATAAAACTGTATAGGCCGCTCTTTTTTCCCCGTATGAGCAAAATCAATCTTTCTCCGGATAAACCCGCCCAATCTCCTCGATTTGTTCCCGAGTGATGCCCAGGGGGTTTTGTCCCGTTTGTTTGCAAAGCAGGTACACTTTCGCGGCCTTGTTCATCACATCCACCCGGTCAAAGGCTTCCTCCGGGTCGGCCCCTACCGCCAAGGCCCCGTGTTTTTCCCAAACCGCCACCTTGTAGCCCTTGTTTAAGACCTCCACGGTCGCCTGGGCCAAGGCATCGGTCCCGGCCAGCCGGTAAGGTACCAAGCCGACACCCCGGGAGACGAAGAGTTTAACTTCGGGAATCATCCCCCAAAGGGCCCAATTCAAGGCGTTTTGGTTGTTGGTTTCAGGCAGGTGGGTCAAGGCGACCAATTCGTCGGGATGGGTGTGGAGCACCACCTTCAATTTTCCGCCTCCTTTTAGGAGCGAATGTTGAAGGCTGACGTGGGAGCTCAGCTCGGAAGTAGGCCGAAACCCCGGCCGCTTGCCGCCCCAAAGAATATGGTATCCATCCCCTTTTTCTGAGAATCGAAGCACGCAAAGGCAGGCTTCTGGATTCTTTTCAATGTCCCGGAATCGGGTTCCCGTTCCCGTGATCAGCAAACTCCTTCCGTCCATTTCGGACGGGTAACCGGATTGTTCCCGAAAAGAGGATGACTTTAAAAGTTTGGGTTTAACTTTAACCAGACCGGTCACATCCCAGGAAAGGTTGCCCGCGTTTTTTTCGGCCCACCCCTTTTGCCAGAGCATCTGGCCGACCGTTGCGACGGCTTGAATGGCCCCTTTAAGGGCAGGATTTAGCTTAAATGGCATATGGATTCCTTATCACAAATGATTGTCATTAACTTAAAAACTTTCGAACTTGCTGAAATGATTTCAAACCAACAGTAGCCCCCAAAGCGCCTATTGCGCAGGCACCCGCCGCGTTTCCCAATTGAAGGCACCGTTTTAAATCCCATTTGAGAGCCAAACCTTTAATGAACCCAGCACAAAAACAATCTCCCGCCCCTGTCGTATCCACCACCTTGGGCCTGAAAGCGGGGGCATTGTGCCTTTCGCCTTTTCGATTCATTAAAAACGAGCCCTTTTCCCCCATCTTCACCACCACGCATTTGGCCCCCAGGGCAAGGAAAGCCTTGGCGGCCCTCACGTGATCGGTATATCCCAAAAGCATCTTCACTTCCCTGTCGCTGGGCATAAAGTAATCCAGATAAGGAAGACAGGGCTTCAGGGCCTTCATCCAGCGGTTTTTCATGTCCCAGGCCGTGTCGAGGGAAGTTGTTAGCCCCTTGCGTTGGGCTTCCCGCAGGATGGCCGCCATCGGTTCCCCATCCAGTTTCGGGAATAAGAAGTAACCTCCAATATGTAAGTGTTGGAAAGCGTGGAGTTTTGAAAGCTCAAGGTCCCGCCGGTAAATGTGGTCATTGGCGGCAACCGAATGAAGGAAAGACCGCCGGGCCTTGGAATCCACCAGCACCACTGTCGCCGAAGTAGAGACGCTCGGGTCCGCCTTCATGCCGGAAACCTCAACCCCTGCTTCCTTTAATTGTTCCAGGGCGAATGCGCCGAAATGATCCTTCCCCAGCTTTCCCCAAAGGGAGGTTGGCACCCCCAAGCGGCTTAAGGCCACTGCTGTGTTGGAAGCGCACCCGCCCAAGGCCATTTCCACGTGGTTCACCGCTAACAATCCCCCCGATGGGGGAAGCTTGTCCACGGGCTTGACCAATACGTCCACCAGGACGTTGCCCAGGCAAGCAACTCTAAAATCAGTTTTAAGTTTTGCCCTCATTTTCATTTTTGAATATCGGGCTTTGCCCGATGAAAGCAATGAGGGCGACACTGTTTTCCTTGCGGGGCCGAAGGCCCTATTGATTTTGGGTAAACCGTGTGAGTTCTTGGCTTTGAGTTGATGAATGTTTTTGAACCTCCGGTTCAAAAACTTAAATTAAAACAAGAAGAAAAAAAATCGAAAGATTTTTAACCACAACTCAGAACTCAAAATTCATAATTCAAAACTGCTTTTCAGAATGGTAGGTGTTGCCCGATCGTATTTTTTAAGCTATCGGGAACCGGCAGTTTTTCCATGACCTTATTGTGCATATCTTGGAGCATTTGCTGTTTCTTTTGCTCCAACTGGCCCGATACATTCGTGAAATCCCGGAAGCTGTTCATCTGCTGGCCGGTCAAGGGTGATTTCGGTGAAAAGCCGGTTTTTTGAATCGCCAAACCGTATCCCTTGTCCACGACCTCTTCCTTGCCACCCGCTCGCGTTAAAATCGAACCCTCAAAGGTCTCGGCATCCACTTGTTGCTTGGTCTTATCGTAATCCACCCCGAAAACCGTACCCCTTACGCCCGCTACCACTCCCCCCGCTTCCACCTCAAAGGAGGAATTGGACGTGGTCAACTTCATAACCTTGGCCTTTAATTTCCCCCATGCCAGGAGAAAACGGGCCTTAAAGTCCTCGCCACCTGTTTCCAATTGGCTCACAGTAACGTCGCTGTCGGGCCCCACTTCGACCACGCCGCCATTTTGGAATTCCAGGTAGCCTTTACTGTCGTCACCAGTCTTTATTTCATCAGTTTCAACCAAGGGTTCCGGGGGATTCGCCTGGTGCTGGACACCCCCATGCACAACAAAAACCTTGCCCTGGACCTGGGCGACAAAAAGCTGGACTTTTTGGTTTTGGTCCGCGTCGTCCGCCCGAAGCAGGGAAGAAAAACACGATAGGGTGAAAATCAAAAACGCCATTCTCATCGTTTTAGTTGAAAACACTGTGACCCCCTTGGAATTTAGGTGGGCTATATCAAACTAGCTTTCAAACCCTTTCTCAAGTTAAATAACCCCCTAAAAACTTTGGTTTTAACGGAGGAAAGCATGCGCCGATTTTCCTTATTGGTGTTAAAGGAATTCGGTGCTATACCGACCTCCTTAATCCCTTTGTGTTCATAGAAGGTCGGCATGCTCCAGTTTTATCACTATCCCAACTGCTCCACCTGCCGAAACGCCGAGAAATGGCTGGTCGGCCGCAAAAAGACATTAAACTCCATCGACATCACTTTAACCCCGCCCAGCAAGGCGGAACTGAAGAAACACTTGGCTTTGAGCGGAAAGAAAATCACCGACCTGCTTAATAAGAGCGGCGAGCAATACCGCCTCCTGAACATGAAGGAAAAAGTGAAAACCATGACCGAGGACCAGATCCTGGAACTGCTCTCCAAAAACGGGCGGCTCATCAAAAGGCCCCTGGTGACCGACGGCAAAAAAGCCACGATCGGTTTCAAGCCGGATGATTTCGCCCAAACCTGGGGTTAGGGCTTACTGGGGCCTGCAACCGCTATTTCTCCTCTTTACCAATGTCTCCAAAAGCCACCCAAACTCTATGATTTGGAACATACCCGCGCGAAATCTCAACTTGCATATTAGTGACCAATTTTGTATTAGTAGTGCGCTGATTTTCCTTAAGGGTGTTAAAGGAATTCAGTGCTATACCGACTTCCTTAATTAGGTTGGCACCATGGAAGGTCGGCATGCGCCGATTTTATTCCCATCGGCACAACGCCAATTTCACCGCGCATTCGCGGCAAAATAACGTTTTTCAGCCGTCAAACTCAGGAAGGATGGAATCATGAATATCTCCGATATCGAGAAACATTTAGGAAGCCAGGCCAAGGATTTGTTGGGTTACAAGTGCAAGGGCATTTCCAAGGACTCTCTCCATATCCCGGGCGGCGACTGGGTCGACCGCATCTTCTCCCTCACGGACCGCAACCAACGGGTCTTGAACAACCTGCAATGGCTTTATTCCACCGGCCGCCTGGCCGGCTCGGGATATGTTTCCATTCTGCCGGTGGACCAGGGCATTGAGCATTCGGCCGGGGCCTCCTTCGCCAAGAACCCCGCCTATTTCGACGCCGAGAATATCGTGAAGCTGGCCATCGAGGGCGGCTGCAACGCGGTGGCCTCGACCCTGGGGGTCTTGGGCATCGTCTCCCGCAAATACGCCCACAAGATTCCCTTCATCGTGAAGCTCAACCACAACGAGCTTTTGACCTACCCCAACAAGGCCAGCGAATTCTATTTTGGCTCGGCCAAGCAGGCCTACGAAATGGGCGCGGCCGGTATCGGGGCCACCATCTACTTCGGAAGCGACGACGCCCAGAAGGAAATCGAGGAGACCACCAAAGTGTTCCAGCAGGCCCATGAACTGGGCATGTTCACCGTTCTCTGGTGCTACATCCGCAACAAGGCCTTCAAGACCAAGGAGAAGGACTTCCACGTGTCCGCCGACCTGACCGGCCAGGCCAACCACCTGGGCGTCACCATCGAGGCCGACATCATCAAGCAGAAGCTGCCCGAGAATAACGGGGGCTTCCTCCACTTGAACCAGGAATCCTCCTACGGCAAGTTCGACAAGCGCATGTATGAGAGCCTGATCCCCGACCATCCCATCGAGTACACCCGCTGGCAGGTGGCCAACTGTTACATGGGCCGGGCGGGTTTGATCAATTCCGGTGGCGCTTCGGGCGAGAACGACTTCGCCGAAGCGGTCAAAACGGCCGTCATCAACAAGCGCGCTGGTGGAATGGGGCTCATCTCGGGCCGCAAGGCTTTCCAACGGCCGATGGAAGAGGGCGCCAAGCTTCTCCAAACCATCCAGGACGTCTATCTTTCGAAGGACGTCACGGTCGCCTAAACCATCAACAGCCAAATAAAAAGCCCTTGGACCTTAAGGTCCAAGGGCTTTTTTTATTTCACTTTCCCTCGCAGAAAGTTTAAAACCATCTATTTTTCGACTGTTTTTAACATCTTCCCCGTTGGAACATCGATCCGGCTTTCGGAGCCGTCGTCAAAGGTAATCTCCGCTTGGTCCTTTTCATTCAAGACCATGAAGGAAATATGGCTTCTCCCACCGCTACCATCCCGTGGGGCGGGAACCTTCTTCTCCCACAAGAGCTTTCCCGTCGGCAGGTCATAAGCCCGGACCTTTTGGTGGCCGTAGGTGACGTCACTATCAGCCTCAATGTAATAATCGCCTTTGATAATGGGCTCCACCCGGGTTCCATTGGTGTAATAAACCGAAGGGTCGTCCTCCCGCTTCTTGAAGCGCTCCACCTTCAGCGAGTCACCCGTGCGGCGCTCAATAACAAACCAGGTGTCTTGTTCGTTCTCCAAGACGAGGCGGTTTGGCGGGTCCAGGTACATTTTCTTGAGATAAACGTCCTGGCCGTCCTCTTGCCAGCCAGGTTCCCGCCAGATGCGGTAAAGGTACTTGTCCCAGATTTTCTCGCCCGTGGCCTTCAGGTAGGCCACCACATGCCCTTCCCAATAGGGGTTCTGGCGGCGGTCCGCAGGTTCGTTGAAAACCACGAACCGGTAGGCCCCGTCGTCCACCGGCGCCAGGACCGGCGGGGGAAGGCGCTTGGACCAAGCCGGGCCTACCGCGAGCCAACAAACGATCAATAAGAGCGTTTTACGCAACGCAAGCCTCCGGGGCGGAATTGACCCTTATGTTACCCGCACCGGTTTTATAATGCCAAAGAAACTCTGGGGGAAAGGATTCGTTATGGCAATGGAAGAAGTCATTGTGGTCATCGGCCACCGGGGAGGCGGGCAGATCCTGGGAGTCTTTACCGATGGGAACAAGGTTCGGGCCATGAAAGAAATGGTTGATGCGTTCAACGAAAGGGGATACGTGAGTTTCGAGAAGATCAAGGTGGATGAATTTCAATTGAAACGTTTCGGGCTTTACTTCAAATAACAGTGTCATAGAAAAAGTCAAAATTCCTTCCTGCTTTCCTCAATGGACGAGCACTATCCGCTTGACCTTCCGGTCATAGGGCTCGATCAGGTAGAAAATGTAAACCCCACTGGCGCAGGCGTCCCCGTATTTGTTCTTCCCGTCCCATTGGTAATTGGCGCTGACGGGAGCGCTTAAGGTCTGCTCGTCCAAAGTCTTAATGTGCTCCCCCGCCGAGTTATAAATCCTCAATCCATAAAACCCGGGGTAACGGCTGTATTGAACCTGGATGGAAACCGGCCCCTGGTCCGGATGAAGGACGTTCTGGGAAACCCAGAAGATGTCCGTAAAAGGCACCGTGGAAGTGGGCGTTGCCGTGATGAAAGCTGTGGCGGTCGACGTCACGGTGGATGTGAGAGAAGCCGTCGGAGTCATGGAGGCCGTCGCGCTGGGCGTCTTGGAAGCCGTCCAAGTGGGCGTCAGGGTCGGGGTAAAGCTGGGGGTGCGGGTAGGCGTTGACGTTCCCGTGGATGTCGGGGTGGGACTGGGCGTGGCCGTGGGGGTGGAAGTTGAGGTGGAGGACGGCGAGTAAGTGGCAGTTGCCGTGGCCGTCCAAGTCGGCGTGGAACTGGGGGTGGATATGGGGGTCGAGGTCGCCGTAGAGGCCAGGGTCAAGGTGGCCGTGGCGCTCGGCGTCATCGTGGCCGTTGACGTGGGAGTCGGGGTCGGGGTCCCGGTCGGGCTCAAAGTGGGCGTGGAAGAAGGGGTATAGCTATTAACCGGGGTATCCGTTGCGGTGGCGGAGGCGGTGGAGGTCGCCGTAAGGGAGGCTGTGCCGGTGGCCGTGCTGGTGGCGGTCACCGTGGGGGACGAAGTGGCGGTGGAAGTGGCTGTGTCGGTCCCCGTATTGGTCGGCGTGGAAGTGGGCGGCTGGGTCCCGGTTGCGGAGGGGGTGAGGGTGGGTGTCAGGGTGGCGGTGGAGCTGGGCGTCGGGCTGGGAGTGATGGTCGGCGAAGCCGTGGGTGTATAGGTCGCTGTCCGGGTCGAGGTGGAAGTCGGCGAGGCGGTAGGGGTGGCGGAGGCCGTTAAAGTGGAGGAGGAGGTGGCGGTGGAGGTTGCCGAAGGGGTCGCCGTCGGGGTCCGGCTGGCGGTGGACGTGGGGCTATTGGTGGGAGTTGGGGTCGCGGTGGAAGTGGATGTGGAAACCGGCGTATTAGTAGGAGTAAGGGTGGCCGTGGGTGTGGGGCTGGATGTCGGGGTAAAGCTGGGCGAAGGGGTCGGGCTGGAGGTGGCCGTCGGGGTCGGGGTTTTGGTCGCAGTATTGGTGGCCGTGGCCGTCGGGGTGCCCGTGGGGGTGTTTGACGGCGTCGATGTCAAAGTAAAACTGGCCGTGGAAGTGGACGTATTGGTGGGCGAGCTTGTGGGTGTTTTGGTCGGGGTGCTCGTCGGCGTGCTGTTAACCGTGGGGGTGTAAGTCGGGGTGGAAGTAGCAGTCCGGGTGGCGGTGCTGGTGGGAGTGGAGGTAGGCGGACAGAGAAGGGTCACCGAAACCGTGTTGGAAACAGCCGTGACCGGGATGGTGTTGTAAACCATGGAAGCCTTGTTGGGGGCCACGTAACAATAGTTGGAAGGCTGGATGGAATAATCGATCAACTCGAAAGTGACCGGCACGCAGGCGTCGTAGGGCATTCCGTTCCCCAGAGTGATGGTCAAGGCGCCCGATCCGGACGCGAAGGCGATTCCCGCCGCGCTTTGGGGGGTGACCAGGTTCCCGTCGTAGTTGTACCCAAAATTGGGGTCCAAATTATCGATGATGGTCACCGGGTGGGGGATGCCCTGCCCTGTGTTGCAGATGTTCAAGGAATAAGTAACTGGGACGCTTTGGCCGATGTAAGTGACGGGCCCCAGGACCGCCTTGGTGAGGGTGATATCCGGCGTGGGAAGGGGGGTGGGGATGGTCATGGTGAAGGATTGCCGGAAAAACTCCGCGCAGGAGGAGCTGGCCGCCGAGGCCGAAGGGTCCCAGGACAGGAATGGCAGGATATTGCCCGTGTAGGTATCGGTGACGGGAACGTCGGGCTCGTCCAGCATGGTGGCGGAAGGGACGGTGATGGCCGGCCCCCAGGCCCCCGATGGGATTCCCGCCGGATCGTACCAGTTGCCGCTAATCATGGGCGGCGTGGTGCTTCCCGAGCAGGCGTTGTACCACAAGGAAACCCCGCCTGAGTCCGAGGCGATGTCGATCGTCTGGCCGCTGGAACAGCCGATCTGGAGGCTCCAGGCCGCCAGCATGATGTTGGCCTGGACGTTTTGGTCGTAGAGCGCCAGGACGTTGTTGGCGGTGGTGGTGAGCGCCCCGGCCAGGCTGTTGAAGGTGGCGCCCGTCGCCGTATAGCAGGGCACCCCGTTGGACGTGGACTGGGACAGGTTGAACGTCACGGGGATCTGGATGCCGTCGATATAAGCCACCCCCCAGTCGTCCACGTTCGCGCAAAGCTGGACGCTGGTCGGGTTGCAGGTCTGGGAAGCGGCCGGCGGAACGGCGGAAAGGAAAAACAAGGCCGCCCCAATCCAAACAGCGGCATCCATGCGTTTAAAAATGTTTTGAGGTAGCGTCACGGTCGGCTCCCCTTGAGGGCTCGGTCAATTATCATCTTTTCTCCGGAATGCCTTTATGATCTCAATGAATGAGGATGATCCGTTTTGCTTTTTGCGAAAAAGGTTCGATTAAATAGAAAATGTAAACCCCACTCGCGCAGGTATCCCCGTATTTGTTCTTCCCGTCCCATTGGTAGTTCATGCTGATGGGCGCGCTCAAATTGCCCTCGTCCAGGGTTTTGATGTGTTCTCCCACCGAATTGTAGATCCTCAGTTCATAAGGCCCGGGATAGAGGCTGTATTGCACCTGGATGGAAACCGATTCCTGCGGCGGATGGAAGAGGTTTTGGGAAACCGTGAAAATGTCCGTGATGGGCACCGTGGCCGTGGGGGTCAAAGTGATCGAGGAAGTCGGCGAGGCCGTCCAGGTCGAGGTGGGTATCCCTGTTGGGGTAGAGGTAGGGCTGGCCGTCGGCGTCTTGGTAGCCGTCCATGTGGGCGTCGGGGTCGGGGTGAGGCTGGGGGTTGCCGTGGGAGAGAGCGTGGTGGTGAAAGTGGGCGTCAGGGTGGGAGTGGCCGTTGCGGTGAGGGTGGCCGTCGAGGTCGCCGTCCAGCTTGCGGTGGGGGTCGGGCTCATCGTCGGGGTTCCGGTGGGAGTGGAAATCGGGGTTGCCGTCGGGCTCAAGCTGGGGGTCCAGGTGGGCGTCAAGGTGTTGACCGCAGTGGCGGTAGCCGTTGCGGTGGGCGTCAAGGTGGCCGTATTGGCTCCCGTGGCGGTGGCGGTGAAGCTGGCCGTTAGGGTGGGGCTATTCGTGGGTGAAAAACTGGGACTATTGGTGGCTGTCAAGGTGGGAGAGGAGCTGGAAGTGGGAGTCACGGTGAGGAAGGGTGTGAGGGTGGCGGAACTGGTGGCCGTCTGAGTCGGCGATGAAGTGGGGGTGGAAGTCGGCGGCAAAGTTCCGGTCGAACTGGGCGTGTTGGTGGCGGTGATCGTTGGGGTGGGGCTGGGGGTCCCGGTAGGCGTCCGGCTTGCGGTAAAGGACGGCGTAGCTGTCATCGAACTGGTCGGGGAAGCCGTCACACTGGCGGTGGGTGAAAAGGTGGGAGTGGCGGAGGGGGTTGCCGTCGCGGTCCGGCTCGAAGTGGGAGAAGGGCTGTTCGTTGGGGTGGAAGTCGCGGTGGAAGTGGGGGTATTGGCCGTGGTGTTGGTGGGGGTGAAGCTTGCGGTCAAACTGGGGGTCGGCGTAGGGGTCCAGCTGGCGGTCGGCGTTGGAGTCCAGGTGGGGGACGCGGTGGGGCTGAAGGTGGGAGTCAGGGTGGGTGAAAAAGTAGGGCTGGGCGTGGGCGTGAAGGTCGGGGTCATCGTGGGCGAATAGGTCGGGCTATAAGTGGGTGTCATGGTGGGGCTGGCGGTTGGCGACTTGGTCGGGGTCGCGGTGGGGGTGGCCGTCACCCCGCTGACGGTCACATAAGCCGCCAGGGAGGTTTCCAGTACCCGGTTCAGTCCCGACAGGGTCGCCGTGTTGGGGATGACGGTTCCCCCGCCCGCCGTCACCTGGGCCACCCAGGTTTCAGTCACGCTGGCGCCCGGGGCCACGTTGCCCAGGTTCCAGGTGATGGGCGGCATGTTGGCGCCGCCGCCCGAGGCCGAGGTGAAAGTCTCCCCTGCGGGCACGGTATCCGTGACAACCACGCCCGTGGCCCAATCGTCCGAAAGAATGAAATTACTGAACTGTGTGCCCGTGGCGGTGGCATCCACGCCGAAGTAACCCGGTCCCGCGATCGTGGCGTCGGTTTCGGACAGCACCTGATTATAGGGGCCTCCGTTGGTGGAGACATAAATGGTGAAACTGCTCCCGTTGAGCATCGCCTCGACGTTGATGGGCCCGGGTAGTCCGGCGGTCCCGTTGTTGGGCGCAACAAAATTGCCGACCCCCGTGGCCCCGCCCACCGTGGTAAAAGACGACCCGCCATTGGTGGTGTAAAGCAACGCGATTTGGGCTGCGCTGGGGTAGGTGTTGCCGTTGATCCAGAGGTAATAAAAACTATTCCCGTTTTGGCGCAGGATGGCGCCTGCCGGCTGGTAGGCGGGTTCATAGACGGTGAAATTCAAAGTTCCGTTGGTTCCATAGGCCCCGCTGTTGACGATTCCGCTGGGGCCGTAATTATTCAGGTTCAGGTCGCCTCCCGAGAGCCCCCAGTTGGAAAGCGCCAGGGACCCGGCCACCGTCGTCCATCCGCTTAAAGTTCCGGCCGCGAAGTTGGCCGTGAAAAGCCCCGGGTGCTGGTTGGTGTAGATGAGGGTGTAGGTCACCGGGCTGCCCGATGAAACCGAGGTGGGGTTGGCGGTTTTCACGATCTCTGCCGGGGTCGGCGTGGCCGTGGGCATGGGTGTGCAGGCCACGCTGACGGCCGCCGAATTGGAATCCGCGGTTTTTTCCTTGCCGTTCAGGTCCGTGAGGATTGCCGAGTTGGGGATCGAGGAGCAGGTGGCGGCGTTGCTCTTGACCACCGCCCAATAGGTCACCGTTCCCGACTCGGTGGCCATCAGGTCCGGCCAGGTCCAGGAAACGGTGTTGGTTCCGGTGTTGTAGGCCGTGACGGCGTCGCAGGGGGCGCCCACGAAGCCTCCGAAGGTGAGGTTGGAATTCAGGCTGTCGGTCAGCTGGGCGTTGATGTCCCGGCCGTAATAGGGGGCGTTGCCCGAAACCACGCGCCAGGTATAGCCGTCGTATTCCTCCACCAAAAGGTTGGTGACCGCGTTGGAGCCCCCCTGGTTGCAGGGGTCGGCGTAGCCGCCCGGGTCGGTAAGCGCGGTCTTGATGTCGACGTAGTCGTCGCCCGCATAGGACGCGCAGGAATTGGCGAGGGGGCCCGCGTTGTAGCTCCAGTCGGCGGTGTTGTTGCGCGTGGCATCGTTGGATTCGTAAAGGTTGACCTGGGTCAGCACCTGTCCGCCCCAGCCGCTCCATTGCTGGATTAGGTAACGGTCCGGCAGGAGGCCCGAACTGGTGAAGGTGGTGGCCCCGTTCCAGGTGAGGATGACCTTCTGGTTGTAGCCCGGCCCCGGCACCATGGGGGAATCGGTGACGAGGTAACCGCCGGAGGTGTCATAGATGGTTTGCGGCGTCCAGGGATTGCCCGTGCTCCCGCACATGTTCACCCCTGCGTTGGAGGAATTGAGGAAATAGGAAACCCGGTAGTCCTTCAGGTTGATGTCCTCGTAGGATTCGTTCAGGATCTGGTAATCGGTGCTGACATAGGGGGCGGCTGCGGAGCTGGAGGCGGCGGTGGTGTTGAACTGCACGAAGACCTGGGGCCGGGCGCGGCCCAGGCGCTCGTGGGAGGCGTTCTTGTAGGTGAGGGTGTAGGTCACCGTGTCGCCCGGGTTGACCGTGGAGACGTTGGCGGACTTTGCGGTTTGCAGGGCGCAGTCCACCACGTCCACGTAGTTCGTCTTGTAGGTGCTGGAGGCCGTGTCCGGGTAGGCGGTGGAATCGGCCGAAACGCCCGAGGAGGGCACGGCCGAGACCGGGTTGATGACGGTCTGGCCCGAGGTGGCGGTCCCGGCGATCTGCAGTTGCACCGTGATGGTGGCTGGCGTGTTGGGGGCCACGTTGGAGACCACCCAGGTCAGGCTGCTACCCGAATTGACGGCCGAAGGCGAGGAGGAAACATAGGTGGCGTTGGCGGGGATCGGGTCGGTGATCGTCACGCTGGCGGCCGTGGCGGCCCCCACGTTCTTGTAGACGAGGGTGTAGTTGAGGGTGTCCCCGGGACAGCCGAAGGTCTTGTTCACGTCCTCGGAGACCTTCATCACGGCCTCGTTCCACTGGTTGTCGCAGGGCCAGGGGAAATTGCCCGTATTGATGAGAAGCCCCAGGATGTCCAGGTCGTTGTTGTAGTAGATAAGCGAGGTCGGGGCGTAGTTGGAACCCGCCGCCTGCTGGACGAACTGGTAGGTGGAATCCAGCCGGTAGGTTTGGTTGACCCAGGTCTGGTCGTCGGAGGCCGTGGCCACCGCCGCCATGGTGCCCATGCCCCACTGGCTGGGGAGGCCCGCCCCCCAGGTGCCGTTGGTGTTCCATTGTTGGGCGATGTTCCAAACCTTGTCCGCGTTGCTTAAAACCACCACGTTGTTGTTTTTAAGCGAATTATTGGTGTTGGTGACGAAATTCTGCAGGGTATTGTTGCCGTTGTAGACCACGTCCATCACATAGCGCCAGGGTCCCCGCATGCCTTCCGAGCTGGCGGTGGCGCCCCCATAAGCGAAGCCCGTGGGTGGATTGGTGGTGGAGGCCCCGGTCAACTGGATATTGTCCGCGTTGAACCCGTGGTTCCCCGCCGCCGCGTCCGCGGCCACCAGGGCGGTGGCCGTGTTGTTGGCGACGTTGGTCCAGTCCGCGCCCGTCGTTCCCCGGTTGGGATAAGTAACACCGGAGTAGGTGCTGCCCCAGCAGCGGTAGTAGCCCGGGTCCCAGTAATCGGCGTAGACGTTGCTGGAGACGCCGTTGATGTTGAAGGTGTCGCCGCTGGTGTAGTAATTCCACATGTCCACGTCCCGGTACCAGGGGGCGGCCGGGCTGCTGGCGGGAATGGTGCCCGTGTCCAGCATGGCCTGGATCATGGTCTGGGCCTCCCCGCAATAGTTGATGACCCCCGTGGAGGGCCACTGTTTGCATGCGATCAAGAGCGCCATGGCGATGTCTTCATCGCCGTCCCCCGCCGAGTCGCAGCCCGTGATGCCGAAAGGGGCGGTCATGGAGGTCTCCCAGGCCGGCAGGTAGGCCGTGAACCCGTCGCAGGAGTTGTTCTGCATGTTCATGTGGGTCAGCACATATTCATAGAGGCCGTCGAAAAGGGGTTTGTCGGCGAAGGAGGCGGCGATGAGCATGGAATAACCCATGCTCTCGGTGAGGGCGTGGTGGTTGTTGCCGCCGTTGTTCAACGCGAAATTGGCGATCACGGGGATACCGTTGACCGTCTCGCCCGTGTACTCAACCTCCGAGCCGATGTAGAGGTCGTAATATTGCTGCCACATGGCGTTCATGTCCGAATTGCTCACGCCCTCGGGTGACGCGATCAATCCGTTGGGAAGCTGGAGGTATTCCCCGAAGGGATGGGCCGGATTGCCGCTGTTGATGTTGCCGTTGGGATAGACCGCGCCGTACATGGTGCCATAGGCCTGGCCCCAGGCTTTAAAAGCGCTTTCATTAAAGAGCAAAAGGAAAAAAAGCGAGAAGAGGATGTATGAGCTGGATCGTATTCGGGACAAAATATTTTTCCCTTTGATAGGCTGGCCGTAACAAGCCGCATATTGTAACGAGCAATTTCCACACCAGGTATGATTTGCTGGATAAAAAAAACAGGTTTTGGCTTTTACGTTTAGCGAAAAACTTCAAAGGATAAATATTTTTGTTACGGTTGATATGAACCGGGGTTGAAGTAAAACCCCGGGGAGTATTTTTTTTGGAAGCCGTTTTGTTTCTTTTTTTACGATTTCGAAAAATTACGGACAGAGAATTCAAGAAATAATTTTCAGGAGTTCCAAGAAACGGCTTTGGCGGAAGGAAGCTTGCTACGTGAAAATTATTTTTCGAGGACCAGGTCGTCCACGTAGAAGGGCGAGACGGCTTTGGGGCCGTTGGAGGTAAGGACGATCCGGTTGAACTGGCCCGGAATCTGGAAGTCGGAGAGGTTCACCCGGACGTGGTTCCACTGGTTCACCGCCCAGCCTCGCGCGCCGGTGACGGCCTTTTCGATTCCCACCTGGGAACCCAAGTATTCGAGCCTCACCCGGAATTCCACGTTGCAGCCCGTCGGGTAAATCCAGAAAGAGATGTCTTTATCGTCCGCTGGCTTGACTGACGGGCCGTCAAATTGAATGGCACCCCAGGCCTTGTCGGGCAGGGCCACGAGGACGCTTTGGCTCCCGCCCGGGGTGTGGTTTTGGGCCTTGGAATGGAAATCGTAGCTTCCGTCGCTCCAGGAACTGGCCGTCCAGGCCGGATGGTCCCCGTCAAAAACCAGCGTCCCAACGGCCGTGCCTTCCGGTCCAGGGGAAGCCGCGGGTTCGGCCTGGGTTTTGACCGCCAAGTCCCGGTTGGGGCCGATGTAGTTCTCGGCGATCACGAGGTTATCAAACTGGCTGAATTCGTCCCTCGGCGGTGCCCAGCTCGCGTCCCCGCCCCCGAAGAAGGTCTCGAATTCCAGTTTTTCGATCTTAATGTCCGGGATGTCCCTGAAGCGCAGGCCGGTGACTTCCAGGGCCTTGTCCCCATCAAGCCAGGAACGGATGATCCCGTCCTTTTTCCCCGGCGTATTCATTTGGACGAAGGTCTCCACGCAATGCCACTTGCCGGGCTTGAAGAATCGGGGACAACCGCCGAAGTCCCAGGCGAAATCCTCGCCGAAATCGCCCGGCTGGTCGGGATGGTAGACGTATTGGACGATTTTCCCGTCGGGCCGCCACATGACCCGAGCGCTCCAGCCGTCCCTCCCGTTGGGCTTGTGGCCTCCGGTATTGCCGGTGCCACCGGCCAGCCCAGGCAGTTTCCCCCCTTTGACGAAGTCAAAATCGGGGTCGAAACGGACGTAATAGCGAAGATAAAGGGATTCCCGGGGCTTGATCGAAAGCTTGGAAAAGTCGCAGAGGAACTGGCAACCCCCGCCGGAGATGGCGCCTTGGGAATATTTCACCCTCAGGGAATGGCCATCCAAGGCGCCGCTTCCCTCGACCAGGCTGCTATTGGCCGCCGGTTCCGGGCCCCAATCCATGCCCCAAACCGAAGTCCAGGGTTGGGCCTCGAAGCCGCCGAAGAAAAGGATGTCGTTTCGGGTTTTCAATCCCGGCTCAAGGGAACCCGCATCGCCAGCGGGGCCCGCCGCCCAGAGAGGGCTCGCCCAGCAAAACAGGGCCATCAACCAGGGGAATTTTCGGGGGAAAAAGGGCTTTTTCACCCCCCCATCCTATCAATAAAACACGAAGGCGTCCGCCAGGACAGCGTAGTTGGGATTGTCGACGGTGTTGACCGGGTCTATTCGAATGAAGTCGATTTGAGTCTTCAAGTTCCGGACGGGGTAACACCGGAGACTAAGGACATCGCGGAACCCGTCATTCGCGTCCAAGCCCATCGAATCATTAAGCCATTCATTTGCCAGCCTTAAATAAACGCTGTTTCCCAAATCCACCTCGGCGCTGACGTGGTAGGCCTGGTAATCGGTTTGGGAGATGACCTGCCCCTCGGAGCCATTCCCCTGTCCGTCGTATCCCCGATCATACTCGGCTAGGATAACGACCGGTTCGATCCTCCCCCATCCAAAGGCGCCGTAACGCAATTGGCGGTTGTTCAGGTCCAAATCATTTCCATAAACGGACCCTCCCACCGTAAAGGGCGAAAAACACATTCCTCCCTTGGCCGAAAAGATTTTCTCGTTATAACCGGCCACCGTGGCGCTCCCGGAAGAAGCGTTTCCATTTACCAAAGCCGCGTTCAGGAAAAAGGGGTCGGGATAGATGCCCGCTTCCATGCCGTCCGGATTCCCATTGTCAAAATTAAAGGCGCCGTTCAGCGCGACACGGACAAGGCTGTTGTCATCGGCAAGGGTCAGGCCGTAGGGGACCATGAATTTGCCTAACTTGATATAGGCCCCTTCCGGCAGGCCCGCAATCAAGGCATAGGCTTCGCGAACGCTTCCGGTATCCAAGCGGTAGGTAAACACGCCCGAAACCACCTCATTGGCCTTGGCTTGCAAGCTGAAAGCCTGCCGCCCTGGAATAGCCTGGCCAGGGTTGCCATTGTAGGATTGGCCGTAAAAGGAACTCTGGTTGAAATTGGAATTGGGGTTGAAGGTCTGGGTGTAGCTTTCGTGAATGTCGACGCCCGTGGACACCCAGGACGGCGTGTTGTGCTGGATTTTTTGGGCGGCGTCGGAGATTCCCTGCCAGTCGAAAGTCTGCAGGGAATTCCCGTAGTTCTTACCGAAGTCGTTTCGCAGCCAGCCACCGGTCTGGTTCACGTGGCAGGCGTTGCAGTTGACGCCCTTCCAGGCCGCGAGATAGGGCTCAGCCCAGGCCATCGTGCCCTCAAATAACAGAATCGCCACAACCAACCCTGTCCGGAGAATAGGCATGACGCCTCCTCTTTTCTTAGGATGACACGTCCATAAAATACACTTTTTCGTGAAAAGAGTTACCAGAAGAGGGGAAAAACAAAGGAAAAAAGGGCAGTACGGCTCGTATCGAGCCTGGAAACAAGCCAAAACTCAGTCAGCGGCTCTCTTAGCAAAAATTTCTAAGTGTTCCTGGAATTGAGCCTATTTCCTTTGTTTTTTTAGACTTCCGATGGATCTTTATCTTTTAAATTCCACGAAACGGGTCAAGAGAAGGGTCGCTCCAACCACTAGAAAGAGGATGGAGACAAAAAGTCCCAGCCGGAACGAACCCGGTTCATACCTGAAAACCACCTGGTGATCCCCATCCCCTGCCAACGGTACCGCCATGAAAAGGCCGTCGGCCCGAAAGATGGACTTGGGTTCGCCATCCACCCAGGCATGCCACCCCGGCGAATAGCTCTCGTCAAAGACAAGGAACCCCTGCTTAGTGTTTTTCAACTGAAAGCCAGCTTCACAAGGGGAAGAGCGGCGTCCTTGAATGGAAGTTGGGGATTCCAAAAGCCGGGTGAGGAACCCCGTCAGCCAGTCCGTCCGGGACGGCCCATAACCAGCCAGGGACCGGGGGGAAGCTTGGAGGCATACCGAACCGCCATCCGGCCTGCGTTCCGTATAAACCTCGTCTTCCAGGAAGGCCTTGGGGTCGAGCAGCGCGGAAAAAACCGAGGGCCGGTCGTGGAACTCATGGACCTTCTCCGTAACCCAGGCGGTGGGCATGGCGCCCGCGTTTCTCGTCCAAACGCAGGAGTCATAAGTTTCATGGATGTCGTATTTAAAAGACGAAAGACTTTTCGAGAAAAGGATCAGGTTGACCCCCGCCGCATCGAGAACCCGGCCATCGTAGGGGTATCCCTTTTGAAGGTAACGACTCAAATTTTGGAACCCGTCGGTGTAAATGGTGAGGTAACCCCGGACGGACTTAAAGCCCCATACCACGTTGGTGTTGGGCACCAATTGGGCGGCGGTTTCTTGGATGGATTCGTCAATGTTTCCCCCGGTAGTCGGGTAAATCTTCCCATCTTCCCTGAGACTGGCCAACCTCCCCTCGCCGGTCAAGGCTTGGGCCTTCGAAGCCGCCTGCCGGACTTCCGCGTTTTGGTAGGGGTCTTGCACCGTGAGGATGACCCTGGTTGGGACAAAGAGCAGGTCAATCACCCATAGGGCTCCGCCCAGCCAAACCCATTTCCAATACCAGCTCTTCTTGGGAGTGGCGTTTGTTTTTTCCTGGAGGCCGAGGGCGATCGCAGTGAAGGCGCAAAAGATGAAAAGAAAACAGGCCTTTGTCGTTTCCAGGTGGTCCAAGAGTTTTTCGGGAAAAATTCGCCAAAGCGGAAAATGGATTCCGGTAAGCCAGAATGGCCAAAAGAGGGCAGTGAACTTCCAAAAGCGGTCCTTGGAATAAGGCGAGAAAAAAGACCAAATCAAAATTCCTAAAGGCACCAAGCCAAGGTAGAGGTTGTCGAAGATATAAGAGGGGTAATCCCCTTGATAACCCGGAGTGCCCGGGATTCCCAGGATTTGGGGCGCGAATAGGGTCAGCTCATTTTTCCAATTCAGGCTGTAAAGCTGGTCTCCCCAACCTTCCCGGTGAAGGAATCCGAGGAAGTCCACGAAAGGAAGCCATTGGCAGGCGGTCAACCCCAAGGCCGCCGCAACGGCGGAAAGGTGAAGTCCGGCCACTTTCCAACTCGGCCGGCGAAAAGCAAGGAATACCCCCAAGAGCAGGACCGTATAAAAAGTACAAAAGGGATAACCGGCCAATATCTGGAAAGCCCAAAAGAGGGACAACAGTCCACTCCACATCCACATCGAAGCACCCCTCACCCTAACCCTCTCCCCCAAGGGGCGAGGGAAATTGGGTTCTATGCTCCGTTTGCCCCCTCTCCCTCGAGGGGAGAGGGCCGGGGTGAGGGTGAATGTCGAATCCTGACTTTCTTCCATAAGCTTTTGCGAGGCCCAAAAAATCCAAGGAACCCAAGCCGCTGAGGCCAGGTGGGTGGGGAACCCCCAATAAAAAGCCATGAGCGCCGAGCCCGCGAAGCCCCAGGCGCAAAGGGTGGCGGCCAGGGGCGAGACCTTCAGGGCCCTCAGCCAGAGGTAAAACCCGACGGCCGCCAGGGCCTCGTGGAGCAGGGCCACCACAAAAAACCAGTGGGTGAGGCCGGTCAGGTTCCAAAGCCAGAAAAAGGGGTAAAAAACCGCCGGTTGGAAGGCCGCCAGGTGGGGCGTACCGCATGCGATATAGGGGTTCCAAAGGGGTATCCGGCCCTGCCGGAAGGACTCCACATTGAACCACTTTTCCGGGAAGACATATTCCATCGTGTCCATGAAGGCCGGAAAGTGACCCCACAACCGGGCCATCCAATAGATAAGAAGGGTCCCAAAGCAGGCCCAAAGTAAGTAAAAAAGTTTGTTTTTCTTCACGGGGATGAGTTTATGGGGATGGGTTTCGGCTGTAAACGCTTTTCATGCCGGGGCATTGGCGCTTAATGGGCCTTTTGATGCAGAAGGCCGTAAACCACTAGGCTGTCGGCGGTAGGGACATAAACCTTTGCCGTTAATGATGGTCGGGGGGCGTGAATTTGTTGTTGGGACTCCCGGTCGTATCGCGGCCGGCAGCCTGGGCGGAATTGTAAAGCTCATGGGCTAGGTTGTTGGCGTCGTAGGCCCGAAGGACGGCCTGTTTCCCGGGTTGGATGGCCCAGAGGATTCCATTTCGATCGCCGTTGGAGGAAACACTGGGGACACAGCCAGGGAAAGCGTAAGTTTCGGGAGTTTGGGGGAAAGCCTGGGTTTGGTAAAGGCCGTGGGACAGCCGGTAGGCTTTCAGGTGCTGGGCCACCATGCTCCAATAGACGAAGCCGTTGAAGCAGGCCGGCGTCATAAAGCATTGGCCGTTCGACAAGGCGGCGGCGTGGAATTCCTGGACCACCGCATTACCTCCTCCATTTCCCTTCCGATAACTCCCCAAGTTGTCCCGGTCGAGCAAATAAATTTCACCAGTCTTGTCGCCCCCGGTCAAAAGATGGGGATGGGCCGGGCTTCCGTAAGAATCAGGCAAGAGGATTTGGCCCACCGAGCCCACGTCCTGGTCGTTATCACTCAAGTCGGCTTGGTTGGAAGGCGCGAAATAATCCGCTTCCACCAATTGGGGGGTGCCCGCTCCCGCGATTCTCAGGATGCTGTCCCCGTAATCCCGCCCACCTTTGTCGGCGTCGAAGCTGCCGTTGCTGGTTTCGATATAAAGGTTCCCTTTTTCATCCACCGAAGGCGCGTCCCCCGAGCTCCAAATGGCGCCCTCGTTGCCATCGGGCGTCACATTGAAAACCCCGACTTGCTCAGTGACGGCCGATGCTTTGTAACCGATCAGCCATCCGTGGTAGGCGCCCCAATTGTTGAAGTCGCAATGGGAAGTAAAGGCCGTAAAGACGACGCCGTTGTCGAGGGCAAGCCCGCAACGCACCTTGTAGGCCCGGGGGTTCAAGACATCCATAGCCCCCCCGTCGCCCGTGCCGGGGACGGTGGCCCGGATGGTGCAGGGTCCGCTGAATTTTTCCGTTCCTGTGGACAAATCCAAGGCGTGTAATTGCTGAAAAAATTGGGTGACCGCACCGGAGGCCTGCTTGGTCATGGCCACCAGGTAAATGGTGTTTGTTGAAAGGTCGATGACCGGCGTGTCCGTAATGCCGATTTCCGGTTGGATTTGACCGCAATAGCCGGCGTCCTCTTTGGAAACGGTGGTGATCCCCGCCCCCAGGTTGAGGAAAGTGACAAACCACAAAGGCGCCTGGTAGCTGTCGGCGTCAAAAGCGTAAACGCTGTCATGCTCGGTGCAGATGAAGATCACATTATGGGTTCCACCCGCGATGGAAAGATTGGGGACGTAAAGGGGTTGGCCGTAGACCTGCCCATCCACGGTCTGGGTGAAAAGCTTGCCGAAGGAAGACTTGTTGACATTGGAGAGCTTGAGTTGGGTCTCGTGGGGATTCAACCCCGTACGGTAGCCGTCATTGTGGTAGGTAATCATGGCATCTTGGGCCGTCACTGGTGCCCCCGCCGCGAAACAGCCATAAACCAGGAAGAGAAATCCGATTTTTTTCATTCCCATGTCCTTTTCAATCCGAGTGCCACCCATAATCCCAGAACCAAGAGAGAAAAGAAAAGCCCCAACCGGAAAGTTACGGGCTCAAAAGAAAAGGACGCCCGGGTCTCTCCATCATTCAGGATCACGCCCCGGAACGAATGGTTGATGGTTTCCACCCGCCTCACCTGCCCATTGATCCGCGCCGTCCATCCGGGAAAGGCGGTTTCCGAGGAAACGATCAGGGCCTTTCCAATCCCCTCCGCCTTGATTTCAACGTGGTCAGGTCCGCACGAGGCGTATTCCACGGCGCGAAGCTGATAGCGTCCCAGCTTGGAGCAATCGCTTATTTCGCATTGCTTTCGATAATCCATATTGGCTTCTTCGACCCTCAATGAATCGTCGTCAAAGTTGGCGCAATATTGGGCTTCGGCCACCGAATACCATTTCGGCAAGGGCGTTGGATTCTCTGAAATTTCCACTAATCCGCCTGGGTTAATTTCTTTGAAATCCCTGAATCCATTCTTGCCGAAGACGTAACGGACCCCGAGGTAATCCAAAACTTTCCTCGAATGCCGGATGGAATATTGAAAGGCGTCAAAAGTCCACCGAAAGGAATTTTTAAGCTGAAGCGTGTTGTAAATAGGCGCTTCTTCCTTCCAGAATTCCAAAGGCCAATTAGGGTACATCTTTTCCTTAGCTCCCCCATAGGCCTGCTCCATGTTGTCGCCCTGAAGCACCATGGCTTCCTTGAGAAGGGGCGGGGTGAAGAAAAGCCGGCCGGGCTTTGTTAAAAGAGCCGAAGTCGAGGATGGCTTCTCGTAATAAGACCTATCCAAAAGAATGTTGACGCTATGGGCCGCCGACCCCAAGGAAATGGCGAGGGCCAAAACCAGGAAGCTCCAACGAAAATTTGGATTCCGGAAGAAGGTGGAAACCAGGGCCAGCCCAAAGGAAAATCCGAAAGCGATTTTTGAAAGGGGAGCCTGAAGGAAATAAGAAAGGAGGAGAGCCGCCAGGAAAACCCAAAAGACAATCCCCGCCCATAAAAGTCTGTTTTCCAAGGAAAGGGCTTTCTTGGCGAAATCTTCCGCCGACTCCATCGCCAGCCACGCCGTCCAAAAGACCAGGAAGGCGAGCCAATAACCGGAATGGATGACCAAGGAATATCCCGGGAAAAAGGCCCGTAGGAACCGGTCGAGTCCCAATACCCCCAGGCTCAAAACCAAAACGAGAAGGAAAATCCCCCAGGAGGTTCTTTTATAAGCCAAACGAATCGAGCCCCAAAGCAAGAGACACAAGGCCGGCAGGCCCACAAAATATGTTGAAACCCAGTAGTGGGGCCCATGATAGCCGGGAAGAAGGGGATGCCCTTGGTCGAATGGGCTTATGAGCGTGCCGAAATCCAGCCATCCTAAATCTTGGAAGCGGCTGGCTCCGTTCTCATAATTACTCAATTTGAAAAGCTCCATAAAAGGCAGGCCCCACACTAGGTTATAAGCCAGGGCTACCAAGCCCGCCGCCAAGAGAACCCCCGCCCTCCTCCCAAACCACTCCATGTGATCTTTCGGTTGTTTGGCTAATTTCCAAACGAACTCCAGGAATACCGCCAGGGTGGTCAGATAGGTCAAAACCGGATAACCCGCCGCAAACTGCATGGCCCAGGCAAAGGATAAGTAGAGGAACCCGTTCTTTTCCCCCCGAAATATCTTTTCAACCGCAAAAAAAATCCAGGGAATCCAACTGATGGTCATCAAGGCCACCGGCGTCCAGGAAGAACAAACCACATGGAGGGAAAAACCGAAGACCAGGCTTCCTAAAAAAGACGCTTTACCCGAAAAGCCCTGGTGCCGGGCGAAAACCCAAAAACCCAATAAAGCCCAGAAATGGTGGAGGATCGTGAGGGCCGCGAAGGCGTTCAAGGGGGAAAGCATGGAATAAAGAAGGGGCACGGGCGGGTAGGCATAAGCCATCTGGGGGTCGGCCAGGAAAGGGAGTTCCGAACTGGGCGTCGGGATTCCAAAGGGGAATCCAGCCCTGTTTCAAAACGTCGCTCCCCCACTTCCAAAGGGGGTAAAAGAACCTGGAAGCATCCACGAAAACGAAAATGGAATGGCCAAACATCACCCTCCAATAAAAGAGGATGATCAACAAGGCCAGGGCCAGTGGACCGAAAAGGTCCGAAAAGGGAAAGTTCCTTCTGCCCTTCACATAGCCGCCTCTTTTTCCAGGAAACGCCACCGTGGCCGGGGGCAGGCTCACCATTTCCCTTTCCAATTCGGAAATCCTTGGGGCGTCCTTCCATTGGTTGTAAACGCCCAAGGCGGTCTGGAATGCGGAATGGGCTTGGCTTTTATCCCCTTTCTCCTTTAACAACAGTCCCAGGTTTACCCAGGCGGCGGCGTAATTAGGCTCCAATTCCACCGCCTTTTGGAAATCCGAAGAGAGCGCCCTCCTTGTCATTCCGGTGAATAAGGAAAATTCCCTTCTTCATAGCGGATCAAGGCGTTGAAAGGGCATGGCTTCTTTGGCTTTGCCCCAGGCCTCCTGGGCCGCCTGGATGGCGGCCGGTGAGGAATCCATCGCCAGCCGCCCGGTGAGCCTGCGGGCGTCCTCGAACCTCCACTGCCCGTCGGCTTGTTCCAGGGTTAAAACTTTCGTGAAGGCCTCGTCGGATCTCCGGGCCCAATCCTGGTCTTTGGTGGAAAGGAATAATTTTTCCAAATAATCGGATTTGGCCGCCGCATAACGGGCGTCCCAGGCGTTCTCTTGTTCGGCGGCTTCCAAGCCCCGCAAATCACCCCTCACGAACTGGTTCTGCGATAAATCGGCTTCGGCGCGGGCCCTCAGGACGCCCGAAAAACCCGGCGGGCCGAATAAACCCACACCCAGCCCCAAGGCCAGGAACCCTCCCACCAAGGACGATTCGACTTTCCGCCGATTCCCAACCGCTAGGATCCCCACCCCTTGCAAGGCCAGCAGGGGCGTGTGAAGGCAAAAGTCCACGAACGAAGCGGCGCCGAGGCCCACTAAAGCCGCCCGATGGTCCGGTTCCCGGACCCTTCGCCAAGCTTGGATGAAGAAAATCGCGCCGAAGGCCAAACCCACCAGCCCGAAAGCCGTGAGCAGTTCCAAATACTCGTTATGAGCGTATTGGGCGTCCATCAAATAACGGTTCACTCCCGAAGTCCTGGGTGTTTTCACCTGGTGGTAAAGCCCGGCGAAGGCCCCAGGCCCAACGCCGATCCAAGGGCTTTCCAGCCAAACCCGCCCACTATCTTTCCAGATATTGAGCCGGTCCTTGGAAGTGGAGCTGGAATCCTTGAACCGGTAGGCAAAAAGCGCGACGCCTGCCACTAGTAAAAAGATCACCGCCCAAAGCCGGCTTTTAACCCAAATCCGGTAAAAGAATCCAGCGCCCAAACCCGCAAAGGAACTTGAAGCCCTCAACCGGGCCATGGTCAAAAGCCCCGCCGCCGCGGCGGAAACTTTGGAAAGGGCCCAGGGCCCCCGCCATAGCGCCAAAACTAAGGGGATCAGGAAGATGCCAACTTGCTTGGGATTCGGAAAAACCACCCAATCCTTCACGTCCGAATATTGGAAGTGAATCCAGGAGTTGAATCCCGGCGCGGCGTAATGAAAGGAAGCCCACCAAACCTTAACCGCCCAGACCAGCCCCAGGCAAAAGAATATTTTGAGAAATCGTTCTGGTTTTTCGAAGCAAGGAAGCACCAAAGAAAACGCCAGGAGGACGCCGGCGATTTCAAGGAACCAGACCGCACCCAGGGCCGAAGGCGAAAAAAAAGCCCGGAGCCCCAGGAACAAAGCCCCTACCCCAACCCAAAGAGGAATCTTTTCGAACTTTTGTCCGAACAATGCCGCCAAGGACCATAACGAAACGGCCAAGAGCGCGAAATTCCAGGGTTCCAGGGGAGGCCAAAACCCCGAAACCGCCAGGACAACCAGAAGCCCGTATTCTTTAGTCTTCACCGACACCGCTGGAAACCGGAAGGGCTTTTCGGCGCGGCATTCGAGCCGGCCCAAAAGAAGCGCAAAGAGTCCTATCAGCTCCGGCATCTGGAAAGGCAGGTCCACGAGGGAAAAAAGGAGGAAAGCCAGCACGCCCGTCATGGCCCCCCACCCCTCCCACCGGGGAGGGATCTTAAACCGCCCGGCCAGGCTGAACAACGCCCAAAGGAATAATCCCGTTCCCACCAAACCCGTCTCCACCAAAAGCTGAAGAAGGACGTTGTGGGCGAACTTGGAAGCCCCCGAATCCAGCGGAAAGCCAGCTTGCTGGTAAGCCTCGCCAAAGGTCCCCAAGCCGGAGCCGAAAAGAGGATGTTGCAGGAAAAGCTGGAAAGCATGGTTCCACAAACCAACCCTTCCGGAAAAAGACGAGATATTCCAATGATGAAGGCCCCGGAACCAAACCATTCCAACCATAGCGGCCAAGCCTAGAGCTAAAACCCCGATAAGTCCTGCCTTAGACCGTCTTTTGGCGAGAACCGCGAAACCCGCTCCAGCCAAAGCCGCGAAGGCTCCAACGCTTTGGGTGGCCAACAAGGCCAGGCCCATCAAGAGAGTCAAGGCGCCGTAGAACCACCGCTTGGACCCCCTCCCCACCGCCACCAGGGTAATCCCCAATGGAATGAAAAGGATCATAAGCGCCGCCAAGGCCCCTGGGGTCACCAGGGGGCCGGAAGCCCGCCGATAATAGACCGCTTTCTCCACCACCTTGAATTCGGTCGGTGATACGTGCGGCAAAAGCGCCTGGGTTTCCTCAAACCCGAAAAGCCATTGGCGTAACGCCAGGCAGGCCGCCAATCCCGCCAAGAGGAGCCCCAATACCTCCATGCGGTTTTGGGTTGCCGGATCATTCGAATGGACCATCAGATATAGAAGGACTCCCAAAAAGACGAATCCCGCTGATTGGAGGGTAATACCAGGCTGAAGGGACCATAGGGCGGAAAGAGGCAGGAACAGGAGAAATATCCACCAAGGCCGGCCCAATCCTTGGAATCCTTCGTTGGAAACCGTCCTAAAAAGAAGAAGAACTAGGCCTCCCCCTAGGGCCACAGCATAGGATTGGGGGTGGGCTAGGGGCGGGAAAAACAATAAGTAGGAAACTAGCACAAAATAAGAAAATTCCCAGGTTCGGTCGGAGGAAATCGGTAGTGCCCATAAGGATTTCATGCAGTTATTTTAGCAGGCCGTCTGCCTTCGTTTTTAAGTTCTTCCCAAAACTTTTTACGCCAGGGTCCTGCAACAGCACCTGCCACTGATAAGAGCCAAAGGACCAATCCCCACAACAAAGGTTTCCACCAAACCGGTTGATAACGGAACCATACCTCATGGGTGCCCGCGGGCACCCAAACCGCCCGGAAGTCGTGGTTGGCCGTATAAAGGGCCGAAGGGTTTCCATCCACCCAGGCTTTCCAACCGGGATACATCACCTCGGAAAAAACCACCCAGCCCGATCGATTGAGGCTGACTTTAAAACCCTGTTCATCCGGATCGTCCCGGACAAGCCCGTATTCCAGACCAGCTCCAATTCCGTTTTCTTTGGCGGAATCAGGGATGGTTTCGGAAAAATAAGCCTTTTCGTAAGGGTTGAACCCGGGTGCTCGCATCTCCGCTAGCCTCTTTTGATCGTCGGCAATGGTTTCCACGGAGGAAGGACAGTAGGCATATTGAATCTTATCTTGGTTTAAACCATAAAGAACGCCGTCTGATTCAATGGTTGAAAATCCGGTCAGCTTCCACCGGCTGTCCCCGGCCGCGAAAGCCTTCACGGCCATCAAACGGGCGTAAGTTTCCAGCCCAAGGGTATAAAGGTCGGAAGTCTTGTCCAAGGTCAGCGGATTGTATCCAATGGCGTCCCGAATCCCGGCGGCATAAACCGAATCCGGGGGAAGATCCGATAACACCCGGTGGCCCGCCGATTCAATGGGATAAGGGATATGGTCCCCAAGGAGCACCCGGCCTAATCCTGCCTGTTGTTTGAGCTTAGGGAGGACTGGTGAGCGGTCCGAATAATTGAAGTTGGAAGGCGGGCCCCACCGTGAAGAACCGCAAAACCAAGCGGTCAGGAGGAAAGAAAAGGTGACGAACAAGAGGAGTATCTTGTGTCCCATTTCCCTTGAGGCATCCTTGCCCAGCATCAAATACAATCCGACCGGGGCGGCTAGAAAAGCGGGCAATTGAAGCCAGACATCCTTCCCTACCCAGAATCCGAGGGCAAGGAAAACTACTCCATAAAGCGCCGCGCCCAATAATGCTTTTTTTCGAAAACTTCCTTGCGCCTTATTCCTCCATTTTTTATTGAGAAATTCATGGCCAAACCCCGCCAAGAGGGCCCCGCTGACGGCATAAAGGAAAAGGTAACGGAAGGGCGCGCGCATCATCCCAAAACCCGGGGCCAAGAAACAAAGAAGGCGGTGCAAAGGAAAATATTTTCCGAAAGCTGTCAAAACCGCCGCCACCCCGGTTACGGCGAAAAGGCGGGTGATTCCCTTCTTTTGCCCCAACGCAATCGCGGAGAGAAAAAGCGCCCAGGGGCCGAGATAACCGGCATTGACAAGGTAATTCCCCACCGGCAAGGGTGTTGGGCCCTCAAAAGGCCGGACAGGGAAAAAGAAACCCAGCAGGTCGTGTGGATTCAACGATAGGTCCGCCTGGAAAGTTTCATAATCCGGGGCGATGTGAAAACGCTCGGACAAGTCAATAAATTCCCGGGCCGGTATCCAAAGCAAGAGCAACGGCAAGGCGCCCCAAAGAAAAACGAGGGGCAACCCCAACAGTCGTATGTCCTTTTGGGGTTCCTTTCCCCAGTCCCTTTTTGTCCAGAGCCGGTAAGCCAGGTAAATGCCTCCCCCGTAAAGGGCCCCGAGGGTCATCTGAAAATTCCCGGCTAAAAAAAGAAGGGCGAAAACCAGCCCTGCGGCGAAAGCCCAGGCCGGTTCCAGTTTCCGCGAAAGCTTTTCCAGCGCCATTCCCCACCAAGGCATCCAGGCGAAGGCCGCCAGGAGAGGCGGATGGATGATTTCCCACCAGAAAAAACCCGAAAAGGCGAATAACAAACCGGCGAATAACCCGGATTCCTTGGAAAGCCCCAGCGTCCTGGCCCAGAAATACATGCCGCAAGCCCCTAGAAGAAAGTGGAGGAGGTAAAAAAGGCTGAACCCATAGGGTACGGGGAGCGGGAGTAGGAGGTAGGTGAAAGGATAAGCCGACATCGTGTTGGGATCGGCGAAGAAGGGCTGTCCCCCCAAAAGGTAAGGACACCACAAGGGAAAATGCCCATGGGCCAGGCAGGACTTCAGGTAAAGCCGCATGGGAACGTATTGAGTCAGGAGATCACTGTCGAAATAGGCGTTGCCCCCCAAAAGGCAGGGGGCAAAAACCGCCAAACCAGCTAAGGGATAGAACACCAGGGGATGGAAAAAGCTAAGTTTGGGATTTCTCATGCCGATGGCTTATCCGCTAACGCAAATAGCCCGTGCCCAAAGGTCATTTGCCCTTGTGGTCCTTCAAGGGAAGAAGGACGGCTGCCCGCAGGGCTAGGAGATAGCTGTTCATGCCGAAACCGGAAATTTGCCCCACGGCCACGGGGGAAACATGGGAGGCCTGCCGGAAACCCTCCCGGGCGTAGATATTGGAAAGATGCACTTCGATGGTGGGGATCTGGACCGCCGAGATCGCGTCCCGGATGGCGACCGAGGTGTGGGTATAGGCCGCCGGGTTGATGATAATCACTTCGGCCCAATGCCGGGCGTTCTGGATCGTCTCCACGATCTCGCCCTCGTGATTGGACTGGGCGATACGAAGCTCCACGTCGTTTTGGGCGGCCAGGTCCTTGAGTTCATCATTAATCTCCTCCAGGGTCACCGAACCGTAGATGTTCGGCTCCCGTTCCCCCAGGAGGTTCAGGTTGGGGCCGTGAATCACGAGCACTTTTCTCATGGATTTCCTTAAAGATTATAAAACGTGTCGAGCTAAATCATGTGGATTCATGCTAATCAGAAGCCCCCCGGGGGACAAGGGGAAAATCCTCTGTTGCGGCCGGGTTAAAACTTTGTTTTATTCGTGTCTTCGCGGCTTAAATGCGTTTTTTAACAGGGTGTTGAAAAAGTATTTTTCAACACCCTGTCGACAGCCATGGAATAGAACGAGCCACTAAAAATATGGTTTTTTCTTTCGTGGCTCGTTTGCAAAGGGGAAAAAGTCCGTTTTTCGGACTTTTTCAGCATCCTGTTAAGATAAAATCGGGTTGGTGAAAGCCAACGATTCCCTCTCCTACTCAAAAAAAAAGGCCTGGCCTTGGGTCGCGGCGGCCTGCTTCCTTGGACTTCTTTTTTCCAATTGTGTTTTTTCATACTCCACACTTCCAGTCTTATGGAAGATGGAAATTGGTCTTTTCTTCTTTGCCGTGCCCTTCACGATCCTACTGTACTGGAACCTCCGCGCCCAACCCCTACCTGAAACTGATTTTGCCGTTCCACCTTGGCTTTGGGCCTGTTTAATCGCGGGAGCCCTCCTCCCCAGGCTCTGGCGCCTCGAGTCCCTCTCAGTTTGGCCCGTAGCCGACGAAGGTATGTACGGCTACTTCGCGACCCGGCTGGAGCAGGGCTGGAACTGGAAGCTGGTGAATTCACCCTTCAATATTGCCGTTCCCTATAGTTGGATCCTCTTCACCTCGTTTCGCCTGTTCCAGAATTCCTTGATGGCCCTTTGGCTGGCCCCGGCTTTGCTCGGCTGGGGTTGCCTGTGGTTCTTCCCTTTCCTCAATCGCAAAATCATCCCGGCCCCTACTGCCTTTTATGCCTTCTGTTGGATGGCCTTTGGTTTTTGGCCCCTTTACCTCGGCCGTTTTTCCCACCAGGCTGTTTTTTTCGTCTTCTGGGAATGCCTTTCGGCCTTTGTCCTTTTAAGGTGTCTTGATTCTTCCGCCGGCGATGCGGCTTTGGAAAGCCGTTGGAGGTGGCTGGCCTTCTTAACCGGGCTGGGCTTTTATACTTACCTTGCTTGGCCCATGGCGGCCTTCATCATTTGCGCAGCCTGCCTTTCAAGGCCCCTTCAACCCTGGAGCAAGAGGCTGACGGCCTTTGTCCAATTTGGCTTATTGGCCCTCTTGCCGGCCATTCCCCTCTTTTTTTCCATGGGCCGGAACTACCATTTTTACCTGGAGCATCTCTGGTCCCTCGGAACTCCGGCCGGCTTATGGCAAAGACTCCAGCTCCCGGCGGCTTATTTCAAGAACATTTTTTGGGGGCCGGGGGTTCGGGACTTGTTCGGGTACGGGCCGTTTTGGGGTGGACTCCTGAACCCGGTTCAAACCTCCCTCTTTTTCCTGGGAGCGGCTGCCTTGTTGAAACCCCGGTTTCAAACAAAAAGGCTCTGGGTCGCCGCCATACTGGCGGTTCTTTCAACCCCTGCCTTCCTAACGAACAATTTCGAAATGATGCGGCTGACAGGCCTTCTGCCACTCCTGGCCTATGTCATCGCCCTAGGCACCCGGGACCTTCTGGCTTCTTTTCCGCCTTTGAAAGCCGCCGTGGTTTTCTCCCTGGTTCTGACCGGCTCATTTCTTTTGGATTCCCATCACCTGTTCCAGGTTTACCCGGAAATCCCAAAGACTCATCCCAATTATTATGGCATGCACAAATCACCCGAATACGGGAAGGCATTCGCCATTTTGAAGCCGCTTTCCCAAAAGGAGGGACCCGGTCTCCTTCTCTTTAACGCCGTTCCCGACCCCTATGACCAAACCCTCTTCGTGGCGTCCTATTCCTTCAACGCGGCGGAAAACCCTCGATTGGATCCCAAAGCGGCTTCTTGGGCCGCTGTCCTGGCCAACATTCACGAGGAAATTTACCTTTCCAAGGTCTTTCCCGGGATGAAATGGGTGTGGCTTTCGGAGGGACTTCACCGGGAAGACGGCGGCTTGATGCTGGCAGTGGTTCCCATTGACACCGCCTCGCGGGAAAGGATTCAGCGATGGGCCCGGGCGGACCAGGCCCTCCAAAGATTAACCGATTCGGTGATGGAATTTGGCGTAGATCCCGACCAAAGCCGGATGCTCGGGATTTTGGAGGCAGCCTACCCCCTTTTCCAAGGCGACCGGCTTTTGGAGTCCCGCTATTGGCGTCTCTGGGCGATCCACCAAGCGGCGGCGGGCCGGACGAACCAGGCGGTCCAAGAAGAGGAAAAAGCCATCCACCTCGGGTATCCCATGGGGCATCTTTACAACGAATTGGGTTGCCTGTTATTTAAGGAAAACCGGCTAAGTGAATCGAAGGAAGCTTTTGAGGAAGCCTTGCGTTTAAAACCTAACTGCACCAACGCCAAAGTTAATCTTCAAAACCTTTCCTTGCTTAAACCCCGCTAAGTTTTCGAAATCCCGAAGAATCAGTTTCCTTCCACGGGCTGGGGCATGCCCGTGGGCGCCGCCTGGGTCGCGGGCGCGACGGCGGGGGCCGCCGGGGCTACTGGCTGGGTTTCGGTTGGCGGGGCTTGGGTGGCGGGCTGGGGCGCTTGGGGCGGAAGGGCCGGACCCGACGGTTGGGCCGGTGCCGTATTGGAAACCGGCGCGGCGGGAGCGGGTGCCGACATCGGCTTGGGACCATATTGGTCCATCCATTGCCTCAAAGCCGTGTCGTTGGGATTGTATTTTAAGGCCATGCGGTAAGCCTGGATGGCTTGGTCTTTGCCGCCCAGCCTCAGGTAGCAATCTCCCGCCAAATGGTAGGCCTTGGCACTGCGGCTGTCGGATTCGATGGCTTTCAAGAAACGGTCCAGCGCCTCCCGGTAATTATTGTTGTTAAACTGGATCATTCCCTCGCTGATCAAGTCCGTGGCCGTGGCATCCATGACGCCCGAAACCACCAGTTCCACCCGCCGGTTCTTGGCCCGACCCTCAAGGGTGGCGTTGGAGGCGATGGGCTTGGTGTCCCCGTAGCCCACCACGCTGAGCTTGGAGGGGTCCATGCCGCTTCTCACCAGGTAGTTCATCACCGCTTGGGCACGGGCCAGGGAAAGGGCCTGGTTATCCTTGAACTTGGCCCCCTTGCCCAGCTTTTGGTCGTCCGTGTGCCCGGCGATGATGATGACGCTGTCCGGGTACCTCCTGTGGATGGCGGCCGCCGCCTTTTGGACCGTATCGTAGCCCCTTTGCAAAAGCTCGTCCTTGCCCGAGTCGAAAAGAAGGTCGCCCGAAACCTCGAAGGTGTACTGGTAAGGCACCCGCTTGGGGACCCACTTGGCGTAGGTTTGGGCGGGGCGGGCGCTCCCGTTCATGTCATTGTCGTCGGACACGTCCAGGGTGAAGGTGTAATTGCCCTGGGGAACCAGTTCCCCCGTTTGGTTGCGTCCGTCCCACAAGTAGTGGGAAGGCGGATTACCCTTTCCGGAGAGGGACTTCACCAGCATTCCGTTGGAGTCCAGGATGTTGATCTTATAACTGTCGATGGGTTCTTCGCTGCGGGCGGAGAAATTCACGCCGATGGTCTGCTGGCCCAGGATGAAGCCGGGCCCCGCCACGGCATAGGCTTCGGGCCGAGTCAATTCGCCGCCCATGACCACCGTGAGGGAGATCCGGTGGGTGTCGCCCAGGATGCCATAGGGAACATAAGCGTAATCCAGCTTGGCCTCAAAATCGTCAAAGCGGTGGCCGATCCCCGCGCCGGCGGTGAATCCCGACAAAGTGTCCTCGGTGCTGTAACCGAGCCGCAAAAAAACGTCGTTACGGCCGAAGGTCATGCGGTACTCGTCCCCCACCCCCGCCGTAAACCCTGTGTCGTTTTGGATGTTCATGTCGGCTGCGATGATATCCTGGTCCTTTTTCATGAAGGTGCTATGCAGCCAATAGGAACCGCCGATCTTTCCCATGACGGGCTGGCTGAAATCCTGGATTTGGGTGCCCACGTTCTGTAATTCGGCCCCCAAGTAGAAAGTCTTGCGGGTAACTTCGTACATGAGCCCCAGGTTGAAAGCGGCTCCGGCATTGCCGATGTTGACCATGTTCTGGCCCACCACCGTGGCGCTGACGCCCGCTAGGAATCTTTTAAAGAACGTACCCGGAATCCAGTTGCCCAATCGCTGGGCATAGGCCACTGTGCCGGTGAAGCTGTTGGCGCTGATATTAGGGCCGACTCCGCCGTAGGAGCCATCGGGGTTTTCCAGGGCGCCCGGAAAAGTCCCCGAATCCAGGTACCCGAAGCTTCCCCCGAAAGCCCCGGCCTGGTCGATGTTCTGGCTAAAGGAGAAAAACTCGTGAGTTACGCCCAAAAGCCATTCCCCCTGGGTGAGGGAAAACTGCGTCCCCCGGGCAAGGACCAGGCCCGCCGGGTTCCAGAAAACCGCCGTGGAATCGTCCGACACTGCCGTAAAGCTGTTTCCCATGGCGGAGGCGCGAGCCCCCATGCCGATTTTTTGGAAATTAGTGCTGGTGCTGCCGGCGCCCGACACTTCTTGGGCACCCGCGGGAAGGCTCGCAAAAATGAAAATCAGGCAAAAAATGGGGAAAAAAGAGGAAATGGAACGAATTAAGGAATGTTTAATCATCGGCATAAATTTCCTTGTTATCGGGTTCGTCCTGCCCGGAAAAATACATTCGATATAAGTTCTACTCTTAAACGAGACCATCATAATTTCTTTCAACGAAAACCGCCAGGACCTTAAGGGGGGGGTGGAGGCGGCTAATCCCTCAAGAGTAGTGCCTTGCCGTTCAACAAAACCGAATTACCGTTTTTAATGACATAGTAATAAATCCCTGGCGAGCAGGGCGAGCCGTTGGAATTGGTGCCGTACCAATAGATATAACCCGTCGGCAAGGCCGCTAGAGTATTCACTAGTTCCCCCGAGATCGTATAAACCGTCATAGACGCGCCAATGGGAACTTGGTAGGCCTGCAATGCTGGAAGGTTTTGGGGCCCTACCGCCACGGCGTACTTCGTATCGAAGGGATTGGGCCACACGTGAAGTCCCACGGGAGTTGGAGTGAAGGTGGGGGTGTTCATGGGAGTAGGGGTAAGGGTGGGAGTCATGGTGGGTGTCGAAGTGGGCGTCGGAGGAATGCAAATCGGGGTCACTCCCAGTTGGAAATGCTGGCGGAACATATAGGCGTCCCCGACGGCCACGGTAAGCCAGTTGGCGGCACCCCAAACCCAGGGCACCGTACCACCCGGCGGATAAGGGATCAATTCGTCTGCGGATGCGATGGGCGGGAGTGTGGTGCCGATCGTGCCGGGAGCGGACCAGCTTGAATCATTGAATCCCACTTGGTTCCAATTGGCCGGGAAAGAACCTGCTGGCGGCAGGTTTCCTGCGCCTGCGTTGGGATCGTTCAGATATTGGTCAAGGATACAGCTGCTGGGTTCCACATAGGTTGTAGTGCAATTCGAATAATTTAGGGTAAGGAGCCAGGTTGCGCCGCTGTAAACGGTATCGACCGAATAAGCATAAGCGGCGATGACGTTGTCCCCAGTTGTGTTGATCCAGGCGAGAGGTATGGTGATGTTATTGGTGCCTGTCCAACAACCGTTTCCGCAAGAGTTGGCAAGATTTCCGTTGATGAAGATTTCCCCCGCATCATCCGATGCCCAGCTCAAGGTGGCGCTGGTTAAAATACAGGTATTGGAGGTAGGCGTAGGTGTAGGGGTGTTGGTGGGTGTATTAGTTGGGGTATTGGTAATGCAGCCGCCGGACACCGTCAAAGTCACGCTGTTGGAAGTGGTGGCGGTGACAGAATCTGCGGCCATGGTGAAGCTGTTGTAAATGGGTCCGGGACAGGCGACTGTACCCCACCAACTGACGGGAGAAACGAAGGAAAACATGGTTGCCGGAAAGGCTCCTCCTGGAACGTCCCAAACCAAAGGCGAAGTTGAACTGGGAGAAATGGACGAGCTTACATAACTAATACCCGTGGGAACAGTATCAGTAATATTGGCATTCAAAACTGGACCCGGGCTGAAAATTTTTAGGTTTGTAAACCAGTCCGTACCAGCGGTCTCATCCGCGCGCCAACCTTGCACCCAGCCCCCTGAGCAGGTCGGAAGGGGTGCCGAGGAATCGGTATAGGAAAAAGTGATGGCCGCGGCAGGATTTCCCGTCGGCCAAAGTTCGGTGGTAAAAGTGACGCCGCTTGCGCCCTGGGCATATTGCACTTCGGTGCGCACCGTGTACCATTCACCCGCGTTTATTGCCATGGCGTTGTCGTCGGCCGCTCCCGGAATAGCGTTATTGTTTCTTTGGTAAAACAAATAAGCTGGGGCGTTGTTTTGGGAAATGGCCACTTCATAAGTAATTCCTTCGGACCCATTAGCCGCAAGAACCATGTGCGCGTCCCCACCACTATTCGCGCCGAGGGCCGAGGAAGGAATTTCAATATCCCCTTCCACTATGAAATCACCACAGATATTCACTCCTGGGCCGTTACGAAGTAATTCAGGATAGCGCCCGCTTCCCCCCGAGGAATCGAACAAGACCGAACCCGAAATTAAAGGTTGTCCATTCGAATCCGCACTGGCGACCCACGTCCCTGGATCCCCCGCTGCCGGCACAACCGTGTAATTCGTCCCGTCGTAACCCCAGGGCTCCGGACTTCCGGTTGTGGTGGTGCCGCTAACCGCATTGTCATAAGAATCGTAAAATTCCAGGTTCTGGCCGTTAGCGGTCCAATTCAAGCCATAAGTAACAACGGCACCGGCAGCCAAGGAGGGGACGTTCTGGGTTTTGGTCAGGGCCAATTGAGGCGCTTGAACCGTCAAGTTTGCCGTATTGGACGAACTGGAACCACAGTTAGCGCTGTTCAACGTGGCGACATTGGAAAAAACAGTCCCATTGGCCGTGTTGGAGGGGACGCTGAGGATGGCCCAAAGGGCGCTGATTTTGGGCGCGGAGATATTACCTAAGTTCCAACTCACGCTGTTGGAACCGCTGTTGTAGACCGCATTCGGGCCGGCGGACACATAGGTGACACCGGTAGGGAGGGAATAAACAACATTGCTACTGCCAGAGTTGACAAAATTGTAATCCACGTCAAACAGGAAAAGCCCACCAGGAGCTGTCGTTACTCCTTCCGTCATAACGGTGACCGAACAACTTGGCGGCGGAAGAAGAATGGAAATCGGGGCGGAACTTTGAGCTTCCATGTTGGCCAAATCGCCGCACTGGGCATCGCATCCGCTGACCCCAACGATGTAATTGTAAGTTGTACCCGGAGTAAGGGACGCGGAAGCTGTAACCGCAAACACCGCCGTGGCCGGTCCCGTCCCACCAGGGTTGAGAGGGCCCCAACCGTTTCCCGAGGGAGGATTGGCTGTGTTTCCAGTCCCGTCTACTCCAGTATAAAGGTTAAAAACTTGATTGGGAGTGCCACAGGCTTGGAAAGTAGTTTGGCTTAAATTAAAGCCTCCAAGGAAATAGGTTTGGTTCCATCCAGCCGCCTGTTGGTAAACAACCGTGACGTTGAAGGAATTACCAAGCGCCACCGAACTGGCTGAAAGAGTGACGCTACTAATGGTAAGACCGCTACCACAGGCATGAACTTGACCCACTGAACAGAGGTACATGGCAAATATCAAAGCTAAAAAAAGGTTAAATTTTTTCCGTATTTTTTTTGGCATGATTTCCAAAATTCTTTGAAACGTTTTTCGAAAAATCCAACTGACAGTGGTGGCTTTACTTTTCTTTTACACATCAAAAATATCGCATTTTCACTGAAATTTCACTTGAAACTTGAGAAATCCACTTTGCGGGAGTACCGGAGAGCGCTTTCATCGCCTTTTGGCCCTGTTAACGGACTAACAAGATTTTTTTCGACTTAACGCTGTAAGGTTCTATGAGGTAGAAAATGTAAACCCCGCTGGCGCAAGGGTCCCCGTACTTGTTCTTTCCGTCCCAGCTGTACCACTGGCTGACGGGAGCCGTCAATTGCTGGTCATCCAAGGTCTTGATGTTCTCCCCCGCCGAATTGTAGATCCGCAGGCCGTACTCCCCCGGATAACTGGTGTAATTCACGAAAATCGAAACCGGCGGTCCGGAGGGTTTCAGGATATTTTGAGTGACATTAAAAATATCCGCGGTGTAGGGGGTAGCGGTGGGGGTGAAAGTCGGTGTCCAAGTGCAAGTATTGCCCGGAAAACCACAAGGGGTAAGAGTGAAAGTGGGAGTGGCCGTGTTCGTTGTCGTCAAGGTGGGCGTAAAGGTCGGAGTCACGGTTGGGGTAAAGGTGGCCGTTCGGGTGGGCGTCAGGGTGGCCGTAAAAGTGGTGGTAAAAGTAGCCGTTAAGGTGGGACTAGAGGTTTGAGTGAGGGTTGGTGTAATGGTCGGGGACGCAGTGGGAGTAAATGAAGGTGTAAACGTAGCCGTATTGGTGGGTGTATCCGTCGGGGTGCAGGTATTGCCGGTGCAAGGGGGAGGAGTTGCGGTAGGAGTCGAAGTAGCCGTGGGAGTAACCAAAAGGGCTATCTCGCTCAAACCGTAATAGGCGGTGAAGCTGATGCTTTGGCCCGGGTTCAACACAATATTACCGTTCGAGTTGTCGCCGGTTCCTGTCCACCAATAAACTACCGCGCTGTCGGTGATGGAGGCCCCCAAGGAGCCGGTGGACCATTGGCCGACTCCGGAGACATTCTGCCAATAAGCTATTTCGAAAGCATCGGGCTTGCTGGCGGGAATTCCATAGCCGTTATTGTAAAGGGCCCCATAACCCGTCAAGTTGGGGGTGCCCGGTGGGGGAACGTCATAATCCCACCATTGGGGCGGCAAATTACCCGCGTTTCGGGTGTAAAGAGTATCCACCGGAACCGTGGAAGCCCCATTGGTGATGGAAATATTCGCGCCATCGTTTCCGTTGACCAATGTATCGATTTCCACCCTCAACCCCAGCGTAACGGGGGAAGTTCCCGTGTTGTTGTAAGTGAACGTCATCATGGCGGTGTCGGGCTGAAGTCCAGTCTCGGGGTTGTTGACGATCTGATATTGGGCCGTCAGCAGAACGCCGTTGGCAATGGATTTGGTGATCTGCAGGTAGGCGCCCAACCCGCTTCCCACGGCCACAAGGGGGGATGTGGTTGTGGCGTTCGAGTAATCGTAAGCCACGCCGTTCACCATGGCAACGATGGTGCTGGTGCAACCGGGTCCGGGGTAACAATACATGAGCGCGGCATTGGGAAGGGAGTAAGTGGGGGAGGTCCCGATTCCCATGATACCGGAGTTAGGATCGGCATAGATTGAAAGGTAGTTACTGCTGACGCTGAGTTGAGCCCAAAGCGGAACAGCGCTCAAAAAGAAAAGGGCTCCGAACGATATCTTCAAATACAATTTCATAAATTCCCCAAAAATATGGTGGATAAGAATGTTGGCCGCTTTTGGAATGCCGAGCGTGACCTGGAATAAAGGGTCCGTCCAAAAAAACGCCCTGTCGGAGCCAAATTATACCCCACTTCCCGACTTTCCGACCCGCGGTAGCAATTCCTTCATTTTTTACTAACTTCTCAGAAACGAACTAATGAATTTTTATGCTCCCCGCAGAGCGAAAAGATTCCGGGCCCCACGAATGGTTTCCTGACACTTCATCTAATTAAAATAATTTTTTTCTCTTTATGGCTGTAAGGTTCTATCAATTCAAAAATATAAATACCGCTGGCGCAAGTGTCCCCGTATTTGTTCTTCCCATCCCAGCTGTACCACTGGCTGACAGGAGCCGTCAATTGCTGGGAGTCCAGGGTTTTGACGTGTTCCCCCGCCGTGTTGTAGATCCAAAGATCATATTCGCCGGGATACTTGGTGTAATTCACGAAAATGGAAACCGGGTCCGAGGGCCGGAAGATGTTTTTAGTGACTTCAAAAATATCCGCGTTATAGGGCGTGGCGGTGGGGGTGAACGTCGGGGTCCAGGTGCAAGTATTGCCCGGAAAACCACAAGGGGTATCGGTGGCAGTGGGGGTGGGGGTATTGGTGATGGTGAATGTTGGCGTGAAAGTCGGCGTTAGGGTGGCCGTAAAGGTAGGCGTGAAGGTGGGGGTGATCGTCGCCGTATTGGTTAAGGTTTTAGTGGGCGTGAAAGTAGGGGTCAGGGTGGGAGTGGACGTGGGGCCGCTGGAAAAGCTGCCGGCCTGGATGAAAACATTGGAATCCAATTGGCAATCCCCCACATCGCAAATGCCAAGTTTAATGTGATTGGTCACGCCGGGGTTGACAGGTACGTTAACGGTTAATACGGTGGTCAATCCGGTCATGGTGGTATTTAAATTCGCCGAGGGGAGAGTGAGGGTACAAGCCCCTGCCAAAGTCGTAGGTTCGGTATTGTTGTTGATGTAATAGGAGGAATTGAGACAGGCATTGACGTTATTGATTTCGACCGTAGTGGAAGTGCCCGGAAGCACGGCCGCATTGACCCCGTTAACGAAAAAACCGAAGACATCGTTAAAATTCGACCCCACGTATTGGTTGTACTCGGAGGAGGCGAAAACGTACTGGAACGTAATGTTATTGAAGTTCGGGACGAAATCAAAGGAGAGAAGGGTTGCGTCATAGGTGTCGGTGACGGGGACTCCAGCCAGGTTGGCCAAGTCCTGGTCGCCCGGTGTGTTATTGCAGTTATTCGTCCCACTGCCGCTGGGGCCCACCACGCTGGCTGCCGAACCGTTGCTGAGGATGATTCCGGAGTCAAAACCAACAGTGCCATTCCCTCCCGTGAAGGTTCCTGAAGACTGAGCTGTTCCCGTATAAGTAACGTTGCTAAAGGAAAGCCCGGTCCCCATAAGGTTTTGGACGAGGGCGGAAGGGCCTGAAAGATTAACCAGGGGGGTGACATTAAGGCTCTGGGCGTGGATCAAACCGCTAGAAGCGGTTAGAAACACGGTTGTCAAAAAACAAATTGAAAAACGTCGACTCATTTTTTCCCTTCAATCCAAGAAAGCCGTACCTAAGATAAGAAGTTGATTTTTCCAAAAACTTTTTTATGTACAGATTTATTAAATTTTACCCTTTTTAGCTTTTTTTCACCGCACCCCCCGGATAAAAGCAGTGTTTCACTTTTAAACAAGGGTTTTTCAGGATATTTAACCTCGATAATCAAAAAAAAAGCCCCACTTCTTTCGAAGCGGGGCTTTGGAAACATCCGATATCCGGGATATCAGATATCGTGGTACAGCACGAACTCGTAAGGATGCGGCCGCAGGCGGATAGCGTCAATCTCTTTGCTCCGCTTGTAGCTGATCCATTCGTTAATCAGGTCCTCCGTGAAGACCCCGCCTTTCAAGAGGAACTCGTGATCGTCTTCCAGGGCCTCCAAGGCCTCGTTCAACGACCCGGGAACGCTCTTGATCTTCTTGAGTTCGCGCCCTTCCAGCTCATAGAGGTTCATGTCATGCGGCTTGCCTGGATCGATCTTGTTCTCGATACCGTCCAAACCCGCCATCAACATGGCCGGAAAAGCCAGGTAAGGATTGCAGGACGGGTCCGGCGTGCGGAACTCAACCCGTTTGGCCTTCGGGCTCTTGGAATAAAGCGGGATGCGGCAGGCCGCAGACCGGTTGCGTTGGCTGTAGACCAGGTTGACCGGCGCCTCAAAGCCCGGGGTCAGGCGCTTGTAGCTGTTGACCGTGGGACAGATGAAGGCACAGAGGGCGGGGGCGTGCTTTAGGAGCCCCCCGATATAGTGCAGGGCCGTCTGGGAAAGTCCGCCGTAACCCTTCTCGTCGTACATGGCGTTGGTGCTGCCCTTCCAGATGGACTGGTGGACGTGCATGCCGCTTCCGTTATCCCCGAAGAGGGGCTTCGGCATGAAGGTGGCCACCATGTTGTGGCGGCGGGCCACGTTCTTCACGATGTATTTGTACTTCATGAGCTTGTCCGCCATGTTCACCATGGTGTCGAACACCATGTCGATTTCGGCCTGGCCGCCCGTGGCCACTTCATGGTGGTGGGTCTCAATGGAAATCCCCACTTCCTGCATGAGGGTGGTCATTTCGGAACGGATGTCCATCTGGCTGTCCGTGGGCGGCACCGGGAAGTAGCCTTCTTTATTACGTACCTTGTAGGCCAGGTTCGGATACTCGTCACGGCCTGTGTTCCACAAGCCCTCGGTGGAATCCACGGAGTAGTAGCCGCTGTTCATGGTTTGGTCGAACTTCATGTCATTGAAGATGAAGAACTCGGCCTCAGGGCCCCAATAGGAGACATCCGCGATGCCGGTAGATTTCAGGTATTTTTCGGCCTTTTGGGCCACATAACGGGGGTCGCGGGAATAGGATTCGCGGGTGACCGGATCGATCGCATTGCAGGCCATCACCAGGGTTGTTTCGGCGAAGAAGGGGTCAATAAAGGCGCTGTTGGGGTCGGGAATCAACAACATATCGGATTCGTTAATGGCCTGGAACCCGCGGATGGAAGAGCCGTCAAAACCCTTCCCATCCTTAAATACGTCCTCATCGAAAAACTTCACTGGAGAGGTCGTATGCTGCCAGATACCCGGCATATCGATGAATCTGAAATCTACGTATTTCACGTCTTTTTGTTTGATTAAATCCATCACTTCTTTCGCCGTCATTCCTGCCCTCCTGATTCGATTTTTCCCAACCATGCGGCTCGTTGAACAACTTTTTTGCGGTTTTCTTCCGCTTTTTTCCCCTCATGGAACCAAAAACCGCCCATTGGAAAGCCCTTTTTATCGCATCCACTACGCTTCTTCCAAGTAAAGCCTTGTTCCAGGGAATGCGGTCGAAAAGAAACAGCTTTAAACCCTTTGAAAAACCGGATCAGTATAATAGTCGCAAAGCCAAGAACAAGGTGGAAACTCATAGAGATAAAGCAAAACCCCTGCCAAAAAGGGAAAAAGGTGATCCATTTTCATTTCAAACCATTTTTTGAAATAATTTTGGGAGATTTAAACGTGTTTCGAAAGTGGATAACTTTTAGGTCGATATGAGGAAGAGGAAGGTCTTAACAAAAAACTTACAAAAAGGTAGGCTTGTACCCAATTTTGTATTTTTTCAATTTATATCCCAACTGGCGGGGGGTGATCCCTAAAAGTTTGCAGGCCTTGGCTTGAACGCCGCCACAGCGTTCCATCGCCTCCATGACTTTCATTTTTTCCATTTCCGACAAGGTCGAACCCGAAACCGTTTGTGAGAAAGCCGATCCCTCCGTCTCGAGGGGGGGCGAAACATGGCCCGGAAGGCCCAAGGGAAGCGGAACATCCTCCAAGGTGAGCAAGTTCCCCTTGGACATGACGGCCATCCGCTCCACCGTGTTTTCCAATTCCCGCACGTTGCCGGGCCAGTGATAGCCCATCAACCGGGTTACGACATCGGGGTCCATCTTCAAGTGGGTTTTATTTTCGCTGTTGTATTTGTCGAGGAAGTGGTTCAAGAGAAGAGGCACGTCTTCCCGGCGGTCCCGGAGGGAAGGCAGGAAAACGGGCACCACATTGAGGCGGTAATAAAGGTCTTCCCGGAATTTCCCCTCGGCAATGGCTTTTTCGAGGTTGCGGTTGGTGGCCGCGATGATGCGCACATCCACGGAAAGGGTCTTGGTGCCCCCAACCCGCTCGAATTTTTTTTCCTGGAGCACCCGCAAGAGCTTTACCTGGGTAGCCGGGGAAACGTCGCCGATCTCGTCGAGGAAAAGGGTGCCGCCGTCGGCCAATTCAAAGCGGCCCTTGACCATCTCCGAGGCGCCCGTGTAGCTCCCTTTCTCGTGGCCGAAAAGCTCGCTCTCCAAGAGGGTCTCCGGGAGGGCCGCGCAGGAGATCTTAATGAAAGGTTTCTCCGCCCGTGGACTGTTGTAATGGACGGCCCGGGCGATCAACTCCTTCCCGGTTCCCGATTCTCCGCGAATCATGACCGTGGTCCGGCTGGTGGCCACCCTTTGCACCGATTTGTAGACCTCAACCATGGATTTGGAACTGCCCACCACGTTGTCTAGCTTATACTTCCCTTTGAGTTCGCTTTGAAGCTCCCGGTTCTCCTCCAGCAGGTCTTCTTTTTCCTTTTCGATCATCTGGTGAAGCTTCAGGTTTTGGCCGATCAGGGAGGCCACCACACTGAGGAGGCGGACGTCCTCCTCAAAGGAAATATCCGAGTCCTTGAAAAGCCGGTCCACGGACAGCACGCCGAGGGTTTCGCCCTTCAATTTGATCGGCACGCAGATGAACGAGATGTTCTGGCGCCGGACGTCACCCCGGGACTTGGTCCGGTTCAAGAAGAGGGGTTCCTTTCCGATGTCGGGGATGATCATCGATTCGCCCTTCTCCACGACCTTCCCCGTGATACCCTCCCCAATCTTGTACTTGCCGCGGGCGATCTCCTCCTTGGTTAAGCCATGGGCAGCTTCAATACTTAACTGCCCGGTCTTTTCATCCAAGATGGTGACCGTTCCCCGGTTCATGTCCAGCTCCTTGGAAAGGATCTCCAGGACCTGGTTCAGCACCGATTTGAACTCAAGGATGGAAGCCATGGAATGGCTGATCTCGTAGAGAGCTGTCAGCTCTTGGATCTTGCGCGCGAATCGTTTTGGATTTTCCGGCATGGGGACCTCGGTCAGGGACTGGGAAAAACACAATTTTGCCAGACACGTCGTTTTTAGCAAATAACTACAATTTCGTCAATGTATAAAATAATTGCCCAAATTCACAAATTTTTTCCTTCAACACACCTTTATGGTCTTTGGCGTCGAAACAATAAAGGTTTTACCCCTTCTTCATAACGAAGGATTTGGGTTTTTGGTATAACGGGTCCCAACCATTTAAGCAAAAACGGAATAAAATGAAAATCCGACGAACACTCTTCATCACTTTAACCAGCGGAATGATGATGGTAGGGACTTCCCGGCTACAGGCCCAGTCCGCCCTCACCTGGGACGACTGCATCAAAGAAGCTGAAATCCATAACTTGGACCTCTTGACCGCCGAACAAACAGTAAAAGCCGATGAGGATTCCCACTCCGCCAGCCTGGGTCAGTTCTTTCCCCAAGTCAAGTTCGGCGCTTCCATCGGCCGCAGTGGCTACGGCGGCTTGAACGATGCCCTCAATTCTCCCGCTTACAACCAAAGCTCAAGCCTCTCCTTGGATGCCAGCGAGGACATTTTCTCCTTTGGCGATTTCACCGCCGTGGACCAAACCAATGCTCAATTGGAAATAGCCCGGGCCCAACTTCAACAGGCAAAAGCTCAACTTTCCCATGATTTAAAAACCAATTTTTACGGCCTGCTTTATGCCCAAAAACAAATTGATCTTTTGCAAACCATCCTCGAGCGGCAAAAGGAAAACATGGATTTGGTTGAAATGAATTTTAAGGGTGGCACGGATAATAAAGGGTCCTACCTTCAAGCAGCGGCGGCTTACCAGGAAGCGGTGTTTGAATTGAATCAGGCCCATCGAGATCTCCGGGTTTCCCAGAAACAATTGGACCAAGTTTTGGGCCGGAACCCCATGGAGGCCATTGAAGTACAAGGTGATTTCGAAACTATTTCCATTCCGGACAGTCTTCCGGATTTTGTATCTTTGACCCTCCAGACACCCGCCCATCGCCAGTCCCTGGCCCAGTTTCACCAAGCGGAAGTCCAGTTCGCCTCCACCGAGGGCTCATTCCTCCCCACCCTTCAGGCCAACGCCTCCCTTTCCCAAGGTGGCTTGAACTTCGCGGAAACCCAGCCCGGATGGTCGGCGGGCCTTTCCCTCAGCTTTCCACTCTTTACCGGCGGTCAACACTTTTTCGCTCTCCAGAGCGCGGGAGAATCCAAAAATGGATCGGAAGATGCCTTAAAAAGCACGGATTTGAAAACCGAGAGTTCACTTGAAAGTGCTTATGCCTCCTTCGCGGACGCGGTGGAGGAGATACAGGTTCTGGATTCCCAATTGACGGCCGCCCAAACCCAGGAAGAAATCGCCAAAGCCGAGTATTTGAACGGCCTCATGATTTTCGTGAACTGGAACCAAATCGAGAACCAACTCATTACTCAAGAAAAAGCCGAGCTTTCGGGTTTTTCAAGTTTAGAGACTGCTGAAGCGAATTGGGAATTAACCGAGGGAAAGGGAGTGATACCATGAAGGCCAGGTGCATTTTGGGGATTTTATTGGCGGGAGCCATAGCCGCCGGTTGTTCAAGCGGCAAGAAAGGCCAGGGCGGGTTCCGCGCCGTGCCGGTTGTAAAAGATGACCTTCAAATCACGGTTCTTGCAACGGGCAATGTCCAGCCGAACAACCAGCTTATCGTTTATCCGGCTATTTCGGGCCGTATTGAAAAGATATATGTCTTGGAAGGCGTCAACGTCCGCAAGGGCCAGAAGCTAATGGACCTGAGCTCCACTGAACGGGCCACCTTGCTGGATGAGGCGGCCGCCCAGGGGCCCTCCATTTTGTCACATTGGCAGCAGCTCTATGAGGAAACGCCCCTGCTTTCGCCCGAAAACGGCCAAATCGTTTATCTTCCCACCGTGCAGGGACAGGTCATCAGCACCAGCACCGAACTCATGGTGATGTCCGACCACTTAATGGTAAACACCCAGGTGGACGAAACCGACCTGGCACAGATCAAAATGAACCAGAACGCTACAATTACTTTGGATGCTTATCCCGATGATCCCGTTGACGGCGTGGTCCGCCGCATCTCTTACCAATCCACCCTGGTCAACAACGTGACCACTTATGAGGTGGACGTCTGGCCCACGAAAATCCCCAATTTTATGCGAAGCGGCATGACCGCCAACGTCGTTTTCAACGTCAATGAGAAAGACAATATCCTGTTGATCCCCGCCGAATCCATCCAGCAAACACCCGATGGCCAGTCCTATGTGCTCAAAGGCTCCGGCCAGTCCGGCAGCAAACCCACCACCGTGGCAATTCAAACCGGCCTAACGGACGGGAAGCAAACCGAGGTTGTGTCCGGATTGAATGAAGGCGACAAGGTCTTGATCAAAACCTTCTCGGCGGGCCAATTGGGTTCCGCCAGCCCCGGCTCCAATCCTTTCATGCCCAACCGCCCAACCGGCACGGGCACCGGCAACAGGACAGGCGGGGGCGGCGGGGGCCGTTAATCAACCCGCAGTTGGCGGTTTGCGGACCGCGGTAAAAGACGAAGGTCTTTAAGATTCTCCTGCGGACTGCGATCCGCGAAATCTTTGAGGTTTGAATTGAACGTCATCGAAATTAAAAACATTACCAAGGTCTACACGATGGGCGACACGGAAGTGCGCGCCCTCAACGGCGTTTCCTTGAAGATCGAGGCGGGCGAATTCGTGGCCATCATGGGCGCCTCGGGTTCGGGCAAATCCACCATGCTGCAGATCTTGGGATTGTTGGACGCCCCCACCTCAGGCTCTTACAAGCTTTTAGGCGCGGAAGTTTCCAGCCTCAACGAGGACGACACGGCCGCAATCCGGGGGCAGACCCTGGGCTTTATCTTCCAAATGTTCAATCTCCTGGCCCGCACCTCCTCCCTGGAGCAAGTGGGGCTACCCCTGCTTTATTCCGATCCCAGGGCATCCCACGGCGACCCCAAGGAATTGCTTGAAATGGTGGGGTTGGGGGAACGCCTGGACCACAAACCCAACGAACTTTCCGGCGGCCAGCAGCAAAGGGTGGCCATCGCCCGGGCCCTGGCCAACAAACCCAAGATCATCATGGCGGATGAACCCACAGGAAACCTGGATTCCAAAAGTTCCGAGGATATCATCGGATTCCTCGGCAAGATGAACGAAAGCGGCATCACGGTCATCCTGGTCACCCACGAGCCCGATATCGCGGCTCATGCCCGGCGCATTATCACCATGAAGGACGGTAAGATCCTCTCCGACCGCCATAATTCCAGGTCCAGTACCTCCGTCCCCTCGCCCAAAAAAACGGCCGAAACCCTCAAGAGCACCCAGACCAAGGGCCACACCTCCTTCAGCTTCCGCCAGGCAAAGGAATATTTCCGCCAGGCCTTCCGGGCCTTGATGGCCAACAAGGTCCGGTCCGGTCTTTCGGTTTTGGGCATCCTGATCGGGGTGGCTGCAGTCATCGCCATGCTGGCGGTGGGTACCGGCGCGCAAAAATCGATGGAACAACAACTGGCATCCCTCGGCACGAATTTACTCATCCTCATGCCCGGTTCACTCCAGGTGGGGGGCGTCCAGCAGGGCGTAGGGGGTACCAGCCGCCTTTTGCTCTCCGACGTGGATGCCATCGCCAAGGTGCCTATGGTCAAGCGCACGGCCCCCGAGATTTCGGGCCGGGTCCAAGTGACCTATTCGGATAAGAACTGGAACACCAGCGTCACCGGAACTACCCCCAATTACGCGCCCATGCGGGCCGCCCAACCCATCTTCGGCCGTTTCATCAGCAAGGATGACGTGGCCAAGCGAAACCGGGTCTGCCTCCTGGGGCTCACCGTTATCAAGAACCTCTTCGGGGACAATGCTAATCCCATGGGGGAATACATTAAGATCAACCGGGTCAATTTCCAGATTATCGGTGTTTTGCCCGTCAAGGGGTCCAACGGCTTCCAAGACCGGGACGATACGATCGTGGTACCCGTCACAACCGCCATGTACCGCCTCTTCGGGAAGGAATACGTGAACTCGGTGGATATCGAGGCGGATACCGCCCAGGACACGATCCCTTGCATCGACGCCGTCACGGCCTTCATGATGAAGCTCAAGCACATCCCCAACCTGCCCGGTTACCAGAATGCCTTCCAGGTGAGGAACATGGCGGATATCCAGGCCACCCTCAGCGCCACCACCCAGATCATGACCATCCTTTTATCCTCCATCGCCGCCATATCGCTTTTGGTGGGGGGAATCGGCATCATGAACATCATGCTGGTTTCGGTCACGGAGCGGACGAGGGAAATCGGCCTCCGCAAGGCCATTGGCGCCCGGCGGTTCGACATCCTGGCCCAGTTTCTCATCGAGTCCGTGGCCGTGGGCTTGGCGGGTGGGGCCATGGGCATTCTTTTGGGCTGGGTCGCGGTATTAATCATCTCGGCGGTGGCGGGCTGGGCGGCCATCGTGACCCTGGGCGCGGTTTTGATGGCCTCCTTCTTTTCGGCCCTAGTGGGCGTCCTGGCCGGCCTCTGGCCCGCCATCAAGGCTTCCAAGTTAAGCCCCATTTTGGCTCTTCGATACGAATAGTCCCCCAGGGAACCACTCGGGTTGGTTTAGAAAACAGGACCCTGGCCCCATGGTTTTCCCTTAAAAAAATAACAAGCGGGAGGCCTCTTCATTAAAACAGGCCATAGCGAATCAACCGAACTGGCACCCTCAACCCAAACCGAATTGGGCAACCCCTGGCAGGTGGTACTGTTCAACGATGAAGTACACAGTTTTGACGAAGTCATCCTCCAGCTCCAAAAAGCCACGGGCTACTCCCTGGAAAAAGCCACCGAACTGACCTTGCGCGTCCACCATAACGGCAAGGCCGTTGTTTATATCGGATCGAAGGAGGAATGCGAGAAGGTGGCGGGGGTCTTGGGGCAAATTCGCCTCTCCACCCAGGTGGAAAAAACCTAAACCCTATTCAGCCATTCCGCAAAAGATGGAAGACTATTTATATTTTGAATTCAAATTTGTCGCTTCTGTGATACCTTTTTATGAAAGCCCATCGTATTCGAAAGGCGGCAATTAATGCCCGAAGCCAATATTTCCTTCAACAAGCGGGCCTATCCTCGGGTACCTGCCCATATCCCCGTTTCCTTCCTCGTCATGAAGGAACACAAGGAGATCAAAGACATCCGGGAATTGATTGAAAAAACAAAAACGGTCCAAAGCCTCGACGCCAGCCTGGGCGGCATGAAATTCGAGGGAGGCACTGGTTTAGAGAAGGGGGACATCCTGACCCTCCGGCTTACCGTCCCAACGAAGACTACCCCCATCTCAGCTTTCGCCGAGGTGGCTTGGGTCAGAAACGATGGCGTTGGGGTTCACTTTATCACGATGAAAGACGAAGACCTCCAATCGCTGGACCTGTACCTCCAAAGTTTTCCGCCGGGCGGCTGATCTTTTTCTTCAACACCCCGAGCGTCCCTCTGTTATATAGTGGCCTGTCTTCAGGTGAATTTCATCCAACCATCCGGAGTTTATCGGTCCATGAAAAATTTTCGGTTATTGCCTTTCTTTGTATTGGTGATCGCCGTTATTCCCCTTGGCTTATTTTTAATTCTTTTTTCCACCATCCTGAAAAAAAGCATCAAAAGCACCGTCGTCAATGATCCTCAGGCCGCCTTGGCCCAAAGCCTAAACGGCCTGAACGGGTCCTACAACCAAGCCGTCAATCAGGCCTTCCTGGCCGCCCTGCGTTTTTCCATGAGGGATTCCCTCCAAAAATCCCTCACGGCTCCCGTTACCTTCACCCCCTCGGTCAAGGCCCTGGGGGAGGCTGAATCCAAATCCTCTCCCCTGTCTTTTTGGATTGTGACCAATAAGGCGGGCAAGGTGCTTTACGACACCCTAGGCATCCCCAAACCCACGCCTTCCACCACGCCGGAGGCCGCCTTGAAGAAAAAGGCTAAGCTAAAACCCAAGGAATCCTTTTACGGCGATATCCACGACTGGCCCGGCATGGACCGGGTCCTCTCGGGGGCCGCCACTGCCAGCGGTGTCTTGGATTACCAGGGGAAATCCTACCTGGTTTCCGCTATCCCGGTTTTGAGCCGTTCCAAAACCATCGGCATAGTCCTGGCAGGGGTCAAAATCGACAAAAATTTCCTGCAGGGCCTGAAAGCCGGCTCCCCCGACGAAGTGGCCTTTTACTCTCAGGGCCAAACCCTCTGTACCAGCCCCTTTCCTCCCCCACCCCTACCCCCTCCAGCAAAACCCCTGGCGGTCCAATGGCGGCAGTCTCCTTATTTGGCCGGGACCCTTCCCGTTCTCGGCCTTGATGGAAAAACAGTGGCGGGCAATTTTATTGCCTTCCAACCGGTCAAGCAAAGCTTGACCCTGGAAGGCACCCCCCAGAAGAGCCTTTGGACGATAGGAATTCTCTTACTCTTTCTCACCCTCCTCGTGGCCGCCTTGTTCCAATGGCAATACATGTCACCCTATAACAAAATCCTGGCGGCCTTGGACCAGGTGAAAACGGGGGATTTCAACCCGATCTTGCCCACTCACCGGCCCGACGAATGGGGCCATATGGCCCGGTCGCTCGCGGAAATGACCGAGAGCCTCCGGGAGAAAGACAGGATTTCACTGATTTTAGGAAAGGTCGTGGACCCCCAGGCGGCCAAGAAAATCCTGGCTGACCGGGACTATTTCGCCTTGAAGGGTGAACGACGGGAATGCACCCTGCTCCAGGCCGACCTGAAGGGTTTCAACACTTTGAGCGAAAACATGGCGCCCGAAACCCTGGTGGAAGCCCTTAACCAGTATTTCAGCATCATCAACGAGGTTGTTTTTAAATTCGAGGGCATGCTGGATAAGTTTATGGGGGATACGGCCCTTGCGGTCTGGGGCGCTCCTTTCACCCACGAAGACAAGGAAGCCCGTGCGGTGAAGGCGGCCCTGGAAATCCAGGAAGCCCTGAGGGAATTCAATATTTCCCGCATCAAGAAGGGCTACCCGCCTTTCACGGTGGGCATCGGCATCCACACGGGCCCGGTGGTTTCGGGCAACTTGGGCTCGAACCGGCACTACGACTACAGCATCATCGGCGAATCCCTTCACGTGGTGGGCCGCCTTTGCGCCATGTCCGCCCCCGGCCAGACGGTCCTTTCAGGGGAAACTTATGAAAAGGTCCAATCCCTGGTGAAGGCTGGCCCCTTGAATCCCATCGCCGTCAGGGGTTCCATGGAACCCTTAAGGACCTACGAGGTCCAAAAGCTGCTTTAAGCCGAAAACTTTCCCCTCATTCCAAAGGATTCCCATGCCGACGCCAGCCGACAAGCCATTGGAACCGGACCTACTCCGCAAAGCGCTTCTGAAGTGGTACAACCATTCCAAAAGGGACCTGCCCTGGCGCCACACGAAGGACCCCTACGCCATCTTTGTTTCCGAAATGATGCTCCAGCAAACCCAGGTCAAAACGGTCATTCCCTACTATGGAAGGTTTTTGAAGGAACTGCCGGATTGGAAATCCCTGGCGAAAGCCAAGGAAGAGAAGGTGTTGAAGCTTTGGGAAGGCCTAGGCTATTACCGCCGAGCCCGCAACCTTCAGGCCGCCGCCCAAAAAATTCTGAAGGATTATGGGGGAAAACTTCCCGACACATTGGATCAAATCCTCGAAATTCCGGGGGTCGGCCCCTATAGCGCGGGCGCTGTCCTTTCCATCGCCTTCCAAAAACCCCACCCTGTCGTGGACGGAAACGTCATCCGCGTTTTTTCCCGCCTTTTCCTGCTCAAAGGCAATCTCAAAACCGGCGAAGGCCATAAAAAGCTGTGGGAATTGGCGGAAAGCCTGATCGCCCCCCAGCGGCCTGGCGATTTCAACCAGGCCGTCATGGAACTGGGCGCCACGGTTTGCCTATCCGAAAACCCCCAATGTCTATTGTGCCCCTTAATGTCCCACTGCCGGGCCGCGCAAAAAGGCCTGCAAAACGAGTTCCCAGAAATGCCAAAGGCGCCTCAAACCGTCGAGATCCACATGGCGGCGCTTTACATTGAGCAAAAAGGGAAAGTTCTGGTGAAAAAACGTTCGAAAGAGGAAAAATGGCTGAAAGGATTATGGGAATTCCCCAGCGCCGAGGGAAAGACCTTTGAGGATGCCCTTCAAAAGCTTGAAAGGGATTTGAGGGTAAAAGCCCACCGCAAGGAACTATATGAGGTGAGGCACCAAATCACCCACCATAAAATCCGGCTCAAACTTTTCAGGGGTGCCGTGCCGAAATCTCCCCGGCTTTCCAAAGACTATCAATGGTTCCCTTTGAAAGGCCTGCTGAAACTGCCATTCGCCAGCGCCCAGGGAAAACTGAGGGAATGGGTCCTCCAGGCAGTTGACAGTCGATAGCCCACTGTCGACAGCAACAGCCGTTAAAAGACTTTGCTGCGGACTGCTAACCGTGGAATGCCGACTGATTTCAGGTCAAACGGTAATCCCCCCCGTTAGCAAAAAATAATTGACAATAAAGGCAAAAAGCTTATCGTGGAATTAGAAACTCCGTAATGGGTGGGAGGTGCTAGATGACTGGTAAACCCCTCTTTTTCACACTGTTTTTCATGATGCCGCCGGTCGTTGTATGGTCCCAAACGGCCGAAAATCCCCAAAAGCCAAGTACTTATGTGGTTAAAAAAGGCGATTGCCTTTGGAATATCTCCAAGAGGGTTTGGGGTGATCCCCAGAAATGGCCCCTTCTTTTCGCCACCAATGAAGACCAAATCAAGAATCCCAACCTCATTTATCCGGGCCAAGAATTCAAAATCCCGGCCACTATCACCAATGAAGAACTGAAAAAAGCCACGAAGTTGGCGCAAGAGCGGGCCGTGCCCTTGCCAGCCGGGCAAATCGGGGCTAAGGGCACCGCGCTTACCGACAAAAAACACAAAGTGACCGCCTCCCCCAGTGAGCCTTCCGCTTCCTCGTCGGCGTCCAAGCTGGCGCCCGCCACCACGGCTCCATCCGCCAATGGACAGGCGGAAAACACCACAAATCCTCCGGCTACTTCCCAAACAAATCAACCAGCCGGGACAACCACCCCATCAAGCGGCTCTTCCACCATCGTGATCTTCGTCGTTGCTTTATTGGCTTTGGGAGCCGGACTTTTCTTTTGGTTCCGCAGGCGCGCTGGCGCCGCTGCCCAGCAGCCGAGGCCCCTCTCGTCCTTCCCTCAAGCCGGGGAGCCGCCTGTCAGCAGGCCTGTTAACCCTTCGACAACTCCAAGCCAGGCCCCGTCCAACCCGCCCTTGTCCACCCCGATTAGTCCGATAGCCCCTCCTACCAGCCAACCCGTGGTAAGCACCCCCAGGGAGTCGAACCCACCGGAGGCCACTCCCGCTCCCCAGACTGCCGGGAATACTCAACCCACTCCCGCCTCCATCCCGCCGGGAAACAAAGCGGGCGGCTTTACGGGAACCATCACCTCTATTTCCATGTCCCAGCCGCCGGTCCCCTCCAAGGCGGAACCCCTTTCTTCCCCATCCTCTTCCGTTCCTCCGGTTCCGGCACCTTCCACGCCACCGGCTCAAAAGCCGCCTGAAAGTAACTCTCCAGACAGCTCCACTCCACCCTCTTCAACCTCCCAAAACTAAAAATCCCGGTTGCGCCGGGATTTTCGGATGGGATAACTACTGTAAAAGGGGCTTCCAGCGGATAGCAGGGCTTAAACGCATCATCCCTCGGTGAAAATTTCCTCTTCCTTGTGGAACCCGTCGGCAATGACGGTAGTGGCCATGTTCTCCTTGTCCACCTCGATGGGCTCGAATAACACACAGGGCACATTCTTGAATCCGTTGGGGACCAATCGAATTCCGCCTGCCGGGGCTACCCCCTTGATCAGGGCCACCGTAGCCTCGGCAGCGTGGGTGGCAAGCAGACGGACGGGTTTATAGACCGTCATGATTTGGGTGCCGCGGGCAATCCTTTGGCAGGCCGCCAGGTCGGCGTCCTGTCCCGATACCGGTATCTTTCCGGCCAATCCCCGCCCCTCCAGCGCCTGGATGGCACCCCCCGCCGTGCCGTCGTTGGAGGCCACCACTGCGGCCACCTGGCCGTCGGCCTTGTCCAGCGCTTCCCGCATGATCTTGAGGGCCTCCATGGGGTACCAGCCCTTCGCCGGCTGGTCCGCCACGATACGCACCGCGCCCTGGTCCAGGTAGGGTTTGAGGGCCTTCATCTGTCCCTCATGGCAAAGGCGGGCATTGGCATCCTCCCGGGGGCCGCCGATCAGCACGTAATTGCCCGTCGGGGCCCTTTTCAGGAGTGCCTCCGCCTGCAGTTCCCCCACCCTCACGTTGTCGAAGGAAACGAAAAGATCCAGGTCGCAGTTGTCAATCATGCGGTCGTAGGCGATGACCGGCAGGCCCTTGGCCTTTGCGGCTTCCACGACCTCGGTGGCGAAGGCGTCGTTGGAGGAAACCACCACCAATGCGTCGATTTTCTGGGTTGCCAGGCTCCCCTCCCGGATGTTCTGGGCGGCCTGTTCGAAAAGGGCCACCTGCAGGGACACCTCGGCCTCCAGTTCCTTGGCCCTCGCCACGAACAATTGTCGGTCCGTGTGCCAGCGTTCCTGGACCAACCCCATCGGCAGTAACAGCTTTATCCGCATGGATCCCTCCGGTCTGTTCAAGAATTTCGGGGCCATTATACGACTGTAAAACTTGTTTTTTATCCAGCAGGAATCATAAAGGCGCCAGATCGTCCGGGAGTTTGGCGTTAAAGTTTTGTTTAATTTCCGAACAAAGCGGGCCGAATTGCGTTTTTTCAATGAAGTGGCGGTAAAATATGTCGTTAGTAGTTTTATTAGCCTGCTTTATTTCAAAGGAGCAATGATTATGAAGAAGAACTTCTGGAACTTGCTGGGGTTGGCCTCAGGCGTACTGTCGCTTTACCTGGCTGGATGCAACAGATTGACCTCCGTGACCGCACCCGACATTCCAAACAACCCAAACAATTCCAGTTCCGCCACGGTGTATACACCCCCGCAGGCCAACAACATGCTGGGTTCGGGGCTCTACAATTTTTATAAGGGCCAAAACGGCAACATCTTCTTCTCGCCTTTCAGCATCATCACTTGCATGGCCATGGCCCAGGAGGGCGCGGTAGGGCCCACCCAGGCCCAGATGCAGACGGTCTTGAACCTAAACCCCAACACCACGGCACGGCTGTCCGGATTCCAGCAGCTCATCAATGACCTCAACGCCCCAAGCAAGCCCTACACACTGGCGACCGCCGACAACTTGTGGCCCCAGCAGGGTTTCCCCATTCTTTCATCCTATATCAACACCCTGCAGACTTATTACAACTCCGGCGTGACGGATGTGGATTACATTGGGAATGCCGCGGGGGCGGTCCAAACCATCGATGGCGCGGTATCGCAGGAAACTGACGGTTATATTCCCCAACTTCTCACCTCGGTTCCCAACGGGACCAAGCTGGTCTTGACCAACGCCCTTTATTTCCAGGCCGACTGGCAGAGCCAATTCGTCACCACGGGCACCAATCTACAGGCGTTTAATCTCCCTTCAGGCGGAAACGAATCGGTGAGCATGATGCACGAGGCTTTGTCCGCCAATATCGCCACTTACAACGGGGCAGCCAGTGTAATTGCCCTGCCGTACAAGAATAACGGGGCTTCCATGTATATCTTCCTGCCCCCCTCGGGTGGGATGGCCGCCTTGGAAGGCCTCATGACGGGGCCCAATATCAACTCTTGGCTCAGCGCCAACGGATCGGCTATGACAGTTTCAGGCCCGTCGGCCTCATCCGTTTCCTTGAGCCTGCCGAAGTTCACCTTTAAGACCCAATATGACCTCGGAAGTACCCTTTCATCCATGGGTATGCCCCTGGCCTTTTCCCTGCCGGGCCCCAACGGGGCGAATTTCTCCGGTATCGACGGGAACCTAGACCTTTACATCACTAAGGTCATCCACGAGGCCTATATCGATGTAAACGAATCGGGGACCACCGCCGCTGCGGCCACAGCCGTCATTTTTGGGACCTATTCGGTTGTTACCTTTCCATTGAACACGGTCCCTTTCACGGTGGACCGCCCCTTCATCTTCATGATCGTGGATAACGCCACCGGCACGGTGTTGTTCATGGGCCGGGTGAACGACCCCCTCGCCTCAAGCTAAAGGAGCGCCAGGTCCAAAAAAGAAAAGCTGTTTAGCCATAGATAAATGGGATTCAACCAGATAGCAAAAACCAACATCCATTGTTTGAAACCCCATGGGTTTGGTTTTAATTTTTAGAGGGTGTTGGTGCCGGGGCAGGCTGGGCCAAGGCATAAAACGGGAGCTTCTCGACCGTAGCATAAAGGGGCCAGGGTTCATCTTTGAATACCGCGTCTTTCACTTCCCGCCCGTTGCTGGTATTGAAGCACCGGGGGCTGGACTTCTTGATGCATTTGCCGTGGTTATCGTAAAAACGGTCCCGGATGACCTTCACGAGAAACTGTTGTTCCTGGCCCTTCCCTTCCTCATAGGCCCCGAATCTCCGGAAGTCCGAATGGATCTTCTGGAGAGTGCCGTCCTCGCGGAAATAATATTTCAGGTTCTGGACCCATTCTTTCGTGGGGCTCTCGAATTCCAAGGAAACCAGCACGGGAGCCGGGCCCTTGAAATAAGCCGACGCTTTTCGGAAACATCCTTTGGGACAGGCCGTTTGGAGGGCTGTCTCCGAAGGGTATTCGGTCCAGGAGACGGGCTGGGTGTAGGACAAAGCGGCGAAAAACCGGGGGGACAAGGCATTGCTCTTGAAGTCCGAATCGATGGCCTTACAGGAGAGGTTGATTTGGCCTAATTCCTTCGCCGTCCCGGCCCACAAAAGCGGGGAGGATAATCCTAAAAGCGAGATCATGAACCCAATGGGCGCGAATTTCGCCCGGAGTCCCGCGGTCTTCCATCGGTCATTGATATTCATTTACCTTTTTCTATTTTTGATGGGAATCACAGCCAGGAATTACGTTTCGCTTTCGGAACCACCCTCGAGTATCTCCATGGTCTTCTCAGCAAAATTCTTGGGCAGGGACCGGCCCTTCCAGGCCTTTTGGTATTCTTTCTTCCAGGCCGGGTGCTTTTGAAGGAAGTTCCGGTCCGCTTCGCTTAATTTTTTCAGCCAATCCTCAAAGGCCTCAAGATCCATCGTTCTTTCCCCCGCGACTTCCCCCTTGGTTTCTCAAGGGGTCATTTGCCCGGCGGATTCGTTCCACCATTAGCCGGATTTCCATCGGCATCGAACATTTGAAAGGAACCGTCGTCAAAAATCGCGAGGATTTGAAGGGGCTTGCCGTCCTGGCCGTTGGAAAACTTCACTTCTTTTACGCCCGAAGCCAGGTAAAAAGGCTTGTTATCGGTATCACCCGGCGCGATGTCGTAAAGGAAGGCGTCCCCACCCGAGATCTTCACCATCCGGCTTCCGTCCTTGCTGCTATAGGAAACGCTGGGGCCCGGGACTTGCGCGGTTCCCGGGGCCTGGCCGTTTCCCGGCGGCGGAGCGGTGGAGGCGGTTTGGTTGGCCGGCGCGGTGGCCGATTCATACTGGCCGTTGTTGTAAACATAGGTCACGTTTACCGAGGGATCCTGCCACCACCAATATCCCTGATGCCAATAGCACCAGCGGTAATAAACCGGGTCATACCACCAAAAATTTCCCGCGTACCAGCGCGACCAGAAACAGTTCCCGCCCCAGTACCATCCGTACCAGTGGTAGCCCCAGGGGTCGTAGTAATGGCAGTAATTGTAACCCCCCCAGCTGTGCCAATAGTAATGGTTCACCGCGATTTCACTTCTGTTGTAACCCCCGATCTGGGCCGTGAAAGTCGCGTTACCGGCGAAACCGTTCATGTGGTTTTGAACCACCACGGCGTTGGCGCCCCGGGGTTCGATGACCGAGGCCTGCAAGGCGTGCCCATCGGGGCCGGTGGAGGGACGGGTGAAGGTGGAGTGCGTGCGGTCAGCCATGAGTATGTTCGACCGGGCAAGGGGATGAGGCAAGTGGGTGATGCCCATGCTTTGGAGGTGCGGTGAAATCCGCTGGGATTGGTTCGAGGGGTGGTTGGTGAACCCATGGGGCTGGGCGGCCTGGCCGGCCGGGCGATTGCCCCCGTTACGGTCGAATTGATGGGGAGACGTTTGGCCGTTTCTTACCCCGGGATTGGCCCGGTTGGAGCGCCTTTGATTCCTTCCGTTGCGGTTGCCCTTTTTAGGATGCCCATTACCGTTGTTATCCCCGTAACCCGATCCACCGCCTGAACCCCGGTCTTTTCCGTCTTGGGCCCAGACCGCGGCGGATGAAAAAAGGATTAAAGTCAAAAAAACGGCCAATGGCTTATTCATTTAGTTCCCCCTCAAGGATGAAGCTATTATCCCATTTCGGGTCTTATTCTTCAGTATTTTGACGCTTACAGGGGATGTTTTGTTTCCTCACCGGGAATAACCCATCATCGTTTTTCCGGCGAGGATCAAGGGACGAAAGGGCGGGCTGGTTCAAGCGAGGGATTTACCCATAAAAACAAAGAGCCTCCGCAACCAAGGTTGCGGAGGCCTAGGAATAACTTTCAGCTTCCAAACGGATCAGTACCCTCCACCACTATGTGAAACAGGGGTCCCAGTCGCTGTACCGGAACCAGTGGGAGCGGTGGAACTGGAACTGCCGTTACAGGCCAAGCTGAGACAGCCTAGGAACAAAAAGGTAAAACCCATCAAAATCCATTTTTTCATTCAGCTCACCCCTCTTCTACTAAGAACTAGTTTGGCCGGTAAAGTCGCCACGCCTTAGGCCGTTTACTCAGTTAACGTTAATGATCCCCGCCATGGCGCTGCAATTGGTGGAGCCGCAGCCCGTATCGTTGGTGCAACTGGTGGCGTGGGCGCTGCAGTGGAAGTAATAGGTTCCCGCGGCCAGGGTTTGGGTGACCGAACCCGTGGCGCCCGTGGCAATACACGCGCTGGTTCCATTGTCGAAATATAAAGGATGGAAGCTGGAGCCCTGGATGATAACGACATTCCCGACGTGGGCGGCGATGGTTAAAAGTCCCCCGGTTCCGGTGGAACCACCGCTGGAAGAGGTATAAATATAACCCGTTGCCGACGAACCGCTAGAAGCCGCTGAAACCGTGATAGTGGTTCCTCCGCTGTTTCCCCCGCCACTGTTGTTATTTCCCCCGGAACTCGTGGGGCTCGTGCCGGTATTGCTTTGGCAAGCCACTTGAAAAGCCACCAATAAAAAACTTAAAGCCGCAACCCAAAGATATTTCCCCTTCATGAACAACCTCCCCGGGTAACCCCCAATCCTCTTGGGAAGAAGGAAACCCTTCCGTGCCGTGATTTAACTGCTCGCTTTTAAATACAGCGGAAGGGAGGAAATGTTACGAACCTGGGGGCGGACACAGGTAAACTTTGGAAAAAGCAGAATGGGGGAAACTACTTCGGAAAAGAAAAAAGGTTACAGCACTTTGTCCGGAATGAACGTTCGATATTACGGCGTTAAAAGACTAAGACCACCTAACAAAAGCCCATTTCACCGCCAAGACGCCAAGGACCCAAGAACAGCGAAAGAAAACACCCCCCAAAAACATTCAAATCCTAAATATTTTTGTCTTTTTTGGCGGACTTGTGCCGATTTGCCATAAAGAAGTTAAGGGAATCGGTACTATGCCGACCTCTTTAAAGTCTTATATGAAGGTCGGCATGGCGTCTTAGCGGTTGGACAGGTTTTATTAGAGACTCTCGATCACTGACGGAAAAAATTGAGTTACTGTTTCCCCTCCACCAACTTGTCGACCACCGAGGGGTCGGCCAGGGTGGAGGTATCCCCCAGGTTGCCGGTGTCGTTTTCGGCGATCTTCCTCAAAATACGCCGCATGATTTTCCCGCTGCGGGTCTTGGGAAGCCCGATGGCGAACTGGATCTTGTCCGGCTGGGCGATGGCCCCGATTTCCTTGCGCACGTGCTGAACCAATTCCTTTTTAATATCCTCCGACGGCGCCACCCCTTCCTTCAAGGTCACGTAAGCGTAGAGGGCCTGCCCCTTGATGTCGTGGGGATAGCCCACCACCGCGGCCTCGGACACTTTGAAGTTGGAAACCAGGGCGCTTTCCACTTCGGCCGTCCCGATGCGGTGGCCTGAGATATTGACCACGTCGTCCACCCTCCCCAGCAGCCAGTAATCTCCGTCCGGGTCGATGCGGCAGCCGTCCCCCGTGAAATACACGTTGGGGAAGGTGGAGAAATAAGTGTTGATGAACCGCTCGTGGTCGCCCCAGGTGGTGCGCATCATGCCGGGCCAGGGCTTCTTGATGCAAAGTTTCCCGCCCTCGTTGGGTTTGCATTCGGTGCCGTCATCCCTCAAGACCACCGGCTCCACCCCGAAGAAAGGCTTCGAGGCGCTTCCGGGCTTCAGGGTATGGGCCCCCGGCAGGGGCGTGATCATGAACCCGCCCGTTTCGGTCTGCCACCAGGTGTCCACGATGGGGCAGTTGCCGCGCCCCACGTTGCGGTGGTACCACAGCCAGGCCTCCGGATTGATCGGTTCCCCCACCGAGCCCAGGATCTTCAGCGAACCCAGGTCGTATTTTTTCGGCCAGTCTTCCCCCTCCCGCATCAGGGCCCGGATGGCCGTGGGGGCGGTGTAAAAGATATTCACCTTGTGCTTCGAGACGACCTGCCAGAAACGCCCGGGGTCGGGATAATTGGGCACGCCCTCGAACATCAGGGAGGTGGCACCGTTGGCCAGCGGGCCGTAGACGATGTAACTATGTCCCGTCACCCATCCGATGTCCGCCGTGCACCAATAGAGCTCCCCGGGGTGGTAGTCAAAAACGTACCGGTGCGTCATGGCCACCCACAAGAGATAACCCGCCGTGGTATGCAAAACCCCCTTGGGCTTGCCCGTGGAACCTGAGGTATAAAGAATGAAAAGCGGGTCTTCCGCTTTCATGGGTCGGGCGGTATGGTTGGGGTCGGCTCTCTCTATCTCCTCATGCCACCAAAAATCACGGCCCGCCTTCATTTTGACCTCTCCACCCCCCCGCTGGAAAACCACCACGCTTTTAACCGAGGGGCATTCCCGCAAAGCCTCATCCACGATGCCCTTGAGCGGTATCTCCCGCCCCGCCCGGAAGGCCACGTCCGCCGTGACGACCGCCGCGTTGTCCGAGTCCTGGATGCGGCTCTTGAGCGACTCGGCGGAAAAGCCTCCGAACACCACCGAGTGGACCGCCCCGATGCGGGCGCAAGCCAAAAGGGCCACGGCCGCCTCCGGCACCATGGGCATGTAAACGCAGACGCGGTCGCCCTTTTTAACGCCCTTGGAAAGGAGCACGTTGGAAAACCGGCAGACCAGCTCGTGCAGTTCCGCGTAGGTAATCCGGCGGACCTCCTCGTCCTTCTCTCCTTGCCAAAGGATGGCAATCCTGTCCTTGGCGGGGCCGTTCAAATGCCGGTCCAGGCAATTGACGGAAACATTCAATTCCCCATCCTCAAACCAGGTGTGTTGGATGACCCGTTTTTTCGTGTCCCAGGTATATTCCAAAGTCTTTGCGGGTTGTTTGAACCATTGGAGTTCCTTCGAGGCCTGCTCCAGCCAAAAAGCGTGGGAATCCTTGACCGAGCGGTCGTACATTTCCCTGTATTTTTCGGGGGATCCTATATAAGCCTTGGCCGAAAGGGTCGCGGGAGGCGGAAAGCTCAGCGTATCCTTTTGTAAGGAAGTGATGGATTGGTCTTGCGAAGGCATTTTTCCTCCTTAAAATGGGGTCTAGGTGCGGTCCCTAGTCTAATGCGGGGGCCTTTAAAGATAAACTAATCCTCTGACAAACCGGAAAAATCGTAACTCTTTCGCAACGAAGGTGAAAAAATTCCGCAATTTAGCTGAAAACGATCGGAGATTATGAAAATCCTCATCGCACCCGATAAGTTTAAAGGCGTCTCCACGGCCCAGGAAGTCGCCGAAATCCTGAGGAACCAAATCCAAAAGCACCTTCCCGACGCACAAATCCGCCTCTGCCCCGTGGCCGATGGGGGAGAAGGCACCCTAACTTCCATCATTTACCTGCTCAAGGGCAGAACCATCAATACGACGGTCAATGATCCCCTCATGAGGCCCAAACAGGTCCAATTCGGGATGGCCCAACTCCCTGAAAAAGAAACCGCCATCGTTGAAATGGCCCAGGCCTCCGGCCTTTTCCGCCTGGCCCCGTCGGAATTCAACCCCCTGGAGACCACCAGTTACGGCACGGGGGAGATTGTTGTCGAGGCCGTGAAAAAACACAACGCGCGCCACTTGCGCATATCCCTGGGCGGTAGCGCGACCGTGGATGGTGGCTTGGGTTTCCTCCAGGCCCTAGGGGCCGTTATCAAATCGAAGTCCCCTCTTCCGCCCAAAGGCCTTTCCGGAAAACACCTGTCTCTAATCCAATCCATCGATTTGGAGCCCGCCCGCCTTCTCTTGCGGGGGATCGATATTACGGGGCTCGTGGATGTCAATGTTCCCCTCTTGGGGGACCACGGGGCGGCCCGGTTTTTCGGGCCCTTTAAAGGCGCCACGCCTGAAATGGTGGAGGAACTGGAAAAGGGGCTTTACCATTTTGAGTTGTTGCTGGCCAAGGCCTGCGCGATGCTTTTGAAAAACGAAAAAGGCTCGGGGGCCGCCGGCGGGATGGGCATGGCCCTGCTGGCCCTGGGTGCGAGGCTGGAAAGCGGGTTCGATTTCGTGGCCCAGACCCTCAAACTGGAAGAGCAAATGAAGGGCTGCGACCTAGTCATCACGGGGGAAGGCCGCTTGGACAATTCCAGCCGCGAGGGAAAGGCACCCGTGGCCGTGGCCCTGATGGCCCAAAAGCTGGGCATCCGTTGCATCGCCATCGTCGGTGCCGTCGACCCCGGCGTGGGCTGGCTGAAGGAAGTCGGCATCTCCAAAGTGCTTCCACTTTTCGACACCCCCATCATCGGGGACGACCCCCGCAAGTTGGAAGTTCCCCACCGCTTCGCCGAAATCGTGGCTACCCTTTTCAGCAAAGAACAGGCCTTCAAGGTTTAGAACTTCTAGCAAAGCCCAAATTTGACAAAACAATTCAGAAAATACCAAAGACTATTTAGCCACAGATAAATGGGATTAACTCAGATGGCAAAAACAACTACCGATTGTTTTAAACTTAAATGAATTTCCGGGTTTTTAGAATTCGATTTTTCCAAATCCATCCCCTATATCCCATTCATCTGTGGCAAAAATGATTTGTTTTGTGAAGTGCTTAGTTCCGTTTTGGGTGGAGTCTTAATCCCCGCCGCAATCCTACTTCAAAAGAAAATGAACTAGAACCCAGCCCGGAAGGGTTCCGAGGACTATCGCCACGATAACCCCCGGAATACTTTTAAGGAGTCCCGGCGTTAATTTGTTCAATGAAACCTTGATCGGATAGACAATTTGCTCCCCCCCGCCGTTGACCAGGCAGGCGCAATTGGGGCAAAGGTAAGTCACCCACAAGCCGAGCTGGAAGGAAACCGGTTGGAACCGGAACGTTTGGGTTTGGTAGCACTGGGGGCAGGAAAACTTCCGGAAGCCCGGCAGGACCCATAAAAAAACGCCGTTTTTCACGAACCTCAAAACCAAAAACAGAACCGCCCAAACCAATAAAACCACCGCCAGCCCCAAGGCGGGTGCCCTTCCCGACCTTTCCAAATAAGCCCCGCTAACCTGGGCCAGAAGGCCGATTCCCAAAGCCCAAAGAAACACCGTTAAAAAGTGTTTCGTGAATTTTTGGGTGGAAAGGCGGACATTCCCGTTCGAATCCACTTCCATGCAATGGAAACCCGCCAGCCAGGAAAAGAAGCCGATGGTGTAGCCCAGCAAAAGCTGTGAGATTCCAATCGATTTTTTATTTTGTTCCGGAGACATAGGCGCCCCTTTCTTCGTCGATATCAATTAAGGGATAAGGGATTAATGACTTCTATGTTTTTTAAGTACGATCTTTCCAACGGCGCGGATGGCGGCCACAATGCATGACAGCAACGACCACCGCGACATCATTTACAATCCGATAATAGACGCCGAATGGAAACCGATGGATGAGGGCTCGCCGGGTGTTTCGATGAACAACGGGGTACATCGAGGGGTTGGATTCGATACTGGCAATGATCGCTAAAACATCATCAAGGAACTCATGGCCAAGGCCTTGCCTTTGCTTTTGATACCAACCCGCGGCATCCAGGAGATCCTCCGATGCCTCCGGGCGAAGCCTGGCCGCAAAACTCAAATCTTACGCCGAATCTCAGAGATGGTCTCAACTGCCGGACGGCCCTGGTTTCCATCCGACTCGAAAGCATCAAGACGCCTATCCAATTCAGCTTTTTCATCATCCGTGAGTGGCAATGCACCCTGGTCAGCCGCGATACTGTCCCAGAGTTCTTCAACAAGCTTGATTCGCTCGTCTATCGGCAGATTACGGATTTTTACGTTCATCGTCTCGCTCCTGTCAAACAGCCCACAAAACCATTGGAGAAATTATATCCCTAACAGGGTGCTGAAAAAATGCCTTTTCACCTTGGCGATAAAAAAAGGGGAACTCCATGGATTGCGGCGGAAGGTTTTGAACACCGGCCTGGCCCGGTTGTTTCTGCCGGATCACAAAACCTCCCCTTCCCGGCTTTTCAAGAAGGGCCGCATCTTGTCCAGGAAAAGGGCCGTCGAAACCGCCAAGGGTACCAAATAGTAGACCAGCCGGAAGAGAAGCGCCGCCACCAGGGTGTTTTCAAAGCCCACCCCCAGCATCTTAAAGGTAAACGCCAGGAGGGATTCACTGACCCCCAACCCTGCGGGCACCGGGTTGACGTTGGAGGACAGGAACATCACCGTGAAACCCACCAGCAGAAGCCCCGGGGGCAGGTCCACCCCCACGGCCCGGAAGCAGAAATAAAGGGCCAGGGCCATAAAACCCCAGTCCGCCAAAACCCAGAAAAAGACCAGGAGCAGCCTGGAGCGCCCCCGGTGCAGGACGGCCACGGTGGCTTCCATCTCGTTGCGGATCCCCACCAAGGCGCGAACCCGGGTTTTTCCGCGCAGGAACTTGCGATGGGCCCAATGCCCCGTTCGCAGGAAGAAACGTAAAATCCACCTGCGGAACCGGCGGTTCAGGAAGATGGCCAGCATGACCGCCACAACCGCCAGGAGCCCCGCCATGAAAAACAGCAGCGCCGCCCGCTTGAGCCCGCCGCTGAATTCGGGATGTCCCTCCAGGTAACCCAGCCCGCCCAGGCAGGCGCAGGCGAGCACCAGGTTGAAGACCGCGTTCTGGGCCAGGGAAAGGGGCACGGTCACCGAATAGGGCACTTTTTCCCGTTTGAGGATGAAAGCCCGGATTGCGATGCTGGACATGCCGCCGGAGGAGATGATGAAGTTCATCGTGTCTGCGATGAACATGGTCGAAAAAAACCTGGGAAAAGGCACGGAGTAGGGCGTCATGTTGAAAATCGCGCGGAAGGAAAAGGCGGAGGACAAATAAGCCGCGCCGGTGGCAACCAGGGCGAAAGCCAAGGGGCCTGTTTCCACACGCTGGAAAGCATCCCGGAGCTTGGAAAAATCGCTCAAAAGGGCCGTGGTCAACGCCAAAAACATGATCCCCGCGACGAACAGGAAAATCAGGAGGGGCGCTTTGGAATGGGGTGGATTCAAGGAAATTTCCCAGGAAACGGATAAAGGCTTGGCGTTCCACCCTAGTTTAGCGGGATGGGAATCCATTCCGGGGAAAAAAAGGCCAGGCCCCTGTGTCGAACCCACAAGGTGAGACACTCGCATTGGGTGTACCCGATCAATGATAAAAAGATCGGGTGCCCCTCTTCCGGGCCCGCCATCGGCTTGCGGTTTGATCTTTTGTGGATAAAAGGTCCAAGCCTGAAAAAGAATTTCATTAGAGAGGGAAAATACGGATAGCATCAGAAAGTTTTTAGCATCGGCCTGTCCCCAGAAGCTTTAGCGCAGGGGGATGGGCGACGAAATTTGAATTTAAATCGCAGCATTTCACTGCGGATTGGAATGAATTGCCGGTGGTGAAGATTTCTTAAGGAATTAGGCCGGGAGCCCAAACTATATTCTATAGGCCGTAATCATCTGGCTGCTCCATGTGGCCCTTATGACCCCCTTTTTACCCCCTAAAACAAGTTTTTTTGATCCTTTTGATAATAATTTGGATTGATCCGATCTTTTCCCGTCTAGAGGTTGGAGAACATGACGCTTGTCCTATTCCCGTGATAGCCGATTAGGGACAATGTTTTTGATGGGAGAGCATATGGCAAGAAAGCTATTTTGGGGTTTGATGATTTTAGGGGTTGTCCTAGCAGAGACGATCCTAACTGGCTGTCCAAATCATTTTAATGTCCCTTCCGCGCCCCTACCTTCCTCTTCCTTGACTCCAACCTTCACCTCAACTCTAAGCACTTCATTGACACCCACGGGAACCACTACCCCCACGGCCACGGCAACGCCTTGCGTCACCAATACGCCTTCTAGGACCAACACCTCCACCCCGACGAATACCACTTCCATCCAGACACCTACCGCCACGCCGACATCCACGGGGACACCCACCGCCGTAATTACTTTGACCGTGGATCCAACCTTCATTTTGACGAATACCAACACAACCACCCCGACGAACGCAAATTCCTTTACTCCAACGGGTTTACCGACTCTGACTCCTACGAACACCGCAACCTTTACATCGACCAATACCCCGCTGATATCTTCAACTCCAACAAATACGGCCACTTCAACTGTGACGAATAGTCCTACCAATACGGCGACTTCCATTTCCACAGCCTTGGACGCCGCCGTTAGTTTAAACCTCACTTCGGGTGTAACCACTTTGACGACCGGAATTTATTATTTTAGCTGCGTGAATATCGGGGCGGGGTCGGTGGTGACTATTTCAGGTGCGGTAACGATCTTTACTGAATGCTTTACCTTGAATGCGGGGGCGACAATCACGGGGATTGGGATGGGTTATCAGGGAAACACCTCATATGCCAGTGTAATTCAGCCCAACCCTGGCCCAGGTGCAGGGGCATTTAACTGGTTCGGGATTCCATATGTATCTAGCGGGGGCGGACACGGCGGAGCCGGTCAAACAGTTTGTGATACTGGTTCTCCTGTTTGCCAAAGCTGTGTAACTGCTAATGGGGGAATAGCAAATGATGATCCGGTTCATCCTTCGTTGATGGGTAGCGGAGGGGGTGAATTGGTAGGGAATGGCGAGACTTTGGGAGTTTACTCAAACGGAGGAGGATTATTACAAGTTGTAGTTTTAAATCCTTCTAGCAATGTTTTGGGGACCGCAACCATCAACGGGACCATCGATATGAGTGGAATCCGGGGTTGTCCGCAATGCGGACCATTAGCTGAAAGCGGGGGCGGTGGGGCCGGTGGAACGATTTTGATTGAAGCGAGTACAATTTCCGGCACTGGGCTCCTACAAGCAAATGGGGGAATTTGTGGTGGAAATTGGGGCGGTGCTGGTGGGGGCGGTATTATTTCTTTGATAACTAATTCATCTTCTTTTCCAGGCACTATTTCTGTAGCAGGCGGAAATGGTGATTATTCTAGTTCACCGTGCGGTACAGGTTGGACTGGTCAAGGTATTGTGACATTCACAATAGCCCCAAGTAGCGGTTATTAATCGGTAAGCAAACAGTTGAAATAGGTATTCATGGAAGAGCCGATTTGGTAGGAGTTTTTTGATGAAGCTCGGGTCTGGCAGTCTGAAATATCGGTGTTTTTGGGGCAGACCCAGAAATGAGAAGGGTGCCTGGCCGCCATATTCCATTTCGTGCCAAACCCTCTTGAGGCGTTCTGATTCTAATACTCTTCCCTGATAATAAAGGGGGTCACCCTAATCCATTTTCGATCTTTTTGGCCGGGTCCTTCCCCACCTGGAGCACATGGCGCTCATAGGGGTAAGGCCCCCTATGCTACCCCTCCTAAACCTAACCCATGACACCGGCCCCTTGCCCAGCCTGTCCCCCCGAAAATCGGCCAAATTGGGGGTGGTGGTGATTAAATCGCGGACCCGGGGCCGGGAAAAGGCGGCCTTCCCGGTATTCTTCATATTTTCTGGAGATTCTCCAGAACTTGTCCCCTTCCAAGCGGATGAAATTCAGCCGCTGAATTTTTGGGACCCCGGCATCTTCCGATAACTTCAACAATCCTTGTTGGGAAGGCCGGTTTTTAGGCAATTCTCCGCCCGCGAATCCAGCAGGGGGCTACCCCAACGGTCGCTGCGGCCTAGTCACTAGGTAAGGCCCTCGGCCAACCGCCAAGAATGACTCCCAGGTCAAAGGGAGCCTTCCCGGTTTGCTTCCAATTTCGGGGTTTTCGGACATATGAAAAACAAGGGTTTCCGTGTTCTTCCGCAATGATTTGGGAATGTCATTATTCCCCTTATTTTTCGCGTTGCTCGGCGCATGCCTATCCGCAAAGCGCATGTTGAAATAAAGGAATACAAGCGTATTCTATCCACTGAAGGAGGTGTTTCATGAACTACCAGCGGATGAAAACGGTTGAGATTTTCAGGGAAATTGATACTGAGAAGAAAGCCCTTGAGTGGATCTGGAAGAGTCGTTTTGGGGGAAAAGCTTTTATTTGCCCCCACTGTGAGAACGAAAGCTATTGGCAGCATCAAAGTCGCCCGGAAATAAGGCAATGTGACTCTTGCTCAAAACAAATCCGGGTGCGGGCAGGAACCATTTTCCAGCATTCCAAGCTTCCCTTGCTCGTTTGGGTGAGGGCTATCGGTTTTGTCATGCAAGGTAAAAGAGGCATGGCGGCCGAGGAACTTAAACGGCATCTGGGGAGACGTTACGAAACAGTCTGGGGGATGCTGCAAAAGATGCGGGAAGCTTTGGAACAACGGGAAAAACCCTATCAGCTCAAGGATTTGATCGAATTGGATGGGGCTTTTTTAGGGCGTCGTCGTTATTACAATCAAGTCGCATTACTTATTGGGGTTGAAAGTAAGGAATGGGTGGACGAGAAAGGTCGAAAAAAGCCAAAAGCTGGATTTGCCAAAGTGAAAGTGGCCTCTGAAACCCTCTGGCATGCCAACGAATTCGTCAATCAAGCCATCCAAAAGGACTCGCGGATACGCATGGACGCTAGTTCCCGTTTAAGGAAGCTGGAAAACGTAACGGTGGAATACGAGAAAATGGACAGAAACCGTCAAGCTTGTGACCGCTGGTTGCCGTGGGTTCATAAGTTCATTTCCAATGCCAAGACATGGATTCTTGGAACCCATCATGGGGTAGGAGTCAGATATGTTGGCCGTTACTTGGCCGAATACACCTATCGCTTCAACCGACGGCATGACCCGGATTCCTTATTCCACAGAGCTTTAACCGCCTGTGCACTCGCTAAACCCATAACTTTACATGCGCTTTGCGGATAGGCATGGCTCGGCGCAACTCGATTTACAGGGATTTTAGTGGTGTTTTTAGGTTTCGGCCTCAGCCCCGCTCGAACCGGGCGAAGTGGGCGGGCAGGGGGATGCCGAACCGGTCGCACAGCGCCTTGACGTCCCGGTAGTCGTCCCCGTCCGGCTCGTAGCCCTCATGGAATTTGACCAGCCACTCCGCCGGAATGCACCGGACGGGGCGGCCCCCGATGGTTCCCCGGCCTGTCAGATGTTCCGGGAAGTAGGCGACGCCGAAAATATTCCGGCCCGCCTGGTCGAACTCATAGGAGTGGACGTCCACCCGGCGCCCGCGGGCGTCGCCCAGGACGAAGTTGCAATCCCGCCGGTCCGGGCTGGGGACATCGCCGTAGCCGAGGGCTTCCAGGGCTTCCCGCAGTTTCGGCACATCCCGGTGCCGGAGCGCGATATCCAGGTCCCCATGGGACCGGGTTTGCCCGCCCAGCAGGGCGTCCACAGCCCAGCCGCCGTCCACCACCACCTCGATGCCGTTGGATTGGAAGCGGTCAAGGAGCTCAAGGACGGTGGTAACGTCCATTAGGTTGGATGGTTCCGCCGGGTCCGGCATTCTTGCCACCTACCGGTAAGTCATTGGAATTTTAACGGCGATTCGGGGGCAACCCCGCTTTTCCTTGAATAAGAACCCATCGGTCATGATGAAACTTCGCTCAAAAATTCTTTTAAAATCTTCACATCCTCATTTTTTAACATCAAAAATCGAAGACCGGCGCCCAATTCATTGGCCCAAACAACTTCAGCGTAAAAGTTCAAACGCTTTGATATAGCGGGCAGGGAAAAATGGACCCGCAGGATGCTGCCCGCAAGCAGCTTTTGGTCCGCTAATACATACATTCCTCCCAAACTCATATCCACGGTTTGCGCCCTTTTTTCTTTCGTTCGCCAATCTATACCATCCTCAAATTCCTCATCGTCCTTTACCAACAGGTATTCGACCGGTACTTTGACTTGGGTCCGGGGATAGGCTCTTTTTTCCATGAGCATGGTGCCTTGGATCATTTTTCCCGCTTCGTCTTCCCGCCCGGCACGGGGCTTAAAACCACTGGTATCGATCCTCGAAAAAAGCCGCGAAAAAGAAACATCCAAGGTTTGGGCAATCTTTTTAACGGCCTTGGCCGACGTATGCACCTCATCCAAGGCGGATTCGATATGGGCAATAACCTCCGTAGGTTCCCCTGCTTTTTCGGCTAATTCCTCCTGGCTCCAACCTTTTTCCCTTCTCAGTTCAAACACGTTGAAAGCCAGGCATGGCCAAGGTTCCCAGCCATTCAAATCCTTATAAATCCGTGGATTTTTCTTTTTAAACTCAAGCAGGCACTCGGCATGGGTTGCCGTTCGTGAGTTTTCCGGGTTCTGTGAGTCTTCGGTATTCATAAAGGCCCTTTCAAAATTCCACGGCGGCTTTTCGCCCAGTCTTAAGAAACTGGAATTTCAGTGAATTAGTTTATCCACGACGGGGGGCCAGGTAATAGTTTTTTCGGGAATCAGTGGATGATTTGGATCCGGAGGACTTTGTGGCCGATGATTCCGGTGGCCGAACGCATTTCCACCACGGCCAGGTAGGTGCCGCTGGCGATGGAAACCCCGCTCAAGTCCCAATCCACTTCACCCGGGGTGCCCGGGTTGCTGGTGAGGTTGGTCCTTAACAGTTCCCCGGCTACGGTGTAAATCCGGATATCGGCATGCGTCAACTGCCCGCCGGCGGTGTTGATGAGGAACCGGGCCTGGGTTGTCTGGTTCAAGTTGATCGGGTTGGGGGCCATCACCACCCCCGAGATGGCGTTGGCCCCGCTGTTCACGATATGCACCGGCATGACGATTTGCTGGGTAGTGCCGCCCGTGGTGGTGGATTGGATCTCAATATAGTAGGTCCCCGAGGTTAAGAACCCCCCCGTTTCTCCCGATCCGTCCCAATTGAAGCTGCGGCCCGATCCCAGGGTGATGGCGATGTTGTTGTTGGTTCCCGCGGCGTAGGAAACCACCAGGTTATTGCTGGAAAGCTTCGCGTTCATCACATTGTAATCCGCCGGCATCAAGGACCCCGAAGCGCCCCCCAACATGGCCTGGATCTGGGCCTGCGTAAAGGTCTTCACAACCTCGCCCGCCTCGTTATAGACCGCCACTTGCAGCGTGCTGCTGGCGATGTTCACCGTGACGTCCTTGGTGACGGTCGTGACCACACCCAGGGGATCGGTGCTCTGGATCTTGATGAAATATTCCCCGTCGGTGACCTTGGTGCCGCTGGAATTGGTGGCATCCCACGTTCCAATATTCACCCCGTCGTAGATGACCTGGGCCGTCTGGGAATCCGTGGTAATGACCCCGTTCTGGAGGGTGAAGTTGGAAATGGCGGTGCCCATGTCGAAGGTGGCCAGGGTCTTCACCAGTTCACCCGCCTGGTTGTAAACCGCCAGCTGGATTAAATAGGCCCCCGTTACGGTCACCCCGTTGGTGGCGCAGACCATCCCGTTGGCGAAAGTCAGGCAGGCCTTATTGAGCAAAGTGGAGGCCGTGATGTTGGACTCTTCCACGGAGGCCTGGATTTGGTAAGTGACCGTCATTGAGGCGCCCGGCCCCAGGGAAGCAATGTTCCAAGTCAGGGTGTTCGCGGCCGTGCTATAGGCCCCGCCGTTGGAAGCGGAACCCTGGACATAAGTCATGAGGGTGGTGGCGGGCAGGCTGTCGGTCAAAACCGCGTTGGTGACCAGGACACCACTGGGGTTGGAATAGACCAGGGTGTAGTTGATGAAATCGAGGGGTTTGGCGTTCGTTTCCGAGGAGGTCTTGACCAGGGACAGGTAAGGCGTGGGCGTCGGGGTGAAGGTCATCGTGAAGGTGTAGGTCGGCGTGGCCGTGAAGGTGGAAGTGGCCGTATTCGTGCGCGTAAAGGTGGGGGTCGGGGTGGGGGTATAGGTGGGCGTCGAGGTCGGGGTGGAGGTATGGGTGTTGGTCGGGCTATTGGTGGAAGTGTAGGTCGGCGTGTAGGTGTCCGTCATCGTGGGCGTGCTGGTGGGGGTGGAAGTATTGGTCATCGTCGGCGTCATCGTCGGCGTCAAGGTGGGTGTGAGGGTAGCCGTGTTGGTGGGGGTGGCGGAAGGCGTGCTCGTATAGGTATTGGTCGGCGTTTGGGTGACGGTGGCGGTGGGGGTGCTGGTCGTCGTATTCGTGGCCGTGGCGGTGGGCGTTTGGGTGGGTGTCATCGTGGGTGTTCCCGTCGTCGTGGAAGTCGGTGTATCGGTGGCCGTGTTGGTGGACGTATAGGTGTTAGTGGCGGTGGCCGTGTTCGTCGGCGTCCCGGTGGCCGTCGGGGTGGGAGTGTCGGTGGCGGTATTCGTGGCCGTCGCGGTGGGCGTCTGGGTGACGGTCAAAGTGGGGGTTCCCGTCGCCGTGGAGGTCGGTGTATCGGTGGCCGTGTTGGTGGCTGTATTGGTGGCGGTGGCGGTGGCCGTATTCGCCGGCGTATTGGTGGCCGTATCGGTGGCGGTTGAGGTGGCCGTATTCGTGGCCGTGGAAGTATCCGTCATCGTCGCCGTGTTGCTGGCGGTGGCTGTGGCGGTGCTGGTCGCCGTATTGGTGGCCGTACTGGTAGGCGTATTCGTGGCCGTGTCCGTCGCCGTATTCGTCGGTGTACTGGTCGCCGTCAACGTAGCCGTGTTGGTGGCCGTGTTCGTCGCGGTGGCGGTAGCCGTATCCGTGGCGGTGTTGGTCGGCGAATTGGACGTGGTCGGCGTCGGGGTATTGGTCGCGGTGGCGGTAGCCGTATCCGTAGCCGTGTTTGTGGCCGTCGAGGTGGCGGTGTCGGTGGCTGTATTGGTCGGCGTATTCGAAGTCGTGGGTGTGGCCGTATTGGTGGCCGTATTCGTGGCCGTGGCGGTTGAGGTGTTGGTGGCCGTGTTGGTGGCCGTACCAGTCGGCGTATTCGTGGCCGTGTTGGTCGGGGTGTTGGACGTTGTCGGGGTCGCAGTGTTGGTAGCCGTGTTGCTGGCCGTCGAAGTGGCGGTCAAGGTGGCCGTGTTCGTCGCCGTATCCGTGGCGGTGTTGGTGGCGGTGTTCGTCGGCGTATTGATAGAGGTATTGGTCGCCGTATTCGTCGCGGTGGCGGTGGCCGTGTTCGTGGCTGTATTTGTAGCCGTAGAGGTAGCGGTGTTGGTAGCCGTATTGGTCGGCGTGTTGGTGGTGGTCGGAGTCGCGGTATTGGTGGCCGTATTGGTGGCAGTGGCGGTGGCCGTATTCGTGGCCGTGTTGGTCGGGGTGTTGGAAGTTGTCGGGGTTGCGGTATTAGTAGCCGTGTTCGTCGCTGTGGCAGTGGCCGTGTTTGTGGCGGTGTTGGTGGTCGTCGAGGTAGCGGTGTTGGTGGCTGTGTTCGTCGCGGTGCCCGTAGCCGTGTTGGTCGCGGTATTCGTCGGCGTATTAATAGAGGTATTGGTGGCCGTATTCGTCGCGGTGGCGGTAGCCGTATCCGTAGCCGTATTTGTGGCCGTGCTTGTCGCCGTATTCGTTGCCGTATTGGTCGGCGTATTGGTGGTGGTCGGAGTCGCGGTATTGGTGGCAGTGTTCGTGGCCGTGCTGGTGGCTGTATTCGTCGCCGTGTTGGTCGGGGTGTTGGAAGTTGTCGGGGTCGCGGTATTAGTAGCCGTGTTCGTCGCTGTGGCAGTGGCCGTGTTCGTGGCGGTGTTGGTGGTCGTCGAGGTAGCGGTGTTGGTGGCTGTGTTCGTCGCGGTGCTCGTAGCCGTATTGGTCGCGGTGTTCGTCGGCGTATTGATAGAGGTATTGGTGGCCGTATTCGTCGCGGTGGCGGTGGCCGTGTTTGTGGCTGTATTTGTAGCCGTAGAGGTAGCGGTGCTGGTAGCCGTATTGGTCGGCGTATTGGTTGTAGTCGGAGTAGGCGTATTCGTGGCAGTGTTCGTGGCAGTGCTGGTGGCCGTATTCGTCGCCGTGTTGGTCGGTGTGTTGGAAGTTGTCGGGGTCGCGGTATTGGTAGCCGTGTTCGTCGCCGTGGCAGTGGCCGTGTTAGTGGCGGTATTGGTGGTCGTCGAGGTAGCAGTGTTAGTGGCTGTGTTCGTCGCCGTATCCGTGGCCGTGTTAGTTGAAGTGTTGGTCGGCGTGTTGATAGAGGTATTGGTCGCCGTGTTCGTCGCGGTGGCGGTGGCCGTGTTTGTGGCTGTATTTGTAGCCGTAGAGGTAGCGGTGCTGGTAGCCGTATTGGTCGGCGTATTGGTTGTAGTCGGAGTAGGCGTATTCGTGGCAGTGTTGGTGGCCGTATTCGTCGCCGTGTTGGTCGGGGTGTTGGAAGTTGTCGGGGTCGCGGTATTGGTAGCCGTGTTGGTCGCCGTGGCAGTCGCCGTGTTCGTGGCCGTGTTGGTGGTCGTCGAGGTAGCGGTATTGGTGGCTGTGTTCGTCGCCGTATCCGTGGCCGTGTTGGTGGCGGTATTAGTCGGCGTATTGATGGAGGTATTGGTCGCAGTGTTCGTCGCAGTGGCGGTGGCCGTGTTCGTGGCAGTGTTGGTAGCCGTAGAGGTAGCGGTGTTGGTGGCCGTATTGGTCGGCGTATTAGTTGTAGTCGGAGTTGCGGTATTGGTAGCAGTGTTCGTGGCCGTGCTGGTGGCCGTATTCGTCGCCGTGTTGGTGGGAGTGTTGGAGGTTGTCGGGGTCGCGGTATTGGTAGCCGTGTTGGTCGCCGTGGCAGTGGCCGTGTTCGTGGCAGTATTGGTGGTCGTCGAGGTAGCGGTGTTTGTGGCTGTGTTCGTCGCCGTGTTCGTGGCCGTGTTGGTGGCGGTATTCGTCGGCGTATTGATAGAGGTATTGGTGGCCGTATTCGTCGCGGTGGCGGTAGCCGTGTTCGTGGCAGTGTTGGTAGCCGTAGAGGTAGCGGTGTTGGTAGCCGTATTGGTCGGCGTGTTGGTGGTGGTCGGAGTCGCGGTATTGGTAGCAGTGTTCGTGGCCGTGCTGGTGGCTGTATTCGTCGCCGTGTTGGTCGGGGTGTTGGAAGTTGTCGGGGTCGCAGTGTTGGTAGCCGTGTTGGTCGCCGTGGCAGTGGCCGTGTTCGTGGCAGTATTGGTGGTCGTCGAGGTAGCGGTGTTTGTGGCTGTGTTCGTCGCCGTGTTCGTGGCCGTGTTGGTGGCGGTATTCGTCGGCGTATTGATAGAGGTATTGGTGGCCGTATTCGTCGCGGTGGCGGTAGCCGTGTTCGTGGCAGTGTTGGTAGCCGTAGAGGTAGCGGTGTTGGTAGCCGTATTGGTCGGCGTGTTGGTGGTGGTCGGAGTCGCGGTATTGGTAGCAGTGTTCGTGGCCGTGCTGGTGGCTGTATTCGTCGCCGTGTTGGTCGGGGTGTTGGAAGTTGTCGGGGTCGCAGTGTTGGTAGCCGTGTTCGTCGCCGTGGCAGTGGCCGTGTTCGTGGCAGTGTTGGTGGTCGTCGAGGTAGAGGTATTGGTGGCCGTATTAGTCGCCGTGTTCGTGGCCGTGTTGGTGGCGGTATTCGTCGGCGTATTGATAGAGGTATTGGTCGCCGTGTTCGTCGCGGTGGCGGTGGCCGTGTTCGTGGCTGTATTTGTAGCCGTCGAGGTAGCAGTGTTGGTAGCCGTATTGGTCGGCGTATTGGTGGTGGTCGGCGTTGCGGTATTGGTAGCAGTGTTCGTCGCCGTCTTGGTGGCCGTATTCGTCGCCGTGTTGGTCGGCGTATTGGAGGTTGTCGGGGTCGCGGTATTGGTAGCCGTGCTTGTCGCCGTGGCAGTGGCCGTGTTCGTGGCAGTGTTGGTGGTCGTCGAGGTAGCGGTGTTGGTGGCAGTGTTAGTCGCCGTGTTCGTGGCCGTGTTGGTGGCGGTATTAGTCGGCGTATTAATAGAGGTATTGGTGGCCGTGTTCGTCGCGGTGGCGGTGGCCGTATTCGTAGCTGTATTTGTGGCCGTGCTTGTCGCCGTATTCGTTGCCGTATTGGTCGGCGTATTGGTTGCAGTCGGAGTCGCGGTATTGGTAGCAGTGTTCGTGGCCGTGCTGGTGGCTGTATTCGTCGCCGTGTTGGTCGGTGTGTTGGAAGTTGTCGGGGTCGCGGTATTGGTAGCCGTGTTCGTCGCCGTGGCAGTGGCCGTGTTAGTGGCAGTATTGGTGGTCGTCGAGGTAGCAGTGTTAGTGGCTGTGTTCGTCGCCGTATCCGTGGCCGTGTTGGTGGCGGTATTCGTCGGCGTATTGATAGAGGTATTGGTCGCCGTGTTCGTCGCGGTGGCGGTAGCCGTATTCGTAGCTGTGTTGGTGGCCGTGCTTGTCGCCGTATTCGTTGCCGTGTTGGTCGGTGTATTGGTGGTGGTCGGCGTTGCTGTGTCCGTGGCAGTATTCGTCGCCGTCTTGGTGGCCGTATTTGTGGCCGTGTTGGTGGGAGTATTGGAGGTTGTCGGGGTTGCGGTATTGGTAGCCGTGTTCGTGGCCGTGGCAGTGGCCGTGTTCGTGGCAGTATTGGTGGTCGTCGAGGTAGCGGTGTTGGTGGCCGTATTAGTCGCCGTGTTCGTGGCCGTGTTGGTCGCGGTGTTCGTCGGCGTATTAATAGAGGTATTGGTGGCCGTATTTGTCGCGGTGGCGGTAGCCGTATTCGTGGCTGTGTTGGTGGCCGTCGAGGTAGCGGTGTTGGTAGCCGTATTGGTCGGCGTATTGGTTGTAGTCGGAGTCGCGGTATTGGTGGCAGTGTTCGTCGCCGTCTTGGTGGCCGTATTTGTGGCCGTGTTGGTCGGCGTATTGGTGGTCGTCGAGGTTGCGGTGTTGGTGGCTGTGTTCGTCGCCGTGCTCGTAGCCGTGTTAGTCGCCGTGTTCGTCGGGGTGTTGATAGAGGTATTGGTCGCCGTGTTCGTCGCGGTGGCGGTGACCGTGTTCGTGGCGGTGTTGGTTGCCGTCGAGGTGGCGGTGTTGGTAGCCGTATTGGTCGGCGTATTGGTTGCAGTCGGGGTCGCGGTATTAGTAGCAGTGTTCGTCGCCGTCTTGGTGGCCGTATTCGTGGACGTGGCGGTCGGCGTGTTGGAAGTCGTCGGAGTGGGAGTATTCGTCGTCGTGTTGGTCGGGGTATTGGTTGAAGTGTTGGTGGCCGTATTCGTGGCGGTGTTCGTCGCCGTATTCGTGGGCGTGTTTTGGGATGTGTTGGTCGCCGTGTTCGTGGCCGTAGCCGTCGCCGTGTTGGTCGGCGTGTTGGTGGTGGTAGGCGTCGGCGTATTAGTGGCGGTGTTGGTGGCCGTATTCGTCGGTGTATTGGATGTGGTCGGGGTGGGTGTGTTGGTGGTGGTAGCCGTGGTCGTATTAGTGGCGGTATTGGTCGCCGTCTTGGTGGCCGTATTCGTGGACGTGGCGGTCGGCGTGTTGGAAGTCGTCGGAGTGGGAGTATTCGTCGGCGTGTTGGTCGGGGTATTGGTTGAAGTGTTGGTAGCCGTATTCGTGGCGGTATTCGTCGCCGTATTCGTGGGCGTGTTTTGGGATGTGTTGGTCGCCGTGTTCGTGGCCGTAGCCGTCGCCGTATTGGTCGGCGTGTTGGTCATGGTAGGCGTCGGCGTATTGGTGGCCGTCAACGTAGCCGTGTTTGTCGGCGTCAACGTTGGCGTATTGGTGGCCGTATTCGTGGACGTGTTGGTTGGCGTGTTGGTAGTGGTCGGCGTCGGCGTATTGGTGGCCGTATTCGTGGCGGTGTTCGTGGCCGTATTCGTGGGCGTGTTTTGGGATGTATTGGTCGCCGTGTTCGTGGCCGTAGCCGTCGCCGTGTTGGTCGGCGTGTTGGTAGTGGTAGGCGTCGGCGTATTGGTGGCCGTATTCGTCGGTGTATTAGTAGTGGTTCTTGTGGGCGTGTTGGTGGATGTGTTTGTGGTCGTGTTGGTCGGTGTGTTCGTGGTGGTGTTGGTAGGCGTGTTCGTTGAAGTATTGGTGGCGGTGTTGGTCGGGGTATAAGTGGGAGTGCTGGTGGGTGTATTCAGGGGGGTGTTCGTCGAGGTATTCGTGGGGGTATTTGTCGCCGTGGACGTTGGAGTTTTAGTCGGCGTGGACGTCGGCGTGGACGTGGGAATCGTAGGCGTCGGCGTCCATGAGCTGGTGTTTGTCCAAGTACCGGTAGGGGTCCAAGTAAAGGTGTTGGTAGCCGTGAGGGACGGGGTAAAGGTGAAGGTATTGGTATAGGTTGGCGTGGGGGTATAAGAAGCGGTGTTGGTAAAGGTTGGTGTGACGGTGAAGGTCATGGTGTTGGTGAACGTATTCGTCGGCACGAAGGTATTAGTCGGGGTATAGGTGAAAGTGGGCGAGAAAGTGCTGGTGATCGTGGGGGTGACGGTGTTGGTATAGGTTTGGGTTGGGGTAAAGGTGGAGGTTGGGGTGAAGGTGGTTGTATTGGTAAAGGTCAGGGTAACGGTAAAGGTGTTGGTGGGGGTGCAGGTATTGTGGACGTAATACTCATAAGCCCCGACGGCGGGAGGCGTTGGCCGCGGATTTCCGATTTTATCAACCGTGATACCTGAAATGGTGTTGCCCTTGCCGATTAAACTGGAACTGGGTGTCAGGGTAAAATCTCCGGCCGTCCAATTCCCAAAATCGCTAGCGGGATTAAGCGTGAAATCGCTGGCCGGATATCCGGTAGTTGGCGTCGTGTAAAAAGCATCGTAGGTGAAGTTGGCCTGTGTTCCCGCTTGGACGGTTAAGTCCGCCGTCGTGTTCGCGAAAGCCGTATCGGTGACAATTCCAAAACCATTGCTGCTCACGATTCCATTTTTGTTGTCCCCGATGGTGTCGAATTGCAGGTTGTACAGGGGGTTTCCAGAGTCCCCCGTCCAAATAGCGGTTCCATTGGTAAGTCCCCAGATCACACTGTTGACCATGTCAAATTCCGGATGCGCGTTCCCATTCAAGGAAATTCCATCGGTCGTATCCGCGTTTCCCGTGATGGTGGATCCATAGATGGAAACGGCGTTGGCGGCGTTCATGGCGGTGAAAGTTAGGATGTTGCCCGCGGTGGTGCTGGGCCGGGTGATGTTGTCGTTCACCAGGGTGATGGTAGTGTTGTTCAAGTTGGCGGTGATCACGGGGTTGCCGGTATTCGTGGTGCTGGTGAGGCCCAGGCCTTGGATGGAAATGTTGTTGATATTATTGCCCAGGGTAAAAATTCCACTGGCGTTTCCCGCCGCGTCCCAAGTGTAGGTGCCGGCGGGCTGGGTGGGATCGCCCTCGATGGTGATGTTGTAGCTGCCGATGCCCGAGGGATTGATGGTGTAGTTTCCCGAGACATTCATATAAAGAACGACCGTGTCCCCGGACTGCGCCGCGGCTAAAGCCGCGGTCATCGTGGTGTAACAGGCGGTACAAGTGCCGGCGCAGACCCCGGTGGTGACGCAACGGGTGGCCGCGGCCGCGGGTTTTGCCAGCCCCAGAACCGCCAGGGACAAAGCCAGGAAAATCCAAATTCGGCGGCGAGGGGGAAAAACAGGGCTTGGACGGGACTTGCCCGCGTTAAATGGGTCGGGCATAAGTGATCCTCTTGCTGGTTACGGCAAAAACGGGATCTTCCAGCCGGCGGGCTGTGGGCCCGGGAGCGCTCTTCCCTTTCAGGGAATCATTGTTCAAGGAATCCTTGTGAAAAACATCAGCCCCCGGGGGAGCCAATGGCGCGGGTTTAACCAGGAAAGCAAACCCTTCTTTCCCTTTGGACGGAAGGATTTGACAGCCTCCAGGTATTTGAGTCGGGGTAACCGTGAGTGTCCAAGTGGAAGTCGGCGTGTAGGTAGTGGTGAAAGTATAGGTATTGGTGGCCGTAAAAGTACCCGGCGCGGGGGTGTTGGTCCAAGTGGGGGTGGGGGTATAGCTGGCAGTGTTGGTAAAGGTGGGAGTCGGGGTTCGCGTGGAGGCAACAGGCGAATAGGTCCAGGTGGGGGTCGGCGTAAAAGTGTAGGTGGAAGTGAAGGTATAGGTGGGGGTATAGGTAAAGGTATTGGTGGGACATTCGAGGTTGGCCGTCACGGAATTGGAGGTGTCGCTGATAATCCCATCGGAAATAGTGGCGTTGTTCACGAAAGTCGCGCACCAGTCGTTCGGGTAATAATAGTTGATATATTCAAACGTCACCGATTGGCACCAATTACCTGGAATCCCAAGCGGATAGATGAGCGACCCATTGCCCGGGCAATAGGGGGTAAATGGCTGGGACTGGGAGGGTGTTGGAACACAGCCTCCGCCGTACTGCATTCCCGCGCCGGATATATTGTCTTGGATGGTGACCGCCGAGGTAACCGCGGCGCCCGTGTTGCAAAAAGTTATGGCGTAGGTGACCGAGGCGTCATTCCCCCCCGGGACATTGTAAACGGGACCTCCGATCAAGGATTTGGTGATGGTGAAGGCCGCCGGGCCCAGGGTGGGCGCAGGTGTGGGAATAGGCGTGCACTCACGCCAAAAAAGGGCGCCGGTGATATTGCCATTGCTGCTATCGGCCGTACAATTATTGGCTTGGAACGTCAGTTGGGCGCCGTTCACCGGGTTGAAAATGGGTTTCCCCCACGTTTCGGCGCAGGTGACTGGAACTCCGCCAGGTGTGAACGGGTTGGGAGAGGGGCTGTAAAGGGGCGAGTACCAAGGGTTGCCGCCTGTGTCATTGGGGGGAGCCGGGGAAGGATTGCCGGTGGGAGTGTAATAATTACTCAGGCCCCCACCACCGTTGTCACTAGTGATTTCGGAATGGCCCCCGCCGCTGCAGGTAATGTCCAAATCCCAGGAACTGTAGTTGATCAGCGGAGCGGTATTTTGCGTTTCAATGGCCAAGCAAACCGTACCGCTTGTCAGGAGGGCCACTGGAACAGTTAAGCACCCCGGGGGGCAAGCGCCGGATCCATCCCAGTTGCAATAATTAACGACGCCGATACTGACCCCGCCCACATAAACGGTTGAATTGTCGTCCCCCGCAACGCAAATTTGGGCTGACGTGGGAGTGCATTGGGCCAAAGCGTTTTGGGTGGGTCCGCTCAAGAAAACAACGGCAATTAAAAAAATAATGTTACGGGTAGCGGATAACCCCCAACTACCTCTATTGAGTTTTTGAATATGGTTTAAAAACATTTTTATCCTGTCGAAACTATAAAGTGGCTTCCAACCGGAACGATTCTTAAAATCAGTTTAACGGTTTCAATCTACTTTCATTTTTTTGCCACCCTGATTGGGTAGAGGAGTAGATGTGGCCAATTTTTGGATAATTTCAAAATCCAGGGTAAGAATGTGAGCCAAAATCGATTTTACAAGCTCTATATCTAAAATATTTCACGTTTAACCTAACGTCACTTTCATGTTAAATTTTACCATTTTATCGATTTAATGGTAATTTTTTTGATCCTGAAAAGGCTTGAAAAATAAGGGGAAAAATCGAAATTTGTTACGTTTGCAGGGTCAAAATCCAATCTTTGGTCCACCTGCAACCTTCATCTGACCCAAAAGCTTACTAAGTAAAAATTACCCAGGAGGAATGGATGAGGAATCCCGCGCGTCTTCATCCTTTGGGGTGATCTGCAGTTAGTGCCAAACGAGCCATCGGGTTATTTTCGAATAGAAAATGAAAAGTGTTTCGGTCAAAGCAATGTCCCAAAAAAGCTTTTCGCTCACCACGATTGATAAATTCAAAATCGTTTTTTTATCGGAGAAGACGGCCGGAAACCCTTAAGCTTAAATATTTTTCCACATCACCCTATGTTATACTTTGCGCCGATTTCATCCCAAACTGACTCATCAAAGGACTCCTCATGATCCCGATAAGCTCAACCGCCGCTTCCCTTTGGGAAAGCCTGGCCGATAAAGCGATTCGGAAAGAACTTCTTACGAAAGAGGAGGCTAAAGCGGTACTTCAAGCCTCCATGGCAGAAACATTATCGATTATTCATGCGGCTTACCGGGTCCGCCGCGCTTTTCATGGCAACAAAGTCAGGATCCACGTTTTGCAAAACGCCAAGTCCGGTGCCTGCCCTGAGGACTGTGGCTTCTGCTCGCAATCCTCCAAGTATCAAACCCCCGCATCCCAATATCCTTTAATGGAAGTCGAAGCTTTGGTGGAAGGCGCCCGCAATGCGAAAGCCGCAGGAGCTTGGAAGTATTGCATGGTGACCGCCACTCGGGGGCCCAGCAACCGGGACCTCGACGTCATTTGTGAGGCAACGAGGAGGATTAAATCCGAAGTCGGCGTGAAGGTTTGCACCTCCCTCGGCCTCCTGACCCCCGAGAAAGCCAAGCGCCTGGCCGAAGCAGGGGTTGACCGCTTCAACCATAATCTAGAAACTTCCCAGCGGCTTTATGAACAGGTTGTCTCGACCCACAGTTATGAGGACCGGGTTCAAACCACGCATTACGCCAAGGAAGCCGGGATGGAAATCTGCTCCGGGGGAATTATTGGAATGGGCGAGGAAGTGGATGATGTGATCGACCTTTGCTTCACTTTACGGGATATCGGAGCCTCGTCGGTGCCGGTTAATTTCCTCGATCCGCGACCCGGGACTCCCTTTGCGGGAAAGCCCTTGGTGGAACCTTACTATGCGCTCCGGGTTTTGAGCCTTTTCCGGTTTGTGCACCCGGATGCGGACGTTCGGTCCGCTGGCGGGCGGGAGGTGACGTTTCGCTCCCTGCAACCCCTTGTTTTGTACGTGGCCAATTCGATCTTCACGAACGGTTACTTGACCACCTCGGGCCAGGGTGAGAACGCGGACCATCAGATGATCAGGGACATGGGAATGGAGCCGGAAATTTCGGGAAGCGAATTTCAGGCTTAAGAGGGTAGACGGCACTACCATTCTTTTATTTCAAAAAGAAAAAACGGGCTTTAAAACCCCCATTCCCTTCATTTCGAACCACAATTCACCCCTGCTGTCATAAGCTGGTACTCATGAAAAGATCCTCAACCGCCCCCTCTTTCGAATCCACTCAATGGTTTTTTCTTATTGGATGGTTGGTCCTGATGGGAACCGCCTATGGCCGCCTCATTCTCCATCCTGGTCTTCATACTGCATGTCCCGAAAATGACACCTGGAATCTTCCGATCCGATGGTCGGTCTTACACTCTCTTCGTGATGGAAAAATCCCCCTTTGGAATTCCCTTTCAGCCTTTGGCATTCCCTGGCTTGCAACCTGGCAGACCGAGTGTTTTTACCCGGGAACCCTTCTTTTCACTTGGCTTGGCCTTTCGGCCTGGAATGTATCAGGTTTGCTCCACTTGTCCATCTTATCCCTCGGTATTTTCTCCTTTTTAAAGAAGGTCGGCGTCAATCCCTTTTGGGCCTTCTGCAGTTCCGCCGTCGCCCTTTTAAACGCCTGTGCCTATAACCACCTGGGAAGCAACTCCTCGATGGATACGATGGTCTGGATTCCTTGGATGCTGTTGGCCACCCTTGAATGCCTTGAGAAAAAGCCCTGGGGAACCTTCAAGTGGACCCTTTTTTTTGCTCTACAAGTCTTCGCGGGCTATCCCCAGATCCTCTTCTATACCCTTATCTGTTGTTTTTGCTATGCCCTGGTTCTAAAGGGTTGGCCGGCCCTTGGACAGTTGCTGGTTCCCTTTTGCGCAGGGCTTTTGTTTTCAGCGGTCGAATGGATCCCTTCCATCGAGTATTTCTTCCTGAACTCGGTCCGGCTCCCGGCGGTTCACGACAACCCCCATTTCTTCCTTCCTATGGAAAACCTCAAAACCTTCCTGGATTTCAACGCCTTGGGAAAAGGGGCCATTCCGGATTACGTGTTAAACCCGACCTTTTTTTATTTTAATTTTTACTCGGGATTTTTGCCTTTGCTCGCCCTCATCCTTGGGTTCATCCAATTCAGGAAACTTAAACTCAACAGCCGCTTTTTTCTTGTTGGATTCTTCCTTCTGATTTTATGGTCACTTGGCTTTTTCTTGGGGGGGATCGGGTATTTACACCTGTCGTTTCCCGCTTTTCTGGAACCGGCCAAATGTTGGGTTCTTATCAATGTTTTTGAGTTGCTCGCGGTCGGTCTTATTTTGGGGGACGTTTTTCCCAGTCCTCCAAAGTGGAAATGGGCGGTATTGGCCTTGGCGGCCTTAAATCTATTTTGGCCGGTCTGGAACCACCCCTTAGAGCGAAATCTCGCACCTTCCGACCTGGAATCCGACTCCGAAACCAAAAAAATCACAAATCAATTGGGCGCAAGCCGTGTTTTGATCTTACCGGACGCGGAAGAACACCAAAGACTTTACACACCCCTGCCAAGCCCTGAAATCAGGCCCCTTTTCAAACATTTTATTCCCAATTCCAACCTCTTCGCGAACCTGAAATCGGCAACTTTCTATGGTTCTACCCAGCCTTCCTGGGGGTCCTTGGATGCCGGTTTGTATTTTCAATACGGGTTTCCTTATTCCCAAGGTAGTTTGATGGATATGCTAGGCATCGACTATTTGCTACTGCCATCGGAAAAGATGCCCCTGCGCTTTAAGAAGATCCAATTGGACGGCACATGGGTTCTCTGGCAAAACCCCTCTTCCCTTGGTTCCCATTTTTTCTTCACGGGAGCTCCGCAAATCGCCGACCGAAAAGACATCTTTAACGCCTTTGCACGCGGTAAAGCCAAGCCGCTTCAAGATCTTTATTTGGACACCATTCCCATTTCAAGGGCACCCTTAAGCTCCTTTTCCCCCATCTCCAAGGAAACTTACAGGGCGCAGGGAGATTATTTGATTGTCACTCAAAATGCCACACCAGGTTGGCGGGCCTGGGTGGATGGAACTCCCCAAGATATTTTCCTAGCCGATGGAATTTTCCAGGCGATCCGACTGAAAAAGCCGGCTCTGGTAGTGGACTTGGCCTACGAACCAACCGGCTTCCGATTCGGTTTATTTTTGAGTTTGTTGGCCTTAATGGGCTTCCTGGGATGGCTGGGAACGAGAAAATCAGGGGGTTTTAACTTCTAACATCTCTCCGGCTGTCTTGAACACCTCTTGTGGCGTGAGTTTCAACAGGCATTCCTGGTGAACGTGACTGGCCAAGCCCTCCTTCTGTGGAAAAGGGCAGACATTCTTATCGCAGGGGCCGCAATCCAGGAAATACTGAAGGAATCGGTGTCGTGGGTCATCGGGCTTCATCCAGCCGATTCCCCAATGAGGCCCGCAAAGAGTCAGGCTTTTCGCCCCGAGGGCTTGGGCGATGTGCTGGGGAGTTCCATCATTTCCGATAAGCAAGTCCATTTTGGAAATGAAAGCGGAAGCCTCCAAAAGGCCGGTTTTGGACATTTCCAACACCTTCTCCCCTACTCCCCATCGAATTTCCTGGAGGATCCCTTCGTCCCCCGGGCCTCCGCACAGTATGGGTTTAATACCCCACTGGTCGTAGATCAAGGAGGCTAGTCTTCTCCAATAATCCACTGGCCAGCGCTTGGATGACCAGGTACCCGTTGGATTCAGCCCTATTTTTAATTTTTGACCCTTAAATTCCGGCCTTTCCCATTCCTGCCGGGCCCATTTCTCCTCTTCAGGAGTCAGGAAAATTTCGGTTTGGTGACCGTCGATTGGAACGCCCAAGGCACGGATGATATCCAGGTTCACTTCGGCTTGGTATTTCCGGACTTTGTTTTTGGGGATGGCATTGGTAAAGGCCCATTTCCTGATCCGGAAAGCGTATCCCGCCCTTAAGGGGGCCCTTGTGGCAAGAGTCAGCCACGCCGACCGGGGTTCGGCGGCTAAGTCTAAAACCCAGTCATACCGCGCGGTGTAGAGGTCTTTGACAAACCGGAATAATTCGACGGCCGGGGCGGTTTTCTCGGGGTGAACCAGCACGCTGTCGACATAAGGATTATGTTGGAGGATAGGCGCGGCAAGGGGTCGTGTCAAAAAGTGGATTTCGGCCGCAGGAAATGCCTTCCGCAAGGCTCGGACGAGGGGCGTGGAGAGGATAACGTCCCCAATTCCTTTTAAACGGATAAGAAGGATGCGTTTCGGCGCTTGCGTGGAAACGGCGGCCATTCCCTACTTCACGGCCGTCAGCCAGTCGAATCTGTCCGGCGTGTGGCCTTTGATAATATCGAAGAAGGCTTTCTGGATTTTCTCCGTCACCGGCCCTCGTTTTCCGTTGCCGATGATGATGTTGTCGATTCTTGAAACCGGAACGATCTCAGCGGCGGTTCCGGAGAGAAACACCTCGTCGGCGATATAAAGTCCTTCCCGGGGAAGAACCTGCTGGCGGATTTCAACGCCCAAATCCCTCGCCAGGACGAAGATCGAGTGCCGCGTGATGCCCGCCAGGATGGCCGAGCTGGTGGGCGGGGTGAAGATGACTCCGTTTTTCACCATGAAGACGTTCTCGCCCGAACCCTCGGAGACATAACCGTAGTGGTCGAGTGCGATGGCCTCGTCGAACTCATCCTGCACGGCCTCCATCTTCATCAATTGGGAATTCAGGTAATTGCCCCCGGCCTTGGCCAGCGTGGGGAAGGTATTGGGAGCGGGCCTCTGCCAGGAGGAGATGCGCACCGAAATCCCCTTTTCCAGCGACTCTTCGCCCAGGTAGGACCCCCAGGACCAGGCCGCGATCGCTGATTGCACCGGGTTCTTCAAGGGATAAAGCCCCATGGCGCCATAACCTCGGAAGACGAAGGGGCGGATGTAACAGCTTTTGAGTTTGTTGACCTTGACCGTCTTCACGACAGCGTCACTGAACTGCTTCTTGGTGTAGGGAATGTCCATCCGGTAAATCTTGGCCGAGTCGTAAAGGCGGTCGATATGGGCCTCCAGGCGGAAAATGGCCGGCCCCTGCTGGGTGGCGTAGCAGCGCACACCCTCGAAAACACTCGAACCGTAGTGAACCACATGGGACAAAACGTGGATGTTGGCCTTTTTCCAATCAACGAATTTCCCATCGAACCAAATTTTGCCTTTGCCGAACACGGTAGTTCTCCTCGCGGAAGGGTGTTAAAGACGCCGTATTATAAAGTGAAATCCGTGTTTTTGGGAGGAGACTAGGGTACTTTCCGACTTTTTACGGGGCGGTTACCCAAGACGCATTTATGACGGTTTAATGGGTTTTTGACCGATGAGCGTTAAAACCTTACTGGCTATTTCCTTGGTTCCCAAGTGATCCATGCAGGCCATGAGATTGCAATAATCAAGTCCACAATGGCTGCAACCGATTTCGGCGTACACATATTGGTGGGGAGCACCGTAAGGGAACCAGATTTCGGTCTCCCCAGGCCCGAATAACCCAAGAGTGGGAGTTCCGACCGCCGGCCCCACATGCATCGGGCCTGAGTCATTCGCCACCAAAACATCCGCGGCTTCGATAAAGGCCATGAGTCCCCGGATATTGGGCTGGTTGATGAGCATCCAGTCCTTGTCCATATGGGCCTCAAATTCGGTTACTAAATCCGCCTCTTTCGGGCCGAAAAGGTAGAGAGGCCTTATTCCTTCTCGTTTAAGCCAAAAACCCAGTTCGATAAAACGTTCCAATGGCCAGCGCTTTGCGGGCCAGGAAGCGCCTGGTAAAAGGGCCGCGACTTTTTCACCGGGTTTAATCCGCGCCCGTTCGAACAACTTCCGGACATGATCCTTTTCATCGTCTGTCACCATCAGCGAAGTTTTGTAAGTGGAGGACGGATGAATCCCTAAAACCCGAACTTGGTCCAAATAGGCCTCCGTTACGGGCCGACGGCCGGAGTCGAGGGCGGGGGAAGAAGGCGGCGCCAGGACGTTGTAAGCCCAAGACCGGCCTCGCATTTCAAAACCCACCCTGGTCTTCGCGCCGCTCCAAAAGGTCATCTGGGCCGTACGGGGATTGCAGAATAAATCCAAAACCACGTCAAACTTCAAGTTTCGAAGTTCACGAAAGAAATTCCAAAGGTAGAGGAGATTATTCTTTTGCCCCATATCGAAAGAAAGAACACCCGCCACATCAGGATGGTTTTGGAGGACCTCCGAGTAAGAATATTCAGTTAAGAACCATATCTCAATGCTTGGATTTTCTCGGCACAGGGCGTCCGCCAAACCCGTTGCCAGAATGATGTCCCCCAGGAACCGGGGACGGATAATAAGAGCTTTGTTAAATCGATTCATTAGCGCCTGTCAAAGTTACGCCTAAATTCTTTTTCCCACACCGAAATTCATTGGTGGTTAAAAGTGTTTTGGTAATGGTTCGGCTTTCATTTTTTGTGGTTTCTTCAGTTTTTTCATAACGGCCTCGTAAACCTCTTGCACCGAAATGGCATGCAGACACTTGTACCCGATAGGGCAGGACCTTTGGAAGCAGGGACTGCATTCCAGGTGCTTGTAAATCACTTCGTGCCCTATTCCAAAAGGGCGGGTCCAGGTGGGTGAAGTGGATCCGAAAAGCGCCACAGTGGGGATCCCTACCGCCGCCGCCACATGCATTGGGCCTGTATCATTCGTCACCAGTAGTTTGCATTTGGAAAGCATGGCGGCCAGGATGGTGGGAGAAGTACGACCTGCCAAAAGGTGCAGTCTTGCCGAGTCTCGGCTTCCCCACCCTTCTAAAAGCGGATTCAAATAGGCCTCTTCTTCCATACCGCCAAAGATTAAAAATGACTCTTTTCGTGAAGCCATAAGTTTTCCAATTAATTCTTTCCAATAGGGCAGTGGCCATCGTTTGGCGGGGCCGTAAGTGGCACCCGGTGCCAGTGCTAGGAAGGATTTTTTCGAGGGAACTCCCGCGTCCATCCATACTCGGTGAAGCCCCCGCGTGGCTTCCGGAGTGATGGCGCCATGAAGTTGCGCAGGACCTTTCGGAACCCCTATTTCAAGTCCTTTTTGGGCCAATTCGAGGTATTCCCAGACCAAGTGTTTTTGCCGTGGTTGGGAATGGGGCACCACGCGGGTTAGGAATATGTCCCGCCCTTCCCCACCCCATCCGATGCGAACTGGAATTTCAGCAACGAAGCCAAGAAAGGCTGAAGAAAAGGAAGTGGGAAGGATCAATGAGACGTCAAACTGTTTCTGTTTAAGGGTTGAAGCGGTTTTCCAAAAACCGCCAAATCCTTTTTCCAAACCAATGACATCATTCACCCCTTGAAAATCTTTCCAAAAAGTAGAGAAAACGGGTTTGGTCAGGATAGACAACTTCGCTTTCGGAAACATTTTTCTTATTGCCGATACAACCGGCGTGGACATCATGGTATCCCCCAACCAGTTGGGAACTCGGATGAGGATGTTGGAATGGTTCACCGGCTTCTCCTGATCGACCGTTTGACTGCCCCTTCCACCAAATCCACGGTCAGGTCCTTCATGCACTTAAAATGGCCCAAGGGACAGGCGGTCTTGCCGTGTACATCACAAGGGCGGCAGGGCAGGTTGGAAACTTCCACGACCGAATGAGGGCCCCAGGGCTCGAAGCCTAAGGAAGGCGTGGTGGAACCGTAAATCACCACTACCCGGCAACCCCGGCCGGAGGCCAAGTGGGTCAACCCCGAGTCATTGCCAATAAAAAGATCACACCGCCCTAAAAGGGTGATGGCCTGCTCCAGCGAATATTGTCCTGCCAAATTGATTCCCTGTTCCAAAGGTGTTCCCCGCACTTTGGCTTTGATGGACCCAATCAAGGATGCTTCCTCAGGGCTTCCAAACCAAAAGAGGGTGCAACGGTAGTCCTCCACCAGCCGGGAAGCCAGCTCCGCGTATCTTTCGGGCATCCAGCGCTTGGTGTTCCATTTCGCGCCGGGTCCCAGGCCGATAACCAATTGGGTGGGCGCGATTTTCCGGCGTTCCAGGAACTCCCTCAAGAAAGACTGGTCTTTATGGGAAACCTGGATTTCAAACTTGATCTTAAGGTGGGGCCGAACCCCCAAGGGCTCCAGGATTCGAAGGTACTTTTGAATGGTATGAAGGCTGGGTCCGCTTCCCAGCTTTTTCACCAACAACCGCCGCCGAAGCGCTTCCTTGTCATAAACCAGAAGTCGGGCTTTCCGCAGGAAAAAGGCGATGATCTGGGTCCTTAAGGAATCGTGCAGATCGAGGATCAGGGTGGGATTGATGCGTCGAAGCTCCTGGATATGCGACCAAAGCTTAAAAAAGCCCGATCCTTCCAGGGGAATAACACGGGTCAATGCCGGATGGTTCTGGAGCACGGCCGCATATTGCCGCTTCGTGGCGAAGTAGATCTGGGCGCGGGGGAAAGCCGCCAAAAGGCCGTCTAAAACGGGATTGGTCAACGCTACATCACCCAGGGAGGAATAGCGCAAGATCAGAATACGCAGGGGGCCTTGACTCGGTGTTTTTTCCGCCGGAGTTGTTTTCGATGCCATTAGCCCTCAGTGAATGAGCTGTTCGGAACTTTCAAGACCTTTAAAAACGGCTCTTTTCGATGGAATCCTTAAACTCTACTACCAAAAACCCAGCATGGTTCAGTTGGTGGTACAGGCTAGGGAGATGTTCTTTAAAACCGTATCCCAATGGCTCTTTCCGCCCGTGACTTCCCACTTTATTTCAAGGACTAGGATGGGAATATCCAATTTCATCCCGCGGGGCAGTTTCACTTCGTCCTTTTGGGTTGTCACCAGGTATTGAAGGCCCCTCAATTTGGCGTCCTCTAAAATATCCCTTAATTTCTCCTCCGTATAGGGGAAATGGTCGCGCAGGGTATAAGCGTGGCGGATCAGCACCTTGAACTCCGCCAGAGTGCGGATAAAGGAAAGCGGGTTGGCGACCCCCGAAAAAGCCCCTACCGAAACCCGGTCCAGCGAAGAGGGTTTGACTTCTTTTCCAGTTTGAAAGTCCTTTAAAACCATCGGCTTGTAACAGGATTCCACGATGTAAGCGCGGGGATTGTGGCGCTGTAGGACGGTACGGATATCCTCCGGGCTTCGGGCCAGGTTCACCTTGTTCAAGACGAAGACATCGGCCTCGCCCAAGGCGCCCAAAGGTTCCCGCAAGAGGCCCGCTGGCAGGACCCATCCCGTGCTGAAAGGATTGATGCCGTCCACGATGAGGATGTCCAGGTCGCGGTGAAGCTCGAAGCGCCGCTGGTAGCCGTCGTCCAGGATGAAAAGGTCGGGTTTGAATTCCCTCAGCGCTTCCTGGCCCGCCTCATAACGGTCCTTCGCGACCAGGACGGCCGCTTCGGGCACGCTCTCGGCGATTAAAAGCGGCTCATCCCCGCCTTCCGCCGCGTCGGCCAACAACTTTTTACCGTTGGAAACCCAAACGAGGGAAGAACTTTTCCGCATCCGCCGGTAACCCCGGCTCAAGACCGCCACCCGCTTTCCTGCCTGGGAAAAATGACGGGCGAGGGCGATAACCACCGGTGTCTTCCCCGTCCCTCCCGTCGTGATGTTGCCCACACTAACCACCGGGCAGGTCAATCTTTTGCGCCGGAGCAGTCCCGAACGGTAAGAAGTTTTCCGGGTCCACCATCCGGCCAAGAAAAAGAAGGAAACAACTTTGAGGAAAGAAAAGACGGCTTTGTCCCGCCAGGTGTGGGGTTTGTCGTGAAGGAATTTAAGATAGGCGGTTTCAAAGTCGCTCAACGGAAATCCTTTTTTAAATTCTTCACCCTATTTAACAAAGGGGGATGAAGGATCAAGTTTCTTCGGCAAGATTAATCGGCCAATGAGCCACCACCTGTTGAACGGTCCGCTCCGTGGCCCCCCGCATGGAAACCACCGAATCATAAGCCCGGTTTCCCGCCTCCCTCGCCAGATCTGAATCCAGGAACTTTTGGAAGCCGCTCAACAATTCCGTCCCATCATCCACCAGAAGCCCGCCCCCGGATTCGATCAGGGCCTGCGCTGCTTCCCCCACGTTTTGCGTGTAACGTCCGAAACAAACCGGCACGTGGGACAAAGCCGGTTCCATCACGTTGTGTCCGCCGACGGGAACCAGGGTTCCCCCCACGAAGGCGGCCCGGGACAAGGCATAAGCTAAAGATAACTCCCCGACTGTATCCAGCACAATAACTCGTTCTGGGCCGAGCCCCTTTTCCAACTCACTGCGGAAGACGTTGTTAATCCCGAGCTCCTTCAGTTTTTGGCGGTATATCTCGACATTCTTGAGGTGACGGGGCGCGATTAAAACCTTCACATCGGGGGAAAGGCGCAACATTTCCGGCAAAAGCGGCAGGAGCTGGTCATCCTCTCCGCTTCGAAGGCTTCCCAAGATAAAAAGGATGTCCCGGTTCAAAAGGCGCAATTTCTCCTTAAATTTCTGGGCTGCCAGGGCGTCCGGGGCTTGACGGTCATATTTCATTTGGCCCATCACTTGGATCCGCTTCCGGGATACTCCCAAGGTCTCCAACCTGTCGGCGTCCTGCCGGGTTTGGACCAGGCAGGTGTTGAAGCAATTCAAGACGGGGGAAAAGAGCCTTTTCAGGCGGCGGTAGGAGGGAAAACTCCGGTCGGAGATACGTCCATTGATGAGAAGAAGCGGGATCCCGTTTTGCCCTGTGCGAAGGAACCAATTGGGCCAGAATTCGGTCTCCGCCACCAGGATCATCACAGGCCGGAATGCTTGGAAGGCCCTCTTGAGTGGCGGGGTCATATCCAGGGGGGCTAGGAAAACCTCATCGGCCACTTCCTTTTCTAGGGCGATTTTCTTCCCCATTTCAGAGGTGGTGGTCAGGAGGATGCGGGCCTCCGGTTTGGCTTTGCGGAAAGCGTTGCAAAAAGGGGTAATGGCATTCACTTCCCCGGCTGAGGCCGCGTGCAGCCAAACGTTATAACCAATTGCGAGTTTTTGAACTTTTTCCTTCGGATAAAAACCCAGGCGTTCCCTAAAAGATACCGAATGGTAAAAAAGAGAAATCGACCTCAGCGGAAGATATAAAAGGAACATCCCCAACCGATAAATCCATGACAGGACCATTGTTAATAAGCTTTGCATTTTTACCTTTGTTATTGGTTGATAAAATAATTCTCGGCTTCTGCGGTCACCCGATCCAATTCCTTTTGAATCCTCTGGAAATACTCTTCATCGTCTCCCCCTTCTGCCGGAACTGGGATAGGCTCGCCATAGACGAACACCGCTCGGGAAAAGGGCTTGGGAATGATGAACTGGTCCCAGCTTTTCAGGCGCCAGCAATGCTCCGCCGCGAAGCCAAAAGGCACGACGGGAGACCCTGTCAAACGGGCGATCTGGACGGCACCCATTTTCATGACCCGGCGAGGACCTCGGGGGCCGTCCGGCGTAATGGCACAGCGCTTCCCCGCCCTCAAATCATCCACCATCTCACGGGTGGCTTCTTTGCCACCCTTGGAGCTGGAACCCCGGACGGCTGTGTAACCAAAAAACTTTCCAACGGTGGTGATCAGTTCACCGTCCCGGCTGGCCGATATCATCACGTGCACGTCTTGGTCCCGGTGGTACCAAACGCTCATCAAAATCGTCTCGTGCCAGAGGGCCCAAAGGGGAGGCTGATCCTGCTTCGCCCGGGGTCCCAAATCGGACCGGCCCAAGGATTTGATCCGCAGGGTTAATCCGATTAGATGGATTAAGGGTGTTGCAATAAGAACGATGAGCCAATCCAACAGGGAAAGCTTATGATTGCGCAATTTATTTTTCTTTCAAAAGCTTTAATATCTCCCGGGCAACATTTTGGGAGGCTTTGGGTGGTCGGGCGATGCTCTTTTTAATTCTTTCGAAATGCCTGACTTGACGGTCCCGGAAATCTTTTTGGTCCAAAATTCGGTGAGTCTCCGCCACCAGCCGTTTCGGGGTGGCCTTTTCCTGGAGAAGCTCGGTCACCACGGTTTGACCGGCCAAGAGGTTCACCAAGGAAACATCCTTAACCCTCAAAAGACGCTTGGCTAGGAAGCCCGTCACCGTCGCCACCTTGTAAACCACCACCATGGGCGTTTTCAAAAGGGCCGTTTCAAGGGTGCTGGTACCGGATTTGATCCAGGCCGCGTCGCAGGCCTTACGCAAGTCGTAGGCCGGGCCTTCGATGAAAAAAAAGGGGTCGTCTGGGGTAAGTCCGTGAAAATCGGCCTGCTCGAGGCCATTCGATTTGGGGACAACAAAGGCCGCATCCGGGCAGCTTTTGCGCAGGAGCCGGGAGGCCTTTAAAAATAAAGGCCATAGCTTTTGAATCTCCCCCTTTCGGCTTCCGGGCATGGCGCAAATGACGGGAAATCTGGAGTAGGAAATTCCTAATTCCTCCAAAACCGCCTTTCGATGGACGGGTTTCAAATCCATTTCCTCAATAAGGGGGTTTCCCACATAAACGGCCTGGAGGCCATGTTTGCGGAAATAAGCGGTCTCAAAAGGAAAGATGACGAGAAGTTTTCGGAGGATTCTTTTCATAGCCTTGACACGGCCTTCGTTCCAAGCCCAAACCTTCGGCGCAACGTAGTAACAGACGGGCACCCCCAGCCAGTGGGCTTTCTCCGCCAGGCGCAGGTTGAATCCGGGATAGTCCACCAGGAAAAGCAGGCTGGGCTTTTCAGCTTTCAGCCAGTTTTCGCAATTCCGAAGTCGCCGTAGGCTGGCGGGAAGGTGCCGGACGACTTCCGCCAGGCCCATGACCGCTTTGGGGGTCAAGTCCTCGCGGACCTCCATACCGGCCCGCGACATGAGGGGGCCTCCCAGGCCGAAAATCCTTAAATTCTTGTTTTTCTGAAGGAGGGTCTCAATGACTTTGGCCGCGTGCATATCCCCGGAAGCCTCGCCGGCGATCATCATGATGGATCGGAATGAAGCAGGGGGCATCTCGGGACTTTCCGGGGCAAAAACCAGCCCCGGATTTTTTAAGGGGTTGGCTGCTTGCCGTCTAAGAGTTGTTGATACCACTGAAGGTGTTGGTCCACCCAAGGTTCCAGGCTGAAACGCAAAGCTATTTTACGGGTTTCCCGGCTGAATTTCGCCATTAAAGCCTTTGACCTTAAAACCTTGTTGAGGGTGTTCGACCATTCCTGGGGATCATCCGTATCAAGAACCAATCCTCCCTGGGCCTTGCCGGGGGTTGTTTCCAGTATCTCAGCCAACCCTCCTCCCCTACGCGCCACGACCGGGCGCCCGCAAGCCATAGCTTCCGCCACTGCCATGCCAAAGGATTCGGCTTCGGCCATATGAACCACCAAATCCGTAGCCGAGAGGAATTCGGATACGCTAGGGACGTACCCTTCATAAACAAAAACCTTTTCAATGCCCAGTTTTTTCCGAAGTTCCAATATTTTCTCGAAATACCAACTTTCATCGGGAGAGTGTTTTCCGACAACCCTGAATCGGACTTTTGGCCTTTGGGCCACCAGCTTGGCGGCCGTGTGGAGGAAGAGTTCGTGGCCCTTGTGCGGCGTGATCCTAGAAACCATTCCGATGACTTCGTTTTTATCCCACCCCCAGCTTTTTCGTAGTCTTTTCCGGGAAGCGGCTTTGAAATTGAACTCCTTGAGATCAACCGGCATGAAAGATGTGATGACCTTTTCGGGAATGACCGGACATGTCTCCAATACGTTCCGGCGGATGAACCCCGAACAGGTCAATACAAGGTCCAATCTTCGGTAAAGCCGTTGATGGAGAAAGCCTTTTTTAAGAACAGCCGAAGCCACGTGCTTGGTAAGAACTAACGGTCCTTTCCATCCCGAAAGGGCCAAGGCTGGAACCACCGACCACAAATCCCGCGTGTGATGGAGATGAAGGATATCCGGTGATTCCTTACGTAATGCCGAACGTATCTCCTGGATGCTGACGGGGCTGAAATGACTATGGAAATGAAAGGCCTGGGTCAGCAACCCCCGTTCCCGGGCCTTTTTTCCCAGGAATGAATCTGGGTCGGCCCAAATTGAAACTTGGTGGTTTCTCTTGCGCAAACCGGAAGCCAATAAGAGAGGGGCCAGTTCCCTTCCGCCTTCGCCGCGGGAAGCAAGAGCCTGGACGATACGAAAACGGGAATGGATACCCACAATTACCTCATGAAGTGAAGTTGCTAAACCCGTGACAACCAAAAAGTAGCATTAGTTTGACGTTTGAATGTCGTAAGTGTGCCGAAAAAAGAGTGAGTTTGTGATTTCAGGATTATTTTATGGTTTTACCACGTAAAAGCATGCAGAGGACTTCAGAATCTTGGAATAACACGGTATTTATAGAATGGAACCGCTAATAAGAGGGTGTAACGGGAATAATGGTGAACCGGAAGTTGAAATACCCCAGCACAGCGAAACCGTGGTCCCATTTTTCATAGCCAAGGTTGAAGGCAAATAACCCGTCAATTTGGGAATCCAGGAGAACGGGATTTTCATACATGGGGAAGGGTTTCCAGATCTCAAATTTCCAATTGGTGTCCAAAAACCTGGTGTTGAACCCGGTATAAAAAATGTTCGGCGGGTCAACCGCGATATCCGATAATTTAGACGTCGTGAGGGGGATCAGCTGGGAATAAGTCATACTTGGGCCAAAATCCCCCAACCCAATACTTTGCATGGCCTGGCCAAAGCCGTAAATGTATCCGAAATGGACCGCCGAACCCCTGGCGATGCTTTTGCTCATGACGGTGTAAACCCCGCCTACCGAATTACCGGTCAGGGTGAAGCTGTCGCTGCCCGCTGATCCCGATGAGCTGGGAGTACCGCCGTTGAGCAGTTCGGACAATAGGATTCCGGAGGCGAAGGCCGGTGCGTCCCCATCTTCATCCAGCCACGCGTATTTAACGTCGCTGGTCAGCATCCAAAGCCTTAAGGGGTTGAGGTAATCCGCGGGCAGTCCGTCTTCTTTTTCGGCGATGGTACCGATGAGATAAGTGAAGGCGATGTCCCAATTGAAGCCGTCCCAACGGTCCCAACCGTTGGAATAGGCGGTAGGCCAGAGGGCCAGGGAGGCCCGGGAAATGCTGGGCGTATCGGTCATGGTGGGAGTGGAGGTGGGGATGGTCCCCGTCACGGTCGGAGTAAAGGTATTAGTAACGGTTGGAGTGGACGTTGGGGATCCAACCGTGGGAGTGTCTGTGGCGAATGGATCCCAGGTATAAGTCCACGTGGGCGTCGCGAAGGGATTGAACGTAAAGGTCGGGGTGGGGGAGGGTGTGGGTGTTCCCGTGGGAGAGTCGGTATCAACCACGGCCGGGGTAAAGGTGGGAGTCGGAGTCCCTGTCGGGGAAGCTGTGGGCGCGACCGACTGGGCCCAGGAAAGCGAGGCTGTCAGGAACACCACCAGCTCAACGCAATAGATAAACCTTGACGTTCTTTCTTCCAAACCGGACCGCCTCTTCGTAAGTATCGAAACACAAGTCAATCTTATCTCCCTTGATGGCGCCACCCGTATCCGCAGCGATGGCATAGCCGTAACCTTCGACAAAAAGCGGGGTCTTCAACCGGATAAACCGGGGATCCACCGCCACCACGCCGTAGCCGGCCTTCAACCCCGAAGCGGTTGTCCCCGAGGCATAAGGCCAAGTATCCTCCGGCCCGGGATAATAGGCAGTGGCCGCCATGGTGATGACTTTCCGAACTTGGGCCCGCTTCTTCAACGGGTAAAGCTTTTGCCGGAAAGCCGTTCCTTCCAGCACTTTAGCATCCTTTTCGGGCACCAAAACCGTGGACTTAAGGATTTTCTCGAAGGCGTCCTCACCGTTCAAGGTGTAAGATTCGGTCTGGAGTTCCTCCAAGCCGTCCTTTCCTCCTTGGACATCGATGATCTCTCCCACGTTCAGGGTATCGGTATAATCGGTGTGAATGGCGGCCGTGATCTTCCTTTTAACATCCTTGACCTGGCGCTCCACCACACCCAAGTCGATTTCCATTCCTTCCGTCACGGGTTCCGAAGGGCCCGGGACCACCACGTCCTGGGGTTTCAGCCGGATGCCCTGCTCCCGGAGCATCTCCCCCACTGTTTTTTCCGCCGTCAAAATTTCGGAAGCCTTGTCTTTTTGGCAAAGAAAAACATGGCGATAAACCGCATGAGCCTTTTGGTACCAATACCAACCGCCCGTCCCTAAAGCCAGGGTGAAACCCATCAAAACCGCTATTGAATAGACGCCCCAGCCGTTCTTTTGTTTCACCTTAACCATTGTCTGATTTTACGCTCCCGAAATGGAAAATGACCCCTGAAGCGCCGCTCCGGGAGGCCGGGGTGTCGAAAGGCCAGCCTTGGCCGTTCACCGTGAACCCCAAGGCCGTTTGACCATTGGACTCAGGATTCAAGAAAGTTTTTCAACAGCAATTTCCCCGATTCCGTCAGGATGGATTCGGGATGGAATTGAACGCCTTCCACCGGAAGGATTTTATGGCGTACACCCATAATCTCCCCATCCTCGCTTTGGGCCGTCACCTCCAGGCATTCCGGCAGGGTCTCCTTCTTAATCACTAAGGAATGATACCGGGTGGCGCGGAAGGGATTGGGCAGGCCCTTGAAAACGCCCTTGCCGTCATGGGTGATCTCGCTGGTTTTCCCGTGCATGAGCTTCTTAGCCCTGACGATGTCCCCGCCAAAGGCGTAACCGATGCTCTGGTGACCTAGGCAGACCCCCAGGATAGGTATTTTCCCCGCCAGTTCCTTGATGGTCTCCACCGAAATACCAGCCTCTTTAGGCGAACAGGGCCCCGGTGAGATGAGGATATGCGTGGGTTTACGCTTCAAAATTTCATCGACCGTAATCTCGTCGTTCCGCACCACTTGGATTTTCGCGCCCAGCTCCCCGAGGTATTGGACCAAGTTGTAGGTAAAGGAGTCGTAATTGTCGATGACAAGTATCATGACCGCACCCCCTTTACAGCTTTACGGGGTTTAACGGTTTTTGTTTTGGGCCTTTTCCCGGAATTTATCTTTCTTAGCGTCTTGGCGTCTCGATGATTTTTATCGCCCTCGGCCGCGCCAGCGGACAATGGGTGGCGTTGGACGTTAGTGCTTACTTTTTCCGCCTGGTTCACCGCCATCAAGACCGCCCGGGCCTTGTTGCAGGATTCCAGGTATTCGCTTTCCGGCACCGAATCCGCCACCAGCCCCGCGCCAGCCTGGACATAGGCCTTTCCCTTTTGGAGGATTACCGAACGGATCGTGATGGCCGAATCCATGTTCCCATCAAAGCCGAAAGCCACCACGGCCCCGCCGTAAATCCCCCGGCGTGAAGGCTCCAGTTCCTCGATGATTTCCATGGCCCGGATCTTGGGCGCGCCCGAAAGGGTGCCCGCCGGGAAACAGGATTGGAAGGCGTCGTAGGCGGTTTTATTTTTTTGGAGCTTCCCCGTAACGTCCGACACGATATGCATGACGTGGGAATAGCGCTCAATGCGTTTGAAATGACCCACTTTGACGGTTCCAAAGTCACAGACCCGGCCCAGGTCGTTGCGGGCCAGGTCTACCAGCATCACGTGTTCGGCCAGTTCCTTGTCGTCGGCCAAGAGGCTTTCCTCCAGCTTTTGGTCTTCCTCCGGCGTTTGGCCACGCGGCCGGCTTCCGGCGATGGGCCTGGTCTCCACCACGCCCTCGTGGACCTTGATCATCATTTCCGGCGAGGACCCCACCAGGTTCACTCCCCCCACCTTCAGGATGAACATATAAGGCGATGGATTCAGCCGCCGCAAGACCCGGTAAACGGAAACAGCGTCGGCAGGAGTTTCCTTTTCGAAGCGTTGGGAGCCGACCACTTGGATGATATCCCCCGCCTTGATGTATTCCTTGGATTTATCCACCATGCCCTTGAACATTTCCGGGGTCATGTTGGCCTTGAAGCCAAAGAGATCGTTGGGTCCCGGTTTTACGCTTGCCGTAACCGGCATTTCAGAAACGCCTTTTAAGGGCTTTTCTAGCAACCCCGAGAGTTCCAAGAGCCGGTGAACAGCCTGGTCGTAGACTTTTTTGAGGTCGGTCTTTTCCTCAATAACCACATTCACCACCAGCCGCAGGGTCCTTTTCAGGTGGTCAAACAAGGCCAATTGGTCGGTCACCATCAGGTAAAGATCGGGAAGGTTGAGGACATCGGGCTTTTGGGATGGCAGTTTCTCAAAATACCGGACGGCGTCATAACCGATAAACCCGACGAGCCCTCCCAGAAAACCCGACCCGCCGCCTTCGAGGGGCGCTTGTCGGATCGAGGAAACGTTACCTTTGATAACCGCCAAGGGATTGGAGGCTTTCAGGGTGGTTGACCGGCTCCCGTTTTGATGGGTCAAAACCCCGTCTTTTGCCTTGAAGATTCCGGAGGGCGAAAAACCCACGATGGAATAACGGGCCACCTGCTCGTTTTTTTCGACGCTCTCGAGCAAAAAGCCATTGTCGCCCTTGGCGAGCTTCAGGTAGGCCGAAAGTGGCGTTTCCAGGTCCGCCTGGAAGACGCAGGCCACCGGAACGCGATTGTACTGCTTGGCTAAGGTTTTAAAGGATTCAAAAGATGGAACAATGTTGGAAGAATTGAAGCTTTTCATGGAAGAAACCCCCTTGGTTTTGTCCCACATCTATTTTTGAAAAAAATTGATGTTTTCTGGGACTATACCGATCTCCTTATGGTTTTATGGAAGATCGGCATGAATTTAAATCGGAACGACAGCTTTCCTGGGCTCTTAAGCGAGCCAAGAGAAGCGACGCCAATGATTTAAATTCGCACCAAACGAAGGTTTCATTTGTGGCCGTAGACCTTTTCCGGGTCGAACACCTGGACTCCCACATCCTTCCAATTGTCCCCCGACAATTCATTGAAGAAACAGGAACGCTTGCCGGTGTGGCAGGCGGCTTCCCCGACTTGCTCTATTTTTACCAGAATCGCGTCTTTGTCGCAATCGGTATAAAGAGACTGGAGTTTCTGAACATTGCCTGATTCTTCACCCTTTTTCCACAGTTTCTTGCGGCTACGGCTCCAGTAGGTCACATTGCCGGTTTTGATCGTATGTTCGAGGGATTCCCGATTGGCAAAAGCGAACATGAGGATTTCCCCGGTCTTCGCGTCCTGCGCGATGACGGGAATCAAACCGTCTTCTTGGAACTTCAACGTATCGATCCAGCTCATAGGTTCCTCCTAAAAATGGAGAGGGGATATTACCCGAAGCTAGGTTCAGATGCAAATTTAATCAATGGGTGGGACGGCGGTCGCTTTCCAAAATGGCATAAAGGTAGGAATCCCGCCAAGCGCCCTTTTGAAAGACATTTTGCCGGAGCAGGCCTTCCCTTTTCATGCCGGCTTTCTCCAACACCCGGGCGGAGGCCTTATTGGGGGGGTCACAGGTTGCCCAAATTCGGTGAAGTTTCAATTTGGAAAAGCCGAAGTCGATGATGGCCTTCGTCGCTTCCGTAGCGTAACCCTTGTCCCAATAAGAACGATGGAAAACATAACCCAAATCTCCTTCCCTAAAGATCGGGTTTTGGATTCGGATTCCGCAACCTCCGATCAGTCGATCTTTCGATTTTAAGACAACTCCCAATTCAAATTTGGTCCTAGGTTTTTGCCGGCTTAAACTCTGGACAAGACGAATGTAGGCCTTGGTTTGGGTGGGCGTATTCGGGCCCCAAGGCATGAATCGGACAACGACTGGATCGGAACCCCACTCATGAGCCTTCTTCAAATCCCCGGAAACAAAATCCCGTAAAATAAGGCGTTTGGTTTCAATAGGCTTGAATTTTCCCAATGGAAACTTCCTTTACTTTTGAACGCGGGGCCAGGAGCCCAATGGGGGCCAGGGGTCGTTCAAAAGCCTTTCCACCAGCTTTTTGGGGTCCGACTCGAGAACAAGGGCCTCGACCAAACCCGGCTTCACAAAACCTTCCCCTTCGATGCTGGAAAGAAAATGAAAAAGGCGGTCGTAAAAGCCGTCCACGTTGAGAAACCCGATGGGCTTGGATTGGAACCCCAATTGGTTCCAGGTGATCATTTCCATGGTTTCATCCAAGGTGCCGACCCCCCCGGGGAGGGCGATAAAGGCGTCCGCAAGTTCCGCCATTTTGGCTTTCCGCTCGTGCATACCCTTCACAATGTGCAGTTCGCTCAAACCGGAGTGGGCCACTTCTTTGGTTTCCAAGGCTTCAGGCAGGACGCCGATGGCCCGGCCCCCCTGGGTTAAAACCGAATCCGCCAATTGTCCCATCAGGCCGATCTTGGAGCCCCCATACACCAGGGACAAACCATGGTCGGCCAGAACTTTCCCAAGCTGTTTCGCCTGCTCAGCGTAACTGGATTTATTCCCTGGGCTGGAACCGCAATAAACGCAGATGGCCTTCATAGTTTTGGGGTCTGTTTTGGCTTTTTCTTTGCGAACAGCCGCTCCAGCCCGATCACGATTGCGGTGGCCACGGAGCATCCGATGAAAAACGATCGAGCGAAGGTTTTAGGGTCTCCGGGGGGGAAAAAAATAGCGAGGGCCAGGCTCCAGGGCCAGGGGTTCGTTACCACCAGCCCCACCGAAAATCCCACGTAAGAACCCATCTTTTTCACGCCCTGGGGCATTTCCTTGATCCGCTCGAGGATGCGATGGACGGCGTAAAAATAAATGAACCCCGCGATCAAGCCTATAACCCAAAAGGCGCCGGAACCGAACCCCGCAATCCAAATCCGGAGTTTGAAAAAACCCCAATAAGCCTGAACGCCAAGCCATCCCAGGCCGACGAGGGCAAGCAAGTACATGGAAAGCTTGAACTTGGTGAACCGTTTTTTGGGAATGGGTTGGATGGGGTCGCTCATAGCGCCCTTAGTTTACCGGCTGCCAAGGCCACGGGCAATGCCCGTGGGCCTAGCCGTGTACCTGGCCGTGGTCATGCCACGGCCAGGTGGCAGCTCGGTCCAATTACTCTATAAAGATCCAGTTGTTTACTGGATTTGATCTGGTGGTGTCGAAAGAAGAAAAGGAAGAGCTGTCCCTTGACAATAGACCCAGTTTCAATACTTCCCCGGTTCTCTTTCGACGATTTGAATCTCAAAGCTGAGGGTTTCCTTGTTGATGGCCGCCCGGGCGACGAAAGGATGGCCGTTTTTCCATCCCCTTTGCAAACCAGGGTTGTTTTTCATGATCTCCGCCATGAAAAAATCCAATTGCTTTTTCGCGAAAGCCTCGACGTTTTCCAGGGTTTTTTCCGAGTTGGGTTTGTTGGCGAAATGCATGACGACGTTCTTCCGGATGAGTTTTTCCATTTGGGAAAGAATATTGCTGGATTCGGGCACGCCCCCCCCTACTCGTCGCAGGTAATCTCGACCTCGAATTTATCGGCCACAGTCGTCATCCGCAGGTGCACATGGTAGGGATGTCCATTGGCCCATTTCGCCCGCAACTCGGGCATTTCCTTGACGATTCCATTGATGAAGAAATCCAGCTGTTTCTGGGCGAAGAATTTCACCTTATCCGGCGTCTTCTCAGCGGGCTTTAAGGGGCCGAAATACTTGTTCACATTGTCCTGAACAAGATCCCGAAGGCGCTTGACGACATCTTTAGGGAGGCTCATAGCCGCACCGGAATATTTTTGGATTTCAGGTATTCCTTGGCCTGTTTAACGGAGTATTCGCGGTAATGAAAAATGGACGCGGCCAGGACCGCATCGGCTTTTCCTTGGAGGATTCCCTCCGCCAGATGTTCCAGCTTCCCGACCCCGCCTGAGGCGATGACCGGCACCGAAACAGCCTCGGAGATGGCGCGGGTCAATTCCAGGTCGTAGCCGTTCTTCGTGCCATCCCGGTCCATACTGGTTAAAAGGATTTCACCCGCTCCCAAATCAACCCCCTGTTTGGCCCATTCTACCGCATCCTTGCCGGTTGCCGTGCGGCCACCGTGGGTGTAAACCTCCCAACCTTTTGAGGGATCGTCGGAATTCCGGCGTTTGGCGTCGATGGCCAAAACGATGCACTGGGCCCCGAATTTTTCCGCCCCCTCTTTGAGCACTTGGGGATTTTCCACCGCCCGGGTGTTCACGGAAACCTTGTCCGCGCCGGATTTCAGGAGAGTCCGGATGTCATCGGTGGTGCGCACCCCACCACCCACGGTGAGGGGCATGAAAACCGCTTCCGCCGTTCGGGTCACCACGTCCAGGAGGATGTTTCGTTTTTCATGGGATGCGGTGATATCCAGGAAGACCAGTTCGTCGGCGCCCTCGGCATCGTATTGTTTGGCGATCTCCACCGGGTCCCCCGCGTCGCGCAGGTTCTCGAACTTGACGCCTTTGACCACCCGGCCTTCCTTGACGTCCAGACAGGGGATGATGCGCTTGGCCAGCATTTATTTCTTCTTCCGGGCGCGGGGCTGGAGGGGTTCTTTCGCGATCTTGATGGCCTGCTTCAAGTCGATCTTCCCAGTGTAAAGCGCCTTACCGATGATGACGGAGGTGATGCCGTATTTCTCGAGCCGCTTGGCGTGCTCGATGTCTTTATAACCGGAAATCCCGCCGGAGGCGATGACGGGCACCTTCACCGCGCGAGCCAGTTCTTTGGTGCTTTTGAAATTAGGGCCTTCGAGCATGCCATCGCGTTGGATGTCGGTAAAAATGATCTGCGCCACGCCCAGTTCCACCATTTCCTTGGCCAGGTCGATGGCGTTCACCTTGGTGACCTGCTTCCAGCCTTTGATGGCCACCATCCCCTTCTTGGCGTCGATGCCCGCGATGATGGACTTGCCGTATTCCTTCACCGCTTCCTTGACGAAATCCTTGTTCTGGACCGCCGAAGTGCCCAAGATGACGAAATCCACACCGATGGAAAGGACCTTCTCGATGGTCTTGAGGTCGCGGATGCCGCCCCCCACCTGCACTTTCAGGTCCGTGGCCTTGATGATTTCTTTCACGTAGTCTAGATTAGCCAGTTTCCCGGAAAAGGCCCCGTCCAGGTCGATAACATGCAGGCGTTTGGCGCCCTTGAGCTTCCAGAGTTTGGCAACCGAGACGGGCTCTTGGGAATAAACGGTTTCGTCCCGCAGGTCGCCTTGCACCAGCCGCACACAGCGGCCCTTGCGAATATCAATCGCTGGAATGACGTACATATAAATCCTTACGGTTCTTGGTGCACCTGGTGGTTAATTGCCTTGGACCAGGTTTTTGAAATTCTCATAAATCTTCAAACCGACCGTCTGGCTCTTTTCGGGGTGGAACTGGGTTCCAAACACGTTCTTTTCCCAAACCATACAGGTGAAATCCACCCCATAGGAGCTTTGGGCTGCGATGATCCCCGGATTTTCCGGCGCCACGTAATAGGAGTGGACGAAATACAGGTAGTCGCCATCCTTCAGCCCTTTGAGTAGGGGGTTGTTGCTTTTCTTGATTTGGATCTGGTTCCAGCCCATATGGGGCACCTTTTGGCCCTGGGCGAACTTCACCACCCGGCCCGGAAAAATCCCCAGGCCCTTGGAAAGGCCGAATTCCTCGCTTTCGGCGAAAAGCATCTGGAGCCCAACGCAGACGCCCAGGAACGGCTTGCCCGAGGCGATATAGGCCTTGATAGCCTTTGCCAGTTCCGACCGGTGCATGGCGTCCATGGAATCCTTGAAGGCACCGACGCCCGGCAGCACCACGCCGTCGGACTTTTCCACGTCGTGCCAGTCCGAGGTCACGCGGGTCTTGGCCCCGACCTTTTCCAAGGCCTTGGCCACGCTGTGCAGGTTGCCCACTCCATAATCAACGACCGAAATCATAAAATCTCCAGGTTCGAGCACCAAGACCACCAAGAAAGACAAAGATTTTCCAAACCTAAATCTTCGGATTTTGAAGTTCTTGGTGTACTTGGTGACCTTGGTGGTTAATAGCCTTATTGTTTAAAGATTTCCCTTAGTGGAAGGGACACCCTTCACCTTTGAATCGTAGGCTACCGCCATTTTCAGGGCCCTTGCGAAACTCTTGAAAGCCGCTTCGGTCACGTGATGGCTATTGCGACCGTGGATCTTCTCCAGGTGCAGGTTGAACTTGCCGTTGTCCACCACCGCCCGAAAGAAGTCCTCCATCAATTCGGTGTCGAAATTGCCGATCCGTTTCTTGGTGGGCAGGTCCAGGGCGAAGTTGATGTAGTTGCGCCCGCTCAAGTCCACAACCGCCCGCACCAGGGCTTCGTCCAGGGGCACGAAGAAAAACCCAAATCGGGTAATTCCCTTCTTGTCCCCCAAGGCTTTTTCCAGGGCCATTCCCAGGCAGATGCCGATGTCTTCCACCGTGTGGTGGTCGTCGATGTGGGTGTCACCCTTGGCGATCACTTTCAGGTCGAAACCGCTGTGTTTGCTGAAGGCTTCCAGCATGTGGTTTAAGAAGGGCACAGGGCTTTTCACCTGGTGCGAACCCGTGCCGTCCAGGTTCAAGGTCAATTCGATCTGGGTTTCTTTGGTCTTGCGGTTGATGATTGCGGCGCGCTTGCCCATGGCCGACTCTCCCGTTAAAGAAGCTTTTGAAGCTCCGTTAAAAACCGGTCGTTTTCTTCCGGCTTTCCCACCGTGATTCTCAAGGAATCCTTCAGCCTCGGATGGGGAAAGTATCTTACCAAAACACGCTTCTTTTTGAGATTTTTATAAAGGCTTTCCGCACCGGGTTTTCCCCGGCGGCTGGCGAGAATGAAGTTGGCTTGGCTGTCGGGAACATCGAAGCCGAGGTTGCGGAGTTCTTCGGCAAGGCTATTGCGGTCAAGCCTTATGGTTTGAACCTTCTTGCGCATGTCCGTCAATCCGGCGGGTGTTAATGCCGCAACCCCGACGGCCTGGGTCATGCGGTTGACGTTATAGGAATCCTTCACTTTCATCAGTTCGGCGATGACCTGGGGATGGCCGAAGACAAAGCCCAACCGGACCCCGGCCAGCGAGAAGGATTTGGACATGGTGCGAAGGATCAACACATTGGCGTGCAGCCGGGCCAAATCCAGGCAATTCTGATCGGAGAAATCCACATAAGCCTCATCAATCAAAACCAATCCCTTGGTTCTTCGAATAAAAACCTGCATCTTGGCCTTATCGAAACAATTTCCCACCGGGGGATTGGGGTAACCCCAGAGTGTCAACCGGGCATTCAGTGAAAATTGATCAAAATCCAGGTCAAACCCATCATCCAGCTTGGCTTCTTTCACCTTGGCCTCGCGGATGGCGGCCAGCACGGGATAGAGGCTATAAGTCAAATCGGGATATTGGACCAGGTCGCCTTTCCCAACCGAAGCATGGAAAAGAAGGGAAAGGATTTCGTCTGACCCATTTCCTACCAGGATCCCCTCTACCGGCCAGCGGAAAACTTCGGATAGGCGTTCCCGAAGGGTGTCCGCAGTAGGCTCCGGATAAAGGCGCAGGCGGGGATCGGCTTGGCCCCGCAGGGCTTTTAAAACCGCTTCTGAGGGGGGATAGGGATTCTCATTGGTATTGAGCTTGATAGTGGTGGGGTCTTTGGGCTGTTCCCCGGGCGTGTAGCCTTTCATCTTCAGTACCGCAGGGCGAAACCAGTTTTTAAGTTTTGGATTCATTGAATACCTTGAATTTAAAAAGCTGTCATTGCGAGGAATGCTCACCGAATGGTGGGCGCCTATGACGAAGCAACCTCAGTTCAAATACGCCTTTTACCAATCTGATAGCACTATTATTTTTCTTTACCCATCCTGAACAACACACTCTGGGCGTGGGCGCCCAGGCCTTCTTCCGTGGCAAAATCCACCGTGGCCTTACCCAACGCTTTCAGGCCCGGCTTCTTCATTTCCAACATGTTGGTGCGTTTGAGGAAGTCGAACACCGAAAGCCCCGAGGAAAAACGCGCCGTGCCGCCCGTGGGCAGGACATGGTTGGTGCCCGCCGTGTAATCCCCGAAGGCCTCGGCGCTATAAGGGCCGATAAAAATGGCGCCCGCGTGGCGCAAGTCCGGCAGCCAATTCCGGGCATCCTTGGCCAGGATTTCCAGGTGCTCCGGGGCGAAGCGGTTGGAAAATTCGGCGGCCTGCTTGCGGTTCTTGACCAGGATGACGGCGCCCCGGCTCTTCATAGAGTCGGCGGCAATTTGTTCCCGTTCCAAGAGTTCCAACTGCAGTTCCACTTCCTTAGCCACTTCCCTGGCATAAGAGGCGGAAGTGGTAGCCAAAAGGGGCATGGCCATTTCATCGTGCTCGGCTTGGGCCAAAAGGTCCGCCGCCGCCCAAGCGGCTGGGACCGTGCCATCGGCCAGAATCAGGACTTCGCTGGGTCCCGGGAATCCGTCGATGCCCACTTGCCCGAAAACCCGGCGCTTGGCCAAGGCCACGAAAAGGTTGCCGGGGCCCGTGATCTTATCCACCGCCGGAACGGACTTGGTGCTATAGGCTAGGGCCGCGATGGCTTGGGCCCCGCCGATCTTGAGGATGGTATCCGCGCCCGCGAAATAAGCCGCAGCCAGGACAATGGGATTCACTTTGCCATCCTTCTTGACCGGCGTCACCACCACCACTTCCTTAACCCCCGCCACCTTGGCGGGAATTACGTTCATGATGACAGAGGAAGGGTAGGCGGCCAGGCCGCCCGGCACGTAAAGCCCCACCCGGTCCAGGGGCGTCCAACGCTGCCCCAAGGACATTTGGGGACCGTTATGGAACCAGCGGGCGGGTTTTTCCTTGGTATGGAAGAAGCGGACGTTGCGGATGGCGGTACGGATGGCCAGTTCGATTGGGACTTCAAGGTGGTTGAGGGCTTGTTGGATTTCAGCCTTGGTAACATGGATATTCTTGGCATTGGCCGCGAACCCGTCCAATTTTCGGGTGTAGCCGAAGAGAGCGATGTCTCCCTTCTTTCGAACGTCCTCGACGATCCGGTCCACGGCCTGTTCGGGGGTCAATTCCTTCCCGAAAACTTTTTTGGTCAGGGAGGCCCGGCTGCCAGCCCCTTTAAGGACCACCAGCGGCTCCCGCCGGATAAGCTTCTCAACGGAAGATCGGTCTTTTTTGTTGGAGTAGCTTAAGATTCTCATGTGCAAAAGCCTCTATTAGTTGATTCTCTTAATATCCGCGCCTAAGGCCGAAAGCTTCTGTTCGATTTTCTCATATCCACGGTCCAAATGGTAAATGCGCTGGACAAGGGTTTCCCCGTCCGCCACCAGTCCCGCCAAAATCAGGGCCGCACTGGCCCGCAAGTCCGAGGCCATGACCGGCGCCCCGGTAAGCTTGGGGACACCCTTGACCACCGCGTGGCTTCGGTCGATGTTAATATCCGCGCCCATGCGGTTCATCTCGAAGACGTGCATGAAGCGGTTTTCCCAAATGGTTTCAGTAACGATACTGATACCCGGTACCGTCGCCAGCAGGGCCATGATCTGGGCCTGCATGTCCGTGGGGAACCCGGGATAAGGAAGGATCATCACGTCCGCCGGTTTGTAAGTGCCGACCCCCTTCACCCGAATATCCCCATTGGCGACTTCGATGATGACGCCGATTTGACGGAGCTTATCCACGACCGCCGTCATATGATTCGGGTTGGCTTTCTTGATCAACACGTCACCCTTCGTGATCGCCGCGGCTGCCATGAATGTTCCCGCCTCTACCCGGTCGGGAATAACCGAGTATTCGACACCCTTGAGTTTCTTTTTTCCCTCGATGACCAGCCGGGAGGTCCCCCCTCCCTCAATCGAGGCGCCCATGGCCTTGAGGCAATTGACCAAATCCTCAACTTCCGGTTCGGAGGATGCGGATTCAATGACGGTGGTCCCCTCAGCCGCGGTAGCGGCCATTACCACGTTTACGGTCGCCCCCACGCTGGGCCCATGGGGCCCCGCCAAGTAAATAGTGGCGCCCTTGAGTTTGGAAGCCTTGGCGTGCACATAGCCATGTTCAATGGTGACGGTGGCGCCCAATTGTTCGACGCCCTTCAAGTGCAGGTCGATGGGCCGGGCGCCGATGGCACAGCCGCCGGGCAGGGAAACCTTGGCCTCCCCCAGCCGGGCTAGGCAGGCGCCGAGGGAGTAGATGGAAGCCCGCATGGTTTTCACCAGTTCATAGGGGGCCTCAAACTTATCGAAACCCTTGGGGTCGATGTGCAGCCGGTGGTCTTCCAAGAGAGCTGTGGAGCCCAAGGTGCGAAGCACTTCCGCCATGGTTTTGATGTCATTTAGGTAGGGGACGTTATGGATGACCGAGGGGGATTCACCCAGGAGCGCCGCCGTCATGACGGGCAGGGTGGCGTTCTTGGAGCCGCTGATCTCAACGGTGCCCTTGAGGGCTTTACCGCCCTTGACGGAAATCTTTTGCATTAAAAACCCCTACATCCGATTTGAGCCACAGAGTACACAGAGATCACTGAGTAAAACATTAGAAATTAATTAAAAACAACGAAAACGCAGGCCTTAAATTGTGAAATGTCGGGCTAAAGTATCCTGAAAATCAAAAAGCCGCCCTTTCGGGCGGCCTTCCGATGACGAAAATAAAAGAAGCAGGACATAAGCCGAATTTTGTTAGTGCGATCATTTCTCTCGCGGGAACCGTTGCCGGCCCCGTCGATGCGATCTTACCCGAAGGCCTCCCTTTCCTTTGACGGAAAGGAATAGGACGGACAGCCCTAAAGCCTCCCTATTTGATCTTGCTCCGGATGGGGTTTGCCTTGCCACCACACTTGCGTGGGGCGCGGTGGGCTCTTACCCCACCTTTTCACCCTTACCCCTCAGTCCTTTAGGGACCTTGGAGCGGTTTGTTTTCTGTGGCACTTTCCTTCACACCGTCGCCTTACCTTGCGATAAAGAACAATGCGACCGGTCGTTAGCCGGCATCCCGTCCTGCGGAGTTCGGACTTTCCTCACCCCCGAACCCAAAAGGCCGGAGGCGCGATCACGGACCTGCTTCTAAAGGGCATAATAGAGGGAAAACATGGCAAAATCCAGTGGATGAAAGCAGGGACTAAAGGGCTTATTTGGAGAAATGCTTGTCGATGCCTTCATTGGACAACCGATCGGCGTGCTTGTTCTGTTCCCGGGGGACATGTTTATACCCCGTAACATCCAAATGAGACAGGTATTCCTTGGCCTTTTGGAAAAGCGGAATCATATTCGGATGCTTCACTTTGTAATGGCCGGTTAATTGCCGGATCATCAATTCGCTGTCGGCCAGTATTTCCACCGGGGACAACTTTTTCTTCACGCAATAGTCGAGGGCATGCAATAGGGCCTCATACTCGGCCACATTGTTGGTGGTTGTGCCGATGTATTTCGCGATTTCGTGGACGACTTTGCCGTCTTTAAGAATGACCGCTCCGATACCCGCCGGGCCCGGGTTTCCCCTCGACGCGCCGTCGCTATAGATTTGGTAGGACATAAAACCTCATTTAAAACAATGATGAACGCGGATTAACACAGACAAAACACTTTCATCCGCGTTTATTTGCATTTATCGGTGTTTCGATGCTTTTCGGATGGCCAAGCTGTCCTTAAGGACCTGCCGGAAGGTCTCGAAGGTAATCTGGGTGGCGGCGTCGGACTTGGCTTTGGGCGGGTCGGGATGGACCTCCATGAAAAGGCCGTCCACTCCCGCCGCGACAGCGGCCCTGACCAGGGTGGGCACATGTTCGCGAGTCCCACCGCTGGAAGTCCCCTTTGCGGCAGGTTGTTGCACGCTGTGGGTGCCGTCAAAAATAACCGGACAGCCGGTTTTTTGCATCTCGGGAATCCCCCTGTAATCCACTACCAGGTTGTTGTACCCGAAAGAAGTTCCTCTCTCAGTCAGCCAAAGGTTCTTGCAACCGCCCTTCTTCATCTTTCCGACAACATTGGCCATTTCCCAAGGTGCCATGAACTGGCCCTTCTTCACATTGACCACCTTGCCGGACCTGGCGGCGGCCATCAACAAGCTGGTTTGACGGGAAAGAAAAGCGGGAATTTGGAGAACATCGGCCACCTTGGCGGCGATCTTTACTTCGCTGATCTCGTGGATATCGGTCAGGACCGGCAAGCCCAATTTCTTTTTTACCCAAAGCAGGGAGGCCAGACCCCTTTTCAATCCCGGCCCGCGGAAACCCTTAACGGACGACCGGTTGGCCTTGTCGTAAGAGGATTTGAAAACCAGCGGCACGCCCAAGGAATCGGTGATGCCCTTGATGGTTGTGGCGGTTTTCAGAAGAAAGTCCGTGCCTTCGATCACGCAGGGTCCCGCGATCACGAAGAACTTTCCGTTTTTACCTAATTGTTTAACCTCGACCATAAACACCTCTAACCACAGAGTACACAGAGATCACAGGGTAAGGCAAAGGTCTTAAATCATCAAAGATTTAACTCTGTGTACTCTGCAACCTCTGTGGCTATTTCTTTATCTTTTTTGAACCGTATTTGACCGCCGCCTTCACGAACTCCCGAAAAAGCGGATGGGGGTTCAGGGGCCGGCTCTTGAGTTCAGGGTGGAACTGCACTCCCACGAACCAGGGATGGCTGGGCAATTCGATCATTTCCACCAGGTTGCCGTCGGGCGACATCCCGCAAAGCCTCATTCCCTTGGCTTTCATCCTGTCCCGGTACACGTTATTAAACTCATAACGGTGGCGGTGTCTTTCATGGATCAAGGTCTGTTTGTAGGCCTGGTAGGCCTTGCTGCCCTTTTCCACCTTGCAAGGGTAGGACCCCAGGCGCATGGTGCCCCCCAAACCCTGGATTTTCAACTGGTCCTCCATCATCGAAATGACCTCGTCCGGCGTCTTGGGGTTGAATTCCCCGCTATTGGCCTGTTTTATACCCAATATGTCACGGGCGAACTCAATTACCGCGCATTGCATACCCAGGCAGATGCCGAAGAAAGGGATCTTCTTTTCCCGCACGTAACGCACGACCTCGATCTTGCCTTCAATGCCCCGGTCCCCGAACCCGCCAGGTACCAGCACCCCGGAAACGCCTTTCAAAAGGGCGGCAGGACCCTTCTTTTCCACTTCCTCCGAATCCACCCAACGCAGTTTCACGCGCGCCTGGTTGGCCACGCCCGCGTGGATGAAGGACTCGATAATGGATTTGTAGGCGTCGTGCAGTTCCACGTACTTGCCCGCGATGGCGATTTCCGCTTCCTTCTTGGGGTGGTAGACCTGGTGCACGAATTTGGCCCATTGGATCATGTCCGACTTCGAGGGTTTCAGCTTCAGCCGCTTGATCAGGAATTCGTCCAGCCCTTGCAAGTGGAACAAGAGGGGAACCTCGTAGATGGACTTGGCGTCCAGGGCCTCAAAGACCGCCTGGGTCGGCACGTTACAGAAGAGGGATATCTTGGCCTTCACTTCGTCGTTCAAGGGCACTTCCGTGCGGCAGAGGATGACGTCGGGCTGGATACCGATGCCGCGCAGTTCCGCCACCGTCTTTTGGGTGGGCTTGGTTTTCAGTTCCCCCGAGGCACCGATATAAGGAAGAAGCGTCAGGTGGATATTGGCGACGTTCTCGCTGCCCACGTCGAACTTGAATTGACGGATGGCTTCCAAGAAAGGCAGGCTTTCGATGTCCCCGATGGTTCCCCCGACTTCCACCATGCAGACGTCCACCTCATGTTCCTGGGAAACCTTCAGGATGGCTTCCTTGATCTCATTGGTGATGTGGGGAACTACCTGCACGGTTTTTCCCAGGTAATCGCCCTTGCGTTCCTTGGAAATGACGGCATTGTAGATTTTGCCGCTGGTCACGTTGTTGGCTCGGCTGAGTTTCACCGAAAGGAACCGCTCGTAATGCCCCAGGTCCAGGTCGGTTTCCGCGCCGTCGTCCAGCACGAAGACTTCCCCATGCTGATAGGGGCTCATCGTGCCGGGGTCCACGTTGAGGTAGGGGTCGAATTTGGCGATGGTGACCTTAAGCCCCCGGGACTCCAGGAGCCGCCCGATGGAGGCCGAGGCGATACCCTTGCCCAAGGATGAAACCACGCCGCCCGTCACGAAAATGTATTTGGTCACAAACACCCTCCAAGGATATTTTTACCGCCAAGACGCCAAGTCCGCCAAGAACAACAAAAATTTATTCTTAAATACTTTTCAAGATACCCGACTTTTACCGTCTTTCGCCTTTCTTGGCGTCCTTGGCGTCTTGGCGGTTAAATCAGATTTTGTGTTTCAAGAACTTTTCAACTTTCTTTACATCCTCCGGTACATCCACAGCGATCGACTCCACTTTCCGGATCGCCGCACGGATGGTCACCCCGTTCTCCATGGCCCTCAATTGTTCCAGTTTTTCCGTCAACTCCAGGGGTGTGGGTTTCAAGGTCGCCATCAATTGAAGCCAACCGGGCCGGTAGCCGTAAAGCCCCATGTGCTTGTAGGCCTGGGGCATGCCCCCCTCCCTCGGGTAAGGGATGGGCGCCCGGGAGAAATAAAGCACATCCCCTTTGGAGCCCAAAACCGCCTTGACCACGTTGGGGTCCAGCCATTCTTTCTTATCCGCCAGGGGAATCACCACCGTGGACATCAGTACCTTCGGGTCTTTTTGAAGCACTTCCACCGCCGCGTCAATGGCGGCCGGAGCCATGACCGGTTCATCGCCCTGGATGTTGACGACGATATCGGCCTTTTGGTCGCGCACCGCGTAAGCGATTCGGTCCGTACCTGACTTGAGGGAAGAGGGGGTCATGACCGCCGTCGCCCCGGCTTTTTTAACCGCATCGGCGATTCTTTGGTCGTCCGTGGCCACCCAGACCTCGTTCAGCCGCTTGGCTTTTTGGGCCTGGCGGATCACCCGGACGATCATGGGGATACCCGCAATCAGGGCTAAGGGCTTTCCCGGGAACCGTTGGGCCCCATAACGGGATGGGATGACGCCGATCACCTTATTTGCCATAGCGTTCCCTCACCATCTGGATCAGGTTTGTGGTTGAACGGCCTTCCACCACGGGAATATTCAAGACTTTGCCGCCCCAGGATTGCACCAGGTCGCCTCCGATGATCTTGTCGATGGCCCAATCGCCCCCTTTGACCAGGACATCGGGCCGTAAAATCTTGATGATGTTATAGGGGTCGTCTTCTTCGAAGAAGGTCGTGTAATCCACGCAGGAAAGGGCCAGGAGCATTTCAGCCCGTTCTCCCACGGGCAAGAGAGGCTTTAAAGGACCCTTGATGCGGCGCACGGAAGCGTCGCTATTGAGGCCTACTACCAATAAATCGCCTTTTTTGCGGGATTCTTGCAGGTAAGTGACATGGCCCAGGTGGAGAAGATCGAAAACACCGTTAGTGAAGACTACTTTTTGACCTTGGTTTTGAAGGTTTTTAAGGACCGGCGCTAACTTGGTGGGCTCTAAAAAATGATCCAATTCATCTCAACTTCGCTTGGGATGGGTAATTATAGGGGAAGAGGTTGCTTCTGGCAAGTTTTGGCGCGTTCAAGGCGCCTTCAAAATCAACTTCACCACTTCGGGTGGGCAATAAGTCCGAAGCGGCGGGAAACAGCCGATGCCCCGGTTGATGTAGATGACCGTGTTCTTCTCCCGGTGGAAACCTCCGGCATACTTGCGCCCCTCATTGGCCGGCACCACCAAAGGACCGATCAAGGGGAAACAAATTTGACCACCGTGGCAATGTCCCGAAATCTGCACCTGGGCTCCCGTTTTGTGGGCGAGGTAAAGATGGTCGGGCTGGTGGGCTAGGAGGATTTTGGCGTCAGCCTTGGCCGCCAGGAGTGGGGCTTCGTTTTTCTCGCCTACCCACTTGTCGTCCAAGCCCATTAGCGCCAACTTTTTCCCTTTCCGCATCAAGTAAACAACGGAATTTTGCAAAACGCGGATGCCGTCCTTTTCTAAAGTCCGGCGCATCATTTTGGCGTCGGCCCAATGGTCATGGTTTCCCAATAACGCGTAAGCCCCCAAGGGGGCTTTGAACCCCTTGAGGAGCCCTTCCATGATCGGTATGTTTTTTTTAAAGGAAACGAAGTCTCCGGTGAGGGCATAAAAATCGGGCTTCAGTTTTTGAGCTTCGGCTACCACAAACTTGAGGTAATCCTGGTGAATATATTTTCCGAAATGGATATCCGAAAGCTGGACGATGGAGAGCCCTGAAAATTCCTTGGGCCACCCGGGAATCTTGACCTCGTACTCCACCACCTTCAGGTCATAAACCTGGTTGGGAAAGCCCACATACTTCGTAAAGGAAAAAGGCGTCGGCCAGCGGGGGGGGCGATTGGGAAAAAACTTTCGGATTTCCCGGTAATCCACCGGCTTCTTCCGAAACAACAGCCACCAGCCATGGTCGAGCCAGAGCCAAAGGACCCAAACCGTAATCACCACCAGGAAAAGCTTCCAATAAAGGGGCAATGGCCGGAAGCCTTCTACGGTGAAATCCCAGGTTTCGCTTAAAACAATGGAGGGTGAAATCTGGATCGTCAGGAAAAAAATCGTCCAAAGGATTTCACTGACACCGTGGTGGGGCCGGATTCCGATGCGGTTGGTGAGAAAGATGAAAATTTGGAAAAGGAAGAATACGTAAAGCCAGAAGAGCGGGTGGGAGACCATAAAAGTTCTCGGTTCGAAGTCCGTAGTTTTTAATTCTGGTAGGTTTTAACCAAAGGTTAAAGCCGTCAATAACTTAGCACTTCGAATTCAAAACTTCGACCTCACGACAGTGGTTATCGGTTCATTTCTTCCAACAGACGCTGACTGAGCTCTTCCGCCGAAACCGTGGCAACACCCAGTTTTTCCACTTCGATACCCGCCGCGTAATTGGCCAGGGCGGCGGCCTGCAACAGTGTGGCCCCGGCGGTCAAGGCCAGGGTGAGGGTGGCAATCACCGTATCCCCGGCGCCCGAGACGTCATAAACCTCCCTCGCCACGGTGGGGATGGTGCGGGGCGGCTGGCCCTCCTCAAAAAGGGTCATTCCATGCTCGCTTCGGGTCAAAACCACCGATTTGCAGCTTAATTTTTTCATGACCTTGAACCCGATGGTCTCGAAGGTCTCCCCTGCTGCTTCCGGCCCCAGGGCTTCGGTCATTTCCTTCATGTTCGGTTTCATGACCGTGACGCCCTTGAATTCGAAGAAATTGCGGAATTTCGGGTCCACCGCGGTGATCTTTTTGTGTGTTTTGGCATAGCTGATAACCTTGCGGATCACCTTGGGGGTCAGGAGACCCTTGTTATAGTCCTCGAAAATAACGGCGTCAGCATCCTTCACGGCCTTTAGGGCCCTCTGGATGACCTGGTCCTGCTGGGAATCGGAAAGGGCTGATTTGACCTCCCGGTCGATGCGTACTACCTGTTGGGTATGGGCGATCACACGGGTTTTTTCCGTAGTGGGGCGGTCGGAAAGGGCCAGCATGCCGGAGGTGTCCACTTTGTATCTCTTTAATTCCCGGACCAGTTCCTTACCCGCCGTGTCCTTCCCGATAGTGCCGATGATGGCGGACCGGCCGCCCAGGGCCGTGATGTTGGCCGCCACGTTGGCCGCCCCGCCCGGCATTTTCCTGTCGTCTTCGTTAATTTCCACCACGGGGATGGGCGCTTCCGGGGAAATGCGGGCCACCATGCCCTTGATATAGACGTCCAGCATCACGTCGCCGATCACGACAACCTTCTTGTCTTGAAGGGCACCCACCAGGGCCAGCAATTCAGTTTTATCGACGGATGACAGGGGAGATTTCTTTTTATTCACGGTATCACTGGCCTTTATTTTGAATTTTGTCGGCCTGCTGCCGACTGTGGACTGCCCCTTAAGGAAACATCGCCGATTCGATCAATTCGCAGAAGATATGCCCCATCAGCATGTGGCATTCCTGGATACGGTCTGTGGAGGAGGCGGGGACGACGATGGCGATGTCCACTTCCTTGGCGATCTTGCCGCCGTCGCGGCCCAGCAAACCGATAGTGTGAACCTTGTTCTTCTTGGCCGCCAGCACACCTTTCAACACGTTTTCCGAGTTGCCCGAGGTGGAAAGCCCCACGGCCACGTCACCCGGCACGCAAAGTCCCTCGACCTGGTGGGAGTAAATCTGGTCATAACCGTAGTCGTTTCCGAGGGCCGTCAAGGTGGAGGTGTTGGTATGCAGGGCCAGGGCCATGAGGGCCCGGCGGCGTTTTAGGTAATCGCCCACCAGTTCGGCGGCGATATGCTGGGCGTCGGCCGCGCTTCCGCCGTTGCCGAACCAAACCGACTTGTTTCCCCGCTTGTAGGCCGCGACCAATACTTCCGCCGCTTGTTCTATTTGCGGCACGCATTTATGCAACAGGTTTTGCTTCACCTGGATGCTTTCCTCGATGCGGCCCCGGATTTTCTCGATCATAAAGTCTTCCCTCGCTTGACGGACGAATGGTATGGATGAGTTTTCAGATAAGGCGGGCACATTTTATCGCCCTACTGCGGCCTCTGCCACCTTTAAAGAGGCGGGTAATATGCTTGATGCCGACTCCACGGCCCATAATAATGGGCCGGTGCCAAAACCTTCTTCAGTGCCGAATTCCCGACCGGTTCCCTGGCTCTTCCTGGGCTTGGGGTTGGCTTTCCTCTTCCGCCTGGCCTTCGGGCTTTGCTCCGAAATCTGGTTTATCGACCAACAGCAGATTTACCTCATCGGCCTGAAGTTCTATTGCACGGGCCAGTGGCCTTATTTTGGGGCGGATGTAGCCCCCCATATCCAACTCCCCGGTGCACTCCAAGGGCTAGTGGTCGGCGGCCCCCTTTACCTTTGCCCCATCCCCGAGGCGCCCTATATCCTTTTAAACCTGCTTTCCTTCATCGGGCTTTGCCTTTTCGCCTGGTATTGCTCCAAGCGTCTCCCCCAATTCCCCAAATGGCTTCTCTATACCTGGCTTTTGACGGCCCCCTGGGTGATGAACTGGTCCACCAACATTGATAACGATTCCTACGTCATTTTTGGGAGCTGTCTTTTTTTTATCGGCTTCTTGGAAACCATACCCGCTTTGAGTCTCAAGCTGATAAAGCCCTCTTGGGCCAATTATTTGATGGGATTTGGCTATTACTGGAACATGCAATTTCATATGTCCTATGTTCTTCTTATCCCTTTTATGGGAGTTTCCCTTTACCTCCAAGGAAAGGAAATACTCAAAACCAAATCCCCCCACCTTATGAAGGCTGTCGCTTTGCCTTTCCTTTTGGGATGTCTGGTTACCAGTAGTGCCCTAATCCCAACCTTTTTGAAATATCCTTCCGAGTCTTTTGGCGGCGTGGGACGGGCCATGACCTTTAACCCAGATAACTTCTTCCAAATCTTCGAAGTCCTTTTCCGTTATCTTTCCCTGGCTTGTTGTGAAATTCCCCGCTTTATCGGGGCCCATACCGCTGACCGCCTGGAATTCTTAAGGGAAAACTATTGGATAGTGCCTTTTGCGGTCGTGGCGGGAACACTGGGAATCCTTCAAACCCTGGCATTACTGGTGGGTTGGTTTCAACAGAAACATCCCCAAAAGGATTGGCCCACCGTGAAGTGGCTGGCCTTGGTGACCTTTCTTTTGATTTACATCAGCTTTATTTTCGCCATCAAGGCTCCCGCCGCCCACACTTATTACCTCACCCTGCCCATTGCCATGATGTACGGCTTTTATGTTTTTAACCCCTGGGTCTCGAACAAGTGGTTTTTGACGACGGCGAAGGTTTTATTGGCCTGTAACATCCTTTTTCAAGCGGGGCTGGCCCTGCACAATCTGCCGGTGAAATCACTTTATAAGAATCGGGATTTATTCGTGAAGGCTATTTCGGAGAAGAACTATCATTTGCTGGGGGAGAGAAGGCCGGATACGCTTTATTGATCGTTCCCTAGTCGCGCCATTTCATTCGTCCCTATGACCTTGGCGCCGGTCCCGGGCTTTTTCTTTACCGCCCATCATGCGAGCCCCGCCGCATTGGGGACATACGAACTTCCGCTTCTTATGAGCTGAATGGGGCATCTCTCTCATCTTGACCTTGCATCGCCTACAGAACATTTAGACTCCAACCTTGCGAACCATGTACAAAGAATCGAATTAATGAACTTTATCGACCTTCAATAGCGAACTGAGTTGAAAAATCACCATCAAAGACAGTGGTGCCCATGTGCTGGAGCCGGCTTTGGGTATCTACCCAAATCTCGCCCCCCATCCGGTTCCAGCGGCGGCAAAAGCTCCGGTCCTCGGAAAGGTAACGGCCCGTCGCCTCGTCAATGAATTCATTGAATAAGGCGTAACGGTTTTGGCTTTGGGGAAAGGGATCAGTGGAGAGGAACCCGCCCGTATATTTGAGCTCGGGGTATTGTTTTATCATTTTCTGAAAGACGGATTTTTTAATCAGGGCAAAACCCATTCCGCCGTAAAGGGCCTTGGCGAAACCGTTTTTAAAAGTGAGTTTTGTGGGGTCCTCAAACTCCACTCCATAGGCCCAAAGTTCGGGACTTTTGACTGTTTTTTTCGTTTCATAGGCCCGCTGGATTCGCCCGAGGTCCAAATGCTTATAGGGGTAAACTCCCGTGGCCATTTCAGCGTCAAAAGCCAATAGCCGGAAGACCTGTTCGGGCGCAAATCCGATATCCGAATCGATAAAAAGCAAATGGGTCACCTGCGGTGTCTCCAGGAAGCGGGTCACCAGGTCCTGCCGGGCCCGGGAAATTAGGGCATCCCCCCATTGGATTGCCACTTCGACTGGAAGGTTGGCCTTCTGGCAGGCTTCCATGAATTGCAGGACGGAGAAAGCGTAGACAGCCGTCAGCTGCCTCCCGTAGGAGGGGGTGGCTATCATCAGGCAGGGCTTGGAGTCCGATGTCATGACGGCTCTTTCGGGTGGGCCGATCCGGAACGGGGGGCCAAATCGCCCTTGAACATCTCCGACCCAGTGTGGCTCAAGCGGCTTTGGAAATCAGCCCAGATGTCCCCGCCCATGTCCGTCCACCTTTTGCAAAAGGCGTAATCCTCGGAAAGGTAGACACCCTTTTCATCCACCAGGCAGTTGAAAAAGGCGGTGTGTTCCTTTTCACCTTGGGGACCGGCTGCTTTGTATTTCAACTCGGGGTACCGTTTGGCCATGGCCTCGAGAACCCGCCGCTGGATCAATAAAAACCCCGTTCCCACCTTGGTCACTTTGCCGAATCCGTCGACCGTTTCGTGCGGCTCCTTCCAATCATAGACATAGGCAAGCCCAGCCGATTCCAGGGAGCCGTCCCCCCTCGCGGCCTTCTTTCGGATTAGTTCCCAATCGTACTTTTTAGCCGGATAAAGTCCGGCACAAACCTCGCGGTTGAACCTCAGGAGGCGCAGAACTTGCTCCACGTCATAACTGATATCCGCGTCGATGTAGAGCAGGTGGGTGGCCGTGGGGTCTTCCAGGAAATAAGCGGCGATGCTTTGCCGGGCCCGTGTAACCAGGGCGTCGCCCCAGGGCATGGCAAAGCTCAAGCGAATACCGTTTTTCCCGCAATATTCCCTCAGCTTTAAGGCCGAGGTGAAATTAGGAACGCTGATGACCCCCCCATAACAGGGGGTTCCGATCACCAGGTGAATGGGTTCATTTGCCAAGTGACGCCTTTTGAAAGCCGTTTTCCCAGATTTTCACTGTGAAAGTCTCGATGTTATCTTTCCCCCATCACCATTGATATCGGGCACTGTGGCGTCCAAAAGCGATACCTCGATATTGCCGATAACGATGCCGCTCTTGATCAAGACTGGAATGTGGCGGTCGTCGGCGGTGATCCAAAGGTCGATGTCCTCCTTGTTCCGGAAAACCGTTCCATATTTCACAAAAGGCTTCGTTCTGAAGCAATCGAAGGTCCCGGCGGGCACGGTGACTTTTTCCCGCGAGAACACCTTCACGATCATCTTATAGTTCTTCCCCCCCGAACAGGTTGGAATCAGGTATTTCTTGCCCACTTCTAACGGCAGGAGACGGAAATAATAGAAGCAGGAAATAATATCCTGGGCGAAGGGCTGGACGTCCACCTGTTCTACGGGTTCCTGGTTGTGTTGCCGCACCACCGTGTGCTTGATCTGGTCATAATTTTCCCGGTTGCGGGCGTTGTAGTTGCCCTCGTGCACGTCGTTCTCGAATTTCCAGGACAGGAAATCCACGGCGTCGAAATAGCTGGTCTGCACATCGTTCACGGGGTAAAAACTGCTGAAAGGAAAGGCGGATTTGGCCCGGGCGGTCAAGGGGTAGCAGGGCCTTCCTTGGACGTCCTGATAATCATCCACCTCCAAAGTGGCATAGCCCCCTAGGATACCGATGGCCCGCACTTCGAACTTCAGTTTCTCGCCTGCGGCGAAGGCCTTGTTGATGGCGGGACGAGGGATCTTCTCCACGTCTTTCTCGTCCTCGTCCGTATCCGGCTCCGAAAAGGCCAAGTGCGATGTCACCGTGGCGGAAGGCGTGGCGGCAGCAATCATTTTTTTCCGCAAGTCATCCATGGTTCCCTTATCGGGGAAATTGGACGGATCGATGATTTTAAGTTCCTTCCCCACTTTCAACGGTTGTACCGGGTTCAGGTGATTTTGCCTAGCCAGCTTCTTTTTAAAGCTCGTACTCCCGTAATAAGCTTGCGCCACAAAATCCAGGGTGTCTCCCTCTTGGACCTTGTAATGAACAACGTCCTCCCGGTTCATGGTCTTTTCCAGGGAAGCCGCATGGGGGGCTTTCTGGGCCTTGGCGGTCGAAATATCGGTTTTGCCTTGGACTACGAAGAGGAGGGAGCAGCCTTGCAGGCCGGCCAGCAAAAGAAAGCCCAAGGAAAGGGTTAAGCCGCGAGAGGAAAGTCGAGAATTCAACGGGAGATCTTTTTTGGAAGGTATTCTTGGACGGCTGTCAGAACCTCTTCCACCGAAATGGCATCCATGGGGTCGTGTTTGGAACAGGCGCCCACCCGGCAATCGGGGCATTCCAGGTTTTGCGGCATCAAAACGGTGGATTTGTTGCCCCATGGTCCCCACCTTACCGGCGTGGTTTGGGGGATTGGGCAAAAAAGGGCGACGGTGGGGGTTCCCACGGCGGCGGCCAAGTGCATAGTGCCCGTGGAGCCGGAAAGGAAGCAATCCGCCCCCTCGTAAACGGCGGCCAGTTGCCGCAGGGTGCATTCGCCGATGAGGAGGATAGGCCTTTGGTCGGGGCCTAGTCCTGAGAGATGGGTTGTGACTCGAGACACCAAATCGGTCTCGTTCGCCGCACCGGTTAATATCACCCTCAACCCTTTGCGGCAGCATAACTGGGCGACGACTTGGGCGTAACGCTCGGGCTTCCAGTTCAGGGCCGATCCCTTGTGGCCGGGGTGCACCACCACATAATGCCCCTTGGGCTTGATTCCTTTTTCCTTCAGCAGGTCCTTTGCGAAAGACCGCTCGGATTCGGTCAAACGGAATTCGATCTTTTTGGCTTCCGGCGTGATTCCCAGCGGCTTGACCAGGTCCAGGTTGTATTCCACCTCGTGCCGGTCGCAAACCGACCGGTGGACCCGGACCTTTTCATTCAGGAGAAAGCTGTACCAGCGGTAGGCGGTACCGATGCGGGTTGGAATCCCGGCCGTCCAGGCCGCCAAGACCTGCCGGGGGCGGGGATAGAGGGCGATAAAAACATCCGGTTTCATGGCTTTGAGGCGCTTGGTCAAACCCCAAAAACTCTCTCCATTCTCAAATAGCTCAACGGTGTCCACGGCGGGGTGGTTTTGGACGATTTCCTTGGCGTAAGGGCTAACCAGGGCCGTCAACCGGGTTTCAGGAAAGGCTTTTTTGAGGGCCTGGAAAGTGGGCAGGGACAACAAGAGATCCCCTATCTTGTCGGTGCGGGCGATGAGGATATGCTTGGGGCGCAACGCGGTCACGATTTCGCGGACAGGGGGCCGTATTTACGAAGGATTTCCTGGATGAGTTTTTCCTCCGTATGGTCTTCCCCCTGTTTCACGGCTATGACCTGTCCTCCAAAGGAGTTTTCTCCTTTTGCTTGGTCCCCGGCGCGTTTCGCGTAAATTTGCGGTTTTAGCTGGAAAAGCAAGGGTGCCACACTGTCTTCGCTGAAAGCCGTGACGAAATCAATCATTTCAAAGGCGGAGAGAACCCCCAGTCGGTCCTCCAGGGGAAGCAGGGGCCTGCCCGAACCTTGTACTCTCTTCACCGACTCATCGGAGTTCAGGGCCAGTACCAGTACATCCCCAAGCGCCTTGGCAGCCCGCAGGAAACGCACATGGCCCACGTGGAGAAGGTCGAAACATCCATCAACCAGTACGACCTTTTTGCCTTGGGATTTCAAGGTTTCGACCCGCTTAGCTAATTCTCCGTGTTGAAGTATCACTTCCGCCATTTTTCTCCCCGTTCGTAAAATCTAGAGCACTATAACTCAACCTTCAACGCCTTCATGAGCGCAAACGATGAAAAATCCACGAAAAAGTGGGCCAGGATCAGGGGTGTTGTCCGCCGAAACTTCTGGTAATAAGCCGCAAAGATCACAAAGAGGAAAAAGACCAGCAAGCAGCGGGCCCAGCCTTGGTACAAATGATAGCCGGCTTGGACGAGCGCGCTTAAAACAACGATCAAAGCCCCTTGCCGGATAAAGCCGTTCAATTCGTTCATGAACAAGGTCCGAATGATGCTTTCCTCGAAGATGGCGTTGACCGCTAAAAAAACAGTCATCTTCCAAAAGGATAAATTGGCTAGGAATGCCACCACAGATTTCAAGCTTTCAGTCGGTTGAAAGGCGTTGAAATCCTGGGTGGAAGACGCGAAAAGCAGGAACGCTACAATGGCCAAAAAACACACGAAGAAGTAGCCCCCAAGGAACAAGAGAATAGAATCCCTTAAATCATTCATTTGAAAGGTGATGTTCAAATAATTTTTCTCGCTGCGTTCTCTCATTGCCAAGAAAAGAAGGATCAGCAAAACAATTTGGCCGTAAAACGAACCAGAATAATCGGAATGAAGGCCGACAAAACGACCCAAATGAAATCGAAGGAGCCCCATGGAGGCGAAACAGCCCAAATAGACGAACCCGATTGAGAAAAATAAAATCAAAACAGAAAAAATGAGGTTCTTTCGCTTTAAAAAAAAGCCGGCTTTTTTCACAGGTTTCGCTTTTACTATTTTCGGATATTCGTCACTTTTTCGAATTCTTCAAAATCCACTGAGCGGCCCTTAAAACATCGGAAACCACTATACTCTTGGCCAGGGGGGCGATTTTGAGCCTTTTCTCGCTCATGTGCCCATTGCCTGTACGGACCAGGATGCCCTGGGCGACCTTGGCGTTGCGGGCCAATTGAAGGTCATCGATTTTGTCCCCCACCACGTAGCTATGCTTCAGGTCCACCGGACACTTTTTAAGGGCTTGCTTCACCATCCCGGTCTTGGGCTTGCGGCAGTCGCAAACCCTAGAATAGCGTTTGATTTTCCCCGTCTCGTAATGGGGACAGTAAAAAAAAGTGTCAACCGCGGCGCCCTCCGCCCGGAGAAGGGCTTGGAGTTTCCGGTGGACCACCTTTACCGTGCTTTCGGGAAAATAACCCCGCGCCACCCCCGACTGGTTGGTGACCACGAAGAGGTGAAACCCCGCCTGGCGCAAGAGCCTCAAGGCTTCCGCTGTTCCCCTGTAAAGCTTCACGTGGGATGGGTTACTTAGATAACCCATATCGGGTATCAAAGTGCCGTCCCTATCCAGGAATACCGCTGGGCGGTTCAATGTTTTCTTTCGTCTCGGCATTTAATCCTCTTTGCGAAGTAAAACACCGTTATTCTCGCCCAAGTTAGGAATTAGGAGTGAGAAATTAGGAATTTCCGATCTTTAAAACTCCTAATTACTAATTCCGAATTCCTCATTCGATCTCATTCCGATTTATGTCGGAATGAGATCGAAACTGCATCTTGTACAGCTTCGCGTAAAGACCGCGCTTGTTGAGAAGGACGCTGTGCTTCCCCTGCTCGGCAATCTTTCCCTTGTCGATGACCAAAATGCGGTCCGCCTTCCGCACCGTGGAGAGCCGGTGGGCAATGACAAGCGTGGTGCGGTGGCCCATGAGTTCGTTGATGGCCTTCTGCACCAGGTGCTCGCTTTCGGTGTCCAGGGCGGAAGTGGCCTCGTCCAGGATCAGGACGGGCGGGTTTTTCAGGATGGCACGGGCGATGGCCAGCCTTTGGCGTTGGCCCCCGGAAAGCTTGATTCCCCGCTCGCCGATCAGGGTATTGAACCCTTGGGGCGTGTTCTGGATGAATTCCTTGGCATAGGCGGCTTTGGCGGCTTCCTGCACATCCCAGAAGCTGGCCCCAGGGCGCCCATAGGCGATGTTTTTCAGGATGGAATCGTGAAAAAGGATGGTTTCCTGGGTCACGATTCCGATGTGGGACCTCAGGGAAGCAAGCTTGACCTGGGTGATGTCTTGCCCGTCCCAAAGGATTTGGCCCGAAGTGAGCTGATAAAAACGCGGAATGAGGTCGGCCAGGGTGCTTTTGCCCCCGCCAGATGGCCCCACCAGGGCTACCACTTCACCCTTTTCAATCTTGAAGGAAATGTTCTTGAGGACGGGGTGTCCCGGCACATACTCAAAATTCACGTTCTTGAATTCGATGGCTTTTTTTAGGGGTTTCACCTCCTCCGCACCCTTCATGTCCATCATGGGGTCGGGGATATCCAAGATCTCAAAGCAGCGTTCCGCCGAGGCCATGGCCTGCTGGAGCTGGGACCAAAGTCCATTAAAGTTCTTGAGCTGGGGATAGAGCGTGGCGGCCATGGCGAAGAAGGAGGTGAAAATGCCGATGTTGACGTTTTGTTCCAGGAGGGACCGGTGGGCCACCCAGGCCAACAATGTCAACAGGGCCACGGTGGTGATGAATTCTACTAGGGGCGAGGATGCCACGAAGGCCCTGATCCTCCGCAGGACGACCGCGAAATAACTGGCGTTGGTGGCTTCGAATTTCTTCTTCTCATGATTCTCCATTCCGAAGGCCTTGACCACGCGGATACCGGCCAAGGTTTCATGGATTTGGGCGTTCATGTCCGCCAAGAACTGCTGGCTTTCCCCGGAAGCGTGCCGGATGCGGCGGCCGAAGTAGAAGATGGGGCCCAAGGCCAGCGGGAAAACCACGAAGGCCGCCAGGGCCAACTGCCAGTCGGTATAAACCATGAATCCCACCAGGGCCAGGGTCGTAATGATGGCGGAAATCCCCTGCCCCACCACGTTGGTGACCGAATCCTCCAACACCTGCACGTCGTTGGTAATGCGGGCGGCCAATCCCCCGGTCCGCTGGGAATTGAAATAAGCCATGGGCATAGTGAGGAAATGGCCGTAAAGATGGTTGCGTAATTTTTGGACAACCACTTGGGCCAACTGGCGCATGAAATAATCCTTGCCGTAGCCGGAGGCGCTGCGCACGATCGCGGCGAAAAAAGTGACAGGAATCACAAAATAAAGCAGGTGCTGGTAGGCGCCCTGGGGGTCGGGGCTTTTCAGGAAGGTCAGGTTCATGATGGGTTCCAGCTGGCGCATGACAATGCCGGTGCTCCCGGCCCAAAGCACCATGCAAAGGAGGGTGAAAAGGGACCGGCCGATGTGATCGTTCAAGTAATGGAGGAGCCGAAGGTAAAGTTTAAAGGAGCTTTTGGGGGCGGCCGTGGCGGTCATGAACTTTCCTTGAAACGAAAAAGGCCCGAACGAGGGTCCGGGCTCTTTAAGTGGGGCCATTTTAACATTTTTGAAAGTTTTCAGCTAAAGATTGAAAACTTCCTTAAATTAAAGTTAAACATTCAAAATTTATAAACTGTCATTTATTGGCCTGGACATCGATGGAAATTTTGGACATTTCAGGATCGTTGGTAGAGACCTCCACCTCGTCCTTTCCATCGCTGTCCTTGGGAATGTTTTTCAACACCGAAACCGACAGGGCATATTGGTCCACGCCGTTCACATTGGTCCTCACAACCGAGGGCCGCACCAAATGCTTGAGGGAATGGACGCTCCGTATGGCGAAACTCTTCGGGTTGTCCACCGTAAAGGTGACGGTCACGGGCATGTCCTGGTGGGGCGCGAAACTCAGGGTCTTGGGCTGGTATTGGACGGGCCCGACCACCTCACCCATCACAGGCACCGTCACTTCGGGCTTCTTGGCGTTGTTCGTTTTGATCGAAATACTATCCGTGAAGCTTCCGATCGCCAGGGTAACGGGCACGTCCACTTGGATGGTGGCTCCGCTGCGGTTGGTGGAATCGTCCTTGTAAGGCGTCACGCTGGTCACCGTCACCACATTGCCGGTGGAGACCGCCGAGAGGACTTGCAGGTCTTCCCCCGCCTTGCCCAAGACTTTCAGGGTGCTGGGGTGGGCTTGTCCATGCTTGATGTTATAAAGATAAAGCCGGTCGGGTTGTAGGTCGACGTCCCGTTCCACCGTCATGTCGAGTTGGAGCTGGAAACCGGGGTTGGCCGGGTCATTGCAGGAAACGGTGATGAACTTGGTAGCATGGCCGGGCCTGCCGTTGGTGTGGTAGGTGGCGACGATGTTGTCGAATCCGCCGGGGGGAATCACGGCGGTAAACCCTTGGGCCTTATCCTCGGGTGGGACGGGGTATTTGCTCCCCGCCACGGCGGCCGTGCAGCCGCAGGAAGTGGAAACGCTCTTGATCTTCAGTGTGCCTTTTCCCCTGTTCACAACACGGAACTTATGAACGATATCCGGCCCCTCGTCCACGTTGCCGAAGTCGAACTTGGGCTTGCCACAGGTAATTTGGGGCGCATGGGCTTTGTCCACTGTGGGCGTGGGAGCGGAACCCGTCGTACCAGCCGCCTGGGCCAGGGCCAGGGTGGGCATCATTAAAAAAGCCAAGATCCGGTAAGAAAATTTCATACAAAAACCTCCAAGAGTGCCGATTAACGGAATTACCGTTGTTACGTCGTTCCGCCCGTCCCCGGGGGAGCGACTATCCTAATTTTTCCGGGGTTCTTTTACCATAAATAAGTGGTGGATGAAAAGGGGGAAGATCATGGAGCCCTAGGGGCGGGGCCCATAGTACCGGGGCCACTAAGTCCTTCCGTTGGTATAAATTTAAAGAACTCCCCCGAAAAAGGCCAGGCCCAAGGCAAACCAGACCAAACGTCCGTGCCAACTGGGGTCCATCATGTATTTCCGAAAGGCTTCCCAGCCATAACCGGCCATCCAAACGAGAACCCACTTGATAATTTCCACTTCCAATTCCGAAACGTAATTCCCGCCGCCCCAAAAGAGGAATCCGGCGGTCAAAAGAAACAGCGGGGACAGAACGTGACGAAAGGTCCCTTTCCACTTTGGGTCGAAGGCCACCAACCCCAGCCAGCCCAATAAAAAAAAGGAAAAAAAGCGGCTTCCAACCATTAGGTCATAAAGGTCAAGCCAGAAGTACTGGAGGTAAACCCAACCCTTGAAGGCAAGGAAAAAGCCCAGGCCCGCGGCCAATCCCCCCCATCGTACCCAGGCAGCGTTCTGGAACCGCTTGGCGGGCGCCGTTAAAAAGGCCAGGGGAAGGAGAAAGGAAAATTTGAAGAGCCAAATGAGGGCGGCCCAAACCAGCACCAAAGGCAGGAGGAGCTTTTTCCCGTCGGGCAGGGCCAGGATGAGGATTTCCGCCCCCAAGAAAAGGACCAGCCAAACCCAGTAACGGTACTCGAACATAGCGCACAGGTCCCACTGAAAGCGGGAAACGGCCAGCCAGGAAAGCGGGAACATCCCGAGGAAATAAAAGCCGCGGAGGCGGGAAAGCGTGTAAAGGAGGGCTGCCTCCGACAACAAAACGATCCCCTTAGCGAAAATCAGTCCCGAGAGGGGCGTGCCACTGGCGACGTGGGTGTATTGCTCTCCAATCCACAGGCCCAAGGCGGGAACCAGCCAAATCCAATTCAAGTGGGGGATGATGGAATCCGGCAGGAAACCCGGAAGGACTTTCGTTTTTTTCACCGGCAGATTGTAACAAGCGGGATATTTTTTCCAAAGTCCATTCAACGTCCAAGCGGGGGGGTGCTTGGAATTTCCGGGGCCCCAATTTATTTTGATTTTAAGACGAACCCAAGGTTAAGATAACACTATGTTCCCGCGACGCCTTTGGGCCATCCTCGCCCTATTTTTCCTCGCCGCTCCCCTCCGGGCCCAAGACGCCCACAGCATGGGCATCGGCGGGGCGGCTACGGCGGCCCCCATGGGCATATTCGGGATTTATTGGAACCCTTCAATTCTCGCGATGCCCAGCGGATCTCCATCCGGGTGGACCTTCGCCTCCGGCTTTTCCGCCTTCGACACCAGCAATTCCGGCCAACCCATCATCCATTTCCAGCCAAGCAATGCCCTTCAATCCACCCAGGACCCCATCCAGCGTTACCAACAATACCTTGGGCTTTTCGGGGTGAAATATCTCAACGCCGCCGGCGGGGTGGTTTACGACCAGGAGTTCAACTATCTAGCTTCCCAAGGCGCCCTGCAGTTTTTTAATGACAGGAACAATAGAAATCTCTCAACGTCCCCCTACAACCTCAACTTCCAGCAAACCAACCAGCAAATCGCCAATTTAGTGCTCAGTTTGGGCATGCCTCTTCCCATCGGCAACCTGCAAATGTTTACCGTCGGAGCAAGCCTTAAGTACCACGACGGGTTGTGGTACCAGCAGACTTCGCTGACCGGCACTTACACCCAGGGAACTCCCGGCGGCTATACCTACACGAAAACAACCTCGAATACAGGGCTGGGCTTGAGCATCGACGGAGGTTTGCTGGCCAAATTCACTGACGCCCTGCAGGTCGGTTTGATGTTAGAGAACTTAACCTCCAACTTCACTTGGCAGGCCACCCAGCAGAATTACCAATTGGATTCCTCTGGCACCGAGTCCCCCTTAGGGCCCTCCCAAAGTGTGACCATCTCCGCGCCTTTCCCTTATGCCACTAAATTGGGCCTGATATTCACCCCACCGGGCAATAACGTGGGCGTGGAAGGGCAAGTGTCCTGGTCCGAGCATCAAACCCGCTGGAGCGCCGGATTGGAACACTTTTACCCGGAGTCCCACCTAATTGTTCGTTTGGGAACCTTCGCCGACGAAATTTCCAACCAGCAAATGTGGTGCTTCGGAATAGGCTACTTGACCAAAGTCGTAGTCGTCGACGCTTCTTTCCTCACCCGCAGCATCCCCGATCTTCAGGATTCCATCTCCCTTGGAGGAGCCTTGGATGTGGTGGTCAGTTTCTAGCCCCGGGCTTAAAGGTTTTGGGCTTTGATCCTCACAAAAACAACCCCATGCGAAGGCACATCCGCCGCGTAGCTTTCCTCAAAGTCTCCCAAGTCGCGGTGGGCCCAAAGGTCCCGGACTTCCCTCTTTCCCGGCTTCAAACCCAGGTCCGTCCAGTCCACTTCAATCTTGGCGGCCTTCGGACCCCGGTTGAAAAGACAAACGGCCCAATCGCCGCCGCTTAAGGGCCTGGCCCAGACTTCGCGCCCCTCCCACAGATTCTTCAGGCGTTTTCCTTGGCGCCCAGCCGAGTCCTGATCCACCGCAATGGCTTCCTGGTTGAGGAGTATTTTCTTAGTCTGCGGGGTCATTTTCTGCAGGTCATTTCCCGCGATCAGCGGCGCGGCCAGAATGCACCAGAGGCTGAAGTGGGAGCGGCATTCGTCCACCGTCAGGCTGCCGTTGCCGACTTGCAGCATGTCGGCGTCGTTCCAACCTCCGGGCCCGGCATAGGCTTCCAGGCCGGTTTGTTTGTACAGATCAACGATAAGCCCCCCTCCGCCCCAGGACACCCGGCAGTCCCAGCAAGGCAGAAGATCCCCCGCCGTGCGCCAGAGTTGGCCGGTCTTCGGCCCCCAAATCCAGGGTTTGTCCACGCCCCAATCGCAGATGGAAAGCACCATGGGACGCCCGCTTTCCCGGATACCGTCCCGGAATAGGGCGTATTGGGTCTTGGGGTCCAACCCCTGGGTGTAGCACCAATCCACCTTGACGTAATCCACGCCCCAGGAGGCATAGGTGGCCATGTCCTTCTTTTCGTAGCCGAGGCTTCCCGGCCGCCCGCCACAGGTCTTGGTCCCAGCGCAGGTATAGATACCGAATTTGAGACCTTTGGAATGGATGTAATCGCCCAGGGCCTTCATGCCTGAGGGAAAATGGGCTGGATCAGCCTGGATGACACCGTTGGAGTCCCGGCTGACCTGCCAACCGTCGTCCAGGTTGAGGTAGACATAACCCGCGTCCCTCAAGCCCGAGCTCACCATGAGGTCGGCGGTCTGTCGGAGGACACTTTCATTGATATTCACTGAAAAAGCGTTCCAGCTGTTCCAACCCATGGGCGGAGTCTTGGCTAATTCTTCGGCCCAGGCGGTTTCCCAGTGGAGAAGCAACAATACAGAAATCAAAATGAACATCCTAGAAAGTTTCACCAAACCCTCCCCAGACCGTACGATTTGCGAACCATCGAATTCCTTATAAAATGATAAAAAGAATGTATACACCCAATACAAGCATAGCCAAAACGATACCTTGAAGCCCAATCACCCCAAAAAAGTAAGAAATTACTACGGTCAATAGAGACAGGATAAAAGCGACTGTTAATTTTTGTTTGAGGTTAGCTTTTTTTGGAGGTTCCTGAAAATCATTGGTCAAACTAGTTCCTCCACGGGTTAGACTCGAACCGACAGGCTCTGACCTTCGATCTTATGCTTTACCTTTGCGACCCATCATATCCAGGGCCACAGCGATAACCAGGATGCTCCCCTTGATAATGGGCTGCCAAAAGGCTTCCGTGTTCATTAAGCTCATGCCGTTATCCAGTGAAGCCATCACCAAAGCCCCCAGAATGGCTCCCCATACCGTTCCCCGGCCTCCCATAAGGGAGGTGCCGCCGATGACCGAAGCGGCGATAGCATCCAGTTCCATCATGCGGCCCGCGTCGGAGGTGGCGGAACCCACCCGAGCGGTTAGCACGATGCCCGCAACCCCCACCATGGCACCCATAAGGGTGAAGACGAGAACAATGTGCCGGTTGATGTTGATGCCGGAATAAAAGGCGGCCTCCCGGTTGCCGCCGATGGCGTAAAGGTGCCGTCCGAAGGGTGTCTGTTGGGCCACAATAGAAAAGGCCGCCGCGAAGATAATCATCAACACCACCGGGAAAGGGATGCCTTCATAGGCGTTCATCACCGTGATGAAAACCGCCACCACAGCCAGCAACCCGAGCCATTTGAGCTTGGCCGAAGCTGCCTTGCCTTTAAAGGCTCGATAGAGGAAGAAAAGAGCCACAACCCCGAAAGCCGCCCAGCCAAATGCATTGGCAACGTGGGCCTGGCCCACGTAAAGATAATCGGGGGTGGGGCTGATGGCCACGCCACCGGTAAGGCCCAACAAAGAACCCTGGAAGATCAGCATTCCCCCCAAGGTTACAATGAAAGGCGGGATGTTGAACCAGGTGACCAAATGCCCCTGGATATGCCCCAATAACGCACCCAGAAGAATAGTGACCGCAAAAGTGGCCCAAAGGGGCCAGTTGTGATTGACGAATAATATGGCCGAAACTGCGCCCAGGAAGCCCGTCATGGCCCCCACCGAAAGGTCGATTTGGCCCGCCACAATAACCAGCACCATGCCGATGGCCAGGATGGCCGTGACCGACATCTGCCGCATCAGGAGCGACAGGTTCCGGGGTTCCAAGAAGATGCCGCCCGTGGTGATGGAGAAGATGACCCAAATCAAAAGTAACGCCCCTACCATTGTCAATGCGCGCCAGGGGATTTGAACTCTAGTGTCTTTCATTTCTTCTCTCTTTCCCCTCTCCCCTTGCGGGAGAGGGTCAGGGTGAGGGGTGGTTTCCTCGGATTTTTCCGAATTTGTTCCAAAGCAGCTTCAATATTCGCCAGAACTTCGTTGTTCCAAAACCGAATTACTTTATAACCTGATTTTTGAAGATATTCTGTCCTTTTGGAATCTTCTTCCTGAGTTAAAGCATGTTGACCGCCATCCAATTCTATGACCAATCTTTTCTCAAATGAACAAAAGTCAACAACGTAGGGGCTTAACGGTTGCTGCCGCCTAAATTTAATTCCCTGAAATTCCCTCGAACGCAAGAAACGCCATATCTTTTTTTCGGCGTCGGTCTGATTTCGCCGAAGTTTCCTAGCAATATTCTTGGGTGACCTATCAATCATTACCCCTCACCCTACCCTCTCCCGCAAGGGGAGAGGGAAACTTCAAAACTCCTTAAAATCACCGGTCAATCCCAAGGCCGCAAACGGGACCGGCGATTTGGTTGCGGTCGATCCAGTCTTCCACGTACTCATGATACCGGGGGCTTCGCACCCGGTACAGGTTCCAGTCATTGGGGTTGGCCCCGCTATAGCCGTTCAGGGTGGGGATTCCGCGTACGGCTGAAACCAGCATGGCGTCAATCTGGAGGTTGGTGGCGTCGTAAGGAAGCCGGGGGTCCACCTCTATGTAAAAGGCATGACACTGGGGCGATAGTTTCTCGCTTAGGTATTCCAACCGGCTCAAGTCCTCCGACTTCGAAAAGGCCGGATAGGGTGGAAACCCGATCTGTTCCAACACTATGGCGCCCCCCCATAGGAACAAAAGGCCGAATAAAACGATTCGGGTGGTTTGCTTTGGGATGGCTTTTATCCGCGCCTCAAGGATTTGGAACGCGATGGCAACGGCGATGGAAAGTGGCAGGGCCAGAAAAATCACGTAACGGGAAACGGCACGGATGCTTCCGCCTCCAGGGACGATTTTAAAGATGAACCACCAGGGAGATACATCCCCGGGGTACTTCATCCCTAAAAGGACGAAAAGAGTCGTGGCTAGGACTGCTAAGGCCGCAAAATGGAAGAAAACAAGGTTGGCCTTTTTAACAATCGGCGACTTCTTTTTCCTAAGAATCCAAACCGAAGCCAGGGTTAATAGAACCCAAGCCGCCAGGACCGACAAGCCAAATCCGTCCCTTTCTTCTATCTCCACGGGGTAATTCCGGATGGTTGAGCTAAAGTCCCACAGCCAACCCCACCAGGAATGGCGCGGGCCCATCCAAAAGAAGGACCAGGGGTCCGGAATCATTGTTTGGACTTCGCTGTAATTCTTTCCTCCCAGGTCGTGGACAACTGGGAGGTAAATCCACAAAAAAGGGACGAGCCCAAGGGCAAAAACCACCCCCGCACTTAAAAGCGGAAAGTAGTTCCGATTCCAAAGCCCTATTAGAAAATCCCGTGTGGCTTTGAAACAAAAACCAAGCGCCAGGAATAAAAAGGTCCAGAAAAGGAAGAACCAACCCGTGTAAAAGCCGCTATACAGTTGAAAATCCGCCAAGAGAGACGCCGAACCCATCAAGAAAAAGGTTTCGCGGCTGGAGGTTTTTCCGCTCCTCTTCACCCATTCGACCACTAGCCATACCGCCAACGGGAGGAGAAACAGGCATTGCAGTTGGGGATGGCTGATCTGGTTGAACTTGGGCGCGTTAAAGGCAAAAAGGAACGCCCCTAGCGACGAAGCGGCAACACTTCGCCCCAAACCCCGGTTCAGCAACAGGAATCCACAGATGTAATTGAGCAAGCTGAACAGAACTCCGCAAACCTGGTAGCAGGAAAAGATGTCCAACCCAATGCTTCGAAGGACCCCATAGGGGATGAGATAACTCAAAAAAATGTCGGCGTACCCGAGGGTGCCTTGGGCGGGGTAATAGAAGGCGGGTGACCGCAACGAGCCTTCCCCTTTGAGGGCGTGGTAGGAATACTCGAGAAGCGCCGTCACGAGCCGGTTGTCCCCCCGGGCCCCCGGCACGAGGTCGAAGTTAGAATAAAACTCGACGTTGTGGAATTGCCACAGGCCCAATAAGCCGAGCCCCACCATAAGCGCCCAAGAAATAACCTGACTTGAGAACTCCTGACCAGAAGTTGAAATATTGAAGGTTTTTTTTTCTTTTTTCTTGGCGTCTTGGCGTCTTAGCGGTGGATTTGAAGTCATGTTCATGCTTTAAGCGCCGCGGCGGCTAGGACTCTCTCCGGCGTCGCTTCCCCGGCTTCCAATTTTGCCGTCATCCGGCCCTGGTTGAGAACCAAAACCCGGTGGCTGAGCCCCAGAATTTCCGGGAGGTCGGAGGAAACCAGCACAATGCCGATCCCTTGGGAGGCCAGTTGTCCCATGAGCTCGTAAATTTCAGCTTTTGCGCCCACGTCAATACCGCGGGTGGGCTCGTCCAAGAAAAGGACTTTGGGCCGGGTCATCAGCCATTTCCCCAGGACCACCTTTTGCTGGTTGCCCCCGGAAAGTTTGTTAACCCAGGAGGAAAGGCTAGGCGTCTTGATGCGCATGGCCTTGACCTGGGTTTCACATTCGCGCTCGATGGCCGGCTGGTCCAAAAAGCCGTGTTTGGACAGCTTGCGCATGAAGGCCAGAATAAGGTTTTCCTCTACGGGGCTTTCCAAGACTAGGCCATATTTTTTGCGGTCCTCGCTCACCAGGGCCAACCCCGCCCTAATAGCTTGTTCGGGCGAAGAAAAAGGTAATTGAGGATTCCCCTCGACTACCAATGTTCCCCCCACCTTTCCCCGGGCGGCCCCAAAGAGCGAGCTTAAGAGGGCCGTCCGGCCCGCGCCCATGAGCCCCGCGACGCCCAGCACTTCCCCGGCGTGGACCTCGAAAGAAACGTCCTTCACCACGTAACGGCCGGGATTGGCGGGGTCTTCCACGCTGAAGCCTTGAACGGCCAGCAAAACCGGACCGGCGGTGGTTCGGGGCCGGGGATAGAGGTTTTTGACCTCACGGCCCACCATGTTGGCGATGATCTTTTCCTGACTCAACTGGGATACGGGCGCGGTGATGATGGATTTTCCGTCGCGCAAAACCGTCACCCGGTCGGCGATTTGGCCCACTTCCTCCAGCCGGTGGCTGATGTAAATGGCGGAAACGCCTTGCTTCCTTAACTGCCTCAAGAATTCCAACAGCCGGGCGGTGTCGGCTTCGGTAAGGGCCGCCGTGGGCTCATCCAAGACCAGGATTTCGGCTTTCTTGGAAAGGGCCTTGGCGATCTCGATCATTTGCTGTTGGCCGATGCCCAATTGCCGAATGGGTGTATCCAGGCCCACTTTGAGCGCCACCAAGTCCAGGGCCTTTTGGGCCTCCCGGTGGACTTCTCCCCATTGGATAAAGCCACCTTTGACGGGCCAGCGGCCCAAAAGCAGGTTTTCGGCCACGCTAAGCTCTGGCACCAGGGCCAGTTCCTGGGCGATGAGGGCGATACCCTTTTCCTCGGAAGCCTTCAGGTCCTTAAATTGAACCGGCTGGTTGTTCAGCAGGACTTCCCCGCCGTAGGAGCCGTAGGGGTGGTAGCCGCAGAGGATCTTGATGAGGGTGCTCTTGCCTGCCCCGTTTTCCCCGCAAAGGGCATGGATCTCGCCCTTCTCCAGGTCGAAAGAGACGCCGTCCAGGGCCCGCACACCCGGAAAATCCTTGGTGATGTTTTTAAGTTCAAGAAGAGGCATTACAACCCTTTAAAAAGTCGTAAACCATCCCAACTCTCAATGGTCAAGGGTTGGCTAAAAGCAAATCCGAGTTGACAGTGAAGGCTAAAAGCCGCCATCTATCATCGTTCAAAATAGCCCTAATTTTTATTGTTGCGGAACCTTTTTCAAAATCGGCCCCAACCAAATAGGTGCCCGTTACCTGCAATCCATTTTCCGAAGTGAAGTTCATGAAAGAATCACCTTTGGAACCTTTATATTCTTTGATAGAACCCAATCGATCCTTGCATAAAGCAAATAACTTATCGATCTGATCCTGATTCTTATGAACCACCTCGAGCAATTGCGGACTTGCATCCTTCAACATAAGACTTTCGTCCCAATCCTTACAAATAATCGGAACAATCCCGTCAACATAGGCTTTGCTGTCGGCATCGTATTGTTGGCCATAATGTTGAAAAACAAAAAAAGCTGCCGCACCCAAAACCAAAACAATCGCAAATAAAATCCCTAGAATTATGAAAAACTTTTTCAAAATTGCCTCCCAAATATAAATCGACAGCGTTGGTTTTAAATTTTATTTTTTATACACGTCTTCTTTTTTCTGGAAACCGTCGGCGATGACGGTGGAATCCAAATTATCCTTGTCCACTTCCACCGTGGGCAGGAGGATGGACGGAACGTCGTTCTTGCCGTTGTTGAGTTTGGAAACGGGGTCGGTGATGGGCTTCTTCTGGGCCATGGCGATGGCCAGCTCCGCCGCCTTGTCCGCCAGCTTGGGCAGGGGCTTATACACGGTCATGCTTTGGGTGCCCTGCACGATTCTCTGGCAGCCCGCCAGGTCTGCGTCTTGCCCGGTGACCAGCACCTTCCCGGCCAGTCCCTGCTCGTTGAGGGCCTGCATCACGCCACCCGCCGTGCCGTCGTTGGAAACGACCACCGCGTCCACCTTGTTGTTGTTCTTGGTCAGGGCGTTTTCCATGATCTTCAGGGCCTCCACCGGCTGCCAGTCCGTGGCCCATTGGTCGCCTACGATCTTGATGTCCCCCTTGTCGATGGAGGGCTGGAGGATTTTCATCTGCCCTTGGCGCACCAAAACGGCGTTGTTGTCCGTGGGGGCTCCGCCGATAAGCACGTAATTGCCCTTGGGCCTGTGCTTCACCGCGTAATCGGCCTGCTCCTCGCCCACTTTCTCGGGGTCGAAAGTGACATAAAGGTCGAGGTCGCAGTCGCGGATCAGGCGGTCATAGGCGATGACCGGAACACCCGCCTTGTGGGCCGACTTCCACGATGGTGGCCGCGCTCTTTCCGTTATGGGGCACCACCACCAGGACGTTCACCCCCTCGGTGAGGAGGTTCTCGGCCTGGGAATTCTGAAGGGCGTCGTCGGAATTGGCGGCTTGCACCAGCACGTCCGCCCCCAGTTCCTTGGCGTTGGCCACGAAGAGGTCGCGGTCATGCTGCCAGCGTTCTTCCTTAAGGGTGTCCAGGGAAAGGCCGATCCGTATCTTGTTCCCACCCCCGTTTTTGGCGCATCCTCCCAACAACAGTACCGACAAGGCGACAGCCGAAAGGGTCCTCAGGCGCATGTTCTCCTCCAAGGGAAATTGAGCCGCCCGAGGATTATAAGGCAACGGGGGAGGAGGGCGGAAACAGGATTCGAGGGCTAAAATCGGGCTTGCAACACCTTTGGCCCGTTCTAAAACCGGTCCGGTATAAATTGACTTAACACTATTTTTTTGTAATCTAAAGGCTGTCTCTTACCCCATTCCCATTGAAGCGGCCATGCCCGAACTCGACCAGTACCTCCAAGCTTGCATTGAATGCAAAGGCTCCGACCTGCACGTGGCCTCCGAGTCCCCCGTTTACGTGCGCCAGCTGGGCCGCCTTTGCCCCATTACCCAGCCCCTTTTGACCCAGGATTGCGAGAGGATGATTTTCGAGGTCCTGGACCAGGCCACTGCCGAGCGCCTGAAGACCGAATGGGAAGTGGACACCTCCTATACCATGTCCAACGGGGAGCGCTTCCGCGTGAACGCCTACCGCCAGCGAAAGGGCTGGGACGCGGTTTTCCGGCATTTCAGCTCCCAGGTCCCCTCCATCGACGAGTTGGGCCTGCCGCCCATCCTTAAGAAGTTCTCCGACGCCAACCAGGGCCTCATCCTCATCACCGGCCCGGGCCGGTCCGGCAAATCCACCACCTGCGCGGCCCTGGTGGATCACATGAACAGCGAAAGCGACGAGCACATCATCACCATCGAGGATCCCATCGAGTACATCCACCAACGCAAGAAGTCCCTGGTCAACCAGCGGAGCGTGGGCCCCCACACCGGGAGTTTTTCCGCTGCCTTGAGGAGCGCCTTGCGCGAGGACCCGGACATCATCATGGTGGGCGAAATGCGCGACTACGAGACCATGAGCCTGGCCTTGACCGCCGCCGAAACCGGCCATTTGGTCATCGGCACCCTGCACACGGGCTCGGCGGCCGCCACCATTTCCCGCGTTGTCAACCTCTTCCCCGCCGCCGAGCAGTCCCAGGCCATCGCCAGCCTGTCCGAAAGCCTGGTGGGCATCGTCTCCCAGCGCCTGCTGGTGAACGCCGAGGGACCGCCATGGTTCCGGCCTTCGAAATCCTGGTGAACTCCCTGGCCATGGCCAACACCATCCGCAGCGAGGAATACCACAAGATCCCCTCCATGATCGCCACCGGCCTCTCGCAGGGGATGCAAACCATGGAAGCTTCCATCAAAGCGCTGGTGGCGGCCAAGAAAATCACCCAGGCCCAGGCCGATGAGATTCTGGCGGAGGAGGCCTGATGGCCACCATCGACGAGCTCTTTAAGAAGATGGTGGAGCGCAAGGCCTCCGACATGCACCTGACCATCGGCAACCCGCCCCTGATCCGCGCCAAGGGCGACTTGGTCCCCCTGGAGGATTGGGTCGATGACCGAACAGGTGATCCACGTCCTCCTTTACGAGACCATGACCCCGGAGCAGTGGGAGCTGTGCTGGCAGCGGCATGATTACGATTATCGCCTACGAGGTACCGGGCCTGGCCCGGTTCCGCTGCCAACGTTTTTTTCAACCAGCAGGGCATCGCCGCCGTTTTCCGAACCATCCCCACCAAGATACTGACTTTGGACGAACTGGGCATGCCGCCGGTCGTAAGGGATATGTGCAAGGTCAAGCGGGGCCTTATCCTGGTCACGGGCCCCACGGGAAGCGGCAAATCCACCACCCTGGCCGCCATGATCGACGAGATCAATTCCACCCGCGAGGCCAATATCCTCACCATCGAGGACCCCATTGAGTTCGTGCATCCCGTGAAGAAGTGCAAGATCACCCAGCGGGAGGTGCACCGCGACACCCATTCTTTCAAGGCGGCCCTGCGGTCTTCCATGCGCCAGGACCCGGACATCATCCTGGTGGGCGAAATGCGCGACTACGAGACCATTTCACTGGCCATCGCCGCGGCGGAGATGGGCATCCTGGTTTTCGGCACCCTGCACACCAATTCCGCGGCCAAAACCATCGACCGCATCATCAACGTCTTTCCCTCGGATGAGCGGGAGAAGGCCCGGGGGGCCCTGGCCGCCTCCACCAAGGGCATCGTGGCCCAGCAGTTGTGCCCCACCAAGGACGGCAAGGGCCGCTGCGCGGCCGTTGAGGTTTTGACCTATGAAAAGAGCCTTCCCAATTTGATCCGAACCGGAAAGGTTTCGGGTCTCAATTCCCTGATTGAGCTGAACACCAAGGTCGGGATGCAGACCATGGACCAATGCTTGATGAGGTTCTTCGAGGCCGGCAAGATCACTGCGGAACAGGCTTATTTGAAGGCCAACGAAAAGAAGAAATTCCAGCCCCTGATGGAGAAGGAAATGGCTGAGGCCAAAGTCGAAGCCCAAAGAGCGGCCGTCAGCTGAAGCCGTTTAGCATAACGGTTTTAAAATGAAAAGAGCGCTCCATGAGTCCTAAGGACGATTCTTATATCCTTGAAAAAACAATTTGGAACGAAAATGATTTTGAACAAATGGGATGGCACGATGCCCATATTCACGGCATGGCCTTCGGATCAGAATTAAGCGATGGAACGGCCGATTTACTTTTCGATATTGATTACATCTTCAAATGGGTTGGTCCTATTCCACCCGAAAAGCACTTTAGTTTCTGGGTTTCCCCCTGCACTCTAGTTTTCGAACATGCATATGACTTAAAAACAAACATCGAAGATAAAATGAGTTACGCTTTTGGCCCTTTTGAAATTGCGGATTTTAAAATGGTTGAAAGATTACAACGAGAGGGTGATTTCTATGGGTACAAATGGTGTATCGAGCTTCAAACCGGCGCGATAGAATTAAAATCGCATGGATTTAAACAATACGTTCGGAAAAAACCTATTTTGGGTGGGCAAGATCTAACTTTGGAAAAACGGGGTGGAATAAGTTTTTCAAAAGAATTTTCTGAGTCCTAAACAAAAAGGCGGACCCGATGGGCCCGCCTTTTTTATAACTATTTGCCGAACTTAAATCAGGTGCCCATCTCCCAGCTCGACAGGTAGTGTTCTTGTTCCGCCGTCAGTGTGTCGATCGAAATGCCGATAGCCTTCAGCTTCAGCCGGGCAATCTCGTTGTCGATTTCTGTCGGGACGGAGTAAACCTTCCGCTCCAAGGATTGGTGGTTCTTGGTCACGTACTCCGCGGCCAAAGCCTGGTTGGCAAAGCTCATGTCCATGACCGAGGCCGGGTGGCCCTCGGCGGCGGCCAGGTTGATCAGGCGGCCTTCTCCGAGCACGAAAACCTTGCGACCGTTCCTCAGGCTGTATTCCTGCACGAAATCGCGGATGGGCCGCACCTTCTTGGAAAGCTGTTTCAAGCCCTCCAGGTCCAGCTCCACGTTGAAATGCCCCGAATTGGCCACAACGGCCCCGTCCTTCATCTTGGCGAAATGCTCCTTGCGGATGACGTGGATGTCGCCTGTCAAGGTCACGAAGATGTCCCCCAGGGGCGCGGCTTTGGCGATGGGCATCACCTCATAGCCATCCATGACGGCCTCCAGGGCCTTCATCGGGTCCACTTCCGTCACGATGACTCGGGCGCCCAATCCCCTGGCGCGACTGGCCACTCCGCGGCCGCACCAGCCGTAGCCCGGCACCACCACCACGGCGCCCGCGATCAGGAGGTTCGTGGCGCGGATAATGCCATCCATGGTGGACTGGCCCGTACCGTAACGGTTGTCGAAAAAGTGCTTGGTCTTGGCGTCATTGACCGCCACCACCGGGAATTTGAGCACGCCGTCTTTTTCCATGGCCCGCAGGCGGATGACGCCGGTCGTGGTTTCCTCGGTGGAGCCGATGATCTCAGAGGCCTGGGCCGCGCGGGAGGAATGGAGCTCGGAAACCAGGTCCGCCCCGTCATCCATAGTGATATTGGGATGGGCATCTAAGGCCGAATAGAGGTGTTTGTAATAGGTTTTGCGGTCTTCCCCTTTAATGGAGAAAGTGGGAATGCCGTAAACCTTGACCAGCGCCGCCGCCACGTCATCTTGGGTGGATAGCGGGTTGGAGGCACAGGTGTAAACATCCGCGCCACCGGCCTTCAAGGTAATCAAAAGATTGGCGGTTTCGGTGGTGACATGCAGGCAGGCCGCCATGCGGATACCCTTGAGGGGTTTTTCCTTTTGGAAGCGCTGCTTGATCAAGCGCAAGACGGGCATGCTGCGCTCGGCCCATTCGATGCGGTCTTTTCCCTTGGCCGACAGTTTCAAATCCTTCACGTGGTATTTCATTTAATTCCTCCAAAAATTTGAACCACCAAGACACAAAGGGCACCAAGAAAGGCAAAGGTGATTCTTTTTGCTCTCCCGAGTGCCTTGGCGATTGATGATTTACTTGAGTTTCGCGGCTTTACGCAGAGCGGCGGCTTTGTCGGTCTTTTCCCAGGTGAAATCCTTGTCGTGGCGCCCAAAATGCCCGTAAGCGGCCGTTTTCTGGTAAATAGGCCGGCGCAGGTTGAGTGCCTTCATGATGCCCCGGGGCGTCAAGTCAAAACACCTTCGGACCAGCTGGGTGATCTGTTCTTCCGGCAGGCGGCCGGTGCCAAAGGTATTCACCAACACGCTGGTGGGTTCGGCCACGCCGATGGCATAGGAAATCTGCACTTCACATTGGTCGGCCAAGCCGGCGGCCACGATGTTTTTGGCCACCCAGCGCGCCGCAGTAAGCCGCCGAACGGTCCACCTTTGGAGGGATCCTTTCCGGAGAAAGCGCCGCCGCCATGGCGGCCATATCCGCCATAGGTGTCGACGATGATTTTTCGGCCGGTCAGACCCGTGTCGCCCAAGGGCCCGCCGATTTCGAAACGGCCGGTGGGATTGACGAAAATCTTGGTTTTGCTGTCGATCATGTGGGAGGGGATAACCGGTCTTGATGACATGACGGATGACGTCCTTCCGCAGTTTGGACTGGTTCACCGGCGCGTGCTGGGTGGAAACCACCACCGCGTCCACGCGCACCGGCTTGCCGCCGATATATTCCACCGAAACCTGGCTCTTGCCGTCGGGCCGCAGGTAAGGGAATTTTCTTGGACTTGCGCACCTGGGCCAGCTTTTCCACCAGCCGGTGGGCCAACATGATGGGAAGCGGCATCAGCTCGGGGGTTTCCCGGCAGGCGAAGCCGAACATCATACCCTGGTCGCCCGCGCCGCCAGTGTCCACGCCCATGGCGATGTCAGGGGATTGACGGTTGATGGCCACGGAGACGCCAGCCGTGTCCGCGTCCAAGCCGGCTTTGGCGTCGGTATAGCCGATCTTGCGGATGGTGTCGCGGACCACCTGGGCTCAAGTTCACCTGGGCTTTGGTGGTGATTTCTCCCGCCACCACCACCCAGTTGCAGGTCAAAAGGGTCTCGCAGGCCACCCGGCTGAAGGGGTCCTGTTTCAGGCAAGCATCCAGGATGCCATCCGAAATGGCGTCGGCCACCTTGTCCGGATGCCCCTCGGTGACAGATTCCGACGTGAAAAAAAATTTTTCCTTGCCCAGCGGTGAAAGCGCGGCGCTCTTCATTCCAAATCTCCTTCGAAAGGATAAAATTACATCACGGCTTAAAACTGTGTGGGCGAGGAAGGTGTCGATACGTCGAACAGCTTGGTTAACAATCCTTGCCGCGATCCGGGCCAAAAGGAAAGCCCTTGTTCCAAGGCTGGAACAAGGGCTGGTTCGGAGTGCAATTATAGTTTTTAAATCCAAAATTTCAAATGAACTATTTCAATCCCGTGGTCGCGATTCCCTGGATGAAGTACCTCTGGCCCACCAAGAACATGACAGCAATGGGGATGGAAATCAAAAGGGACGCCGCCATCAGCAGGTGGTAATCCTGGCCATAAAGGGAAACGAAATTCTTCAACCCCAAGGCCAGGGTCTTTTTGCTGTTGGAATCGAGGTAAATCAAGAGGATTCAAGAAATCGTTCCAGTTATAAACGAAGGAAAAGACCGCTACCGTCGTTAGGGCGGGTTTGCAAAGGGGAAGCAAAATGCGCCAGTAAACCCCGAAGTTGGTGCAACCATCGATCTTGGCCGCCTCGTCCATCTCATAGGGGATGCTCATGAAAAATTGCCGCATCAGGAAGATGTTGTAGGCGCCTCCGCCCAGAAAGGCCGGGACGATAAGGGGATAAAAGGTGTCGTACCACCCGGCGCTCTTAAAAAGGATGAACGTGGGGATCATGGTGACTTGCGGCCGGTACCATCATGGTGGCCAGACAGAGGAGGAACAGAGGGCCCCGACCCGGAAAACGCAAGCCGGGCGAAAGCGAAGGCCACCAGCGAGGAGGAGAAAGTGGTTCCCAGGCAGCTCAAGACCGCGATGGTGAGGGTATTCAAGATGTAGGTGGTGAAAGTGACGCCATGGAACGGGATTCCCAGGAAGCTCCAATCCTCGGAAGCGTACATCCCGGAGATGTTCCAGGCCGTGGGGTAGTTTTCCAAGTGAAGGGGGGTCGGAATCCAGACCGGTGGCACGGAAAAAACATCAGTGCGGGTCTTGAAGGAAGTGGAAAGCATCCAGATGATCGGCAGCATCATGACGATGGACCCTATCACCAAAAGTATCGTACACGGTGATCTTCGTGATCTTTTCGTTGCGGCGTTTGCTGGCCCAGAAACCTTCGGGTGCGGCCGAGGGAGCGGGAACGATGGTTGATTCGCTCATGGTGAAGTCCTTATTTCCTTAATTCGCCTTCGTAGTAAACCCACTTGGAATACTTAAATTGCAGCCAAGTGGCCAGCATGATGACGACGAACAATACCCAGGCCAGAGCCGAGGCATAGCCCATTTGGTAATACTTGAAAGCCTTTTGGTAGATATAAAGCACCATCACCAGCGTGGAATCGGCCGGGCCCACCGAGGCCATCGGTCATGACGTCTACCTGGGTGAAAATCTGGAAGGAATTGACGATGGAAATGATCAATTGGAAAAAAATGACCGGCGAAAGGCCCGGCAGGGTGACCGTCCAAAACTGTTGCCAGCGGTTGGCCCCGTCGATTTCCGCCGCTTCATAAAGAGTTGAGGGAATTCCCTGGAGCCCCGCCAAGTAAATGATCATGCCGCCGCCAACCCCCCACAAACTCATAATGACCAAGCGCCGGCTTGCTCCAGACCTCGCTGGCCATCCACTTGGGGCAGTCGGAAATGGGGATGCCGGTTAGAAGACCGCCCAGGCTCGAAACAACGTGAATCATGTAGTTTAACAAGCCCCGAATCGGCGTTGAAAATCCACTTCCAAAGGACCGCTATCGCCACGCCCGCACCCACCACCGAAGGAAGGTAAAAAAGCGTCCGGAAAGCGCCGATGCCCTTTACTTTCTGGTTCATGAGAAGTGCCACGACAATGGACAACACCATGCCGATGGGCACGGAAAGGAAGGTGAAATAGGCGGTATTAAAAAGGGCTTTCCAGAACCGCGGGTCGTTGAAGAACATCTCCTTATAGTTGTCGAACCCCACGAATTGAATGGGGGTCAGGATGTCCCACTTACAGAAGGAAAGGAAAAAGGCCGCTAGGATGGGACCGCCCATCAGGAAAACCATCCAAACCAGGAACGGCGACAAAAAAATGAAGGCACTGATGGCTTCTTTGCGTTCGGCTGATGTCATTTTCAGTTTCGTCCTCCGCTTAATTGGTTTGAGGCGGGTTCTTTTCCAACACAGGCCTCAAGTGATCCATGGCTTCAGCGGCCGTTTCAGTGCCGTTCCAAACCTTTTCCAATTCCGGGCCGATGATACTGTCGTGGACCTCAAACCAATTTTTGCACATGGGATTGTATTTCACGTATTTCATCGCATCCAACACCATCTTCTTGTTTTTGGGGTCCTGGTTGTCTAGGAATAACGGCGAATTGGCGGCCGACATAATGGACGGCTGGGCCAACCCGGTGGCGGCCAGTTTCTTGGCCCCTTCCTCTCCGGAGATATACTTCACCAGTTCCCACGCTTCTTTTTTATGCGTCGAGGTTTTCAGGATGCCGTAACCCGATCCGCCGGTAGGGAAGGCCCGAAAGCCCTCGGGATTCTTAGGAAACATCGCCACATCCCACTTGAAATTCTTGATCGCGCGGAACTTCGGGGTGGGCCAAATGCCCGACAAATACATCGCAACGGAACCGTTAATGAACATATCGGAAGTCCCCATTCCTCCCATGGCCGTCAAACTGGAAGGCGGAAGCATCATCTTATACTTGTTCATCATGTCGGCACGGAATTGGATGCCCTTCAAAGTATTGGGATCGGTGGCGAAGGTCCATTTGGTGGGATGCTTAACGTTGTCAGCGAAACTTCCCCCTGCGTCATAAACCCAGGCGTCAAAAAGCGGCCACTCATCCACGAAACCCCAGCGGGTGACATGGCCTGTGGCGTCGGCTTTCATGACTTTCTTGCCGTCGGCGACGAACTGGTTCCAGTCCCAGTCATCCGTTGGATAAGGCACCCCCGCCTCATCGAAGGCATTTTTGTTGTAAAAAATCACCCCGATGGGGGCGGTGTCGCGGGGGATGACATAGGTTTGGCCGTCCACCGTAAAGCGATCCACCACCTGGGGATAATAAATACTTAAATCCATATGGTCGGCCTGGATATAGGGGTTCAATGGCTCCAGGGCGCCGCGCAGGAAGAGATCGACGAAATTATTAACTTCCACGAAGATCACGTCGGGAGCCTGGCCACCCGCGATTTGAGTCAGCAGCTTGGTGACATAGTCACCGAAGGGAATGCGTTCCAGTTCGGCCTGGGCATCCGGGTGGATCTTGTTGTAATCGTTGATAAGGTCGGTGAGGATCTGGTTTTCTTCCGGGCTTCCCCAAGAAGAAATCTTGATTTTAGTTCCACCGCTTTTGAAACACCCATTGAGGGCCACGGTGCACAAGAGGGCCAAACAGGCAAAACCAACCAATACTAACCGAAGATTTTTCATAAAACCTCCAAAAACCAAAATGGGTATCTGTCGTTGGATGAAACGGAAAGGCCAAGCGGGATTTAGTATGTCATAGGCCACTAGGACCGTCAACGAAGAAAACCCCGGCGGGTTTCCTTGCGCTTCGCCGGAACAAAAGACCAATCACTTTTCGAGCTGGTAAAACAATCGGACCGAACGAATCTTCATTTCCCCGGAAAAGGTCCAACCAGGAACCGAATAAGCTGAACGATTTTTTATGCGTACCTGACCGGTCCCTGGGCTAGAATTACGGCTCGGTTTTCCCGGTTCAAGCCGGGAATCCGGCGACGATTCTTCAACCCAGGGGGCTTATCCATGCGACACCGTTTTGTGGTTGCTGCCATTTTTTTTGCCGTCACCTCATTCCTCCAGGCTCAAGGAACGGGACCCTCGTCGCCGCAAACGCCGGTTACTCCCAAAAACCAAGGACGCCTTTCCACCACGGACGCCAAGGTCAGAGCCTTGCTGGCCAAAATGACCCTCGAGGAAAAAATCGGCCAGATGCTCCAATACAGCCCTTGGAAATCCACCGAGGACAAAATCAAGGGCGAGGTGGCCGGGGGCAAAGTGGGCTCCCTTCTAAATGTCTTCGGCGCCGCAAAGGCCAATGAGTACCAGAAAATCGCCGTGGAAAAATCCCGCCTCCACATTCCACTCATCCTGGGCCTAGACGTCATCCACGGTTATAAAACCATCTTCCCCATTCCCTTGGCGGAAGATTGCGCCTGGAACCCTGGCCTACTGGAAAAATGCGAACATGTGGCGGCCACGGAAGCCTTCGCGGCGGGCTTACGTTGGACTTTCGCTCCCATGGTGGATGTCTCGCGCGAACCCCGTTGGGGTCGCATTTCAGAAGGCTCCGGTGAAGACCCCACATTAGGCGCCATTTTGGCCGTAGCCCGGGTGAAGGGATTCCAAGGGGAGCATTTGAACGATCCCGGTTCGATTGCCGCCTGCGCCAAGCATTTTGTAGGGTATGGAGCGCCTATCGCGGGCCGGGAATATAACACCACCGACATGTCGGAGACTACCCTTCGGGAAATCCACCTCCCGCCTTTCAAGGCCGCCGTGGATGCGGGGGTAGAGACATTGATGAGCGCCTTTAATGATTTAAACGGCGTGCCGGCGTCGGGCAACCGCCACACCCTGCGGGATATCCTCAAGGGCGAATGGGGATTCAAAGGCTTCGTGGTTTCGGACTGGGCCTCCATTCAACAGCTGGTTTCCCATGGTTTTGCTACCAACGACAAGGATTCGGCCTTGAAAGGAATCGCCGCTGGCGTGGATATGGACATGCAGTCCCACGTCTATGGGGATTACCTCGCTGAGTTGGTCAAGGAGAAGAAGATCTCCCCCCGCCTCATCGATGACGCGGTCAAACGCATCCTCAAGGTGAAATACGAGCTTGGTCTTTTTGACAACCCCTATACCGACGAAGCGAAGGAAGCCGAGTTGACCCTGACCCCGGACAACCTGAATTTGGCTTTGCAGGAAGCTGAACAATCCATCGTCCTTTTAAAGAACGAGAAGAACCTTCTCCCCTTGTCAAAGGACCTCAAAACCATCGCGGTCATCGGCTCCTTGGCGGACTCCCAAAAAGACCCGCTGGGCTCCTGGCATTGCCGCGGGGAGGACGCCTTGGACAAGGTCAGCACCGTTTTGGCCGGAATCCAAGCGGCGGTTTCCAAGGACACCAAAATCCTTTATGCCCCCGGTGTCGGCGTCACTTTAGATTCCGCGACCGACAAGGCTTTTTCCGAAGCCGTCGATACCGCTAAAAAGGCCCAGGTGGCCGTGGTGGTGGCGGGTGAAACCCAGGACATGAGCGGTGAAGCCTCCGCCCGCACTTCACTCGACCTGCCCGGCCGCCAGGAGGAAATGATCAAGGCCATCCAAGCCACCGGCGTTCCGGTGGTCCTGGTCTTGATGAACGGAAGGCCTCTCACCATTCCTTGGGAAGCGGAACATCTTCCCGCCATCGTCGAAAGCTGGTTTTTGGGCACCCAGCAAGGCAAGGCTGTGGCCAGCGTGCTTTTCGGTGACACAAACCCTTCGGGTAAATTGGTGGTCACCTTTCCCCGCAACCTGGGCCAAGTGCCTATTTACTACGCCCAGATGAACACGGGCCGGCCCGACGTGGGCAAGGAAAAATGGGAGTCCAAATACATCGATTGCCCCAATACGCCCCAATTTCCTTTCGGCTTCGGTTTGAGCTATACCCAGTATGAATACAACAACCTGGCTTTGGATTCCAAAACCTTGAAACCGTCCGGCGTTCTTAAGGTCACCGCCCAGGTAAAAAACAGCGGTGCGGCGGCCGGAACCGAGATTGTCCAGCTTTATATCCGGGATTTGGTGGCCAGCGTCACCCAGCCGGTGAGAAAGTTGGTGGACTTTCAGAGAGTGGACCTGGCCCCCGGCGAAACCAAGACCGTCGAATTCACCCTACCCGCTTCCAAATTGGGTTTTTACAACGAACAGGGAAAGTATTTAATGGAACCAGGGCCTTTCAAAATATGGGTCGCCCGGGATTCCTCCGATAGCGCCCTCGAGGACAACTTTGAACTTGTTTCAAAATAATAAGAACTCCCGCGTCCTACCATGAGTTCCCCTAAAGCCTGGGACGGCCAGCGGGAAACCTTGGACGATCTTTCGTCCGCCGTCCACTACAACAGGTGGATTTACGGTATGCTTCGGCCCTACTTGGGAAGCCGCATCATGGAAATAGGCTGTGGCACCGGCAACCTCACCGGGGACTTTGCCCGGCACGGGAGGGTGCTGGCTGTCGATATGCACGAGGGTTATTTAAAGGAAGCCCGCCGCAGGCTCAAAGGGATCCATGGCGTTTCCTTCCTTAAAATTAACCTTGAGCGTCCTTTAAGGGAACTGAAACGCTTCGGGGCCGATACGATCGTTTGCGTTAACGTATTGGAACACCTGAAAGACGACCACGGAGTCCTCACTCGATGCCTGCGCCTGCTGAAACCCGGCGGCAAGCTGCTTTTGTTCGTGCCGGCTTTCCAGTTTCTTTTCGGCTCCATGGATAAAAGTTACGGCCATTTTCGCCGGTATTCCCGCAGCGGACTGCAGGAAAAAGTAGCCCGAGCCGGGTTCAGTGTGAAGTATTGCCGTTACCTGAATTTATTGGGTGTCGCCGGCTGGTGGTGGAATGGGAAGATCCTGAAAAAAAAGATCATCCCAAAGTCCCAAATGATGCTGTATGACAGCGTGGTCCGCTTCTCCTCCAAAATCGAGCGTTTTCTCCCGAAGCCCATCGGCCTTTCCCTTTTTTGCGTGGGTGCCAAAGAAAAAAGCTTCCGGAATCGGTGAAAAAAGGTTCCAAGAGAGGGTTAGGATCATCCGCCCTCTTCCTCCACCTGGATTCCCCAGGACTTTTCTTCCCAAAACCCGCCGGTCTACTCCAATTTCTGGGCGAAAACGATCCCCAAACGTGTTATCTTTAGGACTCTTTCGGGCCGGTAGCCGTGACCAAAAATCGAGTGAGGAAACATATGGCCAAAATAACCAAGCGAAAAGCTTCATCCAACAGTAAGAAATCGCGGGGCAAAAAAAACCGCCGATCCGGGAAATTGATCGCCATTATCCTTGCTTTTCTGGGTTTCCTTTTCTTGGCTGAGGTCGTTTCCTATATTGTCGGCAAAACCAACTCTTCCAAGGAAATCTTTGTCCAAGATGTATTGGATTTCAGCGGGGCCACCCAGTCCTGCGGTGCTTTTAAAGCTTGGGATGTATTGGCCCTACCCGACGGCCGCATCGTTTTAAGTGACCAGGGTAACAAACGCCTATTATTTTTTGATTCAAAAGGCCAATTCCTCCAAGAAATCGGTCTCAAACAAGCCGGTCCTCCCGATCTTACCGAAGTTTCTTGCCTTACCGCCGATTCCTCCGGAAACGTCTACGTGATGGACACCTGGACTGGCTTGATTCGGGGCTTTGACCCAAAGGGCCGGGCTATGGTCAAGGTAGACTTGGGCGGAAAAGGTTTCTACGGGCCCAGGGGATTAGCCTGGGACGGGGCTAATTTCGTGATCGCCGATACCGGCAGCCACCGTGTTGTCAAAGTGACCACTGCCGGTTCGATCCTCGGTGCCTGGGGCCAGCACGGATCGGGAAATAAAGAATTCCAAAATCCTTATCAAGTGGTGGCCGATGGCCAGGGCAGGTATGAAGTGGTGGACAGGGACAATAACCGGATCCAAATCCTGGACAACGAAGGCCATTTTCTGAAGCAAATTGACCTCGGCGCCCCTCCCCAAGCGGAAGCCGTGGATGCGGCCCGCCACATCCTTTATGTTTCCTCGCTGGACGGGCGGTTCCTGCGGGCTTATGGTTTGGATGGAAACCTCATTGGAAATTTGGTTCAAGGTGACCCCAAGAATCCACAGCCCTTGTCGGGCGTCAACGCCCTCAGCGTGCTGCCGAACGGGGATATCGTGGCTTCCATGACCGACCGGATTACCGTTTATCATTCCCTTCCCGCCGCGCCCGGACAGCGGTAAATGCTTTTTTTTAGGGCGGATTGCCGCCACTTTACCGGCGAGAAACCCTGCGCGCCCCACAAGGAGGAGGGGGTGATTTGCCGGGATTGCCCCCGCTATGACCCGGTTCAGGAGCGAATTCTCATCGTCAAGCTGGACGCCGCCGGGGACGTATTGCGCTCCACCTCCATCCTTCCCGCCTTTAAAAAAGCTGTTCCCGGGCTTTCCATTTGGTGGGTTACGGAAAATTCGTCCAAACCCCTTCTGGAGAAAAACCCTAATATTGATGTTCTTCTTCCCGTGGACCCGGCCTTGCCGGGGCTTTTAGGAACCACTTCCTTCAACCGAGCCTTTAATTTCGACATGGGCCGCAAAGCGGCCGCCATCCTGGCGATGGCGAACAGCCCCGTTAAAAAAGGCTTCGGCCTTTCCAAGGAAGGTGTCGTGGTCCCCCTGGAACCTGTCGCCGAGGAATGGTTTGAGATGGGCATCTTCGATGCCGCCAAACGGGCCAACCAAAAAACCTACCAGGAACACTTGTTTCGCATGGCCGGCCTCCAATATCAAGGTGAAACACCCCAATTAGGGCTTTCCGCCAAGGAAAAGGAATGGGCCCTCAAGGGTTTTGCCAAGAAAAACAGGCTTTCAAAGTTCAAGAAAATCGTTGGATTCAATATAGGTTCCGGTGGCCGATGGCCCATGAAGCGCTGGCGTTTGGAGGGCTTCGAATGGCTGGCCAGCCAATTGAGGAAAAAACATCCCAAGGTCGGGGTCTTGCTTTACGGAGGCCCGGAAGAGCGGGAACTCATGCCGGCCTTGGTGAAAAAGCTAAAGGGCCTTTGCCTGGCGACAGGCACGGAAAACACCTTGCGGCAATTCTCCTCCTTAGTGGACTTGTGCGACGTCATGGTGACCGGCGACACCCTGGCCCTTCACGTGGCAGTAGCCCTGGAAAAACGGGTGGTGGCTTATTTTGGGCCCACCTCGGATGTCGAAATCGACCTTTACGGCCGGGGGGAAAAGGTGCTTCCTATCCTGCCGTGTCAGGACTACTACAAGGGTGAATGCAGCCAAAAGGTTTCCTGCATGGACAATCTCAAAGAGAAGGATATGCTTTCAGCAGTGGAACGGCAGTTGAAGCAGGCTTAATTCAGTTTAAATCTCCGAAAGCGCCCTTTCCAATGAAGCCACTCAAAACCGTCATCATGGTTCCCACCTACAATGAAAAGGCTAATATCGCCGAGTTGGTGAAACTTCTTCACAAAAGCGTTCCCCAAGCCCAGGTTTTGGTAGTAGATGATTCCTCCCCCGACGGCACTTTCGAGGAAGTCAAAAAACTCATGAAGAAGGACAAGAAACTTCACCTCTTGTTGCGGGACCGGTCCATCAAGGGCCGGGGCTGGGCCGGTCGGGACGGTTTCGTGAAGACCCTTCAAATGGGCGCCGAAGCAGTGGTGGAAATGGACGCCGACTTGTCCCACCAGCCTAAGTTTATCCCTTCCCTTTTGGCGCCCCTGGCCTCTAGGCAAGCGGATGTGGTCATCGGCAGCCGCTATATTCCCGGCGGAAAGGACATGGACCGCCCCTTTCACCGCAAATGGACCAGCAATTTCGCGCGCTATTATTTGAAGTTCGTCCTGGGGCTCAAGGCAAAGGATCCAACTTCGGGGTTCCGGGTTTATTCGAAAAAAGCCTTGGAAAAAATAAAGGTAGGAACCCTTACCGCGCGGGATCCCTTCACGGTTTCCGAAATTCTTTACCGTTGTTACAAGGCGGGTTTGCGGGTTAAGGAATCCCCCATCGAGTTTATCGACCGGACCCGGGGCGAGTCCAAACTGGGCTTGGCCACGCTTTTAAAATACCTGGGTCGGGCCCTTTTGTTGCGGGTGGGCCCTGATCCTTTGGCGTGATGAAGCCACCTCCAAAACCAATTCTTATAACGAAGGGTTTTCTTGCCTAAAACCATTGCCGTCCTACCCGTTTACAATGAGGAAAAAACCTTGGGAAACATACTTCCGCGAGTCGCCAGCTGCGTGGATTATTTGGTTTGCGTTAACGACGGTTCCCGGGACAAAAGCCTGGTTCTTCTGGAGAAATTCGCGAGGAAACGGAAGTACACTTACATCGTCGATCTTCCGGTGAACAATGGAATGGCGGGGGCCTTAAAACAAGGGTTTCTCTTCGTCCTCTACCTTGCCAAAAAAAAACGGGTCGGGGCGGAAGACATCATCGTAACCATTGATGCCGATGGGCAGCATAAACCCGAGTACATCCCTGCGCTCGTCCGTTATTTGGGGGATCGGAAAGTCGACGTGGTCCTTACCCGGCGTGACTTTTCCGTCTATCCGCTCTATAAAATATGGGGAAACCGGTTTTTGACCTGGACCAACTCCATTCTTTCCGGGCAAAAATACAGGGATGTGGAGTCCGGATTGCGGTTGCTCAAGGTCAAGACCCTGGAACCCATTTTGAGGTATTACCAGGGCGTGAGCTATTCCTGCGCCCAGGAGATCGCCCTGATTTCCACCAGGTCCGGCTTTAAAATCGACAACGAATTCAAGGTTAAAGTGCCCCTTTACCGGGCGGGAACCACCGTTTGGGACGGCTTTGTTGTCTTAGGCTTAAGCTTGTTTGTTTTTGCGCGGTGGCTTCTCCGGATTTCTTCCCCGGTGTCTTGGGATGCTTCCCTCATGCGGAATTCCCTCCTGCGATCGCAAACCCTATGGAGTCGGCCGCGGCAACGGTCAAGGAAATACTAAACCGGTTAGTCTTTTTTCACTTCCGCGAGGACTTTCTCGATAACGGTGGCTTGGTGTTCTTCCATGCCTATCCAAAGGGGGAGTCGCACGATCCGGGCGCTCATTTCAACCGTCACATTGAGTGGCCCGTTCGTCTTCCCATATTTTTGACCGGCGGGGGAACTGTGGAGCGGGACGTAATGGAATACGGCGTTGACGTTTCCTTGGTTCAGGGCGGCAAGGAAGGATTTCCGTTTTTTGGGGGTGGGTAGGAGCAAATAGTACATGTGGGCGTTATTCCGGCATTCCTTCGGGATAATTGGCCGCCGCAAAAGTCCCTGGGCCTCGGCCCCTTCGAAAGCCCGGTGGTAAGTTTCCCAAAGGTCCATGCGCATCTTCATGATCGAATCAAAACCCTCGAATTGGGCCCAAAGAAAGGCCGCCACCAGTTCGCTGGGCAGGTAGGAAGAGCCGATATCCACCCAGCTGTATTTATCCACTTTCCCTTTTTGGAATTTGATCCGGTTTGTCCCCTTCTCCCGGATAATTTCGGCCCTCTCGGTAAACCCTTCTTCGTTCACCAGGAGGGCCCCGCCCTCGCCGGAAATAATGTTTTTAGTTTCATGGAAACTCAAGGCCCCCAAATGTCCCAGGCTCCCCAATGGTTTGCCTTTGTATTGGGCCCCGATTCCCTGGGCCGCATCCTCAATCACCCAAAGGTTGTGGCGGCGGGCAATGTCCAGGATCGTATCCATCTCGCATCCCACACCCGCGTAATGGACCACCGCGACGGCCTTGGTTTTCGGTGTAATGGCGGCCTCGACCTTGGCCTCGTCAAGGTTGAGGGTGTCTGGGCGGATGTCTACGAAAACCGGAACCGCCCCCCGGAGTACAAAGGCGTTGGCCGTTGAAACGAAGGTATAGGAGGGCATGATGACTTCATCCCCCGGTTTCAAATCCAGGAGGAGGGCCGACATTTCCAGGGCCGCCGTGCAGGAATGCGTGAGCAGGGCCTTGCGGCAACCCGTGTTTTTTTCCAGCCAGCCATGACATTTTTGGGTGAAGACTCCGTCGCCCGAAAGTTGACCCAGGCGGCGGGCCTCCTCAATATTTCCCAATTCTTTGCCCGTGAAATAAGGTTTGTTGAAGGGTATGTGCATCTTAGGCCTTTTGGGTAGCGACAAAAAGGAAGTTACCCGCCGGAAAGCGGCTTTCTCGTCGAGCTAAAGGTAATGTACCGGCGTTTTTCCAAAATTCAGATGAAGTGAAACTCACCCCTGGCTCCCCAAGACGATTCCGGCAATGATGAACCCCAAGCCCGCGGCCTTGGGCCAAGTAAGGGGTTCGTGCAGAAGCCAGGAACTTAAAAAAAGAACGGCGATAAACGAAAAACTGGTCCATGGATAAGCGCGGCTCAAAGGCAGCTTGGTCATGGCCGCCATCCAACAAAGGGACGCCAAAAAGCCAGCCCCCAGGCAGCTCAAAACCCAAGGATTGGACAAAAGCTTCATGAAGAAAAAAAGCTTTCCATAACCTTCCGCTGGAATGGATCCGGCCTTCAGGACCTGGATTTTCATCATCAACTGGCCGTAAACGGTCAGGCCGACGGTGAGAACGACGAATAACCAACTCAACATGGCATCTCCTTTCGGGCCACTAAAAGCAAGGAACCTCCCCATGGGAAACGAAGCCCCAACCTTATCAGGGCCCTTTCGAAAGACAAGATTTTCTCAAATATAAAATTTAACATGGGATTCAATTGAAGCTCTCTTTTCGGATCGTAATTTTCCTTTTTTTCTCTGAGCCGTGACAGGACCATCAGGGGCAGCAGAAAAGAAACGAACGAAATCGAATCCAGAACCCGGAACCCCGCCCGTTCCACTTTTTGCTTTAATTCCTTCGCGGTGTATCGCCGAACGTGCAGTGAAAATTCATCCCCGTAACTCCATAAGAAGGGGTGCTGAGGGACAGTCAACAAAATACCGCCTCCGGAGACGACGACCCCGTACATTTGAGCCAGAACTCTTTCATCCTCAACAATGTGCTCCACAACATCAAAAGCCCCGGCGGCATCGAATTCCTCTTGAAAAGGAAGGGATTTGGCGTCCATTTGGTAAAGATCCGCTTTCTCAAGCCTTTTGCGGGTAAAGGAAAGCCCTTGGACGTGCAGTTCACTGCCGGTCAAACGGATTCCGGGAAGGCCCTGCTCAAAAGCCCTGAGGACAAACCCATTGCCGCATCCGATTTCGAAAAAACTGGCGGCTTTCGGGAAATATTTTCGGAAAGCCCACAAAATAATGTGGTTTCGGGACCGAAACCAAAAATTCCTCCCTTCCAAATGGATCAGGCGCTCGAACGAGTCCGCCGGAACGCCCTCATCGGCTTGGGAAGTTTCCGGCGCAAAACAAATAAACCCCTCCGCTTTAACAGGTTCATGGCCGCAACTGGGACATGTCCATTGGTCCGATACGAAAGGGCGGTCGCAGTCAAGGCAGCGTTTCATTTCTGGGCGCTGGCAACAATGCTGGGATCGGCGGAAACGAAGGGAAGCGTTCTAGCTTCCCTGGATTGTGCCTGAGGGAAAACCCGGCTCATGATTGCCTCTCTTTTCTTTCCTTCCACATCCCCAACTCCGCCGTTTGGAGCACCCCATTTTCGATTTGTTGGTCGAAAACATAGAGGGGACGCTGTTTGACCTGTTCGAAAATTTTACCAATATAAAGTCCTGTGATCCCCGTACTGGCGATGATGAAACCGCCCAATAACAAGAAAAGGACGGCCAAGCTCGTCCAACCGGGCGTAACCGACCGGGTGAAATAAACAAAAAGAATATAAAAAGCCGCGACCAACCCGATGGCAGAAAGACCCAAACCCAAATAAACAATCCACCTTAACAGGATAGTAGTTTGGAAAAACAAACCGTTGAAGGCGTGGGCGATGAGGGTCCGCAGGCGGTAGGAACTTTTCCCCTTGAACCTTTCGGCATGTTCGTATTCCACGATGGTCGTCTTAAATCCAAGCCACCGGAGGATGAACAAATAATGACGGTCCTTATCCCTCATGCGCAAGTAACTGTTCACCACCTTGCGGCTGATGAGGCTGAAACTTCCCACGCGCCCGTCGATGGTTTCGTTATTGAAAAAACTCATGATTTTGAAATAAAAAAATCCGGCCAATTTCCTGACCAGGGAATGTTTCTTCCGGATTCGCTTGGTTAATACGATGTCAAACCCTTCCTTGGATTTCCCGTAAAGGCGGCGGATGACCTCGGGGGGGTCCTGGAGGTCGCAATCCATGACCACCGCACGAAGCGCTGAGCTTTTGGACAACCCCGCCGTGATGGCCGCGTGCTGGCCGAAGTTCCGGCTCAATCGGTATGCCTTGATCTTCCGGTCGCGGCGGGCCATTTCTTTCAGGAGCGCCCAGGATCCTTCGGAATCCCCGTCATCCACGAAAATGATTTCGTATTTCCCCTTAATGAATCGCAACTCTTTTTTCAGGCGCTGCTGAAGTTCCCGGAGGCAACCTGTGCATCGATAGACGGGAATGATAATTCCTAGTTCAATCATTCGATAGAATACCCATTTCCAAAATTTTAAATTAACCCTGCGCCCTTCGGTAAAGCCTTTGGTCCTCGGGACGGTAATACTCATCAAGGCTTGCTGGTATGCGGGTGTACCAACCCAATAACTGTTGGGTTCGAGGCTTTTGGGCCAAAAGCACTTCGTCTCCCAGCGCCCGGACATAGTCGATCTGTTGCTTCATGTAAGAACGGATGAATTCATGATTGATGCCGAGGCGGTTTTCCCCCGAATGGTTTTCCCCGGCCGCGTGATAAAGGGTGGAGTCGAACAAGAACATCGAACCGGCCTCGCACTCCACCGAAACCGCGTGGGATTTCAGGTATTCGTCGCTGGGGCGTTCCGGCTTTTGATGCGTACCCGGCACCAATAAGGTGCCGCCGTTTCCCTTGGTGAAACGGCTAACGGCAAAAAAAATATTGAAAGCTGCGAGATAACCGTTTAAATATCTGGGAAAATCCATATGAAAAAGGTTTTGAAAAACGGGTGGCGCCTGCCCTTTGGGGAAGGAAGGGAGGATGGAACCCTGTTGCACCTGCAATATGGCGGTGGGCGAAAGGGCGGCATCCACCAATTCCAGGACTTCCGGAATTTCCAGGTATTTCAGGAAAAAATGGTCAAATTTGGGCATGATCCTTAAAACACCCAGCTCCCCAGCCTGGTCTAAGCGGTCTTTTCCCAATACTCCCCATATTTTTTTTTGAACGCCATACATCTTCTCTTCGGTGACGCTCAGGAAATCAGGGTCAAGCACGCCTTCAATAACGGCGCATCCATCCTTTTGAAGGGCCAGAAGGGATTTGGAAAGCCAGTCCGTGTCTTTTTTAGCGTGAACGGTAAACATTCTTCGCCAGCCTTTTAAGATTTTTCCATCACGGCCAAGCCAAAACCTGTTTTCCCATAGTCATTGCCATTGTAAAGCATGTATCTTTCGCCGTTAACATCAAATAAATAGGCGTATTCGATCATTTCCGAGTCCCATCCCGATTCGGACACGCTGATGCCGACCTTTTCATCCAGTCGTTCCCAATGGAGGCCGTCGTTGGATTCGGCATAGCCCAGGCGGTAATTTTCTCCACGGTAGGAGTACCACATTTTATAGAGGCCTTTTTCTTCGAGGACGAAAGGCTTAGACAAGGCATATTCCCCATCGGGTTTCAAAGAAACCGCCACATGCCCTTTTCGATCCCAATGGATCCCATCGGGGGATTCGGCGTATTTAATGACATGGGCCATGTCCCGGGACACCGGGCCCCAACTCAAATTGGAACCGTACCACATCCGCCAGAGGCCGTTTTCGACGAGCACGCAAGGGTAGGAAATGGAATAGGGGTCAACGTCGCTCCGGTCCAGCAAAGGGGCCTTGGAATATTTGACGAAAGAGCCTTCCGGGGAATCCGCCACCGCCAATCCGATGCTGTTGCGCCATGGGACGGTGACCCCTAGGTTCCACCCCAAGTAGTAAAGGAACTTCCTGCCGTTGACCGAGGCCAGCCACCCCATGACCACACCGCTGTCGTCGTAGAGCCCGGCTTTCCCCGGTGACAGGATCGGCTGGTCGGAAATTCGAAGTATCTTGAAGGGGTCGCGCATGTCCATTTCCAGCCAGCTGATGCTGGAACGGTTTTGGGGGTCGCGGCTGGTGAAATAGACCCTGAAAGCCGAACCTCCGAGGGGTTCGGCCACAGGATTGGCAGCATGGGTTTTCATCCACTCAAAGTTGTTTTCAGGGCAAAAAACAACGCCTAATTTTTTCCATTTCATAGGGTCCCTTAAAGTTTTTTCAGGCGGTTGCTGGGAACCTTGGAAAGCTCGGCCGGGTTACCGATATAAACACCGAACTCCTGGGTGTCGTGCAAGATCAGAGTGGCGGCCCCGATCACGCAGTGCTTGGCGATGGTGATATGGTCTCGGAGGGTGGCATTGACGCCGATAAAGCAATTTTCCCCGATCTTGACCCCCCCGGAAACGACCACGTGGGAAGTGATGAAACAATTGTCGCCGATCTGGGAATGGTGGCCGATATGATTGCCGCTCCAAAGGGTAACATGATGTCCGATCTTGGCGAAAGGCTGGATAGTGTTGTCTTCCAGGATAAAGCAATTTTCCCCATGCTGAAGGCCGGGCCAAACCGTGGCCTTGGAACTGACATAACTCGGTAGGTGATAACCTGCTTTCTTGGCTTCCTCGCATTTTTGGGCCCTGACCGAGTTCATTTTGGCGTAGCTGATGGCCACAAACATATCGTACTGATCCGGTGGGAACCTTGAAACGACTTCCTCAAAGGCCACGACCGGTAGCCCGCAAAATTCTAATTCCTTCATGTATTCCCGGTCGACCGTAAAAGCGGCCACCTCTCGGGGGCTGTCGTGGGTGAAATAAAAATGGGCCACTGAAGCGATATCTCCGGTGCCGAATAGGACGATGGGTTTCTCCGGGCCCTTCATAATTGCCTCCTCACCAAAATCGTAAATTCATACAACCCATAATCATGGAGCAGCGCCACATTCCTCGAAAAATATTTCTTGCAATGGTCAAAAAGGAAAAGGGGGTCCGCGTAATAGAGGTCGGGCCGCATCTTTTCCCTGTCCGAATATTTCGTCAGGCAATTGAACGAAAAACCCATCCGGCTGCACCGGTTCATAATTTGCAGCATCCTCAAAATATAGCTCTTCCAATCCTTGTCGGGAGTTTTCAATTTAACGTTGAAAACTCCGCTGGCGACGACGTAGTCGGTCTTTTCAAGGGTGGGCATGCCGGTTTTAAAGCGTGCTTGAGCTTGACCCCGGCACCCTTCCCGCGCATTTCGAATCATTTCCATGGACAAGTCAAAACCGACATAACGGAAGTTTGTTTTCTTCTTCCCTTTTAAATAATGAAACAAGGCCCCGTAACCGCACCCCAAATCCATCAAGGTAAACGCCGATCGGAGATTACAAACCTTAAGTACTTGCTCGAACCTCAAGTACTGGGAGGCTTGGGTCCTCCAATCCACCCCCAATGAAGTGGTTCCATGTTGAATCACCTTTTTTGTGTAGTATTCCCTGACCGGTGCCGTGATTTTTTGGAGATTCAATCTCGCTCCAGTGCATTTTTTAGGGATGGAAGCTTTTCATGAATTTTACCGCATCCGGGCCCTCGTTAAAAATTAAATCGAGGATGGAAACTCCGTTTTCGAAAGGGCCGCACAGTTGGGTATAGGACAGGTAGCCTGAATAATCCATGTATTGAAGTTGAACGCCGGCTTCTTGGAAAAACTTTTCCTCAATGTAATCCTTGGCGGAGGGTCCAGAGAGGTAGTAATTAGCGCCCGCCGATTTACAAAGCGCCACCAGTCTTTCAGTTTTGCCTTCCGCCAAAGTGTAATCCATGGACCAGGAAATCTTGGTTCCGATCCCCAGCAAGCCGCAGACAACCTTGAGGAACTTGTAATTAATGGCACTCAAGAGTTCCTCTTGTTCACACTCCTCATATGTTTTCTCAAAAAGCTCCCGGAAAGACTCGAAGTAGCGGGCCCCGGCGTAGTTATGGGCTATGGTTTTCCAGTGTTCCCGGGGCCAGGAATGGTTTGAAACCTTTGTATCTTTGATTTTTTGAGAAAACTTACCCTTGACCTCCACGGGGACTGTCAGCCACTTCAAGCCATCCTTGGTTTTGATAAGGTTCCGGTTTCGCCAATCCCTCTTGGTGTACTGCATGTCGTCGTAGAGGATGAACTCATCGACCATGTGAATCATGTCGAAGAACCCTTTCCATGGAATATAACAGGATTGGATGATAGCGACTTTCTTCCCCAAGCTCCTGCCTCTTTCCCGGCTGTTTAGTCTTTTTTTGCGGCTACGTAATATTGGGCGCCAAAGGGGAGCCACCCCAGATACCGATCCAAGGACCGGAAGAAAGGGGCCTGGAAAGGCGTGAACAAGATATAGTTGCTTTCAACGATATGAGCGTTTTCCACCAAAAGCCTTTGAACCTTGCCCATTCCCAAGAGGATGGCATCGTTATCCATTTCGCAGCGGGAAACGGCAATTTGCGTAAGGGGGTTCAAGGGATTGTGCTCAAAGATCACTATCAACCCGTCCTTTTTTGTGACACGCGCTGCTTCCGAGGCGAAGCGGCTCAGTCCCTCGGGCGCCACGTGGTGCATGACGCAAACAGCGAAGGTGACGTCTATCGAACCAGAGGGATAAGGAAGGGTTTTACCCGCGTAGTGGCGGTAGGAGCCCTTGGGATTCAAGCTTTTGGCCTTGCGGACCACGCCCGGGCTCAAATCGATTCCGTCGAGTTTCTTAAAATGCCCGGTTAAATAACGGTCCGTGATTCCCACGCCGCATCCCACGTCCAATATCTTCAAGCGGGTGGGATCTCCCACATAGCGGCGGGTCAGGTCCAGCAGACAGTTGACTTTGACCCGCGTAAAAAAATCCAGGTCCTGGCCGATGAAGGAAATGGATTTCTGGATCTCCTGCCGGTAGGTTTCTTTATGACGCTCAAAATCCGCGCGGGGGGGTGCTGACGGGGTGGGTGGCATGGATATATTTCACTCCTGCGAAGGATTGGAACCGGCGGATCCGCCGCCCGCAAGTGTACCATATTCGGTGTCTTTTCCACGCCCCGGAGCGGTTAAAGCCCCTTGGGATCTTCACCGCCGTGGCTGTTTCAAGGCAAAGGAGACTCCGAAATTTGGTCTGGTTTCCCAGAACCTTCCCAACCTTGCCGGACATTGGATTTTCTTGCGGATTAAAACCAAAGTTCCCCGTCCAAATAATCTTAGGTGTCCGGTGGCATTGGCCCAACCTCTCCCCGGTGGGAGGGCTTAAAATTTTTATTCGCCGTTTTAACGGACAGGTATCCAACCGGCGGGATGCCAAAAAAGGTGTTTCCTTGACGGGCGGAAAGCTTTGCAGTATATCTAGGCCGGTATTTCAAACGACTTCGGCTTCGAAAGCGGATTTTCAATCTATGAAAAACTCCGGCAGGTCATCCCCAGGAACCAAACGGAATAAAATTTCAACACCGGAAAAGCCAAGCTTCCCTCCCCCTTTGCAGCGGGCCATAGCGGTTGGAGCGGGGTTGTTTCTGGGAGGTTATCTCGTCGTAACCCACCAGACGCTTTTCCACACCTTAGCCGGCTTCGCCTTATGGGCTGTCGCGATTTCCCTTTCTTTGGTTTGGTTTCCCCAGGTGCCTGGGGCTGAAATTTTTTCCAGGTTGCTGGCTCCAGGATCGAAAGGAAACCACGAATGGAGTTTGGGGAAAATAACCCTCGTCGGGACCGGCGTCCTGGCGGCTTTGGGCCTTTCAAATTACTTCCTGGGACAAACAAGGGTGTGGTTTTTTCTTCTTTCGCTACTCATCCTGGGATGGTGTTTAACCCTCTTGGAGGACCACCTCCCCCGCCCTTTGGGTGACCAGGTTTCGGAACCATCCGTGCTCCATAGATTCAGCTTTCCTTGGTCGGCGGTCGCCATCCTTTTGTGCGGTTCCTTTTTTCTCTTTTACCGTTGGCACGCGCTTCACATAGGCTACGATACGGATGGTATCAAAAGCCTTGAACTGGCCGAAGCCTGCGTGTCGGAATTCACGACTCCCTACGTGGACGGCTGGGTTCCGGGCAACCCCATCTTTCCCTATTTCCTGATGGGTATTTTCTTTAAGTTGGTGGGCATTTCGTTTGACAAGGGAGTCCTTTTTATAGCCCTCCTCAACTTGGCGGGTTTTCTTTTCTTTTACGGATTTGCCCGTTTTTACCTCCCCAAGCTGCCCGCCCTGGCCGCGACCCTTTTTTTTTCCATGTCGCATTGGGTTATTTATCCCGCCCGGGAAATCACCGGAATAAGGGGAATGCTTGTTCCTTTTGAGTGCGCCGTTCTCTTCTTTTTCGCGCGCGCCTTGGAAAGCGGCAAAGCCCGGGATTATGCCCTTTTCGGGACTCTTCTGGCCGTTTCGGTGTTGATCGGCCTTCAAAACTGGATTTTAGTGCTTTTATTCATTCTGGCCCTGTCGATCTTTTGGATATTCCGCCCTTCCCTTATTCAAAACCAAAAATGGTCCTGGGCACTGGCCCTGCTGGTTGCTCTTCTTTGGTATTTTCCGATCCTCCTTCATTTCAGCGAAGGCAACGCCTATGGCTTCTTCATGGACCAATTCAATACTAAAAGCGTTTGGCACGGGCCGAGGATTCCTTGGGACAGCGTCTACATGGGCCTGCGAATGTTCAATGTCGGTTCCCAGGAAAACTTGGTGAACTTTCTCCCGCTCTTGAGCCCCTGGGAAGGGATTTTCTTCCTGGCGGGCTTGGGTTTTTGTTTAAGGCGTTTTTTCCGGCTTTCCTCCCTTTTTGTCATCCTGGGCTTTTTAGGAGGCCTGGCCCCCGCCATTCTGACGATTGTCAATACCACTTTGAGGTCCTTGACGGCCGTCCCCTTCGTTTTTTTGCTGGTGGGCATCGGATTGGACCGACTGGGGATGGTGCTGACCGCCCCCCTGGGCCGCCGCGGAAGGGCCTGGGGTTTCCTCTTAGGAGGGGCAATCCTCGTCTTGGCGGCCGGGTGGCACTTCGACGCTTTTTTCAACCAGATTCCCCGGTACAAGGATTCTTATTGGATCCCCAACGGGCGGGCTTATCTATTTGGAACCATCACCGCCAAGCACCTGCAGGGATGGGATACCTACGTCGATTTGTGGGACGGGACCTACTTGCACCCCGAAAACAATTATTTCTATTCAAGAGCCGATATGGAGAAGGGTCGAAGAATCATTTTCCGCCCGGATCAATCACCCCTGCCCTTAAAAAACATCCCTGAAAAGGGCGCCCTTATCCTCTTCCCCGACAAATTGGGAAAAACCTACCGGGATTCGATCAACTATTACTACCCCGCGGCCCAGGAGAAGGAAATCCTCAACCCCTTTGGGGATGTGGAATTCCGGTCTTGGGAAATAAGCCCGGTCGAGATCCAGGAGGCCTTGAAACGGCCGGCGCCTTTGGAAGGCATGACGCTCGGTTATTTTGATGCCCAAGGTCGGAAGCTTGGCCAATGGCAGATCCCCACGCTTTCGGCGGAGCTGCTTAACGAAGAATGGTTTGCTCCTTGTACGGATAAACCGCCTTTTCCCTCGGAAAAAATTGCCTATTTCGTGGTTCAGGGGAGTTTAGAGAATCCCGCCGGAAAAGTTTTGGCCTTTGAAACAAGCGGTCGGGCGGATGGATTCATCGGCAACCGGAAAATCCAACTCGATGGACAGGGTTCCTTAAAGCGCTTCGAGATTCCCCTACATTCCAAGAAACCTGATCATTTTGAGATCCGTTATTTCCTTCCAAAAGAAGGAAGGTTCGATCTCAACCTTTGGGAGCGTACACCCTTGGGTTGGGACATGGTCCCTTCCTCGGAATTAAACCCCTAGGAAAGGAACACTTTGCGCGGCCCCGGATTCTCAGGGTTTCAAGCCTAAAGTCGGGAGAAATTTATGCCAAAAACAGCGAAATCATCCACAAAGCCGAAACGCCCTTTAACTGTGCGGCAAGAGGGCACCGCCCGGACTTTTCGATCGGCCACCAACAACACCCGCGCCCGCATTGCTTTTGTCTCTTTACTTTTTGCCTTGGCGTTTTTGCTCACTTTTCATTCCAACTTGCGGATGGCGCGGCTTTGGTTGAGCCATGATGTGTTTGAAAGGCACAGGCTGAACTTCAGTTTGGAGGGTGTTCCGGCTGAATGGGGATACGCGGCATGGCTGGGCCCGCCACAAGAAATCCCGGCCGGCTCTAGGTTTCCATGGGAGCAGCCGGCAAGCGAAACGCCGCGGAATATTCCACCTTTACTTAACCATAATATTGGCGGCGGCCCATTGGTGATTAACGGCGTCACCTTCCAGTCAGGGGTCGGCACCCATGCCCCGGGGAAAATCGCCTTCTCGCTTGACGGAAAATTCAGCCGTTTCTCCTGCGGGGTCGGTTTGGACGCAACCTCAGTCTTAAGCCGGGGCGTGATTTATACCGTGATCGCCGACGGACGGGAAATCCTCCGAAGCCCAAAATTGAATTCAGACGCCGATCCCTATCCGGTGGACGTCGAAGTGGGCGGGGTCCATGAGCTGGTTTTGAATGCCGTGCAAACTGATTTTGCCGACACCAGGAGCAATGTGGATTGGGTGAACCTGAAGTTCGAGAAGTAGTCGGGTTTAGAGAAGGGGCGGCGCTCAAATGGCAAGGACATTCGGTCAGCGGATTTCACCAAAGGCTGAATTGGGCACTACTTCCGGCACCCCGTTGGGCTTCAACCAGATGAACGAGTAGCTCCCAAAGCCTCCTCCGTTATTAGCCGCGAAAGCTTCCACCGAATGGGGGCCTTTCTTTAAAACGAGGCCCTTCCTTCCGGACTCCGTCGCGTCCTTGCCGTCGATCTTGATTTGTCCCAAATTGGCAGGGGTGAATGAAACCCGGTAGTTTCCAGGTTCCTCGACCATGAGGGTTCCGCTCCAGCGGATCGAACCGATGGGTTGGGTGGCGAAGTCGTTCCCATTGGTGTAATTCAAAACGGGGTCCCACTCCTCCAAAAAGGGTTCTCCCTTCCCCTCCGGGTCACGGTAATAACGGCCTAACAAACCCCGGGGGGAGGGCAGGCTGTCAAAGGAACCGGCGTCCAGCATGATGGGAATCCCTGTTTTGGGCGTTTGTTGGACCGTTAACACCGGTGCCACCGCATCCGGTGCAGTCAGCTCCACTTCGATGGGGTGTTCGCCTTTTTCCAAGTGGAAATAGCCGCCCGGCGCGGCCTTTTGGTTTTTAACCTGCAATACCGCTTCCGCGTTGCCTTTGAATTCCCACTTGTAATCGCCCGTCTGCGGAACATAAAGGTTTCCGGATAAAACCGCGTGATAGGGGCCCTTCGGCAGCCCGGCCGGGAACTGGTTGACCTGCGTTTTCTCAACTCCCTCCACTGGCCTGTCGAAAAGGGCGGTCAAACCCCTGACTTTTGCCACCTCAGAGGGAGGCACCCGGTAAAAATACTCCGCGGTATTTCCCGCCGGATCCAGCAGATAGCCCGCCGTACCTCCGGGATAAAGGTTCGTGAGCATGTCCAGGACGCCCGTCCGGCCCTGCTCAATGGCGTAATAAATCCCGCGGGAAACGGTCGGGAAATGGGAAATTTGGCAATCGGGTAACAGCAGGGGATGGAGCCGGTCCTGGTGGAAGTAACCGAAGAAGTCGATGGTGTAATAATTGAAATACACGGGCGAGATGTAATAGTCGTAATCATCGCCAAATTTGGCGATCGCCTTGCCGATGGCCGTTTCCCGGGCCGAGTATTCGGACCAGCTGGAAATGCTCCTCGCCATGATCCGGAAATAAGCATCATAGTTCTGCAGGGCCATGAAGAGCAGGGGCAAGGCAAACAACGCCGGGAAGGCCAAGTTCCCCTTCTCGCCAAAAAGGTTCCGGAATCGGCCCCAAAGGGCGGCCAGGGGCAGGGCCGCCAGCAGGGCGATGAAGGGCGTGGTTCCCAGCATGCGGTTGGCGTGGGCGGCGTCGATGGAAAGCACGCAAGGCACGGTCATCACCAAAAGGCCCACCAGGCCGTAGAACCAAGGCTTCTTGCGCAGGAAAACCATCGCGCCCACAATCCCAAAAAGGAAAAGGACTGCCGTAACGTCGTCCAACATGCGGTAATCCTGGATATTGTGGCGGGACATGGCATCCCCGTGCCAGTTGAACATAACAGCCGTGCGCCAGAGGTTGTAGATGAGTGGCTGGTAGTTAGTGACATTCTGATCGTGCATGCGGGAAAAGATCAGCAGATCCCCTTCCCGGCTTCCCCCCAGCTGCTGCCGAATGTCGTAAGTCCTTTGAATAAATGGATAAGCCAGCACCAGGAAGACGATGGAAAAGCCCAACAGGGATTTCCAACTGTCCCGGACCAGTTTCCAATGGGAGGCAATTTCGTAGGCGGCGAAGAGCAGAATGAGCAGGGGAACGATCTTATAGGCCTGGTAGGTGTAAAGCCCGATGGCGAAGAAGGCACCCGCGATAAGCGCCGAAAGGTAGGATTCCCTGTTCTTATTGGCCTTCCAGAAATAAACAACGCAGGCCACACCGGCCAAAAACAAAAGCACCGTCAAAACCACGACCGGTAAATGCATTACTTCCAAGACGGATTTATAGGCAAAGAAGAGGAAAGGCAGGCAACCTAAAAGGAAGAAAAGCACGAAAGCGATGGCCGCAGGGCGGAAAAACTTTTCTTTCGTGGGGCGCAGGGAATAGGTCAGGAAAGCCAGTGTGCCGAACAGGTAAAAAGGCACTTCGATGGTCGGGAAGCCGTTTCGGCTGAAATTGACGTTCCAGCGCATGACCGCCAGCACGAAAAGGCCCAAAAGCGCAACGCGCTGCCCGCCGATCTGCCGGAAGGTCCAATAAACCAGGGGGAAGGTGGCCAGGGACAAAAGGGCATAGAAAAGGTAAAACCCGAATTGGGACGGAATGCAGTGGAAAGGCGAAAGGCAGAGGAACCACCCGGCCAATTGGTAAAGCAAAAGGGCGGGATTCTGCCAGACATCGAATTCCCAGACCGGCCAATAGGAATGTTCGTGAAGGATGCGAAGAGCCGACCAGCCTTCCATTCCCTGGTCGATAAACATGCCCGAAGGCATGGAACCCAACCGGAAGATCCTAAAAAAGGCCGCCAGCAACAGAATGGCCCCGAAGGCAAAACACTCCACCCTTCCAGGGAGCGGCGCGGGTTCGGGTTCACCTTTAGTGCGAAGCAGGAAAAGGCCGGCAGTGAAAACCGCGCCAGCGAGGAAATAGAGGCCCCAAAGACCCCAACCAGGAACCTGGGAGGAATTCACCACTGCGGCCTGGCAAAGCCCGCCGATGAAAAATCCCAGTAGGACCAGGACCAGTCCGGCCCAAGTAAGCGGGGTGGGGCCGGTTCCTTTCCATCGCAGGGACAAAGAACGGCCCGAGGTGCTGCGGCGGGCCTTCCCCGCTTTGGGAGGCGGGGAGGGGCGGCCGGTCCCTTTCCGGGGCTTAGGCAAGCCTCCGAGCAGGACCAGCGCCAGCAGGGCCAGGGGTACGGCCAAGAGGGTAAACCCCAGGACCACGCTTCCTTTATGAATCAGCCAAACCCCCGCCGCCGACAATAGGAGGGCATAGGCGGTGACGGCATTTGGATGTAAAAGGGATAAAAGGAGGTTTTTAAGGTGTAAAAAAACCGGGGGACGGCGGAATGAAGTGGATTTCTTTATGCGGGATTTCTTCCGGGTTGCCATAAATTCCTTATGAAGTGAAATGTCGTCGGCGCCCTTGGCGGCTAAATTTTATCCTAGGAGTTTTGAATTGCCAACCTTCAACCCTTCCAGGAAGCCCTTTCTTTCTTCGCTTTTTCCCGCCTCGCTTCCCCCTTCCACTAGTAAAGTCAAGGATTGGAAATCGATGCGCCCGCACTTTAAATTCAAGGGCCTGCAGGAGAAACCCCGCCGTCTTGGGCGAGGTCGTCCAGGGGCTCGGCCCATCCCTCCGGGTCGGAACGTACCAGGACTTGCGGAATTTGGTGTTCCTGGTTAAACGCGGTTAGGATTTCGGCTTCATGCTTTCCCACAGCCAGGTTCAGCTTCACCGATTTGAGGAACAATCCCGTGGGCCGTTTGACCTCCAATATTTCCCGGCCATCCACCCAAAGCTGGCTGGTATTGAGGGTCTGGAGGATAAAAGTGTAGTCACCCGACTTGGGTGCGATCAAGGTTCCCGAAACGCGGGCCGTATTGCCGCCGCCCATGTAGTCAAGGGAGTCGGCGTCGTTCCAGTGGGCCTGCCGGTCCTCGTAGCGCATCAGGCCGCGGCCTAGCCCCAGGTTCCCGTAAAACCTCCGCCACCAAAAGGAACCCGGCTTGTACTCGACGTAAAAAAGGTCCTTGGAGTTTTGGGTGATCTGGGCAAAGGGGATCACAACCCAACGCAGGACGATCTGGGGATAATCCAGGGACTTTTCATGCCATGTGCCGCCCGGATAGGCCTGGCTTAATTTGGTTTGGCAGGCGGTATCCCCGCCGGCCATGATCACCGCCAAATCCTTTCCCTTTTCCCCTTCCTCTAGGTCGATGGGGTTGGAAGCGAGCATCTGATGAGCGTCCCGGCCCTCACTGATCAAATCGATGGCGGATTCGCCGAAATAACCCTGGGTCGAGGCCGTGTAGATACGATCCTGTGGAAGGGTGTTCATCACGTCCTGCGACAGGGTATCCGGCCAGCGCATGTCCATCCACTTTTTCAGTATCTGGATATTGGAGGCCAGCATCCAGAGGCCGAAGAGCAAAAGCAGGGCCGTACCCCAGGCCCCACCTTTCTTCACCGGGGAGAGGCGGAAAGCCTGCCACAACCGGTAGGCGCCCCAGGCGGCGATCAGATACATGGGAAGAAGGGCGGCCATGAGCCGGTTGGAATGGGCGCCGTGGGTGACGAAGAACGAGGTATATCCGATGAAGAAAAGGCCCAGGACCGAGGCTTGGATTAGGCGGGGCTTGGCGAAAAAGGAGGCCAGGGCCGCCGCCCCAAAGGCCGGGATGAAGAAATCCATGTAGGAATCCTCATGCATGGGGGGAATATTCCAAAAGGGATTCGTGTCGTCATAGCTGAACATCAGCCGGAAGCCGTTCCAAAATGTCGCGAAAAGGTATCTCCAGGCTTCAGCCAGGGCGAGCCCGTAACGCGGGTTGAAGATCACCGTCTCATTGGCATGGTCCGAGTAGACGGGTTGTGCCCAAAGCGGGCTTAAAAGCAGGGCTGTCAAAAGGGCGCCCGTGGCCCATTTCCAGGTCCAATCGTTCCCCCGGGTCTGCCAGCCGGCCCAAAGATAAAGCGCGGCCAGGACCAAAACGATGGCCGGCAAACCCGCCCCTTCAGCGAAAAACCGCACGCCCGACCAGGAGTGGGAAAGCACGACCTGGTTGACATAGGCGAAGGCGAAAACCCAGCCGGCCATGACACCGAAGGCCAGGGCCCAGGTGGCCCGGCTCTTCGGCCGGGTTTCGGGGCGCCAAAGGATCCACAACCACAAAAAACCTATCACCGCGGGGGTCCATAAGCGGAAGGCCACGTAAATCCACGACCCCAGGGCCATGGCCAACCCCCATTGGATGAAATGGGACAGTTTCGGGTTTTTCAGGAGCCGGAAAAGGAAAAGCAGGGTCAAGGCGCAGGCCAGCACATCCGTGTGGAACCCAAAATTGATTTTGGAAATCTGGATAAGGGTCTTGCTGATGGTGCCCATGGCCATGAGGATCAATCCCCCGCGCCGGCCGCCAAATTCCTTGCCCAGCAGGTAAAAGGACCAAAGGATGAAAAGATCCACCAGGACCGAGGAGAGGGTCAGGGCGACGTTGGCCGTGGCCTGCGGTATGAGGGACCAGACCCCTGCGGAAAGATAGGCGAAAAAGGGCTCCCGCAGGCCGTAGGGCAGGAGGATGGGCCTGTCCCCGTATTCCATGATATCAAGCGCCTCGTGGGCGCACATCCAGTGGTCATTATCGATGCAACCCGAAATACGGTTGATGTCATGTAGCCTTAAGGCGGCTCCCAGGACCAGCAAAGCGAAAAAAAGAGGCCGGGAAACCCGCGTGGGGAGGTCTTCGACCATGCCATTCTCCGGAAGGCGGCGGAAAAAATAAACCAGCCCCACGAAGCCGGCCAAAAGGAGGAAATAGAAAACCGTGGTCGGAAAAGGACGCCAAAGGGGAAGCACGAATTTGGCGTTGGGAAGGGTGAAGAGCGCTAGCAACACCAGGACCCAGGAGGCGATCAGGCCGGCAAAGCCTCGGGCCGGAAGGGTCTCCGGTGCGGGGGCCTTGACTACGGCCGGTTTCCCGCCCCTCTTGGGCTTCAACCCTTTGGGCGCAGGACGCTTTTTCCCGGGACGGGAGGCCATGGATTACTTTCCGCCGGCGGAGGCCGTAGGTGCCGTTGCGGCCTGGGGAGGCAGGTTCAGCCCATCCAGCGGGGTTTCGGCCGCTAGGCCGGGCCCTGTCACCATCACCGGGGGCACTTGGTGCTCGGCGGTGAAAGCGGTCAGGTATTCCACGTGGTGGAGGCCGGGGCTCAATGTCACGTGGGCCGTGGGGTGGGTATCGCCGGACCCCGCCGCCACCTCCAGCACCTTGTGGCCGTCCAGGTAAAAACGGCACACGTTGCCGGTACGGAGGCTCAAGGTGTAGTCGCCCCCGTCCCTGACGTTCCAGTCCCCTTCCACCCGCATGGAATTGTTCCAATCAATGTATTCGCGCGGGGGCAGGTTGTCGTTCCAACGCGCAACCCGGTCCTCATAAATCACCAGGCCCCGCGCCAAACCGTAGTGGCCGTAGCAGCGGCGGCGCCAGGAAGGGCCTTCCATGCGCCGGGTGTGGAACCAGGCCTTTTCATCCGTGGGGATCCGGTCGTAGGGGATCTCGGTCCACCAAAGATAGGGCACCTCGCTGGGGCCCTGCCAATAGATGAGGCGCTTGTTCCACTGGATCCCGGGGAATTCCTGCTCGATTCTTTGAATGTTGGCTGTATCCCCGCCACAGACCAGGATGGCCAGGTCCTTAGGCTTTTCGTCCGGCGCCAGGTCGATGCTATTGCCCTCCGGAGCCGCCTGGTGCAGGTCGGACTGGTCCGCCAAAATGTCCAGCCCGCAGGTGTAAAAACCCGAATAGTACGCGGCATAAACATCGTGATCCGGCATTTCCTTCTGGGCTTGGTCCCAAGTGATGGAACTGGGCCCTTTTTGGCTCATCCATTGCCATAGCAGCCAATGGTTGCGGTTCGTTTCCCAGGCCAGGCCCGCCAGCAGCAGCAAGCCGCAAGCGATATTGACGGCCTTGGTGGGCTTCACCTGCAGGGCCGCCAGCCAGAGGCGGTTCACCCCCCAGGCGCAAACCAAAAGCAGGGGCACGTCGCAAAGCACGTAACGGAATGAGTGGGGGCCGTTGGAAAGGACGCCGGGGATCGAGCTCACCAGGAAAAGGGAGGCCAGGAAGGTGGAAAGCCAGCGGGGCCGGGCAATGAGGTAGGAAAGACCCAGGAGGACGCAGGCCGCCACCATGTATTCGTAAAGCGAATCGCCGATGGCGGGCATCCGCGATACATGCACCACCTGCCCGAAAAGGAGCTGGTAGGTGAAAACGGTGTTTTCCCAGACCTTCGCCCAACCCTGCCCCTTTGCGGTGTAGATGGGGCTGAAAGCGGAGATGTCGGAGACGTGGGAAGAATAGTGGTCCTGCATGTACATCGGGACCATGACCAGGGCGGTGACGAAGGCCCCCGTGGCCCAACCAAAGAGCTTGCTGAATCCTTTTTTCTTCTCAGCCCTGAAAAGTTGGACGTAGCTCCAGCCGAAAACCAGGCCGACGAGGATGGAGCCCGGCCAGACGAGGAATTTGATGACCCCGCTGTTCTCAGGCAGGAAGGAATTCTTATAAAGGAAGAGGAAGGCCCAGGCGGCCAACAACCCGGGCCCCAGCAGGACCCGGTGGACGTTTATTCGCCTTTCCTTAGGGTCGTTAAAGACCCACAACCAGGCCGCTCCCAGGAAGACGGGCACCCAAGGCCTGAACGGAACGTAGGTATAGCCGCCGAAGCCGAGCGCCAGGCCCCATTCCACGAAATGTTTCCAGTCGGGCTTTTTCAGGAGCCGCAGGAAGAACAGGATGGCCAGGGCGCCGCCCAAAACACAGGTGTCGTTGCCGTATTCAAATTTGCTCACCATAACCATGGTCTTGCAGATGGAGCCCATGGCCAAAAGAATGATGCCCATGCGGCGTCCGCCGATCTCTTTGCCCACCAGGTAAAAAATCCAGAGCGCGGCCAGGTCAATGAGCGTGTTACTGATGAGCATGATGATCAAGCCTGTTGTGTGCGGCAGAAGGGTCCAGAGGAGAACCGTGAAATAAGGGAAAAGGGGCTCGCGGTAGCCCGAGGGGAAGAGGAAGAAATACTGGTGGAAGTCCAGGACGTTGCGGATGTCGCTGGTATGGATGTAATGGTCGTCCCAGAAAAAGCCCACCGGTTCATGGGGATTCTCAAATCGCAGATAGGCCCCCAGCCCCATGAAGAACCAGAAAAAGAGTCGGGCTGTCCAGGGGGAGATGTCCTGCCGGTCCTCAGGCACCACGGGCACCAGGCGCCACAGGAAAATCAGGGCCCCAAAACCCAGCCAAACGATCGCGGGAGAAAGATGCAGGAAAAGGTTGTCGTTCGTCAGGGGTGGAATGTCGTTGTGGATGAGCGGGGTGCCGGGTTGGAGAAGATAATTGTAGTTATGAAGGGCCAAGAGGCCCGCCAAGATGACCAGCCAAGCAGCCATTAGGTAGCCTAATTGCTCCAGGCCGAGGGAGGCCGGACCAGCGGCGCTCAAACGGGAAGGCGTCTTTTTTTGGCCGCGTAGGGGGGAGGTGAACTTGGACGTCCGGGTTTTGGGCTTGGATCGGTTCTTTCGGGATGGCATCATTTCTCCTTTTGGATTTGGACGGCCTAGCCGCCTAAAGTTTCCTTATAACCCGCTTGAGAATTTTCGATCATGACCCGCTCAAACGATGCATCAGCCCTTAAATAAGTCATGTAACGCAGGTGATGGACGCCTTTCTTAAAATAAAGGGTATGGACCACCTTTTGGGGTTGGAACCATCCCGACGTAATGGAGGAAAGGGCCTTTTCCCCGTCCACCCAGATTTGGATGGGATTGGGGCTGTTGACGGAAAAGGTGTAATCCCCGTCGGCGGGGGCTTCCCAATCCCCCTCGGCCGAGACCGACAAGGCGCCGCCTCCGGCTGGAGCGGGATTCAGGACGGGGCTCAAATCCTCGTATTTGATCGTGCCGCGGCACAATCCGAAATAAGTCGTGTAAATGCGCCGGCGCCACTTGCAGTCCGGAACCACCCGGTACATAAACATCTTGCCTTCCTTTTCAGGAATGTCCGACGCGGGGATCACCACACTATAGAGAAAAGGAATGTCGCTCTGGGTCTGATAATATTGCCATTGGGGGATCCACTGGGCATGGGGAAACTCTTTTTTCAGGAGGGGTGTCCATTCTTTATCCTGCCCTGCAATGACCACCGCCAGGTCCTTGCGTGGTTCGCCCGGCGCCACGTCGATCACGTTCGTGTTGTCGAGAAGATAAAGGGGCTCCCCGTCGTGAATGACGCCCTCGACGGCGGGGGAGGCGAAGCCCATTCCGTTGTAAAGCCCCAAATAAACGCGCTTGGTTGGCATCTGCCGGGAAATCTCGTAGGAGACGCAGACGTCGGACGCCGTAATGCTCCACCATTTGTCGTAAATCCGGGTGAAGGAACTGCGCCCTTCCCAAACCCAGAAAAACGCCAGGAAAGCAACCAGCAAAAGGCCGAACCAGCGGTTTTTTCTCCAAGACCCCGTAAACGAGGCCGAAATCCAGGACTCCAATCCCCAGGAAGAAAGTAAAAGAAGGGGCGGCAGGGCACCCAGGAGCTTGGCGCTGGTGGGATCGTTGGTCAGGACCCGGCCGACCATTCCTGTGAAGGCACAAAGGATTAAAAAGAGGCGCGTCCAAGAAAAACGCGTGACCGCAAACACAAGCCCCCCAAAGGCCAAAACCGCGGCCTGGAAACCAAAGAAGGGGTCCCCGACGACGTTCATGTCCGCCCGGTCCTCCCCGGTGTCGAAAAGGGCCTTGACGGCCACGGCAAACCTGTCCCAAACGGAATGGAGGAAACCGCCCCCAAGCCAATTCAGAGGGTTATTCGGCAGGATGGAGATATCGCGGATTTTTATGCCAATCTCCTCGTTCATAGCCAGGGGATAAACCATGAAACCGGCCAGGACCACGCCCAAGCACCAGCCTGCCAACACCCTGGCTTTTCCCCGGGTAGCGGCGTAGAGATATCCCAAAATCCCGAAAAGCACGGCTTGAATAAGGAGCCAAACCCAGACGTTGGTGCTCCAAATTTTCGACAGGGAATTTCCTGAAAAAACCACAAAGAGACGGTCCAACAGGAAAAAGAAAAGTCCGAAAAGGCCCAGAACCACAACAAGTAATAAAAACCAATGAAGCCCCGCGAGAGCAGGGGAGGGATTCGTGAGTTCCCCCATGCCGAGGAACCGTAAGATGCCTTTCGGGGCCGGTCTGGCCGGCTTCCGGATCTTTTTCCTCCCTCCGGGTTCAGGTTCCCCCGAAACTGGGGATAAACGCGGTGCCACAAAAGCCTGCCAGGCAATCCAGGCCAGCGTGGAAGCAGCCAGGAAAAGCATCCAGGGGCGATAGGCGATATAAGTGTAAAAACCGAAGCCCAGGATGAAGCCCCATTGAAGGAAGTGCGGCAAATCGGGTTTCCGGAACAAGCGGAATTGGAACCAGAGGATTAAAGAAACGATAAAAGGAAGGGTTAACCCGGGCATCCCCCCCAGGTTTTGGAGAATCATGGGTTTGCTGACCGCCCCAAGGGCGGCAAGGATCAGCCCGGTGAGCCTTTTGCCGGTTACCTCCCGTCCCAGCCGGTAAAAAAGCCACACAGCCGCCACGTCGAAAAGCGCGGAAGTCAGCCTTTCCACCACCAATGCTTTCATTTGGGGGAAAAGCCACCAAACCCCCGCCGCAATATAGGGATAAAGGGGCTCCCGGTGTCCGATGGCGAAGTCAATCCGGAATACGTGAAGCTCCACAATATTGCAGGGGTCGATGATGCAGATGGCGGGATCATCCCAATAGCGGCCGATAGGGTCGCTGGCACGGTAAAGCCGGAAAAAGGCCGTCACCCCCAAAAGGGCTAAGAGAAGGGGATAAACCGCCCATCGGGGTAACTCCGTGGGAAGAGGATGCCCGGGAAGGCCCCGAAACCCCAGGAACAAAAGAACCGCCGAAACGAGCAACAGGAAATTCAGGTGATTTACCGGAAGGTGGATCGGAACGCCCAGCCACTGAAAGGGCGCATATTGCAGGAAAACGGCCCCTACCAACAGGAAACCCAACATCAGCAATAAATGCGTTTCTAAAGGCGGTGGCACGCTAGGAAGTACGGAAAACGCCATTGGAGGCCGGACTTTTATTCCCGGCCCCTTTACTGACGCCAGCCGCCGTCGGGCTTTTAGAGAGGTTCGTTTAGGCTTGGCCAAGTTGGCGGACCACCTTTGGGGCTTTTTTCAGGGAGTGGCGGCAGGCAATTGATATAAAGCGATCTGATCGCCACCCGAGATCATCAAGACATCACCCGGGCCCACGGCCAAACCATAATCGCCTGGAATAGTTGATCCCTTTTCGTCCACAAGGTCGCCCAAATACCCTTCTTTCATGCTGTAGGCTTTGATGCAGCCGTTCCCATCGTTATTGGCGGTGGAGACAAAAAAACGGCCTTCCTTGTCAACGGCCACGGACTGCACACCGAACTTGTACTTGAAGACCTTCACAACCTTTCCATCTTGGTTCAACCATTGAAGGCGGTCATTCTCGGAGTCGGCTACGAAATAATTTCCCTTTTCGTCGGTCGCGATGTCCAAAGGCGCTTTGAATTTACCCGGCTCCTTTCCCCCCCCTCCCCAAAAAGTCTCCACTTTCCCATCCACGGAAACAATCCCTATCCGTTGGCTGCCCGTATCCGCGATGGCGAAATCATGCCCGTCAAAAGCAATGCCCCGCGGCCCATAAAAGCTTCCGCTGGTGGGAAGGGTGGTATTCAAAATTTCCTTTCCATATTGGTCGAACCCTTTGATCGAGCCGTTCCAGGAATCAATTACGTAAGCGTTGCCTTTGTCGTCCGAGGTCATCCCGGAGGGTTCGTGGAATTCCATGGCTCCACTCCCCGCCTTCCCCCAGCTCTTGATACATTTTCCTTCCCGGTTGAACAGGAGAATTCGGTTGTTCCCATGGTCTGCGACCATGATTTTATCCTTCCCGACCGGTGCCACCCCCCAGGCGCTAAATGAACCGCACTTTTGAATGCTTCCCTTGATCATAAGGAGGGATTGGACTTTGTAGCTCTTGGGGGTTTCACTTTTGGTAAGGTTCAACCCTTCTACCACACAAACGGCTATCACTACCGCGATCAGCCCCCTCACAATCCATTTGTTCTGGCCCGAAGGAGCCGGCTGGGAGGGTGGCATCCCGCTGTTGGGGGATTTAAGTACTTTCCTGCTTTTTGTTTTACGCGGCGACATGATTCCTCCCAAAAATGCTGGATTTAACGGATGAGCCCTTTCCCCGTCCATGGAACAACCTGGAACTGGGGAAACCGCCGGACAATACGGCTTCCGGGCTTAAACTTTCGCGCTCACGGTTTTCTTTTTAGCGATTTTAATACCGCCAAAGCTAGATAATCTTCATAATTCAGACCCTGCCACAAAGTTCAAAACATCCGCATTAGGTCGTGCGGAAAGTTCAAAGAGCCATTAACATTTTCAAAACCGACTTTTGAGGCAGTAGCATATCGCAAAATCCGCCCCTTGGCTTAAAGTTTTTATGACGAAGGGAGTCCCGCCAAATAAAAACAAGGGAACAGCGCCTTGTCATCCACAGCCCTATAACAAATCCAGGATTAACCGATTTTAACCAAGTTTAAGGGATGTTTTGGCGCTCCCAAGAGCGGGGAAACCCATTGATCCAATCGATTGCGGAACATCCACCCGGCGGCAAGTGCCAGCCAGGCAAACAACGAATAAAAAAAACTATAGATGAGAATGGGAGGGTAATAGGACATTTTTACTCGATGGTGTCCAACGCTTAAAAGAGGGACCGCCCGGAAAGTCCCATCCGCCAGGTAAATGGGCGTCTCCACCCCATCCACCCAGGCTTTCCAACCCGGATAAAAAGCGTCGGAAAGGAAAAGAAAACAGGGTTTGTCGTTCGAACATTCGATCTCGACATCATTGTAATCATAACGGGTGATTTGAGCTTCCCCCACCCAGCCTTTCGGTCCCTCCGGCTTTTCCACCGGTTCTTGGTTTAAAACCACTTCCTGGCGGGGGTCCACCTTGCCATCGCGGATGTTGTCGATAACCCGGCTGTAATCCGGATCAACTTCGTAGCCGCCCACCAGGAAAGACCGGGGAAAACCCTGGGAGTTCTCCCAGATGGATGCCCCCGGACTGGCCATCGTCCGCCAACGATCGGTTTTTGGGGCGCCGGCCGGCCGGTGATTGTATTTGAGGTCGATCAAGTCCGAGAGGGTAGAGTCCGGGTGATTGTATTGCTCGTCCATGTATTTTTGCGCCGTCCCGACGAAGAAGCTGCCGCAACCGGTCACAACAGAGCTGATGTTTTGGAGAAGCTGGTACTCACAGTAAGTACTGGCGGGCTGGATTCTTGGGTGGGTGGGATCCTCTTTAACCTTCTTGAGCAAGTCCGGTGGAAGTAAATCAGTAAAGAAGGCGTTGGATCCGCTACCCATATCATGTTTCACGTCGAACCGGTAAAGGTCAATGGCCGTGCCCATTAGGATCAAGGCCGGGACACCAACCACCAGTAAAGTCCTTAAAGGGGTGGGATTCCGGATTTTATTCCGCCAATACGCGGCCCAAGCGTCCAAGGAAAGGCCGGCCAAACAGGCCAAGGCGAAGGTCGTCAGGACCATCATGCGGCTTGGAACCCGGTTATGTGAAAGCCCTGGAACGGCTTTGGACATGAACAGGTAAATATAATGGGTAACCGTCGTGTTATCCGCCATGGCATAGGCCATGCTCAAAGCCGCAACGATTCCAAGCCACCCGACCAGGGGCTTCCTCCAAAGCGTGGCCAATCCCAAAAGGGCCAGGAAAATGGGAGCCAGCCCTATGTAAAAGATGACCTCCGCGTAGCCGCCCGTTCCTCCGTGGTAATTGTCCGGCGTCCCCATGAAAAAAGGGTCGATCAAGAAGCGGAAATTGGCGGGCACGAACGAATCCCGCAACAGGTCGGTCGAGTTCCAAGACCAGCGGTTGCTCAAAAGGGCGAACTGGGCCGTCGGGGCGATCTGGCACAAACCCAGGGAAAAACCCACAACGACGAATGTCGCTTCAGCGGCCAGGAATTCCTTCCAATGGATCCGCCCCCCCAGCCAAGCCCAAACCAGGTAAAAACCCGTGATCATTAAGGCGTAAACGTCGATTTGGGGCGTTCCGTCAAGAATGCAAAGGCCGAAGGCCGCGGACGAAATCAACAAGGCGGAAACCTTCCGTAAGTCCGTAAACCGCTGGAGTCCATACAGCATCAGGGGCAGCCATGCGGCTCCCGTGATGACATTGAGGCCCCCCATGCAAAACTTTCCCATGAAATAACCGGAAAAAGCGAAGGCCAATCCACTCAAACAGGCCCCGGCCCAACCAGCCCCCAGGCTGCGGATGAAAAGATAGGTTCCGAAAGCCGCGATCAGGAAATGAAAAAAATAAGACAAGGTAAAGGCGAAGCTTGTGGGAAAAACGAAAAACAAGAAATTAAAAGGCGCGTAGGGACCGGGGCTGCAACTGGCCACGAAAGGAATGCCCAGGCTGCTATAGGGGTTCCATAGCGCCGGATAACCCCTTTTCAGGCTTTCGATCCAGACATACTTGTAAGGCCAAGCGCAGATCATGTCCCCGCTGCCGGGAATCCAATCCCGGTGGCTTAAGAAAGGCCAAAGGAAAAAAGCGGTAAACAAGGCAAAAAAAGCACAGGCAAGCAAGGATTCTTTCCGAAAAATGTGCCCGTGATTTTCCCCGCCCGAAGCCGCCATTTTCTCACCGGCGAACCCGGAAGATTGGCGCGCTTGTGAAACGGACTTTAAAGGGAGCTTGGACTTGTTTCTTCCTTTTTTAATCTTGGAACTCTTTTTCAAAAGCGGAACCTCTTTGGTTCAAGTGCAAGGCAAACCAGCCCCAACATTCCCCAAAAGAGCTGTATTCACTAGCCCAGGGATACCCGCTTATTATTAGGGGTTCTGTAGGACTGTCCAGAAAAACCATATATAATGCCCATCAAAGATTCAAAAATTATGTTTTCGCCGTCCATATTTTAGGCCTTGGGATGGAGGGCGGCTCCAGGTCAAAAGCTCAAAAAGTCGAACACATAATAAAAATTCGGAAATAAAACAATGGATTCCCTCGCTCAACAAATCCAAAAAGCCAAAAAACGGCTCCTCCAAATGCACTTCGAAAGTGGCGTGGGGCATATCGGAGGAAACCTCTCTTGCCTTGATTCGCTTATGGTTTTATACCACAAAATTTTGGGAAAGGATGACTTGTTCGTCCTTTCCAAAGGCCATTCGGCGGGCGCCCTTTACGTCACCCTGTGGTCCATGGGCCGCCTAAGTGACGGGGATTTGAAACTTTTTCACAAGGAACACACCAAATTGAGCGGGCATCCGGCGCCGGATTGGCTGAGGGAAATTACTTTCGCCACTGGCAGTTTGGGCCATGGGTTTCCCCTTGCGGCCGGGCTGGCGCTGGGGAAAAAGCTCAAGGGAGAACCCGGGCGGATTTTTTGCCTGACTTCGGACGGCGAATGGGAGGAAGGTTCCAATTGGGAGGCGTTGATCTTTGCCCTGCACCATCAGCTCGAATCCTTGACGGTTATGGTCGACTGGAACGGGCTTCAGGGTTTCGGGACCACGAAGGAAGTTGCGGGCCTGGAGGATTTAAAGAAGAAGTTTGAATCCTTCGGCATGTCCACCGAGGAAATCAACGGGCATGACTTGAAAGCCCTGGAAGAAGCCTGGAGGGGAAAAGCCAAGGGGCCTCGTGCCGTCATCGCTCATACCGAAAAAGGCCGTGGCGTTTCCTTCATGCGCAATAAAATGGAATGGCACTACCTACCCTTGACGGAGGCCCAATACCATCAAGCCTTGGAGGAGATCGGCCCGGTATGAGGAATGAATTTTGCAATTCCCTTGTAAAAGAGGCTTCCCGGCCCGATTTCGTCTTTCTCACCGGGGATTTAGGCTTCAACGCCTTGGAACCCTTGCAGAAAGCGGCGGGCGATCGGTTCATCAACGCGGGGGTAGCGGAACAAAACATGGTTTCGGTGGCCGCGGGGTTGGCCCGAACGGGTTTGAAACCCTGGGTTTACAGCATCGCCCCCTTCGTTTTCGCCCGCCCCCTGGAACAGGTCCGCAACGACATTTGCCTTCACGACTTGCCCGTGAAGCTCGTGGGGAACGGCGGGGGATATGCTTATGGTGTGATGGGTGCCAGCCACCACGCCATCGAGGATTACGGTATCCTGCTTTCCCTCCTGAACATGCGCGTTTTCATCCCGGCTTTCGGTTCGGACATCGCCCCCATGGTGGAAAAGCTCATGGCCTTGGACCATCCGGCCTATTTCCGGCTGGGCCGGGATGAAAGACCCAAGGATTTGGATGTTCCGACTTATGCTCCCTGGCGTAGAATCCTCAAGGGCAAAGGTCCGGCGCTTTTGATGGCGGGCCCCCTGGCAGGTGGGATTTTGGGGGGTTTAAAAAACCTCCCCGAGCCTAAACGCCCCAATGCCTGGGTCCTGACCGAACTGCCCTTGGAGGAGCACGCCATCCCCCCCGATTTTCTGGACGATTTAAGCCAATCCGGTCATCTCATGGTTGTGGAAGAGCATGTCGCCCATGGGGGCCTGGGCGAGGCCCTCAGCCGGTGCCTCCTGCTCCTGGGAAAAACGCCCCGGCGCTTCTCCCATTATTTCGCCAAGGGTTACCTCTCGGGCTTTTACGGTTCCCAGCAATTCCACCGGGAGGAATGCGGTTTGACCGCAGATCAAATATTGAAAGACCTGGAATGACGGAAATTTTCGAGGAAAAAATTAAACCCATCCCCGGACCCATCCTGGTTTTGGGGGCCAGCGGATTTATTGGGGCCAATTTGCTGGGACGGATCCTCCAGTACCGGGAGGATGCTTACGGGACCTTCTTTCACACCCCCGCTTGGCGGCTGGAAGGCCTTCCCTCCAAGAATCTTTCCCAAGTGGACCTGCTGGTCGATTCCAACCTGGATTTCCTCCTGGACAGCCTCCGTCCCAAAACGGTTTTCAATTGTGTCGCTTATGGGGCTTATTCCTTTGAAACCGACAACGACCTGATTTACCAAACAAACTTCATGCTGACCGAAAAGCTGCTCCATCGCTTGGCGGCCAGGGAGATCGCCTATTATGTGCACGCGGGCAGTTCTTCCGAGTACGGTGAAAACGCCTCCGGGCCCCTCGAGACCGTCCTGCCGTCCCCCAACAGTGATTACGCCGTTTCCAAAGTAGCGGTCGCCAACCTGCTGTTTTTCTATGGGAAGCAAAAGAAACTTCCTTGTGCCAACCTGAGGCTTTATTCCGTCTACGGCCCTTTGGAAGACTCCTCCCGGCTGATCCCCAATATCGTTCGCGCGGGGCTGGAGGGAAGATATCCCGAATTGGTGAGCCCCGATATATCCCGGGATTTTGTTTATATCGACGATGTTTGCGAGGCCTTCTTGGACACGGCATTGAACCTGAAGCCGGCCCACTACGGCGATTCCTTTAATATCGGGAGCGGGCGCAAAACCACGATCGGCGACGTGGTTAAAACCGCCGCGGGGATTTTCGGAATCCAGGGCCAGCCTTCGTTCAATTCCATGCCGAACCGGAAATGGGATGTCAGCGACTGGTTCGCCGATACCGGGAAGACAAAAAAAATACTCGGTTGGGAAGCCCGTACCCCCTTCGGCGACGGGCTCCGCTCGACCGCCGAATGGTACAAAACCCTGGAGGACAAGGAAAAATACCGGAAATCCTCCAAACAATTCGAGCTGGACACCAAGCACAGCGTCTCCGCCGTTATCGCCTGCTACAAGGACGGCCAGGCCATTCCCATCATGTACGAGCGGCTCAAACAAACCTTCGGCAAGCTCAAAGTCGATTACGAGATCATCTTCGTCAACGATAACAGCCCGGACAACAGTGAGGAAATTATTTTGGACCTCTCCCGGAAGGACCGCAGGGTGATCGGCGTCTCTCATTCCAGGAATTTTGGGTCCCAGGCAGCCTTCCGCAGCGGCCTGGAACTGGCCACCAAGAACGCCTGCGTTCTCCTGGACGGCGACCTTCAGGACCCGCCCGAAATCATCGAACAATTCGTCGGGAAATGGCGCGAGGGATACGATGTGGTTTACGGGCGGCGGGTCAAACGGGACGCCCCTTTTTACATGCAGTTGGCCTATAAGCTCTTTTACCGTATTTTCCAGTATTTTTCCTATCTTCCCATCCCCCGGGACGCGGGCGATTTCTCCCTACTGGACCGCCGGGTGGTCCGCGCCATCCTGAGGTTCCCGGAACGGGATTTCTTCTTAAGGGGAATCCGGGCCTATGTGGGCTATAAGCAAACCGGGGTGGATTATGTGCGCCCCGAGCGGCTTTTCGGAAAGTCCACGAACAACCTTTTCAAGAACCTGGATTGGGCCAAAAAGGGGATTCTGTCCTACAGTTACACGCCCTTAACCATCGTCAGTTTTGCCGGTTCCATGTTATTTTTGGCGAGCGTAGTGCTGGCGGTCCTGCAGATCGTCCTGCGGATTCTTTTCCCTGATTTGGCGCCCAAGGGGGCGACCACGGTCATCCTGGCCGTTCTTTTCTTCGGCTCCATCAACTTGTTCGCCCTCGCCATCCTGGGAGAGTACATCGCGAAAATATTCGAGGAAGTCAAACAACGGCCGCCCTTCGTGCGCCGGAACATCATCCGGGACGGCGAAGCCCGGTCGGTCGTCGAGCATTCTTAGGGCTCTGGTTGAGTTTCGGAAGTTTCCGGTGGTTCAGGTTCTGATTCCAAAGAGGTGAAGATGCCCAGTTCCATCCACGAGCGTAAAAACCTTCTTCACGTGGAGAAAGAACACTGGAAGCCGCCCGTTTATTCAAGCGACGGGGGTCCGGTTCAGCGGCTTAAAATTCACCTCTTCCGTTTTCTCGATTTGCAATCGGGGACCATATGGAGTGATCTTTCCAAGATATTGCCCGGGGTGAGGGGGGCGGTTTTGGACGTGGGTTGCGGCATCCAACCCTTCCGGCACATGTTTTCACCGGAAGTCCGTTATACCGGTGTCGATACGGTGGATTCCAAGGCTCATTTCGGGTACGAGGCTCCCGATACGCTTTATTATTCCGGGGACATTTGGCCCGTTTCGAACCAATCGGCGGATTTCATCCTTTGCACCGAAACCCTGGAACATATCCCGGAACCTTCCGTCTTTTTAGGGGAGGCTTTACGCGCCCTCAAGCCGGGGGGCCGGATCCTCTTAACCGTGCCCTTCGCGGCCCGCTGGCATTTCATCCCTTACGATTATTGGCGCTACACTCCCTCGGGGTTGGACCGTCTCCTCCAAAAGGCGGGTTTTACCCGGACCCAGGTTTTCGCCCGGGGCAACCAAATGACCGTTGCTTGTTACAAAATCATGGCTTTCCTGTTCGCCCTCTTATTGCCGGTTCATCCCAGCATTTTCGTAAGGGGAGTTTCCAGGTTCCTGGGTTTCCTTTCCCTTCCCCTGCTTTTCGTCACGGCTCTCGCGGCGAATCTCACGAGGGGGATTGATGGATCGGTGGATTGCCTGGGCTACACAGTTTTGTCCGAGCGCCCCGCGGCTCCCGCCCCCGGCGGAAAACCATGAAAAAAAAGGTCCAAATGGTGCGCCGGGCCTGTCCTCTTTGTTCCTCCCGGGACGATTCCAAAGTCTTCGCCGAGGAAAATTTCGACCCTCAAAAGCTGGATGCTTTTGCCTTTTCTTCCCGGAAAATACCTGAACACATGTATTACCGAATGGTCATTTGCCCCGTTTGCGACCTTCTTTATTCCAGTCCCCTGCCCACCCCAGGCTCCATTTCCAGGGGATACGAGGAAGCGGCTTTTGACGCTTCCGAGGAGTCCCAGTACGCGGCCCGCACCTACGGCCGATTCTTAAAGGGCATCGTGGAAAATATACCCTCAACCATGGGGGCCCTGGATATCGGCACGGGCGACGGGGCATTCCTGGGCGAGCTTTTAAGCAAAGGATTCACCGGGGTCGTGGGGGTAGAGCCTTCGAAGGCCCCGGTCAGGTCCGCCCAAAAAAACATCCGGCCCCTGATCTGGAACAAGCCGTTCAAGGCCGTCGACTTTAAAAAAAGCAGCTTGAACCTGGTTTCCTGTTTCCAGACCTTTGAGCATCTTGACGACCCCCTGGAGTTGAGCCGGAGCGCCCACCGCCTGTTGAAAAAAGGGGGAGCTTTCCTCGTTGTTTCCCACAACCGGGAATCCCTCTCCGCCAGGTTGCTGGGGATGAAATCCCCTATCTATGACATCCAACACCTTCAGCTTTTTTCACCCCGAAGCATTAAATACCTGTTCGAGAAATCCGGGTTTGTTCGGGTGGAGGTTAAAGTCATCCTCAATCGCTATCCCCTCCACTATTGGGTGAAGCTGTTACCTTTCCCCAAAAAAATGAAATTGGCCCTCATTCCTATCTTGAAAAAGACAGGACTGGGTTACATTCCCATCCCCCTGCCCGCCGGTAATATGCTGGTGGTTGGATATAAGGAAGGCTGATCCCCGCCTTCCTCCAATGGCTCCGCTTGTCCCAGAGGAGCTGGACCGGCGGGCAATCGGCGCTGGAATTGCCGTCGGAGAGCGATATAATCAAGCGGGCACTGTCTCCCGGGTCCGGGGGAATTTGCGACTGGATTTTCTTTTATTTCCTTTAGTTTCAAGACATTTCGCCTCATACCCGTTCCGGAGCTTTAGGGCCTGGAGTTGGGCCTTTCGAAACCCCGCCTGGGGAAAAATAGGCCCCAGGCCGTTTCATGGGTTGGGTTTATCTCCTGTCTTCGTTTTGGGATGCCGGGCTTGGCCGTTTATATTTTTCGACCGGAGGTTTCTTTTGCTAAAAAACAAGGTTCTTTTCCCCTTTATGTTCCTGACGTTCTTCTTCTCCGGATTTTGCGGCCTGCTTTACCAAATCGTCTGGGTGCGCCTGGCTTACGCCACCTACGGGGTCAACACCCCCGTCCTTTCCGTCGTCATTTCCATCTTCATGGCGGGCCTGGCCGTCGGATCCTGGTTGGCGGGAATCACCGTCTCCCGGATCGTCGGAAGGTTCAAACTGTCGGCGATCTTTCTCTACGCCCTGGCCGAATTCCTGATCGGGGTGGGCGCTTTTGTGGTTCCAAGGCTTTTCACCTTCGGCGGGAACGCCCTCTTGAAGCTGGGCGAAATGAATTCGTTGGGCTACCTGCTGGCTTCCGCGGCCTGCATCGTGGTTTCTATTCTTCCCTTTTGCGTCTTCATGGGTGCCACCTTCCCCCTCATGATGGCCTTTGTGAAGGAAAACTTCCCCTCCAACACCACCAGTTTCAGCTTTCTTTACGTGGCCAATGTTTTAGGGGCCCTGGCCGGGACTTTCCTGACCGTCATGTGCCTTATCGAGTTTTTCGGTTTTTCGGGGACACTCGTCATCGGCGCCGGGATCAATTTTATGGTGGCCTTGCTGGGCGTCCTCTTGGGCTTGGGTTCCCCGGCACTGAAAACCTCCTCCAAAACGGCAAAAAAGAGCAAGGCAGCAGTGAAAACCCCGGCCTTTTGGACGCCGGCCACCCAATCGGTGGTTTCCCTGCTTTTCCTCACGGGTTTCAGCTCCATGGCCATGGAAGTGGTTTGGACCAGGGCTTTCATCCCCATCATCAAGAACGAGGTTTATTCCTTCGGCATGATCCTTTTCGTGTATCTTTTGTCGACCTGGCTGGGTTCCCTGGTTTACCGTGGTAAATTGGCCTTCGGCGGGAAATACACCAACGAAATTCTCCTGGCTTGGGTGGCCGTTTCTTCGCTTTTTCCCGTTGTATTCAGCGACCCGCGTTTCAATAAATCAGTCATCGGTATACTCCTTACGATCGTCCCTTTTTGCGCCCTGTTAGGGTTCCTGACCCCAAAACTAGTGGATGATATCTCACGTGGAAACCCTGAGAATGCCGGAAAAGCCTATGCGGTCAATGTGATCGGGTGCATTTTTGGACCCCTTTTCGCTTCCTACTGCCTTCTTCCCTGGCTCGGCGTGAGGCTGTCCTTGGTGCTCTTGGCGCTGCCTTTCCTCGTCTTGGTCCTAAGGCGGCGGAAGGCTCTTTCCCCCCGGGGCCTGGCCGTGCCGGCGGCAGCGGTTGTCCTGATGCTCGTTTCCACCTTCATCAGCCAAAGCTATGAGACACTGGAAGATGGGATCGTGAGGCGGGATTACACGGCCACCGTGATCAACAACGGCTCGGGCCAAGATCGCATGCTCTTCGTCAACGGCATCCGCATGACGGCCCTCATAACCACCACCAAGTTCATGGCTCATATCCCCTTAGCCCTGCTGGACCACAAGCCGGAAAACGCCCTGACCATTTGCCTGGGCATGGGCGGGACTTTCCGATCCTTGTTGAGTTGGGGCATCCCGGCAACGGCGGTTGAACTGACCCCCAGCGTGAGGGATTCCTTCGGCTTCTTTTTCAGCGACGCGGATACCCTGTTGAAGGAACCGGGGGCCAAGATCGTCGTCGATGACGGGCGACGGTACCTCAAGCGCACGAACGAGCTTTATGACGTCATCACCGTGGACCCTCCCCCGCCGCCCCAAGCCGCGGGTTGCAGCCTTCTTTTGTCCAAGGAATTCTTCAGCGCCGTGAAGACCCACCTAAAGAAGGGCGGGCTCTTCCAGATCTGGTACTACGGAGATCCCTACTTCACCGAAGGGGCCTTTTACCGGTCCATCCTGGAGTCCTTCCCCTACGTCAAAATCTTCCCCACCAAGCAGGGTGTGGGGGGGTTGTATTTCGTGGCTTCCATGGACCCCATCCAGGTGCCTTCGCCGGAGGATCTGGTCGCGAAAATTCCGCCGGCCGCCAGGGCGGACATCATGGAGTGGGCCGCGCCCGGACAGTCTTTCGAGGACTACACCGAGCCCTATTTCATGAATTCCTATGATGCCCATTTCCCCAACCCGGACAAGCGCATCGTCATCACCGACGACTGCCCCTACAACGAGTATTACTACATGCGTTTTTATTATCCGAACTTGACGAATTGGGTGATGGACCACACCAAGTGGAGAACAGCTTCGCAATAAGGGCGGGGACTCCGGGGAAAGTTACGGAAACTTCGGGGGAAAACAGGTTTAGCGGCTATCAAAACCGGCGGGGCCCCTCAAGCAGCCTTGCCGGAGCTGGCCTTCCAATCCGGATTCTTTTTGGCAGTGGCGTAAAGAAGCAGGCCATTCACTACAAATACCCTGTTTAGGATAAAGCCGTTTTCCGCCAGTGTATTTTTTAGGCGCGTCTTGGTGAAATGGTGGATATGGCCACAGCGGTATTTATGGTAGACACTCCCTTTGACATAGCCCATCCAAAGGCAGTTCAGATTGTAAAGGACGAAAAAGGGGCCCAAGAAGAAATCGTAGGGGACTGTGATGAGGAAGGTGCCATTGTCCTTGAGGATACGCCTCACTTCCCCCAGGGTTTCGGCGTGGTTGAAGACGTGTTCCAGCACCTCGGACATCAGCACCACATCGAAGCTCTTGGCCTTCAGCCCCGTCTTGGAGAGGTCCGCCGCCGCCTTGAAATCGGCCAGGCGCTTGTTCTTCTTGGCCCAGGCGAGCATCTTCCGGTTGATATCCACCCCGAAAACGGGGAGGTGGTGGATGTTCCAACGGCAGTTGCCGCACCCCAGGTCCGCCATCCTCATGCCCTTCTTGAACGACTCGGACACGAACTTCGTCAGGCGCTCATAGCGGGAACGGTGGTACCAGGCCCGGAATTTGCTCACCTTGGTCTCGTCCGACATGTCGTCGTAATATTCCCCCTTCAGTTCGATGTACTCTACCTCGGCCATCTTGGCCGAGCTGAAGGTGGAGATGCGGTTCAAAAGCGCGTTGGAGGCGGCCAGGATGAAAAGGCAGGTCACCACGGCCAACCGCAGTTCGAGATGGAGCTGGGATTGGAAGAACCAGAGCATGACCGCAGCGCCCAGGGACACCCAGAAGCTCATGAAAAGATGCAGACCCCAGGAGGTGCGCATGCGGATCTCCTGGTTCACGTAAACGACGTTGTAATAGAAGTAATGGAAGACCTGGTTAAGCAGGGTGCCCATGAAAAAGGCAAGATAAGGGTTCCAATCCATCCGGGCAGCCAGGACCCAGGTTACCCCCAGGTTGACAATGGCTCCCAGCGAACCGCCCAGGAGGAAAATCAGGATGGCCGGATGGCGCCATCTTTGAATGACCGCGTGCTCGTGCATGGCCTAGCCTTTTCGGGCGATGATGAAGTAGCAGGCCCCGGGCCCGCCGTCGGCGTTCAGGGGCTTGCGCAGCCAGTTGGCGGCGAACCATTTCACCGGCCCCCGGGGGCCGAAAACCCAGCGGCCGAAGAGTTTTTTCAGGATCTTGGAGGGGAAGGCCAGGATCATCCACCGTTCATAGGTATGGAAGGTCCTCAAGGGGATGATGTAGTCCGCCGTTTCCAACTTGAGTCCGGCCTTTTTGAGCCGTTTTTCCCAAGTCTTGCGGTCGTCCACGTGGAAATGCTTGAAGGTCTTGTTGAGCTTGTCCACGTACCACTTGCCCAAGCCCGAAAGGCCAATAGCGGAAAGCACGGTGCGGAAGAAGGAATTGTTGGTGAAGCACTCGCTGGGCACGGTGATCATCAGCCGGCCCTTGGGCTTGAGGACCCGGTGGATTTCTTTCAAGGCGCCGTCGATGTCGGGGATATGCTCCAGAACGCAGTTGCTGATGACCGTCTTGAAGCTCTTGGCGGCAAAGGGCAGTTCGGTGGCGCTGGCGCAAATGGCCTTCTTGTAGCTTTCGCTGGCTACCGCCCTTTTCACCTCATCCGGGTCCAGGTCGATGCCCGCTTCCAAGTGGCCGCCAAAAGCCACCCGGGCCAAAAACCCGTCGCCACAGCCGACGTCCAAAACCGGGTGGTCCAGCTTTTCCTTGGAAAACCTGTGGCATTCCATGGAGCGCCAAAAAGCCATGGCAATGGGCGTCTTTTCCAGGTATTCCCGGAAAAAATCCTCTCGGCTTCTTGAGCCTGGCTTCACGGAAACCTCCCTTTTGGACTTGGTGTTGTCCCGAAAACTTGCATAGTTTACCAGCAAATGTTTCTTTGAGCAGCTTTCAGGTAAAAAATCACGCCGGATCCACCCAGCGGCGCCTTCTATCAGAGGAAAAATAGGGCTAGGGGCCGAACTTTTCAACACGGTCGTTTCCCCAATCGGTCACGAAAACCTTTCCGGTTCCGTCCAACGCGATCCCGGCCGGGTCGTTGAACTGTCCTTTACCTTTGCCTGCTCCCCCCCATTGAGACAGGTAGGAGCCGGAGGAAGTGAACATCTGGATACGGTTATTTCCTGAATCCACCACGAAAACCCTGCCCTGGCCGTCCACCGCCATGCCCTCCGGGGTATCGAACTCGCCTTTCCCTACGCCCGGCTTCCCCCATTTCCCCACAAAATTGCCAGTAGAGCCGAATTTTTCAACGCAGTTATGGTTGGTGTCGGAAACGTAGATATTTCCCTTCGAATCAACGGCCGTGCCGATGGGCATGGCCAATTGGCCGGGGCCCTCGCCCCCTTCTCCCGCCAGGGCCACAAAGCCCCCGTCGGGGGTGAACTTTTCCACCCGGTTGTTGCTGCAATCCGCCACCACCAACATCCCCTTGGAGTCCAGCGCTAGAAGGACGGGGTCAAAGAGCTGTCCCTTGCCATCGCCCCGTTCCCCCCATTGGGTCACATAGTCACCGGAAGAAGTGTATTTTTTGATGCGGCTGTTGAGGGTGTCCGCCACATAGACATACCCCTGTTGGTCCACTGCCACACCGAGGGCGTGGTGGAGCTGGTCCCGGCCGCTCCCTTTGGTCCCCCATTGGTTCACATAGTTTCCGTTGGAATCGAAAACCTCGATGCGGTCATTGGCGCAATCCGCGACATAGACGTTTCCTTTCCCGTCTACGGCGATGCCGTAGGGGTTCCATAACTCGCCTTTTCCAGGGCCTGAACCGCCCCATTGGGCTAAAAAGGAAGGATGAGCCTCCGAAGGCCCGTCCCCCAGGGCGACCGAAACCGATGCCAAGGCGGCGAGGAACAGGCAGCCGGATATCGAAAAACTTGATTTCAAATCCACCCTCCTGGGCTCAACCAGACCCTAGTTTAGCGAAGAGCCCCAAAAGTTTCGGCGGGAATGACTTCCCAATCACTTCCATCCGGTTTCTTCCAGACCAAATGCAAGGCGGCGTAGTATCCGCTGTCTTTTTCATACTCAAGGCGCAATGAATGTGATCCTTTGGAAAGGACCAGCGGTTTTTCCACCGCAACTCTCTTCCCGTCCAGCCAAAGTTGTGCCGAATCAGGGCCGAGGACGTTGAATTCATAGCCGCCCGGAACCTTTACTTCAAGGCGGCCCAACCAACGGGCCCGGTAGGGTGGGGGACCTTGAAATGGAAAATCTTCCCGGGACGCAAAATTAAGGAGGGGATCAAATCGCCGGGCAGTAGGCGGATCGGTCCAATGGGCTGATTGGATGTAGTTCCCTTCCAAGCCCCTGTTCCACCGGTTCACCTTACGGAGTTCCGAAAGCGGCACCAAGTCCAGGTAAAGCCCGATTTGGTTGTCGGGGTTCCTGAAAATCCCCGATTGCCCGGCCGGGAAAAGGGCCCTTAAAAAAAGCCATGTGCCGGACTTGCCTTCCGCCAGGAAAACTGCCGAATCCTTGTCGCGCGGCATTTTTTCCTGGGCCCAATCGGAAGCCTCGAAAGGAACAATACGGTCATGGGCTTGGTAGCCCAAAAAAGCCACGGTTGGATTGTGCTGGAAAAAGGGATCAACAAAATACCGGTACCGGCCGGGTGATTCTTTTTCCATCCGGTTGATTTCATTCCCGATAAAAGTTTGCTCCAACCCGGCGGCTTCCTGGCACCTCAGGTCCTTGGCTTCCAAACCGAAATAGGCCCATGAGTTTTGGATGACCACTGTGCAAAGAAAAACCGCACTTAAAGGCAAAAGAATCCACCTTTGGTTATTCAGCCTGGAAGCTGCGGCCTTCCACAAACCGACAGCCCCCACCGCCGCGAAATAAGCGACAAAAGGAAGGATCCCCGTATAGCGCTGGGAAGCCCACCACTCGGTAGTTAAAATCCCGGGCAGGGCCATGACCGCCAGGCCGATGAGGGGATAGGCCCCTTGTCTTTCCTTGCACCATCGCCATGTCATTGCCAGGCCGATCCAGAACAGGATTCCAGTGAAGTCGTCCAGCATCCGGTGGCCGGGCAGGTTGTGGAAGGGGTCCATGTCCCCCCGGCGGTTCAACATCAGGGCCGTCCCTGCGATTGAATGCAGGAGGGGTATTGGGCTCTTCTGGGCAAGCAGGGCCGGGAGGATGAAAACCTCCGATTCCCTCCTTCCAAAACTGTTTTGGGTCCAAATCAAGTGGAACAGGGGCAATGCCATCACTAGCAAGAGAAGGCCCGATCCTAATAAAGCCCTTTGGTGATACTTTCGTTCTTGGGGGAAGCGGAAATATTCGAACAAGGCCAACGCCAATAACAACAGCGGAAGGGCCTTCAAAGATTGATAGGCGTAAAGCCCGAGTCCGGCCACTAGCGCCGCGCTGGCCAAGTAAAGGGGTTTCCGGTTTTGGAACCCTACTAATAAAAACGTTGCCACTGCGAGCACGTAAAGGGGAGCCTCACAGCTGGGGTGGGGATTACGGGCCTCGATCCATTGCCACCGCATCACTGCCATGAACAACAGGGCCGTCAGGGCCGTCGTGGAACCCGCCAGCTTCCGAAAAAAAAGATAGAGGAGAGGAAGTGCCACCAGGGACATCAGGAGGAAAAACAGATTAATCGAGAAGAGAGAGGCCCCGGCGATGGAAAACCAAGCGGCCAGTTGGTAAAAATCGGTCAGGAAGGGAGTTTGATACTGTAAGGCCTCTTCCAGTGGCCTCCAACCCTCATGCAATATCCGAAGGGCGCACCACCCCATCTCGCCCAGGTCCATGGAAAGCCCAGCCGGGAAAACATCGAGACGCCAGAAATGGGCGCCTGCGGCGAGGAGAAAAACAAGGGTGAAAATCGCCAGTTCCTTCTTTAAAGAAATGCCAGAATCGGACAAAGGGGCTGGTATTTGCCTGGATTGCCAAAGAGCGGCCGCCGCCAAGAGCAGCCCTACCCAAAGGGTCCAGGGAACTTGGGATTGGGCCAAAAAAAATTGGCCGGCGGTGCCGAAGGCCGCGACGCTCAAAATCGATACCATTGAAACGGGTTGGGAAGGTCGCCTAGAGTGGGGATCGAAAAATTTCACCGGCGAATGACTCCTGTTAAACCCAAGTTGAAATTATTGTACACTCTCACCTGGAACCTGTCTTTGAAGCCGGTTCCCGATCAAGGATCCCCCTGTTGACCCAAACCAACGAAATCAAAACCGACCTGAATCGGTTGATTGAGGCTTTCATCGGCCGGTCGCCCTTCTTTCTCTTTTGGAAGGAGGAGAACATTGATCCCACCCTTTCCAAACGCTTCTTGGCTTCTTTTGACGCCTTGGTGAAAAGCTTTCCATCCCTGATCGCCGCCGGGGCCTCGCGCATGAAGGACGAGGCAAGCCGCACCACGCTGGCCGTCAACTTATACCAAGAATGCGGGGAAGGCGACGTCAGCCGGACCCATTACGCCATTTACCGGAAATTCCTCGCCACAGCGGGGATCGACCTTTCCGCGATCACAGAAAACACTTTCGCCGCCAAATGGCGGGACCGATTGGCCGAATATCTTCAAAGCGCTTCTACCGGCGCCGTCTTAGGTGCCTTGGCCGCCGGGGAATTCCTGGCCCAGCCTGCTTTGGGGCGCATTTACCTCGTTTTGAAAAACCATTATCCCCAAGCCGACCAGGAGTATTTCACGAAGCATTTAGCCTTGGAAACCGAGCATGTCGAGGAAATCACGGCGATCATTGCCCGGCAGGCCGAAGCCGATGGTGGATTTGCGGAAGTTGTTAAGGGTTTTAAATTTGGGTTATCAGTGTGGGAAACCTACTTCAACCATCTGGCCGAACACCTCGACCAAAAGACATCTTTTGCCACGGATGCACACGGATAAACACGGATGAAAAATCAGTCTTAAGTTTTCGGCTTAAATTCTTATCCGCGTTAATCCGTGTGCATCCGTGGTTGAATAGCCTTTGTCTTTATTCGAAAATCGGCAATGGCTTCACCCGGCGGCATCCCAGCTTGACGATTTCCGTGACATGCAGCTGCATCATGTAACCCAGGTATTTTTCCTGGGCTACCGCCAACTTCTTGCGTTCCTCATAAGTCGCACAATTCAGCAGGATTAAATCCCTGCCATTGGCGATGTGGGGCGGCTCGTCCTTCTCGATGTCGTAGATGGCATCCATGAGTTCCTTATCGAACAACCGCTTGAAGATACTGGTTTCCAGGTCCGTCATGGACGAGAGCACGATCTCCCCGGCGAACTGGTTGGCGGCGGCGATTTCCGAGGCCGTCTCCGCTTCCACTTGGACTTTCTGCATTTGAACGAGGATGGGGGGCAGCTCGAACTCGGAGATTCTCGGTTCTGCCCCAAAGCGGAGCAACTGCTGGGCGAAAACATCGTAATGCCGCATTTCATCCTGGATTTGCCGGGCCAGCCTCAGCTTCAAGTTGACCTGGTCTTCTGGTAAAAGCGTGATTTCCCTGGCCTGGGCCACCGTGCCGAAATACCACTCCGACCATGCCCGACGGCGCATGTATTGCACCAGGGCTTCCTTGTAGGCTTCCGGCTCCAGGGTAATGAACTCATATCCCCGGTCGTCGTAAAGGTCGTTCCCGATATTCTTGGCCCGGTGGTAAAGCTTTTGCATGTATTCATTCGAGCTCCACTGCATGAGCTGCCCTATTTCCCACTTGGAATAGGCAGGCTCGATTAGGGATTTTGCCGGAGCCTCAACCCGATGATCCGTTTTTGCCATACTCTGTGTCCTCTGTGAACTCTGTGGTTCAAGCTTGTTTAGAAGATTCCTTCTTCTATATTGATCCCGTACCAGATTTCCAAGCCTACCACACCGGTGGCCTCCATTTCGCCGTTCATGGGGTCCGAAATCATGAAAACGGGGGCCGTGGTAACGTCGGAAGCCTCATGCACCACGATAGCCACCGCTGGGTCTCCCGGCAGGTGGTGGATGCTGTAATTGCTATTCTTATACTTCCGCCCAGGGTGGTTATGGCTCTCGGATTTAAAGCATTTCAGCCAAAAGTCGTAGTCCCGCACCTGGTTGATGGCAATCACGATTCCACCTGTCATCTTGGGTTGGTTGGTGTATTTCCTTTGGTCGGTGTCCAAACCGTACCAAATCATGGGAATCCGGGCCCCTGATTTATCCATAGCCGCCATGAATTCGGGTGACCGGACAAAGGACACTCCTTTTTGGAGGTCAGAACATTTCAGGGTCAGGATGAAGGTTTTAGGATCTTTCAGATCGCGGTGAAGGCTGTAAGCGGAAAAACCATGGGCTTTAAGGTTGTCCTTTTGTCCCAAGAACGCTTGCCGGAAGGATTTAAGGTCGGCAGCCTTCTGAAGGATAAAAACATTACCCGGCGAGTCTAAAGAAGATGCGATTGCCGTATTTAAAATGCTCCCGATCAAGATTAAAAAAAATATTCGAATTTTCATGACCACCAACTGTTTTTTATTTTTCTTCAGGGTCATAATATATGGGTGCCAATTTCAGAAGTGGATATTTCAGAGTAATCTCTTTAATATTTTCATAATGCATTTTTTGAATTGGCATAGCATGTGTCATCCGATATTGGCCATCAGCAACAATGTTCCAATTGAATCTATTTCCCGTATCTGACTTTTTCGCAATGAGATTTACCTCTCCTCCATCAATAGCTTGAAATTTACACCTAAGTAATTTCCCCTTTATCCAATTAATAGGTCCTGCTGGATCTGCTTCAAGTGTTATTTCATCAACCATAACCATTGTTTCTTTCCAATTATCATCCGTTACAAAACACTCTTGCGTACCTTTATATTGGGTGAGTCCATATTGGTCTTTATAAAGAAAAAGGTGAATATGAATATAATTTCCAGTTTTCTGTCCGTCTTTATACTCGACCAAAAAGGCACTAATCTCATCACCATAAGTTTCAATACCAAAGGAACACAGAGGCGATAACAAGGAAATCAAAAAAAATTAATAAAGTACATTTCTTCATTTAAAATCCAATCTGAACCAAATTTAATATTAATTACCTTTTCTTATTCTTAACTTTCGGTTTCTTCCCCAGCACATGCCACAACCCGTAAGCCAGGAATCCCGCACAGGTGGCGAAAGCCGCACCCGTAGCAACTTCGCCGGTGTTCTCGTCCACCGATTCACAGGCGATGCCGTTGTCCATCTTGGCGCTCTTCAGGAACTTCAAGGCCCGGTCCTTCTGTCCCGCCAGGAGGCTGTTCACCGAAGCCAAGACCCAGGGGTGAGGCGCGTGGCCGCAACCCACTTCCTCAAAGGGTTTGCCCGCGAAGGAATAGGGGTAGTCGGCCGAGTAAATCCAATCTCGGCATCTCTTCCAAAGGGGATAGGTGGGTTTGCAAAAGCCGTAATGGGGCAATAGGAGTAGGCTTCCTGGGGGTTCATCGTAAAGCATGTGGCTTTGCTTCGTGTCCAGGTCCACCGACCAGGCAAACATGCGTCCCTTGGGCCCCTTGGTCACGCAATAACGGATGATGGCGGCTTTCACCAAGTTCGCCTGCCGTTGGAGCAGGCCGATCTTACGGGTCAAAAGCTTGTTCTTTTCCATGCGGTAAATCTGGGCCAGATCCGATAGGGCCCGCCAGGCCAGAACGTTATCGTAAGTCACATAACGCTGGGGCCAGGGGTCATCGGAAGGCAGGAGCCAGGTCTGGTAGAGGTCCTTTTTCGGGTGTTTTTTCTCAGCTAATTCCTTCTCGAACCGGTCTAGGCTTTCCCGCACCCCCGGGTGGTTCAAGAAACCCAGGTCCCGGGTGGCTTCCAGGTAGGCCCGAAGGGCGATGATGGGGGCGCAAAACTCGTCCAGCTCAAACCCGGGCTCCAGCACCGCGCCCGAAAGGTAGCGGCTATGCACCCCGAAATTAGCGGACTGCCGCCCAAAGACGTAACCGAGGACTTTTTTGGCCCATTCCGGGTCCAGGGCTAAAATCGAAGGGAAAGACCAAAGCAGGGTGTCGCGGTCCCAATAGGCCCCACTTACGTAATACCGGGGGCTTCGGGAGGTGAGGCAGACCACCTCTTCGGTGTCGATGGTCACGCCGGTGGCGTAAAAGCGGTTGAAGAAGGCGTTGGTGTTCATCATGGAATCCAACTGGGGGTCCTTGGTCTTGGTGATCCGCCGTTTCCCCTCCAGCCATTTCACTGTTTCCTGTCGCAGGGCGCGGCCACCCTTACGCTGGAGCTCCCTTGCCGCCGCGAAGGCGCCGATCTCATCCAGGCTCAGCCCGAAATAGAAGTGGGTTTGCCAGGTTTCCCCGGGCTTCAAATCCTTCGATTGGAGCCAATGCAACAATAGGTTCTCCTGGGGGTCCACCAGGGTTTCACGGCCCGTCGGGTTGAGGGCCTGTAACCCTTTTCGGAAAAAGATGCGGCTGCTTTTATCCGGCGGATAGGGAGCGAGGGATAACAAAGGGGCCGGGGAACGAAATTCCAAAGCCGGCATATTCTCCCAGGTCTTGGACACTAGGACCCGGTCGCCCCGCAAGGGCTTGGTCACGTTGATGCTGTGAAGAAGCGCGGCCCAGGACAACTCCACGGTAAAGCCGCAATAAAGGGTTTCGAGGGAAACATTGGTGGCTTTCATGGAAAGCACGAAGCCCCGCGCCCCCGGCGGGCAAAAATAAACCCCCTCCAACTCGAGGGGTTCTTCTTTCACCGAGAACTTCGGCAGCCAGTCCGATTGTCTTTCCCAGGCCAGGCGGCCTTCCAACAGGAACTCTCCGTCGTTCACCATGACCCGGGGGGTTAAAAAGGGCATGGAGCCGCCCGAGAAGGCCAAGAGGCCGTTCACCCCCATGTGAATCACGTTCACCTGCTCCACCGCGCCGTCTTTGGCGCGGATAGTGGGCAGGGCCACATATTCATTGCCGGTCGGGAAATAGGATTCCATTAAAAGGTCCTTTTAACCTGTCATTGCGAGGAATGCCCGCCGAATAGGCGGGCGTTTATGACGAAGCAACTCCAGTTTAAATACGCCTTTGGGAAGTGTCAGCAACCAAGGTCAAAAACCAAAAAGGCCCCTGAAACCCCGCGATTCGAACTTGTTATAGACTTTCGACGGCGAACTGCCAACTGCGAACTGACGTTAGTGGCTCATTTTACTTAATAAACCCAACCCCCGCTTGGCTTCGGCATTTTCGGGTTGAAGTTCCAGGACCTTCCCAAAAAGCTCACGCGCTTTGTCGAAGTTGCCCGTTTGAAGGGCCGTTATCGCCCAATTGAAATAGGCGACGGTATACCGGGGATTCAGCCGGGTCGCCTTTTCGTACCATCCCATGGCTTCCGTGAGGCGGCCCAAATGGAAATTGGCGTTGCCCAGGTTGTAATTGAATTGGGCGTTTTCCGGCTCCCATCGCTCGGCCCACTGGAAATTTGCGAAACAATTCTCGTAAAAATGATCCATCCTTAAAAGGTCCGCAGCCTTGGACCTCGGGGAAATCTTGGCCTTGGCATCGTCTCCCTGGTCTTCGTAATAGATGCCTAGGTTGTTGCGGAAGGCGCCGTAGTCCCCCACGATCACGCTTTGGGTCCGTTCATCCATTGGAAACCCCGGCTCCTTCAGGTGCCGCAGCCGCAGGCCGCCCCAAATAAAATCAGCCAGTGCCTCATCCAGCACCGGCTCCTGGCCTTCCAAATAGCCTTTGCTGGTCAAACCGTAGGGGACTTTTTTCATGCCAGGAAAAAGCCCGTCCTCGACCTCGTTATAGCTGAAATAAACCTCCCGCGAGGGGTTTTGATCCACCATCCATTTGGCCATGGGAGCAATCGACTCGGTACCCACTGGATAGGAGGTCCGGGGCACCTTGAGCCCGGGGTGGAATAGGGCGAGGTTTCTCCGGACCCATTCCATCGGAAAGCCGTTCAAGCCGATGACGGCCACATCCGGCCGTTTTTGCCCGATCCATTGTAAATACCAACAGGGGAAGACGACCGAATCACCCTTGCAGAAGTAAAGGCTGTTTTGCGGCAGTGATTTAAACCCGTTCAAGACATAGTCGTAATCATAGGTATAGTCGGTCTGCCGGTCCCGATGGATGCGCCAGTCCCCAAGGCCCGCCAGCAACAGGACTAAAGCCCCTGCTAAAATCTTCCCGGCTCTTTCCCGCCAAACTCCTTCCCTTTCCGCCAGGGCGGTTTGCAAGCCCCAGGCCGAAAACAAGAGTGTGAAGGCTTGCGACGGAATGACATAATTCTGGATCAAGTAAAATTGGTCAGTGGGCAACCCCAGGTAAAAAACAACGCTGGCGGATAAACCCAGCCAGAGCACTCCCAATGCCAGGGTCCAAGGTTTATTCTTGGCGTAAACCTTGGCCATCCCCCAAAGGGCTGCCACGAAAAGCCCCGCAAACTCCAGGAAGCTCGACTTCAGGAAGATCCAGCCCTGTTCGAACCGTCTTCCCAGCCCTCCCCCGCCACCCGTATTGGCGTATTGGCCCCTCAGGAAATCAAAGACGAAGTTATGCCATGTGGAAGGGTTTCCCCAGTTCAGCCAGGGATTCTGGAGCGCCCTGACCGGCAAAAAGAGGTAAACCGAAAGGCCGATCAGGAAAAGAACGAGGGATTGGTAAATCCGGCGCCTTTCAATGCCTTCTTCCTTACCCCGGAAGTAAAGCAGGACTCCCAACCCCGGCAAAAAGGCCAGCATGGTCATCCAATGGTTGGTGAAGGAAAGCCCCAGCAGGAAAGCCGCCAACAAAAGCCGGTTTTCAAAAAGGGCCCAGAGGATCGCGGTCAGGAAAAGCGTCGTGAATTGGTAGATGCCCGTTTTGGCGCTCAAGGCTGCCGGATAAGTGGTGGCGCCCACCGCCCACAAGAGGGCGAAGGGAGCGGCCAACCGGGGTGAAACTTTAAGGGAGTGTTTTAGGAAGCCGTACATCAGGGCGCAAACCGAGGCCGCCAGGAAAGCGGAGAAAAGATTGACCCGGAATGGGAACTGGGCGAGGGGCAGCGCCGAAAAGAAATGACCCAGGAGGGTATAAAGCGGATAACCCGGCGGGTGGGGGATGCCCAGGAGGACGCAGGCCGTAATGGTTTCGGGGCTGTCATCGGTATAAAAGGTTGGGTTGAGGCCTACAAGGCCAAAGGCAAAAGCCGTCAAAAAAACGAAGGGGTAGCTATAGCTTTCTAGTCGGCGGGAAGTGGAATTTTCCATGGCGTGGCATTTTATCGCCATTTCCCCTAGTGAATTAAAATGATTCTCTTGGATTTGGTGCTGAAGGGCTCCACCAGGTAAAAAACGTAAACTCCGCTGGCGCAGGTGTCCCCATAGCGGTTGGTCCCGTCCCATTGGTAGGACTGGCGGAACGGAGTGGTGATCTGCCGGGAATCGAGCGTCTTGATATATTCCCCCGCCGAATTGTAGATCACCAATTCGTAATTCCCCGATCCGGCGTTGTATTCAACATAGAGGGAAACCGGGGACGCGGGGGTGAAGACGTTTTTGGAGACGTAAAAGATGTCGGTGGTGGAGAAGGTGGAAGTGGGCGTGGGCGAGGGGGTGAAAGTGCAGGTGTCGCCAGGCCAGCCGCAGGGGGTGAAGGTGGGGGTGGGCGTCGGGGTATTGGTCGCGGTGTTGGTGGGGGTGAAGCTGGCGGTCATAGTGGCCGTGGAGGTGGGCCGCACGTCCTCGGTCGGGGTATTGGTGGGCGGGATCGTGGGGGTGTAGGTGGGAGTATTCACCACCGGAGTGAAAGTGCAGGTATTGCCCGGCCAGCCGCAAGGCGTCCAGGTGGAGGTAAAGGTGGTGGTGGGGATCGGGGTCCACGTCCAGGTGGGAGTGCAGGTATTGCCCGGGTAACCGCAGGGGGTTCCAGTGGGAGTGGAGGTGAGGACGCTCGTGAAACTGTTGGCGGCGATAAGAACGTTCGAATCCATCAAGCAGTCCCCCACGTCGGAGATGGCCAATTTGATGTGGTTGATGACCCCCGGATTCACGGCCGCGGTGGCGGTCAAGACCGTGGTCAGCCCGTTCATGGCGGTGGCAAGCCCCGCCGGGGACCGGACCACGGCACAGGTTCCCCCCTCGGGGGACCCGATGTTGTCGATGAAATAAACGGGGTTGACGCAGTCGTTGACGTTGTTGATGGAGACGTTGGTCGTGGTTCCCGGAATCAGGGCCACGTTGGTCCCGTTCACGAAAAAGCCGAAGACGTCGTTGTAGTCGGACCCTACCCAGCCGTTGTATTCCTCCGAGGCGAACACATATTGGAAGGAAACGGTGTTGTAGGTCGGGATGAAATCGAAGGAAAGGACCGTGGCGTCATACAGGTCGCTGACCGGAAGGCCTTCCAAGGCGGCCAGGTCCGTGTCCCCCGGAAGATTGTTGCAGGTGCTGCTGGTATCCGTGGCGACGCCCTCGACCCCCGAGGCCAGCCCGGTGCTCAGGATGATCCCCGAGTTGATGCCGAAGGCCTGTCCCCCGCCGGCGAAAGTGCCGGAGGATTGGCCGGTGCCCGCGTAGGTGATATTGCTTGCGGAAACCCCTGTTCCCATGAGGACGTTCACCAGGACGGAGGGGCTTTGGGTGCCCAGGTCGATTTCGACGATCTGGCCCCAAGCCGTCCGGCTTCCTAAAAGAAAAAGCAAAACCAGTGCCCACTGGGAACCACGTGGAAAAGATGAGCCTTTTTTCATTCCATACCGTTCTGGATCATTTGGGGAAACTTATTATTTTAAATAATACCGCCGAAATAAGCGCTTTCATTTATAGCGATATTCCGGCCTACCACTGAATACCTAACGGCGCGGTTTAAAAAAGGTACTGAAAAAGGAAAACAAATTTAGTGGGGAGGTTCAGCGTAAAACCAACAACTTAAGGATAGACTTTCCGCCCTGGGGGGTGGCCACTACCACATAGTAAAGCCCGTTCGCCAGTGGGACTCCGTGCTTATCCACCAATTGAAGCGTCACGGAGGTTCCGGGGATGACATTGCTGAATGTTTCCTCCAAAACCTTCCGGCGGGACACGGTATAGAACCGAACAGTCAAGTCGTATGGATTTGAACCGTCCACCGACGGGACCGTGATGTTGACTTGGGAACCTCTTGCCGGGTTCGGGTATAGCATCGGATTGGTGGAAATAGCCGGGGCGGTAAAGGTCGGTGTAGGCGTAAGCATCCCAACCGTTGGGGTGAAAGTAGGCGTAAAGGTTAAAGTAGCCGTTGGCGTATTAGTTGGAATAGGAGTACCGGTATTAGTAATAGTTATCGTCAAGGTGGAGGTCGGAGTAGAGGTGGGGGTATTTGTGAAAGTAAAAGTCGGAGAACTAGTTTTTGTGAATGTCGGAGTTATAGTAGGTGTAGAACTTATAGTATTTGTTGGTGTAGATGTCAAAGTGTTGGTTGGCGTTGGAGTATTGCCATTGTAGGGAGAATACCAAACATCATTTCCGTTGTTCCCAAAACCGCCTATCACCCACATTTGGTTATTAAAAACAACACCTGATGGCCCAAATCTGGGGCTGAATTGGGCGGAGGTAGTCTGTTCGGTCCAATTTATCCCGTCAGGGGAAGACCAAACATCATTAACATCACTCGGCGTGCTATAACCGCCCATAACCCACATCTGTCCTCCATAACTTAATCCAACAAAGTTTTTCCTTGGCGTGAATGGAGCGGAGGAAGTAGCCTGCATCCAATTTGTCCCATCTGAAGAATACCAAACATCATTTTTCAAATTATTGTTAACTACTCCACCTATTACCCACATTAAATTGTTAAAAACGAAACTTGCATGACCATATCGATTCCCAAATGCAGGAGATGATGTAGCTTGATACCAAGTAATTCCATCTGATGAATACCATACATCACCGACCGGATTACCACCTATTATCCACATCAATCCTTTGTAAACTAAACATTGATGATAAGCTCTTGCTGGAAAATTTCCAGGAACTGTCATTACAGTCCAATTGATTCCATCGACCGAAGACAGAACATCACAAGTAGGCCCTGAATATCCCACGGCAGGAATTGCGAATCCTCCGATAATCCAAATCTTGTTATTGTAAACAAGACTTGCCAATCCAGCTCTCGGGCTAAATCCACCATAACCCATAAGATTCCAGTTTGTTCCGTCTGGCGAACTCCAAACATCATTTAAATAAGTAACCACTCCTTCTCCACCCAGAACCCACATCGAGTTATTGAAAACCACACTTGTATGCAAAGCTCTACCGGGAAACGAAGCATTCCCATTGGTTAAATACCAATTCATTCCAGGATTCGGAAGAGGAGTAAGCGTGATCGTTGGAGTTAGGGTAATAGTCGGCGTAAGAGTAGCCGTCAAAGTAGGCGTGTAAGTTGTAGTATTGGATGGTGAAAGAGTAGGCGAATTCGTTGGTGAATTTGTCACCGTATAAGTGGCTGTATTCGTAGGTGTATCTGTCGGGGTGGGTGTGTACCAGGTTCCAGTGAAGGTCGGAGTAAAGGAAGGTGTGTTAGTTACAGAAACCGTTACGGTACTGGTTGGAGTATTTGTGGTCGAATTTATCGGGGTATTAGTCGGAGTATTCGTTGGTGTAATTGAAGCTGTCGGAGTAACAGTAGGCGAACACATCACACCAATCTTGCGGATACGATTATTATTGGTATCTGCGAAAAATAGATTGCCCAATCCATCCAGGACTAGACCACTAGGAGAACTTAAGCAAGCCAGGGTTGCCGGCCCACCATCCCCACTATATCCCCCGAACCCTTGGCCAGCATAAGTTTGAATCGTTTCATTGGAATTCACCATGCGGATACGATTGTTGGAGGAATCTGTTATAAACAAGTCACCAATACCGTCAACGGCAACACCACTGGGAATACCTATTTGGGCTAAAGTAGCCGGCCGCGTAAAATTTAAGGGTGTAAAAAGAAACGGGCGTAACATGGTGTTTGTTCACGACACCATATCCTTTTTGTGAAAGGACGTTACGCCCATGAAGAATATACACCTAGCCTTGCAGGCCTTGGCAAGAGAGAAAACTCAAGCCATGGTCAAGTCGGCGGTAGGAAGTCGACAGATCGGCCAATGGGTCGGGGAGGCTCTCAACCAGCAGCTTTCCGAGGCTTTCAATACCCAGTTGGAAAAGGAACGAGACGAATTCTTGGGTAGCCAACCCTACGAAAGGCAGGAAAAACCCCGTTACCGTAATGGTTTCAAACAGATTTTCGTGCCTGGATTTCTAGGCCGGTTGGAATTGAGAAAGCCGGTTTTGAGGAAGGGTAAAGGGTTCGTTTCCGAGACTTTGAAGGCCTTGAGGGACGGTAGCCAAGCCCTGATGGGTTATCTGGGAATGAATTTCTGGCTGAAAGGTGCTTCCACCCGCTCAGTAGCGGCAGGGATGAACGAGGCCTTTGGAACGAAATGGTCGGCCAGCCACATCAGTGAGATGACCAACGCCTTGGAACCCACGTTGCGGGAATGGGAGAAGCGACCCTTACCCGGAGGGATCCGATACCTGTATCTGGATGCGCTTTACCTGACAATCAGGCGTCAAGAGGCTGGTGTGAAACAGGCGTTGCTGGTGGCTATCGGGGTGGATGGGAACCTGAAACGACATTTTCTCGGGTACTTAGTGGGAGACAGGGAGAGTGAGGCTTCTTGGGAAGCCATGCTGGAAGACCTATTGAATCGAGGCTTGGACAGAAAAAGTTTGAGGATGGTGGTGTCCGACGCCCATGGCGGGATCATCGCGGCGGTGGAAAAACGCTTAGGGATCACCCACCAACTTTGCGTAGTACACAAAATGCGCAACGTCCGTTTCCGGGTGGCTTGGAAGGATCAAAAGGCTTTCATGGCGGATTTCAAGGCTGTGTATTGGGCCAAGAACCGGGAAGAAGCCTTAGTAGCTTTGGGAAGTCTCAAAGCCAAGTGGTCCAGGACGTATCCCAAAGCGGTGGAGATGACGGAGAATAAATTTGAGTCCTACACCCTATTTTTCCGGGAAGACCCAAAATTCTGGATGCTTACTCGTTCCAGCAACATCATCGAAAGATTCAATCTAGAACTCAGGAGAAGACTGAGGCCGGCAGGGATGATGCAGAATGAACTGGAATTAACTAAATTGGTCTGGGCAGTGGCCGAAGCCCAACAAGAAAGATGGGATAGGCTTAAAGTCCACACCTCAAGGAAGGAGACAGAAGCTCAAGCCGCTTGATTAAGACGCCCGTGAAAATTTACACCCAAAATCTTGACGCGGGCAAGTAGCCGGTCCTCCGTCTCCCCCGTTTCCGGCAGTACCATTTCCAGCGACAGTGCTAATCGTCCCTCCTGGTGTAACTTTGCGGACGCGGTTATTTTTGGAGTCAGCAATATAAACATTGCCCGCGCTATCAACAGCCATATCACTAGGACCGCTTAACCTGGCTAACGTAGCCGGTCCTCCATCTCCTCCATATCCACTGGTCGTACCACATATGCCCGCGTACGTATTGATTATTCCGCCAGGCATCACTTTGCGGATACAATTATTGGAATAATCCGCAATATATAAATTACCTAAACTATCAAGAGCAACATCGGCAGGAGCATTTAAACCAGCCGCTGTGGCTGGCCCTCCATCACCGAGAAATCCGGCAACACCTGTTCCCGCATAAGTGCTGATTATTCCTCCGGACGTTACTTTGCGAATAACATTGTTTTTAGAATCCGCAATGTAAAGGTTACTTGATCCATCAAGGGCAACACCTTCGGGCTGGGCTATTTGGGCCAATGTAGCCGGGCCTCCGTCTCCACTGTATCCAGGCGTACCTGTCCCAACAACGGTATTGATCATTCCACCAGGGCTCACCATGCGGATTCGGTTGTAATTTGTATCCGCAATATAAACATTGCCCATATTGTCTATAACAGCATTACTAGGAAGGTTTAATACCGCTGAGGTAGCCGCCCCCCCATCTCCTGGATAGCTGGTTCCTCCCCCTGCAAAAGTACTAATAACACTACAAGGTAATGGTGTAAGCGTCGGCGGAATAGGCGTAAAAGTGTTAGTTATAGTTGCGGTCGACAAAGTTCCTGTTGGAGTTGTTGTAGGAGTCGCTGTCGTCGAGGAGGTTGGGGTGCTGGTAAGAGGACACGCTGCTCCAATCTTGCGAATACGTTGATTATGCGTATCCGCGATAAACATATTGCCCGAACTGTCAATAGCCACGCCAGAGGGATAGTTTAAACTGGCCTGGGTAGCTGGACCGCCATCCACGTATCCAGACATCCAGTCGCCAGCATAAGTATTAATAATTCCGAACGAGTTCACTATACGGATACGGCTATTATTAGTATCGGCGATGTAGAGGTTGCCTAAACCGTCAAGAACGACATCGTTCGGATAAGTTAAATTAGCTAAAGTGGCTGGCCCTCCGTCCCCTCCGTATCCCCCTCGATTTGATTGGCCAGCGTAAGTGTTGATTGTTCCCGCTGGATCTACTACACGGATACATTGATCTGAAGTGTCTGCGATAAAAACATCGCCAAACCTATCTACTGCTACACCGCCGGGATAATTTAATCCAGCCAATGTGGCCGGTCCTGCGTCTCCTCCGTATCCGGCAGAACCACTTCCAGCGATTGTGCTAATAATTCCGCCTGGGATCACTTTACGGATGCGCTGATTCGAAGTATCCGCAATATAGAGATTGCCCGATCCGTCTAAGACTATACCCTGCGGCTGATTCAATTTTGCTAAAGTAGCCGGACCCCCATCCCCACTGAATCCATTCCCACCATTGCCTGCGACAGTACTGATTATTCCACTCGTATTAACCATGCGGATTCGATTGTAACCCGTGTCCGCAATATAAATATTACCTAAACCATCCGCTACTACACCGAAAGGACGATTTAATTGGGCCAAGGTGGCCGGCCCACCGTCTCCAAGTCCTTGGAAATTACCCCCTGCGTAAGTGAAAATTATTCCGGCCGGTGTAACCTCACGGATACTGGAGTTATTTATATCTGCGATATAAACATTGCCCGAACCATCTACAGCTACACCCCCAGGATCGTCAAAACTAGCCGAAACAGCAGGTCCTCCGTCTCCACTAAACCCTTCCGTTCCATTCCCCGCATAGGTGCCAATGACCCCGCAAGGCAAAGGTGTGCACGTCGGCGAAACCACCGTAGCCGTCGGTGTATTGGTTATGGTAGGTGTATCGGTGATCGTCGGTGAATAAGTCGCTGTTGGCGTGTCGGTGATGGTTGGCGTTTCGGTAAATGTGGAGGAAGGGGTTAAAGTCGGTGTATCCGTGGCGGTCGGCAAGGTTCCGGTGGATGTAGGGGTATCAGTTGGAATATCTGTTGCCGTCAGTGAAGGGGTGCTGGTGGCCGTGTTGGAACAAGTATTCGTTGGAGTATCGGTAGAAGTATTGGTCGGGGTGAGAGTCGCGGTATCAGTGGGAGTGTCGGTCGGTGTGTCCGTTTGGGCAAAAACCGGGGATAAACCGCAAACTGCCGCAACGCAAAAGAAGAAAACAATAGCAAGGAATGACAGTTTTGAATTTCTTGTGTTATTCAAATATCCATTCACTTGGCACATTTCACATCTCACATAAGACGTTAAGACTTAAGTTTCTTTTTAAAACTTTCGAATTCCCGACAACTTTTAAAAGATTTCGAGTTTTGAATGGATCAAAGACAGCGATCCTGGCTTGGATAAAGGGTTGATAATGCATTCTATCGCCTGACTTAACCCAGCCCAATATAAAGATGTGTTAATTAAAAAAGCCCCTGATTTCGCCACATTTCACCTCTCCACCTACCCCTTCTAGAAACTTTAGCTTTTGAAATAAAAAAAGCCAGAGTCAATTCGACACCGGCTTTTTTCATCTGGAATCAGTTTTAATTTAAAACAAAATCGCCTTCAGCTCCGAAGGGACATTGTCGCGGATGAGCTTTAAGACTTCCTCGGAGGTCTTCATTTGGAGGGCGGCCTGGGCGATTTCCTTCGACTTGGCGAAGGGCATCATGCGGATGACCTTCTTGACCTCGGGGATGACCGATACGCTCACTGAAAATTCGTCCAGTTCCATCCCCAAGAGAAGGGGGATGAACTGGGGGTCCCCAGCCATTTCCCCGCACATGCCCACCCACTTGCCGGCCTTGTGGCAGGCGTCCACCGTCATTTGAATGAGCCTCAGGATCGCGGGATGGAGGGGGTCGTAAAGATAGGCCACCGCTTCGTTCACCCGGTCCACCGCCAGTGTGTACTGGATGAGGTCGTTGGTGCCGATGGAAAGGAAGTCCAGTTCCTGGATCAGGAGGTCCGCTATCACTGCGGCCGAGGGAATTTCGATCATGGCCCCCACCTCGATGCCCGATCGGAAAACCTGGCCCTCTTTTTTCAGCTGCTGGACGCACTGATTCAGGAGCACCTTGGCTTCCCGGACCTCGGCCAGGGTGGAGATCATCGGGAACATAATCTTGATGGGCCCGTGGACCGCCGCCCGCAGGATGGCCCGGAGCTGGGCCTTGAAAATATCGGGGCGTTTGAGGCAGAGCCGGATGGCCCGCAGGCCCAGGAAGGGATTGCTTTCATTGAGGGGGTTTAGGTGGGACAGGAACTTGTCGCCCCCCAGGTCCAGGGTCCGGATAATAGCGGGGCTGACGCCGGTCTTGGTGGCCAGTTCTTTGTAAGCGGTGAACTGCTCCTCCTCGGTGGGAATTTCCTCCCGGTTGAGGAAAAGGAACTCGGTTCGGAAAAGGCCGATACCCTCCGCGCCGTGGCGGAAAATCTCGTCCAATTCCTGGGGCATCTCGATGTTGGCGGCCAGGGTCACCTGGTGCCCGTCGGGCGTGGAGGCTGGAAGATTCCGCAACTCCTCCAGGCTCTTCTGGAAGGCCTCGTAGCTTTCCTTGAGGCGCTGATACTGTTTGAGGGTTTGAGGCAGGGGGTTGACCACCACCAGCCCCTTGTTGCCGTCCAAGACGATCATGTCCCCGTCCTGCACCTCGGAGGTGAGGGATTGCATGCCCACCACCGCCGGGAGCCCCAGGGACCGCGCCACGATAGCCACGTGGGAGGTCCTTCCCCCCACGTCGGTGCAAAAGCCCTTGATGGTGTCGGTGGGCATGCTGACGGTGTCCGAGGGCGCCAGGTCAACGGCGATTACCACGACTTCCCGGTCGAGCTTCTTGAGCACGTCCTTCTCGACGCCGGTCAGGTTTTTGATGAGCCGGTTGCCCACATCCTGGATGTCCCCGCCCCTCTCCCGGAAATAGCTGTCGTCCAAGGTGGCCATGACGGCCTTGAACTTTTCCAAAGCTTCCTGCAAAAGGAATTCGGCGTTGAGACGGCGGGTTTGGATGGCCCCGGGGATTTCCTCCATAAAGAGGGGGTCGTCCAGGACCACCTGGTGGGCCTGGAAGATGGCCGCATGTTCCTCCCCCAGCTTGTCCTTCATCTTGGTTTCGAGTTCGGAAATTTGGACCCGGGTTTTCTTAAGGGCGTCCTGGTAACGGTCCACTTCCCCCTTGATCTCCTCGGCCCTTAATATGCGGCGGGTCGCGGCCATACCCTGGGGATGGTAAAGAAAGGCCGGTCCGATGGCGATACCGCCGGACGCCGGGATGCCGTTATAGATTTTCTCGCTCACGCTGAACCTCTTAGCTATTAGCTGTTAGGTGTTAGCTTAAACCTAACACCTAAAGACTAATGGCTGATTTTATTCCTTTTCGCCGAACTTATTGGCCAACAACTGCCGGAGGGCAGCCATGGCCTCTTTGGCGTCGTCGCCCTCGATGGCAAATTCCAATTCCGTCCCCTTGGCGGCGGCCAGGGTCATCAGCCCCATCAGGCTCTTGGAATTCACGTTTTGTACACCATGGTGAATGAAGATCTGGCTTTTGAACTTGTTAGCGGTCTTGACCAATTCGGCGGCCGCCCTCAAATGAAGCCCCAACTTGTTGATGATCGGCAATTTTTCGGTCAATTTCATACGTCTCCCCCTGAATGTGTCTTTTTCCCCGGTTTCATTACTGACCTCCTGATGTGAGAACTGGGGGCGCCCTTTTCTCTATTGAACACAGGACGGGCCTCACGGCCCGTCCTAAAGGAAAAAGGGCATGTCCCCAGTCTCATTATTGGCCTCCTGATGTAAGAACTGGGGGCGCACTCAATGTCGGCCAAAAGGCCAGCATGAGGGCGAACAAAAGCACCGCGTAAAACATCTGGCTCGGGCTGATCTTGCGGTGCAAGGCGAAAGTGAAAAGCCCCACGATAGCGGTGAAAAAAGTCAGCTTTAGGACGAAAAGGCCCACTTCCTTTTCCAGGATGGACAGGTTCACGAAAACGATCAGCACTCCCAAAAGCAGGATTGAGGCCAGCCGCAGGCCCCGGATGGCCTGCTGGAAGCCGTACTTGCGCAGGGCTAGCACCACCTGGTCGCTCTGGCGGTAGCCCTGGAGGAAACCCATCAGGCGGATGCCAACATGAGCGATGTTGTAGACTACCAGGAAAAACAGCGGGATCACCCAGTATTGGCCCGTGATCTGGAAGGCGTGGGAAAGGACCAAGGTCACGGCGATGAGGCCGCAGTAAGGCCGGATGGTGGCCCAAAAAAGATTGTCCCCCATGGCGGCGATGGGGCCCATCATTCCCACCTTCAAGGCGCTGATCTCCTCTTCCTTCTGCTTTTGCCGGGATTTGGGCTGTTGTTGTTTTTCCTCTTCCATGCGGATCACCGCGCCCAGGATGAAGGAAGCCATGTAGGGGTGGCTGTTGAAATATTCCATGTGCCGGGTCATGGCCTGGGCCCTTTCCTCTTGGTTGGGATAGATTTTTTTCAGCACCGGCATCAGCACGAAGGTGACGCCATAGCTCAGGTAGCGCTCGAAATTCCACAACACCTGGAGGAAAAAAATCCTCCAGAAGCACTGGGCCAGGTCCAGCCAGGTGACTCGTTTTTCCACCGCTACGGTTTTTTCGGCGGTCATCCGGCGGCCTCCCCCTTGCCTACGAAGAAAAGGGCCAGCACGAACCCGCCGATGAGGGCGATGGCCACTAAGTGCACCCCCTGCAGGGGGGTGAAAACAGCGAGGCCCATCATGGCCACGATCGTCAGGACCAGGTAAATGACCGTCTTTTTCTCCACCAAAAGGTCGATGACCGCCGAGCATCCCAGGGCCAGGAGAAGCCAATGGGCGTAATAGAAGCCCTCGATGACCTTGCCGTCCAAGATGCCGCCCAGGAGGTAGAACAATCCCACGCTCAGGTGGGCGAGGGTCAGGCAAGCCGCGGCCGCTAGGAAGCCTTTCAACCATTGCTCCCCGAGGACGAGGTAATTCAGCCACTCGAAGGTCTTGATGTGGCCGCTGAAGGCCATCCGCTGGGCGAAATGGAGCCACCGGATATGGAACTTGCGCAGGGCGATCTCGATTTCGGTGCTCAAGGCCGCCAGGGGAATGGCCACCCCGAGGGCATAGGTCATGGCCGCCTCCGGGTTGGAGTTTTTGACCAGTTCACAGGAAAGGGCCACCGCAGTGCCGGAGAGCATCATGAGGTCCAGGGGCAGGTGGGCTCCCACCGGAACGTCCCCGATCCAAATCAGCTCGATCAAGGCCCCCATTTCAAGGCCGATATCGGCCCGCCCGATCAGCCACCCCACCAGGGGGCCCACCACGATGGGCCGTGAAACCATGAATTGCCCAACGGCCGTCTCATCCAGGCTTAAAAAAGCCATCAAAAGGGCGATGGGGAACCAATGAGGCATCATCTTTTACTGTCTCCTTCACTAAAGCGTCTTATTTTTCTTTATCCGTAAAAACGCCCTGTGTTCAACAATTTTAAATTTTGAGTTTTGAATTCTTAATTAAATTCAAAACCTTCCGCAATTTAAAATTCAAAATTAAGAATTACTTCTTTGTTTTTAATTCCACCAGCTTTGTCGACACGGCCGTCTTGAAGGTCTCCTTGGGTTTGAGGGACACTTCCCAACCCAGCAGGAGGCAGGAACCCTGGTAAACCCGCTCGAAGCCCCCCTCGGACTGGGAAATGGTCTCTACGGGATAACGCCAGAACTTGGCGGGACGGCTCGTTTTAAAGTTGATTTCCAATTCCAGCCATCCGTCCCGCATTCCCATTTCGGTCACTCCATCTTGCTCGCCCACGCTGTTCAATGAGGTTGGGGAAAGATGCCGGCCTGCCACGAAATAATTCCTATCCGGCGCGTTTCCCGCCAAAAGAGTGAGGTTCCACTCCACCAGGAAAAGGAAATTTTGACCGTGGGCGTCTTCGTTCTTCAGCTCATAGGCCGTCTCCAGGTCGAAATCCCCTGCCTTCAATTGCAGGTTTTTCGATAGCCGCAGGGCATGTCCACCAACTTGGCCAAGTCGGGAAAGCTGAATTTGGGCTTTTTGCCCTTTTTTCTTGGGTGATTGGATTTTCGACTCGAAAACCCCCGTTCGGAAGTCCCCCATTTCCTGGTAGCGGCTAGTCATCATTTGCTCAACCGTGGTCAAATCAGGAACGAAATGCTCCGTCAAGCTGACCCGCCGCGCGGAATCGTAAAAAAGCTTTTGCTCCAGCCCCGGCTCTTTCATGCGGACCATGTCATGGATGCTGGCCACGGCGCCCTGGGATTGGTTCCCCTGGGCCGCGGCCAGGAGCTTTTCATGGTAGGCCTCTTTGCGGCGGGTCAAGGTGTCGGTAAGGTTGATGAGTTTCTTTAAATAGTCCAGTTCGGTTAGGACGCCCCCTGAGGAAGGTTCCAGCACGGCGTGGTAATTGGCGCTCTCCACCACGATTTCGGGACGGCCGTCCTTGTTGAAATCCGTTTCTCGAATGCCGATCCCCCCGGGAGGGTCGGGCAAAATGGCTTCCGCCAGTTTTTCCGCCTCGATCAATTCGCGGTACACGGCGAAACGCAAGTGGTTCAGGTAAAGGCCCCCGAAAACGCCATGCCAGTAGGGGCAATTGCACTCGCCCCGGTAAAGGGCGCGTATTGCTTGGTCCAATGCGGCTTTTTGCTTGGGCGAGGCCTTTTTGGTAAGGCGCTTTTTGGCCTCCTCCACCTTGGCCGAAACCCAAAGCATTTTCTTATGCAGGTGGTTGCTTTCGGCGTATTTGGATAGGAAATTTCGCCAAAAACCACCCTTGAGGTAGCGGTCGTACCGTGGCATTTCGCCGCGGTCCCGGACTTCGTGGCGGATGTGTTCGTAGTCCATCGCGGCTTCGGCGGGAAGGGACCATTCCCCCATTTCGGTGTAGGAACCCGTCGGCAGGCTGAGAAGGCCTTTGGGGGCCCTTTGGGCCGCGAACTCCGAGAAAGTGGCCGTCTTCAGCCAGGAGGAGTTTTCCTCCAGGGCGGTGAAGAACCGCTCCAACCAGCCTTCCTCGTAGACCCATTTATAGGTGTCGGGCCAGCCCCCGAATTTTTCCCCATCGTCCATCAGGACCACGCAGCGGTCGCCCTCCTCGGTGGCCACGGACTGGAGGTATTGGAGGGACTCCTCCACGGCCCGGAACGGCACCATATAGCGCATCTTTTCGGAGATGGGAAAGACACCGACCGTTTCCCCCTGCTCCTCCATGAAGTAGTAACCGAAAGTTTCGTCCTCTTTCAGGCCCGACGCCTTGAAATGGGCGTCGTCCATCACCAGGTACTTCACGCCCGCCTCGGCCAGGTTCTTGGTCAGGTGGGGTTCCCAGACCCGTTCCGCGGTCCACATTCCCTGCGGCTCCACCTTGAACCGCCGCTTCAGGTAGTCGGTCATCATGTGGATCTGCCCCGCCTTATCCCGGTCCGGCAGGACCGCCAGGATCGGCTCATACATGGCCCCCGTGAAAAGTTCGACCTGTTCCCTTTTCGTCATTTCCCCCAAGAGGCGGAAATAATCGGGGCGGTACTGTTCCAGCCATTCCAGGAGGGGCCCGGTGACGTGGAAGGTGCATTTCACCTTGGGGTGGCGGTGGAGGATGTGCAGGAAGGGCTCGTAGGACTGCTTGTAAAGGTCCTCGAAAACCTTGCTGAAATTGCCCACCGGCTGGTGGTTATGGACGCCGAAGATGAAGGTGAGGGTTTTCATTTCAGTTCTCTCAAACCGGAGGTTCGCCGGAACCGGGATTTTCAATCCCCGGCCCGTCTTTTTCGAACTATCCCATTAATTGGTTTTTAGCTGCGTGATGTACTTGTCCAGGGATTCCCGGAGGTCGCCGGGCACCGCGCGGACTTCCAGCTCAATTCCCTGTTTCTTCAGCTCCCGGAAGGCGCCGATATCGCCTTCATTGACGCAAACCGTCTTGCTGACCTGCTGCTTTCCCTCGCAATAATGCATCCCGCCCACGTTGACGGAAGTGAGGACCCCGCCCTGGCGGCCGAATTCCAGCACGTCCACCGGGTTGGAAAACAAAAGGAGGCTTTTCTCGTGCGTTTCGCCGGGGTGGCAATTCCGGGCCGCTTCCTCCACCGTATAGAAGCTCACCTTGAGCCCCGAGGGAACGGCCATTTCCATCAGGGTTTTCTGCATCGAATTGCGGGCGATGGCGTCATTGACCACCACCAGGCGTTCGATGCCCAGGGCCTTGACCCAGCCCACCACCACTTGCCCGTGGATCAGCCGGTCGTCGATTCGAATCAGTTGGATATCCATTCCGCTTCCGAACCTCCGCCTTAATCGTTTTTTTTGAGAAGCTCAACCGACGTGACAATGCTTTCCCGCGTGGCCTTTTTGACTTCCTGCAGGAACCCGTCCATGTCCGTTTCGTCCCGGTGGGAGGCGATCTTGATCAGCATGGGCAGGTTCACCCCCGTGATCACCCGCAAGGGGCGTTCTTGGGCCATGCGCAGCGCCACGTTAAAGGGAGTGCCCCCCAGCATGTCGACCAGGACCAGGGTCCCCGACCCCTTCGGGTCCACTTCCTTGAGGGCCCGGGACATCTTTTCCTCAAAGGTTTCAACAGCATCTTCAGGTGCCAGGGCGACGGCAGTGACGCCTTCCGTCTCCCCCAGGACCATTTTCAGGGTGGAAAGAAGGTGTTTGCCGAATTCCCCGTGGGTGGCCACAATGACGCCGATCATGGGTGAAGTTTCCTCCAAAAAAAGGCGGATGGGACGTTCCCCATCACGAAAAATCGCCTTGTTTTATCCCCAAGAGGTTAAAGGGAGCGGGTTGCTTTATCAATGCTTAAAAAGGCCCGGCCGGGATCATCCGAATGGGCTTAAACCCGGAAAGGGTACCCCACCAGCAACCGAATGATGGCTTTTCCCAATTTCTCCGGGCTGTGGCGGACATAGTCCTCTTGGTGGAGCAAATTCGTTTTGACCAACTGAACGCCTTGTTGCTTGACGGCTGCTTCGTCCACGGGTACGGGCTCCTGCCCATTGGCTTCGTAACGGGCCAGGAGCCTTTGGGGGACTTTTTCCTTGTTGGCGATCACGAAATGGATGAAATTGGGGCCGGTATGTTTCAAAAGGGCCCCCACGTGGTCCGAAACGGTGAAATGGTCCGTCTCGCCGGGCTGGGTCATGACGTTGCAGACGTAAATCTTGACGGCGCGCGACAAGGCGATGGTTTCCGCCACCTGGGGGATCAACAGGTTCGGAATGACACTGGTGTAAAGGCTCCCCGGCCCCAGGACGATGGCGTCCGCCTCCAGGATGGCTTTCAGGACTTCCTTGTTGGGACGAATCTTTTTTTCCTTAAGTAAAAGCCGGTCGATGGGGGACTTGCCCAGGGGAATGAGGGATTCGCCGGTGACGGTCTTGCCGTTTTTCAGTTTCGCTTGAAGCGTCATGTCGTCGAAGGTCACCGGCATTACCGTGCCCCGGGTGGCCAGCACCTTGCTGGATTCCTCCACCGCCTTGCCGAAATCTCCCGTGATTTCCTTCATCACCGTGATGAAAAGGTTGCCGAAGCTGTGGCCCTTCAGGTCCCCGTGGCCCTTGAAGCGGTACTGGAACAAATCTTTCAAGAGGGTTTCCTGGTCGGACAGGGCCACGATGCAATTGCGGATGTCGCCCGGCGGGGGTGTGCCGAAATCCCGCCTCAAGCGGCCCGAGCTGCCGCCGTCGTCGGCCACTGTCACCACAGCCACCAGGTTGCTGGTGTAAAGCTTCAGGCTGGAAAGGACGTTGGGTAGGCCCGTTCCCCCTCCCACAGCCACGATCCGGGGACCGCGCTTCAAGCGCATCCGCTGGTAGGCCATGTTGATGAATTCTTTTTCACGGGCGGGGGCGTAAACGGTTAGGACAGAGAAGATCAGACGCCGCAGGCCCATCCAGATACCCCAGCAGGCCAAAAGCATGAAAAGGAAATCCACGAATTTCAGGTGTTTCAGGTGGTCTTCCAGTTCGACGATAACGGGGGGGCGCAGGTGGATGCCCCCGGTATGCTGGCTCATGACGCCAGAAAATCCGACGTATAAAACCACCATGGAAAGGACAATAAGGAAAATCCAACGCTTCAGGCGCAAGCCGGGATAAAGCCAACGGAATGCCGGCATTATTTTTTGCCCTTGGACCGGGTGGGTTGGGGGCGGGCCGATTCCTCGGCCATCATGCGGGAAACGCGGTCGGCGAACTCCTGGGCCGTGAAATAACCCAGTTTCATGAGCCGGTGGTTCATGGCTGCCACCTCGATGATGACCGCCAGGTTCCTTCCGGGCCGCACGGGGATGAGGAACATGGGGATTTCCACGTCGAAGATCTGGTGGGTGGAGGGCGTTAGGCCCAGCCGGTCGTATTCCTTCTGGTTGTCCCATTCCTCCAGCCGGATGACCAGCTCGATACGCTTCTTGTCCCGGATTGCGCCCACTCCGAAAAGGCTTTCGATGTTGATGATCCCCAGGCCCCGGATTTCCATGTGGTGCTTGATGATTTCCGAGCGCGAGCCCATCAGGATGCGGTTGGCCAGCCGTTTGATGTAGACCAGGTCATCCGCCACCAGCCGGTGGCTTCGCTCCACCAGATCCAGGGCACATTCGCTCTTGCCGATTCCGGAATTGCCCAGGATGAGAATCCCCACGCCGTAGACGTCCATCAGGGTGCCATGGATGGTGGTCTCAGGGGCGAATTCCTCCTCCAGATAAACCGATATCTCCGAAACGAACTTGGTGGTGGGGGTGGGCGTGGTGAAAAGGGGAATTTGTCGCCGCTTGGCTTCCACCGTCAAATCGGCGGGGGGCTTCATCTTGTGGGTTACGACGATGCAGGGCAAGCGGTAGGACAAAAGGGCTTGGAGGATTTTTTTTCGTTGGGCGGGCTTCAGGGTACGAAGGTAATGGATTTCGGTCTTTCCCAGGATCTGGAGGCGCTCATAGGGGAACCACTTGAGGTATCCGGTCAGGGCCATCCCCATGCGGTTGATGTCCACGCTGACGATAAACCGGTTCGACATGCCTTCTTCGACCAAGGGGGAAAGACGGAGCCTTTCCTTGGCCTGCTGAAAAAAGGACTCCACGGAAATTTTCTTCATGGTCTTCGCCTTACCGCCCCCTCCGGGGAAAAACCCCGTCAATGCTTCAGTTTTTCTTCTTCCTGGATGATCTTCACGACGTCTTCCGGCGTCTTAGCCGAAAGCAGGGACTTGCGGAAGTACTTGTCCTTCAGGAGGCTGGAGATGCGAGCCAAGGCCTTCAAATGGGCTCCCGCGGCGCCTTCCGGGGCTACTAAAAGGAAAAAAATATTGACCGGCTCGCCGTCAAGGGAATCGAAGCTGATGCCGTCGGCCGAGAGGCCGAAAGCCGCCGCAAGATCCGAAACCGTGTCCGACTTCCCGTGGGGAATGGCAATGCCCTGGCCGATGCCGGTGGAGCCCAATTCTTCCCGCTCCATCAGGGTCTGAATCATTTTCTTCTTATCCTTCACTTTGCCCGACTTGACTAGCAGTTCCACCAATTCCTTGATGGCGTCCTTCTTGGTCTTGGACTCCAATGACATTTTGATGGCTTCAACGGTCAGAAAATCCATGATCTGCATAAACCAACCCCCTTTTTTAAACGGCAATTTCGACGAATTCTAATTTTCAATGATGAAGGATAAGAATTCGAAGTTTCCTTTGGATCGTCAATAACCGGGCTCAATGAGCCCAATGTGATTGTCCTTCCGCTTATAAACGACGCTCGTACGATCGGTCTCGGCGTTGGAGAAAACAAGGAATTCGTCCCTGGAGACGGCCAATTGGAGTGCCGCTTCCTCAACGGTCATGGGCTTGACGGCGTATTTTTTTGAGCGGACTACCGTCACACTTTCGCCTTCCGTCGGCGGGGCGATCAAGCCATGCATAACCGAGCCCAGCGTCTTGGGGCTTTCCACGCGGTGGCGTCCGACCCTTTTGTCCTTTTGCTTGTGGGCCTGTTTTTCCAGCCGCTGCAAGGCCGCGTCAATGGATTGGTACATGTCGTGAGAGGAAGCCTTAGCGCTTAATTTCAGAGACTTGGCGGTGAGGGTCACCTCGCAAATGTGCAGTTTCCTCTCAAAATTCAAAACCACGTGGGCTTCCTTGATTTTCCCCAGGTATCTTTCCACGCGCTTGATCTTGTCTTCAATGTGGGTCTTTAACCCTTCCGTTAAAAGTTCGTGACGGCTGGTGATATGGACCTTCATGGCGGCGTTGGTTGTAACGGGAGTAAACAAGGATGGGCTCCTTTTTTTATGAAACGGCCAAGAAACGTCAAAAGAGGTGTTATTTTAACATTCGAAAGTGGGAAGTCAATTGACGGCTTGGCTTTCCCCGAAACCCGGGCCCGGATTTCAAAAGTCTTTTCCCCTTGCTTGAGCCGGTTTAGGTAAAAATATTCACCCTGACAGCCCGTGCTTTTAGGGGGGGTTACAACTTCCTCCTTTGGGAAGCGGAAGGAATTTTGAGTTCCTCGCGGTATTTGGCAATCGTGCGGCGGGCGATGTTGAGCCCCTGGCCGTTCAGGAGTTGCATGATCTTTTGGTCCGAGTGGGGTTTTTGCGGTGGTTCCTGGGCGACCAGCTCCTTGATTTGTTCCTTGACGGAGAGTGAGGAAACGTCCATGCCGTCCACCGATTCCAGGCCGCTGGTGAAGAAAAATTTGAGCTCAAAAAGCCCGCGGGGCGTCTGCACGTACTTATGGGTGGTCACCCGGCTGACCGTGGATTCGTGCATTCCGATCATGTCGGCGACTTGTTTCAAGGTGAGGGGCTTCAGGGCGCTGATACCGACCTCCAAAAAATCCCTTTGGATTCGGAAAATCGCTTCAGTCACCCGGAAAATGGTTTTTCGCCTCTGTTCGATGTTCTTGATGAGCCAGAGGGCCGACTGGATTTTGTTATCAAGGAATTTTTTTGTTTCCTTCCCGTCCAGGGCCTTGGGATCCTTCAAGAGCCGCCGGTAATAAGAGGAAATCCGGAGTTTCGGAACCGGTTCGTCGTTCAAGACCACCACGTATTCCCCCTCGATTTTGCGAACGTAAACGTCGGGGGTGATGTATTTGGTATCGTTTTCTTGGAAAGAACGGCCGGGCTTGGGCTCGAGCCCCGCGATAAAGGTCAAAACCTCACGCAGTTGGTCGTCTGTGCACTCCAAGGCCTTGGTGATGACGGGATACCTTCTTTTTTCCATGTCCTCGAAGTAGTCGTGCACCAGCTGGTAGGCTTTCCGGGCGACCTCTCCCGTTTTGTTTTCCAACTGAAGAAGCAGGCATTCCCTTAAGTTGCGGGCGCCCACACCCGTAGGTTCGAAGGTTTGGATTAGTTGCAGGACTTTTTCCAGTTCCTCATGTGGGACGGTCTGGGAGGCGGCGATTTCCTCGAGGGGGTCAATCAAGTACCCGTTCTCGTCCAGGTTGCCAATCAGGATCTTGCCGAGGCTCTTTTCCCGCTCATCCTTGGCCAGCATCAACAACTGCCACTCCAAGCTTTCAGCGAGGGTTTGGGCCCTGGTAATGGAGGCTTCCATGAAATCCCGTTTTTCCTGGTCGGCGTCTGAGCTCTCCCGGCCGCCGTAAGCCGCCTCGCCAGACTCCCCGTATTCCTCCGACTCGCGGTAAAGGTTCCAAGTCTCGGAATCGAACCGGTCCCCTTCCTTCATATGCTCCACCAGGTCGGTTTGGTGACGTTCCTTGGCCAGTTCCAACAGCTTGTCGCTGTCGGGTTGGGACTGTTCCTCCAGGGTGGGCACCGCCGTTTCGGTGGTAGATGTCTTATCGGCGGTTTCGGCGGGGGCTTCTTCGTTTTCTTCTTCGAGGACCGGGTTTTCCTCGATCTCTTTTTCCACCCATTCCTTCAACTCCAGGGTGGAAAGCTGGAGGATCTTCATGGCTTGCTGCAGCATCGGCGTCATGATCATCCGCTGCTGCATCTTTTGATTCATTCCAAACTGCTGGCGCATGGCTTGGGCCGTCCCCGGTGAATTCTTCCTCTAGCAAGAATTATACCTTTTTAGACTTTAGAGGTAATCCATTAAAAAACATAGGGTAAATAGGATTTAAAAGTCGAGGAGGAGTGAAGCAAAATCTAGCCGTGCAGCCACCAAAAATAAACCAGGAGGTTCACCCCTAGGACCGACACAGCCCCCCAAAGGAGTCCCTTTAAGTGATGGGACATCTTCTTGATGACGAAAAAGATGATGCAGGGAATGATATAAACCAGTTGGCTCAAGCCACAAAAAGTCAGCATGTACATGGGGATATTGGTCCATTCGTCAATGGGGCCATTGGGCCCCCAATCGGCCCAAGTGACGAAAGCCGCGTAGGCCACCAGGAAACAGGCGAAGAGAAGGGCCCAGGCCAAGCCGAAACCTTCCCAAAACGGCTGCTGACGGGCGGATGCTTCATTCATTTTTTCTAGCTCCCGCGCTTTCCTGCCACCCCGGCTTGAACTTCGTTTTATCCCACTGGTGGATCCAAAAATCGAGGTCGAAGGGTTGGGGAAATTCCAGTGGACCCGGCGGATAGGCCCTTCCCCCTTTAAAGACCAGCTTGAGGGTCCTGAAATTTTGGGCGTCCTTCAGGGGATCGTGCTGATAAAGCCCCAGATCAGCGAACTTTCCTTTTTCCAGGGTTCCTAATTTTTCTTCCACCCCTAAAACCTTGGCCGCGGCCCGGGTGGCCATCTCTAGGCACTGGCCCGGGGTCAGCCCCACGCTTTGGAGGTCTTTCCACTCCTTCACCGAAACCCCAAAGGGCATATGGGGATTGCCAGCGTCCGTCCCATAAGCCACCCGGCCCCCAAGGCTGAGGAACCGTTCCAGGTTTTTTTGGCTTTGGTGGTGGCCCGCCTTGAAACCATGCTGGCAGAATTGGCCGAAGGGGTGATCGGCCCGGCGCTTCCATTCCTCCGCCCAGCCCGCGTGGGCATGAAGGGTGGGAAGGACCAGGATGTTTTTCTTGACGGCCTCCTCCCAAAGCTCGTCCGAAACGGGGCGGGAAGGCATATGGGCCACTTCATCCACCCCGCCCTTGATGCAAGCCTCGAAGTCCTCCTCGTTGGTAATGTGGGCCGTGACCCGTTTGGAAAGGGCGTGGGCGGCGGAAACAATGCTGGCCACTTCGGTCTCCGACAGGCAAGGCCCCAGTTCGTGCTCCATCCCCAGCTTGATGACGTCCATGCCAAGCCCGGCCAATCGTTTCACCTTATCCTGGGCCTGGTACCGCCCCTGGATGGGCGCCGCCACCTTGGGACCCCAGACGTTTTCGGGATAGCCCTTGTGGCAAGTCAGGATGGGGCCCGAGATAAAGATGCGGGGGGAAGCGATCAGCCCCGACTGTTCCTTGGCTTTCCATGCCAGGGCCTCGAAAACATCGCTGGCCAGGTCCCGGATGGTGGTAATGCCGTTCTGGAGAAAACTAAAAAGAGTGCTTTCGTCCACAAGGCCGTGGACATGCAGGTCGATCAGCCCGGGTAAAGCGAAATGGCCCCTCCCATCCAGCGTTTTTTCCGCCATGTAAGCGGGGGCCTTCGAATGGGCTCCGGCGTAGGTGATCTTTTCGCCGGAAATAAGGATGGTCGCGTCTTGGACCGCCTTATAGCGGGCTCCGTCATAAAGGGTTACTTTTTCAATCGCGGTATTAATTTGGAGCATGCCGACCTTCCATAAAGATTTTACTCTCATTTTTCTTAAGCAACCTTTCGGGCAAAGCCCGAACAAGGTAATGAGGATTACACAGTTTTCATTTCGGGGCCGGAGGCCCTATTCTGAAAAGAAAAACCGTGAAAGGAGGTCGGTATAACACTGATCTCCCTAAGCATTTAAAAAAATGAAAATCAGCGCATGGCACCTCGGGCAAACACGGCCCTATTTTGGAAAAAGATGGTTTAAGAGGTAGGCTAACCGGACACCGGCTTTCTCCAACTGGCGGTCGGCAACCTCACGCATCTTACTGGAATAATAATCTTCCGGCAGGTCCCTTCCCCACCGGTTTTTCTCTAAAAGCGGCCCTTCGGGAAGTTCCTTATATATTTCGTTTTGGGCGATTAAAAAGCTCTCATAAGCCCAATCCGAGGCTTTTCCCCGGGCCCAGGCCTTTTCATCCTCGGGGCTTATCTCTTTTTCCAACTGGAAAGCCAGCCGACGGGGGTTTTCCTTGGCCTTGGGCTCCAAAAGATTGTCCCAGAACCCGTGGAGATCCACCCAGGTGTAATGCTCCGAATGGCCGGTAGGGCCGTAATACCGGAACCATTTCTCGTTTCCGCCCCGGTCCTTGTCATCGGCGCAGTGGAGGGGTTGGTGGACATCGCCCAGAAAATGAACAAGGAATTTCAATGCCTCCCTTTTGTCCCTTATGGAGGCAAACCGCTGGTCCAGGATGTCGCAGTCCTTCTCGATCTGGTCCACCACGCAGTCATGGTTCCGGCACACGTCCGCGATGTCGTACTCGCTTTGATCCTGGCGCACGTTCAAGTTGAAGAAATGCCAGGGAGCCGTTTCCGGGCGCATCCTCACGATGGCGTCAGCCCATGTGGAAACGGAAGCCAGATCCTGGTCCTGCCCCAGGATCTCCTCGACTGCCTTCCAGGCGCTTGGTTTTAACCGGTCCTGGGCGATGTACCCTACGGTTTGATGGCCCACATGGCCCCAGGCGCCTGACGGGGAGGGGGTGGCGAAAAAGCCGGTTCCCAAGAAGGCCCACAAGCCGATTCTTAAATAAATTTTCATGAGGGTTGCACCTATCCGATTCATGGGTTGGCACATCGAATTATAGCCATTCCTCTTCGGGCAAAACTGCCGAAATCCGGAATGAAAAGAAACGGCAAGTCAGGGGAATCGGAAGGATGAAGAATCAAATGGAAGGAACCGGCCTTTAAAACCCTAGACTTTGTTCTCTAGTTTTTTCCAAAAGGAGGATCAGCTCACCTATACCGAGGCCATAAGCCTTGTAGTTGCACCTTTAGGCATTAGCGCAGTAAGAGGAGTTTTGCGATGGAACGTTGGTGGCTGTTAACGGTGATGACGACGTAGTAAAGGCCGCTGGCCAAGGGGGTTCCCCAATCATCTTGCATGTAAATCTTGATCGGGCCGTAGGGCAGTGAGGGATATGGCTTCTCCTGCACCTTCCGGAAGGCCGTGGTGAATATCTGGACCTTAACGTCCGCCGTGCCCGTGTAAGCCGTCGGCATGACATTGACCGGTCCCCCGCTGGAGGGGTTGGGGAAAACAATCGGTGTCGTAACCGCCTGGGGCGTCGAAGTGATCGTCAGTGTCGGGCTGGACGTGGGGGTGACAGTCGGATGCGTCACTGTGACCGTGGCTCCCGCCACCGGCAACCCGCTGAACTGCGCCGCCTGGCCGTTAGTTCCACTTGCCCCTGTCATGCTGAAGCCATAGGTTCCGTTGGCGTTCGACCCAAAATTAGCCGTCGCCGTATAAGTCACTCCCGCAGAGGGCAGGAGAGTCTCGTTGAAGACGAAAGTCGCCATCGTTCCTGCGAAGGTCGCTGAAGTAATCGACACCCCGTTCGCCCATAACGTCACTCCCGTGATGTCTGCCGGGTTCCCCGTTCCTGTCACCGTGAGGCTTAATCCCGTCATGTTGATCGTCGAAGTGCTGCTGGTGTTTGTCATGAGAACCTGTTGAACCGCCACATTGGTGGACCCGGACAGTTGGTTCGAGTTGCCCGGCGGGTTGGATCCTTGGGATGCCGCCACTGTTACCGCAGTGGGTGTCGAGGAAGGCGTAGTGGTCGGGGTGGCTGTATTCACAAGGGTATTCGTCGGGGTGGCGGTTGCCGTGGAAGTCGTGGTTTGGGTGTTCGTGGGGGTAAGCGTGGCGGTAGCGGTTGTGGTCTGGGTGGGTGTGCCCGTGTTGATCAAAGTGTTCGTCGGAGTGCCGGTCGGTGTATTGGATGGGGTTCGGGTGGATGTCAATGTGGCGGTGTAAGTGGCGCTGTTGGTTGTGGTGAGGGTGGCGGTGGATGTGGCCGTCCGGGTTGGGGTGAAGGTCGGCGTAAGGGTGGCGGTCGAGGTGGGAGTTCCCGTATTGACCAAAGTAGCGGTCGGGGTCGAGGTTGCGGTAGAGGTGGCCGTATTCGCCAAGGTGTTTGTGGGGGTTGATGTCGCCGTAAACGTCGGGGTGGCAGTCGTGGAGGAAGTCGGCGTATTCGTAGTGGTCAAGGTCGCCGTGCGGGTGGCCGTCGAAGTGGCCGAATCGGTAGGCGTTTCGGTGGACGTGGAGGTGGAGGTTTTGGTGGCCGTCAAGGTCGGCGTGGAACTCGGGGTAAGGGTGGCGGTATCGGTGGCCGTGGGAAGGGTACCGGTGGGACTCGGCGTCGACGTGCCGGTATCGGTGGGGGTACTCGTGATGGTGGCCGTGGGTGTTTTGGTGGTGGTCGAGCTCGGGGTAAAGCTGGGCGTCAAGGTGGGGGTGTAGGTTGCGGTAAAGGTCGCGGTAGACGTTGTGGTATTGGTGGCCGTGTTGGCCAGTGTGTTCGTGGTCGTCGCGGTCGCGGTAAAAGTTGCGGTGCGGGTGGGGCTATTGGTTACGGTGTTGGTAGTGGTCGAGGTGGTTGTCAGAGTGGCCGTCTTGCTGGCGGTAGAGGTGGGTGTGCCCGTATTGACCAGCGTATTAGTGGCCGTTGCCGTGGGGGTCGAAGTAGTGGTTTGAGAGGGGCTATTGGTGACGGTGTTGGTAGCCGTCAAAGTGGCGGTTTTTGTCGTTGTAGAGCTGAGTGTGGAAGTTGGGGTGAAAGTGTTCTGAGCTGTGTTCGTGGCGGTTGAAATCGCGGTATTGGTGACGGTCGGAGTGGGGGTGAAAGTCGGCGTGGAGGTTGCGGTGTTGGCCACGGTGTTCGTCGGGCTGTTGGTTCGTGTGGAAGAAGGCGTGGCGGTGGGGGTTAACGTTGGGGTGTTCGTTAAAGTATTGGCAATTGTGTTGGTGGCGGTGGAAGTTACGGTCTTAGTGGCGGTAGCGCTAGGGGTTAAAGTGGGCGTATTGCTCGCGGTGGGCGACGGGGTTTTAGTCAACGTGTAAGTAGGACTGGGAGAAGGGGTATTCGTGGGCGTATAGGTCGGCGTAGTGGCCACCTGCGAGGGCGTGGGGGTGATGGGGAAAGACGAACCCGAAAGGCAGAAGTCATTGACCGAGAACCCGAGGGTCGTGGGGGCTCCTTGTGTTTCCCATTGGAAGGAAATGATTTGGGTCATGGCTGCGGACTGGAACACCGTAGCTCCGCCGCTGGCGGTCGGAGGGCAGGCGCCTGTGCCGCCACACCAGTCCTGGAATTCCATTCCGGCTAGGGGAATGCTTTCCTGGACCCAGGTGTTGGCCTGATTGACGACGAAATTTAAGCCGTATTGGTTGCCGTTGCCGCCGCCGGGTAGCACGGTACCATTCCAAGTCACGGGCTGCTGGTTGATGAGGGGGTTGCTGGCCTGGAACCGGAGGGTCACCGGGGCCACTGAGGTCCGGATATAGAACGAAAAATTCGTTACCCAGCTCAAGTTGGTGTAACCCTGGGTAAGTTCGGTGGCTAATCCGAACCCGGCGTAGGTAGCTGGGCTGGAGGTTCCGTTTTCGCTGTAACCACCGGAGACAAAGGCTGAATAGGTTTCCCCAAAAGGCCCTGCATAAGAATTGTTCAGGATGGTCGAACAAGCATCATTAGTGTCGGGACAGCTCATGTAGGAAAGCCAGGGGGTCTCGGGCGCACCGCTTCCCAAAGTAGTCCACCGGAAAGTAAACCATTTGCCGTTCAGGGTGTTAACGGCGCTGGGATAGGGATAAGTGGGTGCAGTCGTGAAATTGGAGACCATGAAGCAGCCGCCCTGGGTGGGCGTGGCGGTGGGGGTATAGGTCGGCCCGCCGAGCGCGGTGTCGCAGGCCGGGTTGGCCGTACCTGTCAACGAGTTCTTGACAGGTACCCCGTGGTAGGCAGTGGCAGTGTAATTCCAATCCGAAATCAGGGTGGGGGGACCGGAGGTGTCCATCGTCCAAGCGGTCCAGCTGAGGTTGTTGGTATTAAGGTAACTGATGAAATTGTTGTCCCAAGTTCCCCCGTCAGGCGAGCAAGTGGAGCAGAGCCCGAACTCACCCACAAGGAAGGGATAGGTGGTCGTCGAAGCATTGACGGTCTGGTTTCCGTTATTGGAATAGATATGGGAATCGTACAAGACACCGTATCCGGTGGAATCGGTAAGGGGAAAGTTCGGTAGGATCGTGGAAAAATCGTTGCAGTAGGCCAACCCTCCTGCCAAGACGATGTTTTTTGGGCTTCCGGTCGCTCCCCTCACCGCAGCCAGCAAAGCCTTCATGCCCGGCGTGTTGAAGGAACCAGCCGATCCGCCGTTCAGCCAAACCGAGGCCGAAACCCCGTAGGGTTCGTTGTAAAGGTCGAACATAACCGCTGGGTTGTTGGCGTATCGGGCAGCTACGCTGCTCCAAAAGGTCACTGCGTTGTAGTCGGCCATTTCCTGTTGGGCGCTGGCGGTTCCCCAGCCTGCACCGGTGGTTGGAGCAGTCGCGGTACTGGATGTGCCCGACCAGTGAAGGTCCAAAATCACATAGCAGTTATTCTCGGAGCAGGTGTTGACGAGGTTATCCACAAGGGTGCGGTAACTGTCAGGATAGAAGAACCAACGGTCCTGGCTCAAAGGCAAACGGATCACATTGCATTTCCACGTCGAAATGGCTTCGGCCGCAACGCCGGTGACCCCGCCTGTCGCTCCGGCGACATCGGTTCCAAACTCAAGACCGTCGATGTCCACTCCCCTCAAGCGCACGGTGCATCCGCTGCTGTTATTGACGATGGCGGCTCCGTTGATTTTGAGTTGGGGAGGGGCGGCCTGTGCCGCATGGCCCAAAACGAGGAAAAGAAAGGCGACCCACGTGAATAAAAGGGCTGATGAGATTTTTTTGTTCCGGTCGGAAATAAAACCGCTTAAAACGTTTTGACCGAGGTGGCGATCAAGAAAAGAGAACTTCAAAAGAGCCTCCGTAATGATATAAAAGGCCCCTCCCCACGGCAGTGGAGATGGATTAAGTTAATTTTAACTCAATTATTCCAACAGTGGGCGCGGACTGATGGAATTTCCGGGATCAAATTTAACGAGCAACCAGGGTAAATAAAAAATAATTTTCAAATTCAAAAAAACAACCGATCACAGAAGGCGTTCCGTCCATCCAACTTTCTCTTTTCCCTTCTTTTAGAAGATAAAGCGGGATCGTAAAAATCCCGCTCCACTCTTTAAAGCCTATTCGGGACGAAAATGAAAATCTCCCTCTATCAACCATAAACGAAGCTATAATCACTTTTCTAGTTAATTGCGGAGTCATTTCAATCGGGGAGAGAGTAATGAAGTTTAAACTTTTTTCGGCCCTATCGGTGATCCTTTTCATGGTGGTGCTTCAAACATTTTTGGGTTGTAGCCGCGCGGCTCCAACCCTAGCACCCACCATCCCTCCCCAAATGATTTGGAGTAACGGATCTGTAGGAATTTGGTTCAACAATGCCTTAACGGCTAATACGGGAGGCTGCAACACGACCGGCTCAACCGTTGCAGTCACTGATCCCATTTCGGGAGATACCAACACCCTTCGTTTGACCGCAACGGGTGCCTGTGGGTTTTACTATTTCTCTGCCACCGCCGACGCAAACCCTTTTGTTTACTATTCCACGGGCCACTTGCAGTTTGACATCCGCTTGGAACAACCCCCAGCTAACATCACGTCCATGAATATTCAATACCTCAATTATTTGGTCACCGGGAATTACGCCGAATATAATTTCCCTGTGAGTTTCATTAATTCCCTCAGCACATCCTCCTTTACCCATGTTTCCCTGCCCTTTACATCTTTTACGGCGGCAACGACGGGGGGAAATGGGTACTACCAGAACAGCGTCGATACGCCCTTTCAAATTTCCTGGAGCGCCACTGGTTCCGGAACCGCGATGACGGTTGACGATGTCGTTTGGACGTCGAATTAGCTTCCAGGTTTGAATCGGCTCAAGTAGAGGCTGAAGCCGGGTCCTGGTCCAGCCCCAGTATCTTCTGATCGTCTTCCAGGCTTAAGGCGTTAACCTTTCCCGGGCGCTTTCACCGCAACCCTTTTTTTATGCCCACCCTGGCCCCACAAACAAAAAAGCCCGGGGAAACTTCCCGGGCTTTTTAAAATTACTAACTCCTCACTCAGCTATCTTACCTTGATCGGTTCTCCCGCCTTAGCGTACTTGGCGATAAAGGCCTCCACGAGCTCATGGGCTTCCGAGTCCGAATATTGGACAGGCGGCGTCTTGAAGAAATAAGAGGAAGGTCCTTCCAGGGCCCCGGCCAACTTGGAATCCAAAGCCAGCCTGCAGCAACGGATGGCGTCGATGCCGACTCCTGCGCTATTGGGCGAATCCCACACTTCCAGTTTCAGTTCGATGCTCACCGGTACGTCGCCGAATTCCCGGCCTTCCAGGCGGATATGGGCCCATTTACGGTCCTGCAGCCACGGCACATAATCCGAGGGGCCGATGTAGATGTCCTCCGGTTTAATGGGATGTGACAACTGGCTGACCACCGCCCCCGTCTTGGAGATTTTTTTGGATTCTAGCCTTTCCCTTTCCAACATGTTCTTGAAATCCATATTGCCGCCGAAGTTCAGCTGGGAGGTCCGGTCCAAGGCGACACCCCGGTCGGAGAACATCTTGGCGAGTACCCGGTGAGTAATGGTGGCCCCAACTTGGGCCTTGATATCGTCGCCCAGGATGGGCAGGCCAGCCGCTTCGAATTTCTTGGCCCAAGCTGGGTTGGAGGCAATGAAGACCGGCATGCAATTGACGACTCCCACCCCTGCCTTGATGGCCTCATTCATGTAAAACTTGGTAGCTTCCTCGCTGCCAACCGGAAGGTAATTGATGAGCACGTCGGTCTTGGTTTCCGTAAGGATCTTGGCTACATCCATCGGTTTCTCCGACGATTCAGTCACGACTTCCCGGTAGTACTTGCCCAGTCCGTCATAAGTATGTCCGCGGTACACCTGCACACCCAGGTTGGGAACATCGCAGAACTTAATGGTGTTGTTGATGGGGGCAAAAATGGCCTGGCCCAAGTCTTTCCCGACCTTGTTGGAGTCCACGTCGAAGGCGCAGGAGAATTCGACATCGCCCACGTGGTATTTGCCCAGCCGGACGTGCATCAGGCCGGGAACAAAGCCCTCTTCCTCGGCGTTTTGGTAATAGCGCACCCCCTGAACCAAGGATGAGGCGCAACAACCCACACCGACGACGGCCACTCGAATTTTAGGCATGAACTCGAAGCCTCCTGAAAGAATGACAACCTACCTACCGCCAAGACGGCGCGTTTTGCTCCAAACCCAGTGTATTCTCTGCCCTATCGTTACCAGGGACAAAATCCCCACCAATGCCAAGACCCCGGAAAGCCAACCTGCCATGAGCCCCAAAGCCAACAATATCACCCTTCCCGGCCTAGGCAATATCCCTACTTCACATTTTATCCCAAGGCCCTCGGCCCGGGCCCGGGTGTAGGAAACCAACAACGACAATATACAGACGCTAAAAGACAGCAAAAGGTTCAGAAATTCCTGATGCTGGCCATAATACAATAGAAAACCTCCAAAAACGAAGGCTTCTGAAATGCGGTCCAGGGTGGAATCCCAAAAAGCTCCAAAAGGCCCCAGCAGGCCGCTGTTACGGGCAATGGAGCCGTCCAGGATATCGAAAACCCCCCCACCCAAAAGCCACAGGCCCGCCGCGAGCCAATTTTCCCTGAGTGTTTCCACCGGCACCATCAGCGTCACCAGCACTCCAGTCAAAGTCACCAGGTTGGGGTGGATTTTAAGGGAAGTCAAAAAACAGGTAAGGGGAGAAAGAGTGCGGTCAATCCACGATTTAAGGCCGTTCTTTTTCCGGGAAAAAGTCTTGATGGAGCCGCTCCGTGAGTTTTATTTGAGCGAGAACCGTTCGCCGAGGTAAATTTCCCTGGCCTTTTTGTTGGAAGCCAGTTTGTTCGCCGTGCCTGAGAGAAGAATCTTGCCCTCGAACATGATATAGGCCCGGTCCACGATGGAAAGGGTCTCCCGGACGTTGTGGTCGGTGATGAGGATGCCGATCTGTTTTTTCTTGAGAAACCGGATGATGCCCTGGATGTCCTGCACGGCGATCGGATCGATCCCGACGAAAGGTTCGTCCAAGAGGATGAAGTGGGGCTGTAGCACCAGGGCCCGGGCGATTTCCACCCGCCGCCTCTCCCCGCCCGAAAGGGTATAGGCTTTCTGCTTGGCCAAGTGTGAAACCTTCAATTCATTAAGCAGTTCCTTCTTCCGTTTTTCCTGGTCCACTCGCGAGAGAGGCGTCAACTCCAGGATTGCCATGAGGTTTTCCTCTACTGTCAGTTTTCGGAAAATGGAAGCTTCCTGCGGCAGGTAGGCTATTCCTAGGCGCGCCCGCTTATACATAGGCATGTGGGTAATGTCGTGGGTGGTGCCGTCCTCCTCGAAAAAAACCTGCCCCGCGTCGGGAGCGATAAACCCGGTGGCCATGTAAAAGGTGGTTGTTTTGCCTGCGCCATTGGGGCCCAACAAGCCCACCACTTCACCCTGTTGGACTTCGATGGAAACGTGGTCCACGACCTTTTTTTTGTTGTAAAGCTTCACGAGGTTCTGGGTTCGAAGGACTTTCATAAATACCTTTTCAAGAACGTTTTAACTCCGGGCGGCTACCAAAGTGGGCCTCCCGGCCTTAATTGGCCCTGGCCGGGGATACCGACCGGCGTCGCGGACGGTTGAGTGGAATCATTATGGCTTAAATTACCGTTGTCCGCCACGGGCGTGCCGGTGCCATTGGGGGCGCTGGGACCACCACGCCCGGTGACCGGCCCGCCCGCCGCCTTAGTGGTCACGGGCTTCCCATTGGGATTGAAGATCGCGTCGGCCATCCCTTCGACCATGACGGTTCGGTCCATGCCAAGATCGGCGGTGATCCGGCGGCCGGAAAGCAACCCATTGTCGGTATAAACCTTGGGACCGTCCTCCAGGATGAACTTGTCCTCCTTGGAAAGAAACGTGGCCTTTTGCGCCTCGGCCGTTCCTTCTTTATGGAGAATTTGGACATTTTGATTGATGACCACTGTTTTCCTCACGGAGTCGATCTCCATTTGCCGGCCCAGGACCGTGATGGGCTGGTTGTTTTCGTCCTGTGTTGTTAAAAGAGGGTGATCATGGGCCGTCATCAGGTCCATCAGGTCCTGGTATTCGAGGTTGCCGCAAGTGAGAGTAATGCCCTGGCTGTGGTCCACCACTACAACGTGACCGGCGGCGGTGGCCTGCCGGTTTTCCTCCAGGGCCCGGATTTGATCGGCCAGGAGAACTACCTGATCATGGATGGCCTTTACATTGCCCGTAAAGAGGGTAAGCCCTTGGCGGCGCTCAAACGTCAAATCATGGGATGTAATATTGACCGGCTTTTGAGAGGAAACATCCCGGTCGTCCTTGACTTCGAAGGCATGAAGTAAGCCTGCCGCTCCCCCCAAAAAGGCGAGGAGCACCGAAAACCCCAAAACTCTAAAAGGGTTCAGGAAAAATAATTTTGCACCCTGTCGGTAGCCACGGGTTAGGAGTGAATCACGACGCAGATATGCTACCCACTTCAACTTTTTGAAAAATTGAATGGAAAATGGGTACGTCCCAATGCCCTTTGGGTTTTTTGGGCCAAAGAGGCATCGGAGAAAATTCTGTCTTTGAGGCTTTTTCATCATCTAGTCAAAACGGCTTAGGTTTTGAAAAGTTCTGGAGCTCATGAGTATCCCGCACCTTTGTCTGCACGTCCCTCGTGAACCGGATGTTGTCGAGCTGTGTATCCGCCACCATTCCAACGGCGGTGATGTCGTCCTCGCCCTTATAGACATGAACCCACCCTTCGGTCTTGATCATGTCCGTGTCCGGATTCCAATTGAGCTTATCCGTTTCTAGCTTCGACCCGTTCTCCACGATCAATTCCACATGCCCTTCCGCTTCCGTGGCGTTGGTGTCAGTGTTTACAATAGCGTGGTCCGCGGTCAAGGTCGAAGTAAGTTTGTCCTTCTTGTAATATTGGGCGTAAATATTATCCGAATAGGCTTCCTTTTGGTTTTGGTAAAGGCGGGCAATGTCGGCATAGAATTCCCATCGTTTTTTTCCCTGGACCGTCGACACCAGGTGGAATTTCTCGATGATTGCGTCTGGTGAGTTCTCCCCCTGGGAAACGGTCTCCGGGCTGGAGGGGGCGGGCTTGCTTTGTAGGAGCCCCAAAGCCAGCAAACCGATCAAAAAAGCGGCGGTTCCTAAAAACCAAAAATAACGCTTCAAGCGGATGGAGCGTGGTTCCTCCTCGGGAATATCCAGGATGGGGTCGGGCGGCGGTAGGATTGCTTTTCTTTTTCTCATCTTTCCCATTTTAGACGTTCCTTTAAGCGAAAACGTCGTTGGAAAAAGCGGCTTTGTCGCCGTTGGCTTGGTGAAACCGTTTCACGGCCCTTCCCCATCGGTTTTGGGCCTTCAAAATTTTTTCCACCGCTTCCCGGAAGGCCCCTTCCCCCGCCGAAGCCCGGGTAACGTAATGAACGGCCTTTTTCACTTCCAACCGCCCGTAAGGAACCGTGGCGGACCAGCCGACACGGGTTAAAAGTGGAAGGTCGATGAGGTCATCCCCCATATAAGCCACTTGGGAAAGGTTTAAGCGGAGCTTCCGGCAAAGGTTTTGGGCAACGGTCAGTTTGTCCAGTTTGCCTTGATAAAGGAATGGCACCTTCAAGTGTTTGGCCCTTTTAGCCACCGGTTTGGAAAGTCGTCCGGAGAGCCAGCCCACGGGCAGTCCGCCACAGGCGGCCAACCGGTGGCCGATACCATCCTGGATATCGAATCCGATGAATTCTTCCTTCAAGCCCAGGAAAACCTTGCCGTTGGTCAGAACCCCGTCCACGTCGGTTAAAAACAGTTTGATGTTTTGAATGCTCATTTTTTCGTCGGTTTTTCTTTTTTGAATTTTTGCTGGTACCCGCCGCCGATACACAATAGCTGCCTCTAAACGATCCTAATTCTTCCCCGCCCCAAAAGGTCATGCAGGTGGACCAAACCCACCGGCCGGTTTTGGGAATCCACCACAATCAGCTGGAAAATTGTTTTTTCTTCCATCAACTGGAGGGCCTGGGCGAGGGATGCCTCCGTGGAAACAGTCGCCGGACGGGGGCTGCGAAGGTTTGAAGCATTCCAATGTCGGATATCGGAATTCTTCAGGAGTGCCCGGCGTAAATCGCCGTCCACGATGATTCCTTTGAGTTTTCGTCCAGGGCCCACCACGCAGGTGGAACCAACTTTCTTGGCATTGATTTCCCGCACAATCCGTTGGAAAGGCGCGCCCAGGACCACTTTCGGCACTTGGCTTCCCTTTCGCATAATATCGACCACCCTCAACTGCAGGCGCCGGCCCAATTCTCCCGCCGGGTGAAAAAGGGCGAAATCCTTCTCTGTAAAACCATGTGCCTCCATGAGAGCCACCGCCAGGGCATCGCCCATGGCCAAAGCCGCCGTGGTGCTGGCGGTGGGCGCCAAGCGCAAGGGGCAAGCTTCTTTTTTAATCCCCACATCCACCACCACGTCACTCAATCGGGCCATGGCGGAATGGAGGCTGCCCGTAAAAAGAATGATGCGGCAGCCCATCCGCCGCAAAAGAGGTAGGAGGGTTTTTAGTTCGTCAGTTTCGCCGCTGTTGGAAAGGGCCAGCACCACGTCGCCCTTGGAAGCCTTTCCCATGTCCCCATGAAGGGCTTCGGCGGGGCTGAGGAAAAGCGCGGGGGTTCCGGTGGAGGAAAGGGTGGCGGCGATTTTCTGGCCTACCAAGCCGGATTTTCCCATGCCCGTAACGACCACCCGCCCCTTGGATTGAAGAACGAGTTTCACCGCCGCCGCGAAGGAGAGACCAGTTTTACGGGAGAGCTGCAAAAGCCCCTCGGCTTCAATTCTGAGGACCCTTTTGGCCGTCGAAACGCTCATCAAGTGCTCCATATCATCCACCGGGTTTGCGGTTAATACTTTTATTCTTTCGAATAAAGGTACCGGCCGCAGGTACAGCGCTGGACGGCGATATTTTTCCGCAGTTCATTAAGGATTTGGGGCGGGATGTTCATGTGACAGCCGCTGCAGGTATGATCCTCCTGGACTTTGGCCACTGCGATTTTTTTACCGCTGCTCCTCAATTGCTCATATCCCTGGGCGAACTCCTCGGGCAAGCCAGCCAGTTGTTTCTGGTGCTCACCTTTCTTCTCTTGGACCGATTGGTCGCAATCGGAAAGCCTCTGTTGAATTCCCTTTTTATCCTCGGCGGCCTTTTTTTCCGCCTGTGCCAAATCCTGGTTCAGTTTTTGGATCTTGGCCTTCTGGTCGTCATCCTTGAAAAGAAATTCAAGAACCTTTTCTTCGGCCTTGGCTTTTTCTTCCTTTCCCTTCTCTATCTCCTGTTTCAAAGCGGTAAATTGCTCGTTGCTCTTGACCTCGTTTTGTTGGCCTAAATACTTGGAGATCTTGGTGTCCAGCGTCCCGATCTCGATTTCCAGGGTCTTCCGCTGCTTGGCCAGGTCCTCCAAGACTTTTTTCTCATCCCGGATGAGGTTTTTGAGTTCGGTGACATGGGTTTCCAATGTGGCGATCTCTTGGTTAAAGCCTTTTTTGAGGCGTTCCAGGTCATCCAAACCAGAATCGATGGTTTGAAGTTCCGCAAGTTTTTCTAACGTTTCGGCGAAATGCAAAATTTATTTTCCTTTTAATGGTAATGGGCTGTCCCAGCTGGAAGACGGGGTTGAAGTTTAACACGGGGCCGTGGTCTTTTCCCCTATAAACAACGGGGAAACGGTTGTTAAAATGTGGGAAAACAATGATTCCAGGATTGTGAGGCGCCATGAACGAAGCGGCAAAAAAGAAACTATTGAGGATGATTCCCCACGCCCTTTACGTCCTTACCAGTAAATCTGGCGGAAAAACGGTGGCTTCCACGGTTAGCTGGGTCACCCAGGCGTCCTTCCAGCCCCCGTTGGTGGCCGTGGTTTTAAAAAAGGATACCCACACCTTGGACGTGGTGAACCAAGCCCAAAGCTTCGTCCTGAATTTCCTGGGAATGGACCAAAAAGATGTCGCGCAGAAGTTTTTCAAGCACGTGGAGCCGGAGGGAAACCACATGGCCGGAGAGGTTTTTCAGGACAGCCCGGTCTTAAAGCACCCCCTCTTTCCGAAAATGGCGGGTTTCGTGGAATGCCGGGTCGTGGGGAGCCTGGATAAGGGAGACCACCTGTTGATGGTGGCCGAAATCTTGGAGGCTGAAACGGGGCCCCTGGAAGGCCCCTTGTTGTTATCCTCGACTGGTTGGCAATACGGCGGTTAATTCGGTCCCAGTTGTTTTAAAAGGGTTTCCAGGTCGGGGGCCTTTTCGAACTTCACCTCGAAACCGGTGCGTTTTCGCGGGTCTTTTTCATGCAACAACAGATATTTTTCCCCCTCGTACAACCAGGAAAGAAAAGAATTCAGGATTTCCTCTAATTTTCCGGAAACTTCGGAGCCATGGGGGGCCTCCAGCCGGTCGTTGACGAAAACCTGCAAGTGGTTGACCGCAAACTTCACCTTGCCTGCCGCTTCGGGCTCCTTTTCCAAAAGGGAGCAGGCTTTCAAGGCCCGCCGGAATGCGGTTTTCAGGTGCTCTTGCTTGCTTTTTTCGGGCGTCCGCTTTTGGCTGTAAAGGAAGCCCCTCTTGCCATCCATCTCATCCACACTGTAATTGGCCTCTTGGGCGACCAGCAGTACGCCGGGCCCCTGGTGCACGTGGGAATATTCGGCCACATCCACCAGTAAACCCTCCAGTTTATCCTCTTGGATCCAACGGTGGAAAACAGGAATAAAGGAGGAAAGCGGCAGTTCCCCGCCTTTTTCCAGGAAAAATTTTACGCCAATTTTTTGCAGGTTCATTTTTCCCTCAATGGAAACGAAAATTTATTTGTTCAGCAGGGCGGCAGGTGACGGGGCGGCGTTGGCGACATAACTATGGACCGCCTCCAGGAATAACTGGGCTTCCTCGACCCGCCGGTGGGCCTCGTCCGGGTTGGGATTCGGCAACCGGTTTTCTTGAGCCTTGAACAAATAGGCCGCAAACTGGGTGTTGTTGACGTGTTTCACAAATTCGCCCGTATCGAAGAATCCCTTTCTGAATTCCGCGATGGTGGCTTCCGCGCTGCCCACCCATTCCCGGTTGCGGCTTCGCACCACGCCCTCGGCGGAAAAAATCATGGACTCATAAGCCAGGTCTACGGCGGCCTTGTAGTTTTTCTTGTCGAGTTCCACCTGGGCCTCAAAGGCCTTGCCTTCGGCCGCGGTGAGGGAGAATTCGGAAGGCTCGACCACTTCACCCGCGCATTCGCCCTTCCCGATATCGGCGATGGTGTATTCCCGCACATCCCCCCAGTCGGTGAAAAGCGAGGGCTCGGCATCGTGGGGTGGGATGGCCATCAGGTCCGACAGGATGTTCTTGATTTCCACTTTTCCAATGCGTTGGACGAAGTTCTGGAAGGTCTCGTTTTTTTGGCGTTCCTTGACGTATTTATCCGTCAATCGCTTCACCGTCTCGGGAATGCGTTTCGATGGCACGGCCGCCACCGCCAGGCCGTAGGAACCGCCGTTGTTCTTCCACTGCCCCCCCAGCACCAGCTGGAAGTGGGGCACCGTATAGGAACCCGACTTGCGGGAAACGCCGTAAAAACCCAGGTCGGAAATGTGGTGCTGGCCGCAGGAATTGGGACAGCCGCTGACCTTGATCTTCAGGTTTTTGATCTCTTCCGGCATATCGGCCGTAATGGCATCCAGCCGGCTGGAAAGCTCCCGGGCCAGGCCCCGCGAGGCCGAGATGCCCAATTTGCAGGTATCCGTGCCGGGACAGGAGGTGATATCCGAAATGGTGTTGGCGCCGGCGGTGGAAAGGCCGATGGCCTGCAGTTCTTCAAAAAAGGCTGGCAGGTCAGCTTCACTCACCCACCGGAAGAGGAGGTTTTGTTCCACCGTTGTGCGCACCGTATCCTTCACATATTTGCGGGCCATTTCGGCCAGGACGCGCAGCTGGGTGGAGGTTAGGTCGCCCAAAGGCACCTTCACATAGACGGAAACGTAACCATACTGGGGCTGTTGATAAGCATTGGTCTTTTTCCAATCCAAAAAACCCTTGGGGAAGGAGGAGGCCTTGAGATTTTCGGCCTTGTGGGCAGGCTTTTCCTCTTCCTTACTATATTGTTCGATCAGGCTGGTCCAGCGCGGATCCTGGGTAAGAACCTTGCGTTCTTCGATGACAAGCTTCCGGAATTCCTCGATGCCCAGTTTGGCCACTAAGAACTTGATACGGGCCATGCCGCGGATCTTCTTTTCCCCCAGGCGGCCGTAAACCCGGGCCACGGCCTGGGTAATAGGCAGGATCTCCTCGGCTGGGTGGTTTTCAAAGAGCAGTTTGGCGTTGTAAGGCACCGGGCCTAGTCCACCCCCCACGTAGACGTCGAAAGCCTTCTTTTCCTTGCCGCCGGCCATGACCTTCTTGGCGGTGAACCCCATATCGTGCATGTTCACCAGCCCACAGCCCTCGTGGGCGCAGCCGGAAAAGGCGATTTTGAATTTGCGCCCGAAATCCTGCGCGTCCGGGTGGCCCAGCATGAATTTGAAGATGGCTTTGGAGTAGGGGGTGACGTCGAAGGACTCAGTGCGGCAGACCCCGGCCAGGGGACAGGCCGTCACGTTCCTTACCGAATTACCGCAAGCCTCCCGCGTGGTAATACCCACAGCCCCCAAACGCCGCATGATGTCGGGGGTGTCCTCCACGTGGATAAAGTGGAGTTGGAAATCCTGCCGGGTGGTGATGTGGCCGATTCCGTCTGAATACTCTTCCGCCAGGTCGGCCATCACGTCCAACTGGTCGGCGGTGATGCCGCCCCAGGGAAACTTGATGCGCTGCATGCCGGGAGCGTCCCAGTGGGTGTCCGGGCCCTTCCAGAGGCCGTCGTTGGGGTATTTTAGGTGACGGATTTGCTTGCCGTCATTGCGGTGGCCGTTGTCGTAGCGTTGGCCGTAAGCGCCCCGGCGCAGCCGGGTTTCGGCAAAAATACGGGGTTCGATCTTCCCCTGTTTGTTCAGGCCGATCTGGGCCTCAAAATCGTCAATTTCCCTGGCCCAGTCGGGTGGAATGGTTCCTTGAAGTTCAGTTTTCCAACTTTTGTTTTCGGTGGCCATGGGTCTTCTTTCGATAAGGCTTCAGAAGCGAAGGTCTTTTGTACACTAACGGCGCCTTCAAAATCAATGCGTTATTTTCGCGGAAAGGCCGACTATAATGAACCGGAAATCAGCCAGGTATCATGGACAAGTTGGGAAGTGGTTGTCATTAACTTGATCAACGGAAAACAACCTTTGTGAAAATACCCTTTCCGCCCACGAAAACCCTCTGGGCCATCGCTACCGCACCGTTGATTATGGCCGTCCTTTATCTTTTCGTTGCTTATCCCCGCTTTTGTCCCGAACCGGCCATCCTTTGGGAACATCCGCTGGTACTGGTGATCTGGTTGATGGTCACCGGAATATTCGCATTGGTCGTCCGGGAAATCCTTCTTCGGCTGAGACTTCGCCTTTCCTTTATTCCATTCGTGGTCATCCCTACGGTGAGTTTCTATTGCCTTTACGTCATTTACACCGCTTCCATTATCGGCAACCTCGCTTGGGAATCCCCTCCCAATTACAAGCAGATCCTGCCTTTTCTTCCCAACCTGATGGAACTGGCCGACAACTTCAATATACCCCGGCCCTTGGTGGTAGCCTTTGGGGCGGGGCCCCTCGTCGTTTTTATTGCCATCTTCGTAGTGAACTCGAAGGGATTGGCGGCTTGGCACTGGTCGATCCGTGAAAGCGTCATGACGGCCTCCCCTTCCCGCCGCTTTTTGGTGCTCCTGGGATCCCTTGTTCCCGTGGCGGTCTTATCCTCTATCCTGTCTTCCGACCCCCAAATCCAGGGAAGTTTAAAATTCAACGGCGAGCCCATCGAGACCTTTTTCACGACCGAGCCGGTCCCCTTTGCCATGTCGAAGGAAAGGGTTTTCTGGTCCAAAAAGGACCGGGATGTGGAACTCAAGGTGCGGGGAAAAATCCCCCAGGTCCATAACATTTTTATTTTCGTCGTGGACGCCCTCCGAGCCGACCACCTTCCCAGTTACGGCTATAACCGACCTTTGACGCCTTTCCTTTCCGTATTCCTTCCCACGGCCAATGTCCGCCAAATCGACATGGCCCTTTCGACGGGCCTGGACACCCTGACGGGCACCATTTGTTTACAGGCTTCCAAGGAGCCCCTGGCCGTCAGCCAGTTCAACTACACCCTCCCGGATTACCTGGCCGACGAGGGGTTTAAAACCTTACTGATCCTGGCGGGAGACCACCACTGGCAGCTTGCGCACCAGGCTTTCGGGAGAAAAATCGACCTCTTCTATGACGGCAGCGAGCACCCGGGGCCGGGTGGGGCTTGTGACGACAACCTGGTGGTGGACGAAGTGGCCAACCTGCATCCCGACGACGGGGGTTACCATTATTTCTACATCCACCTTTTATCGGTTCATCCCCTGGGGGTGATCGACGATAAATACCTCCAATACCTGCCCATCCGCAACCTCATTATCGAAAACAATCCCTTCCTGAATGACAACATCATCGCAGGTATCCGCAACCTCTACGACGACCGGATTCTCCAATGGGACGACGTCATGAAGAAGTTGCTGGCCTGTCTCCAGCAAAAAGGCTACCTGAATGATTACATCGCGGTGATTACAGCCGACCACGGCCAGCTCCTGGGGGAAAAGGGCAAATACGGCCATGGCCATTACGCGGATATCGAGGCCATGCGGATCCCGATGATCTTTTTTGGTTCCAAGCCCCTTCCACCTTTCCCCGAGACCCGTTTCGGGGTGCAGATTGACATCCCCCCCACCCTGGTGGAAATGGCAGGCTTGGAGACCCTCTCCAGTTGGCAAGGCCAATCCCTTTTGAGGCCCCGGGAAAATCCCTGGAGTTACCACCTAAGCCCCTATTCCCATTCAGGGCAAGAAGGCGCGGTGGTTTTTTATTCGCAGGATAAAATCCTAAAGTATTCGAGAACGCTGGAGGATTTCGAGGGAAAACCCGGTGAGTTATACGACCTTGAAAAAGACCCCCAAGAAACGAACAACCTAGTGGATCACTTTGATCCCGATTTTTTGGGGGTGATCCGCAGCCATGCCCTGGCCAACCTTACGTCTTATTAAACCAATGGGCTGGAATTTTTCTCGTCTCCATCCATCTGCGAGGTGTGAAATTTGAAAACAAACGTCCCATTTCCCAAAATGCGGTCCCTTTGGCCCATCATGATGCCCCCCCTCCTGATGGCGGTCTCCTATATCGCCATTTCCTATCCCCGCTTTTGTCCCGACATCTCCTTTATTTGGGAACACCTCTATGTTTTGTCCATTTGGCTGACCACCACCGTTGCCTTGATGTTCCTCGTCCGGGAGTTGCTTATCCGAGCACGTTTACGCTTTATCTTCCTGCCAGCCGTCACAATCCCGACTTTAAGCTGTTTTGGCCTTTACCTCATTTATACCTGCGCCCTTTTGGGAAATTTTTCCTGGGGAGTGCTGCCTAGTTACAACACAGTCCTCCTCTTTGGGCCCCATCTTTTCGAGTTGGCCGACAACTTCGAAATCCCCCGGTTCTTCGTGATCACACTTTTTCTCTTTCCGATCGTGGGATTCATCCTTATTTTCCAGGGACGTATCCGTGAAATGGTCGTTTGGCATTGGTCCCTGCGCGAAAGTTTTATGCAGTTACGATGGCGCCATCGCCTATCGATCACCGGGGTCGCGGTCCTGGTCTGGATTTTTTTCCTGGCGTCCTTGTGGACCGCCGATCCGGCCCTCCGGAAATTCGGTAACTTCAGTTATGACCCCGTCGTCAATTTTTTCAAACGGAACCGGGAGTTCTTCCCCATGACGGCCGAAAGGGTCTTGGCCATCCAAAAGGACCGGCATTTCGAGAAATACATGAGGCCCAAGCCCCCCCGCGTCCACAATGTCATCTTGATCGTCGTGGATGCCTTGCGGGCCGACCACCTGCCCGTTTACGGTTATCCGCGCCCCCTGACCCCCTTCCTGTCCGGCCTCCTTCCCAAGGTGCATTCCCGCAAGGTGGACCTGGTCCTTTCCAATGGATTTGATACCTTGACCGGTCTGCAGTGCCTCCTTTCCTCGAAAGAGCCCTGGGCCGCCAGCCAGTTCAATTACACCCTGGCGGACTTCATGTCCGACAACGGTTTCGAGAACGATTTTGCGCTGGCCGGGGGTCACGGCTGGCAAAAGGAACATCATTCCTTCGGCAAAAGGATCGATTATTTTTACGACGGAAGCGAGAACCCGGGGCCCGATGGGATCTGCGACGACGAGGTGGCCCTAAGGGGCCTGGCTGGATTAAAACCTGACGACGGGGGTTATCATTTCATCTATGTTCACCTGATTTCCGTGCACCAATTGTCCACCCTTCACCAGGACTTTGAGATTTATGCGCCCATGCGCAATATCCTCAACTTGGTCTTCACGGGCGGCCAGGGGGCCGAAGAACTCACGGCGACAGCGAATATGTACGACGACCGTATCCTCCAGATGGACGGCAGCTTGCGGAAGGTTTTTTCCATCCTGGGGCAGAAGGGTTATTTGCGCGATTACGTGGGGGGTTTTACGGCGGACCATGGCCAACTCCTGGGAGAAAAAGGAAGATACGGCCACGGCTTTTACGCCACCCTGGGCGGTTTGCGGGTTCCCCTCGTTTTCTTCGGGTCCAAGCCCCTGCCGCCCCTGGCCCAGTCCCATTTCGCTATTCAAGTGGACATCGCCCCCACCTTGGCGGACCTGGCCGGGTTGGGTTTGGTCAATTGTTGGCAGGGCCAGTCCCTGCTGAGGTCCAGGGCCAACCCCTGGAGCATTCATTACAGCGTGCAAGCCTGGGAGGGGCGCGAGGAGGCGGTTGTTTATTCGGGAAACGGAAAGGTTCTCAAGTACGCGAGGACAGTTGGCGATAACCCGCGCGAAGAATCCGAGAATTTATACGATTTGGAAAAAGACCCGCTGGAAAATGAAAATTTGATCGGCCATTGCGACCCGAAATTCCTCAATCAAGTCCGGCTGGAAGCCGACGAACATTTTTCAAAGTACTGAGGAAATTCCCCTTGAAGTGACCCTTGCCTAACCGGCCACCACTACGACGCGCTTTTCTCTTTCGGGATCCGGCAGCGGCTTTTCTAATTCGTCGATGTGATAAAAATCCACTCGTTCAAACCCTTCCTCCTTCAGCCATCGAGCCACTTCTTCCAGGGGATAAGCATAGTTCACAATCCGTTCCTTGAAGGTTCGCCCCCCGACCTCGCCCCTTAAGCGCATGGAAGCCCTTCTCCGGTCCCCGTCAAACTCGCCCTCACACTCGACCCTTTCCGTTTCCCATTGGGTCGACTCCAGGGACATCCATTCCCTTAACCCCTCCAGGGTGTGAAAGTCGAAGGCAAACCGCCCGCCCCCGGCCAGGCATCGGCGCACCGACCGGAAGCAATCCCGGAGTTTTTCCTCCGACTCCAAGTGGTTCAGCACGTTGTAGGTGGAGAGGGCCATGCCGAAGGAACCCCCGATCTGGAACCGGGAAATATCCTCTTGCAAAAACCTTCCCTGGTGCTCCGCCACATAGCGCCAGCAGCGGTTTTCCGCCAGGAACAGCATGAAGGGGGACCGGTCGAGCCCGACGCAGGAGTGGCCCGCTTCCAGGAACCGGAGGGCCAGGCGCCCCGTCCCGCAGCCTAAATCCAGGACAGGGAGCCGATGGATGGATGCGGGGAAGGAGGCGAAAAATTTGAGGAGATAGGGAGCGGCATTTTCGACGTATCGGCAGAAATGGCGGTCGTAAAATTCGGCGAAGACTTCCCCATAAAGGTTCATGGCGCCCGCCCGGGGTCCATCGAAAGCGAAGAGGATGTCGGAGGGAAATGTCGGTGAAAAATGAGGGCCCGAAAAAATTTAAAGAATTCTTATTTGCGGGAGCGCAAATCCAGGTAGACTCCCTTTCCCTTCGCTTGGGCGGCGAAATCCAAAAGGCCCTTTTCCTGGCAAAATTCCCTTTCACTGTAGGGAAGATATTGCTCCTCCCGCAAGGCGCTGCCCCGCTGGCCGCAATCGACGCAAACAAAATCAATTTCAACTTGGAGGGAACCCTTGCCTTTTTGGCTGAGGACCCTTCCGTTCACCATCTTGACGCTTCCCTCACAGGAAGGACAATGAATGCTTTGGGCGTATTTAACCGGCTTCATGCTGCTTCCTCCTTCTTATCAGGGATTGAAGTTTGTCGAAAAAGGGCGTGGATATCAAGGCCTGAAATAGAGGGATTAGGGTACTCGAAGTCCTCTATAGGAAATATGAGGGAAATCAGCTTTTCCCGACAAACAAAAAGCCCCTGGAGGATTTCCAGGGGCTTAGGCTTGCTCCCTCCCGGGCGGTTGGGCCCGGGGCGGGTCGGCAAAAGAAGGATTACTTGCTGGTGGGCGTTGTGGACGCGGCAGCAGGAGCAGGAACGCTCTTCTTAACCTTTTTCACCTTTTTGTGAGACTTGTGACTGGTCTTGGCCACCGGGGTGGTTGCGGGGGCAGTCCCCTGCGCGAAAACCAAGCCGGTTGTGCTTCCCAGGAACAACACCGTCATCAAAGCGGCAAATAACTTTTTCATCGAAATCCTCCAAACCCTTTCGGGTCCTTTTTTATTTTGGGGACTATCTTCATCCCACGCTTATAAGACGCAGCACCATCGGTAAAAGTTGCAGCGATTAAAGGGGCCCTTTCTTAGGTTTTATAAGCAGAGTCTTAATTTGTCATTGCGAGGAACTTTGCTTGTTGGCTTCCGCCGAAAAGGAGCCGGACCCCAAAATCTTGCGGAACTCCTTCCCGATGCCGATCAGGGTCAGCTGGTTCAAGGGAAATTCCAGAAGGACGTGGGTGAAGCTGAGGAAGAAAAGCCAGCGCAATCCCACCGAATAATTGTAGGCATAAAGGGCTAGGGAACCTCCCCAAAGCGCCAGGATGGCCAAGGCACGGCGGCGCGGAATCTCATGCCAGCCGATGATGGAGGTTTTGGAGAACCAGTTGAAGTAATGATAGGTATAGGCAAAAGCCACGAAGGACATGAAGGAGAGGGCCAAGGGATTTTGGTACAGGAAATCGTTGGCGGCTTTCACGTAAGCGCCCAAGCCCCCGGCCGGGCTCCCGAAATCATGCCAGTGGAACGCTTTCATCACGTAGTAATTCATGGTGATAAAGGGGCTGGACCCCGTTCCGTTCTCTTGGAGATGCCCATAGTTGTCCCTAGCGTATCCGCTCACCAGGTAACCCGCGTGGGACGGATGCCATAAGAGAAGGACGACCGCGAGGGTCACGAAAACCAATAGGGAAAGCATGCCCGAAAGGTTCCGGCCCCTTAAGGCGCCCACCAAAATGAACATTCCAGTGAAGAGAAAAACATGGACCAAGGTCGGCAAAAACAGCCCGAAAAAAGCCGCGCCGGGCCCGGAGGAGGTGAGCAGGAAAGCGGCCAGGGCCGCCGGAACCAAACCCATCCAGCGGGCCGCGGCGTTCTTGAACAGGGTGAAGAAGCCCGCGCCTAAAAAGGCCACGCATGTGAGAAACTCTACCGAGCCCTTGGGCGCGAAGGGCGCCCACCCGAAGAATAGAATGCTGACCAGGACGCTGATGCCCGTCAAAAAGAGGCCGTCATGTTTTCCTGGCGTGTAGTAATTCCGGTCGTGAAGCCAGGAAATCTCGGTCAAGTAATGGAGCGGCCCCAACACGGCGTAGGCCAGGAGGAACGCTTCGAAGGGGAAGAAAAACGCCAGGGCAGCCGAAAGCATCATCAGGGCGATGTTGAGATAATTGACCTGGTTGGCACTCAATGGGATTTCCTTTTATCCACGCCTGATTTTCCTTGTTCTTTATCATTTTAAGACTGGCGATTAACCCTTCCACAATAAAAAAAGAAAAGGTATTCTTAACAGCGGTCAAAATCCCCTGTTATGGAAAGCGAAATGTCCCCCGTCAAAGTCGCGGATAAAAAAGGCTTGCTGCTTCAAAATGACGAGGTCCAACCCTGGATTAGCGGCACCTTCCACTATTGGCGATCCGACGCCCAGCTTTGGCCGGAAATCTTGAGCAACATCAAGGCCATGGGTTTCGACATGGTGGAGACTTATATCCCCTGGGGCATCCACGAAATCGAGAGGGGCCGCTTTGAGTTCGGTGAAAAGGAACCCCGCAAAAATCTCGAAAAATTCATCCAATTGGTGGGACAAGCTGATTTAAAACTCGTCGTCCGCCCCGGCCCCCACATCAACGCGGAACTGAATTATTTCGGCTACCCTCCCCGCATCATATATGATCCCGCCATCGTGGCCCAGGAAGGCTCGGGGGCCGTCTCCGTGCACGATGCCGCGCCCAAGGCTTTTGGAAATTTGAGTTACGCTTCCCGGAAACTCTACGAGGAAACCGCCCTTTGGTTCGACGCCCTGGCCCCCATCTTGAAACGCAACCTCCACCCGAACGGCCCCATCGTGGCGCTCCAGGTGGACAATGAAACGGGTTACTACTTCCGCACGGGTGCTTACCTTTTGGATTACAACCCCGATTCCATCCGCTGGTACCGGACCTTCCTGGAAAAACGCTACGGCACCCTCAAGGCCTTGAACGATTGTTATGGAAGCCGCTACAAAACATTTTCCGAAATCGATCCTCCCCGTTTCTTCACCGGGGAAGCAGTCAAGGACCTTCCCTATTACCTGGACTGGAGCCGTTACAAGGAATGGCAGATCAACGAGTGCCTGAGGATCATCGCCGGGATGTGGCGGGAAAGGGGTGTGGACGGCGTTCCCTTCTTCCAGAATTTCTACGGTCCCACCAATAGCCCCTACAACACCAACGAGGCGGAGACCGAGGCTTACGGCCTAGACGTGGTGGGGCTGGATAATTACCAGCGCAAGGAAATCTACTCGTCCACCGCTCGTATGGCCAGCTACCTCTCGGGCACCTCTAAGCTTCCCCTCATCCCCGAGTTCGGCTCGGGCTGCTGGTCCCTTCCCCTCTGGGAAAACACCATGACGCTTGAAGACCAGCGTTTCACCACGCCGCTGCTCTTCATGTTCGGCTTGAAGGCCATCAACTATTATATGCTGGTGGAGCGCGACCGCTGGATGGGAAGCCCCCTGACGGCCCACAACAAGATCCGGCACGCTTACTTCGACTTTTACCGGCACTGGAATTCCTTCCTGAAGAAAAACCAGTTCCACGAGTGGACCCTGCAGAGCGAACTCCTCATCCTGTCCAATTACGACACCGAACGTGTCTTGAAGGCCGTGAAGGTGGTGGAGAGCCATCCCATCCATTTCCTTCCCGAAGAACTGGGCTACGCCGAATCGCCATCCCTTTTCCAATACCGCCTGGAGGAGGAACACCCCCATTGGGACGGCAACCTGTGGAATTACGCTTTGAAACACCATTTGCCGACCCATTGTTCCGACACCGTAGCGCCGATCGAGAAATTGCGGGGTCACAAAGCGGTCTGGGTAGTGACGTTCGAGATGATGGAGAAGAAAGCCCAGGAAACCCTCAGGCATTTCGCCGAGGAAGGGGGCACGGTGATCATGGGCCCCTTGGTACCTTCCCTGGATGAACACACCCGCCCCTCGGACCTCTTCCCGGAATTGAAAAATTCCCGCCAGGCCAAGTTGGGCAAGGGAAAACTGGTGCTTTTGCCCGAATGGAACGAGGCGGAAATTGAAAAGACCCTGGCCGAGGCCGGGGTCCATCCCGTGATGGATTCCCTGCCACCGGATATCCTCGCCACCCGCTTCACCCGCGACGGGAAGGACCTTTATTTCTTCGCCAATCCCAGCGCCCAGGCCGTTTCGTTCAGGCTTTCCCGGAAACTCACGCCCCTTTACGGCACCGGGGACGGAAAAATCGCCCACGAACAACTGAACCTCCAGCCCTGGTCGGTGAGCGTTTGGGGAGGCGTCTCATGATCCATCCGGAAGCCGTCTTCGAGCATGTGGATATCAACCAGGCCCGGCGTTTCGTAGATCTTTCCATGGCCTTTGCCCAGCCCAATCCCCGTATCCTTTATGTGCTTCACGACAAAGGAAAGGTCCTCAAGGCCTGGGACAGCCTCAAGGGCAAGGTTTCCGTGGGCGCCACCCTCGCCCCCTCGGTGGAATTGGCGGAGGACTTAAAACGCCGTCATCAGGTGGGCGAAGTCCAACTGATCGATCGGGATTCCTACCACGCCTACTTAAAAGAGGCGCTGGATTTGAAAAAGGCCGAGGAACTGACAGGTTACGATTTCAAGGAACGGGCGAAAAAGCTGAAAGCCAGCCAGGGCAGCGGTTTCCTGATCCACCCGCCCCGGGAAAACTACGAGTATTACCACTATGTGGACCGCACCCGCCAGTTCGTGGCCGAAAAGCTAAAGCCGGATTGCGTGTTTCTTTTGGGCGTTTACACGCCCAAGGACTGGTGGACCTCGGTGATGACGGTTTTCAAAGAAGGGCAAATCACCTATCTAACGACCTTCGAATACTTTCCCGCCGACAAGCTGGCCGTGCCGGATTCCCCCCAGGCCCACGAAACCTTGCTGAAAACCGCCGCCCAGGCCTTCCAAAAACCGGCCTTCGGCATGTTCCTGTCCCAAGCCGTCTTCGAGGATTTTGGCAAGAAACAGTGGCGCGGAATGGGCCAAACGGCCCTTTTAAAGGCCTAGCCAAAATAAAAGCTTCTTTTTTCCCCAAAAGAGCGTATGGTAGTGACTTCTTCCGGCGCTTCCATAGGCTGGTTTGATGCAGTTAAATTTTTAGAAAAAAGTAGAGGTTTTACAACAATGGCTCAAGGTACAGTGAAGTGGTTTAAGAACGAAAAGGGTTTCGGTTTCATCTCCCAGGACGGTGGCGAGGACGTATTCGTGCACCATTCGTCCATCAAAATGGACGGCTACAAATCGTTGAACGAGGGCGACCGCGTGGAGTTTGACGTCACCCAAGGCGACAAAGGTCTCAAGGCTGAGAACGTCGTTAAGATCTAATTAGGTCTTTTCGAAAACAAAAAGCCCCTGGAGCGAAAGCTTCAGGGGCTTTTTTATTTACGGGATATTTTAAATCTCAGGCGAGTTTTTCCTGTATCGAACGGAAAGAATCCTTCAAGGCCGGGTAAAGCTTTTTGAACTCGGAATACCAGCCGTTGTAAACCCCCACCTGCGCCTTGCGGGGCGAGGTGCGGCTTACCACGCGGATCAGCTTGGAGCAGGCGGCGTTAACCGTCGGGTAAACCCCCGCGCCCACCATGGCAAGGATGGCGGCGCCATAGGCGGGGCCTTCCTGGCTGTTCACCGTCACCACTTCCTCCCCGTAGATATCCGCCTGCAATTGCCGCCAGAAAGGGTTCACCGCCCCGCCGCCCGTGGCCACCACTCGGCGGATGGGCACCTTGAGTTCCCTGAAGATTTCCAGCGAGTCCCTCATACCGAAGGTGATGCCCTCGAAGACCGCCCGGGCGAAATGAGCCCGCCCATGTCGGGCCGAAGCCCCAACGAAGGTCCCACGCGCGTGGGCGTCCTTGTGTGGCGTCCTTTCCCCCATGAGATAAGGGAGGAACAACAGGCCTTCGCTTCCCGCCAGTATCTTCTTGGCCTCGTCGCTCAAGATGTTATAAGGGTCCTTCCCCGTCCTCTTTCCCAGTTCCTTTTCGGTCAAACCCAGGCTATCCCGGTACCACCTCAAGGACATCCCGGCCGAAAGCATGACTCCCATCAAGTACCACTTCTTGGGCACGCTGTGGCAAAAGCTGTGAACGCGCAGTTGAGGGTCCACCTTCACCCGGTCGGCGTGGGCGAAAAAGACGCCGGAGGTCCCCAGGCTGGCCATGACGTCGCCGGTCTTGATGATGCCGTTCCCCACCGCCCCGCAGGTGTTGTCCGCGCCGCCGCCCACAACAGGTGTCCCGACCTTCAAGCCCAAGCCCTTGGCCGCGGCGGGCGTCAGGTGGCCGCAAACGGCCTGCGATTCCACCACTTGGGGGAACCAGATCAGCGGGATTCCCAGCTTCGCCAGGAGTTCCTTGGACCAGCGGCGGTTTTTCACGTCGAAATAAAGCGTGCCGGCCGCGTCCGAAACCTCGGTGCCCAGCACCCCCGTCAGCTTGTAACGCACGTAGTCCTTGGGCATTAAAACCTGGGCAATCTTGGCGTAAACCTGGGGCTCGTGCTTTTTCACCCAGAGGATCTTGGGCAAGGTAAAGCCTTCCAAGGCTGGGTTGGACACCCATTGGCGCAAGTGGGCCTCCCCCACTTTCCGGGTGATTTCCAAGCATTCCGCGTGGGTGCGGGTGTCGCACCAAAGGAGGGCGGGCCTTAGGACCTTCCCGTTTTTATCCAGGAAAACCGAGGAGTGCATCTGGCCCGAGAAGCCCAAGGCCTTCACGTCCGCGGCGGCGACCCGCGCTTTCTTGACTGCGCCCGAAACGGCCTGGTAGGCCGCCTTGACCCACATGTCGGGGTCTTGCTCCGCCCAGCCGGGGTGGGGCGTCGCCATGGGGTATTCGACGGTTACTTTGGACAGGATTTTCCCGGCTTCCGAGACCACGATGGCCTTGGTGCCTGAAGTGCCGATGTCACAGCCGATCACATAACTCATTTGATCCTCCCAGATCCCGTCTTTACTTTATTTCAACGACCTGAATCCGGTTTTCAACGACTTTAATTTCAATCCGGCTTCCATCGGGAATATTCGAAATTTGCCGGGACAAATCGAAAAGATAATGAAGTTGATCCAGCGCCGGAACAGCCCGCAGTGAAACATTCTTGCCGCTTTGAGTTGTGAAAAACGGGGGAAAGGGGTTGATGAGCTGGCCCGGTTCCAGCTTTTTCCCTTTGTTTTTAAGCTGTTGCAAAGGATACATCTCAAGAAACACCATGGGGTTGCTCTTGGCTTCCTCAAGAAAAACCGGAAGTCCCATCTTCATGTCTTTCACTTCGCCCGTCTCTCCCCTCAGCTTAAAGATGGTATTTCCCCTCAAAAGGAATTGATCCCCCATACAATCCTGCGCGAAGGGGATATCCTCCGCCCGGACATTCGGATATCTTTTCGATAAAGCCTTATCGCCTGTCCAAAATAGCTGCAAAGAATGCCAGGCGGGAGAATCGCAAACACCACGGAAGTGGACCCCCCTTCAAACGCCACAAAACCGTTTGTTCCCGAAAGGATTGCTTTCAAGTCATCAGGCAACCGCTTGAGCAGCGCTGCATCGGATACCGCGGGGCCTTCATACGTTACATTTTCAAAATCCATTGGACATCTCTTGGCTTGAACAAGCCTTCACTTTTACTTTTTAAAGTACTTCTCGTTGATGGACTTGACGACCGCGGGAATAACCTGGTCCGGCGTCTTGGTGCCCAGCCACATCGGGTCGAAGGCCGGGGTCAGGACCCCGAAAAAGATCTCGTTCCAATTGGACATGAACGGCTGGTAATGGGAATACTTGGGCATTTCCAAAAGGATGGCCTTGTGGTCCGCGCCCGGGCTCTTCAAGAAGACGTCCGAATTCGCCAGGCTCATGAGGGCCGGCTGGATCATGCCCGTCTCGGTCATCTGGGAAACCGAAGCCGCGCTGGTCATTTCCTTGATCACCAGCCAGGCTAGGTCCTTGTTCTTGGAGCTTTTGGAAAGGGCGTAGCCCGACCCTCCCGTGCCCCAGCCTTTGCCGCCCTGGGGGCCGTGGGGGAATTCCACCACGTCGAAGTCCAGGGCCTTGTCCTCCAAAAAGCGCGGGGTCTGCCAGATGCCCGAGGAAAGCATGGCCACCTGGCCGTTCATGAACATGTCCATTTGACCGTTGGCCAGGCTGGCAGTCTGGATCTGCGAGGGGTCCGGCGAGACGTGGTACTTCTGGATCAGGGCCCAGCGGAAGCCTATGGCTTCCACTGCGTTGGGCGAATCCAGGGTCACGCGGGTGGGATTGTCCGTATTGTCCACATAGTCCCCGCCGTTGCCGAAAACGAAGTTTTCGTATTGCACCGAGTAGGCGTCGGCGAAGGCCCAGCGGGTCACATTCCCCTTGGCGTCCTTCTGGATGAGCTTTTGGCAGGTGGAAAGGAAGGGTTCGGGCCAGGTCCAGTCATCCTTGGGGTAGGGCAGTCCCGCGTCGCGGAAAAATTTGCGGTTGTAGTAAATGAGGCCCGAGGGCGCCGTGTCCTGGGGGATGGCGAAGATCTTTCCGCCGGGGCTAAAGCGGTGGGCCACCCCGTCGTAATAGCCCTTCAGGTCCATGCCGTCCTTTTGGCAATAGGGCGTCAGGTCCTCCAGGGCGTCGCGCAGGTAAAGGTCCACGAAGTTGTTGACCTCCACGAAGATGACGTCCGGCGCGTTGCCGCCCGCCAGCTGGGTGGTGATCTTCTGCTGGTATTCGTTGTAGGGGATATTGTCCACCAGGATCTTCAAGCCCGGGTGACGGCTCTCGATGTCCTTCACCACGTCGTCGAGTTTGGAGATCAGGACGGGGTCGGTGAGGAACTGGGAAAGGTGGATGGTGGTGACTTTGCTCCCGCAGCCTGCCATCACCGCCAAAATCGGTACAAGGAACGCCGCCAGTAGTTTTCGTTTCATCGCTTCCTCCTTGGGCTTCGCTGTTGCCTTTGCTTAGCTGCAAACTGTCGACTGTGAACTGCGAACTGGTTTTAAGCCGATTCGCGAACGACCAAACTGGCCTTCAGTTGCAGCACCGAGCGGGCCTTTTCCTCGCCGGTCACGAGCCGCATCAGCTTGTGGATGGCCAGGCGGCCCAGCTCGTTGAGGTCGTAACTGACGGTGGTCAGGGAAGGGCTGACCAGGGAGGCCATTTCGATGTCGTCGAACCCGACCACCGCCATGGTGCCCTCCTTCTTGTGGTCGTGCAGCACCTTCAAAACGCCGATGGCCATGGCGTCGTTGGAGGCGAAAACCGCCGTGGGGGAGTTGGGCATCGCCAGGAACTTCTCGGCGGCCTCGATGCCCGATTTGACCACGTAGAAGCCGGGCAAAACCAGGCTGGGGTCGACGGGGATGCCCGCCTCGGCTAGGGCGCTTTTATAGCCCTCGAAGCGCTCGGTGGAATCGCTCAGTTCCCTGCGGCCCATGACGAACCCGATGCGTTTGTGGCCCTTCTGGAGGAGGTGCCGGGTGGCCTGCTTGGCCCCGTCGAAATTATCGATGATCACCGAGGAAGCGATGTCTTCGAAGCGCCTCTCGCACAGGATCACCATGGGAAACTTCTTGCGGATCAGGTTTTTAATGAGGTTTTCGGTGTTTTGGGTGGGCATAAAATAAAGGAGACCGTCCACCACGGGGGGCTCGGTAAGGGTGCGGATGGTTTCCCTTTCTTCGTCCGGCTGGGCCCCCTCGGGGATGACCCCCATGGTGAGCAGTTTCCCGAATTTCCGAGCCTCCAGTTCCATGCCCGCCAGGATGGCCGCCACAAAGGGGTCCATGGAGGGCGTCAGCACCCCCAGGAATCCCGTCTGGCGGTTGGCCAGGCCCCGGGCGAAGCGGTGGGGCCGGTACTGCATCTTCTCCATCATGGCCTTGATCTTCTGCTCGGTCTCGTACTTCACCGCCAGGCCGTTCAGGACCCGGGAGACCGTGGCCTTGGACACCCCGGTCTTTTCTGCGATTTGCTGGATCGTCACGCCCATGAATTTCCCTCCGGGAAAAATTAGGAATTAGTAATTAGGAGTTAGAAGTTGAGGTCTTTAAAAATTCCTCATTCCTAACTCCCAATTCCTAATTGTTTAAATGACTCCCATTAAGAGTTCCTGGAAATGCTGGTCCAGTTCCTCGTAAGGCAGGCGCTTCTTGGAAAGGGCCATGGGGTCGAAGGAAGTCGCGCGCAGTTTGGCCGCGCCTTCCGGGCTGTAGCGGCTCATGATGGTTTCCAGGGCGTAATCGCCCGCGTGGAGACTCTTCAAGATCTGCTGGATCTTCTTGTCCGCGTTGAACTGCTTCACCTTGTCCCAGAGGATCAAGTAGGTCCTCATGCTGCCCTCCACGAAATCCCACACGCCCTTCTCGTCCTCGCTGCGGTAGGGATGCTCGTCGAAGTTACGCGTGCCGGCCCAGTCGTGGTCCTCCAGCAGTTTCACTACGAGGAAGGTTTCCTTGATGTCCTCGCTGCCGAAGCGCAGGTCCTGGTCGAAGCGGTTGGGCTTCTGCGCCCCCAGGTCCACGTGGTAGAGCTTGCCCGCTTCCATGGCTTGGGCGAAGTCGTGGTAGGTGTTCAATCCCGCCATGCGCGAATGCTCGATCTCCGGGTTGACCCCCACCATCTCGGGGTAATCCAGCGTCTCGATGAAGGCCAGCACGTGCCCGGCGGTGGCGAAGTAGATGTCGCCGCGCGGCTCGTTGGGCTTGGGCTCGATGGCGAACCTAAAGCCGTAGCCCTGGTGCCGGGCGTAGGAACAAAGGTAGTTCATGCATTCCCGGTAGCGCTTGATGGCCTCCCCCGGCGTCTTGGCGGCGTCCACTTCCGCGCCCTCCCGGCCGCCCCAGAAAACGTAGGTCTTGGCGCCCAGCTCGGCGCCCAGGTCCATGTTCTTCATGACCTTCTGCAGGGCGAAGGCCCGCACCTTCGGGTCGTGGCTGGTGAAGGCGCCGTCCTTGAAGACCCGGTGGAAGAAAAGGTTCGTGGTGGCCATGGAACAAACGATGTCGTAGTCCTTCATCGCTTGTTTGGTTTGCTTGATGATCTTGTTGCGCAGCTGGAGGTTGGCGCCGAAGGGGATCAGGTCGTCGTCGTGGTAGTTGAACCCGTAGACGTTGCGCTTCCCCAGTTCCTTGATATTGGTGATGGGATCCAGGCGGGCGCGGGTTTCTTCGCCGAAGGGATCGCGTCCCCTATTAGCGGTGCACCAAAGTCCGAACGAAAAGCGGTGTTCCTTTTTGGGTTTGAAAGATGCCATCCAAGTACCTCCCTTTGGGCTATTGGAAATTACTGAAACCGGTTCAATATTCAATAACCAGGGCCATTTTTCAATACCTAAATTAAAATTAGAAATGTTTCAATGTTTTTCAGGGGAAAATCCATTACCCATGTTGCCCTCCATGCGGCTTTCCGGAGGAATTTTTCACCCAGAGGAATGAATTGAGGCGGTTGGGAAAAACGGCTCAGGGAGGATTAAAAATTTCTTGGTCTTTTTTTCGGCGCTTAGGCCATCCCAACGCGGTTCCGTTCATTTCGTTTCCTTCACCAACCAGTCCCCCATCCTGAAATATTCCCCGTCCGCTAGAAACGCCGGTTGAGTTATCATCAGCCGGTCCTTGGCGGGATGGCGCCACCGGTGAATTCCGGTTACAATCCCCCGGCCAGGAGAAACGACCTCGATGAAACCTCAGCGCCTTCTTGGACGCAACCTTATCCGAATAGCCTGGGTCGGAGCCATGGCCTTTCTGCCCCCCGGGGCGCAGGCCTTGGACCTGACGCCCGACGCCTCGCGCGTCCTTTCCGATCCCTCCTATTTGCCCCCGGGGGGACGGCTTTTCGGAAGCACCCAGTTCAATTTCAGTCAATTGAGTTCCGGCACGGCCAATTACCTGGGCGCGCCGTTAAGTTCCAACACCACGATGACGACCACGATCAACCAGCTGTTCGAATTCGGCGTGACGGACGAGTTTTCCCTCCGGGCGGACGGGATTTACCAGGTGCAGGGGGTTACCAATAATTCCGCTTCCGGCACCGGCACGGTGACCACCTCCACCGGTTTCACCAACCCGACTTTCGCGGCGATCTGGCGCTTCTTGGACGAGAAGAACCGTCCCTTCAACTGGGACCTGGTGGGCGCCTACGCCCCTAGCCTGATCAGCGCGCAGAACGCGTCCACGGACGAGTTCGGGTCGGTGGCGCGCGGAGGGGCGGTGGCGTCCCTGGGCACGGCCCTCAGCTACAAAACCAGGGACTTCACGGCCTATGGGCTTTTCCTCACCACTTATTTTGACAGCCGGGACATCCTGAACCAGGCCACCGGCATCGCCACCAGCTACCAAGCCAGCTGGCAGTACTCCTTCGAGGCCATGACCCAGACGCGCTTCGGGGGAGGCTTGTCCCTCAACGCGGGCGTTTCCCAAACCTACGCCGACAACGCCAATGCCTCTTTCACCAATGCCGCCGGCAAGCTTATCCAATTCACCAACCATCCCAGCAATTTGACGCTGCTGGCCGCCTCCCTGAATTACCAGGTGACCGAAGGCGGGTTCGTGGCGTCTTTCCTTTATAACTACATCCTTTACGGGAACGCCGGCAATGATTTCGCGGCCTTTCCCAAAAACGATACCACGACCAGCAACAAGCAGTCGGCCATCTTCGGCGCGATGGCACGATATGTCTTTAATTAGCGCGGGAGAATCGAATTGAAAACAAGAACCTGGATTCTCCTTGGCCTTCTCCTCGGGGCCGCCGTCGGCCCAGCCTCGTTGGGGGCCTCCGAAACCCGCGTGGATTCGGCGGGCGGGATCAACGGCGTGCTCGACGACGAAACCAACAACGGGGACCTTTTCCTGGACGGCAACCCCGCCGGCCTGGTCCTCCTGCAAACCCGGGACCGTTTCGACCCGGCCGGCCAATACACCCTCACCGATACCCGGCCCCCGGGCGTGGGTTCCACCCAGATTACCCTCACCACCTTTCCCCGCCTGTCCGCAGACTCGGTCATCCGCTACGAGGGCCTCATGGTCTTCCCCGACTCCCATTGGGCCTTCCAACTGGGTGGGGATTTTTTAGCCAGCCAGGGCGCCGTGGCCACGAATTATGTCGCCGATACCTACGCCCCCCGCCAGTACTGGGAACTGCTGCGCGTAGCTTACAACGCGGGGCCCTTTTCGCTGGGCCTGGAGGTCAGCAACGACGAGCAGGACAACCAATACGATGCGGGGCTCTTTAGCACCACGGTGGGCCAGTCCTCGGGGTCCAATAACGAAAACCAGACCCGATTGCGCGCGGGAGTGGTCACCACCTTTCCGGAAAACCAGGACAAGGATGCCCCGCACTGGGAACTGGGGGGGGTTTTCGAGACCCAGTTGGGGTCCGACGTGACCGCTTTCCAGGGCGAGCGCTTTTACCTGGACACGGCGCCCTTCCTTATCCAGCAAAACACCTCCACAACCCAATACTATTTCTTCGGCCCCGAAGTGCGTTACGAGCTCCCCGGGGTCCTCATCCTCCGTTTCTATTCCTTCGTCACCAACGATTACACCACCTTCAGCCAGCAGCTCACCCCTTCCACCCCGGGCTTTGCGAACCTTCCCCCCTTCATCCTCACCCAGTTCCAGTCGATGAATAATCTCGGGTCTTTCCGCCTGACGGTGCCCCTCTCCCCAACGGAAAACCTCAAGCTGGGCGGCACCCTGCAGGCCTATCTCTACAATGTGGACGTGCTGGGCACCGGCCACAACGTCGCCTCCGACCAGGACCGGGCGCAGATCAGCGGGTCCTTCGGCATCGGCCTGGATCACCCGGGCGACTCAACCTGGGGTTTCCAATTCACGACCCAAAATTACGCCCACGACGACCAGGTGGTTCCCACGGACGTCCTGACGGCCACCGATTACGACCTTTACCAGTTCGCCCTAGGCGGGGAAAAATGGCTTACCCCCCACTTCGCCCTCCGGGGCGGCTTGATCGTGGAGGATGATATTTACAGCCAAAGCGCCGACCAGACGATCCTCAATACTTCCGCGGTGGCGGGGCTGGGCTATGAGGACAAGGGCTTGAAACTGGACACCAAGTTCCTTTTGGGCCAAGAGGCCAATTTGAATTATTTGATCGCGGACACCTATTCGCTTTTGCTGGGGATTGAAATCCAGGGGACCCTTTTCCTATGAGAACGGGATTTAAAATGAACCATAAAACAACTTTTCTACTGTTGGCCGTCCTTTGGGGGGCCGCTTTTTCGGGAACCTGGGCCCAAGGCCAGGCTGGAACGGACAAGCCCGGCTTCCCCAAGGGTCTTTCGGCCGCGGCCACGGAGAAGGGAGTCCAATTGACCTGGGACCCGGCCAAAGGGATGGCCTTCAACCTGTACCGGACCGACCCAAAGGGGAAGGTCGAAAAGAAACTCAACGCCCAACCCATCACCGACGGCTATGCCCTGCTGGACCGTTTGGACCCGGCCAAGACCTATTATTTCATCCTGACGGCGGTCAACCCGGCGGGGGTCGAAAGCGCCCCCACCGAACCGTTGAAAGTCCAGGTGGCGGAACTGGAAAAGCAAACCCCTGACCAGGACAGCGGGGACCAAATGGAAGCGGACGAAAAGGAACTCTTCATCCCCCATTGGACGGGCCAAGTGGGATACATCTTTAATACCCAACTCACCTCGTCGGGCCCGGGGCAGACCACCCAGGAGATCACCCTGACGGGCAATTACTATTTCAGCGAAAGCGGCCATTACTTTTCAATGGTGGCGGGCGGGGGCCAGGAGACACTGGAAGGGGCCAACACCAGTTACGGCACTTTTTCGGCGGGGGGCGGGCTGGTTTTCGGGGTTTTCCAGCCCACGCTAACCGTGGCTTTCCAGCAGGGGGCCGAGGCCTTGAATTCCCTGGATGGCACCCTCACTTTGAATTTCCAGTTCTTTAAGCCCTTCGCCTTGGGGCTGATCCTGGAGGGCAATCCGCAAAGCCACCAGGGTGCCCTTTCCACGGTGTTGGGGGGCAATTCGGACCAGATCGACGAGATCGACAGCGTGGACTTGACGGGGGGCCTGGTGGCCACCTTCACGCCGTGGGATTTCCTGGACTTGACGCTCACCGGGGAGCAGGACGACTCCACGACCTACCAGTGGCAAAACATCCTTCACACCGCCGTCCACCCCTTGAACCAGACGGAACAGATCCCCTCGGTCACCCTGGCGGCGGATATCACCTTCCTGGAGGTCTTCACGCTGGACTTGTCGCTCCAGGAGGGCGAGGAGTACATCCCCGCCGGGGTCAGCTACAACCCCATCCTCAAGAAGACGCAGGATTTTTCATCGGCCACGACCCAGTCCTTCTCGGGATACATGGCGGGCCTTACCTATAATTTGTGACGGAAGGGCAGCGCACGAAGGGGTCCCCGGCTTATTTTTTCGCGAAGGCCCGGCTCATGCGGGCCGTGGCGGGGGGAAGCTGGCCCTCGGCGCGGGCGGCCTTGAGGGCCTTGGCCATCCAGGCCAGGTCGTCCAGCACCACCGGCACGCTGATGTTGATCACGGGCGCCACCGGTTTTCCCTCGCCGTCGAAGGCGTTGTTGACGAAGGGAACGAGGATTTGGGTGCGGATGGGCACCGCCTCGGTTTCCAGCATGATCTGGTTGAGCTGTTCCACCGAGCGCACGCCCGCCGCCACGCCCATGCTGTAACCGGCGAAAGCCACCGGCTTCTGCCGGAAGCCGAAGGAGAAGAACACGCTGTCGATGGCGTTTTTCAGCACCGCCGGAACGCCGTGGTTGTATTCGGGCGTGATGATGAGGTAAGCGTCGGCCTCCTTAATCTTGTTGTTCCACCGCTTGACCACCGGGTTCGAATAGGTGGGATTGGCGAAGTCGCCCACGGTTGCGATGGTTTCCTGGAACATAGGAAGCTTCCATTCGCGCAGGTCCAGGACTTCCACCTCAAATGCCCCATGTGCCTGGACAAGGGGTAATAACCAGCGAACAACCAAATCCGCGTTTCGCCCCTCGCGGGTGCTGCCGATGAGGACCTGAAGTTTAAGCATGACCTGCCTCCAATGATTTTGAATCAATCCGTTTGGCATATAAGCATGTTCATATAGATCAAATCCCTAACCTTTTAAGAAGTTGCGCCGTGGGATACCACACAATCCCCATTCCTTCAAAATCACCGTCGTTGGACCAAATGGGTATTTTCAACTCGAGGGCCAAAGCCAGCAAATCAACATCATCCGGATCTCTCTTCCCCATTTTTTTACGGGCCATTGCCAGCGAGCCGTGATAGTCCTTTGGGTTGTACTCTTGGACGGCCAATAATTGAAATTGGCTTTCCAGCAGTTCAACGGATATGCCGTATTTATCCGCCATGAACGGAAGGTATTCCCTGACTTCTTTGATATTTAAAGACGTGGATACAACTTCAAGGCTGGAATGGGTAAAAACTTTAAGGGCAGCCCGGCCAGTGACAGCGGAAAGAAGGACGTTAGCGTCCGCTGCGATTCGACCGGCGGGCTTTTCTCCATGTTTCAAAGTCATGTTTAACTGTCCGCTCGCTGACGCCTGATTTTTTGAGATGAGCTGAAATGGAGGAACCGAGGTTCGTTAAAAGCTCCCTGCGCAATTCCAAGGGAAGTTCCTGGGATTTGGATATGGGAATCAAAAGGCTGGCAACCTTCCCATGTTTGGTGACAAACACGAGATCGTCGCCGCTCAGAAATTCCGGCGCGTGATCCCTAAATTCCTTTACCCCTGCGACTTTCATAAACCCGCCTTCTTTGAACTCAAAATACTTTCGATTTTTTCAATATAAACTTTTTTATAATTATGTCAATAATTATGTACACAATACTGATTCCGGCTGTCCAACGCGGTCCCCGTCGTGGACAACCCGGGTAAAAAAGAATCCGGCCGACCGCCGGCATTTTAACCACAATCCTGAAGGTTGGCGGGGTTTGGTTCGGACCGGGGCCGGGGTTAAAAAAAAAGCCCGTCCCCCTGGGGGACGGGCTTTGGAAAAACTGAAAAAAGGCGGGCCCTATTTGAAGCTGGGTTGGCAGAACAAGTAAATCAAGTAGAGTGCCCCTAATAGCGGCACGAGGGCGATGAGAAGCCACCAGCCGGACTTGCCGATGTCGTGAAGCCTCCGGACGCCCACGGCGATACTCGGGATCAGCACCCCCAAGGAGTAGAGGTAATACAGGGCCATCAACGGGTGGACCAGCGCCCCCAGGACCGACAGCACGATCGCGATGATGAGATTGAAAAGGACAAAAAACCAGTATTCGCTCCGGGTCGAGCGGCCCGTAAACTCGGCGTATTTTTTCAACACGGCCAAATAATATTGCATGAAGCCCTCCTAAAATTTTTATAAGAAGCCGGCGCCGTCCTCAAACCAAGTCCGGGTTATGTTATCGGCATTCACCTTACCCGATTCATGTTTTTTCGCGCGAAAAACTTTTTTTACCCCGCCCTAACAATGGTAAAAAACGTGAATTCACGCGAAATCCGGTGGTGTCTCAGTTTGATTAATTCCCCACTTTGAAAAAGGGGCTTTGGTTTTGTGGGTACATAGGGGCTTTTCCCTATGAGAGCCGTTGGGGAGGGGGTATTGGCCTTTAACGACAAAGCTAACTCCCCCTAAATCCCCCTCTTTCAGAGGGGGGAAAAGGAAGCACAACATCAAACTGATACACCACCGTATTTCCATACTTTAGCTTCATTGACATTTGACCCGGGGACTCGCACACTAAACCCGCTGATGATCAACCAAGGAGGAATCGCATGGGCTTATTGACCACGGATCAACCTATTCCCTCAAGCGTCGTTCAGGAAGACGCCTCGACCCAAATGGGTTTTTTGCAGAAAGTTTATTCCCTTTTCTTGTTGGGGCTGGTTTGCGCCTTCGGCGGCGCTTTTGCCACCATGACAAACCCCGATATCGCCCGTGCGGTGATAGGACATTTTTGGATCGGCCTGTTGGTTTACTTTGGGGTGTTTTTCCTGACCATGGCGGTCCGTAAAAAACCCGTCATTAATATAGCGGCCCTGCTGACCTTCACCTTTGTCTCCGGGGCCTTTATCGCCCCCGCCATCATGTTCGCCGTCCTTAAAACAGGATCCATGGATGTGGTGGTCCAAGCCGCCGGAATCACCGGTTCGATTTTCGTGGGCTTGACCGCCTATACCTTCATCTCCAAGAAGGACTTTTCTTTCCTCCACGGCATTGTCTATGTGGGAATTTTCGCGGTGATCGGCATTATGGTGGTGAATTTCTTCGTCCAAAGCGAAGCCGCCAATGTGGCTATTTCCTGGATCGGCTCGGTTTTGTTTTCCCTTTTCATCCTTTATGACACCTCCCGCATCATGCGCACCCACGAAAGCGACGAATACGTCAGCGGGGCCTTGAGCCTCTTCCTGGACTTCATCAATCTGTTCCTGTTTATCCTGCGCATTCTCTCGGGCGGCCGCCGCAGCTAAAAATAGTTGGATAGTGACCAATCTATCGTTTGGATGCGGCCGCAAAGGGCGGCCGCGTCGAAATTTTCCTACGATTAATATTTAAGAGGCTCTAACAAAAATCAAAAACAAAGGCGATTTGAACCATCAAGGTCACAAAGTCCACCAAGAAAGGCTGGAACAAAGATTGGATTTAAAGCATTTTTAAATATTATTGTCTTTCGTCGTTCTTGGTGCCCTTGGTGTCTTGGTGGTGAGAAGGGTTTTTGTTAGAAGTTCTAAAGCACTCCTTAAACCTCCTTGCTTTTCGCCGTTTTTCGTGTATTCGTGGTTCAAACGGCCCCTATGAAATCCACCACCAACCTGACCCCCCTTTCCCTTCTCAACCGCGTGTTCGGCTACCCCTCCTTCCGGGGCAAGCAGGAAGAGATCATCCGGCATATTCTCGGTGGCGGCTCGGGCCTGGTGCTGATGCCCACCGGCGGGGGAAAAAGCCTTTGCTTCCAGATTCCCGCCATGCTTCGCCCCGGCCTGGGGCTGGTCATTTCCCCCCTCATCGCCTTGATGCAGGACCAGGTGGACGCCCTGGTCCAGAACGGCGTGGCCGCCGCCTTTTACAATTCCACCCTGGACGGCCGCCAAAAAAGCGATATCCGCCGCCAAGCCCAGCAGGGGGAACTGGACCTGCTTTACGTCGCCCCCGAAACCCTCAATAGCCCCGGCTTCCGGGATTTTATCGACGGCCTCCCCCTGGCCCTCATGGCCGTGGATGAGGCCCATTGCGTCTCCCAATGGGGCCACGACTTCCGGCCCGAATACCTCCAGATCGCCCACTTGCGGGAACATTTCAGTTCCGCCCCCCTCCTGGCCCTGACGGCCACCGCCGACCCCCAAACCCAAAAGGAAATCCGGGAACGGCTGGGCTTGGCGGACGACCCGGTCTTTTCCTCCAGCTTCGACCGCCCCAACATCCGCTACCAGATCACGGTGAAGGACGCGGGCCGGGAGCAGTTGTTGGATTTCATCCGCGCGAACCATCCCGGCCAGGCGGGGATCGTTTATGTCCTCAGCCGCACCAACACGGAAGAAACCGCCGCATGGCTCACCCAAAAGGGCGTCACCGCCCTGCCCTACCACGCCGGGCTGGAGCCGGACTTGCGCCGCAAGCACCAGGCCCGTTTCCTCAGGGAGGAGGGGCTGGTCATGGTGGCCACCATCGCCTTCGGCATGGGCATCGACAAGCCCAACGTGCGCTTCGTGGCCCACCTGGGAATCCCCAAAAGCGTGGAAGCCTACTACCAGGAAACCGGCCGGGCCGGCCGCGACGGCGAGCCCGCCTCGGCCTGGATGGCCTATTCCCTGGACGACGTGGTGAAACTCAGGCGCATGATCGAGGGCGGCGAGGGCGCGGAGGCCTACAAACGCCTGGGCGGCCAAAAGTTGAACGCCATGCTGGGCCTTTGCGAGACGGTCAGTTGCCGCCGCCAATCCCTGCTTTCCTATTTCGGCGAGGGCCATCCGGGAAATTGCGCCGGTTGCGACAACTGCCTCCAGCCCCCCAAAACCTGGGATGCCACCATCGCCGCCCAAAAGGCCCTTTCCTGCGTCTACCGCACCGGCCAGCGCTTCGGCGCGGGCCATGTGATTGACGTCCTCATGGGCAAGGAGACGGAAAAAGGCGCCCAGAACGGCCACCACCAGTTGAGCGTCTTCGGCGTCGGCAAGGAGCTGGAAAAAAGGCAGTGGGACTCGGTCTTCCGCCAATTGGTGGCGGCGGATTACCTGGAAGTGGATTTGGAGGGCTACGGCACCTTTAAGTTGAACCCGAAATCCTGGGCCGTGCTCAAGGATGGCCAAAAGGTTTGGCTGAGGGAAGACCCGCCCGCCCGCAAGATCGAAAAAACTTCCCGAAGGGATAAATCAACTCCCCGGGAGCCGATTGTCCTGGATGGCCGGGAAGCGACTCTTTTCGAGGCCCTGCGGTCGCTACGGGCGAGACTCGCCAACGAACAAAACCTGCCCGCTTACGTGGTCTTTCACGACAGCTCCCTTCGGGAAATGGCCGCCCGGAGGCCCAAGACGTTAAATGAATTCGCCCAGATCCCCGGCGTGGGCGAAACGAAGTTGAAGCGTTATGGGCCGGCTTTCTTGGAAGTCCTGAACCAAGCTTCAAAATAAACCTTAACATTCCGATGGCCGGGAGAACCGTGGGAATGGGATCAAATTGGTTTTCCCGCCTCTCAATTTGATTCCCTTTTCCCGGCCCCCCCGGGAATGCGGAAAAACCCCGCCCGGCGCGTGGCTTGCTTCTTGCTTTATCCTAAGCCGCGTCCATCACCGCCAAAAGGAAAACCATGGAATTCACGCAGGCAGAAAAAGACCGCGTCCTTGCCGAGGAAAAACTGCGGTATGAAACCTTCAAGGACCTTCAATTGCTGTGGGGTGGAAAATTCTGTCCCTTCCATAGTTTTGGGCCGGGACCCTATGGCGGCTGCCAATGCCGCAGCCTGATCAAGGGTTTCCTGCTGGGGGTGGTTTTCGCGTCGTTGCTTTTTTTCCTTTTTGCCCGGCAGGGATTCGCCCGTGACGGAGGGCGCGTTAATTACAACGGTTCACCCGTGATGCAGTCCCACGGTTCCCCCAGCCAAGCCATGTAACCCGCCGAAGATTCCTTCGGCACGAAAGCCCCGTTTTTCGGTAATGCATCAGTTTAAAAGGAAATGTTGCTCCACCCTCACCCCGCCCTCTCCCCTCAAGGGAGAGGGGGGAAAAAGAATTAAAACCCTCGCCCCTTGGGGGAGAGGGTAGGGTGAGGGGTGCCTTAAGGGCGTCCAACTCAAACTGGTGTACTACCCGCTTTTTCATCCCCGGCCCGGGCCGGGGATGAAGGCGGCTTTCCAACTGTTCCTTAAAGAGGTGAAACCATGATCGGCCAATCCCCATCCGACCCGCAGGAAGTCCAACTGGAAGGCCTGATTCACAGCCGCATCCGCCAAATGGGCACCGGTATCCATGTCGTTGTGAAAAGTGGCCGGGTGACCCTGACCGGCACCGCCGATGATTTCAAGGCCAAAAGGGCGATCGATGTGCTGGTCAGGGGAATCGGCGGGGTGAAGGATGTCATCAACAAACTCGTCGTCACTTCCATCACCGACGGAGTCTTTGAGAATTATACGTAAGATTAACCACTGTCGTTTCTATCCGGTTGGGTCCACCTGTTGAGTGGGGGGCGCCACCACAATGGTAACCGCCTTGAAGCCTGGGCTTGGCGTTGGCGCGGAAGGTTCTTCTAGCGTATTTCCGGTAGTGTCTCAGTTTGATTTTTAGATGTCATTGCGAGGAGGCACGGTTTGCAGTTGGTGCCGACATGGCAATCCAAACTTCAAAAAAACTGCAGTTTTTGGACCGCTTTAGATTGCTTCCTCGGTCAAAAGTCGACCTCCTCGCAATGACAAACTGAGGCACTACCAAAACTCCCATCCGCTAAAACCCCAAAAACTTTTTGGCCGCGTCACCGGCAATCGTGGTGACCGCCTGCCCGATCATCTTGCCCGTTGGGTCTGCTTGCTGGGTAGGGGCCGCCACCACTAGGGTAACCGGCTTGACGGACTTGCTTTGGCCGGTATTAACCTTGGATTTTGGCTGTTGGACGGCGGCTTGAACCTGTTTTCCCCCAACCGCAGCCGGAACCGGCGCGGGGTTAAGGGCGGGCAAAGCCTGGCTGACCATGGCTGGTTGGGGGGCCGCATTCTGGGGCGGGTGGTTCACCACCTGCCGGGAATAGACCATGCGATAGGCCATCCGGGTCACAAGCCGGCTGGCTATGCTTATAAGAAAGCCTCCCACCATTAAGAAGAGGAATAGGGTGATGACGGCCGCCCAACCCTGGTTCTTCACTCCCATCCGTTGGACACCTGCCGTGGTCTTGTTGAAGCTCCGGGTAAACCACCGGGGAACAAAGCGGTTCAGGATGTGGGCGGGGATATGCTTGATCTGGGTCCAAAGTATGTTCCCCGCAATCGAGGTAGCGCCGGCCGTCAGGGGGCTCGACGCCTCCGCGGGGGCCGGATGGAAGACGAAGCCCACCTTGGTGTCCTCAAAACCCCTCGAGATCATCGCCGGGGAAGGCTTGGTGGCGGAGCTCAACAGATGGGCTTTAATGCCTCGGGAGGCGGCGGAGGCCGCCTCCCAAGCCAGGTTCTGGCCCTCGAGGCTTATGCGCACCTCATAGGCCTCCCCTCCCTTATATTTCACCTTGAGGTGGGGGTCCAAGGTAGCCCAGGCGGCGGCTAAGGGATCGGTTAGGGAATCCTTGGGTTCTTTCCCGCCAAAATCCTCGGGTTGGTTCCCTTTTTGGACCCATTCGACCAATTTCTTGGCCTTTTGCTCGGTCAAATGGTGGTCCAGGACCACTTTGAGGGTCCTTTCGACCAGGGCGGGGTGTTCCAGATCGGCCAAAGCAAACAAAGCTGCCTCGGTTATCAAAAAACCCTTATTTTGAGTGTCACGGTCCGTGACACTTTCCCCCTTATCGGGTTCTTGGGAGTCCGCTAAGTTACCTTCTATCATCTTCCGGGCTTCGGGGTTGAGTACCGCCATGATCTTCAAAGCCCGAAAAACCTTGTTGTAGGAAATCCCAAGACGTTCGGCGAGCTTCCTTAAGCTTAGCCCCGTCGACTTATCTTCGAACTCGATGGCCATGAGCCAATCCCACCAATCCATTTCCTCCAGGTTGTTGTCCATGAGAGAGGCAAAGTGGGTCTCGTCGGGGAGGATATCCATGACCTTACAGTTCAGGGTAACCAACCCGGCCAACTTGGCCCCAGCAAGGCGCCGGTGGCCCCCGATGAGTAAATATTCGAGCCCGGGGTTGGCGGCTTTCTCCTCAGTTGTAAGAGGCCGGACTTTGGCATCGGTCTGTTGGCCCTTGTCCTTCAGGGACTCGGCCATTTCCTGGATGGACCCCTTCTTAAAGCGCGTCCGGGGCTGGTGGGGGTTCGGCAGGATCTTCTCAAGCGGGATTTGGACAACAGTCGTCACTGGGGCAAGGGTGGTTTCCATAGGACCTCCAAAATGAGTTTTGAATTTTGGAAATCTTAATGGGGACAAAAAGGCAGGTTCAAGGGGGGTTCAATAAAAAACCGTGATTCGCGGGAGATTTATTTTTTTCTGCCCAATTCATGTCCTATACGGAGCGGTTCGGGGGACTTCTTCACCCGGAGGGTGGAGGGAGGTTATTGGGAAAAGAAAGGTTTTATGGGAAAGCTGAACGTTCGGGAATTTTTATAGATTTTGTCTGATCACCGCCCGGTTTTGAGCGGGGGGAAATGACTTTGCCCGCTCGGAGGCTTTAAAAACCGCGGTCCGGATTCATCCCAGGAATGCCTTGGGGACCCGGGCCGCAGGGCCCGCCGTGTTTCCGCGGTTGTCCTCCATCTCCGGGGGGAAAATCTTGGAGGAGTATTTATCCAAGACATCATCGATGGAGACCCGCAGGTCGGCGGCCCGGATAAGCTGGATGTTTTGGCTGTCATTGAAGGCGGCGATCTCAACGCACCGGCCCAAGTCCTTAACCCGGTCCAACACCGGGGAAAAATCCCCGTCCTCGGTCACCACAATGGCCGTATCGAAAATTTTACGGGCCGCGTAATACACCAGGTCGGAGGCCAGCAAAACGTCCACTCCCCTTTCCTGGACGCTTCCATCGGCCGTCGGGACGAGGCGGCCCAAGCGAAGCTCCAAATAAGGGGTCCGGTCCAGGGAATCCAGGAACGACATTTGGCTTTTGGCCTTTTCGGGAAAGGCGTTTTTGTCGTAGGCGACGTTGTAGTAAAAGGTGCGGACCAGCTCCCGGTCGGGCCCGGCCAGGGCCAGGCTTAACTGGTGATAATCCACCCTCGTCGCCCGGTTGTTGCGCTTGAGGGCGAAATAAAAATTGCTTCCGTCAATGAAGACACATGCGCGTTCCATGAGTTGGCCGTCCCTTTTGATTGAAGTGGGTCCTGCCGGGTTTTAGGCCCCAAAAGCCCTTGATGCCCCATCTTAACCCGCGGGGAATCATCCGTCCCGCATAACGTTTGGACGCTTGAACCGGCCGGTTCGGATTGATCTTCCTCCCATTCAAGGTTCCCGCCATGGGGAGGAATGGGAATGCCGCCGCTCCAATCGGTGAATACACCTTCAAGACAAGTAACGGCGATTTTGCCGCCGAACGACGCCGATACCCCACATGTCCGTTGTTCTAAAGTTTTAGAAAATGAGGGGTGGCATAAACGCCGAAAAGTCTTTGAATTTCTTTCCTTTCCGCGTCAATCTGCGTCTGTCGGCGGTCCCCTTTTTTATGTCTTTCCGATTTTTACATTTCACTTGTCGTCATGGGATAGTCCCCTCCCTTCACCCAGCCGCCCCGGCCCCGCATTTGGCCCAAAAGGAATGTCCGCTTCTTGTTTTTTCGTTCGTCGTAATGGTATAAGCCGTGAAACAAAATAGAGCAAAGGAGCCCCACCATGCAGACTGCAACATGGAACGTCATTCCCCAGGATGAAGTGATCGAACAAACCGCCGCCGCCCTGACGGCCAAAGGCATGGCGGCGCGCGTCGTGGAGAGCGGCGATATCGCCCGCAAAGAGGCCCTGGCCCTGATCCCGGACGGCGCGAGCGTGATGAACGTCACCTCGGCAACGGTGGACCAGATTGGCCTGGCCGCGGAAATCGCCGAATCCACCCGGTTTGAGGCGCTCCGCAAAAAAATCACTTCCTTGCCCCAGGCCGAGATGCGCGCCCAAATGCGCCGCGCCGGGTCGGTGGCCGACGTGGTGGTGGGCAGCGTGCACGCGCTCACCCAGGACGGCAAGGCGGTGGTCGTCTCGGGCAGCGGAAGCCAGTTGGCCCCCTACGCCTTCGGGGCGGCCAAGGTGATCTGGGTCGTGGGGGCCCAAAAGATCGTCAAGGACCTGGACGAGGCCATGCGGCGCATCGAGGAACATACCCTTCCGCTGGAAGTCGAGAGGATGCAAAAAATCTACGGCCGCGGAAGCTCGATCGCCAAGGTGCTCATCTTCAACCGCGAAGGCGCGCCCGACCGGGTGAACATCTTCATCGTGAAGCAGGTATTGGGTTTTTAATCTCCGCCCGGAATTTTCCCCAATCGCTCGCCGATCCCCGGGTATTCAACAACGAACCCGTTTGAATCAACCCGTAGGTCGGCCTTGAAGCCTCCCGATGAAAAGTGAACGAGGCCCTTTTGGGGGGGCTTGGGCAGGCGGGTATAAGTTTGCCGGGAAGGAACCACCCGGAGGCCGGGCATTTCGATGAAAACCATCAAGAACGTCATGGAGCCGGGTTTGCGGTGTAGCTGGTGCCGTAAAATCGGCATCGTATTGGTCAAAGGCGAATAGGCGATATCGCAATCCAACGCCCCCAAGAATTCCGGTGTGGGGCGGCCCATGACGGACCACCCTTTTTTGCCGTTTCTCACCTCCAAACGCCGCCGGCGGTGGCCCGTCTCCGTGGTCACCGACAACTTACGGGTCACGCCATGGCTGTCCACTTCCAGTGAATAAACCGCCCAATAGAATTCGGGGGTTCGGGCCAAAATCCTTCCCTCCGCCCTAAACCCCAGCCCTTTTCCCAAGGAAAGCCATGCGCTCTCAAAACCATTCGTCGCTTGAACAGCCCAAGACAACATTCTTTTCTTGGATGGTTTCAATCGCATGGCAATTTTTCCTGTTGGATTTCCTTAAGCCCTTTTACCTGTCCGCAGTTGGTACAACGAATTGATGTGCAACAGCATCAATATCGGAACGCCGAAACCCGGGATCATCAACACATAGTCCAGGTAGGCAATGGAATGTCCCTGTTGGACCAACTGGCGGACGAAGGGCACATAGCTAGTGCGGCTCCGGGCGGTCCGGCACTTCAATTGGCTGTTGCAAAATGACTTTGAGCGCGGTCAGGAAGGCGAAAGCAACGGTAAAGAAGTCGACCGTCAAGGCCGTGATGTAGACCGCGGGGCTGTAGGGGAGGCCTGCTAAAACATAGACCAGCATCGCCAGTGTCACGGCGGCGCCCAACACAACGAAAACCGCGAGTATGGGGAGCGGCGGTCCTTGGCCGACCACCTTGCGGCGCCGGTACGGATAAGTGACCTGAAGCGACAGCATCGGCAGCGCGAAAAGCACGGCGGAGCCTTGCCAAATCCACTTTTCCGGGATGTCGTAGAGCGCCAATAGCGCCGGCAGCAGCGCCGCCGCCATCAATATGAAAATGTGCACCATGATCGTTTTCGCGAGGAACGCGTCAAGCACTGACAACCTCGCCCCGGCAGCCTGCCGGACGCTCAACAAGAGCGCCGAGAACCCCGCGAAGGTGATCATCAGGCCGGCCAATGTGTACAGAAAGACTGCGCCTTTGACTTCCATGGTTTGCCCCGCCTTGACCGCCGTCAGAGGATGTTGTGGCTCATCGGGGCTGATTTTAATCTGCCTCTCTTTCGAGGCGCAAGAGGCAAGGCCCGCCTTCCGGCAAAAACCTCAGTCGCTGAAGGCGTTAGGGGTCTTCATGGATGAAAGGTTTTATTTTATCGACAAGTGGCGGTAGGTCTTCATGGATGATTTCCCAGATACGGTCCAAATTGATGCCTAGATAGTCATGGACCAAAACGTTCCGGAAAGCCCCGATATCCCGCCATGGGATTTCAGGGTGCCTTTCCTTGGTTTCTGGGGAAATATGTTGTAGGGATTCGGATAGTTCTTGGAGTTCCCGCAAGACGGCCTTTTGGGTGCGGCGGTCTTGGTTAAAAGCCTCCCGGCCTTCCACGACATAACCCTGGACGGCTTTAGCGCATTCCAAAATATGGCGGAGATAATACGCGGTCATCCTTCAAAGCGGATGGGCCTCACTAAGGACAGTTTCCCGGATTTCCGGGCGCAGGGCCCCGCGTTCCACCACATCCACCCTTCGGCCCAAAAGTTCCTCCAAGTCGGCTACAAGCCCGCCCGGGAACCAGGGCGTGACTTTTTTTCCCGCCGTTATGAGGAAATCCACGTCGCTATTTTCCCGGGCTTCGCCCCGGGCAACGGAACCAAAGATCCGGATATCCTCCACGCCATGCTTATGGGCGATTCGGAGGATTTCAGGGCGCTTATTTTCAAGAATCTCCTGGATTCCCATGCTTCTGTCCTTTCGGCCGATCCAACAGGGGTGGTGAACGATTCATTATTATACTTGGCGCCGGCCAAACAACCAAAGCTAACGAAAATGGGGTAATGTTACAGTTTGAAAAGGACTTTCGTGTTTAAGTTCTCTTTGCGAGGTGGCGCGGCTCAGCGCAGGACCGAAACCTTGACCACCTGCCGGCTCACCAGGCCCCCCTCGGCGTCCCTCTCCTCCACTACCGCCAGGTAGAGCCCGCTGGCCTTGCCCGCGGCGTTCCAGGCGGGCGGGGAGGCCGCGTTGTTGCCCGAGGCTTTGCCCACCAGTTCCCCCGCCACCGTGTACACCGAAACCCGCAGCGTCAGGGCCAGGGCCGAATTCGTGCTGAAGGTGGCCGTCGTGGAGCCGTTCTTGAGAACGTTCGGCCAGGCGGCCACCATGCCGGCCCCGGCGTGGACATCCTTGTCCTCCACCGTCACTTCCCCCGTTACCACGGTCTGAAGGCCCGACCCGCTTTGCGTGGAGAGTTCCACGATGTAACGCCCGCTTTCCACGAAGACCCCCGTGTCGCTTTTGCCGTCCCACACCGCCGTCGCGCCGTTGCCCATGCTGATCGTCAGCTCGCTGGGTATGCCCGGCGTCGGGGCGCCTGCGGGCTCGATGGTGCTCGAGGAAAGGGCGATCTGGCCCATCGGCGGCAGGCCCGGGTCCTCCCGGTAGAGCACCAGGTGCCGCACCACTTCCCCGGCCTCGTTGAAGATCAGCACTTGGGTCGTGTAGATGGTCCGGCTCACGGTCACTTGCTGCGTTGTGCTGGTCACCACGCCGGCGCCGTCGATGTTATCCACCTTCACGTAGTAAACGCCGTTGGAAACCGGGTTGCCGGCGCCGTTGGTGCCGTCCCAAACGCCGATGGGCGCGCCCCCGGCGATGATCGTTACCGCGTTGTCGGCCCCGTTCAAGGAAGTAATGGTGCCCCCGGAAGCCAGCTGGAAGCTCACCACGGGCTGGACCATCTGCTCCACCAGCACCTCTTTCACCAATTCCCCGGCCTCGTTGTAAACCCCGATCTTCAAGGTGACCAGCACGTTGGTGGTGGGCGTGGGCGTGAAGGTATACGTGAAGGTCGGGCTGAAGGTGGGAGTGTTCGTGGGGGTAAAGCTATCCGTGAGGGTGGGAGTCGAGGTGGGGGTTTTGGTGGGCGTATTCGTGGGGGTTGGCGTGGCCGTGTTGGTCGGGGTGAAGGTCGCGGTAAAAGTGGGCGTCAGGGTCGGCGTGGAGGTATTCGTGGGCGTGGGGGTGTTGGTGGGCGTGTTGGTAGGCGTGAAGGTGTTCGTGTTGGTCGGCGTATTCGTGGCCGTGGCCGAGGGGATGGGGGTGTTCGTGGGGGTGGGCGTGGCCGTGTTGGTCGGGGTATTGGTGGGGGTGTAGGTAGGCGTCGGAGTGAATGTATCGGTGGGGGTGTTGGTGGGCGTGGGGGTATCGGTATTGGTGGGTGTATTGGTAGGCGTGACCGAAGGCACCGGGGTAGGCGTATCCGTAGGAGTGTTGGTGGGCGTCAGTGTCGGCGTATTGGTAGGGGTATTCGTGGGTGTGGGGGTATTGGTGGGCGTGTTGGTGGGCGTCGGGGTCGGCGTATTGGTGGGGGTATTGGTGTTGGTGGGTGTAGCCGTGGGAGTATTGGTGGGCGTCAGGGTTGGGGTATCCGTCGGCGTGCCGGTGAAATGAAGGGTATTGGTGGGCGTGGGGGTGTCGGTGTTGGTAGGAGTATTCGTCGGCGTGTTGGTGGACGTGGGAGTGGGGGTGTTCGTGGGCGTGTTGGTAGGCGTGAAGGTATCGGTATTGGTGGGCGTAGCCGTGGGAGTATTGGTCGGCGTCAGGGTCGGCGTGTTGGTGGGCGTGTTCGTGGGCGTTGGGGTTTTGGTGGGGGTGTTGGTCGGCGTCAGGGTGGGCGTAGCCGTGGGGGTGTTGGTGGGCGTGGGGGTGTCGGTATTGGTGGGGGTATTGGTGGGCGTGTTGGTGGGAGTGGGCGTGGGGGTCCAGCAGGGGCCGGAATAGACGAAACCGATGTCGCTGAATTGCACCGTATCGTCCCCGGAGGCGGTGTTGCCGTCGATGAAGTCGATTTCGCTGAAAGTCGACGGGGTAAAGCTCGTAAAGGCGCTCAAGGGGATGTACACCTGCTGCCAGGCGCCGGTGATGGCGCCCCCCGGAATGTAACTGGTGATGGTGACCCGGTTGGAGGTGTTGCCGACGGCGTCCCTCAAGGCCACCTGCATAAAACTAACCGGCGCCCCGGTGCTCCGCACCCAAAGCACCAAATCGGCGTAGGGGGTCAGGTTCCAAGCCAGGGCGGCGGTACCGTTGGTGAAATTCCAGCCCGCGCCGGCGTAATAGCCCGAGGGCCAGTTGAAATTATACTGAAGGGCCTTTTCTCCCGCCAAATGGCCCGGGCTGACTTCCGACACGGTGGCGTCGTTGGTCCAGGTATAGCCCGCCGACAAACTGGTGGCCGGCGTCAGGCCGTTGTAAATATCGTTCGGCGGGCAGGAGAAGGGCGGCGTCGGCGTGTAGGTGGGGGTGGGGGTGTCGGTGGGGGTCGGCGTATCCGTGGGGGTATTGGTGTTGGTAGGCGTGTTGGTGGGGGCGGGGGTCGGCGTCCGGGTGGGCGTGGGAGTGGGCGTGGGGCTGAGGGTCGGCACGCAGGCGACGGCGTCCGACACGGAGTTCGAGGCCTTGTTGCCGTCGGGCCAGGCCAGCGACGCCTGGTCCACCAGCGTGAAGCAGCTGCTGCCGGGGGTGGGCTGGGGGATGAAATTCATGTCCGAAACCGACGCCGAAAGGGTGACGCAGCCCGTCTCGAAATTGGGGAATACGATCGAGTTCCCGTTGGCGGTGGGTTCGTTGGCCTGGGCGTTCAAGGGGCCGGAGTAGCACATCGTGAAAGGTTCGACGGCGTCCCCGTATCCCCAGCATCCGAACGAAAAAGTGCCGCCCTGGGAGGCGGTGTCCTGCAGGAAATTGTCCGTGATGGTGGTGGGCCCGTCGGTGACCGGCGCGCCGGTGTCGCAGACCGTGATGGAGAAGGTGATGGCCATCTGGCCGAAGCCGGTGACCGCGCCCGACTGGGACTTGGTGATGGTGAAGGCCGGGGGCCCCAGGACGGGCTGGGGGGTGGGAATGGGCGTGCATTGGCGCCAGAACAGGGCGCCCGTGGCGTTGTTGGTGCCGTAGTCCCCCGAGCAGTTGTTAGCGATGAAAGGAAGCCTCTGGCCGGTGACCGGGTTAAAGATGGACTCGGCCCAGGTGGAGGTCGTCACCCCGCTGGAGCAATAGGAGGTGCTGAAGGCGGCCGTGCTGTTGTTGAAGTTTGGGCTGGTCCAGGTGACGCCGTTGGAGTCGGTGGCCGGCGCGGCGGAGGGATTGCCCGCCGGGTTGTAGACCATTTCCATGCCGCCCGACGAACTGGTGATCTCCGAGTGGCCCCCGCCCTGGCAGGTGATGTCCAGGTCCCAGGAGCTGAAATTGACATAGGGGTTGGTGTTTTGCGTGTACACCGCCAGGCAGACTTGCGGACCCGCCAGCAGGCTCACCGGCACGTTGGCGCAGGTGGGAAAGCCCGCTTTCTCGGTCCCGGGCACGCCGGCGTAGGGGAAGAAGCCGATGGAAACCCCGCCGACCCAAACCGTCGTGTCGTCGTCACCGGACACGCAGAGCGTGGCGGACGTAGGCGTGCAGGCCTGGGCCCAAACGGGTCCGGACGGGGCCGCCATGCCCAGCAGGAGGATTCCCCCTCCCAGGATGAAATAAGTTGTCAGGGGGGCCCGATGAAAAAGGGCCCTGAAGTTTCGGTCCATGGTCTTCAAACCCGGTCCGGGAAGAAACGAGGGTGATTTGCCTCGTGAAAAACCGAACAAACTGAAATTGTTTTAAGTTTGTTTAAGTTTGTGATTAGACCAATAATTTCTCACGAAAACGCCTTTCTTGCAGTATCCCAGGGGCCCATTTCAAGGCCCCCGTTTAACTGGAGTAGTGATCCGGTTTAAATCTTCCCGAGGTATCACCCTGCGGCCGGTTTATCACCGCGAATAAAAAAAGGCGGAGCCTTTCGGCCCCGCCTTTTTTATCTTTGGACTGCCTGCCAGCTGCGAACTGTCAGCTGTCAACTGCCGTTATTGGGAAATATCCAAAAGTTCCACGTCGAAGATGAGCGTGGCGTTGGGCGGTATGGCGCCCCCTGCCCCGGCCGCGCCGTAGCCCAGGTCGGGGGGGATGGTCAATTTGCGTTTTTCACCCACGCGCATCCCCGCCACGCCGATATCCCAGCCCTGGATGACCTGACCGGCCCCGAGGATGAACTGGAAGGGTTGTCCCCGGTCCACCGAACTGTCGAATTTGGTCCCATTGGTCAGCCAGCCGGTGTAATGCACGCTGACGGTTTCCCCCCTCATGGCAAAAGACCCTTTTCCCCGCTTGAGGATTTGGTACTTGAGCCCCGAGGGCGTGGTGATGACCTCCGGCTCGGCCTTCTTTTTCTTGGCTGCCGGGGTCGGGCTGGCTGAGGCGTCCGTGGCGGCGGGGGTAGCGGCAACGGGGGTGGCGTCCTGCGCCATCGCGTTGGAGCCTATTCCCAAGCCTAGCAAGGCCAGGATGGCGGGAATCAAGACGGTCGTGCGGTATTTCATTTTCTTTTCTCCATTTCTAAAGGTAGCGGATGAAGCGCGAGTATACCCGATCCGCGGAACCAATTTAACCACCAAGGCACCAAGGGCACCAAGAACGACGAAAGACACTAATGTTTAAGAAAGCCTTAAACCCAATCTTTGTTTCAGCCTTTCTTGGTGCCCTTGGTGCCTTGGTGGTTCAAACCGCCTTGGCTTGCTGTTAGTTTTCGGTTAGAGTTCATGTTTCGGCGTTGATTATGGTTTACCCGGATGTTACGACCAAAATCAGGCGGAAAACGGGGGTGGCAATATAATGCCCACTCACTTACCCGGCGGCCTTGCGGACCACACCATCCGGTAAATCCCGTTTCAATTTTATATATTTGGTTTTTGCTAACCTTTGTAACTTGGTGATGAACAATATTTAAGGAGTCTTTTCAATGGCCCGAAAGTTATTGGCGGTTTTGGCGATGGCAGTGGTTTTAACCGGCTGTTCCCATGTGGATCCCAAAATCTATTCCCAAGACAGGCCGGTGGCGGACGGGGACATGCTGGTGGAAGCCAGCAACAAAGAGCCGAAACATTTAATGCCGCCCCTGGTGCCGGATATGGTCGGCTGGTGCATCGATAATTGGTTGGTGTTCAACGGGCTGATCCGTTTAAATGAAAATTACGATCCCGTGCCCAGCCTCGCGGAAAAATGGACCGTTTCCAAGGACGGCAAGGTCATTACCTATTACCTGCGCAAAGGCGTTCGTTTCCAGGATGGGGTGGAGTTCACGGCGCAGGACGTGCTTTTCACTTATCAGGTTTATTCCGACCCGAAGGTGAATGGCCCCAGGGGGTCCTACTACGAGAATATCAAAAACGTCGAAATCCTGGACCCCTACACGGTCCGGGTAAACTATAAAAAACCCTATCCTGCGGCCCTGGGCCAGACCTTCGACTGCATCCTTCCCAAACACTTATTGGAAGGCCAGGACATCAATAAGTCGGACTTCGACCGCCATCCCGTCGGCACCGGCCCCTACAAGTTCGTGGAATGGAAAACCGACCAGCAGATCGTGCTGGAAGCCAATCCCGATTACTGGGAAGGCAAGCCCCATATCCAAAAGTTCGTCATGCGAATCATTCCCGACCAATCTACGGAATTCCTCGACCTCCTGAACGGGGGGATCGACGCCATCGGGCCCTGGTTATTTGGATCCATGAGCGCGGAACAATATGTCAAAGACACGGAAAACCCGAAGTTCAAGGATTACTACAACGTTTATAAAACGAATACATTGGCCTATGTCTATATTGGTTGGAATCCGAAAAACCCGTTATTCAAGGACAAGAAGGTCCGGCAGGCCCTGACGATGGCCATCGACCGCCAAACCCTCATCCAAAACGTCCTTTTCGGTCAGGGGACTATTTCCACCGGTCCATTCCATACCTGGGCAAATAATCCGGACATCAAGCCCTGGCCCTTCGATCCGGCAAAAGCGCGGGAATACCTAAAGGAAGCTGGCTGGAAGCCGGGCCCGGACGGGATTCTGCATAAGACCATTGCCGGCAAGGATACGCCGTTCAAATTCAATCTTTTGATCTGCCAGGGATACGTCGAATCCGAAAGAATGGCCACGATCATTCAACAGCAGTTGAAGCAGCTGGGTATCCAGATTGACGTGCAGGTTTACGAATTCGGCACCTATTGGTCCCAATACCTGGAAAGCCGGAAGTTCGAAGCCTATATCGGGGAGTGGTTTACCGACCCGGACCCGTCTGACACCTACCAGATATTTCATTCCAGCCAGACGGACCAGAACCAATTCAATTTCGTCAGCTACAGCAACCAGCAAGTCGACCGGCTTCTGGAGGAGGCGCGCGAAACCTTCGATTTGACGAAACGCAAGAAAATCTATTGGAAAATTCAATCCATCCTCAACGAGGACCAGCCCTATACCTTCCTCTATGTCCCCAACAATTTCATGGCCATCCACAAAAGGTTCAAGGGTTATCAAATGAATCCCAACGGCGTCCTGATGCACCCGGAAAAATGGTACGTGCCGGCGGACCAGCAAAAATATTCCGTCAAGCCCTGAGAAAGTAGGTCCCGCCATTTAGGGTGATCCGCGGTGGGGCCAGGCGGCCAATATCCAGCGGAATCCGCGGACAAATAGGCAAGCAGGATCAACCCTCTCGAAGTAAAATTATCCCCATGGGCTTTCGTATTTATCTGTTTCTTCTAACTTCCTGTTTCCTGGCCTTTTCGCTTGGCTGCCAAAAGACCTACGTCGTCCCGCCCCTCACCCAGTCCGCGGCTCCGACCGTCACCCCCATTTGTTATGGTGGTATAGATGGTGAACCGGGCACCTGTACCAGCGGGATTAACTGGGGAGCCTTCGTGGAGAACTACGACGTCAGCGGCGTTTACCAATACGCGGCGTCGATGGCCTTGGCGGTCAACTGCGCGCCGGAAACCACCGATGGGGTCACCCTCACCGGGCCGGGTGTCACCCTTCCCCTGGCCTACGACAATTTGGTGACAATCGGGGGGACGGTTTACGCCTCTTACCAAAGCGTTACGGTGACCGGCAGCCTGACCTCGGGCGATGTTTACACGATGACATCCGCGACTTCGATCGGAACGGCTTCCGCCGCCGTCACCCTTTCCGAACCCATTACCGTGTCGAAATATTCGGGATACGACGTCGCTACCTGGAATGGCCCTTCCTGCGGCTTGAACCTTTTTACTTTTAACACCGGGGGCGAATGCTCATGGACAGGGAATGGGTTTGAGTCCGTTTCACCGATGACTATTACAAGCTTTGGGGGTGGTTCTTGTATTCCTTCAACCCTGGTGGGAGCGCAACTCTTCAGCTCAAACACCAACCTCGTTGGAGGATCAGGCTCTTTTAGCATGGCAAACGGCGCCCTCGTCACATACCCATAAAAAAAAGCGGGACCGATTGGCCCCGCCTTCAAAATCTTTACCAGGCTGGTTTAATCCCATTTTTTCAGTTTTTTAATCTTTTTCTCTCATACATGAGCCGGTCGGCCCTCTCCATCAAGTCCCCGATGGAACAGGGGGAGGACGGATCGTAAAGCGCGATTCCCAGGCTGACCGAAAGCTTGAAATCCCCGCCCCGGTAGGAGTTATGGTCATCGAGGGTGTTTTGAAACCGCTCGAGCGCGGACGCCGCGTGGGTTTCCGCGTTGCCGACCAGGAGGGCGACAAACTCGTCCCCGCTCAAGCGGGCCAGGATGTCCGTCTCCCGGAAGGCCACCCGCAGGACATGGGCCGTTTCCATGAGCGCCAGGTCGCCCCGGTGGTGCCCGAATCGGTCGTTGATGGATTTCAACCCGTCCACGTCGGCGAACACCAGCAGCAAGGATTGTTTCGACCGGTCGGCCATTTTGAGCTGCTGCTCGGACAGGGTCAGGAACCCGCGCCGGTTATAAAGGCCGGTCAATTCATCGATGATGTAAAAAGACCGCATTTCCTCCAGGTGCCTTTGGCGCCCGATGGCGTAACGCATGGAACGGCCCAGCAAATAACTGTCGATATCGCTTTTGACCAGGCAGTCCTGGGCCCCTTCCCGCATGACCTGGAAGGCCAGTTGGGGGTCTTCCCTTTTCGTGATAACGATGATGGGCACGCTCGGAGCCATGTGGTAGACGCCCAAAAAGACCGCCAACCCTTGGCCGTCGGGCAGGGTCAGGTCCAGGATGATGACATCCGGGAGGTTGCCGCCGATGTGTTGGTTGACGTCGGAAAGTTTTTGGACATGTTGGACCTGGATATTGGCGTCTCCGATCCCGGAAAGAACGTCCTTCCAGAAAGGCGAACCGCCGGGGTTATCCTCGGCCAGCAGGACCTTAATCTTTTGCGCATCCACAGGCCCCTCCACGGGCAAGACTGCGTTTTCCGGTTCCGCATCTTTCATTATACCTAAGCTAAGGTTTCGCCAATGCGGGACCCATAACGGGGTGGTAGTTGGCTTGATTTCAGCTAACCATGCTTGGCCATGAGGGCCAAGTACAATTCAAACTCACAAAAAAACTCAGTTTTTGGATCGCTTTAGTTTGCTTCCTCGGTCAAGAATCGGCCTCCCCGCAATGACAGCTATAGACGTTTTTAAAGTACTTCTTCAAGTTTCGGACTCCATCCCCTCCATTGACCAAGAATATCCCCGCGCCTCAAAAACTCCTTTTTCCGATACCCGAATTTCACAGGAATTTGGGTATTAGCGGCTGCATGAGAAGGTGATTACTTTCGTTTTGGGGCATGCCGCTAAGTTAAATCCTTTTTTATATGACCCGCGTCATGCAAAAAAATCCAAAAAACCCGCATAAGTAATGCGTCGGCAAGAAAGCGCCTCATTCATTGCCAAGGAAGGAAATACCATGATTCCTGCAACCGCCAGCCCAACGGCTGAGATCAAGAAAAGCGACCCGCGCATCAAGCGCATCCTGGCCGTGATGAACGTCCAGGGCCGCAAGCCCGATTCGCTCATCCAGGTGCTCCACGCCACCCAGGAGCTCTTCGGCTACCTGCCCAAACCGGTGATCGAGTTCATCGCCAAGGAACTGCGCATCCCCGCTTCCCGGGTCTACGGCGTGGTCACCTTCTACCACTTCTTCTCGTTGAAACCCCAGGGCGAGCACAGCTGCGTGGTTTGCATGGGGACGGCTTGTTACGTGAAGGGCGCCCATCTCTTGATCGAGCAGATCGAGAAGGAATTCGGCGTCAAGCCGGGCGAAGTCACCAAGGACAACAAACTGGGCGTTCAGATCGCTCGCTGCATCGGATCCTGCGGCATGGCCCCGGCGGTGGTGATGGACGGCGAGGTTTTCGCCCGGGTAAAACCGGAGGAAATCGTGCCGAAGGTCAAAGCCAAAATGGGGGTAACAGCATGAATTCGGACGCATTGAAGGAACTGCGGGAAAAACTGAAGGCCGAGCGTAACGCCAAGCCGAAGAAGGTCTGCGTCTGCATGGGCGCGGGGTGCATTTCTTCCGGCTCCATGCACACCCTGGAGAAGACCAAGGCGGCGGTCAAGGACGCCAACCTGACGGACGTGGAAGTCAAATCCGTCGGCTGCATGGGCGCCTGCAATCAGGGCCCCCTGGTGCAAATGATGCCCGAGGACGTGATGTACCAGAAAGTCAGCGGGGACGACGCGGCCAAGCTGGTCACCTCCCACCTGAAGGACCACAAGACGGTCGAAAAGATGCTGATCTTCTCGGACCAAAAGGCCAACGTGCCGCTCAAGTCCCAGGAAAATTCCTTCTTTAAAAAGCAGCGCAAGATCGTGCTGGAAAACTGCGGCGTCGTGGATCCCGAAAGCATCGAGGACTATATCTCCATCGGCGGCTACACCGCCCTCCAGAAGGCCTTGACCCAAATGTCGCGGGAAGAGGTCATCGGCGAGGTCAAGCAAAGCGGCATCCGCGGGCGCGGCGGCGCGGGTTTCCCCACCGGCACCAAGTGGGAAATGTCCTATAAGTTCGTGGGTGAGAGCAAATACCTGGTCTGTAACGGCGACGAGGGGGACCCCGGCGCCTTCATGGACCGCTCGGTTTTGGAAAGCGACCCCCACCGGGTTTTGGAAGGCATGATCCTGGGCGGCTACGCTGTCGGCGCCAACAAGGGCTTCGCTTACATAAGAGGGGAATACCCCCTCGCCATCTCGCGCTTCACCACCGCCATCCAAAAGGCCAAGAAGCTGGGCCTTTTGGGTAAGAACATCCTGGAGACCCAATTCTCCTTCGACGTGGAAATCCGCATCGGGGCCGGCGCCTTCGTCTGCGGCGAGGAAACGGCGCTCTTGGCCTCCATCGAAGGCAAGCGCGGAACCCCCCGCCCCCGGCCGCCCTTTCCGGCGGAAAAGGGGGTTTGGGGCATGCCCACCCTGATTAATAACGTAGAAACCTTCGCCAATATCGCCCCCATTGTCGAACGGGGCGGCGAATGGTACGCCGCCATCGGCACTCCCAAGAGCACGGGCACCAAGGTTTTCGCGCTCTCGGGCCGCATCCTGAACACCGGCCTGGTGGAAATCCCGGTCGGGACCACCCTTCGCGACGTCATCTTCGAGATCGGCGGAGGCATCCCGGGCGGCAAGAAATTCAAGGCGGCCCAGACCGGCGGCCCCTCGGGCGGCTGTATCCCCGAGGCGCACCTGGACACGGCCTTGGATTACGAGGCCCTGGTGAAGCTGGGTTCCATCATGGGATCGGGGGGATTGATCGTCATGGATGAGACCTCCTGCATGCCCGACGTGGCCCGCTACTTCATGGAGTTCTGCATGGACGAGTCCTGCGGCAAGTGCATTCCCTGCCGCGTGGGCACCAAGCAGATGCACCTGCTTTTGACCAAGATCTGCACCTTCCAGGCCACCGAGCGGGACTTGGAACTGCTGGAATCCCTGGCCCCCATGGTCAAGGAAACCAGCCTTTGCGGGCTGGGCATGAGCGCCCCGAACCCGCTGCTTTCCACCCTGCGTTACTTCCGGGACGAGTACATCGCCCACGTGAAGGAGAAACGCTGCCCCTCCGGCGTCTGCAAGCCGGCCAAATCCTTAGTGGAGGTGCGCTGATGGGAACCCCCTTTACCTTGACGATTGACGGGAAGGACGTCCAGGCCGAACCGGGACAGTCGCTGTTGGACGTGTGCCGGAAGAACGAGATTCCCATTCCCACCCTCTGCCACATGGACGGCCTCTCCGAGGTCGGCGCCTGTAGGCTCTGCCTGGTAGAAATGGAAGGCACCCCCCGGCTTTTCCCCACCTGCGTGACCATGGCCGCGCCGGGCCAGAAGGTGCATACCAACACCGATAGGCTCCAGAAGCACCGCCGCACCATCGTGGAGCTGCTCTTTTCCGAGCGCAACCACATCTGTTCCGTCTGCGTGGCCAATAAGAACTGCGAATTGCAGGATTTGGCCAAGTCGGTCGGGATGGAGCACGTGCGGCTTCCCTACCTGATGCCCGTGGTGGAAGTGGACGCTTCCCACCCCAAATACGTCATCGACCACAACCGCTGCGTGATGTGCACCCGCTGCGTGAGGGTCTGCGACGAAGTGGAGGGCGCCCAAGTTTGGGACGTCATGAGCCGCGGATTCAACTCCCGCATCATCTCGGGGTTCCACGACCCCTGGGCCTCTTCCGACGCCTGCACCTGGTGCGGCAAATGCGTGATGGTGTGCCCCGTGGGGGCGCTGTGGCCCAAGGATGCGGCCCAAGGCAAGCTGTTGAAGCATCCGGACCTGGTCTCGGGTTTGGTCCAGAAAAGGAAAGAAAAATGAGCAAGAAAAAGATCGCAACCGTTTGGCTGGCCGGCTGTTCCGGCTGCCATATGTCCCTCCTGGACATCGACGAGCGCCTGTTGGACGTGGTGGCCCTGGCCGACATCGTGAAAAGCCCGGTGGTGGACGGAAAAAACCTTCCCGACGTGGATGTCACCCTGGTGGAAGGCGCTGTCTCCAGCGAGGAGCACGTGGAGGAATTGAAACACATCCGCGCCAAGAGCAAGTTCGTCGTGGCCTTTGGCGACTGCGCGGTGACGGCCAATGTGGCGTCGCTACGGAACCTGGTGGGGACCGAAGTAGCCTTGAAAAAGGCCTATGTGGAGCTGCCTTCCAACGTGCCCGGCAAGCTGCCGCCGGGCGACGGTAGCAAGGGGGTGTCGGTGCTTTTGCCGAGGGTGATGCCCCTGCACGAAGTGATCAAGATTGACTATTACATCCCCGGGTGCCCGCCGGACGCGGATAGGATTTTCGACATCCTTCTGGCGCTTTTGACCGACAAGACACCGGATCTCTCCAACGAAAGGAAGGCCTCCTATGGCTGATCTCAAAGTCATCAAAATCAACCCCGTGACCCGCATCGAGGGCCACGCCAAGATTTCCCTCTTTTTGAACGACAAAAACGAGGTTTCGGACGCCCAGTTCCATGTGGACGAGTTCCGCGGCTTCGAGAAGTTCTGCGAGGGCCGGCTTTACACCGAGATGCCGGTCATTACGCCCCGCATCTGCGGCATCTGCCCCGTGTCCCACTCGATTGCCAGCGCCAAGGCTTGCGACGACATCCAGCGGGTAATGGTGCCCGAAACCGGCGTGAAGCTGCGCCGCCTGATCCAACTGGGCCAACTGCTCTCTTCCCACGCCTTAAGCTACTTCTACCTCTCGGCCCCCGACTTCCTTTTGGGTTGGGATTCGGACCCGGCCTTGAGGAACGTGGTGGGATTGGCCGCCAAGTTCCCTGACGTCGCCAAACGGGGCATCCGCCTGCGCAAGTTCGGGCAGGAGATCTCCCAGCACATCACGGGCAAGAAGATCCATACCAACGGCATCATCGCCGGCGGCGTATCCGCCCCCTTGAAACCGGAAAGCCGCCAGGACTTGCTCGCCTGGGTCCCCGAAGCCATGGAGACCACCCTGATCGGCTTGAAGCTCCTCAAGGACTACATGGACGCCCACAAGGAGGAAGTGGAGAGCTTCGCGCCCGCCGAGACCCTGCATATGGGAATCGTCGGCCCCGACGGCGCCCACGAAATGTATGACGGCAAGCTGCGCTGGGTGGGCCCGGACGGCAAGATCGTCAAGGACCAGGTCGACCCCCGGGAATACCTCACCTACATCGCCGAGATGCCGGTGGAGTACTCCTATCTGAAGTACCCCTACTACAAGCCCCTGGGCTACCCCCAGGGCATCTACCGGGTAGGCCCGCTGGCCCGCCTGAACATCGCCTCGAAGATGAAGACCCCCAAGGCCCAGAAGGAATTCGAGTCCTTCAAGAGCATCGGGAGGGGCCGCGCCGTCAACGGGACCTTCTATTACCACTACGCCCGCCTGATCGAGACCATCGCCTGCATCGAGGAGATCGAGATGCTCTTGAGCGATCCCAAAATCCTTTCCACCGACGTGCAAGCCGTGGCCGGAAGGAACCAGGAGGAAGGCGTCGGCTGCACCGAGGCCCCCCGGGGAACCCTCTTCCACCACTACAAGGTGGACAAGGGCGGCCAGTTGACCATGGTGAACCTGGTGATCGCCACCGGGCAGAACAACCCCTCCATGAACCGCTCGGTGCTGGACGTGGCCAAGCAATACGTGAAGGGCGCGGACGTGAAGGAAGGCGCCCTGAACCGCGTGGAAGCCGCCATCCGCTGCTACGACCCCTGCCTGTCCTGTTCCACCCACGCCATCGGCGCCATGCCCATGGTGGTGGAGATAAGGGACGCCAAGGGCGAACTGGTGCGGACGATCGAAAGAAATTAAGGCGTTTTCACCGCCAAGGCGCCAAGACGCCAAGGTGATCGAAAAGATGTTGAAACAGACTTTTTGATTTTGCCTTTCTTGGCGTCTTAGTGCCTTGGCGGTTTATCTTCAGTTTTGAAAGGAATAGGTTATGTCCTACAACAAACTGACGGTCGAGGATTTACAGCCCTCCGGCAAGAGGGTCCTGGTCCGGGTGGATTTTAACGTTCCCCTGGATGGAAACCTCAAGATCACCGACGACACCCGCATCCGGGAATCCCTGAAAACCATCCAATATCTCTCCCAGAAAGGCGCTAAGGTGGTGCTTTGCTCCCACCTGGGCCGGCCCAAGGGCGCGGACGAGAAGCTGCGCCTGAAGCCCGTGGCCGACCGCCTTTCCGACCTCCTGAAGAAACCCGTCAAGTCCCTCAAGGAATGCGTGGGCCACGACGTGGAAAAGGAAGTGGCGGCCATGAAGAACGGCGAGGTCCTGTTGCTGGAGAACCTGCGCTTCCATCCCGGGGAGGAAAAAAACGACCCAACCTTCGCGGCCAAGCTGGGGGCCCTGGCGGACATCTACGTGAACGACGCTTTCGGCACAGCCCACCGGGCCCATGCCTCCACCGAGGGCGTGACGAAGTTCATTCCCCAGTCGGCAGCGGGCTTCCTGATGATGAAGGAGATCCAGTACCTGGGCGGGGCGCTTTCCAACCCGGCGAGGCCCTTCGTGGCCATCATCGGGGGTGCCAAGATCTCCGGCAAGATCGACGTCATCAAGAACCTCATGAAGGTGGTGGACGTGCTCATCATCGGGGGCGGGATGTCCTACACCTTCCTGAAATCCCGGCGCTTCGAGATCGGCAAGTCCCTGGTGGAGAACGACAAGGTGGAGCTGGCCGACCAGCTCATCGCCCAGTCCGTGGATACCGACGTTCCCTTGCTCTTGCCTATCGACCACGTGATCGCGGACAAATTCGATCCCCACGCCAACGTGAAGACCGTGGCCCGGGGCGGCATCCTGCCCGATTGGGAGGGCATGGACATCGGCCCCCAAACCATCGAGAAATACGCCGAATTCATCCGCACCGGCCAGACGATCTTCTGGAACGGCCCCGTGGGGGTCTTTGAGATGGCGCCCTTCGCCAAGGGGACTCTGGCCATCGCCAAGCTCCTGGCCGAGGCTTCGGAAAAGGGCGCGACAACCATCGTGGGCGGCGGGGATTCGGTGGCGGCGGTCACCCAGATGGGCCTGGCCCCCAAGATGACCCATATTTCCACCGGCGGCGGCGCGTCGCTGGAGTTCATGGAAGGCAAGCAGCTTCCCGGCATCCTGGCCTTGACCGACAAGAAAGTTTCCGCCCCGGCCGCGGTCTCCGCCGAGGTTGAAGCCAAGCAACAGTTCCACTCCCAGTTCCGCAACCCCTGACCTGTCCGTTTTTAGCCGTCATCGCGGGGAATCACTCCTCGCGATGACGGTTTAAGCTCAGCCGGTCCCTCTGCATCACCGCCCACGAATGAAAAACTCTATGCGATTAATCATAAATATAGCTGGGTTTTAAAGATAAAACATGGGTATTGGGCCGCCCTGCAAGGCGGGAAATTCCGGCGAACGGTTTAAAACCCGGGACCGGTATTCGGGAGGTCGGGCAATGGTTGACGCACCCAAGACTTTACTTTTAGGCCTGGGGAACGCCACTCGCGGGGACGACGGAGCGGGTTGGGAGGTCGTGTGCTTGTTTGATTTCCTGCGCATCCCGGGACTGGAAACCCGTGTCGCCCCTCAATTGGGCCCGGAGCTCTTGGAGGAATGGGGTGGTTTCGACCGCGTGGTTTTCGTGGACGCCTCAATCGGCGAAGCGGAAGTGCGTTTGGAAAGGGTCGTGGAATCCGAAGCCACTCCCGCCTCTTCCACCCATCATTTGAAACCCGAAACCCTTTTGCAGCTCTCCCGGGCGTTGAACACCCGTTGCCCGGAGCTTTATGTTTGCAGCGTCCCGGCCAGCAACTTTGAGTTCGGCGAACCTTTTTCCGCCACTACCCGGCGCAATATCCACCAGGCGGTCCGCCTCCTGATCCAATGGCTGACCGACGGCAAAGGTTACGTCAACACAGTGGAGGCCCAGCTGCAGCAGCCGTAACAACCCGAAGGGTTGATTGTTTTGGAGGTGCGCCATGCACGAGCATAAATTTACCGATCAAATCGTCCAGTCGGTCCTGGACGAACTTCACCAGCACCCGGAGGCCAAGCCCAAAAAGGTCGAGGTCATCGTGGGCGAGGTGTTCCACTTGGAGGAGGAAAGTGTGCGGATGCACTTCAACCTTCTCACCCAAGGGACGCCCTTGGAGGACGTGGAACTGAGCCTTCAGCAGGAACCCCTGGAAGTCACCTGCCGCGACTGCGGCGAAACCGGCCCCGTGGAGGACCACCACCTTCCCACCTGCAACGCCTGCGGCTCCCTGGAGGTCAAAACCGTCCGGGGAAACCACGTGGACGTGCGACTGATGGAAGCGCCGTAAAAGCGAAGAGCTTTTGAGGTTCTAAAATGAAAAAATTACCCCTGGTCTTCATAACCGACCGTCCGCCCCTCCACAAGCGCCAGTTGCTGAGCATCCTTGTGCGCGGCGTGGTGCAGGGCGTGGGCTTCCGCCCCTTCGTGTACCGCCTGGCGAAGGAACTGAGCCTGACCGGCTATGTCCTGAACGGCCCCCAGGGCGTGGAAATCGAGGCCGAGGGCAACATCCGGGCCCTGAGGGAATTTTTAAAGCTCCTCAAGTCCGACAAGCCTCCCCTGGCGATGCTGGAAAGCGTGGATTCCCACCTGATGCCCCCCAAGGGTTACCGGGATTTCCGCATCCAGGAAAGCAGCGAAAAAGGCGCCAAAACTGTCCTCATCCTGCCCGACGTGGCCATCTGCCCGGACTGCCTCTCTGACATACTGGACCCCCAAAACCGCCGTTACCTCTACCCCTTCACCAACTGCACCAATTGCGGGCCCCGTTTTTCCATCATCGAAAGGCTTCCCTACGACCGGCTCCACACCACCATGAGGCGTTTCATGATGTGCCCCGAGTGCCGGAGGGAATACATGGACCCGGCCAACCGCCGCTTCCACGCCCAGCCCAACGCCTGCCCCCTCTGCGGACCCCAACTGGAGTTTTGGGACGGGGCGGGGAAGGTGCTATCCGTCCGCCAGGCGGCGCTGGAGCAGGCCGTGAAGGCCTTGAAATGGGGCGGCATCGTGGCCCTGAAGGGCCTGGGGGGCTTCCAACTCCTCTGCGACGCGCGCAACGAAAAAGCGGTCGCCGAACTTCGCGCCCGCAAAAGGCGCGAGGCCAAGCCCCTTGCCGTCATGTTCCCCGGTCTGCTGGCGCTCCAAGCCGCCTGCCTGGTGAGCCAGGCGGAGGAAAAACTTCTTACCTCTCCCGAGGCTCCCATTGTTCTTTTAAAAAGGAAACCCCTCGATATCACCTTAGCTGCTTCGGTGGCACCGGGAAACCTCCAGTTGGGCGCTTTCCTTCCCTATACACCGCTCCACTTCATTCTCATGGATAAACTGGGAATCCCCGTGGTGGCCACCAGCGGCAACCTTTCCGACGAACCCATCTGCACCGACGGGGCCGAAGCACTGGAGCGCCTGAGGGGCATCGCGGATTTCTTCCTCACCCACAACCGGCCCGTCGCGCGGCCCATGGATGATTCGGTAGCCCGGGTGGTCTCGGGCGAGGTGCAGGTGATCCGCCGGGCCCGGGGTTACGCCCCCCTGCCCGTGCACCTGGCCTCGGGCGGCCCCACCGTGCTGGCCCTGGGCGGTTACTTGAAGAACACCGTGGCCCTGGCCAAGGAAGGCCGGGTATTCGTGAGCCAGCACCTGGGCGACCTGGGGACTGTGGCTTCGCTGGAGGCTTTCGAGAAATCCCTCACCGACCTGCCCCGGCTTTATGAGGCGGCGCCGGAAGCCGTGGCCTGCGACCTGCACCCCGACTACCCTTCCACCCGCCGCGCGCAGGAAATGAACCTGCCGGTGATTTTCGTCCAGCACCACGTGGCCCACGTTTTTTCCGTCCTGGCCGAGAACCACCTGGAAGGCCCCGTCTTGGGGGTCGCCTGGGACGGCACGGGCTGGGGCACCGACCACACCATCTGGGGCGGCGAATTTTTCACCGTGGACAAGGAATGCGTCCAGCGCTTCGCCCACCTGCGGCCTTTCCCCCTGGTCGGAGGCGACAAGGCGGCAAAGGAATCCCGCCGTCCGGCCCTGGGGATTCTCTATGAGCTCTACCGGGAAACGGCTTTTGGCTTGGACTTCCCCACTGTCGGGGCCTTCGTTCCGCAGGAGCTTTCGGTGTTGGGGAAGATGCTTTCTTTCCCGGAACGCACGATGACTTCCAGCATGGGACGCCTCTTCGACGCCGTGGCTTCCCTTACCGGGCTTTGCCAGAAGAGCCGCTTCGAGGGCGAAGCCGCCATGGCCCTGGAATTCGCGCTGGAGGATGTCCAAACCGAAGAGGCCTATCCCCTTCCCTTGGTTTTCCATGGCGGAACGGCCCTGCTGGATTGGGAACCCTTGGTCCGGCAATTGTTGGAGGATGTGAGACAGCGGACGTCCGTTTCCATGATTTCCTGGCGTTTTCACAACGCCCTGGTGGAAGGGCTCATGAAGGTGGCCGCCAAGGCCGGACTGGAACAGATCGCCTTATCGGGCGGCTGTTTCCAGAACCGCGCCTTGGCCGAAATGGCGGTCCACCGCCTGAAAGCCGAAGGCTTCCGGCCCTATTGGCAGAAGCAGGTTCCGCCTAATGACGGCGGGCTATCGTTAGGACAAGCCGCTTATGCCCGATGGAAGTTGCAGGTGGAAAAAAATAACGGGAGACTTCGTTAGGACTAACCCCGGTCAAGCCCCGTCAAATGAAAGTTGAACCGTCTTTTCCCGTTCCGGCGCCCCTTAGGCTGTTGCTCTTTTTCCGGAAATAACCCGCATACATCCCGCGCAGTTGCGCCCCTGGCGCTTGGCCTGGTAAAGGCTTTGGTCTGCCAGCTTGAACATCTGGCGCGCGTCGGTCCTGCCGCCGCAATAACTCGTTGTTCCCAGGCTGACGGTCAGGGGATAAGAGTCCATCCGGATTCCCGGCAGGCTCGGCGGGTTTTCACGGACCTGCTTGAGGAGGCGCTGGACCAGGAAATTGGCGCTGGCCGGCGGGGTATCGGGCAGGAGGATGGCGAATTCCTCGCCGCCGATCCGCGCTACCGTATCCAGGCCTCGCACGCAGGCGTGGAAGATCCGGGCGATATGCTTCAAAAACTCATCGCCCGTGTCGTGGCCATAGGCGTCGTTGACCCGCTTGAAATGATCCAAGTCCGCCAGGACCAGGCTGCAGGAGCGCCCGGTTTTCTTGCAGCGCTTCAGCTCCTCGGCCAGCGCCTTCTCGAAAAACCGGCGGTTGGAAAGGCCCGTCAGCGGGTCGGTAACGGACTGCTGGACGACCTTCTCGTGGGCCCGTAGGGACTGGAGGGCCATGCCCACCTGGGTCGCGAAATTAAAAAGGGCCGCGGTGTCCGAACGCGTGATGAGCCGTTTCATGTTCAGCTGGTCCACCGCCAGGGCCCCGATGATCTTGCCGCCCCCCACTTGGATGGGCACCACTGCGGTGCTGCGGACGGGGACGCGCTGGCAGTCGCCCTTGTGCTGGCGTTGTGGCAGCCGGTTGGTGAAGTAGTAACGCAGATGGCCGTTGACGATATCCGAAAAAGCGTTGGCGCCCCGGCGGCGGAGGATGGGAAACCGGTCCTTGTTTTTCTCGAAGCGCCCGTGTTTGTCGACGCCTAAGGCCAGGGTCATGGCGCGCCCGTCGGGCTCCAGAAGGAAAATACCGCAGCGCTTGAATCCCAATCCTTTTTGCACGGACCAGATGGTCAATTTGAACAGGGATTCCAAAGGGATACCCCGGCGCATCCCCTCCATGACGCGCTGATACATCAGCACTTCCTGGTTCAACAGCTTTTGACGCCGAGAGATTCGGTGAAATTGGACGTCCGATAGGTAAGGCATTGGTCCTCCCTGGAAATAATTCCGTTCAATAAGGAACCGGGCGTAAAACCTGGTAAAAATCCCATGACAAAGACAGAATTCAGGCTAATTAGGTTTTCCGTTAAACCTAAAAAATACAAAAGATTTCGTCGGCAATATTTCCGTTTTTGCCGCGTAAAGCGGAATTTGGAACATTTCACCGCAAGATCAGCTTGGTCTTTAAATTTTTTTATTGAGTTGGGTCTAGGACAAAACCGATAGAGGCATCTATCAAGAAAATTATACCCCTGGAACGGGTTCTGGATTTATTTTTTTGTTTTTCGGAGAGCACCAGAACGGCCGGAATGGCGGTGATAAAACCGGTTACGGTAATATTCAACAAGTTTCAGTGCCTCGCCAAAAGACCCTATGGTCTTTTGACTTCTTCCACAACGCCTATTCTTCCTACCCGAAATGTTATATTCCCCTGGATCGAATAGATTCAATCCAGGGTCTCAGTGAAAGGAGCCAAAATGAAACTTGATCCCAAGAAGACGGCGGTGCTGAGTTTGGACATCCAGGAAGGAATCCTGGGCCGTGTGCCGGGAGCGGCGGCGGCACTGCCCAGCGCGGCCCTTACGGTGGAGGCGGCCCGCAAGGGTGGGTTCTTCCTAGCTCATGTGGGAATCGGCTTTGAGCCGGGCTACCCGGAAATCAGCCCCCAGCATCCGCGTTTTTCCATGGTTAAGGAAAGCGGGCTTTTCATCAAAGGATCGGACTCGGCGAAGACCCATTCATCTATTTTTAAGCCAGGCGACAGGGTGGTTTACAAACACCGGGTGAGCGGCTTCGCCGGGAATTCCCTGGAAATGATCCTGCGTGCGCAGGGTATTGTGAACTTGGTGCTTTTCGGGTTTTCGACCAGCGGCGTCGTTTTATCCACCCTGCGGCGGGCCAGCGACCTGGATTTCCTTTGCACCGTCATCAAGGACGCCTGCTTCGACCCCGACGAGGAAGTACACCGGGTTCTTACAGAGAAGATCTTCGCCGCCCAAGCCACGGTCATCACGGCCAAAACCTTTTCAACCGAATACGCCGTTTAGTAAGTGGGACAGATTTCAGGGTTTCCATCAACTAGGACGGGACCGGTGGACCGCTTTACTTTGATTAAGCGGCGTTTTCGGCCGGCAAGGATTTGGCCAATCCTCGCAGGTGGACGGCCAACCACAGGGTGGGAATCGCGGAAATGAGGGCGTAAACACTCAGGAGCCCGATGAGGGATTTGCCGCTGAATCCCCCGATGAGAAGTAATGCCCCGAAAGTCCATGCAAAAAACCCCGCCCAGAGGCATTGCCGGTTTCTGGCTCCATAGCCGTTGGGGTCGATCCCTTGGGTGATTTCCAATATCCCCACCAAAAAAGCCCAGACCGCGATCCAAACCGACAGCGAAGGCATGAAGAACCGGGGCCAAATCCAGACCGCTATGCCCAGGACCACGCTGATAAACCCCTTCCCGAGCAGGGCCCACCACCGGCACATTTGGCCCTGAAGCCGGAAACCCATGGTGAAGGCGCAGACCCCGTCCAGCAGCGCGTAAAGGCCCAGGTAGAGGACGAGGAAGGCGATGAGAGTTGCGGCTTGCAGGAAGAGGGAGAGGCCGAACGGGTCGCAGGATTGTTGGTTAAGGTACAAAAGCGTGATGGCCGAGGCCGAGCCCACGAGAATCCCAAAGGTTCCCTTAAGGGTCATGAGCTTCCAGCATTTTGACAGGACAGCGGGCAATTGCGGGGGTGCCATATATGAAGCCTCATTTTTCTTTCAACCCAGGAACCACTATTAAAATAACGGAAATTTTCAAAATTTCTGATGAGCCCGCTCATAATTCAAACCTGTCGGACCTCCAATCATCCGCATCCCACCGGGTGGAGAAAGCAAAACCGTGACACCCATTCCCCCTTCCGGTCTGGGATTCATCTGTCCGGGTATTCCCCTATAATGTGCCCATCTCAGGGGAGGGGTTGTATGAAGAGGCTCAAAGCCCAATGGCACGACAAATTTTTTTCGGGCATCTACGTCAAAATGCTCACGGGCCAATATTATGAAAAGATGCCGGTCACCCATTTGACCTTTCCAGCCCCAACCCCCGCGGGTGCCGGAAGGGTCTCTCGGAAAAGGATATATCAGCGGGGTCTGTTTGATTTTTTGAATTGGCCTTTCCTTTTCGCCCTGGGTTTTTCCGTCTTCCTGGCCTGGGGCTGCATGAGCAAAAGGGTCCTCAACCATCCCCTGGAGGCCCGGGGGAACAACCTAGCCTTCGTGGTCTATGCCGAGAACCCGGCCGAGCTGCTCGAAACGGGCAAGGACGACACGGGCAAGATGGGCCATACCTCCTTTGCCGCCTGGCTCAATGACAGCCTGGCCTCCGGCTGCAACAAGTACCGCTATTATTATTTCGACCCCACGATGGTCCTGGCGAAGGCCGAGTCGAAGGGGGTGTCGATCCTCGAATGTCTGGTTTTGACCGGGGACGGCCAACCCACCTCCCAACCGCCCCTCCCCACCTACCCCGGCTCGGCCCTTCCCGCCCTCTTTGATGTAGCTTCAGACCTAGGCGCCACCCACGTGGTCAAGGTGAAGTTCCTCAGCTATTTCCGCAAGGACTATTACCGGGACGATGGCAAGGTGAAAGGCGACTTCGTCAAGCTGGAGTTCCAGGCCCGGGTGACGGCCTGGGCCGTCGGCTGGCTCCAGCCCGTCTTCGACCAGCCCGTCAGTTTTTCCGCCGACAACAGCATGCTCTTTGGGGACCTGACCGGCGGGGGCAACGTCAAGAAGGCCCTGGATGCCGCCATCGTGGCGGGAGTTGCTCCAAACCCTACGCCCGTTCAAAAGTAACCTAATTCTTTACTATTGCCCTATTTAGAACCCGGGCAGCCAGGGGCATTTTACGGCTGAAAATTCCGCTTTCCTTTTTTCGGTTTTTTTCTAATATGCACCCCTACCCAAGACGGCCATCTTTAGATAAGCTTGGAATTAAGAGGCATTCATGAAACGAACCTTTTTAACCACTCTGGTCCTGGCCCTACTCTTCCCCACGGCCGGCCTTTGGGCGGCCACCAACGCGGTCTTCACCTCGGTCACTGGCAAGGTGGAGGTCAAGGACGCCCAAGGCAAGAATACCCGCGCCGCTGAAAAGGACGCCGCCGTGGTGGAGGGCGAGCACATCTCGGCCGGACCCGATTCCCAGGCCACCCTCCAGCTCTTCGATGGTTCCAAAGTGGATATCAGCCCCAACACCGCCTTTGTCCTGGAAAAGCTCCAACAGCCCAACCTCGATGACAAGGTCATCCAGTTCAAGCTGGAGCTGGGTAAGCTCTTCGCCACGGTGAAGAGGCTGGCCACGGCCAAGTCCTCTTTCGAGATCGAGGCTGGGGGCGTAGTATGCGGCGTTCGGGGCACTCAATACTGGATGGAATACAACCCCTCTACCGGCAAGGTGAACGTGCTGGTTCTGGACGGCACGGTCTGGTCCACCACCAACGGACAGACCCAGATTTTGCACGCCGGCGATGGCGGCTCCTGGGACCACGGTTCATGGACACCCCACCCGCCTCCCACCGGCGGCAACCCGCCGCCTACGACCGGCAACCTGCACCCCGGTTTCATCGCCTCCAACCCCTTCTACGGCTTCAACGGGAACGGCTCGGACGACTTCAACAGCCACTTGACCAACCTCCCCAGCGGCCTTACCGGCGTGACGGGCACCATTGGCAACACCGGCGTGGTCGGGCTCGCCGCCCATAACAACCTGAATCTTCAATTGAAGTTCCCCCAATACCTCCCTTTGCCCTAACCGGACCCCCCATGAACCTTTCTAAAGCAAAAACCGGGTTTTACCTCTCCTTGGCCATTTTTCTTTCCGCGACCATCCCCGCCTGGGCCGATCAGGAAGAGCTGCAAGTGGGTTATGTGTTCAACGCCTGGAACAGCAATTCCCTTTTCCACGGCACCGAGAACCGTGTGCCTCTCAACTATTACTTCTCCACGCCCAACTTTTCCCTCACCTTAGGTACGGCCTTCGTGGCCGGTGACTACATGAAGGATTCGGTCGCGGACCTCCTGGGATCCTCCTACAACGCCAGCAAATTCGCCGACACCGACCTGGGCGCCAACTGGACCTTGGACATGGGTAACTCGGTGAAGTCCACTTTCTCCGGCACCCTCAACTTTCCCACCGGCGACGACAATTGGGAGATCGCCGAGCAGGTAGGGGCCATCCCCTACATCTTCGAGCCCAGCTTCTATCACGGCGCGGGCTGGGGCGGGAACCTGTTCTACACCCTCTCGGCGGCCACTAGCGGCATGGACTACGGGGTGGGCGGCGGCTTCATGTCCACGGGGGTTTACGATACCGGCCTCTCCAGCGAGGGCACCTTCAGCCCGGGCAACAACCTGCTGGCCCTGGCCACCGTGGGGTTCCAGATGTCTCAAACCGAATCCTGGGCCTTCCGCTGCGTGCGCACCTTCCCCATGGAATCCACCTACGCTAACGCGGCCAACGACTTCACCGAGGGCGCGGGCAACATCCTCACCACCCAATGGTTCAGCCAGGTGGGCGGCGACCGGCTGGTCCTCAACGCCTCCTACAGTTTTTACGGCACGGGCAACACGGCCCTGCCCAACGCTCCCTATTCCCTGACCGCCGACCCCGGGTCCTACTTCGGCGACCGGCTGGAAATCCATCCCATTTTCGGCTATTCCATAGGCAAGGATATGGTCATGGAAACGGGCCTCATTTGGGACTGGATCCAACCCAACGGCTATCCTAATTCTCAGGTCAACATTGGCAGCTCGAACGATTATGAGGGTGGTGGAAATCTTTTTGGCATTGAGCAAAGTGCCACTTTTCAGCTTGACCCCGGCACCTTCTGGAACATAGCCGGGCTTTATCATTACATCACCAATAACAACGCGGGCCAGAATGCTTTGGGTCAGGACGTCTTGACGATCACTTACAACCGGTTCAGTATCGGCACGAATGTGGGGTTCAAATGGTGAAAAAACTTTTCCAATTAAGCTTGGCCGCGACCTTAGTCCTGGCGGTGGCGGTGGGCTGTAACAAGGCCACGAACCCGGTAGTCCCGGCCGGTTCGTCGGTGCTGCACTTGTCCCTTCCTTCGAAAATCCTGGGCAGCTTGTCCAAGTCCGTCTCCAGCCAGGACGCGGTGCCGGTGTCCGGCCAGGGCGCCTTGGAATACTACCTGAGCGCCTCGGGGGAAGCCCCCGTAACCGGCGTCGTGATTTTCAACGACGGCTCCCAGGTGGGCAACATCTTCATCAACCTGCCCAAGGCGGGTGTATGGCTGGTGGCCGCCGAGTGGTTTTCCTTGTCACCCGTAGGCACTGCCGGCGCCAAAAAAGCCAGGCCCAAGCTGGTAGTTCCGGCGTACTCGCTGGTCACGCCCGAATTCGTCGGGGCGGACGAGGTGAACGTCCAGGGCACCACCTCCTTCACCCTGGAAATGGAGGATATCAGCAATACGGAAAGCGCTTGCTATAACGGGTCCATCAGCAATGCCGACCCCGTCACCTGCGGGTACAGCTATTCGGACCTCTTTTCCTTCAACAGCGGTATCTTGTCGCTTTCCTCGATACTCGGGACAACGGGGGACATACAGGCACTTTATGACCTAACCACCGCCTCAACTTACCTGGCCAGCTTCTCGGGCTCGACCTTCGCTTACCTCGGCAACGGGGATTTGGTTAACTACCCCGTTGTCCCCAACAACACCGCTTTTTATCCCGATACCCTCTCGGCCAAAACCGCGGTGGCGGGATCGGCCTCGTCACCAGTCTCGGTCGGTGATATTTTCGTGATCAAGATCCCGTCCCAAAACGCCATGGTTTGGTTTCAGGTCACCTCAGATCTCCTGAATGGATGTACAGGCACCAACGATTCCTCGATCTACTTTTGTTTTGTTTACAACAGCCAGGGTTTGAACTACATGAAGTTCGACCAGACCGCCTACGGCCTCGTCTACTGCAACCAGAACAACGGGCCAGGACCCACCCCCACCCCCGCTCCCTGACGTCCGCTTGATAAAAAAAAGGCCGCCCCTTAAAAGGACGGCCTTTTAAAAAAACCTTAAAAATTTCGGGTCTTAAAGATCGATGCTAGCCGTGATGAGCCCCGTGTCCTCGGTGCGCTTCAGGGTGAAGCCCAGCTTGGTGCAGACCGTCTGCATCCTTCCGTTTTCCGGAAGGATATAGCCCAGGATCTTCTTCAGCTTTTCCTTGCGCCCCACGTCCAGGAGGGTCCTCATCATCAAGCCCCCCAGGCCCTTGTTCTGCCATTGGTCGCTGATCAAAATGGCGTATTCAGCCTCTTCCTTCCAGTGCACACGGCTCAAGCGGCCCACGCCCAAAATCTCGGGCTGGCCCGTTTGGGCATTCTTGGCCACGGCCACCAGCGCCATTTCCCGGTCGTAATCGGTGAAGCAAACGCGGGTCAATCTTTCGTGGGCGACCCGGCGGTCAATGTTGAGCGGCTGGAAATACCGCATGAATACGCTGGTTTCGGAGAGGTTTTCGTGGAACTTCACCAACAGTGGCTCGTCCTCTGGACGGATGGGTCGCAGGGTGACCTCGGCGCCGTTTTTGAGCTTCGTGGTGGAGACGTATTGGGTGGGGTAGGGCCGGATGGCGGGCCGGGGCAGGTCGGATTCGTCCGTCTCCACCGGGTGTAGAATGACCCGGGCGTCCAAGGCGATAAGGCCCTCGGAAGAAGCCATGATCGGGTTGATGTCGATCTCCTTCACCCAGGGCTGTTCCACTACCAGGTAGCTGAACCGAACCATCAGTTGTTCCAGTGCATTCATATCCACGGATTTGGCGCCCCGTACGCCTTTCAATGCCTTGAAGATCTTGGTTTGTTCCATCAACCGGCGGGCCAGGTTGGTATTGAGGGGCGGAAGGGCCAGGGCCACGTCCTTGAAAACCTCCACCAGTTGTCCCCCCATGCCGAAGAGGATGACGGGCCCAAATTGGGGGTCGATGTGGCTTCCCACGATGATTTCCTGCCCCTCCATCTTGACCATAGGCTCCACTACCACGCCCTGGAAATGCTGGGCGCCGGCCTTTTCCGCCACCGACTTCTTGATGTCGCGGAAGGCCGCCTTGACCTCGTCCTCGCTTTTTAAATTCAGCTTCACGCCGCCCACGTCCGTCTTGTGCGTCAGGGTTTCGGAGAAAAGCTTGACTACGATGGGGAACCCCATCTTCTTGGCGGTTTGGGCCGCTTCTTCCTCGGTCTTGGCGGCAACCGTTTGTACCACCGGAATGCCGTAGGAGGCCAGGAGGTTCTTGGATTCGTCCTCCGTCAGGAGGGTGCGCTTTTTGTCCCGCACTTCCTTCAGGATTTGCACCGCCTTTTGGCGGTCCGGCGGCTGGGTGGCGAATTCGGGCAATGCCTGGGGGGTTTCATAGAGCCCCTGCAAGTTGTGGCTGTAGCGCCAAAGGTCCACAAAGGTGCGCACCGCGTCGTCGGGATACTCATAAGTGGGAATACCTGCGTGGGACAAGATGGTGGCCCCGGCCGAAACCTGGTCGCCCCCCATCCAACTGGCGAAGACCGGCTTTCCCTCGAGCTTGGCGTAAGGCTTCAGCTTTTCCGCGATGGCCGTGGCGTCGGTCATTTGTTGGGGAGTCAGGATGACCAAAAAACCGTCGTTTTTCTGGTCTTTCATCACCACTTCCAGGGTCTTGGCGTAGCGCTCCGCGTCCGCGTCCCCCAGCACGTCGATGGGATTGTGGTGGCTCCAGGCTTCGGGCAAAAACTGGTTCAGCATCTTTTCCGTTTCCGGCGACAGTTCGGCCAGTTCGCCTCCACTGCGGATCAGGCTGTCGGTGGCCAGTACCCCCGGGCCTCCGGCGTTGGTGATAATGGTGAGCTTGTTGCCCCGGGGCCGGGGTTGTTTGGCCAGGATGTCGGCCAGGTCGAAGATCTCAGAGATATGGTCCGCGCGCAAAACCCCGCAGCGCTCAAAGGCCGCGTCCAGCACCTCGTCGTTGCCCGCCATGGAGCCGGTATGGGAGGCCGCCGCCTGGGCCGCAGCGCCCGTGCGCCCGGCCTTGATGACCACGATGGGCTTGGTCAGCACCACTTCGCGGGCCGCCGAGAGGAAGGACCTCGCGTCGCCGATGCTTTCCATATATACAACGATGCTGTTAGTGTTGGGGTCACTCCCGAAATAGTCGATCATGTCGCCCCAGCCCACGTCGGCCATGGAACCCACCGAGGCGAAGGCGGAAAGGCCCACCCGGTTCTTGAGGCTCCAGTCCAGGATGGCGGTGCCGAGGGCGCCGCTTTGGCTTAAAAAGGCCACCTTGCCGGGCAGCACCATTTCCTTCGCGAAAGAGGCGTTCAAGCCGGTGGGTGGGGTAAGGATTCCCAGGCAATTGGGTCCGATGACCCGGATGCCGCCCCTGCGGGCGATTTCGATGACCTTATTCTCGAGGGCCACACCGGAGGGGCCGGTCTCCTTGAAGCCCGCCGAGATGACGATGACGGCTGGTATGCCCGCCGCCACGCATTCCTCCATGATACCCGGCACCGTGGCCGCCGGGGTACAGACCACTGCCAAGTCCGGTACTTCCGGTAGTTCGGACACCTTGGGATAGGCCTTGACGCCCAAAAGGCTCGGGCGCTTGGGGTTGATGGGATAAACCACGCCCCCAAAAGGAGTGGAAAGAAGGTTCCAGAATACCGCGCGGCCCACGGAACCGGGCTTCTCGGTGGCTCCGATGACCGCCACGCTTTGGGGTTTGAAGAACGCGTTTAGGGGGTGGGAGGTGAGTCGGTAGACGTCCTGGCTTCTGTCAGCTTGGGTGGGTTTGATCGGCTTGATGGGCTTAAGCGTTTCCATGATTCCCTTTCGTCGGCGGGGCAACAGACCCCAAGTTTTCAGGCGTAATCTAGAGAAAGAAGTTCGTGAAAGGTATGACAGGTGTCATAAAAAAAATCAATTAACTTTAGGTTAAGTTTCTCAGGATTCCCTGCGAATTCCTCCAAACCGGATTTCCCCAGTACACAAGATTATGACATGCCTCATAAATGTGAGGTTCCTCCACCCCTAGGATGCTTCCGAGGGGCAACGCGGCCCCCAAGGAGCCGGCCATGTGTTTAGCAGTGCCAGGAAAAATTGTCAGCATCACGGGCGGGGAGCCCCTTTTCCTAAAGGGAAAAGTGGATTTTGGCGGCGTGGCCCGCGAAGTTTCCTTGGCCTGCCTGCCCGAAGCCCGGGTGGGCGATTACGTGATCGTGCACGTGGGCATGGCCATCAGCTTGCTGGATGAAGCGGAGGCCCGGCGCACCCTTGAGGACTTGGAAACCCTTCGGGAGTTTTCCTCCAGAGGCACGCCATGAAATACGTGGACGAATACCGCGACGGCCGGGCCTGCCTGGAGACGGCCGAAGCCATCAAGAAAATCACCACCCGTCCCTGGGTACTCATGGAAATTTGCGGCGGCCAAACCCATTCCATCGCCCGTTATGGGCTGGAGAACCTCCTGCCCCCCCAAATCTCCCTGGTTCACGGCCCCGGCTGCCCGGTCTGCGTGACGCCCCTGGAAGTGATCGACAAGGCGGTGGAAATTGCCGCGCGCCCAGGCGTGATCTTTTGTTCCTTCGGCGACATGATGCGGGTGCCGGGCAGCAGGAAGGACCTGCTCTCGGTGAAGGCCCAGGGCGGCGAAGTACGTCTGGTTTACTCGCCCCTGGATGCCGTCAAGATCGCCCAACAAAACCCCGCCAAGCAAGTGGTCTTTTTCGCGGTGGGCTTCGAGACCACCGCGCCCGCTAACGCCATGGCGGTCCGGCAGGCGAAGGCCCTTAAGCTCTCAAATTTTTTCATTCTCGTTTCCCACGTGCTGGTGCCTCCGGCCATGGAGGCCATTCTTTCCTCGCCCGACAACCGCGTTCAGGCATTTCTGGCCGCCGGCCACGTCTGCACCGTCATGGGTTTCGGCCAATACCCGCCGATCGCCGAAAAATATAAAGTTCCCATCGTCGTCACTGGCTTCGAACCCCTGGACGTGATGTTGGGCGTTTACTACTGCGTCAAGCAGTTGGAGGAAGGCCGCCACGTTGTGGAAAACCGATACAAGCGTTCGGTGCGGCCCGAAGGAAATACCGGAGCTTTGGAAACCATCGGCGAGGTTTTTGTGGTGGTCACCCGTAAATGGCGGGGGATCGGGGCAATTCCCAACAGCGGCTGGGCCCTCAACGAAAAATACCGTGCCTTCGACGCCGAAAGGCGTTTCGGGGTCGCCCAGGTGACGGCCGAGGAAAGCCCCGACTGTATCAGCGGGCAGATCTTGCGGGGCTTGAAGAAACCCGTCCAATGCCCAGCCTTCAACACCCTCTGTACCCCCGAACACCCCTTGGGCGCTCCCATGGTTTCTACCGAGGGCGCTTGCTCGGCTTATTACCGCTACCGGCGGCATGAAGTCCCACCCGTCGTGGAGGTGGCGTTATGAGATCTTTTCTCGAACTCTTCAACGACCAGCCGGGGAACCCGCGCTTCAAAGTCACCGGCCTTTTTCTCTTATTAATAGCCTTCAACCTTGCCGCCTGGGCCTGGGCTTGGGCCGCCTTTGCCCATTCCCCCGCCCTTTTGGCCATGGCGCTCCTGGCTTACCTTTTTGGCCTTCGCCATGCCCTGGACGCCGACCACCTGGCCGCCATCGACAACGTGGTGCGCAAGCTTTCTCAAAGGGGCGGCAAGCCCTATTCCACCGGCTTCTTCTTTTCCCTGGGCCATTCCACGGTAGTCGTGCTGGCCACCATGATGGTGGCGAGCCTGGCTTCGGCCTTGAAGGGCCGCCTGGAAAAAGCCGGCGAGATCGGGGGCTTGGTGGGGACGGGGGTCTCGGCTTTCTTCCTTCTCTTCATCGCCTTCGCCAATTTCTTCATCCTCAAGGCGGTTTGGGGCGCCTTTCAAAGGGCCCGGCGCGGCGCGGCCGTGGATGAAGAGGATCTGAACGCCCTTCTTGCGGGCCGGGGTTTCTTCACGCATCTGTTGAAGTCCCTCTTCGACCTGGTCTCCGAAAGCCGCCACCTTTACTGGGTGGGATTCCTCTTTGGGTTGGGTTTTGACACCGCTACCGAAGTGGGCCTTCTGGGCCTCTCGGCCACCCAGGCGGTCAACGGTCTTCCGGGCGCCTCTATTATGATCTTCCCCACCCTCTTTACGGCGGGCATGGCGCTTGTTGACACCGCCGACAGCGTACTCATGGTGAAGGTCTACGGCTGGGCCTTCCAAGCGCCCTTGCGCAAGCTTTGGTACAACCTGACGCTCACTTCCTTTTCCATCCTCTTGGCACTCGTCATCGGCGGCGCGGAGGCCTTGAGCCTATTGTCCAATCACTTGGGATTAACCGGCGGGATTTGGGACTCGGTATCCTGGCTTGGAAACCTCCAGGGAAGCTTCGGCCTGGCGGCTGTTGGAATTTTCTTTTTGGGCTGGATGATTTCGGCCTTCTGGTATCGGTGGAGTGGATATGAAAAACAAGTTCCAGAAAATTTTTCCTTGGAGAAGAAGCCATGAACCCCACCAAGCTTAACTTGGATTGCCCCCTGCCTTTCACCGATTACGACCGGGTGTTGCTGGCCCACGGCGGTGGGGGAACCCTCACCCAACAGCTCATCGAAAAGATCTTCCTGCCCGCCTTCGGCAACGCGCCCCTTTTGAAAAAACACGATTCGGCGGTGGTCCCCCTGGCCGGCCAGGCGGTGGCCATGACCACCGATTCCTACGTGGTCAAGCCGCTCTTTTTCCCCGGCGGGGACATCGGGAAGCTGGCGGTCACCGGCACGGTGAACGACCTGGCCATGGCGGGTGCCCAGCCCCTTTATTTGAGCGCGGGCTTCATTTTGGAGGAGGGCCTGCCGATGGAGACTCTTTGGCGGGTGGTCCAATCCATGAGCGAGGCCGCCTGGGAGGCGGGCGTGGCCATCGTCACGGGGGACACCAAGGTGGTGGACAAGGGCAAGGGTGACGGCATTTTCATCAATACGGCGGGCATCGGCGTGGTGCGGCCCGGCCTGGATATCTCTCCCTCGTCGGTGAAACCCGGCGACGCCATCATCCTGAGCGGCGACGTGGGACGGCACGGAATCGCCATCATGGCGGCCCGGGAGGGCCTGGAATTTGAGACCAAACTCGAAAGCGACTGCGCTTTTCTTCACGAACCCGTGCTTTCCCTTTTGGAGGGGGGTGTAGGCATTCATTGCCTCAGGGACTTGACTCGTGGGGGCCTGGCCTCAGCCTTGAACGAGATCGCCCAGGCTTCCGGCAACCCGATCCAGGTATCCGAATCGGAGATCCCCGTGCGGGAGGAAGTGAGTTCGGCCTGCGAAATCCTGGGATTGGACCCCTTTTACGTCGCCAACGAGGGGCGCTTCATTTGCATCCTGCCTGAGGCGGAAGTAGGACGGGCCCTGGCGGTGTTGAAGGCCCACCCGGTCAGCCGCGACGCGCGGGTGATCGGCCGGGTGCTTCCCGGCCCCGGCAAGTCGGTACGGTTGAAGAGCGTCACCGGGTCCTTGCGGGTGATGGACCTTTTAAGCGGCGAGCAGTTGCCGCGGATTTGTTGAGGAGGCTTGGCATAAACACAAATACCGGATCATTGGAAAATAAGACCAGCTTTTATTATCCCCTCCTGCTTTTACCCCACGACGAGCGGGAAGGCATGGAGGTGTTGTACCGTTATTGCCGGGAGGCGGACGATATCGCGGATGGGGAGGGAACCCCGTTGGAAAAAAAGAGCCGGTTTTCCCGGTTTCTCCTCGGCTTCAAGGCCGCTCTCCGCGACCGCGCCCAGGAACCCCTGTTCCAAAACCTCCAAAACGTCATCCACCGTTTCACCCTTACCCCCGAACCCCTCCACCGCATCCTCAAGGGAGTCAAGCGGGACCTCGGCCCGGTGCGCTTCAAGACCTTCACGCAGCTTCACCAATACGCCCTCGAAGTGGCCGGCGGCCCGGGGCTTTCAAGCATGGAAATCTTCGGCTACAAAGACGCCGAACACAGACAATACGCGGAGAACCTGGGGGTCTTCCTTCAGATCGTCAATATCGTGCGGGATTATATTGAGGACGGCGCTATGGGACGGCAATACCTGCCCACAGAGGATTTCCGTCATTTCCAATTGGAGCCCCGCTTCCTCGACGAAACGAGTCGCCACTGGCGTTCCTTCGTGGAGTTCCAGCTGGACCGGGCCTGGTACTTCCTGGAAAAGTCGCGGGAATCCCTCACCCTCTCCCAAAGGGCCAAACTGCCCACGGCGGAGTCCATCGCGGAAGTTTACGTCAAGCTTTACGATAAGCTTTGGCTCGATCCCTACCGAATCCTGGAAGGCAAAGCCGGCCTAAGCAAGGCCGACAAAATCCTTTCAGTGGCAGGCGCGACGGGCCGGTGCTTGGTCTGGCGTTGGGCGAAGGACTAAAATTCTTGTAAAAGCCGAACGCAAGTGAGACTTGAGTTAGCTGTCATTGCGAGGAATACCTGCCGAATATGCGGGTGATTATGACGAAGCAACCCCAGTTTAAATAGGTCGTTGCGAAGAAAAAGCAGCCAAGACTAAACCACCCATAAACTGAGGTTGCTTCGCTTCAAAATTCGAAGCTCGCAATGACCGCAATAGGAAATTTTCGATATGAAAAAAAACATTGCCGACCTTCGCCGGGAATATAACCCCGGCCTTTCCAACAATTGGTTCCAAAACGTCCTGCGGGCCCTGACCGTCGGCAAGCGCGAAGTTTACAACCGGAGCCTGGCGGAAGAGACCGCCCCAACCTATCCCTTCTCCCTTTTTCAGGCCTGGCTGGAGGAAGCCATGGGAGCGGGCTTGTTGGACCCTACCGCCATGACCCTGGGTACCCTAGGCCCGGACAACCGGCCAAGCCTGCGCACCGTTTTATTGAAGGGATTTGACGGCAAGGGTTTCGTGTTCTTCACCAGCTACCAAAGCCGCAAGGGCCGGGATATCTGCCGCAACCCTTTCGCTTCCCTCCTTTTTTATTGGCCGGTGCTGGCCCGCCAGGTGCGCATCGATGGAAGCATTTCGACCATCGCCGCCAAAGAATCGGATGATTACTTTGAAAGCCGCCCCCGGGGAAGCCAATTGGCCGCCTGGGCCTGCCCCCAAAGTATGCCCGTGCCGGGGCGGGATTTTTTGGAGGACCGCATGCGGTTCTTCGGGGAGAAGTTCCGGGGGAAACCCGTGCCCCGTCCCCCCCACTGGGGCGGGTACCGGCTGGTGGCGGAAAAGTTCGAGTTTTGGAACGGCCGGCCCAACCGCCTGCACGACCGCCTTTTTTACCATAAAAAGCCCAGAAGCGGCTGGATCCGAACCCGGCTGGCACCCTGAAGCCTCTTGAACCACAGAGTACACAGAGGGCACAGAGTTAAATCTTAAGATTCATTTTTAAAAGGCAAAAACCTTACTCCGTGAACTCTGTGGTAAAAATCTTTTTTTATTCCTTTGATCTCCCCTCAAAATGTCCCGCCACCCCTTAAATGCCTTTGAATTTGGCCCCTCCGCCCTTATCCTGCTCCTCCTTACACACCAAAAGGATAGGAATAACGTGGGAATCTTGCTGAGTTGCCAAAATTTATCGAAGAGTTTCGGCCACCGGCCGCTGTTCGAAAACCTCTCTTTCGGGCTCTTTGAGGGTGAACGCACGGGCCTGATCGGGCCAAACGGAACCGGCAAATCCACCCTGCTGAAGATATTGGCGGGCGTGGAGAAGCCGGACGACGGGGTCATCGCGGCCCGAAAGGGACTGCGGGTGGGCTACCTGGCCCAGCAGGACCGTTTTGAGGACCCGGGAACCTTGACCGTCCGCGAAGCGGTCATTAAAGGCCTGGAAGGCCTGCACCTGGAGGATTGGGAGATCGACCTTCGGGCGGAAGGGGGCCTGGACGAGGCCGGCTTTACCAACCACGACCAGCCGGTGTCCAAACTTTCCGGCGGCTGGCGAAAGCGCTTGTCCATCCTGACCCAAGTTTTGCGGGAACCCGACCTGCTTTTGCTCGATGAACCCACCAACCATTTGGATCTGGAGGGCGTGCTTTGGCTGGAAGACTTCATGGAAAACCTGGCCTTCTCCTTTATGGTCGTGACCCACGACCGGCGTTTCCTGGAGCGGGTCTCGAACCGCGTCATCGAATTGAACAAGCAATATCCGGAAGGGTATTTCGGAAACGAGGGGAATTACAGCCAGTTCCTGGAAAAACGCGAGGAGCTTTTCAACTCCCAGGCCCGGCGCGAAAGCACCGTGGCCAACCAGGTCCGCCGGGAAATCGAATGGCTGCGCCGGGGGCCCAAGGCCCGGCAGACCAAACAACAGGCCCGCATCGACCGTGCCGGGGAGCTGATGGGGGAGCTGAGCGAACTGGAATACCGCAATTCCCAAGGCCGCAGCGTGGACATCGATTTCTCCGGGTCCAACCGCCAGACCCAGCGGCTGGTGGCCGCGGAAAAGATAACGAAAACCCTGGGCGGGCGGAAACTCTTCAGCCCCCTGGACCTGCTTTTGACGCCCGGAGACAAGCTGGGCCTTTTGGGCGAGAACGGCAGCGGCAAGAGCACCCTGTTGAAAATCCTGGCGGGTGAAATTAAACCCGATACCGGAAATCTGAAACAGGCGGACAAACTTCGGGTGGTGACCTTCGACCAGCACCGCGGCCAGTTGAACCTGGACCAAAGCCTGCGCCAAGCCCTTTGCGAGAAGGGCGATTACGTCACCTATAAGGAAAGCCAGATCCACGTGGCCAGCTGGGCATCACGATTCCTCTTTACCAAAATCCAGCTCGACCAGTCCTTGAAGCAGATGTCCGGCGGGGAGCAATCCCGCGTTCTGATAGCCCGGCTGATGCTCAAACCCGCTGATCTTCTCTTATTAGATGAACCTACGAACGACCTGGACATTCCTTCCCTGGAAGTTCTGGAGCAAAGTCTTGCGGAGTTTCCTGGGGCCCTGGTGCTGGTAACTCACGACCGTTACCTTCTGGATCGGGTGAGCCGCCAGATTTTGGCCTTGGACGGCAAGGGCCACGCGGGGTTTTTCGCCGACCTGTCCCAGTGGGAGGACTACCGGGCGCAGGAACGGGAAAAAGAAAAGACCAAGGGCAAACAAGTTGAGCCTGCGAAGCCCATCGTCCAAGAGAAGCCCAAAAAGACGCTCTCCACCAAGGAAGTAAAGGAAATCAAGGACATGGACTCCGCGATCCACGAAGCGGAGGAAAAGGTGAAAGCCGCCAAGGCCCTGCTGGAAGACCCTGCCGTCGCCTCGGACTTGGCCCAATTACAGGAGCGCCAGCGGCTGGTCGACACCGAACAAGCCAAGTTGGATGCCCTCTATCAGCGCTGGGAAGAGCTTGAGGCCAAACGCGGTCAAATGGAGACCAAGTAAACCCCTCAAACCTCTTGAACCACAGAGTTCACCCCGCTTTGCATGATTCGAATACGAATCATGCGGGGTGGTACACGGAGTACACAGAGGAAGGCATAAGAATTTCCTTTAATTTAGGTTGTCTTACTCCGTGAACTCTGTGTCCTCTGTGGTTAAAACTCCTTGTTAATAGTCTTTATTTTCCCTTCGAAACCCCTGAATTAGCTGATCCCGATCATACTTTTCACCGGAAATTCCTCCTATCGTAACTTTGAAGCCAAGCCGTGAATCCGCGTATTCCTTAGGAGGAATCCCACCATGTCCGGTTCAACCATGCGTACCTTGGATGCCAATGAAGCCGCCGCTTACGTCGCTTTCCGCTTGAGCGAAATTTTCTGCATCTTCCCGATCACTCCCTCCTCCCCCATGGCTGAGTGGGTGGACGACTGGGCCGCCGCCGGCAAAGTCAACCTTTGGGGTGCGGCGCCCTCTATCATGGAAATGCAAAGCGAAGGCGGGGCGGCCGGCGCCCTGCACGGGGCCCTCCAGGGAGGCGCCCTGGCGGCGACCTTCACGGCCTCCCAAGGCCTCCTGCTCATGATCCCCGACATGTACAAAATCGCCGGGGAGCTCACCCCCTGCGTCTTCCACGTCACGGCCCGCACCTTGGCCACCCACGCCCTTTCCATTTTTGGGGACCACTCGGATGTCATGGCCGTCCGGGGAACGGGTTTCGCGCTTCTGGCCTCCAACTCGGTGCAGGAAGCCGCCGACATGGCCCTGGTATCCCATGCCGCCACCCTGGAAACCCGGGTTCCTTTCCTCCACTTCTTCGACGGCTTCCGGACCTCCCATGAGGTGGCTAAGGCACTGCTCCCCACCGACGAGGAGATCTCAGCCGTCATCTCGGAAAGCGGCATTCGGGAACACCGCCTCCGTGCTCTGACCCCCGACCGCCCTCATTTAAGCGGCACCGCCCAGAACCCGGATGTCTTCTTCCAGGCCCGGGAAGCCAGCAACTCCTTTTACCAAGTCATTCCCGGGAAGGTCCAGGAAATCATGGACCGGCTGTCCGCCACTTGCGGGCGGGAGTACAAAATTTTCGAATACCATGGCGCGCCCGACGCCCGGCAGGTGATGGTGATCATGGGATCGGGGGCAGAGGTGGCCCACGAAACCGTAGATGCCCTGAATGCGGCCGGGGAAAAAGTGGGCGTGTTGAAGGTTAGATTGTTCAGGCCCTTTTCCGCCCGGCATTTCGTGGAAGCCCTGCCCCCCACGGTCCGCACCATCGGCGTGCTGGACCGCACCAAGGAACCCGGGGCCATGGGCGAACCCCTTTACCAGGACGTCATCACGGCCATCGAGGAAACGGATGACTCGGGCCTCTTGCGTTACCATCCTAAGGTGGTGGGCGGCCGCTACGGCCTTTCCTCCAAGGAATTCACCCCCGCCATGGTCAAGGGCGTCTTCGACAACCTGAAAAAACAGGCGCCGAAGAACCACTTCACTATCGGTATCAAGGACGACGTCACCCACACTTCCCTTTCCTACGAACCCAAGTTCACCACCGAAACCGACGACGTCTTCCGGGCGCTTTTTTACGGGCTCGGCGCCGACGGGACCGTCGGGGCCAACAAGAACACCATTAAGATCATCGGCGAGAACACGTCCAATTGGGCCCAGGGCTATTTTGTTTACGATTCCAAGAAGTCCGGCGCCATGACCGTTTCGCACTTACGGTTCGGGCCCCGGCCTATCCGCTCCGCCTACCTCATTACCCGGGCCCATTTCATCGGATGCCACCAGCCCCAGTTCATCGACCGTTATGACATGCTGTCCAACCTGATGGAAGGCGGGACATTCCTCTTCAACACCTCCGTGGCGCCGGAAATAGTCTGGGAGTCCTTGCCCCGGCACGTCCAGGAACAGCTTCAACGGAAGAAAGCCAACTTCTACGTCATCGACGCCGACAAAGTGGCGGAAGAGGCGGGAATGGGCGGGCGCATCAACACCATCATGCAGGCCTGCTTTTTCGCCATTTCGGGCGTGCTTCCCAAGGAAGCGGCCTTGGAGGCCATCCGCAAATCCATCCGCAAGACCTACCAGAAGAAGGGTGAAAAGGTGGTGGAGGCCAATTTGAAGGCCGTGGACCATACCCTGGCCCACCTTCACAAGGTGGAGGTGGCAGGCCTTCATTTGAACGGCACCCCTTGGCGCCATGCCGTTTCCCAGGATGCGCCGGACTTCGTCAAGAACGTCCTGGGACGCATCATCGAGGGCCGGGGCGACGACTTGCCGGTTTCGGTCATGCCCGTGGACGGGACCTTCCCGACTGGCACCTCACGCTACGAGAAACGCAACATCGCCCGGGAAGTCCCGGTATGGAACCCCGATTTGTGTATCCAATGCTCCCGCTGCGCCTTGGTTTGCCCCCATGCGGCAATTCGCGTGAACGCCTATGACGCCAAGACCGCCGCGGCCGCCCCGACGGCCTTTAAGTCGATGGACGCCCGGCACAAGGATTGGAAAGGCTGGAAATTTACCGTTCAGGTGGCTCCTGAGGATTGCACCGGCTGTACCCTCTGCGTGGATATCTGCCCAGGCAAGAGCAAGGAAGGCCCCACGGTCAACGCTTTGCAAATGGTCTCCCAATCCCTGGTTTTGGAGAAGGAAAAGATCAATTGGGATTATTTCTTGACCCTGCCTACGCCCAACCCCGCCACGTTGAACCCTAAGCTGGTCATGCACCAGCAGACCCTGCCGCCCTATTTCGAATTTTCCGGGGCCTGTTCGGGCTGCGGCGAAACTCCCTACGTGAAGCTGGCTTCCCAACTGGCCGGGGACCGAATGCTGGTGGCCAATGCCACGGGCTGTTCTTCCATTTACGGCGGGAACCTGCCCACCACCCCCTGGACCCAGGACAAAGCGGGCCGGGGACCGGCTTGGTCCAATTCCCTCTTTGAGGACAACGCCGAATTCGGGCTGGGACTGCGACTCTCGGTGGACCTTTTGAAAAAACGGGCCATCCAGCTTTTGAAGAACCTGGAGCCGGTGATCGGCAACGAAGTGGCGTCTCCCCTGCTTTCCGGGGACCAAAACACACCGGCGGGTATCGAATCCCAGCGCCAAAGGGTCAAGAAACTGAAGGAAGTCCTGGCCCGCAACGCCACCCCGGCGGCCGCCGAGCTTTTGAGCTTGGCCGACTACCTGGTGGACAAGAGTGTCTGGATCATCGGCGGCGACGGCTGGGCCTATGACATCGGCTACGGCGGCTTGGACCACGTGCTGGCCTCTGGCCGCAATGTCAAGGTGCTAGTGCTGGACACGGAGGTTTATTCGAATACTGGCGGCCAAATGTCCAAGTCCACCCCCCTTTCCGCCGTGGCGCGCTTCGCGGCGGGCGGAAAGAAGACACCCAAGAAGGACCTGGGCCTTTTGGCCATGGGATACGGATCCATTTACGTAGCCTCCATCGCCCTGGGCGCCAACGACTCCCAAACCTTGAGGGCCTTCCAGGAGGCGCTTTCCTACGAAGGCCCTTCCCTCATCATTGCCTACAGCCATTGCATTGCCCATGGCATCCGCATGGAGGACGGGTTCAAGCGGCAGAAGATGGCGGTCCAGACAGGCCAGTGGCTGCTCTACCGCTACGATCCCCGTCTGAAGGCCCAAGGGAAAAACCCGCTTCAGTTGGATTCACCCGAACCCAACCTGCCCCTGGAGCAATTCCTCACGACTGAAAACCGGTTCCGGGTTCTCTTGGACAGCCATCCCCAGGAAGCAAAGGAACTGGTGGCGGAGGCCCAGAAGGAAGTGCAGGAAAGGTACCGCCGTTACCACAATATGGCCTATGGCCAGCCGCAGGCCAATAACCCGTCGCCCGCCACCGTGGCGGGCTAAAGAAAAGTCTTTCACTACAGAGTTCACAGAGGTCACAGAGTAAGAATTTTTATGAAATTCTTAAGACCCCCTCTGTGTACTCTGTGAACTCTGTGGTTCAAGAGGTTTTGTTAGGAGGAAATATGGAAACCAAAACCCAGTCATGGGCGTCCCAGCGGATCAATGAAAGCGAAGTGACCCCTTTCCTCGACGAGGGACGGGATTTCACCTCGACCCAAAGGGTCCTCGAGAATTTGATCGAACCCCCGGAGCCCGATCCCCACCGGATTGAGGAAATCCTGGCGAAATCGCTCGACCTGAAGACCTTGGAGATGGAGGAACTGGCCGTTCTGTTGGCTGCCGAACCATCCAAGTGGAACGCCCGTTTCACGGAAACCGCCAGCCAGATCAAACGGAAGGTCTACGGCAACCGAGTGGTGGTTTTCGCTCCCCTCTACCTGGGAAGCAAGTGTGTCAACGCCTGCGTTTACTGCGGCTTCCGGAACGACAATTCGGCCGTCGAAAGGGTCGTTCTCAGCCAAGAGGAAGTGCGGAAGGAAGGCGAAGCACTGGCCGGAACCCTGGGTCACCGCCGGGTAACGGTGGTGACAGGCGAACACCCCGAAACCGACGTGGATTACCTGATCCGTTCCATCCAGACCCTTTACGGCGTGGAAATAAAAACCCGCACGGGACGGAAATCCGTCATCCGGCGCGTCAGCGTGACCGCGCCGCCCATGACCCAGGAGGAACTGAGGCGCCTGAACGAGGCTGAGATCGGGGCCTACCAGGTCTTCCAGGAAACCTACCACCGGCCGACTTATAAGAAGGTTCACCCCCCCACCACGCCCAAAAGCAATTTCCTTTGGCGCCTCTACGCCCAACACCGGGCCATGGCCGCCGGGGTCTCCGACGTGGGACTGGGCGCCCTGTTCGGCCTTTACGACTGGCGTTATGAGGTCCTGGGCCTTTTGGCCCACGTGAGGGATTTGGAGGCCCGTTTTGGCATGGGCCCCCACAATATTTCCGTACCCCGCCTGGAACCGGCGGTCAACACGCCCTTCGCCGATAATCCTCCCGCCCAGGTTTCGGACGCCGATTTCCAGCGCATCGTCACCATCCTGCGCCTGGCCGTTCCTTACGTCGGCATCGTCGTCACCGCCCGGGAGACACCGGCCATCCGCACTCAGGCCCTGGAATGGGGCGCCACCCAAATGGACGCCTCCGCCCAGTGCGCGGTGGGCGGCTACGCGAAACAGCCGGCCCCCGGCGAGGGGGAAAAGCGCCGCCAATTCAGCCTTTCGGACGGCCGGAGCCTCCCCCAGTTCATCGGCGACTTGCTGGCGACGGGACGCCTGCCGTCTTTCTGTACGGCGGGATTCCGCTGCGGCAGGACCGGCCAATGCCTGACCGAACGCCGGCAGTTGGAGCTGGAGGGGCCCTTTTGCCTCGTCAACTCGGTCCTGACTTTCAAGGAGTGGCTGGATGACTTCGGCCCCGAGGAAATGAAGCCCGCCTCCGAGAAGGCGATCCACCGTGAGATGGGGCTCATCCGGAAGCACATGCCGCAGTTCTATCCGGTCTTCAAGGATGCTTATGACCGGCTGAACCAGGGCGAAAGCGACCTGTATTTTTAAATGAGTTGTTTGAAAGATTTAACCGCACTTGGCGTTTTTGCGTCGTGGCGGTGGATATGATGGTGTTGTTCCCGAAGTAATAAAAATTTGGAGGGTTTGATGCGCATCATTCTTTTAGGCGAGCCGGGGTCGGGAAAAGGCACTTGCTCGGCCGGGTTGGTGAAAAAATACGGCATCCCTCAAATTTCCACCGGGGACATGCTGCGCGCGGCAGTCAAGGCAGAAACCCCCTTGGGCCGCCAGGCCCAGGAATTCATGAAAAAGGGCGCCTTGGTCCCCGACGCCGTGGTAATCGGATTGATCCAGGCACGCCTCCAACAAGCGGACACCGTTAAGGGCTTCATTTTGGACGGCTTCCCCCGCACCGTGGCCCAGGCCCGGAGCCTGGAGGAAATGCTGCAGGACATGGGCATCGTGCTCTCGATTGTCGTGAAGATCGAGGTGAGCAAGGCGACCCTGCTTAAAAGGCTGACGGGGCGCAGGGTCTGTACCGGCTGCGGCGCGGTCTTCAACGTTGAAACCATGAAACCCAAGGTGGAGGGGATTTGCGACAAATGCGGGAAAGAACTCATCCAAAGAACCGATGACAAGCCTGAAACCATCGAGAACCGCCTGGCGGTTTACCAAAAAGACACCGCACCCCTCATCAAGTTTTACGAGGACCAAGGGCTGTTGAAGCGCGTTTCCTGCGACTGCTGTTATGAGGATGTCCAGAAGCGGCTTTCCCAGACCCTCGAAGCGGTCGGGGCTTAACCGGCGTTCCCCATCACCAGCGAATGACTGTTCTGAGTTCCTACACCGGGGGGAGAAAATCCCGGCTCTTCCTTGGGGCCATGGGATCGGCCCTCTTCCTTCTCAATGGCTGTAATTCAAAACCTTATGGAAGGGCGCTCAACGGCTTCCGTTCCGTGGGTTTAGGCATGTCTCGGGCCGAAGTTTGGGAACGCCCGAGACCGATCCCACGTTCCGCCTTCCACCTTCCCAACCCGAACCCAACCGGTTTTCCGCCTTCACCACCATCGGGGATTATGAGGCCTTTCTCCAATTCGACTTCGACCGCTCGGAGCGCCTTGCCGTCATCCGCATTTCGGTAGGGGAAGTGGGCCGGCGTTACGTGGACGACAAGGCCATCCCCTATTTCTACAATTGCCTTCGGACCAACCTCGGAAGGCCGTCAACAGCCTGGGATACTTTCGACAATCTGGACATCTATACTTGGGACCTGCCGGGTGCCCGCCGTACCTTGGCCGCCATTCATTATTGGATTCCCACGGGAAAGTTCTTGCTGGTTTACATTACGGACCCCCAGAGGCCCCTGTCGGAGGAAATGGCACTTCGAAAATACGAGAATACGGGCCGGAAGTTCAGGAATTTGAACAAACCTCCAGAGAGCCAAACGGTACTTTCGGCTGATTTTTGAGGATGTTAAGCAAAAACTACCGATTAAATCTTCCAGCGGTCGTCCTATGCGAGGTCAGATTCTTCCGTCGCCGCCACGGCGGCCAATGGCGTCTGGGTGGCCGCCACCTGGACGCCACAGAACTTCTCGTAATCCTGAAGCTCATGGATGGTGGGGTTCTCGCCGCAGACCGGGCAAGCGGGGTCCTTGTGGATTTTCAGCTTCTTGAAACTCATATCCATGGAGTCATAAATGAGGAATTTTCCTACCAAGGGCTCGCCGGCCCCGGTGATGAGCTTGATGGCTTCCGTGGCCTGGAGCGTCCCCAGGGTTCCCACCATGGCCCCCATGACGCCGATTTGCGAGGCGGGCGGAAGAGTGCCGGGAGGGGGCGGCTCCGGGTAAAGGCAGCGGTAGCAGGGGCCTTCCTTTGGCTTGAAAACCGTTACCTGGCCCTCGAAGCGGAACACCGCGCTGTAGATGTTGGGCTTGCCTAAAAGGACCGCCGCGTCGTTGGTGAGGTAACGGGTGGGGAAGTTGTCGGGGGCGGTCACGATGAGGTCGTAATCCTTGAGGATCTCCATGATGTTGTCCCGTTTCAGGGCCATGTCATAGACGTTCACTGTCACGTCGGGATTCAGGGCCCTCAGGCGCTTGGCCGCGACCTCGGCCTTGGGCCGGCCTACGTCCGCCGTGTTGAAGAGGATTTGCCGTTGGAGGTTGGAGGTATCCACCCGGTCGAAATCCACTAAACCAAGTGTGCCAACGCCTGCAGCAGCCAAGTAAAGGGAAGCCGGGCATCCCAGCCCGCCTGTTCCCGCCACCAGCACCCGGGCCTTGAGGAGTTTCTTTTGGCCCTCCTCGCCCACTTCAGGCAAGAGGATATGCCGGGCGTAGCGCTTGGCTTGGTCTTCGCTTAATATCACTTTACTTCCCCCTTATTGAAGGAAAGGGACCTTGTGCGGTGTCATCCGCAGGGTCCCTTTCCTCTCTCTCCGTCAGAACGGCCGGCTTATTTCTTCTTCTTTCCTTTTTCTTCCTCGATCGTAATAGCGCGCCGGGGGCTGATGAGGGTTCCCTTTTCGACCAGGATGGGGGTCTTAATCGGGACCACTTCCTCTTCCTTTTCACTACCGTCGTGGATCCGCATCAAGTAGAAGGACCGCCAAACGAAGGTGATCGAGATCGCCAAAGAGATGACGAAGACCACGAACCGCATCAGGGGGGTCACCATGGGACTGATGGCCAGTTCCACGGCCAAAAGGCCGAAGAGGGTGGTGAACTTGATGACCGGGTTCATGGCCACCGAGGAGGTGTCCTTGAAGGGGTCGCCCACGGTGTCGCCAACGACGGCGGCGAAGTGAAGCGGAGTTCCCTTTTGTTTCAGCTCGGTTTCAACGATCTTCTTGGCGTTATCCCAGGCCCCGCCCGCATTGGCCATGAAGATGGCCTGGTAAAGCCCGAAGACCGCGATGGAGATGAGGTAGCCGATGAAGAAGTTGGGATCAAGGAAGGCAAAGGCCAAAGTGGCGGTAAAGATGGCCAGGAAGATGTTGAACATCCCCTTTTGCGCGTAGACCGTGCAGATCTGCACCACCTTCTTGGAGTCCTCGATGGAGGCCTTGACGGCGGTGCCGTCCACCTTCATGTTGCGTTTGATGAATTCCACGGCCCTAAAGGCGCCCGTGGAAACCGCCTGGGTGGCGGCTCCCGTGAACCAGTAGATCATGGCCCCGCCCGCGATGAAACCCAGCAGGAACATGGGGTTCAGGATGGAGAACCGCCCGGCCACGGCGTCCAGCTGGGCCTGGGTGATCATCCCCTCGGCGCCCGAACCGGCCCGGGCCAAAAGCACAATGATGGAGAAAATGAGGGTGGTGGCACCCACCACGGCGGTGCCGATCAAAACCGGCTTGGCCGTGGCCTTGAAAGTGTTGCCGCAGCCGTCGTTCTCCTCGAGGATGGCCTTGCCGGCCTCGAAGTCGGGTTCGAAGCCGAAATCATGTTGGAGCTCCTGGGAGATACCCTTGATGGACTCGATGGTGGAAAGCTCAAACACCGACTGGGCGTTGTCCGTTACCGGGCCGTAGGAGTCCACGGCGATGGTCACCGGACCCATGCCTAGGAAGCCGAAAGCCACCAAACCGAAAGCGAAGACCGAAGGGGCCACCATGAGGGCGCCCAGGCCCATCAGGGAAACGGCATAGGCCGCGCCCATCAGGAGGATGATGCAAAGCCCCATCCAATAGGCCGAAAAGTTCCCCGCCACGAAGCCGGAGAGGATGTTGAGGGAAGCCCCGCCCTCGCGGGAGGAATAAACCACTTCCCGGACGTGACCCGAGCTTACCGAAGTGAAGACCTTCACCACTTCGGGAATGATGGCGCCCGCCAGGGTGCCGCAGGTGATGATGGAGGCCAGCTTCCACCACAGGTTCCCGTCGCCCACGTTGCCGATGAGGATGTCGGAAGCCAGGTAGGTTGCGCCGATGGAAACGAGGGAGGTGATCCAGACCAGCGTGGTCAGGGGCGCCTCGAAGTTGAACTTGTCAGCCTTGGCGTAGAGGGAATGGGAAAGGATGCAATTGACCCCGTAGGAAAAGCCCGAGGTGATGATCATCAGGATGCGCATGACGAAGATCCACACCAAAAGCTGCACCTGTACCTTGGGGTCGCCCACGGCCAAAAGGATGAAGGTGATCAGGGCCACGCCCGTCACGCCGTAGGTCTCGAAACCGTCGGCCGTGGGGCCAACCGAGTCGCCCGCGTTGTCGCCCGTGCAGTCGGCGATGACGCCCGGGTTCCTCGCGTCGTCCTCCTTGACGTTGAAGACGATCTTCATGAGGTCCGAGCCGATGTCCGCGATCTTGGTGAAAATGCCGCCCGCGATGCGGAGGGCCGCCGCGCCCAGGGACTCGCCGATGGCGAAGCCGATGAAGCAGTAGCCGGCCAGGTGTCCCGGCACCAGCAGCAGGATGGTCAGCAAAAGAATGAGCTCGATGGAGATCAGTAGCATGCCGATGGAAATGCCCGCCCTCAAGGGGATGTCATAGGCCGGGAAGGGCTTGCCCTTCAAGGCCGCGAAAGCAGTACGGGAATTGGCGAAGGTGTTGATGCGGATGCCGAACCAGGCCACCGTCACCGCGCCCGCAATGCCCACCAGGCTGCAGAAGAGGATGATGGCCACGTTGGCAGCCCCGACGGGCCTTAAGTACCCGAAGTAGATGCCGATGATGGAGCCGATGAAGAGCCAGAGGACCATGATGAATTTGAGCTGGGTCTTGAGGTAGGTCTTGCAGGTCTCATAAATCAGCTCGGAGATTTCCAGCATGGATTTATGGACCGGCAGGTTCTTGATGGAGCGGTACATGAGGGCTCCAAAGAGCATGCCGCCCAGGCACACCAGGATGCCTACCGCCAAAAGCCGGTTACCCGGCACACCCAGGAAGGGGACCGAACCCAGGTCCGGGATCGTCAAATCCGCCTCGCTGGCCATTGCGGGGACCGCCGCCAAGAGCGTTACAACGACCGCCCAAGCCCATTTCCAAAACCCCTTTTTTGCCGTTTCCATGACCCCATCTCCTCTCTAAGTTTTCTTTACTTTTCAGATTATCCTGCGACTACCGGCTTCCAGGCCTGTTGCCACATCTTTTCAGGCCAGTTTTTTGATGATTGCCTCCACGGCTTGGTCGGCCCGATGCCGGGCCTCCTCGGTTATACCCGTTCCCGGTGTAAAATCCTCCCCCAGGATGGTGCAGACGAAGGCGTTGGTTTTGATCCCATAGAGCATTTCGGACAGGTGTGTCACCAATCCGGGTACCAGGGCGTGGGACATAGCGATGGAAACATCCCCCAAGATCGGCTGGACCGGGATCATTTGCATATCCGCCACCTGGACGCCCGCGTCGATAAAGATCACGGGGCTGTAGCGGTGGATGTCGGGGACCAATTCCAGGGGAAGGTTGTTAAAAATACGGGTTTCCACGTTCGGAAGGTCGGCTTCCGCAACCCTTTCGGCGGCGTAAACCCCTATCCCATCGTCACCGCATTTGGGATTTCCGTAACCCACCACTAGTTTCATGATTTCCCCTCGCCACCGGCCGATTGCGGCCAAAACTTCCCTGTTCGAGCGCTTATCCTATGGCCGGGGTGGAGGACAATCTATGATGCTTCTCATAATAAAAAGGGATTTAGCGGGAGGAAAAAACCGAAGTGACAACATCCGGTTTTTCACGTGCCTGGAGGCTGGTAAGGTTTAATCCTTCATCCTCATATCAATGAGTTCATAGTAAGGCGCAAAAGGCGGCCGGGGACATTTCTCATCCCCCAATTTTCGCGCCACACAATCCGCGAGGATGTCCTTACGGGCGGCGTAAACCCCCGAGACCTTTCCGAATTTCTCGATCTTTAACACCATCAAACAATCCTTCTTTTGCGGGGCATCCAAGGTGCAGGCGCGCCTGAATCCGTCCAGGTGGTCCCCCACCATTGTGGAAAAACTCTTTTCATACTCGGTTCCCTCGGGGGAACCGGTGTTTTTCTGGGCCTGTTGCAGGATATCCTCCGGGATGGAATCGGAAAAGGCGGCGGGGGTATCCGGCTCCTCATTCATTTCCACCTGGTCCGGTTTCACGCCGGTCATGATCTTCTGGAACCCCTTCAGGAGCTCCGGATCGTTGAATTGGAGGGTCTTGCGGTTGAAATGCGAACCCGGATCCCACAGCATCGGGCACATCCCCATACGGTAAACCTTATCGGCTACCGACATGATGTAAGTACGGACGCTCTCGGGGTCCTTGCCCTTAAGGGTGGCCCCGTATTCGCCCAGGATGATGGGAACGCCCTGGCCGAGGAAACGGACCTTCAGCTTCTGCATGTTCGCGTCCAGCTCGGCAAAGTCCTCCTTCGTGCCCCAGGTCGGCCGGGCCTTGCCCCAGGACTCGTCATGCTCCAAACCGGCGAAGGTGTAGGGGGTGTAATAATGGATTGAAAGGATGCAATGGTCCTGCGGGTCCTTGGGCATCACGAAATCCGGGTCCGTCGTGAGGTCGATATCCGTCGCGTATCCGGCGATCAGGAGGTGGCGTTTCGCGTTAAGCCCCCCCGATTGGCGCACGAGATCGACGAAGGCCTGGTTGATGTTGTTCAGGATGCCATAGGCCTTTTGTTTCTTCTCGGGGGCCGCGGGACCGTAACGGTTCCAGACATCGTTGAAGCAGCCTTCCTCGTTCAGGGACTCGAAGATCAGCGAGCAGGGATAATCCTTGAAATATCCGGCGATCTGCGACCACATCTTCGTATACCGTTTCATGGATTTGTCGTATTCGGTTGGGAATTTGGACCACCAGCCGCCATCCCAGTGGATGTTGACCACCGCGATCATCCCGTCCTCGTGGACGTAATCGACGATTTCTTTGACGCGTTTCAATAGGTCGGGATCGATCGTGTAGTCGTCCCCGATCATGTTCGACCAAGCCACGGGAATCCGGACGGATTTGAACCCGGCCGCTTGGATCGCGTCGATCATTTCCTTGGTGGTGACGGGATTGCCCCAGGCGGTCTCGAAACTGCTGACCTGCGGGCCCTTAATCCAATCCCCGGCGCACTCCATCGTGTTGCCCAGGTTCCATCCGAGCCCCATGCGCCGGACCACCTCCACCGGACTGAGATTCTCCAGGGCTGTGTCATACACGGTTGGAGTCGGAGCGCTATTCCCGGCGGACAAGTCGGATGGAATAAGGGCGAAAAAAAACATCCCGAGACCGAGTAAATGAATGGTATGAATCTTTCTGAATAACATTGCCAACCTCCTTGAGTTCCCAGAATGGGATCAACCCACCGTTGTATTCAAGGCCAGGGTCTATATAAATTTGGTGTGCCCAGACTTCGTCTGGGTTCTACCACTTTAAACATTAACTTTTTTTATGGAGAAAAGTGGTGGGGCATCCTGGATTCGAACCAGGGACCAAGGCATTATGAGTGCCCTGCTCTAACCGCTGAGCTAATGCCCCTCAAAGTCAGGCGGACAAAACCAGCAACAAGTTATTCTACAGGGAGTCTTTCCGTCAAAGGCATTCTAAGCGGCTAAAGACTTACCAATCCACGTCCACGGAGGCGTCGCCATCCATGGCCACGCGGCCCTCGATTCCATAGTCGGTTACGAAGGCTTCCTCCATCTTCAGCGAGGTCACGGTGGTCTTGAGGCGGGCGTGACCCCCCAGGGGTCGGTTGAGCACCTTCGTCAGCTCTTGTTTCAACTGGTCCAGGTTTTTCCCGATGGGGATCACGGCCTGTTTTCGGAGTGCGTCCCTGATGGCCGATCCGTCAAAGGCTTCCGCCATCTGCACCAGGAAATCGCTGGTTTTGATGTCGAAGTCCATGTCGGGGAAGTCGATCAATTGTTCATCCTCGTGGTAAGTGGGCGTTCCCACCAGGTAAATAGTCAGTTGGGCGGGCTTGCTGGAAAGGTTGAGGATGGGCTGGTATTCGATCTCCGCCTCCACCACGATTTGGCCGCCCGACCCGTAAATATCCAAGTTGTCGATTTTCAGGTTGTGGTTCCCACCGCCGGGCAAGGCCTTGTTCAGGATGCCGGTCTTAGGGTCCACCAGCAATTTGTTGACTTCCTTGAAACTGATCTTGAGGTTGGTTTCGATATGGAACCCCTCGGGCCCAGGCACGTAATCCTTCAAGGGCGGCATTTCGGTGACTTTGACTTGGGGTTTTTCCCCGATGATGACGTTGGGCTGGCCGATGAACTCGAAGACCGTTTCCAGCCGGGGATTCTTGGGGTCGGGAATGAGGCGGTAGGAACCCACGCTCATGAGGTTGGGTTGGATCTGGAGCCAGATGTCCTGGGCCATGCGCATCGGCTCCTGGAATTTCACCCAAAGCTCCTTGGCCTTGTTGAGGATGTCCGAGGTCCTTTGTTTCAGGCCCTCATGGAACTTGGAAGTTCCCTTCCGCACGAGCCGTTCGGCCTTTTTGTTGTCGGACTCGGTCACGGAGGCGGTGGCCGTGTCCCCCTCCATGAAATCGGGGGCTTCCAGGCGAAAGTCCTTGGTCCATCGGATGGCTGTGGACAGGTCGACCTTTAGGTCTTTCTCAGCCTCCGCGGTGAGGGTCTGGGACCCGCTGTCCGCGCTGAGGCCTTTACCCGGGAGATTCTTAGCGTGGAGGTGCACATGGGCGGTAAGGCTGTTACCGTTGAATTCCCATTCCATGGGGTCCCACCAAACTGTGGCGCCCAAGCTCTTGGCCATGGATTTTTCCGCCTTGGCCAAATCTGTTTTAACCGCTTCCGCCAGGTGTTTCTCCATATCAGAAAATTTTGGAAGGGGAATGACGACCGGGATGCGCAGCCGCGCGGCGGGAAGAGTGTTCAGACTGTGGTTGGGGGAGGGGCGGATCGGCACCCTCAAAGAGGACGTCGTCACGCAACCGCCAACCAGGAGGGCCAGGGGCGTCATCAACAAAAGAAGGCGTTTTGGGAAAATCATGGGCTTATTTTACTTTCAACCCCGGCGGAGGGGCAATTTTCTTGGCTGTTTTGCCGAACCAGGTACTTCCCGGTTTACCCAGGTGTTTCATGACCTTCTCCACGTTCCGCTGAAGGGCTTCAGCCCCCTTCAAGTGATTCAGGTAGCGGTTGAATTCCTTCCGGTGGGAAGGACCGAGCCTTTCGAAGACGGCCCTGGCCTTTGGGTCTTTTTTGAGCCGCCGGGCCAGGGCCGAATTCATCGGCTCCACCCGGGGTGTGGTATCCAGCCTTAACTCGATCCGCACCCGGTCGCCCGTGTCCTTCCCAATGGCCTTGCGCATGATGCCGTGCAGGTAGAGCCGGTGATGCTGTCCTGGGGCGGCTTGGGTACGTTTGGCACCCAAGGGCATTAGGTTGGCCCGGAAGGGTTTCCCGTCGAGGAGCACTTCCACCGGGATGACGCCCTTTTTCCCAAGCTTCATCCCTGTGCCCAGCGGCGGGTCCACGTAGGGATTGACGCCTTCCTTGCGAATGACGGCCGAAAAGGAGACCCGCTTCATTTTCCTCGGATTTTCCATTCCGCGTAGCGCCGGCCCATCTGGGCCAAATGGCCGTCCAGGTGCGAAATGTTGTATGCCATCATGAATCCAAAAGTAAGCATTCCCCATTCCGAATGCTTCACCTTATTGGTCCAAACTTTGGACGGCAGTCGTTTCACCAGGTCAGCGTTGGCTTTTCGCAAGAGCAATATCAAGGCCTTGGCTTGGTGGGGATCGAACTTTTTGTATAAAAGCCCCGTGCTCCACTTTTCCTGGTCATAGGCCGCTGCGACTTTTCCTGGTTCGGCCGCGGCCCGACGCAAGCGTACGTAAAGGTTCGCTTCCTGGTCCGCCAAGTGCCAGAGGACTTCCTTGATACACCAGTTCTTCGGAGTGGTGGTGAACCCCCACATTTTGATGGGATATTTCTCCAGGGCCTTTTCCAGGCGGTCCCCACCTTGCGCAAAGACCGCGATTTGCCGTTGCCGGCTCCAGCCCATAACCATCTCTTTCGTGTAACCCGGCCCTTTCAGGGCCCATCCGGGAAGCATTGAACTTTTTTTCATGGTTTTCCTTTCCCCAAGAATTCGGAAAGCAGTTTAAACGAAAAAAGGCGGGCCTTTAAGCCCGCCTTTTAAAAAATCCCAAGGGATGGGACGCCTTACCCCTGGCTGTAAACTCCTGCGAAACCCTTCGCGAATTCCTCGATCGTGGTCTTACCCCGGTGGTCGGTGGTGAACTCCTGCGTCGGGTGGATTTTTCCCTCGTTACCAGCCCGGTACATTTCCAGCATCAGGTCCGTCATTTGAAGCGTCATGCCACTTTGCAGAATCCCTTTTTTCACTTCCTCGTAAGAAAACCGGACGTATTTAAGTTCGGGCTTTCCGATAGCCTTCCCCAGCGCGGCGGTGACCTCAATGAGAGTGTATTCCCGGGGGCCTGTGAACTCGAAAATCGAATGGCCTTTGAAGTTTCCCTGATCCAGGAATTCAGCCGCCTTGGCGCCGATATCCTGGGTAGCGACTATAGGCATGGCGTAGTCCCCCGGAAATGCCGAACCGTTGACCGCCATGGATTTGATCACGGGAATGGAAAAGAACTGGTTTTCCATGAAGGACGTCGGGCGCAGGTGAAGGATGTTGGCGCCGGAAAGCTTGTTCAAGCGCTGTTCTTGGCGGTAGAGGCCGGTGATGGGGCCCGTGCCCTGGGGTTCGCTGGCACCCACAGAGCTGAGGTCCACGACCAATTTCACTCCCGCCTCCAACAGGGCCTTGACCGTGGCTTCCCCGCATTGGTCCTGGTGGGCTGGAAAATCGGGCGCCCCGTAGTTGGGCGGGATGAGGGTGAAAACCCCCTCCGCGCCCTGGAAGGCCAAAGCCAGGGCCTTTGCGTCATCGAAGGCCAGCGAAAGGGTCTCGGCGCCCTTCGCCTTCAATGCCGAAAGCTTTTTCGCGTCCCGGCCAATGGCCCGCACCGTGTGGCCTTTCTCCAAAAGTTTTTCCGTCAGGACATGGCCGATGTTGCCGGTGGCTCCCATGATGGCGTAGGTTTTCTTCGACATAAATACCTCCTGGATTTGATCAGACCACTGTGAGGGGGAGAGGGGGATATATCAAGACGGGTTGGAAATAAGCGCGTTACTATCCAGTAACCGAGGGATGTAGAAACAAAAAAGACAGACCTTGACGGGCCCGCCTTGTCGTTAACAAAAGATTAATCCAAATAACCCTTCAGTTTCCGGCTGCGCGAAGGATGGCGCAGTTTCCGAAGGGCCTTTGCCTCGATTTGTCGCACGCGCTCGCGGGTAACCTTGAAGGTGTTGCCCACTTCTTCCAGGGTATGCGGGTAGCCGTCATTCAGGCCGAAGCGCAGTCGTAGGACCTCCGCCTCCCTTTCCTTGAGGGTCCCCAAAACCTTGGAGATTTGCTCCTGGAGCAGCACGAAAGCCGCTGCGTTGGCGGGTGAGATAACGTCCTTGTCCTCGATGAAATCGCCCAAATGGCTATCTTTTTCCTCACCGATGGGGGTTTCCAACGAGATGGGCTCCTGGGCGATCTTGAGGATGGCCCGGACCTTCTCCACCGGCATTTCCAGCCGCTCAGCGATCTCGTCCGCCATGGGCTCACGTCCCAGCTCCTGCACGAGGTCGCGGGAGACCTTGATGGACTTGTTGATGGTCTCGATCATGTGCACCGGGATGCGGATAGTGCGGGCCTGGTCCGCGATGGCGCGGGTGATGGCCTGCCGAATCCACCAGGTGGCGTAGGTGGAAAACTTGTAGCCCCGGCGGTACTCGAATTTCTCAACCGCCCGCATGAGGCCGATGTTGCCTTCCTGGATCAGGTCGAGGAATGGCAGGCCGCGGTTAGTGTACTTCTTGGCGATGGAAATGACGAGCCGCAGGTTGGCTTCCACCAGTTCCATGCGGGCCTGGTAGGCCTCGCGCTCGCCCACGCGGATGTTGCGCATGAGGACCTTCATGTGGTCCCGCCCGGCCATGGTGTCTTTTTCCAGCTTCTTGATGTTGCGGCGCGCCTCATCCCACAAACGGGTGGCTTTCTGGAAATCCTCGCCCTTCAAGACGCTTCTCTTTTCCAGGGGTTTCAGGTCGACATGGCCGCCGTGTTTCAGCAGGCTGGGCAGCTTGATATAGGCCTCGGGGGTGAGCTTTATCTGTTTTTCCTGCACGTGCATCACGTGCTCCTGCTCCTCAATGTTTTCGCCCTGCTCCCGCAGGCGTCCAATGAGCCGTTCCTTCACTTTTTTCTGGAACTGGCAGTCCTTCACCAGCCAGATGAGGTCGATCAGTTTGCCGTCCAAGATTTCGGCCAATTGCTTGCGCTTTTCCAGGGGCACCGACCTCAAGCCCACCTTGTGTTGCAGGGCTTTGATCTGTCGCTCCATCACCTTGAGCTTGGCGTGGTTCTTCCGGATTTTGGTGTAGATTTGCTTTTCAGGAACGCCGCCGGGCAGGTCCGCGTAGGGGTCCAGGTCGATGGTTTCCTGGAGGGTCTTCTTTTTCTTCAGGATGTTGGTAAAAAGGTCGTGCAGCAACTGGAATCCCAGGGCGCTTCCCAGGACGGCTTTTTCTACCTTGAACTCGCCCGCCTCGATGCGCTTGGCGATGGAGATCTCTTCCTCGCGGGTCAGCAATGGGATGCGGCCCATCTCGTGCAGGTACATCTTGACCGGGTCGCCCATGCGGGTTTCCACGCCTGCGGTCTCGAAGGTCTTCTCGAACTCCTCGCTCTCGTCCTCTTCGTCGTCCTTGACGATGGCGCCGGGAGCCTCGCCCCCGCTTCCTTGTCCTCATCCGGGATGGTGGCGGCCTTTTCTTCCTGGTCCACGATCTTGATGTCGTTTTCGCCCAGCATCAGGAGGATGTCGTCGATCTCCTCGGAGGACACAACCTCTTCGGGCAGGATGTCGTTCACCTGTTTGTAGGTGATGTAGCCTTTTTCCTTGCCCACCTCGAGGATCTTGGTGACGTGTTCCTTGGCTTTGGTTGCTGGCTTCATTTGGTTTCCACCTCTTGTGAGTATTGCCGCTTCAGCAGGACCATCTGCTGGGCCAACGACAGGGCCTGTTCGACCTCACCGGCTTTCTCGGCTTCCGATTGCCGGGCCTTGATTTCCGCCAATTGGTTCCTCAAGTGGCGTTTTTTGAGCGCCGAGGCCAGGTCGATCAACATGGCCTCGCGGTGCTTCTTTTCCGTTTGGTTCTCGATGCGGAGGAAGGATGGTTCCAATTCGGGAACCTGGTTCAACTCCTCCGCCTTCATCTCCCCCGCGCTGAGGCGCTCGAACAGTCGCCGGAAGTCTTCCTTCTGGAAAACCTCGGGTGACAGTTCGTTGACCGCCCAGGGGATAAATTCCCCCTTTTCCTCCACCAGGAGGGCCAAAAAATCCGCCTCCATCTGCAAATCGTTGGCATTTTCCTTCTTTGTCGCCGGCAATACTGGGCCACCGGAAGGAGCCCCTTCGCCACCCGTCACAGAAGGTCTTCGTACGCCCTTTTTGCGCTCCGCGTTCACGATTCCAATCAAATCCCGGGCCGTCAACCCAAGTTCCGATTCCACGGTGGCGCAGGCTGTCTGCACCGAAATTTCGTTCGGTATCTGTAAAATCATGGGCACAAAACCCTGCAACGACTTCAGTCTCTCCTCAATCGGCGCGCCCTGGAACCTTCTCTTTACCGATTGCGCCCACCACCGGAAAAAATCCGGGGATTTTTGAATCAACGCCTCGAAATCGTCCTTCGAGTGCTTCGTTAAATACTCGTCCGGATCCTTGGCGTCCGGCATGACGAGCACGCGGATGTTCAACCCGGCCTGGATCAGCGGTTCAAAGCCCCTCAAGACCGCAGCCTGGCCCGCCGTATCGGCGTCGTAGGAAAAAACCACTTCCTTCGTATAACGGGACAAGACCCTTCCATGTTGGGACGTCAACGCCGTTCCTAAAGTAGCGACGGTATTCTCAAAGCCGAAATGATGGAGAGCCAAGGCGTCGAAGTAACCTTCCACCACTAGCACATAATTGCGCTGCCGGATGGCCTCCCGGGCCATATCCAGCAGGTAAAGACATTCGCTTTTCTTGAAAAGTAGGGTTTCTGGCGAGTTGAGGTATTTGGGTCCTGATTCGTCGCTTAATGTCCTGCCGCCAAAGGCGATGATTTTATCATAGTTATTTTTAACGGGAAAGATCAGGCGGTTCCTAAATTTATCGTAATAACTGTTTTTTTCCTCGTTGTGGACAACGAGTCCGGCGGCCAGGAGTTCCTCCTGGGAAAAACCTGCTTTTTGAACCGCGTTTTTTAGGAAATCCCAGCCTGCCGGGGCGAAGCCGATCTGGTACTTTACGGCGTCTTCCTTGGCGAACCCCCGGCCCTTGAAATATTCCCGGGCGGCTTGGCCTTCGGCCGAGAGCAGCCTTTCGTGAAAGAACTTTCCGGCGAACTCGTTTAATTCCTGCATCCGCTCCCGAACCCGGTCGGTTTCCTGATCCCTTTGGTTTTCCTGGGGTTTGGGAAGAACAATCCCCGCCTTGTCCGCCAAGAGACGGAGGGCTTCAGGGAAGGGCATTTTCTCCATTTCCATGATGAAGGTGATGACGTTGCCGCCCTTGCCGCAGCCGAAGCAGTGGAAGCCGTTTCGGGTGGGCGACACCATGAAGCTGGGGGATTTTTCGTTGTGGAAGGGGCAGATGCCCTTGTAGCTGGACCCGGCTTTTTTAAGGGGTACATATTCGCCGATGACTGACACGATGTCGGTGGCGTCCTTGACCCGCTGGATAATTTCGTCGCTATATTTCATAAAGCCCCGAAGTTAAACTGAACGGCTATTTCTTGAATTTTATCACCGTCGCACCGGCCCCGCCCTGGGCCTGCTCGGCCAGCGCGAATTCCACGCCCGGATGGCTGGCGGGCAGGTGTTTATGAATGGCTTCTTTCAATGCTCCCGTGCCTTTCCCGTGAATAATACGCACAAAAGGCAGGTTGACCAGGAGGGCATCATCTAGGAATTTGTCCAACATCTGCAAGGCCTGGTCCACCATTTTGCCCCTTAAATCCAGCTCCAGCTTCCCCATTTCATCCAAAGACTTGGCGCTTAAAACACCGGTGGTTTGCGGCCGGGCAACCGGCTTGGGGGCCGCCGTCACCCGCCCCAAATCGGAATATTTGCAGGAAAGTTTCATCCCGTTTTCCATGAGGATCACCGCTTCGCCCTTTTCCTCGTCAGCGGAAAGGATTTTTACGTCGCATTGGCCGGTCTTGAAGAAAACCGAATCTCCCTCCTTTAAGTCTTGGACCTCGACGATAACCCGGGCCGGGGCCGGCTTGATGTTCCGGAGTTTTTGGTTCACTTCCTGCCGGGCGGCGTTGATTTTTTGGGGATTGATGACTTTACCGCTCGGCGTCTCGACCCCCTGGATCAGGTGTTCCATCTTGCGGCGGGTGTTTTTCAGAAGGCCTTCGGCCTCGACCTGGGCTTCTTTTTTAATGCGGCGGGCTTCATCCTTCATCTGGCGCCGGGCGGCCAAAAGTTCCTGCTCCAGCTTTTTCGTGTTTTCGCGGATTTTTTCCGCTTCCTGCCGGGCCGTTTCCGCCGCCTGCTTCTCCTGGCCCAACTTAGCGAGCATTTCGGACAAGTCGGCCTCGCCCTGGGGCAGGTGCGCCTTCGCTTTTTCCAATATCTCCTCGCTGAACCCGAACTGCCGGGCCAGGGTCAGGGCATAGGACTGGCCCGGAATGCCCGAAACCATCTGGAAGGTGGGCTTACCTGTTTTTTCGTCGAACAGCATAGCCGCGTTGGCCATCCCCTTTTCCTCCTGCGTCAGGAGTTTTAAAAGCGGCTGATGGGTGTTCGCCAAAACCAGCGCTCCCTTTTCCCGGAAGGTTTCCAGGCAGGCGATGCCCAGGGCCCCGCCTTCGCGGGGGTCTGTGCCCGCACCCAGTTCGTCCAAAAGGAAAAGGGTTTCGGGGCCGCAATGGTCCATCATGCGCTTCAAGGCCTTTAGTTTGGCCGCGTAGGTGCTCAAGTGGTCGGCGAGGCTTTGGCCGTCCTCCAAGTCGGAGTCGAAATGGGAAAGCCGGGGAACGATGCTTTCTCCCCGCGCCAAAACCGGAAGACCGGCCTGGGCCATGGCGCAAGAGAGCCCCAGGGTCTTCAGGGCCACGGTTTTTCCGCCCGCGTTGGGCCCGGACACCAGGATGACCTTGACCCCTTCCTTGAATTCGACGTCCAGGGGAATCACCTTTTCGCGAAAATGATCCCGGTTTTCCAGGGCCAGGAGGGGATGCCGGGCGCCCTTCAGGGACAGCGCGGGGCCCTCTTGGGGTTGAAGAAATTGGCCGTCGTAACGGGAAGCGAAAACCGCCAGTACCCCATGGGCGTCCACCTCGGCGCAAGCGATGAAGAGGGCCTCGAGCGAATCACCCGAGGCCAAGATGGTTTGCGTGGTTTCCCGGAGAATCCTCCGGATTTCCTCGTCTTCCCGTAGGAGAGCTTCCTTGACCCGGTTGTTGCTCTCGACGATCTCGTTGGGCTCCACAAAAAGGGTCGATCCCGAAGACGACATCCCGTGGACAAAACCCGGAACCTGGCTTTGGCGGTCCCGCTTGACGGGAACCACAAGCCGCCCTTCCCTTTCCGTCACGATTTTTTCCTGGAGCGCTTCGGTCGAGGCCTCTTTTTGAAGGAAGGACTGGTAAAAATCCTGGACCTCGGTCCGAAGGGCCTTGATTTGTTCCCGGGCGCTTTTGAGTTCGGGAGAAGCCGAATCCAACAACTCGCCTTTATCGGAAACGATGGATTTCAGCGTTTCCAGTAGTTCCGGAAGGGCGTGAAGGCGCCCCAACCATTCCTGGAAAACCACCGGGATTTCCCCTTCGGGCGTCAGGTATTGGCGCAAACGGACGACGGCCGAAAGGAATTGGGCCAAGGAAGCCAGCTCCCCGGCCGAAAAGGCTTCCCCTTTGGAGCGGGCCGACTCGAAGGCGTCAATGAAGAACTGGGAATCGGGAATCACAGGGTCCCCGACTTTTAAAAGGTGTTTTTCCAGTTCACGGGTCTTGGAAAGCCGGTTTTCGATGAGGGCGGGGTCTACCAGGGGTTCAAGGGCTTTCAGGTAATCCCGCCCGGCGGGAGTCTGGCAATGGCTGGCCAGCTCCGCCAAGAGTTTTGGATACTCGACAGCCCGGAGGAAATTTTCAATGATTTCGTTGTTCAAGTAAAACCCCTTTAAGTTTTTTTTTCATTCCCGGCGAGGGCCGGTCCGCGCCGGGTTTCACCGAAAGATAAGGATTCCCCTTGAGGTAAAACCTCAGCGGCAGCTCCGAACCTTCCGTGATGCCGATACGCGTGGTGACTCCAACCGGTTCTTTTCGTTTTGCAGTTTCCAGATAAACCGGCTTTTTCCAAAGCGGAATACAGTTATGTTGTTGGATAATCCCCAGGGCCTGCACCAACTTACCGGGGCCGTTGGTGAGCCTCAGGTCTCCCGCCTTGAAGGGGCCCCGGCGTTCAGCCATGAGCCCGGAGCCTTCCACCGGTTCCAGGGCCCGTATCAAAACCGCGCCCGGAGTTCCGTCTTTCTCGGTGACGACGTTGAACAGGTAATGGTTGCCGTAGCAAAAATAAACGTAGGCATGGCCGGGGGGACCGAATATCACCTGGTTGCGGGGGGTCATTCCCCGGGCGGCGTGGCAGCCCGGGTCGTTTTTGGGAAGATAAGCCTCAACTTCAACGATGCGGCCGGAGGCGGCGCCTTGGGGAGTTTGGTGGACCAGGATTTGGCCTAAAAGGTCCCTGGCGACTTGGCGGGTAGGACGGGAATAAAAAGATTGTTGAAGGATCATCAATTCTCTCGATGGGACGGTCTTATCCAGAACCAACCCGGTGTTATCTCCGCGGGAGTACCGCGAATTTCAGCTCTTCCTCAGCCCAGTTTGGCCTTCACCAGTCCACTGACCTTGCCCATGTCGGCCCGGCCTTTGATTTTCGGCGTCAAGGCACCCATCACCTTGCCCATATCCTTGGGGCCCGCCGCGCCGGTGGACTTGATGGCTTCCTCGATCAGGTTTGTCAGTTCCTCGTCGCCCAGGGAGGCGGGAAGGTATCCCTCGATCAGGGCCAGTTCGGCCTTTTCCTTGGCCGCCATTTCCGCCCGGTTTCCCTTTTCAAACCCATCGATGGATTCCTTGCGTTGTTTGGCCTGCTTGGAAAGCACTTCGACGACTTCCTCGTCCTTGATCTCGCGCTTCAAGTCTACTTCCTTGTATTTGATGGCGGACTTCAACATGCGGAGGGCGGACGTGGCGGCCTCATTCTTGGCTTTCATGGCCGAAATCATGTCGGCGTTGATCTTGTCGAAAAGGGGGGATGCGCTCATGGTTCCTCCGGGGTTCGAAGTAAGGCGGAAAGGGGACGGAAAACAAAAGAAGCCCGCGCTTAAAGGCCGCGGGCTCCCAGTGGTTTAAAACTATTCTCGGCTGAACTTCATTTGGCGGCGGCGCGCCTTTTTGCGGGCGGCGGCCTCGCGCTTTTTACGGCGCTCGCTGGGCTTCTCGTAAAATTCGCGTTTCTTCATTTCCGAGATCAGCCCCGAGTTCTGGACAACCTTCTTGAAACGCTTGAGGGCGTTTTCAATCGGTTCATTTTCTTCCAATCGGACTTCGACCACTGTGGTCACTCTCCCCTCTATGGGTGGAATGGAAACTCCCCGAGGCCCGAAGGCACCAGGGAGGAGGAGTTTAATGCTTGGAGCGGTCCGCCGTCAAGCAATGGGGAAACCATATTTAGAAGCTCTTAAAGGAGTAATCCCATGATTTAGGCGGTTTTGGATGGAAGATGTTGCGATGGAACCTTTTCAGCCCGGGGGCCAGGTCATGAACCGGCCGCCAAGGAGATGAAGGTGCAGATGGTAAACGGTTTGGCCGCCGTTGTCCCCGTTGTTAATGACGAGGCGGTAACCTTCCCGAAGGTTCAACTGTTTCGCCACCAGGATGGCCCGCTCAGTCAGGATAGAAACCAAGTGGTCGCCGGAAGGGATATCCTCGATAGTCTCGATGTGGGCTTTGGGGACGATCAGCACATGGGTGGGCGCGGCGGGGTGGATGTCGTAAAACGCAAGGACCTGGTCGTCCTCATAAACTTTATTGGAAGGAATCTCCCCGCGAGTGATCTTGCAGAAAACGCAGTGGTCGCCCATGAGCCGCCCCCAATTCGCTTGTCAGGTTTTTCCGCCGCCCTTAATATACAACGCTGGCGCCGGATTTTCCGTTTTAAAATCCAGGATAGAAAAAATGTTTGTCTTAAAAGTCTTGGGGTTCTTCGCGACCAGCTTGTTGGGAGCCTTCTTTTTCGCAGCGCCCAATGCCGGGGCTGAGGGCTTTTCCGTGGAGGTGATGACCGGCACTGCCTATAACTTCCCCACCCCCCTCACGGTCCATCAGGCCGGTTATCCGGACATCCAGCTGACCGCCCACTATGATACAGAGCCCTTCGGACCCTACACCCCCTATTACGTTTTTCGGCTGTCGCTTTGGGACCACGACCAGGCCTGGGAGTTCGAACAAGTTCACCACCGGCTTTTCCTGACCAATCTCCCACCCGAGATCCAGGATTTTTCCATCCACTACGGCTACACTTATTTCCTCCTGGGCCATGCGTGGAAGATGGGGGATTACATCCTGCATCTGGACGCGGGAGCCGTTGTCTCCAGCCCGGAAAACATCGTAAGGGGCCAGCCCTTCCAAACCTACAACAGGGGCCTCTTGGACTCGGGCTATTATCTTTCGGGCCTGGGGGCCCAAGTCGCGGTCAGTCGCAACTTCGAGGTCTGGAAATCCGTTTTTGTCCTGGCGGACGTAGGTTTGATCGGGGGCTGGGCTTGGTGGGTGCCCATTTCCAACGGTTCAGCGGATGTCCCCACCTTGGGGCTCCACTTCCACTTCGGGACGGGCATTGGCTTTTAATCTTTGAACAGGTAAACCGCCATGTCTTCGGCCAGGTAACCCGTCACGATTTTGTATTTTCCACCGGACCAGTGCCCCGCTTTGCGCTCCAGTTCCTCGGGAGTCGTGTAAAAAAGGTCGCTGTCCAGCCATCCGGTTTCACGGTTGAGCATGGTAAAGGCCATGCCTTTCCGGGCACAGGAGAAAGCCCGCGCCACCATGTTTTCGATCCAGGCCCAGTTGTCCTTGATCTTGTGGTTGAAAACACCGTTCACGAAAACATAGTCCCATTTTTCCGACGGCTGGGTTTGAAGGACATCGCGTTTTTCAAACCGGGCTTCGGGAAACCGGGCGCGGGCGCCTTTCACCATGAAATCAAGGATATCGAACCCGGTATATTCCCCCCGCCATCCTTTCCCCTTGAGGTAACCGTAGAGGCAGCCCAAGCCACAGCCCAGGTCGAGGATGCTCTTGTCTTGAAGGTCACCAATTCCCGCTAAAGCCTGGAACCGCAGTTCCTGGTTCCGCCGGGACCTCCAGCCTGCCTTGTTTTCGGGGAGGTCGTAATTTCGCGAGCGCAGCCAGTAGAAGAGGTAGATATAAAGTTTATCGTAAAGGCTGGGGGAACCGGCCAAGGGCTAAACCCACTCGGCCAAGGCGGCATCTTGCCGGACGCCCGTGACTTCGACATGGGCTTCCTTGCCGAGCCAGCCTTCCCTCTGGGGGAAAACCACCCGTAAACCCTCGTCACTCAACCCGGCCTGTTGGCCGACGCTATGCCGTTCTACGATAACCCGGAATTTCAACCCCTGGGCCCTTTGGGCGGAGCGAACCAGGCATTCTTTTTTCAAATACCGCAACCGGTCCATGCGCTGCCGGATAATGAAGGGATGAACCTTGGGGATTATTTTTTCGCCCGGGGTATTGGGGCGGTCTGAGTAAGGGAAGGGATGGAAGTCCACAAAACCAAATTCACGGATCCTGTCGATCGTGTTTTCGAAAGCCTCATCCGTCTCACCCGGGAAGCCGGCGATGATATCGGAAGTCAGGCCGACCTGAGGCGCCGCTTTTCGGATCTTTTCAACCGTTTCGCGATAATGACCCAAGGTATAGGGCCGCCGCATGGCTTTCAATACTCCTTCGTCCCCGCTTTGAAGGGGCAGGTGCAGGTGCGCGCAAAGCCCCGACCCCGCCTGCCAAAGGGGTAAAAGCGCGTCCTCAAAATCCGCCACGGCGTAGGACGACAGGCGCACCCGCCGGATGCCGGGGACAACCAACAGCTTCTCGATCACCGGTGCCAGCCGGGGTTCGCCGGCTTTGAGTCCCCAATCCCTTCCATAGGAAGAAAGCTGGATCCCGGCCAAAACCAGTTCCTTGACCCCGTTTTGGGCGAGCCTTTTACCTTCCGCCACGATTTCCAACCCAGGCCGCGAAACCATTTCACCCCGTACCCGCGGGATGAGGCAAAAGGAACAGCCGAAGTTGCAGCCGTCTTGGACCTTGATCGTCGCCCTTTGGTGGCCGTCAAACCGGGAAATGCCGCCGCCCCAAGGGCCGGCGGATTCCAGCAAGTCCTCGGTGACGGGGCCCAAGGGTTCATATTGAGAAAAGATCTTTTTTAAAAGGAGGGATTTTTCGGTGTTGCCGACCACCAAATTTACGCCCGGTAAACCCGCTACTTCCTCCGGTCGGTCCTGGGCCAGGCAGCCCGTCACCACGACAAAGGAATCGGGGTTCTTGGCCTTGGCCCGCCTCACCAGCATCTTGCCTTCGGCGTCCGCGGCGGAAGTCACGGTGCAGGTGTTGATCACGTAAATATCCGCTGGTTCCTCGAAAGGAACGGCTTGGAGGGAGGCCTTTTCCACCTGTTCCTTCATGGCCTGGGTGTCATATTGGTTGACCCGGCATCCCAACGTCGTGAAAGCGATGCGAGTCTTGGTTTCGGGCTTCATTTAGGAAAACTCAATTCAACCCATCCTTCGGGGAAGCGGTTTGTTTGCGCTGGAGATCCACCCCCACATCGAAAGGCACGTAGGCCTCGATGCGGAAGGAATTGGCCCAGGAGGAATCGATCCAATGGGAGCGCAGCTCGAAGTCGAAGGTGACACCGTTCTCGATTTCGACGAACCGGCGGAACCCCAGCTCCTCGTAAGTGCGGTTGGGCTCGTAATAAACCCCGTCCGTGCCCAGGGAATTATAGTTGGAATCCCCTTCCTCCGACATGTAGTCCCAGCCGAACCAGGAAATGCCGAAAAGTTGCCAACCATCAATGGGCGTAACGATGAGCTTGGAGTAAACGCCTTCGCCGTAGGTAGGCCCCGGATAATCGGGTCGGTTGGTGTCTTTGCTTCCCAGTCCCAACAGCTCCAGGGAACTGGAACCTAGAACTGGAAGGTGGGGTTTGAAGGCTAGCCCCAAACCCGCCACTAGGTTGTTGCGCACAATGCCGTCGTAGGCGGCCCCCCCCACGTGGTAGCCGTGGTATTGGCCTTCCACGATAAGGTCAGGAACCAGCGGCAACTGGCCCGAGCCCCCGTAGTCGAAGATTTCCCGGTCCGCCGCCGTTAACAACTGCTGCCAATTCAGGAATGTATCAAATTGGATGGGATCATCCTTTTCCACCCACTCCAGGCCGTATTCAATGGGGCGGTTTAGTTCCAGGGTGGTGACCTCCATAGGTTCGATCAACCCGTGCCGGTAAACCGGCTGAAGCGTGCCGAAGATAAACTGGGAACCGCCCGAGTGGTACACGAAGGAAAGAACGGGCTGGATGCCGGTGGTCACGGCTTGGGCGGCCCGGTGGTCGGCGAAAACCCCCGCCCAAAGGTCCGCGTGTTCCCCGGCCGAGGCGTCCAGGTAGCTCTCGAATTGCTGCCCGAGGATGGTCTCCCGCACACGGAAGGGCTCGAAAAATTCGGTGTTATCCCCGTAAAAAGTGAATTGGTTTTTCCAAACGGTTTCGCCCTTCCCCACCGTGGGTGCCAGAGCCGTATGGCACATCCAATCCGGATCTTCTTGGGCCAAAACCGCAGTGCAAACCGCCCATACCGCCAAAACCGGCCAAATGGTCCGAAATTTATTTTTCACTGGAGACCTTTCTTTGAACCGGGACTTCAACACCAAAGGAAGCCCTCGCTAAAATCCTGCCGGAGTAATCCCATTGGCCGTCAACACAACTGGCCCGGATTTCCGCCTCCAGGTTCGTATTGTTGTCGCCCGCCATGACCTTTCGTAGGCCGATTTCCCCATAAGTCCGGTTGGACTGGTAAAAGTTAGGGTCGAGTCCCTGGGAATTATAATTGCCGTCCCCTTCCCAGGAATAAAAGTCCTGAGCGAACCAGAGGATTCCATACAACTGGGCGATATTCCAGGGGGTGACCGAACCCTTGAGGTAAAGCCCCTCCCCCCATTGGGACTGCGTGACCTGGAGGAAAGGACCCTGCAAATTGCCGCTCATGACCCCGAAGGCCGAAAGCGCGCTGTCCCCCAGGAAATCAAGCAGGGCATGAAACCGGATCCCCAGGGCCGGGACGTAGTTATTAACCACCCCAACGTAGAAAAGCTTTCCACCCTGGTGGTATCCGTGGTACTGCAATTCCGCATCCACCGATTCTCCGAGGGAAACCCGGGAAACACCCCCGTAGTCGAAAATTTCCGGGTTGCCCGGCGTATTGATCTGCTGCCAGTTGAGGAATAAGTCCGAAGTGAACCAGCCGTCCGCCTCTTCCCATTGCAGGCCGTATTCGATAGGCCGGGTGATTTCCAGCGTTTCCACCTCCAGGGGTTCTAGGAACCCATGACGGTCTCGGGTTTCCAAAGTGCCGAAAATCATTCGGGTGGTGGGGGTGAAATATTTGAAGGAGAGGACCGGCAGGACGTTCACCACCATACCGTTCACTGCGCTGGGGTGGTCGAAAAAGACCCCCGCCTCCAGGCTCGTGCGGCCGCCAGTGGGGGCTTCGAAGGCGCTTTGAAACTGCTGGCCGAAAAGAGTTTGCTCCGAACGGTAAGAACCGTCAAATCCCTCTTCATCGCCGTAGAAGGTGAGTTGGGTTTGAAGGACCACTGGTTCAGCCCAGGCCAGGGCTCCCGCAAGCAACCCTGCGGCTGTCAAAAGGATTAATTTAACGAAACAAGAACGCATGGCCGGCCTGGATCAAAAATAAAAACGGGCCCGAAGGGGCCCGTTGGGTAAGTTCAAGCAATGAGGTGTTTTAGAACGCGAAGGTCAGGTTAAACCCACCCTCCAACCCGCTGAAATCCAGGGTCAAAGGCGTCGTGGAAGCGCCGTTTGGAATATTCGTATAAGGCGTGCCGCCAATCATGACATTTTCCCCCGGTATTCCAACAGCTCCATTCTTCGTATTGATCTGCAAGGTGCTCCCGCCACTTTGGAAGTTTGTTGCGCTTAAATAACGGTAACCAATATAAGGCCCAAATGCGATACCTTTGCCCAGGGAGAAATCGGCGCCCAAAATAGCCTGTCCGTTAAAAGCCACGGTGCTGTAACTTCCAGTACTGGGATCGGTTCCCAACACATTAGTTCCTGCGGAATCATAGTAAATTTTCGAAAAAGAGATGCTGATGGGGGAAAGCCCACCGGCCAATCCAAGGTAACCTTTGGACTTGTCATCCCCAAAGAGAAGCTTGATCCCCAAGTCAGCCGTGATGATGGAGGTATTAAAAGTGTATTTCCAGACATCCGCACTCGCGAATTGGCCCGAACCATCAGGAACAGCATCGGTTTGGTTCAAGTCATAAGTCGTATAAGACAAATTCCCTACTGGGAAATAACCGATGGCCAGATTGATCTCGAAATTCTGTCCAAATTGCACGAAAGGCTCCAACTCCGGAAAAGCAATTATATTGGGAGTCACTCCGTTCAAGGAAACGGCGCCGTTGCTATTTACATACTGTTTAATCTGGCTGGGGTCGGCGAAAATATACTCCATTCCGCCCATGACATGGAACCCGAAGGAAACGTCGTTTCCTTTTCCCTTTCCGCCAGTGCTGGCAAGGGCCATTCCGGTATATTTCGCGGCCTGATCGTCCACCCATTGTTGGTCGTCCGGGGATAGGGACGCCTTGAGACGGTCCGCGTAAGCTTTGATGGAGGCGTTTCCGGATTTTGACGCCGCGATTTCAAAATAAAGGGCTCCATCCTTGTTGTCGCCGGCGGCGGCATAAGTGTAGCCTCCATAATAATAGCCTTTGTAACCACTGGGATCCTGCTGGATGGCCGCTTGGAAATACTTAAGTGCTTCCGCGTATTGTTTCCGTTGTAAGTAGGCGTTGCCATAAGCCAGGTAGGAAGAGGCCGGTGAGGTGGAAGCGGCCCCCACTCCAGGGGCTGCGCCGCCCCCGTTCACCTGGGCCTGGAGGTTTTGGACAAATTGGGCCAGCTGGGTGTTACCGGGTTGTAAAGCCGAAGACCTCTGGTAAAAAGACAAGGCATCTTCTTTCCGTCCCAAAGCGTAATAACAATTCCCCAAGCCCTGGTAGGCGGCGGCGTTATTCGGGTTCACTTTAACGGCGGCGTTATAATACTGGGCGGCTTGGGCGTAATTGCGGGCGGCGTAATACTGGTTGCCCGCGGCGTAATACTGGTTGTCCGTGGTGCCTTGGGATTTCGCGGGAGCGGGGGCCAAAAAACTTAAGGCAGCCGCTAAAGTCAACAGCAATCCAACGGTTTTCATCCCTCGCATCGCCGCCTCCAAAAAATCTTAGGTTGATTCTGATTTTGAAACGTTTTAAAGCCGGTAAGCATCAGACATTATAAAGTTTTAAAAAAACCCGTCTAGAAAAATGATTCGGTTAAAACCCGGGTTCTTCGGAAGGTTTTTCCCGAATTCAAGCGTTCAAACAGATCGCCGTGGCGGGACTCAAGAAGACGCTGGGATCGAGACAACGGCCTCCACCTCCCGGGCCCCTTCCTGGGGTTCGTTAACGTAAACTTGCGATGAAATATTGACTTGTTTTTTGTATTCTCCCCTCACGCGGTCCACGAAAGCCCCTGTTTCCGCCGCTTTCACCAGGCAAACCACCGAACCGCCCCAGCCGATGCCCATCATGCGGGAACCCATGCAACCCGGCTGGCCCCGGACCACGCGGGTCAGGATATCCACCTCTTGGCAGGTGGCCTTCAATTTGTCGGCCAACGAGTCGTGGGATTCGCTTAAAAGCCGCCCGAAGCCCTCGTAGTCTCCTTTCACGAGCAGGTCCTTGGCCTTTTTCACGCGCTGGTTCTCGTACACGACATGGTCCAGCCGCTTACGGAGGATGATGTCGATGTTCTTACGGGCCGTCTCATAGGCTTCGCCGCCCACATCCCGGAGCGAAATAACCTTGGGGACATATTTCCGGATTTCCGTTAAAAGCTGGGCGAAAAGATCCAACCGTTTTTTGAATTCCTCCTCCCGCTCCTTTTTGCGGACGCCGCTGTCCACCGTCACCAGTTTGTAATTTTGGGAATCGAAAGGCATGTAGTCGGGCTTGAAGGTACGGGCATCGAAGATGACCAGCTGGTCCTTTTTGGCGAACTTGGCGGCATAGGGGGAAAAATGGTCGCCCCGCAGGGACATGAATTGACTTTCCACGCGCTGGCAGAGTTTGACCAGCGTCGCGTCGTCCAGTGGATGGGTGCCCAGGATATTGCAGGCCGCCGCCGTGGCCGCCGTAATGGCCGCCGAAGTTCCCAACCCCACCCCCTCGGGCATATCGCCGGCCACCACCATCTGGACACCCTCCAACTTGCGGCCCGTGCGTTCGTAAAAATAAAGGACGCCCTTGGGATAGTTGGCCCATCCATCGGCTCGGTCGAACTTCAAGGTGGTCAGGGAAACTTTTATTTTCTCGTCATAAGTCAGGGAATGGATGAAGGCCATCTTGTCGCTCCGCCTTTGGGCCGCCACCACCACCGAGTGGTTTCCACCCGCCAAAAGGCTGAAGCCATCCACCGCTTCGGTATATTCGCCCCCCAAAAGGGTCAGGCGGCTAGGCGCCACTACGAAGGTGATTTTCCGCCCTGAATCCCCAAACTGGTGGATATAAGTCGCGTGGGCTTTTTTGATGAGATCCTCAAGTGGCATAAATCCTCCGGGTGTTATTTCTGGTCCAACAAAAAGAGGTGGTAAAGGTAATAAAACAAGATGGGGGCGTTGAAGAGCAAGCTGTCGATCCGGTCGAACACCCCGCCGTGGCCCGGGAGCAGGGACCCTGAATCCTTGGCGGAAAGGCTGCGTTTGATGATGGATTCTACCAGATCGCCCAGTTGGCCGAACAAGGAAAGAAGGGCCGAAAGCGCCAGGACGTCCACCGGGGAAAATTCCTGGGCGAAAAACGGAACCGTCTTCCACAGCAGGAAAAGACTTGCAACAACCAGCGTAAACCCGCCGATACAGCCTTCCACGGATTTTTTGGGGGAAGCGAGCGGCGCGAAGTGGTGCCGGCCCCACCAGCGGCCCGCGAAGTAACCGCCCGTGTCATAAGCCCAGGTGGCGGTATAAAGCCAAATCAAAGGCCAGTAACCCTGGGGCAAGTCCCGGAGGCGGAAGAAGTAGCTTCCCAAGACCCCGAAATAGGCCACCCCAAAAAAAGTGGCGCTGACGGAAATCACCATTTCCTTCAAGGGGCGCTGGGACCAGAGAAAAGAGAGGGTTAAAAGGAAGAGTCCAATCAGGAAAGCATCCTGTCCGGCCCAAAGCAGGGGTTGGACGATCCAGGGCAAAAGCAGGAGGGCGAGGGCCACGAAGCCTTCCACCCTCAGGACATTCAACTTGTGGGCATCCGCCAGGTTGAAATACTCCCACAAGGCCAATCCCAGTCCGGCAGCAACGGTCAGCTTGAAAGGCAGGGTCCAACTCCAAAAGGTAATAGCCAGGAGCAATACCATGGCCGGGACGGCGAACAGGACCCTTTTAGTCATTGAACCCATGAGGCCACGCTCCCCACGATGCTTTCCACGCCCCCGAACCGCCTTTGGCGGGTCTGGAAGTCCCTCAACGCAGCGATAAAGTGCGGAGTCCGGAAATCCGGCCAAAGGGTCGGGGTGATGTGAATCTCGGAATAAGCCAGTTCCCAGAGGAGGAAATTGGAAATCCGCATCTCCCCGCTAGTGCGAATGAGGAAATCCACTTCGGGGAAGTTCGCAGTGGAGAGGAATTGGGTCATGGTTTTTTCCGTGATGGCCGAAGGTTTCAATCGGCCGCCTTTCACTTTTTTCGCGATCTCTCTTGCGGCGCGGGTGATGTCGGCGCGGCCGCTATAGGACAAGGCCAGGACTAGTTTCAATCCCGTGCAATGGGCCGTCGCTTGGATAGATTTTTTAAGTTCCTCTTGGATCTCACCCGGTAAATCCACCGTGTTGCCGATGGTCCTCAGTTGGACATTGTTCTCCAAAAGCTCCGCCACTTCGTTTCGAAGGTATTGCTTGAGGAGCTGCATCAGGAGGGTCACTTCCCGGGGCGGCCGTTTCCAATTTTCGGTGGAAAAGGCATAGAGAGTCAGGGCCTCGATTCCTAATTCCCCGGAAAGCCTCACGATTTCCCGGATCGAATGGGCCCCGGCCCGGTGCCCGGCGATACGCGGTAAATGGCGTTTTTTCGCCCAGCGACCGTTGCCGTCCATGATGATGGCGACGTGGCGGGGCAGGTGGGGTTTCAGCCGGTGACGCTTAAGGAGAGCGGCTTGTTTCGGTGTATCCAACTCTTTGGTCAGATCTCCATGATTTCTTTTTCTTTGTGCTCGCTGAGTTTGCCGATTTCCTGGGTGTAGAGGTCTGTCATCTTCTGGATGTGGTCGTGGTGTTTCTTGAACTCGTCCTCGGCGATTTCCTTTTTCATGTGGTCCAGGGCCTTGTTGGCGTCCTGGCGGATGCCGCGGATGGCTACTCGGCCGCCCTCGGCGTATTTGTGGACCATCTTCACAAATTCCTTCCGCCGTTCTTCGGTCAAGGGGGGCATGGAAAGGCGGATCACCTTGCCGTCGTTGTTGGGGGCTATCCCCAAGTCGCTCTTCTGGAGGGCTTTCTCAATTTCCCCCAGCGCCTGGGGGTCCCAGGGCTTCATTTCAAGGGTGCGGGAGTCGGGGACGGAGATATTGGCGACCTGGTTGATGGGGACCGGCGAGCCGTAATATTCCACCTTGATGTGTTCCACTAGGGCCGCCGAGGCGCGGCCGGTCCGCACCGAGGCGAATTCTCGTTTGGTGGCTTCCACGGCTTTTTTCATCTTGGATTCGGCGTCGTTCAGGATGGAGTTCGCGTCGGCCATTTTTTCCTCGTATGCACTTGAAGGTGAATAACGCTTTCTTCGAAAGCGGTGAAATATTCCTTTTAAAAGCGGTTCGCCGATGGTGTCCGGCTAACAGCCGAATGCCATCAATTCTTTACAAGCGTCCCGATCGGTTCGCCCCACACGGCCCGGCGGATGTTTCCCGGCTGGTGCAGGCTGAAGACCACGATCGGCAGTTTGTTTTCCATGCAAAGGGTCAGGGCGGTGGTGTCCATCACCTTCAGGCGGCGGTTGATGGCGTCGATATAGGTGAGGTTCTTGAACTTCTTGGCCTTGGGGTCCTTTTTGGGGTCGGCGCTGTAGATGCCGTCCACGTTGGTGGCCTTCAAAATGGCGTCCGCGCCGATCTCGATGGCCCTCAAGGCCGCGGCCGTGTCGGTGGTGAAGTAAGGATTGCCCGTGCCGCCCGCGAAAATCACGATGCGGCCCTTTTCTATGTGCCGCAAGGCCCTTCGCCGGATGTAGGGTTCGGCCACCTTGGACATCTCAATGGCACTTTGGACCCGCGTGTGGGCCCCCTGCTTTTCCAGGGCGTTCTGCAGGGCCAGGGCGTTGATGAGGGTGGCCAGCATGCCCATATAGTCGGAGGAAACCCGGTCCATCCCCATGCGCTCGCCGTCCGCGCCGCGGTAGATGTTGCCGCCCCCGATGACGAGGGCGATCTCGACCCCGGATTTTTGAACCTCGAAAACGGCCTTCGCGATGGCCTGGACGACTTTTTCATCGATGCGGTGTTCGTTGTCTCCGGCCAGGGCTTCGCCGGAAAGCTTCAATAAAACACGCCGGTAGAGGGGGCTGGACTTTGAACCTTTGGAGGAAGCTGGAGCCATTCGCTCATTCCCTTAACGTTTTCACCGCCGAGACCTAGAGAACAGCAAAAATGATTATTCGCCGAGCTGCAACCTGGCGAAGCGGCGGACCACCACGTTCTCACCCAGCTTGGCGGCCACCTCGGTGACATAGTCCTTCACGTTTTTCTTGGGTTCGCGGATATAGGGCTGATCCAACAGGCATACCTGCTTATAGTAGCTCTCGATCTTCCCCTCGGCGATCTTTTGCTGGACCGCTTCCAGCTTTCCCGATTGCTTGGCTTCGTTCAGGTAGATGGACTTTTCCTGTTCCAGCTCGGCGGCCGGAACTTCCTCGCGGCTGACGTATTTGGGCGAGGAAGCGGCTACTTGCATCGCCAGTTCCTTGGCCAAATTTTGGAAATCATCGGTCTTGGCCACGAAATCCGTCTCGCAATTGACTTCCACCAGCACGCCAACCTTGCCGCCGTGGATATAGCTGCCGATAACGCCTTGGTTGGCGCTGCGGCCAGAGCGCTTGGCCACTTGGGACATTCCTTTTTCCCTGAGCCAAACGACGGCCTTTTCGAAGTCCCCTTTGGTTTCCGAGAGGGCCTTTTTGCAATCCATCATTCCCGCGCCTGTTTTTTCACGCAGGTCTTTTACCGCGTTTGCCGTGATTTCCATTTTGAAAACTCCTCTGTTTTCATCCTTGAAAGCCGTGCCGGTTAGGGCACGCTTACTTTTGGGGCTTGTCCTCGCGAACCCGCTTGGTGCGGATACGCTCGACTTTTTCATTGGCCAGCTCATCGGCGATGACCGCCACGGTTTTGGCGTCGCCGGCTAGGGTCTCCACGCTGCCCACCAGGAGCTCGGCCTCTTCCTTTTTATCCTCGGGGGTTTCGGCTTCCGCGGCGGCTTCCGCCGTGGTTTCTCCTTCGGAAGGGGTGGCGGTTTCTTGTTCAGCCGCCGCCAGCATTTCTTCGCCCACTTCGGTGGGCCCCACTGCGGCATCGGGTGACACTTCCTTGCCTTCCAGTTCCTTGGAACGCCCTTCCAGGACAGCCGAGGCCATGACCGAGGTCATGAGCTTGACCGCGCGAATGGCATCGTCGTTTCCGGGGACAACGACGTCCACTTCACTCGGGTCGCAATTGGTGTCCACCACCGCCACCACGGGAATGCCCAGTTTGCGGGCTTCCTGGACGGCGATATGTTCCTTCTTGGTGTCGATGACGAAAATGGCGCCCGGCAGTTTCGGGAGATTCTTGATGCCGCCAAGGGATCGTTCCAGCTTTAGCTTGTCCTTGTTCAACCCGGCTTGTTCCTTCTTGGAACGGGCGGCCATTTCCTGTTCGGAAATGCTTTCCAGTTCCTTCAGGTAGCTGATGGACTTTTTAATAGTGGTGAAATTGGTGAGCATACCGCCCAGCCACCGGTAGTTGACGTAGGGCATGCCGCAGCGGTCGGCCTCTTCCTTGATGGCGTCCTGGGCCTGCTTCTTGGTGCCGACAAAAACGATGGTTTCGCCCGAAGCGGCCAAGTCCTTGACGAACTGGTAGGCTTCCTTGAGTTTTTTGACGGTTTTTTGGAGGTCGATAATGTGAATCCCGTTGCGCTCACCGAATATATAGATGGCCATCTTGGGATTCCAACGGCGGGTCTGGTGGCCGAAATGCACACCAGCTTCCAACAACTGCTTCATCGAAACGGACATCATGGTACAGCTCCTTTAAGTTTTTCCACCGCTTTTTCTTTCCGCGCTCGGCGGGTTCCTTTCCAACCCAGGGGGCCACTGAAAGGAACATCGAAAAAGCGTGAGAGATAGGCCGACGGCGGACCGTCGTGCCTGCTTGGTAGGCAACCCCCGCCAAAGCCCGACGGTTATAGCATGAATAAGCCCGGAATCACAAGGCCTTATTGCCGGACCGTTTTTCCCGGGGTTCGGAACTAGCCTACCTAAAACCTTTTTTTAATCAGCGTTTCGGCTGGCTTCCCATCTTGAACACGATGGTCTTGCCGTAAATCAGCGTGTCATGGTTGATGAAATCTTTCTTATAATCCACGCCGTCCACCTGGATGGACTGGATATAAAGGTTTTTATCGGAATTATTGATGGTCTTCAAGGTCAACAGCCCGGCGGGGTAAATCATCTTGTTCAAATGGGCGTCCACCTGTTGGAACAGGGGGCTCCCAATTTGATAAGTGTTGCTGCCGGGGCAAACGGGATAAAAGCCGATCGCGGAAAAGACGTACCAAGCCGACATGACGCCGCAATCGTCGTTGCCGGGAATCCCATCGGGGGTGTTCTTGTAATACTTATCCATGATCTCCCGCACTTCCTGCTGGGACCGCCAGGCTTCCTTCGGCACATAATCGAAAAGATAGGGCCATGCGATATCCGGTTCGTTGGTGGCGTCATAGTGCCCCCCCTCGAAACATTCCTTCAGGCGGTCCACGAACATCTGGTCGCCGCCCAAAAGCATCTTCAGCCCGTCCATGTCGTGGGGAACGAAGAACAGATATTGCCAGGCGCTACCTTCCACGTAACCGGGTCCACCGTTGTCCGGCCAGCTTTGGTCGCAGCAGGTGGCCAAGGGGTTGAAAGGTGTCATAAAAGAGCCGTCGCGGTTCTTTGCCCTTAGAAAGCCAGTGGAGGGGTCGTAAAAATTCCGGTAAACACCCGAAAGATGGATGTATTTCTCGTAGTCATCCTTTTTCTTTAAGTCTTTGGCCATTTGGGCCAGGCACCAGAAGTCATAGGAATATTCCAGGCTGGTGGAAACTGATCCCCAAAGGTAATCCCCGCTGTCGTCGTCCTTGGGAATATAGCCGTATTGTAAGAGGGACTTAAGACCCCCGTAGGTCTTGTTATCCTTGGGATTCAGGCTCTTGACCATGGCCTCGTAAGCGGAGTCAACGTCAAAATCCTTCAGGCCCTGGCGGTAGGTGTCCAGAATCACCGGAACCGCGGGGCATCCCACCATAACGCTTGTTTCATTTCCTCCCAGTTCCCACTTGGGCAGCCAGCCGCTTTCCTTGGCCATCTCCACGAGGGTCTTGGTCATGTCCAAATCCCGTTCCGGGTAAAAGAGCCCCAAGAGGGGATGCAGGTTTCGATAGGTGTCCCATAAGGAGTACACGTGGTATCGGGTGTAGTCCTTGGCGGTCTCCACTCCCTTGTGGCCCATTTCCTGGTACTCATTGTTCACGTCGGAAAAAACGCTGGGGTGGATCAGGGCGTGGTAAAGGGCGGTATAAAAAATGGTTTTTTGGTCGCCGGTTCCGCCGGTCACCTGGAGGCGGGACAGGGCGTCGTCCCAGGCCTTGCTGGCGGAGGCCCGGAGGGTCTCAAAATCCCATCCCGTTATTTCTGTTTTTAAATTCAGCCTGGCGTTTTCGATGCTGACATAAGAAATTCCCACCCTGGCCATAATGGGCTCCTGCCCTGCCGTGGAAAAACGGAAAAAGGCCCCGATGCCCTTACCCTTTTGTTCCCGGTCATCCGACGCGGAGTCTCCTCTCCACGTTCCGGTGCGGACCGCGTGTTTGCTGAACTGGATCACGAAATAGGTTGTTTGCTTGTTACCGGCATAAGGGCTGCAAAAGTCGCCGCTCTCGGCGTAACCCTCCGCTTCGTTTTTGGAGACGATCTTTACGTAAGACTCGAAAGAGGGGGATTTCAAAGTGACGGGGTCAGTGGTCAAGCGGCGCCCTAAATCGAGGAGGATGTTGGCATCCCCTTTCCGCGCCGGGAAGAAATACTGACTTAAACCGGCGTGGGTGGTGGCCGTCATCTCGGCCTGGATGTCGTAGGTTTTCAGGTGGACGGAATAATAACCCGGAGTGGCCTTTTCCAGGTCATATCCCGATTCCCATTTTTCCGGGTCGGATTCGACATTCCCGGTTGTAGGCATCAAAACAACGCTTCCCAGGTCGGGGCATCCCGTGCCGCTCAAGTGAACATGCCCGAAACCGTAAATCGCGGGACTGCTATAGGTATAACCCGAGGGGGACCTGAAGTCGTTATGGGGTGAAACCGACACCATGCCCCAAGGCACCAGCGCGCCCGGAAAGGTGTTGCCTCCATGAGCCGTTCCAATGAAGGGGTTCACCCAATCCACCGGGCCGGCCCAGGAGATGCCCACCAGCCAGAAGAGGGCGAAAGAAATTCCAGATTTACGGTTAAACAAACGGTCCTCCGTTTTTGTTTTTAAAAGGGCTCGCTAGGCCCTAAAATGAATTCGCCTTCCGGGATACCACTCAACGGGAGATTTTCTTGCACCTTCGGCCCCAATTATCCTCGATCCGCGCCCGCTTTGGATATCCTTATCACCAGTGGATGACCCAGGAATTCGACGAACCTGGCTGGAACCTGGTCCAGAAAAGCATCCTTCAAAAGCGTGCCCATGACGTCACGATGTTGATCGAGGGGCCGGACGGCCGCTTCGCCCTCATGAGCAAGCACAGTTACCCTCCCGGCATTTTCCGGTCCCCTTCCGGCGGCGTCAAACCCGGGGAGGACCTGGTCGCGGGCGCCCTCCGGGAAGCCAAGGAGGAAACCGGCCTGGATATTAATTTAAAACGGTTTCTTCTCGACATCACCCTGGACATCAGCCACGCCGGCGAGTTGGTTACCTGGGATTCCTATATTTTTTACGCTACGACCCAGGACACCAAGTTGAGGCCCACCGACCTCAAGGAAGTCAAAGACACGGTATGGGCTGGCCGGGAACACCTGCAAGCCATGGCGCTAAAATTGAAGGAAACGGGGAACGGCGGGTTGATGTACCGGGGGGATTTAACCGCCGCCTCCCTCTGGGCGCTGGACAACGAGCTGGTCATGCGGGAAGCAACCTCCCGGGACAAGGCCGGCATCACCCATTCGCTCCTGGCCAATAAACTCCTGGTCCAAAAGCCGGAGCAGACGCTTTGGTGGATCCCGGAGGTCCACGGTTTTTCCTCGGGCACCGTCGGCATCACCCTCCATAACGACTGCGCGGAGCTGACGGGGCTGACGGTGGACCCTCTTTTCCGCGGCCGGGGCCTGGGCCATGCCATGGTGGAATACGTCTGTGACCAATGGGCGAACCCGGCCAAGCGCAAGCGGCTTTCGGACCGGTTGAAAACGCCCATCTTGAGCGACAAGCTGTGGCTGACGACGGCGATGCCGGGCTATTTCTTGCCCGTTAATTTCATCATCACCGATTTGGGGCTCCTGCCCAAGAGCCTCAAGGAACAGCTTTCGGGCCTTCGTGCCAAGTGGCAGGGCATGCGTTACCAATATTACAATCTTTAAAAAATCTTAAAGCCAAAGATTGACGCCAAAGGTTTTGCACCCCATGAATCCCATTTTGAAAAAATTGCTTTTCAAAGCCCAAAACCCCCTTTTGCTCCTGGGAGCGCCCAAGGAATTCCAAAAAACCGCCGGGGCTTTCGGCGTGACGGTGCATTCCACACCCAAGGGCTCTTACGACTTTATCCTGGCCTTCGCCTATTCCCTGGCCGATGCGAAAAAAATTGCCGGAACAGTCTCAAAAGCCCTATCGGAAAAGGGGATTTTTTGGATGGCTTACCCGAAGGGAACGTCCAAGAAATACAAAGCGGATATCAACCGGGACAGCGGTCACACGCTTACGGAAAAATTGGGATTTTTGGGAGTATCCCTGGTGGCCATCGATGAGGATTGGTCCGCGATGCGATACAAAAGGGCAGTCCACAGTTAACAGTTCGCTGTCGACAGCTCACAAGGAAGGCTTAAAACCGCAAATTCGGAGTCTTGCTGCCGGCTGTGGACTGTCGGCTGTTGACTGCCGTTACTTCGCCAGAGGTTTTCGTTTCCAGGAACAAAGCCAGCGGTACCCCAGCCAGCCTATCAGCCAGGAATAAGCCAGAACCGGTAGGAAATGCTCCAGGCAGATATGCGTTAAATTGTGGCTGCCACAATGGAGGGTAACCACTTCCAGTCCCACTAAGAAGGCTGACAGACCGGCCCAAACCGCCACCCGGCGCGCGTTCAAGGGCGCGTTGTGGCGGATCAACAAGCCCAGCCCCAGCCAGGAAAGCAATCCCACCAGCAGGACCACCACAAAACACGAGGAAAAGAAGGGGTGGTGCGGGTAGTTTTCGGCGGCATCCCAGGGAAGGAAAAGGACGAAGAGCAGAAAAGCCAGCCCATATAAAAGAACTGCCACCCAAGTCTTCCATTTCCCTTGGGATTCCCCCGCCGGAATGCTGGCTTCAATGGCCCCCCAAGCCGCCAGGGCGGCACCCACGAAGATCAGGACGGTCATTAATTGAAAGGATAAATGGGCCCAATTATCCGCAAAGTCCCCCCGGAACGAAACGCGGATTAAAAAGAGACCGACTAGCAAAGAAATCCCGGCGACCCAGCACAGCCACTGGCCCCAAACGGGCATGGGGGATTTTACCGGCTTAAGGCCATGGGTCAGTCTTTCCACCGCCTCACAGTGGATGGACGGCATGCCTTTTTCAACCTTGTGTTTTGAGTTTTTCCGTTTCATTTCTTAGCGCGATTCTCCAATAAAATCTTTTTAAGCCGAGCATAGCCCCGGTGGGCCCGCACCTTGAGGGCGCTCCCCGAGATGCCCAACTTTAAGGCGGATTCCTCCACGGTCAACCCCTCAATCTTGAGCATTTCCACCGGCCGTCGCAAACTCTCCGGTAGTTTTAACAGGGCCTGGTGCAGTTCGTCGCTAAGGCTTCCATCCCTCTTATCCAGGGGGGCTGACTCGGGCAGGACCTCCACCGGCACTTCCCTTTCGGCGAACTTACGGTTCCGGCCGATAGCATCCAGGAAGGCGTTGTGGGCGATCGTGAAAAGCCAGGGGGCGAAGGGGCGGTTGGCCATATAGCTGTGCCGGGCCCGGTGGAGGGTGAAAAGAACCTCCTGGTAGACGTCGTCCACCAGGGACTTGTTGAAAACCCGGCGGCGGACGTAGGCGTAGAGAAGCGGCCCCACTTCATTCAGAAGAGTGCGGTAGGTTTCTTCATCCCCTTCCTGGACCCGCTTCATCATATGGGACCAGGACTGCCATTGTGACGGGCTGGCTTTCAATAACACTCCTTTGGGGTTACGGTCGGGGGCACGGAAAAGGTTACCTTATCCTAATAAATCCAGGGCTTCCTTGAGTTCCATGATACGGCAGGTGTAGATGGGCGTGTCGCGAACCGTATATTTGGAGCCCTCGGTTTCCCGCAGGGCCATGACCAGGTCCAGGAAATCCTGGGGCGTATCTGTCTCGAAGGCCACCACGAAGTCCTGGTCATCCAGGCCGAAGGAATAGGTGGTGTTCAGTTTCACCGAGGGATAGAGGTTGCCCACGCGGATATGCTCATCCATGACCTTCTGGCGGGATTCCTTGGAAAGAAGGTACCATTCGCGGGTCTTCACGAAAGGATAGATGAAGATGTACTTGAACCGTCCGGGATAAATGTTGGTGCGGGATTCCTCGCTCCCGCCCACATGCTGGTGCTTGTCGATATAGGTGCTGCGCTTGGTCATGGAAAGATAGGAAGCGGGCCGGTTGAGGTAAGGCCCCAGGGTGGACTTTAGGATAACCGAGCCCAGTTTTTGGATGGCGTCCAGGTCGTAACTGATGCTCCACAGCAACAAGTCAACGTCGGCTTTGAAGCCCACAGTGGAATAGGAAAGCAGGATGCCTTCTTTTTTGAAGCTTTCGACGGCCTCAACGAAGGACTTTTTGGCCTTCTCCCGTTCGGCCGCCGGCAGGCCGCGGAACTCCTCGGAAATCTTGTAGAAAGCGAAACTGACGTACTGGCGTTTGGCTGGATCGGCCATTTTTTACCCCTGACGGAAATGGATTTTGGAGGGCGTATTCTATGCCGCGGCCCCTAAAAAATCAAAGCAACCTCTTTGGACGCAAATGATCACCGTTCACAAAAAGGAAAAATCCAAAATTTTAAATTTATTATCTGCGCAAATTCGCGTCAATTTGCGGCCTGTATTTCAATTTGCGCCACGGGCACAAAGCGCGGGTCGGCGATGGGATACTGGCTTTTCGTGACGGGCCATAAGGCGCTCCTCCAGGAATCCAACCCTCCCGCTGAAAACTGCACCACCGCATCGCTTTCCCCCCGTCCCATGAACTTGTCCAGGTTCTGGTAGCCGTTGCGCTCATAGAACTCGCGGCTGAAGGGCTCTTGGCCTTTCTCGCGCGGCGATTCCTGTTTTTGGAGCCCCACGGCCAGGGCATAATTCCCTGGAGGGAAATCGGAGGGGACAAAAAGAATCCGGTGATCCTGATAGAGGAAGCCCGGTTTCATTGAGGAGGAGGAGCCATAGGGAAATTCATGGATGTCGTGCAGCAAAAAAACCCCGTTTCGGGTCCAATAACTTCCGTGGGAATCGATGAAAAGCCCCACCACGAGGTCGGAAGCATCCTGGGCACTGGCCTTTCGCCGGGCCCAATGGTAAGTCACCTGCAGGATTCCCCCCGCCTTCACCTGGGGGGGATTTATCTCCACGCCCATCAGTTCCAGCCCTCCCCAAGCCGCCAGGGGTTTTTCCTTGGGAGCAGTTTCAGGATTTTTGGCAATACCCCCCGGAACCACTTGTAGCAAGGGCCCCCACAACCGGTAAACCCAGCCCGGCGGCAGGTCCCACTTACGGGTCACGTAAAGGGGGCGTCCTTGGATTAAGGCCTCCCGGATCTGGGGCCCAACGGTTTGGGGGTCGTTCCCGGGTTCCATCGCTCCGACGTCCTTACGGAGCCCAAAGGATTGCTGGTACCCAACCACGGGAAAATACTCATTTTCCTCGGCGGGCATATAAAGAGCCTTGGGCCCCATGATGGTTAAAAGGTTCCGGGCGTAATCCTCCGCGCCCCTTTCCTTCTTGCGGTCCCAAAGATGTCCCACGGAGGAAATTTGGGCCAGGACAAAAGCCGCCAGCAGGATGCTCGCGACTCCTGGCCCGGCAACGCCTTTGCGGAAGCTCTTTTCCAGGAAAGCCAGGGGAAGGGCCGCCAGCAAACCGCTGTAAGCCCACCCCAAAAGAACCTGGTGGGGCTCAAAAGTTGGGAAAGGGATGGTGAAGACGAAAAGTGCCTCGAAGAGGCCCCATCCCAGGGCAACCCAGAGGAAGGAGGGAATCTTTCTTCTTTTTTGATAAAGGATGGTGGTTCCCCAAGCCAGCAAACCAATCCCGAAGGGGGTTAAATCCGTCCAAAGGCGCGCGGCCATCATCTCGGCCACATGGAGTATGTTGTGCAGGGAGTTTGCTCCCACGGAGCTGGAGAATTTCAAGGCCAGCACGTGCCGGATGAGGGCCATCGGATGGGTCAGGTCCGCATAGGCAATCGCCGGGTGCAGGGCCGACCTAAGGGGAAGGTACAGTGCGGTGCTCCTCCCCAAAGCAAAACAAACAATCAAAAGAATTATATTTTTGATGTTTTCTTTTAATCCGACAGCTTTTCTTGGCGTCTTGGCGTCTCGCGATTTTTGCAGCCCTTGGTCGAAGGCCAATGGGTGGCGGTAGATGTGGTGTAAGTATGCCAACCCCACGAAAGGCAGGGCAAAAAACTGGGTCGGGCGAAAGATGGTAGCGGCCCCCAAGATGAAAAAAGCCAGGAACCACTTGCCGGGCTTGTCGAGGCTTAAGGCCCATAAAATGAAAAGCCCCAGCAAAAGATGCAGGGCATAAACCAGGGGCGTGAGCGAATAGACCCACCAAGGCTGGCTAAGGCTCCAGGCAAGGGTCAAAAGGGCCAGCCATAACTTCAAGGTGGTGGAAAGGGCCTTACCCGCAGGCTCCCCAACCGTTGCCGCCAGGCGGCAGGCTAAAACCCAGAACAACACCGAAGCCAGGGCCGAGCAGGCCGCCGACATCAGGCCCAGCCTTTCGGCGGGCGTGGACCAGGGAATCAGGAGGAAAATCTTCCCTAAAAGGTGGAACAAGACCTGGCCCGAAGGGTGGGAAATACCGAGGCAGGCGGTGGCCCCCACCATTTCGCCCGAATCGTACCAGCCAAGGAAAGGGGAGACGAGGGAGGCGTTCAAGGCGAAGAGCCCTAAAAAGAGGGCCGCCGGGATTTTCCATCCGATTATAGCGGGAAGGGATTTGCGCGGTTTCACCATTCGTTAAGGCTGGCCCTGGAGCTTCCGGATGTGGGCGTCGATCTCGGCCATCCGATCCGCGTATTCGGGATTGTTGACCTGCTTCAGGATGTCCTCGATGGTCTTGTAAACCTTCACGGCGTCGTTTTTCTTGCCGAGAATTTCCATGGCCCTCGCCTTCCGAAGATAGCTGGGAATGTAAGCGTAATCCAGGTCGATAGCCTTCTGGGCTGAAACGATGGCTTCTTGGATGCGACCCATGGCCAATAGGATGTCGCACTGATCGACGTACACCTGCGGATTTTGGGGGGCCTTTCCAATCAACTCGTTTTGGAGATCCAAAGCCTCGTCTAGGCGTCCTTGTATCATCATGAGACGCACTTGGTCTTTCATGGGACCGGGGGAGTAGGGGGACAATTGAGTCGCTTTTTCGAAATATTGTTCAGCCAATGCAAAATGTTTTCTTTTCTCGGATGGTTTTAAAGCCGCGACCCCCCGTTTAGCCTCAACAGCGCCCAATAAATCCCAAGAGTCCGTGCAATCTTGGCGGAAGCCAATGCTCTTTTTGATGAAATATTCGGCCGAGTCCAAGTCGCCTTGTTCGTTATTGTAAGAAGCGTTGAAGTTATAAATTCTGGCCATGAAATCCTTATAGCCGCCAAGCCCCAAAGCCCAAACCACGAAAAGCACGAGAATCACCGTCCCCGCCAGGTAAACCCTTCGGGAAAGGCCCAGGGAAACCTCCACGTCTCCAGTCAACTTTTTCCGGGAAATGGCGAAGGTGGCGAAGCCCAGGATCACTAGCCGGTGGCACCATTCATGGAAGGTAAAATCCACCGCGTTATGGACGGCCTCCAAAAGTACCAGGTAAAAGGCATATTCCAAAACCAAGTCGTCCTTGGGAACTTCCTTGAAGACCGGAGTCTTCAATGTGCGGCTTCCTGTTTCCCCCAGGATGTACCAAAGAAAAAGGAGGGTCAGCAAAAGCGCCGGCAGTCCGCATTCAATGGCCGCCTGGAGATATTCGTTGTGGGTGGCGGGTACGAATGTGTTCCAAAAGGCCGCGGGCTGGTAAGCAGGAAAGACGTCCGGAAAGGTCCCGGGTCCGAAGCCCAACAGGGGCTGGCTCATGGCCATGTCAAAACCGCTTTGGAAAAGCTCCCAGCGATTGTTGGCCCGTGGATCCACCTCAAGGGCGTTGAATAGTTTCCAAATGGTGAAGGAAGTACAGCCGATCACCAAAACCACGCCCAGACCGAAAAAAATCCACTCCCGGGTTTGCCAGCCCGAAAGCCTTTTCTCCACTTCCTTCATATGCAAAAACAGGTAAAGAAGCACTACCGCCACCATGGCGACGAAGGCGCCGCGGCTTTGGGTGAGGGCCCAAGCCAGGAAGAGGAGGCCCAGGCCCCATCCCGACATGGCCTGCTGGTGCAGTTTCCTTAGGAGCCCCCACAACAGGGCCATGCCCAGGAAACCGGCGCCGATATTTTCATTGAGGAAAAAACCCTTGCGTTCGATGAACATTTTGAAAAAAGGGATTCCCAGGGTCCGCCCGGCCATATAAAAGCAAAGCCAGGCCGCGGAAATATAAGCGGCCCAAAGAAAAACTTTTTCAAACACCGGATAAACCCCAGGCCAGCGTTGCCAAACGATTCTTAAGGAGAACCACCAAAGGACCAGGGCCATGAAACCCCGGAATGCGTAAAAGCTTTCGAAAGCCTCCTTGGAATTCTTGACCGACAAAAGGACCCAGGCGCCGAGGAGCAATAAGAGGATGTTTGGAAAATCCAGCCGAAGGGTCCGGGGGCCGGACAGGGGGCGCAGGGAGACCGCCAGGCAAATCAGGAAAACAGCCGCTGAGGTCCATCTTAAAACCAGGTCCTGGGTCAGGGAAACCGGCACGGTGGCATAGGGGATGAGGGTGACCAGGGGGATCAGGATCAGAAAGAGGGCGCCCACGACCCGCCCGGTGATGTCGGCGGGGAACTTCAATTCCGTTGATTTCATGCGCTTATTCTACCGGTTTTAAAAGCCCAATTCACCGCTAAAGGGCTGGCCAGAGATGTTATTTGGAAGATTTAACAGGGTGCTGAAAAAATGCATTTACACCCTGTCGACAGCCATGGGCCAGAAGCGAATCGCTTTAAGCCCCTTGGTTTTCAAGGGGTGATTCGCGACGAAGATACGAAAAAGTCTGATGTTTAGACTTTTTCATCACCCTGTCAAAACCCGACTTTCACGCCTCCGCCGAATTCGTTGGAGTTCAAGTTGGTACGCCCGAACTCCCCTTGGTAATTCAGGGACAAGCTTAAGCTTTTCGCAAAGTTGATTTCTACCCCCGCCCCCGCCATGATCCCATCCTGCCCCACCTGCGGCCCAGCCACCGTAAAGCTGTCCCCCGTCCCGAACCCCGCCTGGTAGGTACCGCCCTGGTAGTTGTATTCATGCTCCCATGCCAATTGGAGCATTGGGTTCAAGGTTGTGTCATTGCCCAGGGACCATTGGCTGTTCGCCCTCGCCCCCAAGCGGCTCAACAGCGAGTTCTCCGATTGGTTTGGAATCGTCAGGGGCGCCTGCGACCCTTGTTCCGTAAAGCTATTCATGCTGACATCGCTGTATTGGACCGACCCCATCGGGCCAATCTTCATTTGGCCCGACTTAAATTGATAACCCATCTCCAAGGCCCCGTCATACTGGTTCCCCTGAGTCTTGCCCGTGGCCGTGCCGTTGTAGCCTGTTCTTGTGGTTCCGTAGGAGTTGATTCCCCCTTCCACCAGGGCGCTGGTATAGAACCCTTCCGAGTAAAACAATCCATAGAGTCCTAATTGCCCCCCGTCGGCGGTAAGGGTCCCCCCTGTCCCCAGGATCACATCCGTGTGGCCATATCCCACCATCAGGCCTGCCACCATCTCCCTCGATAGGCGGTAGTCCGCCCCTGCTCCCGTCAGCCCGTAAGTCGTGACCTTGTACCCCGCCGCGTTGGAATCCGAGGAAACGTTGAAGAAACCCCCGTTGCCCGAGACAAAACCTCCCCAAGGGCTGGTCTGGGACGGGGCCATGGCAGCTTCCTTGGAAGCCGGCATATTGCCCGCAAACCAGAGCGTTCCAGTACTGGAGAACCCCGGCAGCCAAGCGGTGTTGTCCACGTCGTTCATCAGCTGGGACATTCTTTGATCCACCAAGGCGGTCCGGGCCAAAGCCCCCTCGAAACCTGCTTGGTACAAAGCCGTGAAATCTTCCGGCGACAACTGTCCCTCAGCCGCCTGCAGGGAGGTATTGGAAAGAACGCCGATGGAGGCCATGAAACCGTCCACTTTGGGATTCAAGGCGATAGTGTCCAAATCTGCTCCAATGGACTTTTGGTTGGGGGTCGTTCCCGATCCTTGGAACGAGGGATTGATCGATTCCAGCTCCACCGCATTTGAAAAATAAAGGGGAAGGAGGCGGATACCGGTTAAGCCTTCGTCCACCTGTTGAAAAATCCCGGAGACGGATTTGGCGTCCAGGATGGTCATTTTGCTGCCTAAAGTAGGGGCCGTAAGGCCGGAACCCGGCAAAAGGTTGAGGGTTCCATTGAGGATTGCGAACCCGGTAACGTTCACGCGATCTTGGGAGGAGGCTCCCGCGCCTCCTAGGCCCAGTTGAAGGGTTCCACCTGAAGCTTGGTAATAATTGCCGTCGACTTGGAAAGTTAAAGGTGCCCCGGCGGTCGCGAGAATGCCGCCGTTGACCACCACCGAACCCACTGTTCCCAAGGCCTGGGAATTTCCTACTGCCAAGGTTCCCCCATCAATAGCGGTTCCTCCCGTGAAGGTATTAGCCCCCATTAGGCTCAAAGTCCCCGTTCCCACCTTGGTCAAGGAAGCCCCTGTGCCGCCATTTTGTCCCCCATCCGTGATCAATCCCGAAACAGTCGTAGAAAGGTTGTTTGTGCCTGTCACGAGGTTGCAATAACCAAGGTAATAAGTACCCGTCCCAGCGATGGAACCCACGGTCATAGCCCCTCCTGCCACAGTGGAGGCGTTGTCGTAGCTGAAATCCACCAGGCACCCGTTGTCGTTGATGAGTTGGGCGGTGCCCCCACTTGAGTTGTTTTGAAAGTAAATTTTGCTTCCGGAAAAATTATTGGTGATGGTTGCCGACCCGGCGCTGGAATTGTCGATGAAATTTAGGGTTCCATCGTTGACAATGTTGGAATTCCCCGCTGTCGAGTTGTTGATGAAATCCAGTGTTGAAAGGTTGACGACTTGGCCGGTGCCGAAGGTTCCATTTGTATCCATTGCCAATAAGCCCAAGGTCACAAAGGTTTTTCCCGTATAGCTATTGGCCCCCCCAAGGGTCAGGGCGCCGGACCCTATCTTTTGGAGGTTTTCATCCCCTAGAAGGTTGCCCGAAAAATTCCCAGACGAAACCATCAGTTGGGTGTTGGACTCATTCCCATAGACACTGACTCCGCCGCCCCCTTCCAAGTCCACAATCGAGACGGAAGCATCCCCTTGTACCCCGTTGGTGCCCTGGGTTGCCCCTGAACCCCCGGCGCCTCCCACGCCGCCGGTGATGCTCAAGAAGTTTCCCGATAAAAGAGTGACCGCTCCAATGGACAGATAAGTGCCCCCGCCGTTCCCACCCGCCCCGCCGGTGCCTCCGGTGGAGTTTCCGCCGTTTCCGCCGATGTCGCCCGCGAGAGTCAACCCTGACCCCGCGCCTAACGTGAGCGTTCCTATAGTAACGCCCAAGTTTCCGCCACCCCCGCCCGCCCCGCCTATCCCGGAGGCGGTGTTGTTTCCACCGTTGCCGCCCTGGCTTCCGCCCAAGATGATCTGATTAGAGCCCGTAATGGAAAAGGTCTCCAAGGACAGGCTAGTATTACCTCCTTGGCCCCCGGCGCCGGACGTAGCCCCGGAGCTTCCCGCCCCCCCACTCCCCCCCGCCACCGTGACATAGGCATTGGAAGTGTCGGAGAAGGACCCGGTCAGCGAAAGGGTCGCACTGCCCCCGCTGCCGCCGTTGCCCGGTCCACCCAATACGGCTCCAGAACCGCCGGCGCCGCCGAGAACCTCAAAACTCAAATTTCCCCCAAGGCTCACGCTTCCACCGATTACCGAAGCGTTCCCTCCATTCCCAGAGTTCCCTCCGTTCCCGCCTTCAATGGAAGTGAGCCCACCCTGGGAGGATAGCAATTGGGTCAAGGACCCAAACGTTACCATAGCGTTTCCGCCCGCGCCGCCGATTGAAACCCCGACCCCACCGTTGCCGCCTTGAACGGAAAATTCGGCGGCCGCCGAAGCGGAACCCGTTAAAAGTGTTGCGCTGCCTCCGGCGCCGCCGGTCACTCCGGCGCCACCCTGACCGCCAGCCAAGAGAAGAGCCGAGAAAGACTCGACGGAGACGGAGCCGGCTTCCACAATAGCCGACCCACCCGCAGCGCCCATATTGGTTCCACCGGCTAGGTCAGTAACGCTCCCCCCCTGACCGCCCAAAAGTTGAAAATTGGTGCCCGATAGCGTAAAAGAACCAGCGGTTACGAAAGCCGAACCGCCCATACCGCCCAGGTCGCCGGTGCCGCCCGAAGCGGTTACACTGCCGCCAGAGCCTGCGAAAACTTGAACCGACTGGGTTAAGGTGGTCAAGGTGCCCACTGTGACTGAGGCGTTGCCCCCATTCTGTCCGACGAAACTTTGGTTTCCTATCTGGGTGGACGCACCCGACGCCGCGTTCAGTGTTGTATTAGCGGAAGAACCGATGGTCCAGGAAGCGGCGGTCACTGAGGCGTCCAACCCCGCTCCCAAAGCCCCGTTATTCGTCAATTGCAGATTATTGGACTGGGTGAAAGCCTGTTGGAAGAGGAGTTGGGCCTGGGCCTCATTTTGGCCGGTGAGATAGAGCCCCCCTCCCTCAAAGGTCACGCTTTGGGAAATCGGCGGTAAAGTCACCGTCAGGATGGGAGAAGTGTCGACTGTGAAAGTGATGGCGCCTGCCGTGCCCGAGGCGTTCAACGTGGTGATGGCCCAGCCCAGGGAGCCGTTGCTTTCATCCGGGGCGCTATTGGTGACCGTTACCGCGTTTTGGGCGAAAAGCGGAAAGGCGGCCGGGAAAAAAAGAAAGGTCCAAATGAGGGTCTTCAGCCAAGCCGGGACATTTGAACGCATTTTTCGGAATGCTTGAAGCTTTTCGTTATTCCATTGAATCATTTGATTTGAATCTCCCGGGACAATGGTAAATACAGACGAGTGTCAGTAAAAAACGCGAAGGTTAATAATTCATAAAAATCTGTGTCTCAATGCTTTGATTCCAACTATCAAAACCCGACTTTCACACCGCCGCCGAATTGATTGGAGTTCAAGTTGGTCCGCCCGAACTCCCCCTCGTAGTCCAAGGATACGGTCAGGCTCTTCGCGAAGGACAGTCCCACCCCCGCCCCCGCCATGATCCCATCCTGCCCCACCTGCGGCCCAGCCACCGTAAAGCTGTCCCCCGTCCCGAACCCCGCCTGGTAGGTACCGCCCTGGTAGTTGTATTCATGCTCCCATGCCAATTGGAGCATTGGGTTCAAGGTTGTGTCATTGCCCAGGGACCATTGGCTGTTCGCCCTCGCCCCCAAGCGGCTCAACAGCGAGTTCTCCGATTGGTTTGGAATCGTCAGGGGCGCCTGCGACCCTTGTTCCGTAAAGCTATTCATGCTGACATCGCTGTATTGGACCGACCCCATCGGGCCAATCTTCATTTGGCCCGACTTAAATTGATAACCCATCTCCAAGGCCCCGTCATACTGGTTCCCCTGAGTCTTGCCCGTGGCCGTGCCGTTGTAGCCTGTTCTTGTGGTTCCGTAGGAGTTGATTCCCCCTTCCACCAGGGCGCTGGTATAGAACCCTTCCGAGTAAAACAATCCATAGAGTCCTAATTGCCCCCCGTCGGCGGTAAGGGTCCCCCCTGTCCCCAGGATCACATCCGTGTGGCCATATCCCACCATCAGGCCTGCCACCATCTCCCTCGATAGGCGGTAGTCCGCCCCTGCTCCCGTCAGCCCGTAAGTCGTGACCTTGTACCCCGCCGCGTTGGAATCCGAGGAAACGTTGAAGAAACCCCCGTTGCCCGAGACAAAACCTCCCCAAGGGCTGGTCTGGGACGGGGCCATGGCAGCTTCCTTGGAAGCCGGCATATTGCCCGCAAACCAGAGCGTTCCAGTACTGGAGAACCCCGGCAGCCAAGCGGTGTTGTCCACGTCGTTCATCAGCTGGGACATTCTTTGATCCACCAAGGCGGTCCGGGCCAAAGCCCCCTCGAAACCTGCTTGGTACAAAGCCGTGAAATCTTCCGGCGACAACTGTCCCTCAGCCGCCTGCAGGGAGGTATTGGAAAGAACGCCGATGGAGGCCATGAAACCGTCCACTTTGGGATTCAAGGCGATAGTGTCCAAATCTGCTCCAATGGACTTTTGGTTGGGGGTCGTTCCCGATCCTTGGAACGAGGGATTGATCGATTCCAGCTCCACCGCATTTGAAAAATAAAGGGGAAGGAGGCGGATACCGGTTAAGCCTTCGTCCACCTGTTGAAAAATCCCGGAGACGGATTTGGCGTCCAGGATGGTCATTTTGCTGCCTAAAGTAGGGGCCGTAAGGCCGGAACCCGGCAAAAGGTTGAGGGTTCCATTGAGGATTGCGAACCCGGTAACGTTCACGCGATCTTGGGAGGAGGCTCCCGCGCCTCCTAGGCCCAGTTGAAGGGTTCCACCTGAAGCTTGGTAATAATTGCCGTCGACTTGGAAAGTTAAAGGTGCCCCGGCGGTCGCGAGAATGCCGCCGTTGACCACCACCGAACCCACTGTTCCCAAGGCCTGGGAATTTCCTACTGCCAAGGTTCCCCCATCAATAGCGGTTCCTCCCGTGAAGGTATTAGCCCCCATTAGGCTCAAAGTCCCCGTTCCCACCTTGGTCAAGGAAGCCCCTGTGCCGCCATTTTGTCCCCCATCCGTGATCAATCCCGAAACAGTCGTAGAAAGGTTGTTTGTGCCTGTCACGAGGTTGCAATAACCAAGGTAATAAGTACCCGTCCCAGCGATGGAACCCACGGTAACGGGGCCTGAAAAGGCATTCGCATCATAACTAAAGTCCGTGAAACCGGTCCCATTTGTGATTAATTGTGCCGTTCCCCCTCCACCTGCCGTACCAGGTCCTTGTTCAAAAAAAAGTTTTCCTCCGCTCACCGTTGTTATCACAGCGTCCCCTGCGGTCGAAGAACCAGTGAAAGATATCAAACCACTGTTGAGAATGGTTGCTGATCCACTTGATGACGAATCGTTAAAATTCAACATATTGTCATTGGTAATAAAAGCATTTGAAGCGGTGGAAGAATTAAAGAACTCCACCCACCCAACTGCGTTGTTGTTCAAAATTGTTGCGCCTGATGCCGTCGCAGAATTAATGTAATAAATAAGAGAGCTGTTTGTTATTAATCCACTCCCCAACGTCCCCCCTGTGTTCACGCACAATAAGCCTCCCACTACCGACGTCCCCCCACCGTAGGAGTTGGGACCAAAAAGGGTTAGGGCCGCCGAACCTATTTTTTCCAGGGTTCCACCGGTGCCGTTGATCTGGCCGCCGAAGCTACCGGAGGCGATTTGAAGAAGGGAGTTGCTATTGGGCAACTGGATCAAACCTTGGCCCTCTAAATCGCCGATGGAAACCGAATCCTGTCCCGCGGCCCCCGCGGTCCCCGGGGATATCCCCGAACCTGCGATACCACCCGTGCCGCCGCTGGCGGCCAGTTCATTGCCCGCGCCCATGGTCACAGCGCCGATGGCCAGGGAAACATTGCCGCCCGCCCCGCCGTTGCCGCCGGTTCCTCCCGAGGAACCACCCCCTGCCGCTCCAGCCCCGCCGTCCAAGAAGAGATTGGAACCCGTCCCCAGGGTCAAGGTCCCCAGGGTCACGCCCAAGTTCCCCCCAGCCCCACCTGCCCCGCCCGCCGCAACGCCAATGGAACTTCCCCCGCCGCCGCCGTTGCCACTGGAAAGGGAGATGGTGGTGGAAACCCCCACTGAAAAAGTACCGAGGGAGAAGGTTGTGTTCCCTGCCGCTCCACCGGCCCCCGGGGTGGCTCCCGAGGCCCCGATCCCACCGTTCCCGCTAATGACGCTCATAGTGGTGTCCGAGATAATCGAAAGGTTGGACAAGGACATACTGACGTTTCCGCCATTTCCACCTGCCGCTGGCGCTGTGGAGGAGAAGGCATTGCCCCCGTTGCCGCCATTGACCAGGAATATGGAATAACCCGAACCGGACCCTTGGAGGGTGGCACTTCCACCAGAAACCAGGGCATTTCCACCCGCCGCGGCAAATGAGGAGCTTCCCCCGCTTCCCCCCGCGACTTGGAAGGAGGCCCCGCTTAGGCCCGAATAAGACCCGAAAGAAACCGCCGCGTCCCCGCCCCGCCCGCTGGCCGAGATCCCGCCTCGGCCCGTCCCGCCTTGGACATTGAATTGAGCGTTGGAAATGAGCGATCCCGCCGTAAAGGAGGCCGCCCCGCCCGCCCCCCCAGTAACCGCATAGCCACCCTCACCACCATCGATGATGATATTTCCATAAGTTCCGATAGATACTGCGGCAAAGGATACCGAAGCCGCCCCGCCTTGCCCGCCCACGCTGGTAGTGGTGCTGCCCAGGTCGGTCACGTTCCCGCCGATGCCCCCACTATTGTTGTAATTCACCTCGAAATAACTGGGGCCGAGCAAAGTAAGGTTCGTTCCTGATAGAGAAACAGAACCACCCACACCTCCGACATCCCCTGAGCCATTGGTATCGTTCACATTCCCGCCGTTTCCCGAATTAAAGGTTTCAGAACCACCAATTGTCCAATTACCCACTTCAGCCGAGACGTTTCCGCCATTTCCGACTGTGATATTGACTCCACTGGTGGTTGTGGTGTCGGGAGCACTTGCCGCAACAATACTTCCGGTACTGTTGGACCCCATGATCCAGGAGGCGGCGGTCACCGATACGTCCAGACCCAAGCCCAGGATGCCGTTGTTCTGAAAGGAAAGATTGTTTTGCTGGTTGAGCGTCCCCTGGAAAAGGAACTGGGATTGGGACTCGTTTTGTCCGATGACCTGCTGGTCGCCGCCGGCGAAAGTGACGCTCTGGGTGAGGCTAGGAAGGACTTGGGAAAGGGTAACGGCATAATTGCTTTGGAAGGTGACCGTGCCGCCGCCCGTGTCGTTATTCAGGGCGGTAACGGCCCAACCGAGGGACCCCACGCTTTCGTCCCCCGCGCCGGTGGTGACCGCCACTGCGTTTTGGGCGGACGAATGGCCGGCAAGGAGAAACAGGAACAACGCGGCGGATAGGAAGGATAAGGGAACGGACATCCGGAAACTTTTTTTCACGAAGAGTCCTTTGGAGTGGTTTGGAAAAGCCTCGTTATTCTACCGCTTTCCTCACGTGTTCCAAAAAATCCGGATCAAATTTTTTATGGATCTTTTGAAGGTTTAACCAAGGCCTTTTCATAGGTTCGTTCGATCTGGCGGAGCATTTCATCGATGAGAAAGGTTCCCTGGAGGACTTCACGGCCCGCTTTGCCCATCTTCCGGCCCAAACGGGGATTGGAAAGGATGGTGGAAAGGCTTTCCGCCATAGCCGCCGTATCGTGGGGTTGGTGCAGGAACCCCGTCACCCCGTCCTTCACCGCTTCGGGGGTGCCGGAAACCGCCGTGGCCACCACGGGCTTTTCCGCCGCCATGGCCTGTAAAACCACCCGGGGCAGGCCCTCGTGGAGGGAAGTCAAAAGAAGCGCGTCACTGGCCGCCAGCAGTTCGGCAACGTCCTCCCGCCAACCCAAAAGGAGGAAATGCCTTTCCAATCCGCGGGCTTTAATCACGCTTTCCACTTTTCCAAAGAGGGGGCCGTCGCCCGCCCAAAGGAAAAGCGCGTAAGGAACCTTGCTGCGGAGGGCGTCGGCCACTTCGATCACATCCAACGGGGATTTCTGCTGCTTGAAATTGGCAAGCACCAAAACGCAAGGTAGGCCTTTGGATTTCAATTTGGCCCGTGCCCGGCGGGCTTGTAAGAAAGAAAGCCGGTATTGTTTCGGGTCGATGCCGCTATGGATGATTTTGTATTGTTCTTCCCGGCCGATACCGGCCGCCAACCCCGCCTGTTTGTTTTCATCGCTCACGGTGATGAGCACGTCCGTAAAGCCGGCCGCCCAGCGTTCCAATACCTGGTAAAGCCATCGGATAAGGAAAAATTGGCCTAGATGAAAGCCCCAACCATGGACTGTGTGGACGATGCAGGGCACTCCCGCTTTTTTGGCGGCAAGGCGCCCCAGGATGCCCGCCTTGGAACTGTGGGTGTGGACCAGGTTCACCCCTTCATCCTTCAGGATTTGGGTGAGGCGGCCAAGGGCTTTGAAGTCCCACCAGGGATGGACTTGGTGTTTTAATTCGGGAAGGAAATAGGTCTTGCAGTCGGGGATTTCTTTGGCTTTTTCATCCAGGTAGCCGCCGACCCCGGAAATCAGGAGGACATCATATTTTTTCCGGTCATGGTGCTCGCAGCAATAGAGGGTGTTCTGCTGGGCGCCACCCAGTTCCAGGCGGGTGATGATATGCGCGATTTTAATTTTCGGAGGGATGGCCAAGGGCTATGGAACCGGTGGTTTTTTCATATGGGGGGTCGAACTCACTTATTTGCCCCCGCCACAATATCCGGTGACTGCCTTACCCGGAAAGGCCGGTACCCAATGGCATTGCCCGAAACCTCAGAAATCAAACGAAGGGTATATTTCCCGTAATTGGGAAAAACCAGCTGGCGCAGCTCAAACACCAAATCCACCATTTCCAAGGGGTCTTTGGAATTCAGCCGCCCCTGGATTTTAAGGATGGATTTTTCACCGTCCTGGCCGTCGTGGACGATTTCCAGATAAATGCCTTGTTCGCCATGGCATCCCGTCAAAACGACCGCCACATAGGTTTCAGGGCGGACCACCGGGACATTCTTGGCCCAAATCTCGTCAAAAACCCCCACGAAGGTTTTTTTGTTGGACCGGACATCCTGGATCACCTGGTCGCAAAGCAGGAAGGCCACTAATTGGGGGTCAACGGATATCGACATGGGCTTCCCTCTCGGAACGTCAACTTTCCTTGGCTGGACTTTTACCCTTGGCTTTGCGGGCGGCCTTCTTCGTTGCCTTCTCGTCCGCCTTGGCCTCGGCGATCGCAGCTTCATCCACGCCCGTGATGGGCTGGACCTGGGCCTTAATGGCTTGTTCCTCGTCCTCGGCCTGGACGAATTTTTGCATCCATTCCCACTGGCGCGCCAGCCCTTCCCGCAAGGGGATCCCGGGCTTGGCACCGAAGATCTGCGCTAATTTGGCGGTATCGGCCCTTGTGGAAAAAACGTCGCCCTTCTGGTGCTCCAGGAAGGTTTTAGCGCAAGTTTTACCGCTGATTTCCTCCAGCAGGGTGACGGCTTCCAGGAGGGTGCAAGGCGAGCCCCCGCCCACGTTGACTACCTGGCCCACGGCCGCTTCCGAAGTTACGGAGGCCGCAATGATTTCCACAACATCGTCAATATAAGTGAAGTCGCGTACTTGTTTGCCGTCGCCGTAAATGGTCAAGGCGGCATCGTGCAGGATATTGTGGCAGAAGCGATTGAAGGCCATGTCCGGCCTCTGGCCCGGCCCGTAAACCGAGAAGAACCTCAAGGAAACGGTCGGCATCTTGTATTCCTGGTGGTAAAGCTGTACCAGGTTTTCCGCGGCCAGCTTGGTCACGCCGTAGGGGCTGCGGGGTTTGCACACTATTTCCTCGTTGAGAACGGCGATTTCTCCGCCAGGTTGCTGGGGAATATCCCCGTAAACCGAGGATGAGGAGGCGTAAACAAACCGCTTCAGGTGGTTAGCCTTGGATTCTTCCAGCAATTTCTGGGTCACTTGGATGTTGTTGGTGAGGTAGCGGTGGAAGGAGGACCCCCAGGAACCCCTCACCCCCGGCTGGGCGGCCAGGTGCACGATGGCTTCGGTGCCCTTGACCACTTTGACCAGGGCCATGTCCGCCAGGTTGTCCTCCACCAGCTTGAACTTGGGGTGGAGCAGCACCGGCATGAGGTTTTTCTCCTTTTGGCTGCGGGAATAGTAGACGTCGAAGCTGTCCACGCCCATGACGTCGTGGCCCTCCTGGAGGAGCCGCGCCACCACGTGGGAACCGATGAACCCGGCCGCGCCGGTAACTAGGATTTTCATAAAAGCAAACCTCTTTTTGCCACAGATGAATGGGATGAACTCAGATACATCTTTTAGATAAAAACGAAAACTTAATTATTTTTTGCCCATTCTTTACGGGCCGAAATGCGCCTTATCTGAAGTTCCGGTTTTCCGAAGTTGAGAAGAAGACAAACTCCCAATCCGGTTGCCCTCAGATAATTCAAGCACTGGGCATAATGAATATCATCCAAACCTTGAGCAGCCCTCAATTCAACTAGAACGCTGCTTTCCACCAACAAATCAGCTATGTATTCACCAACCAAAACATCTTTATAGTAAATCTCGATGGGATTTTGTTGTACAACCTTGAGACCCTTTAGTTGTAATTCACAACTCAATGCGTTCTCATAAACCTTCTCCAAAAAGCCGCATCCCAATGAATTGGAGACTGTATACGCACAACCAATAATCTTTTCGGTTATTTCAAACAGTTCCGTCGGCTGATTTAAATCTTCATTCTTTTCCAAATCCATCCGTGTTCATCCCATTCATCCGTGCTTCGAAGCTGGTTTGTAGCTTCAGGGCGCGTGGCGAAATTGCCTTTTGTTTTAGCCGTTAATTTCCGTTAAAACAAGAACCCTCAAGTACTCCGTCTCGGGTATCGAAAGATTGATTGGATGGTCCTGGGGCTGGATCATGCGTTCCACAAGCCTGAAGGAACGGCCCGATTCCTCCACCGCCTCCCGGGTTACGCCTTCCAGGATGGTCCAAGGAAAATGGTGGGAACAAGTGGCGACCACCAGGAAACCTCCGGGGTTCAGCATGTCAAATGAATGGCCGAGGAGGCTTTTCAAGGCCGTCTTTGCCGCAGGCAAATCGTGGACGCTTTTCGCCATGGGCGGCGGGTCCAGGAGGATGCCGTCGAACATTTTGCCACCCTTCTTGAATCCTTTCAGGGCGTGAAAACTATCCCCTTTTTCAAAATGGATTTTTCCCTCCACGCCGTTCAACCGGGCGTTTTCCTGGGCTTCATCCAGGGCGCCTTGCGAGGAATCCATGGCCAAAACATCCACGGCCCCGCCTAAAACCGCTTGGATGGAAGCGGCACCCGCGTAACAAAAGGCGTCCAGGACCACCTTGCCATTGCTTAATTCTCCGATGCGGCGGCGTGCCTCGCGGAAGTCCAAGTAAAAGCCGGTCTTTTGCCCCTGGTCGGGACGGGACCTGAACTTCGCTTTTCCTTCGGCGAAAACCATGGGTAGGGATCCCGGCTCCGTGAGCCAGCCCTGGAATTCCGCCATCCCCTCCTTTTGGCAAATCTCTCCCACACTTTTCTCGTAAATATACTTATAGCCGTTTTCTTGAAGGGTCTTGGAAATAACCGGAAGGAAAGGCTTGAGTCCCGCGCTGAAACAGGACAAGACGGCGTTTTCCCCCCCAAAAGCGTCGGCGATGATGCCCGGCAGGCCGTCCCCCTCGCCGAACAGGAGGCGCAGTCCGTCGGTTTGGTATTTTTCCCCCAGTCCCTCGCGGATTTTGAGCGCCTCCCTCACACGGCCGGCGATCAGGGCCTCATCCACTTCCCGGTCGAAACCCCGGGTCAGCAGGCGCACGAGGATCTTGGAGGCGGGGCTGGCCACCCCTCGTCCCACCGGCTGTCCCTTGGAGGTGACCACTTCCACCAACCCCCCGGGCGAAAGGCTCTTGGGGAACTTATCGATCTCATTGGAGAAAACCCAAGGATGGCCCGCCAAAAGGCGGTCCTCCTCTTTGGGCTTTAATTTGACGCGGATGTAACTGGGCATTAGTGGCCTCATGGAACAGATTTTGGCGGCACAATCAAGCTAAAAGAGATTTCTTAAAAACCGGAAATATCGAAAACGAAAAGGAGGAACTTAAAAACGAAGCGAGAAGGACGCCTGTGGAGGAGGCATGGCCCGCGCGATCTGAAGCCGGATCGGGTCTTGCAGCCAGGCTTCCTTTTGTTTGAGAAATTCCGTTTGGGTCACTTGGTCCACGTTGTAATCCCCCGGCATGATCAGAGCCCCGATACCGATGCCCACGCCCAACCCCACCGCGCCGCCGATGAACATATTGGAGGATAGATTGTCGTTGGGCCCGCTGAATTCGTAGGAAAGAAGGAGCCCCGCGCCCAATCCCACGATCCCGGAGGCTACCAATTCCAACGACCGGGCGCCGTTATTGACCTCGGGTCCGCGGTCATGGTTGTCCATCTGTTGGTATTGCTTCTTCTTGGCGTCCTTGTCCAAGTCCCCCGTCCAGTCGAAGAGGCTGAAGTGGTCGGGCCGGTGTTTGACTTCGTCAGGGCTGTTGTCGTCGTCCCCCTCGTCTTCCCAGTAAAGGGCATGGGCCTTGGGGATGAAAAGGGGGCAGGTAAACCCTATCAAATTGAGGGTGAGTAACGATAAAAATGTCCGTTGAAGAAAAGAATGGTTCGGGGTCATGGAGCCGATTATACCTTTTTAGGGCCGCTTGAAAAAACTAAAAAAGGGGGAATGGCTAGGGGCCAAAAACCTGGATGAGGTCGTTATTATAATCGGCCACGTAAATATCCGGGTTCAGGCCTGGGCTCGATAGGGCCACTCCGTCGGGCCCGAAGAGGTAAGAACCCGCCAAACTGCCCCAAACGGCAAGGACGTGTCCGTTGGCGTCGTATTCCTCCATCAGGCCGTTACCGTTTTGAAATGTCCCGTCCCCGTAATCCGCGGCGTACACATTGCCGCTTCCATCCACCGCGATCCCGAACAGGTCCGCGTAGTTGACGGCTTTCCAGGAAGTGATGAGGGTGGTGCCCCCGGAAGCGAATTCCAAAACCCTCTCATTACCCGCATCCGCCACATAAACGGTGGTTCCGGAACAAGCCACGGCGCTGGGTTGGAAGAAATTCACGCCCCCGCCCGAATTCCATTGGTGCATTATGGTTCCAGTGGAAGCGAACTCATCAACTTCATTATTACCCGTGTCGGCCACATAGATGTTCCCCGCCGAATCGGCGCAAATGCCTTCCGGCGCGTTGAAGGGCTGGCTGCCATAACCCGTCCAAGAAGCCACGGTGGCCCCCGCCGAGGTGAATTCATAAACGGCATTGTTCAAGTTATCCGACACGTAAATATCATTGTTGTTGGTGTTAAAGGCCACTCCCCCAGGCCATCCAAAGCTGACAGAGCCGTAGGCCGTCCACTGACTCAGGGGCGAGGAAGGGCTGGAGGAGTTGAAAACCTCCACCATGGCCACGTTGTTATCAGCCTCTGCCACGTAAACCGTGGCGCCCATCCCGAAAGCCAGGGCATTGGGCCCCCCGGCAGTGCCCCAGCTGGTTTTGTAGGCCGGCGTAGGAACCGCGTATGTGGGGTTGGCCACGGGGGTGGAAGGAGGACGGTATTGCCCGCCTTGGGAAGGCCCGTAGGGCAAATTGGGATAATTACAGGCCAGTGGCAGAAGGGAAACGGAAGCTAAACAAAAAAGGGAAACGAATGTTTTTTTCATCTTTTTCCTCCGCGTAAAGAAGATGACGGTAAGTTTACCGCTTCTTTTTAGACGAAAGCCAGCCTCTGCTTGTTTCGGCGGCGCTTGAGATTAATGGGCTTTCCCGGCTAACCCGGTGGGAAAAAACGAAATTCAGGAAGGTTTTTGGATGATCCCACCGCCGACTACGATGTCGCCGTCGTAAAAGACCGTGGATTGGCCGGGCGTGACCGCCCGGGCCGGGTCTTTGAGGACAACCTTGACCTGTTTCGGCCCTTCGGGATAAATCACCGCAGGTTGTTCCAACGAGCGGTAGCGGATTTTTGCCAGCACTTCTTTCGGTTCAGTCATGGGCTCCCATGCCACCCAATTCATCTCGGCAACTTCGAATTCCTTGACGAAAGTATCCTTGTCCCGGCCTACGACCACCGTGGCTGTATCGGGTTGAAGTTCCACGACAAAGTAAGGCCCACCGGACAAACCCATGCCCTTGCGCTGGCCGATGGTGTAACCGGCAATTCCCTCGTGCCGGCCCAAAACATTGCCTTCCACATCCATGATGTTGCCGGGCACAAAAGCCCGGGGCCGGTGCATTTTCACGAAATCCCGGTAGCTCTTTTGGGTGACGAAACAGATTTCCATACTTTCCGGCTTCTCGGCGGTGTTGAGCCCTAAGGCCCTTGCCTTTTCCCGCACCTGGGGCTTGGTGATTTCCCCCAACGGGAAAAGCAGGTGGGCCAGGAGTTTTTGAGTGAGTTTATAGAGAACGTAACTCTGGTCCTTATCCGGGTCCGCAGCCTTGCGGATGCGAAAACGGCCCGTCACAGGGTCCTGGTCCAGCCGCGCATAATGGCCGGTGGCCAGCTTCTCGCACCCCAGGGTCAAGGCTTGCTGGAGCAAAAGGGGGAGCTTGGCGAAGCGGTTGCACTCCACGCAAGGGTTGGGGGTTAAACCTTGTTCGTATTCGTCGAGGAACCGGTCCACCACATTGGCGCGGAACACGTCCAGGCCTTCGTTGACGTAATGCGGCGCGCCCAGCTTCAGGGCTACGTCCCGGGCGTCTTGGATGTCCTCCACCGAACAGCAACGCTGTCCCTTGGGCTCGACGGCCTTAACTGAAACCGCGCCGTTTTCCCCTGGCGTGATCTCGCAAGGTAATATTTTGAGGGTCAACCCGACCACATCATGGCCCTGCTCTTTCAACAGACCCAAGACGGTGGATGAATCCACCCCTCCACTCATCGCGACGCCGATCTTCATCTCTTAGCCATCTCTTTCAGGGCCTTAACGGCTTTTTCGATTTCAACGGGCTTGTTGTAATATCCAAAACTAAACCTCACGGTGCCGATGGGATGAGTCCCGATGGTACGGTGGGCCAGGGGCGCGCAATGGAGCCCGACCCGCGTCATGATTCCATATTTCTCATCTAATTCAAACCCCACCTCGGAAGGGTCCCTGCCCTCGATATTCAGCGAAACAACCCCCACCCTTTCCTTTTCGGCGCCCGCGGGAAGTCCGTAAATCTTGACACCCTTGATCTTTTCAACTTCCTTGAGGAAAGGGCCGGTCAAAGCTTCTTCCTTGCGCCGAACCGCCTGGACACTCGTCTTTAATAGAAAGTCCACCGCGGCTTTCAATCCCGCCAAACCCCAGTAATTCTGGGTTCCGCTCTCGAACTTATCCGGCCATTGGGAGGGCTGTTCTTCCTTGTCACTGTTGGAGCCCGTGCCCCCCTCAATAAAGGAATCCAGGTTCCACTTGGGTGAAACCGCCAGCCCGCCGGTGCCAGGCGGGCCCATCAGGCCCTTGTGGCCCGTAAAACAAAGAAAGTCGATATTCATGGTCTTCATATCAATGGGCACAACACCCGCGGTTTGGGCCGCATCCACCAGGAAGGCCACTTCCTTTTTGGCGCAAATCGCCCCTACTTCCTCCACGGGATTCAGGTTGCCGGTCACGTTGGAGGCATGGACCAGGCATACCAGCTTGGTATTGGGTTTGAGGGCCTTTTCGAAGTCGTAAGGATTCAGCCGCCCCAGGCTGTTGGCCGGGACGATGGTGTATTCAATCCCCCGGTTGGCCTTGAGCTTGTTCAGGGGCCGGATGACCGCGTTGTGCTCCATGCTGGAAAGCGCCACGTGATCCCCGCTTTTCAGGAACCCCTTCAAGGCAATATTGACGGCCTCGGTAACGTTCTTCGTGTAAAGAATGCGGTCGAGACGCGGAACATTAAAAAGCTTCCCCAAAGCCTGGCGGGTTTCAAAGACCAGTTCGTTCGCGTGGATGCCCGCTTCATAAGTCCCGCGGCCATGGGAAACACCCACTTCCGTGGCATACTTCACGACAGCCTTGAGCACCTGCGGGGGCTTCTGCCGTGTTGTGGCCGCGCAATCCAGGTAAATTTCGTTTCTTTTTTTCTTCTTCGTGTTCTTCATAGGAGGGTGATTCTAACATCAAAGCTGTACTTTTTCAGGGGACGGTGTTTAAACAACACAGGGGCTTTTCAGCCCTTTAACTGCGAGCTGCGGACTGTCGACCATGAACTGCCGTTCAACTTTCCCGGGCCTTTTGGATATCCACCACCTTGGCCGCATCTTCCATTTGGCAGTTGCCCTCGAAAACGGCGCCTTCCTCAAGGATGAGATTGGGGGCCGAGAGGTCTCCCTCGATTTGGGCCGAGGCTTGCAGTTCCAGGCGTTGGGTGGCGGTGATGTTTCCCTTCACTTTCCCGCCGATCAGGATGGACCGGCCCGTCAAATTTCCCCGCACCATGCCCTTATCGCCCACAATGATGCCGTCTTCGCTGGTGACGTTGCCGTAAATCTCCCCATCAATCCGGATGCTGTGCTTGGAATTGCAGCTTCCGCGTAGGGAGGTTTCCTGGCCGATGACCGTATCCACTTGCCCCATGGCCTTGGAATCGCCGAACCCAAAGAATCCCATTTACCGCTCCTGCATCGCAAATTCTAATGGTGAATCAGGGATTATCTTTTAGTCGGTTTTGGGAAGGTATTTTTCGGGGTCCACAGGCATCCCGTGGATACGGACCTCGTAGTGGACATGGCTGCCCGTGCTGCGGCCGGTGGAACCCATGTAGGCGATGATTTGCCCCCGCTTGACTTCCTCCCCCACCTTGACCTCGATTCGGGCGCAATGTCCGTAGCGGGTGCTGTAGCCGTAGCCGTGCTCGACGACCACCAAGCGTCCATAACCCGACTCCCAACCCGAGTAGGTCACAATACCGTCTGCCGTGACACGGATAGGTGTATCCACCTCGTTGGCGATGTCCACGCCCATGTGCCGGCCCGGTTCCCCGGTCAAGGGCGAAGCCCTTGCGCCGAAACCGGAGGTAATCCAACCCTTGACCGGCCAAATGGAGGGGGTAGCCGACAGGATGGAGCGCTGTTTGTCCAAGAATACGCTGATCTCCTTAAAGCTGGCCTCCTGTTGGGTCGCCTGTTGGTTGGTGAGTTTGAGGTTGGCGTTCACCTTATCCATCAATTGGTCGTTCTTTTCCTGCAGCAGGGCGGAAAAGCGGGCCGAATCTTCCTCCGTGGGACCGCCCATGCCGTTGAACTCGGAAAGAACTTCCTTGCGGTTGCCCAGCTTCAGGAGCTTGCGGAATTGAGAATCCATGGCCGACATGCGGGATAGGAGTGCGCGGTTGGTTTCCAGTTCGCTCATGATCTCCTGCATATTGCTTTTGAACCGCTGTTCGGTCAGTTGGGCTAATTGGTAGTTCACGTCCTTGGCCACCACCAAACCGGCCCAGATTAAAAGCCCCCCCAATCCCAAAACGAGGGCGTGAACCATGAAAAGGTTGGTTTTGATTTGAACGGGTTTGCCGCCGTCATGGGGAACGACCATGAAGGTCATCTTTTTTTTGAGGTAAGAGCGTAGGAAATGCGGCATCCAATTGATCCTTAAAACGATAAAACGGTTGGTTTAACCATCACATTTAAAATAAAGGGGCCGCAAAATCCTGTCAATTGTTAATGAGGCTGCCGGGGTTAAAAGGTTTACTGAAGGGGGTAAAACCGCTTAATCCACCTTAAGACCGTTGCTTTGGATGAACTTGAAAACCTTTTCAAATACGGTCTGCTTATCGTAATCCATGGTCACGACGTGGTCCGAACGGTCCAGGTAAAGTAGGTGCTTGGAACCTGACCCTAGGGCTTGATAGACCAAATCACCGTTGGGCGGGGGCACCATGGAGTCCTTCCGGCCCTGGATGACTAGGGCGGGGGCAGTGATCCGGGGCAGTTCCCCCCGCACCACATCCATGAATTTCTTCAGATCATAAAGGCTTTTAGTCATGACGTAAGGGTAAGTGAGATGGGGTGAAGAAGTTGGATCGAGAATGCCGCCCGTCAAACTGGTCGTCCACCATTGGAGGAATCGGAAAAAGGCGATGCCGTTGAATCGAAAATCAAAAATGCGGACGGGAGCCGCCATGGGAATCACGCCCGCAACTGGGGCATCGGCAGCCAGGTGAAGGGCTTGATCGGCGCCCATGGACAACCCCCCTACGAAAACTTCGGAACAGCTTTGTTTGAGGTGATCGTAAGCCTCACGGGCGCTTTCCGCCCAATCCTGCCAGTTGGTTTTCGCCAAATCTCTTGGATTTGTGTCATGGCCCTTGAGCCAAGGCCCCAAGGTGGAAATGCCCCTTTCCGACAGGTAATTCCCCAGCGGTTCGACTTCCCCGGGGGTCCCGGTTAATCCGTGAAGGAGCAGGATGCCCGTATTCCCTTTTTTTGATTCAAACCCAATTTTCATAAAACCGCCATGTGGTTAGCTTTTATGGTTTGCCGCGTCAAGTTGCTGGATTCGATGAAGTGTAAAAAGAATTTCATTATCCGTGGGCCTGTCCGTGGGATCTTTCCCGATGTACTTGAAACGGATAATCTTGTTCGAGTCGATGATGAGGGTTGTCGGCCGGGCGATATCTTTACCATCATGCCCATTCGGATGGCGGGCCCCATAGGCGTCGATGACCTGGAGATTCGGATCGGACAAAAGGGGAAAGGGAAAACGCCATTGTTGGTTGAAGTCCGCGGAGTCCTGGACGGAATCCGCGCTGACCGCCGCGACGGTGGCGTTCTGGGCGAGAAACTTGGGATAATCCTCTTTTAAACCGGCCAATTGCCCCTGACAGGCGCTGCACCAGGCGCCACGGTAAAGAATAAGGACCAGGTACCAGCCAGGCTTCAAGTCCGCCTGCTTCACAAGATGGCCCGTGCTGTCCATCAGGGAAAAATCATAGGCTTTGTCCCCAGGAACAAGGCCCCCGGGTTTGGAGGTGGCCGGTTGGGACGATTGGACACAACCCTGGAACAAACTCACCGTTCCAACCAAACCAAGGGTTACTAATAGGAAGAGTGAAATTCTAATTTTCCTCAGTGCCACTTGGCCTTCTTTCTTTTTTGGGAATCAATTTCGAGGTTCATCCAATAGTTTCCCAAAGGCGTTGACATTGTCAATTGCCATTCCCAATAATACCCCACTAAGGAGCTTAAGCCGTTCATGAATTTTTTCCGCAAAAACCTGTTCCCCTTCACGGCCTTTGCCTTCGCGACCTTCCTTTCGGTCCTGGCGATCGAGGGTTTTCACCATCACGATGACGGCCTTGAGGGGCACGACGATTGTTCCATCTGTAGTTGGCAGGTCAACGGTTCCCAGGCTCCCTCGACTCCTGCTCCCCCTCTTTTATTTCAAGCGCTTTTATTATTCATCGCTCTTTTCATCTTTACGCCTTCCCCTCCTTCTACTTTCGTTTCTTTTTCGACTTCCGGTAGGGCCCCGCCGTCCATCCTCCTGTAACGAATCTTCGGCTTCCAAAAGTTGGAGGCCGCGCTCGCTTTTCAGGGGGATTTTTCTTTGAGTTCCGCTCAATCGTAAAACTCCCATAACAACCAATCCATTTAGTTTTCGTTCCGGCGTCGGCCCGCATTCTGGATCGACCGGGCGAAATTCCAAACACCAGGGGAGAAGAATGACCACTTATAACAAGATGCTTTTACTGTTGTTGGCGCTTTTCAGTTTTTGTACAACAAGAGCCTTGGCCACCGTCAATGGCGCCCTTTCGGGCACCGTTTTGGACGACAAGGGCGTGGCCGTAGCGAATGCTAAGGTGACAATCACGGGAAATGGCATTGAAAAGGATTTAACCTCTTCGGCTACGGGGACTTTCCAGGCTTTCCCGCTGACAATCGGGGATTATGTGGTGTCTGTTACCGCCGATGGATTTGTTCCTTATAAGTCCACGGTGACGGTCGCGGCAAGCAATACGCCCCTGGAAGTGCGCTTATCGCCGGGGGAAATGCAAATGAAGGTAACCGCCAAACGCAACGAAATCACCTCCGCTCCCGACAGCAGCCGGTCCCTGGACCAAAGCGATATTGAGCAGCTTCCCCAGGGCAACACTCAGGATATCCGCCATTTGTTATATGACACGACACCCGGTTTTTGGGAGGGGCCTTTTGGCCAGGTCTTTACCCGCGGCAACCACGCCAATTTGCAGTACCAGGTCGACGGCATTCAATTGCCTGACTCGGTGGGCGGTTCCTTCGGGGAGGCCTTTACCCCGGTCAATATTGACCATATGGAAATTTTAACGGGCGGCCTCCAGCCGGAATTCGGCAACCGTTTGGCCGGCGTTATTAATATCGTCACAAAATCCGGCAGCACCGAACAAGGCGGGGAGATCGGGACCAGTTTCGGGTCTTATAACCAGACCCAGTCCTACGCCACCTACGGCGGTGCGGATGTTTCGGGCGCCTGGCATTACCTTCTCTCGGTCAACGCCTCGTCGACCGGAAGGGGCTTGGACACGCCGGCGCCGGCGGACATCAACGCCGACCAGAACGGCGGAAGCGAGGATGTGGTCCACGACCAGGAATATAGTTCTGATGAATTCATGAAATTGGATTGGCAGGCCGACAACTTCAATAAATTCATCCTGTCCGCCTTCGTCGAGAACAAATTCAACCAGATACCGGATTACGACAGTTCCTTCGACCCCGGCGGCCCTAATTTTGCCTATTTTAACGGAAATTTAGATCCCCTCGGGAACGGCCCCTTTAATTACGTTCCTTCCACCACCAACGATACGCAGGCCGAAGCCAACAGGTATGTGGAGTTCTCATGGGTCCACACCTTTGACGACGAATCCTTCATTCAGATATCGCCGTATTTCAAAGAGTCCAACCTGACCTTTAACGGCGATCCGGCGAATGACTTGGCTTTCGCTGGAAACCCCGCAAACAATTCAATCGCGGCCAATTGGCTCAACAATGACGGCGTCACCCTCCTCGATTCTTCCTATTCACAGGACCGCACCAGCGACAATTACGGGACCCAGGTGGATTACACCTGGCGGCCGGATTCCAACAACCTGATCAAGGCGGGGACCCAGCTTCTTTTTACCCAGTCCTCCGGCCCGGTTTCCGTTCTTGAGGTTTCCAACACTGGATCCGGTCCGGTGACATTACCCCCCGGCATCGACACTTCCATGGATCAGGGCTTTGAAGAAGGCGTTTATGTCCAGGACGAGCTGACTTTGGCCAAGTGGCTTGTCTTGAGCGGCGGCGTGCGGTTTGACGCCATTCAATACACGTTGAATATCGGGGGCGCCAGCGGCCAGGTTCAAGATGACGACAGCAATTGGGGGCCACGGATCGGATTGAGCATCCTGGCTTCGGACGACACTAAATTCCACTTGTTCTACGGCAAACAATTCATGCCGGCTCCCCCGGAAGACCTGAAGGATACTTTCGTTGCCTTAGGTGTGGGGCAAGCGCTGGTCCCTTATAACATCAAGGCCGAAAAGGACGATTACTTCGAGGCGGGTTGGGCCCAACAGATGGGCACACACCTTTTCACCCTGAACGGCTACTTGAAGCTAGCCACCAACATGCTGGACGAGTCCCAGCTGTTGAATACCGGCATTGACCAGCCCTTCAATTACGCGCAGGGTTATGCCCAAGGCATCGAAGTCTCCTTACGCGGCAAATTGGATAAGGATTGGTCTGACTTCGCCAACTATACTTATAGCCTCGCCGAAGGGGAGGGGATCAGCGGGGGGGATTTCGCCTTCACGCAGGCATTGCTCCCGCCTCAAGGGATCTATCAACCCCTGGACCATGCCGAAATTCATACGGTTAATTTCGGGCTGACCTATAACCCGGGGGACCTTTGGATCACGGGGACGGGTTATTTCGGCGGCGGCCTGAGCTCCGGGCCGGGCCTCGCCGAGAGGCTGCCGAGCCACTTCACGTATGACGCCACCATCGGTTACGCCTTTAAGAAAGGCACCGGCCTCAACGGCTTGAAGGCCAGCTTGGATGTGATCAACATCGGCAATTATCCCTATGTCATTTTTATCAATGACGGCTACAACGGCAATCATTATGAAAATGGCCGGGAATTCGTCTTCCGATTGGCCGAGCAAATCTAGTAGAAAGGTGGGGCGCCGGAGGGTTTAATCCCCCTACGGCGTCTTAACCCCAAAGGGTTCACGCCCGGACCCTTTAGGGTTAAGACACACTCAATTTTCAAAAAAGGAAAAAGAAATGAACGGTTTATGGGACGGTTTTAAATTTATTTTCCGGGGCGGGTTCATGATGATCCCCCTCCTGGCGTCTTCCTTGATCGCCTTGACGGTGATCGTCGACCGCTGGAAGGCGTATCACCAGCGGTATAAAACGCCCCCGGACTTCATCAACGGCGTTTTGGAAAAAGCGCGGGCGGGCAACCTCCCCGAGGCCATCCAAGCCTGTCAAGGGAAGGACATCCCCGTGGCCGCGGTCCTGAAGGCGGGGCTGGAGCACTTCAAGAATCCCACTGCGGAAATGGAGATCGCCATGAAGAATGAGGGCGAGAGCTGGGTGCCGGTATTGGAAAAACGGATACACGTTTTGGACACGACCATCACTATCGCGCCCCTGATGGGGCTTCTGGGAACCATTATCGGCATGATGGGTTCCTTTAAAGTGCTTACTCAAAGCGGTGTGGATGATCCCTATTCCATCACCGGAGGCATCGCCGAGGCCCTGATTGCCACGGCCACCGGTCTTGTCATCGCCCTGGTTTGCGTCATCGCCCACAACTACTTCAATACCCTCGTCAAGAATTCCATTTACGAGATGGAATCCGCCGCCTCGCGCCTGTTGGAAGCCCGGTTGGCTTCCGAAAGGAAGAAGGGCTGATGCAAATCCGTCAAAGGCCCTTTAAGCGGGTCCGCATCGAAATCATCCCCATGATCGACGTTATCTTCTTTTTGCTGGTGTTCTTTATGGTAACGTCACTGGCCATGACCCGTATCAACAGCATCAAGGTGGTGCTGCCCAAGACGTCGGGTGCGGCTGAAACCATGAAGCAAAATATCATCCTCACCATCAAGAAGGACGGTTCCATGCTGGTCAACAAAACGCCTGTCACCCTCGATACCCTGGGAAGCCGGCTGGTTTACGAGATGCAAGCCGATCCACAAGGCGTAGTCATTGTGAACGCGGATGAGGACGCCGGTTATGGCGTGGTGGTGGCGGCCATGGCCAAGGCCAAGGAAGCCGGAGTGCGCAAGTTCGCCCTGGCCGCCGAAGCCGAAAAGGGAAAGTGACCTTGTCGCCCTTTTACACGAACCCGGCCGAGGAACAAAAACGCCTTTATCGATCGGCGGGGATCGCTTTGGGATTGGAGCTGCTTTTCTTCCTAGCCCTTGGGATAAGCCATCTGCCGCTTTTCCATAACCCCTTTGATTCGGCCCAATATTTGGACGCCCAAATCCTGCAGTTACCTGAAAACTCCCATTTAACGGGGGCCCAGGCCACGACACCCGACGACGAAATCGTCTTTAACCCCCACCACAAGGTTCCCAAGAAGGTAATCAAGAAAACTCCGCCTCCCCCGGCCCCAGAGCAAAACAAGGTTGAGGCCAGCCCCAGTTTGGGGCCCACCCATGGGCCCGTGGCGCTTTATTCTCCGTCACCGGTCATCCCCAACTACCTAAGGGACCAGAATTTGAAAACCAGCGTGGTGATTGAGTTCCTCATCACGGCCCAGGGGCAGATGACACCCCGGCTGTTGGAATCCAGCGGCAACAACGAGTTGGATTCCATCGCCTTAAACACGGTTGCTAAATGGCAGTTCAAACCCGCGGCCCAGGACAACGTGCCGATCGACTCTAAAACCCGGCTCCGTATCCTTTTTGAGGTCTATTAAGATGCCTTTATACTCTTCGAATTCTTCCGGCAAAAAAATTGGGACATCCGATCCCAAGGATTGGATGCTTCTCTTCGTCTTTCCCGTGGCGGTTTTTTTCATCCTGGCTGGCTCAGCCGAGGGATTTATCCATCATCACCATCACAGCCCCACCGAGGATTCGGATTGTGCCTATTGCGGATTCCATAACGCCGTCACCCAGTCGGACTACACGGTCAATCTTCCTCAGATAGTTCCCTTCCTTCCCTTGGTTCTCATCTTCGCCTTCCCCTTCCTGCCCTTTCATTCTTCCCGTTTTTTCACCCATTCCGGCCTGTCCCCGCCGGCCCTTTTCCAATAAAGGGAAGACGCGCCGAAAGAGTGGAATTTATTCCAGCCCTGATCCTTTGAAGTACCGCCCAGGGTCCCATTCCTGAAAACCTTCGCCCATCCCGTTTTCCCGCAGGCCAATCGCCAATTCCGACAACCTTTACATCTCTCAATTTAAGGAAGGAGCAAAAATGAAAGTTCTTGAAGTCAAAAACTTGAAAAAGTCTTACCTAACACCCGAGGGTAATACTCACAGGGTCGTTGATATCGCCCATTTCTCCCTGGATTCGGGAGACCAAATGGCGCTGGCCGGGGAGAGTGGATCGGGCAAAACGACCTTCTTGCACCTCATTTCGGGTGTGCTAAAGCCCGACAGCGGCGAAATCAGCCTTGATGGAAAAAGGATGGACCTGCTTCCGGAAGCCGGACGGGATAGCCTGCGGTCCAGCCTGCTGGGTTATGTCTTTCAAAATTTCAACCTCCTGCAGGGAATGACTTCCCTGGAGAATGTTGAACTGGCCATGCGGTTCGGCATGGGAGTGGATAAGGAAAGGGCCGTTTCGCTTTTAAACCGGATGGGCCTTTCGGAGAGGCTCCACCACTATCCCCGCCAGCTTTCCATGGGGCAGCAGCAGCGGGTGGCCGTGGCACGGGCCCTGGCCAACCGCCCCAAATTGGTCTTAGCCGATGAGCCCACAGCCCACCTGGACCATGTCCGGGGCAAGGAAGCCGTCACCTTGATGCGGGAAGTCTGCCGGGAATTCGGCGCCGCCTTGTTGGTGGTAAGCCATGACCGGGAAGTATTGTCAAACTTCAAGCAGGTTGAGCGCTTTGACCGGCTGAACCGTGCGCTTCACGCGCGCCAGGAGGCAAAATCATGAATACACTGATTTTTTTGGCCCGGCACAGCTTGAGGCGCCACGCGGTCTCCACTTTGGTGACCGCCCTGTCGGCGGCCCTGGCGGTGGGCCTGACCTTGGCCGTCTTTGGCCTGGCCGCCCAAACCCGGGCCGCCTTCATGGGCGGGGCCGGTGGTTTTGACGCCGTCTTGGGCGCCAGAGGAAGCCAGCTCCAGCTGGTTTTGAACGCCGTTTTCCAGCTGGAAACCTCGCCGGGCAATATTCCCTGGAGCCTCTACGAGACGGTGAAAAACGACCCCCGGGTCGCCGAGGCGGTGCCTTACGCCGTCGGGGACAATTACTACGGCTTCCGGATATTGGGGACAACCCTCGCGGTTCGGGATGAGCTCCGGAATTCCTCCGGCAAGCCCCTGGAACTGGAAGAGGGGGGGCGCTGGTTCAACGATGAGGACCGGGAAGCGGTGGTTGGATCGATCACGGCCCAGAGAAGCGGCCTCCAGGTCGGCAGCTCTTTCCGGCCCTACCACGGCCTGGCTTTCGACCCCAGCATGCAGCACGAGGAGGTCTACCAGGTGGTGGGCATTCTCAAGCCGTCCAATACGCCGATCGACCGGGTCCTCTTCATTCCCCTGGAGGGCTTCTACCGGATCAAGGGCCATGTTCTCCGGGGATCGGGTAAGGATTATGTACCGAAGGAAAACCAGCCCATTCCCGACGAGGACAAGGAGCTCAGCTCCGTCCTGCTGAAGCTCAAAAGCCCCCAGGCGGGTTTCAACATGGATTACACCATCAACAAACAGGGCAAGGTGGCTACCTTGGCCTGGCCCATCGGGCGGGTTATGGCCGACCTTTTCAACCGGCTGGGTTGGATGAACCGAATCCTGGTCCTAGTGGCCTACTTGGTCATGGTCGTGGCCGCCTGCTCGATCCTGGCCGCCCTTCACAACACCATGCGGGAGAGGCGCAGGGAATTTGCCATCCTGCGGGCCTTGGGCGCGAAACGGCGCACCGTGTTCGCCTCGGTGGTGACCGAAGCCGCCTGCATCGCCGCCTTGGGCGCCTTGGGGGGCTATTTGGTTTACGGTCTTTTGTTTTTCCTGGCGGCGGGGCTGGTCCGGGCCCAGACAGGGGTGGTCGTGGACCTCTTCTTTTTCCATCCGGCCCTTATCGGCGTGCCCATCGGCATGACGGTTTTAGGCGCCTTAGCCGGTGTCTTGCCGGCTTATCAAGCCTATTCCACTGACGTGGCCGGGAATTTGGAACCCCATTCGTAAGGAGGAATCGACATGAGACTTTCATATTTGGTTTTCCTGGCTTGGATATTTTTATTCACCGGTCCCGCGATACGGGGTTATGGCGAAACTCCCCCAGACGGGAAAGCGCCGGTAACGGAATCCGCCAAGCCCGGTTTTGAACCCCAGGCCCCCCACGGGGGCCTGCTGGTGGACGCAGGGGATGATTTCGCCCACGTGGAAATGGTCTTTGATTCCGCGGAGGGGACACTATCGGCCTACATGCTGGACGGAGAGGCCGAAGAAGCAGTCCCCCTTAAGCAACCTGTCATTTTGGTTCGTTTAATGAAACCGGCTCGGACCTTAAAACTGAAGGCGGTGGTCAGCCCCTTAAGCGGGGAAAAACCCGGGGCCACCTCTTCTTATGCCTTGACAGACCCTTCGCTGAAGGGCCTTTCACAGTTGAAGGGCGTATTGGTATCGGTGGATTTTAACGGCTCGGTCTTTAAAAACCTTGCCTTCCAATTTCCGCAAAAAAAGGAATAGGATCACGAATGAAAACCGGCTTTAACAGGATGATGAAAAAGTCCAAAGAGATGATGAAAAAGTCCAAAGAATGGACTTTTTCATATCTATGTCGCGAACCACCCCTTAAAAAACAGGGGGTTAAAAACGGTTCGCTCCTAGCCCGTGGCTGTAGACAGGGTGTAAAAACACTTTTTCAGCACCCTGTTAAAAAAGGAATGGTTTACGGGGCTGTCCTTGGTTTCTTTACCCTGGCCGCCGGAGCCCCGATTTTCGGCCAGAACTTCTGGAAATACCAGGCACCGGCCACCGATGTCCCGGCCGCCGAAGGATCCGGGGTGGCCAATGACGCCAAGCTCCAGGCCCTCAGCCAGATCAGGGATCCCGTCGTCCAAATCAACCCGGCAGACCTGGAGGGAAAACCCCTCGTGGATTTCACCCGCTTGGCCTGTTTCAATTACGACTACCCGGATGAGGACGGGGGCGCGTTGGCCCCTAAAAAATCCAAAAGGAAAAAACCGGGAATCCCTGTTTCGGTTTCGGCCTTGAATGGGACAACCTTGGCCGTTCCCGGCTTCATGATCCCAATGGACCAGGATGCGGACGGGGACACCTGCACTTATTTCATCCTGGCCCGCAACCAGATGACCTGCTGTTTCGGCGTGCCTCCGGGCCTGAACGAGTGGGTGAGCGTGCGGATGGAGAAGGGTAAAACCGCCAAGCTGGATATGGACCGCCCAGTTGTGGTGGTGGGGACCCTGGAAGTCGGGGAGATTTTCGACCCCGATTCGGGCTGGAGTTTCTACCGGATGAGGGGCGAGAAGGTCATCGTCGCAGGGAAAAAGAAAGTTTGGTTCCAATGAGGGGGAGTCATGAAAAAACAGCCTATTAAACTGAAATGGTCGGTGTTGCTGGTATCCCTTTTCCTGGCGGCCCTTCCCTTCCTGAACCTTACAGCCTTCGGACAAGGGGCCGCGCCCAGCGCCAATCCGGTGGTTCCCTACGCCACGGCCGTCCCGGCACCCATCGACCTCAATTCGGCGCCCATCACGGTTTACCCACTTGTGGACGACCATTCGCTGGTGACTTGGGACACCCTCTCCCATTTCGACTATGACTCCCCCAGCATCGACGAGGAGATTGACTCGAAACTGCGCCTCAAGAAGAAAAAATACCCCATCCCCGGCTTCATCAAGCTGCTAAATGGCGCCCCCGTCGCAGTAGTGGGCTTCATGATCCCCCTAGACACGAACGAGGCGGGGGACAAGACGACCTCCTTCATCCTGGCCCGCAGTCAGGCCACTTGTTGCTACGGCATCACTCCCAAGATGAATGAGTGGATGTTCGTGCAAATGAAAAAGGGGAAACAGGCCGAGACGATGATGGACATGCCCGTGACGGCTTTCGGCACCCTGGCCGTGGGCGAGGAAAAAAAGTCCGATACGGGCTGGACCCTTTACCGGATGGTTTCGGATAAGGTCACCGTTCCCAAAGTCAATTGGTAAGGATGAAGGAGGCTTCGATGGGTGGCATACACGGTCCAACGGTTAAGAAAAGCGGTAACGGGGAAAACCCTTCCGCTTCCCGCATCCCAACGCAGGATTTGAAATACTGGGCCATGATGGTCTTGAGCCTCTTCTGGTTCGTGTTCCTGACCTATTACCTGCTCAAGGCCAACAGCCGCCCCTCCGTCCTTCAATGGTGGCAAACGCAAAGCAAGGCGGAAGAAACGGTTCCATCGGCGCCCCCCAAGGCAGACCCCGTTTCCGGCATTCCCTCAAAACCAGCCTTGAACATCCCCTACCCGAAAGAGGGAGATTATTACCGGCTCAATTTCGACGTCCTGTCCGGGTTCCCCGCGGGGACGCCGGACATTTCGAATCCGGCGGTTGACCCCCGGAAGAGGGCCAAAATGGCCAGCTTCAATATCCCCGGCCCGGTGAAGGTCTTGAATGGGCAAAAAATATCCGTTGTTGGTTTCATGATCCCCATGACCATGGACAAGGAAAGTGTTTATAGTTTTATCCTGGCTCAAAGCCGGATGACCTGCTGTTACGGGATGGTTCCCCAACTCAACCAATGGATTTACGTCACCATGGACCCGGGGAAGCCAACGTCACAACTGATGGACGTTCCCATCACCGTTTTTGGGACCCTGAGCGTGGGCATGAAGATCGACAAGGACAGCATGGGTTGGTGCCTTTACCGCATGACCTCCGGCAAGGTGGATATGCCCAAACAATCCTGGTTTTAGGAGCGGCGGCGATGAGGCCTCGAATGCCGAAACCTCTTTTGACCGGAAGCCTGGTTTTGTTTCTTTTTCCCTTCCGGGGCCTTGCCGCCTCCCCCTCCAATCTGGGCGGAAACTACAATCTCCAAATTCAAACCGAATACCCCGCCGACAGCCACCGGAAGCCTAAGCACACCCTCCTGTTACAAAAGGGTTGGAGGGAGTTGTGGAAAATACAGTCCGAAACGCCGTTTGAAAAAGCGGTCGTGTCCAACGAAACGGGAAGATGCTTCTGTGAGGTGGTTTATCCCGGCTGGACTGAAATATGGGTCTTCGACCGCTCCGGGAAAAAAATCATGGTACAGCGCGGAAAGCTCCTGGTTATCTCCGCGGGAGGCCAGTCAATGGCTTACCTGCCCCCGGGAACCGGAAACGGTTCCGGGGGCTTGGCCATTCAGGTTGTCAGTCTGGATAACGGCCGGCGCTCGAAATTCAAATTAGCGGAAAGCTTTGTCCTTAAAACCGTATCCGAGGACGGAAAAACCATCCTAGTCGGGAAGGACGAATTCAACCTGGCCGGAGTGGAATACCGCCTGATCGATGAACAAGGGGCGGTGATCTGGGGGAAAAAAGGCCGTGGGCTCTTTTTATGTTTGGAACATCACGGGCAATGGGTGTCCTTTGCCATGCTGAAAGAGAAAAAGGTTGAAATTTGTGACTTTAAGACTGGCAAGCTATTGGACGAAATGCCCCGTTGGAAATATGACGCCATCCACCGTCCGCCGCCACCCCCCGCGAGTACTCCCCAGCCTGGATAAGGCGGACAACGGAATTCCCCATTGTGGTTACAAAGATGAATTTGAGGAGAACAATAGAGGTTTTTGATAGAACATTTGCCCTAGCCGTAAAAGAAGATTCGGTTTTTGGGAGACCGGCCTTGGACATTAAACAGGGGTTCCAGGACGATTCTGTTTACCGGCGTAGCACCAGGATGCCGTGCGTCAAGGCCTTGCTGCCCAATCGCACCACATAAACATAAACCCCGCTGGCCGCTTCCCTGCCCCCGTCGTTTCGCCCATCCCATTCAGTCAACCCATTGAAACCGTTTCCCGCGGCCTGCTGCTTCATGAGTTCCCCGGCCGTGGTGTAGACCACCAAGCTCGAGCCCGCCGGCATGCCCGCGACCTTAAGGGTCCCTTCCGGGGCGGTGCCGGGATTGAAGGGATTGGGATAAAGCACGATACCCGTTGTCGGTACGGGTGTGAAAGTGGGCGTGGAAACGCCTGGGGTTGAAGTGGATGTGGCTGAAAGCGCCGCTCCCGGGGTGTTGGTGGGTGTGTCGGAAGGCGTGAAAGTCGCGGACGTCGTGGTGGAATTCGTTGCCGTGGCACTGGCCGTCCCCGTGGCCGTGGAAGTGGTTGTGCTAGTGGATGTCGACGAGAACGTAGCCGAAGTCGTGGCGGTTAAAGTGGCGGTGGAGGTTGGGGTAGCGGTAGTGGTTTCTGTAGTTGTCAGTGTCGCCAAGTTCGTCGGCGTCAGGGTGGGGGTGGCGCTGGGAACGGGAGTGGGGGTATCGGTGGGGGTTATTGAAGCCGTGGCCGAAGCGGTGCTCGAGAGAGTCCCCGTCGGTGTTAGTGAAGCGGTTGAAGTCGGGGAGTCTGTTGCGCTGGCTGTCATCGTGAAAGTCGGGGTGGAAGAGGGAGTAAATGTGGAAACCGGTGTATCCGTCGAAGTACTAGAGGGGGTCAGAGTGGTTGTATTCGTGGGGGTTCCAGTGGGTGTATCGGTTGGAGTGGCGGTCCCCGTGCTGGTGTACGTCGTGCTGGGAGTTTCGGTGGGACTCGCCGTGGGGGAAAGGGTAGCTGTTCCCGTATTGGAGGCGGTGGAAGAGGCCGAAGAGGTGGCTGTCAAGGTCGGGGTCGAGGTTGTCGTGGCCGAAGGGGTGCAGGTGGGTGTCGCCGTCGTCGTGCTCGTAGGAGTAAGGGTCGCGGTATTGGAGGAAGTCCCCGTAGGCGTAAAGGTGGGCGTGGGGGTGGCGGTTCCTGTTGGGGTATTCGTGGCGGTCAGGGTGGAGGTATCGGAGGGCGTGAATGTCGGCGTTTTGGTGGGTGTGGAAGTGGTTGTGGAAGTCGCCGTATTGGTGGCGGTGGTGGTGGCCGTGTTCGTGGGCGTAGGAGTGCTGGTCGGCGGATTCCAACCACAAGGGAAAGGCACGATTTCAATAGCCTCGATGGCCGATACCTGGCTGGAGGAAAGCCCATAGGTCATGGTATAGGTGCCTGACAGGTTGGTGAGCTGGTCGTCCCCTTCGGTGGTGCCGGTGTCCGCATCCACCCACCTTTGGGTCTGCGCCGATCCCGGCGTGATGGAAGCGGTGGAGGAGCCGAGGTCGCAAAGGTCTGCGATGACGCTGTGGTCGGCGTTGGTGGTGACAGAAATGGTCTGGGCGGCGGAAGCGCCGTTGGAAACGAAGGCCTGGGAACCGATAGGGTGTACCCCGTAAACCCCGGCATAGCTGATGAAACCCAGGTGCACCGCAGCCGGACTACTGAATTTAACGATGAGGTTATTGGTGCCCATCGCGGGGTTGAGGATATACCAAGAGGTGAGGGTGGTGTCGGTTAGGGCGCTGGTATCGGTGCGGATGCGGCTGAGGGTCGTTCCGTTATAAGTAGCGCTGGTAATGGTGGTGCTTTGGTTGTTGAACTCCGCTTGGAGAAGAATAAAGGGGTCCAGTGCGTAGCTGGAATAAGCCGTGTAGGTCAGCGTCACGCCCGAGACCGCCACGCCGTTGGAACTATAAGAACCGGTATTCTCGAAAACGAGCGAAGCCTGGTAGGTGAGGCAAGTGTTGGTAGCCGTGGCCGTGGCCGTGAGGGTAGGCGTGTTCGTGATGGTGGCCGTGGGTGTAGAAGTTGCGGTAACGGTAGGGGTATCGGTGATAGTGAAGGTGGGCGTAATGGTGGCGCTATTGGTGGGCGTGAAAGAAGGCGTGAGGGTGGCGGTAGTTGTAAATGTGGAGGAAGGCGTCCCGGTAGGGGTGAGGGTTGGAGTATTGGTCGTGGTCTTGGTGGCCGTGGCCGTAGAGGTATTGGTCGGCGTCTTGGTGGCTGTGGCTGTATTAGTACTTTGGGGGGTCGAGGTGGGGGTATAAGTCGCGGTCATGGTGGGGGTGTTCGTCGGAGTGAAGGACAAAACTGGGGCCGCTTATCCTCCTTGAGCCGAAACTGCAAATTACTAACCATTCGGACGGCGTGCTTTTCGGTTTCCGAAATGATCATCCGTAGGGCATGGGGAAAGGAGTCCGACAGGTACCAAACCATGTTTTCGACCATCTTCTGGTTGTAGGCGGTGCGCTCAAATTCCAAGACGAACGGGGTTCTTTCCCCCTCCAAATCTGCCTCGAAATAACCGTCCGGGGTTCTCCTGAGTACTGATTTGATCCGCCGCCAAGCCCATTTCCTCCAGTCAGCTTCCAGCTTCCCGGCCAAGAACTCGGCCTTGAGTTCGGGAGTTATTCCCGAGCGCATCTCGAAATCGCTTACCCAAAAGATGTCTTCCAGTTCCGGGCTGGCCTCAATAACGATCCTTAGCTCTTGGACCATTAGGTCATGTTGTCTCTCATAGGGGTTGATTCGGATGGGCGTTTTCCGGTTCATAACCATCATCCGGCCCGCCTCATCCAGGGTTCGGATGGCCTCGATTGTTAGGAAATAGTAGTTATGCGCGAACATATTGGCCTTCTCAAAGAGAAGGAACCCCTTCTTGGTGTACTTGCTCAGGACATAACAGGTGTTTCGGTAAGTGCCTTGGGGATAAAACTTTTTGCGGAAAAGCTCAGGCATGGTGAACTTGTTGGAGTGAATCCAGGTTAGGTGTTCAACTTCATTTTCCGTCATCTCAAGATAACGGCTCATGGTCATCCACCCTTTCCAGCAAAAATTCTTTCTCAAACTTTAATCTGGATGGAATGGGAAAAGAAAATAATCAAACAATACGACCTACTGCCAAAAAAGTAGGCGCTCATGCGGAGTGGTTTTGAGGTGATAGTCACAGCGAAAAGGTGTGTGCGGAGCACCATCGAAGATCGCCGAGTTTGTCCCCTGGACACAGTTTAGGTGTCCTGAGACAAGCAACCGGTTGCTAATATCCTTCGGGAAATGAGAAAACAAACAAAATTTCAAAGGGATAGGAAGATTATCCTGTTTTGAAGTAAGTGGGCAGAGGCCTAATGTGATTTATTCATCATCATTTTTGCCAATCAAACCTCCACCAACCTGGAAAAGATATTTTTCTATTTTAAGAATATCTTTTTCTAATGCAGGAAATTCCATATTCGGTTTTAGTCTCGTGAATTCTTGAATGGCCTTTTTCAATAAGACAATCTCATCTCTTCGCAACTTGCCTTTAAAAGCAAACACAGCTTTTTTGGACCGTCTACAGTTTTCAGCATAACGAACGATACCGCTAAGAAATTTTTGATTTTTCACCAATGGCGAAGAAAATTCTTCTATTGCAGTCAAAATAATTAAACTTACCGGGTTAACATTTAATTCCCTTGTACAAATGGCTAAAAAGCGCACCTTATTTTTAAATCGCTTCAAAAACCTAGGAGTTTGTTTTCCAAGCAAAGCCACTTCTCGCCAAACTTTAATGGCCGCTTCCACCGCTTCTGAATCTTCCTCATAATCTTCACTCTTTTTGCGAAATGAAACCATTAAAAGAATTATGAATACAAGTAGTCCTTCAATTAGCAAAACCCCAATTGGAACTTTTTGTTTTAAAACATCAAGAACCTCAACCGGTTTTGAAATCAAATCAGAGGTTGAAGTTAAATCAATTTGTCGCACGGGGATTTTATTTATTCCCGGCAGCGGGGTGCTCCGAGCCGGAAGATGAGACGGAACCTCATGTTGCGCCGAACTTTTAATTTGTGGTTTTTTTGGTTCAGGAATCGAGTCGCCAGACTTCAATTTAAGGTTCGCGTTCGAGCTAACCGCCGCAGTTGGTGTATGCAGCGTTTGTGTTATCAAATCGACGGCTTTCGGACCATAAGAATTCCACAGAAGACTTAGAGAAAATATTAAGAGCGGAAATACTGAATATTGAATAATATTTTTTGGAAAAGATAATAAAAATTGTTTTCTTTTTTCTAGTTTAAACTTTTTGATAGTATCCCTTTCCAAGTCCTTATCCAATTGTTTCGGATCAAAAAGCGGTACTCTAATTTCAAGATTAATTATTTTTTCCAAATATCGAACAGAATAATTACTTTCAATTTGATTATTTTTCGAATGATAATTCTGAATAAATTTTAGTACCTCGTCCATTTCCAATCCTAAAACGAAGTAACACTCGCCCGAATGTGTCAGAAAATTAATAGTTCCCAGCACTTCTACAACACGTTCTGGATCGGAGCGATCTAAATCGTCGATAAAAATTGCCAGTCGATTATTCCCCAAAGCTTTTGTAATTTCTTTAAACGCTTTTTGAAACCGGTATCGAAGACCAGCTTGGTCCTCGAACGACTTTAACTTAACCAGCTTTTGAAACGGCGACGAAAGTTTAGAGAGGAATAACCCAAAGACTAAGGAGTTATGAAGACAATAAGAAAAGATGATAAAAGAAAAAGAAAACAGGTACCAAAAGATGCTGTTAAGCTCGTACTGTTTCCAATTAGGCCAACCATTTAAAAAAAAGTAACTAAGTGCAAAAGGAATGACGGTAACAAAAAATCCAACAATCACTCTCCAAGTTCGGTTCAAAAACAACTTCGTTCTGAAAATAATTCCATCTAACGAAAAAAAGGAGGGAAGCGCCTCAGCTCGAATAGCTTCGAACAAAGAAGCTAAAATGTGCTCTTCTTTTTGATGGTGCCAGGCGTTAAACCAAACCGTTCGAAAACCTTTATTATCTAATTCCTTTTTAACCAAGTTCATAAAAGAACTTTTTCCACTTCCCCATTTCCCTGTTACAGAAAAAGTCAGCGGTGGTTTAGTGTCTTTATTTAAAATAAAAGCCGCAAGATTTTTGGAATAGGTGGAAAGATATTGGCTTTCCGGATCGTCTAGCCCCAATGGTTGGTCAGAAGTCCCCTCTAAACCTATTTTTTGGATAACCTTCCGTTTTTTAAGAAAAAGTTTCCAAGCATTGAAAAGAAGAAACACCACTAAAACAATTAAAGTGAAATAAACGGTTAAAGGTTTATTTCGAAGTGCTTCGAGCGGTGTCACCGAAGCAGGGGGAATAGTAGGGGTTTCGGTTGGTGTAAATGAACCAGGCGTTTTTCCAGCCGAAGCTCCAAGAAATGGAACAACGGTAGGTGTAATTATTGATATGACAGGGGTCTCGATGGGTTGGACTGTATTATCTGTTTGTTCAATGACTTCGGTATTGGTTGGGGTTGGAATTACTTTTTTCTCTGGTTCTGGGGTTTTTTGAATCTTCTTTTTCAAACCACTAATTATGTTTGGTAGGTTGGGATCAGGGTTTGAAAAATTCTTAGCAAAATTATAGTATTTCAATGCCTCGTCATACTTGCCTTCAAGCTCATAAGTTTTTCCAAGGCTAGCGTAGTTCTTACTACTTTTAGGATCGTCCTTAATTAACCCCTTTCCTTCATTTTCAGCATTACCAAAATCTTTTTTTCTTCGGAAATATTCTATTAAAAGATTCTTAGCTTCAAAGTTATCACTGATGCTACGGGCCTTATCAATTTGCGTACCCGCCACATCAAAATCATTTTGCTCTATTGCGCATTTGGCCCAACCCAAAAAAGCTTCCTGCCTGCCCGAATCAATAGTAATAGCCTTTTGGTATTGCTTAATCGCTTCTTCATAATTTTTCGATTGAAAATATTTATTCCCTGTTTCGATAGCCTGCTGATAGGGATCGACCGGAGTGGGCGTGGTTGTATCTGAAAATATCTTGTGCGTTGGAAAGACGTAAAAAAACATTAGTAGTAAAAAGGTATATTTCATTTTTTTATTCCGTTTTTAACAATTAACATTACTGGAATCATATCTTTTTAAATTTTTTCCTTTAGATTAAATCTCAAGGTGAAATGAAGGTTGATGCGTTGGTATCGTGAGCCATAGGTGCTGGTGGCGTATTGCCTACGTACCACCCCGAAACCGCAATATTTTGATGGCCTATCACTACTCCACTTGTGCCAACGTTCATTAGATAATTTTGCCCAGAGGCGACGAGAACCTCACTTGGAGCTTCGACGTTTTCTGGATCGTTTTCAAAGGGATTACTTAAATGATCCTGCAAATAATTTTGCCAACAATCATTTAAAAACTTAACCGTATCCACCCAAGCGTTATTCAGCAATTCATGAGCCTTAATAAAATCCTTTCTAACCTTTTCGGCTTTTTCTTGGGAATCAATTTTTCTCCAATCGTAATAATCCGTCTCTTTTCCAATCATCGGGACGTACAAGACGCTATCAATAATCATGGTTGGCATTAGATGACTGTGGGCTAAAAAATTTCTGTACCAACGCATGCTCTTAATATGATCCGGGTATATCCTCCCTTTTTCCCACGCATTTATTAATTCTCCTCCAATGCTTCTGCCTTTCCAGGGTTCGTATTTGGTGGGCTCGGATATCCTCTGGATGAGTTCAAACGCAACATCTTGTGCGCTGAACAACCGCAAAAACCCTTCCAATAAATTATCGAAGTTGAACTTGCTTTTATCAGCTAAAAGATCGTAAACATAAGCCAAGTGCCGAAGTACCGTGTAATGCAATTGAGCATATTGGACTTCGCGGTCACCCTTGCCATCTTTTAATAATTCCTGTTCGGATTTTAAGTGGATATTTGAAGGCCTATTTGTCATAGGAACAATAAACTTGGCCCAGAACCGCTCATAATTTGGAAACAATGTTTTGATAAATTTGTTCCAATAGAATTTCTCAAAGTCGTCGCCTTCGGTTATTAGTCGAGCCATTACTTCACAGCCTTTTCCTTAGAGTTCGTCACAACTTCTCGAATCAAGCCTGATCCGAGTTACTCCAGGGGGAGCTTGATCTTTCAGTTGAACGAAAGAATCCGTCCCGGCGAAGTTCTGAGGAAATACGGCCAAACAATCCTTGCCCCCATATTTCGATGGATACTTGATGCCTTCAATACCGGCTTCCGAAACCAATTGTCCAAAAATTTGGCAAGACGCGGGGACATCAACATGCATCGGATAGGCTCTCCAATTTGGGTATAAGAGGGCGCTCATTAACCCCTGGACGGTTTGAACCGCGTTAACTTCCACCCCTAATTTTCGACCAGCTTTTACTACCGAATCGGTGATTTTGAAGTCCTTTATCAGATTAACAAAACCCTTCAATCTTTCTGGTTGATTGAGATCGATGATTGTTCCGAGGGAACCGTAAACCGCTAGAGAAGTTTCAGACGGTTGGGCTGACAACGCTAATTCATCGGAGGATAATCCTCCCCTTCCTTCGGGTGGGACTTGAAACAATTCTTTCAAAGCGGTGATTTTATCCGACCCTAAATAAAGACACGGGAAAGGAGGGTATTGGGTACGAGAAATTTCGCCAAAATTAAACCGGCCCCCAGCATCATCCAAAACGCTACCCCGAACCGATAACGGATCGTGGGACCATTTATATTTGACCGAACGGTAATAATTGGAGAATTCCTCTGGGCCTACGGCGGCTTCTACCAGGGCAGTCTTTAATTGACCGAGAATGTGGGACCGTTGGTAGGCCATCTGATTAAACCAGTCCCAATAGAGCCGTATAAACTCTTCCTGACCTCTTTTCCCGTCCAAAACATCTTTTAGCGTAAAAGTGTCTAGATGAATACGAGCGATAAGTTTAGGAACGTTTATACGGCGGCGGGGATGCCAGTCCCTACTCCGCCTGGACTTTGGCATGGTTAACCCGCCCGGCGGTTTTCGGACAGCGAATTCATCACGAAAGAAATAAGTTTCTTATAACGTCCGATGCGGATCATGTCACGGGGCGATATTTCGCCAAGAAGTGGATTTGGAACTTTAAACCATATTGCGGTTTTATTGGCATCCCCACGAAAGTAACCTGCCACAAGGTTAAAAAGATTCGCCCATTCAATAATCCTCTGGCGCAATTCTTTTGGGATCTTCTCATCGTACCTGACAGAGGCTAGTGGTACGTCAGCGGCACGCGCAACATCTTTGCTTTCCAAATCGGCAAATTTTATGACTTTTTGGAAATTAAGCTTAGACCCCTCAAAGAAATCCAAGTAATCCTTTTCATGCACATTATCAAACAAAGTAGAACGTTTCATGATATCCTCCCGAAAAACAAGGTCCATATTTCTACCATAAATCGACCAGATATTCACCATAGTTCTTTAGGGGCACAAAATCAATCCGTGTAATGGTGTTATTCGTTCGGTTTAAACTCCATCCGATTACCGCCCAAAGCCTTCACGATTTTAGCGATATCAACCCACCGCTGGAAAGCCGCCCGATCAGCCAGGGTCTTCTTGAGTAAACGAACAGGCATCTTTGCCTTTTTTGCGATAGTCTTTAGGCCCTGGCTTTCGACCATATCCCCAAATGCCTCCTGGAAAAGTTCGGCCTTACCCGAATCCAACCCAACGGTCAGGTACTTAGCCATTAGTTTCCTGCATCCCTTATTTTTCATTTGCTTGGCCTTTCCTTGGAACAATTAAGTCCATGTCGATAATCGGATTCTAATGACCTTCGGAAGGCTTTGACAAGTTCCAAGGAAAGAAATCCCATGACGCGAATGACAAATCACAGGCGCTCGTGGCTGTAGAGTAGAGCACTGGCGCAGTAACCCACAGGAAGACCCTTGTCTGTATCCACCGTTTCCAGTTTCGTGCCCGTTTAGGGTTCTCCGTAGTCCTGTTTCCAGCGCCCCCTCATCAAACCGTACGTGACCTTTTCGATCATACGGCTTTCCGACAACCTTTATTTCGGCGGCATTCAAGCTCTTTGGGCTTGGTGGGACAGGAAATAAAGGCCAAGACGTTTGAATTCATCTCCGTTCATAGACCAATTTCGTGCCCGTAAGCCATGCTTATGCTTTCGGAACAAAACCAGTCTTGTGACCGTATAAGAATCAATATTGGAAAACTGTTTCCAGCTTGTGCCCACTTTGAAGTATTGGGCCCATCCCCTCAATATCGGGTTCAGGGTTTTCACCAATTCCTCCAATGAGAGCGAGAGCCTCCACCCTTCAGAAGTCACCGCCTTGATCTTCTCGGTAATCTTCTTCATGGCTTTTCGGCTCGGCCAGCTTCGAACGTATGCCTTCCACCCCTTCTTCCTTGGTTGGCACATCTGATAATGAAAGCCGAGAAAGTCAAAACCGTCCTTCCCTAGGCCCATCTCTACCAGCTTCGTCTTTTCCGGGTGTAGTTCCAATCCCATCCGCTCAAGTAGACCCTTGAGCACCTTCAGGCTTTCTTCCGCCTTTTGATGGGTTGGACATACCACCACGAAGTCGTCCGCATAACGAATCAGTTTCCCTAATTTCTTGTGCCTCTTGTCCCAAATCTTGTCCAGCAGGTGAAGGAATATATTGGAGAGAAGAGGAGAGATTACCCCTCCCTGAGGTGTGCCTTCTTGGGTCAGCAAAAGCTTCCCCTCTGTTAGCACTTCCGCTTTCAGCCATCCCTCGATCAGCTTCAAAACTTTCTTGTCACTGATCCTTTGTCGCACCAGCACCATTAATTTGGCGTGATCAATGGAGTCGAAATACTTTCGAATATCTCCATCCACCACAAACCGATACCCTCGGTTCACCCATTTCAGAATTTCACCGTGGGCTTGATGGGCTCCGCGCTTGGGCCGAAAGCCGTAAGAACCTTCCAGGAAGTCAGCCTCAAAGATAGGTTCGACCATCTTCCGGCAGGCCGCCTGCACCACTCGGTCCCGTATGACCGGTATACCTAATGGTCGCTTCCCGCCGTCCGGTTTCGGGATTTCCACCCGTTTGACTGGTTTTGGCCGATATGTCCCCGCCTTGAGTTCTTCCTGGATTTGCTTGAGAAAGAGTCTTACCCCTTCTTTCTCTATCTTCTCCAAACTTTCTCCATCCACCCCTCCACGCCCTCGATTCGCCTTGACCTGTTTCCACGCCTCGATGAGTACATCCCCTTGGATGAGCTTGTCGTACAACGCATGGAAACGCCGGTTCGGGCTTCTCTTGGCCGCTCGATATAGCTCCCTCTGGAAGTGGCGCACTTTGTCTTCTGAGTTATTAGCCTTTTCAGGCATTCCCCATGCTCCTCTTCTTTTGGTCGCTTGGTTGAAGCAGGGGCCCTTCCCTCTGGGAAGTTTTGTTGTCTTCCCTTCATCGGTATTACTGCCCCCTCCGACTTCCTCCTGCCACGTTTCCCCTTCAGTGCCACCTTATAGGAAGCGCTCTTTTAGCAGGTAGGATCTCCCAGGTTGATATATCAGCCTTTCCCACATTCCGTTCCCTCATACGCCGGAGGATTTGCCCCATCCATTCCCGTTTTACCGGATGGGATTGTTGCCTTCGCCGTAAGACACGCGGCTCGGCCTCCTCTGTAGCCTTTCGGCGGACACTTCACGACGCGGCAGGATTCACTTCATGTTACGGACTGCGGGATCGTTCCCTTTCTCATCAAAGGTTTATGACCTCGTTTCGGACAAGGCCTCTCGACCTTGCCACGGAGGCTGACTTCGGGGCCCTCGGGCGGTTACCCCGTCAGGATTTGGCTCATATCAAGCCTCACCTGCTGGCTGCTACACCCTTATTCCTGGCACGCTGTCATATTCGTGTCATTGCCGACCATGTTTTACCGTACTTGACCATCCCTGACCGTGCTTGACCGCCACTTCAAAAAAAAAGCCTCTGCCCACGGGTTTATAAAACCCATATAGGCAAAGGCTTTTAAAATTGTGTCAGGGACATGAAATTTAAAATGGCGGGGTTGACGGGGCTCGAACCCGCGACCTCCTGCGTGACAGAGAGTTGCAAGCTTTTCGCCAACACCGACGGTTGAGTTAGTAAAAAAATTCAGTCCCCAGCATAATTTCAAAGGCCTTTGTTCTCAATGGTTTTACGACCGGCGAGGGCAAGGGCCTTTTTTTGTACGCGACGGTCAAGGACACTTTACGACGGTCAAAACTCGATTTTGACGGTCGAGTTTGACACGTATATGACACCAGATGTCCCACTGCTTTTCATGAGGTGGGTTGAGAAAACTGACCCACTGCCCAAAACTCAACGGGTCTCAAAAACCATCTGCCTCAAACTCAATGGGAGGAAGTTTGATATATATGACACGGCGTAAGGTCCTGCTGTTCTTTGGCATGGGTGGTAAAATTCTTAACGGAACAATAAATTCAGGGTCACAAAGAGTAAAATAGGGACTGAAAATTCGGAGGTTCTCCCCAATGCGCTACTATTTTAACATTCTTACTGGCGTTGGCCTTATTCTTACCGGCGCATCTTTTATATACGCCGGATTGGGCCATATGAATCCCCATGCCTGTAATTGTTACGCTTGGCTTGGAATTTCTATCGGCATCATTTTAATCACCACCGGAATAGTAGTTAGTTATTTTTCCTTAAACATTAAAATGCTCAACTGGAAATATTGCATTATCCCTTACATCAAAAGCGCTGAATTCTTTTCTTCCAAACGATTAGAAGAACTAAAAAAGGAATCAAAGGAAGGAAAGTTCGATTGCGACATAACAGAATTTTCAAGATTTGGAATTATGTTTTGCAATGGACTTGGGGTAAGCAAAGCTTTTGAAAGAAATTTTATTTATGAGCGAATTTTGATTTTGGTTTTTAACACCGTTTATGGAGTTGCTTGCAACGAATATATGAGATTAAAAAAGGAAAATAAAAACACGATTGAAGCCTTTATTTACGCATACGAAAGAGGAAACAACTATTTGAAAGAAACAATTTTCGATGATTTGAATGAAATGCTTTCTCTTGATGAATTTGATAAAAGGGGATTTAAAAACTACCAAAATTTCGAAAGCGTAAAAAAACAAATGCAAAAAGAAAAAACCGATCTATTTTTAGATGAAGATTTAAAAAAAGGGAAAGAACTTTTTTAGTGATTTTAAAGTGTTCGTTGAGCCTTAATTACATTCTATTCCGTATGAAGATTTACGTTTATTAAAGATAAACCATCACATATAGCATCTATTGTTACTTTGCTACCCGGCTTCAAATTTCTTATTTCCTTCAGATCTTCTTCGCTCGTCGAATTACTAACATCAGCTTGAACTCCATTGACACTTTTGTAATTCAGACTATTAATCTCGAATTCCACTGTAGGGGCTCCTAAAATATTTTCGACTTTAGAAACTTTTCCTGTTATGGCGAGTAATTTTCCTTTGTATTTATCGTCTGCCGCAACTCCATTCAAATCATATTCTTTTGCCAGCATTTGGGCCGTAATGGTTATTGGTTTATCTTGGCCCACGTTTTCGGCAGATTTATTTTGTGTTGTGATCCCAAAAATATTAAAAAAAACTAATAAAGAAATGAAGCTACTCCCCGGGCTAAAGCCCGGGGTTTCAGCCTTTCAGCATACTTTGGTCATGCTGTTGCTCCCGGATATACTTGCGAATCATTTCTTCCTGCACCGTACCTATACTTTCCGCAAAATACCCGTCCGCCCAAAAACTATCGCCCCAAAGGAACTCCTGCAAAGCTGGAAATTCTTCCCTTATCTTGATACTTGTCCCACCTTTTAGAATCTGTACTACTTTGGCTACACTCACCCTTGGCTCAACCTGGATCAGCATATGCACGTGATCTCGTTGAATATTTAACTCGTGGATTTCCCATCGGTTTACTTGGGCCGCCTCTTTAAACAGCTCCTGCAGGCGGACGGCTATTTTGCTATCCAAGACTCGCTTCCGGTACTTCGGTATCCAAACGAGATGAAATTGCAGACGGTGCTTGGTGTGTGCCCCTACCCAGTATTTTGACATGACCAAAGCATGCCATATTTTATGGCCTGCGGCCCGACAAAAAACCTGTCGGGCCTCCGGGCAGCCATTCATCCCCAGGCTTAAAAGCCTGGGGTTTTCTGGCAAGTTTTATAAATATTAAGAAGCCTATAAGTAACCATACCCACCATTTTGGCTGTTGAGGTTTACGCGTTTGACTTGGCTTTTCAAATTTATACGATTGAACGGAGTTTAAAATTAACCTAACTGCCAATCCCAATAAGGTACACCAAAAACCGAATTGAACTGCCAGTTGATTTCTATAGGGACTAAAAGGCTGAGAAATATTGGCCCCAAGATTCTCCAAAAACCCATTTGATAATAAACTTGGATAGAATTCCCCCAAACAAATGCCACCAACCGCCCCTAAAATCCCCCATAAAATAATTTTTCTCATAATCCGATCCTTTTTCAATAATCGTAATATTTCGACTTTATTGTGACCGTTCACCGTTTTGACCAGTGGGACAGTTCTTCCTGATCAATTAAGCCTTTTTAAGTTGTAGTGTTTTGGATTTTTGTTGGTGTTCCCTTCATTTCATCTCCAGCGTGGATTCTTGGTTTCGTTAGTGGTCTGTTGGATGGCTTTCTGTTGGGAGACGCATCTTTACCGCATCAAATACCTGACGGGCCAGACCCATTGCCTCATCCGCTTCTTTCGTTTCAATAATTTCAACGTCACCTGGATAACGAAATTTCCACGCATATTCAGTTAAGACGGCGGCTTTTCGGAGGATGGGTTCCAAAGTGCCATCAACTTTCGCGCAAGGTTCTCCGAGTTCGATTAAGTTATGGGTTTTGCGGAAAGGTTGGTCATGCCAGCACAAAAACGCCTTTAAGGATTTTTCTGCTGATTGTTGGGAGTGAAACAAAACGTCTTCCAAAAAGGGAGGATCGGCTTGGCGGTCTATTTCTGCACCCCTCAAGTCCTGGGAGGCCTTATGAAGCCAAGCCCTGGTTTCAGCGGCGCGATCTGCCTCAAGCGGCCCCATAAAGCAGACGGCCTTCCCTGAGAATTGTAGCGGGCAAGGAAGCTATCACGGCTTTTCGGCTTTCAAAGGCGGTATGGGTCCAAACCAAAACATCCGCCGCAGTTCCAGTGCCCCAAAGCCTCTCATAAGCCAGGCGGCTACGGCGCAGGGGGGACGGTGCGTTATCGGGAACAACGACCATCAAATCAAAATCGCTGTCAGGGCCTTGGTCGCCCCTCGCGGTAGAGCCAAAAAGATAAATCCGCTCGGGGTGATAAGCCTCCGCCAAACGGTTCACAATTTCAGTCAATTTAGAATCAGTTCCCTGCATTTGGTTGCCCCTTTGAAAAACCATTATACCCACACGAGCCTCATTTTGTCGTTCCCTAGGTTGAAAGGGGTCGGAGCAGATATCAAAACCGGAAAACCGTTGAAAAACACGGCGGATGAAACAGGATTCGAACCCGCGACCTCCTGCGTGACAGGGAACCGAATCGGCTAAAAACACAATGGGGTCACGGGTTGGCATCCGGGAATTAGAAACGGGACGTTAATTCAATTAAGAACAACTACCGAATAAGCCACTAACTTCGGCAAGGTCACAGTCAACTTTCCATCTGAATACCCAAAATTCAATTTCTCATCTCCCGATGAATCAGGCGACGCCACCGTCACCTTTTGGGGCCGGTAATCCATGGGCACTATGACCGTCACGTTATGTTGTTCCTTGAAGCCTTGAGCATATTCATGATTCACCAGGTGGATCAAAACCCGGTCCTTCCTTTCCATGACCGATACCATGGCGCTGGGGAGGGAGCAGGAGACCGCCCTGTCCGACGGCTCCACATGGTGGTACAGGGCGGAGTGGGAACGGTAAAAGGCCGTGTAGGTCTTAAAGAAGGGCATCATGTTTTGCTGGTCGGCGGTGAGTTCGCCCGTGGCCGTCTTTAGGTGGAAGGCGTAAAAAAGCCCGTTGGCATAGGCCTCGGCGGCGTACATTCGCCAATAGTCCTCCCTTTCGGATTGGGGCAAGGCTATGTAGCGGTTGAGGGTGGGCGTGGGCCAGTCAATGAAAAGCACCACCGGCGCGCCGGGCGCCAGGACCGCCGACTGTTTATAAAACCGGCGGAAAACGCTTTGGAGCGACTTTGTGCCGTTCAAGTGGCCATCCACCACCGGCACGTAGTCGGCCATGCTTCCGTTGTCCCCGTCGTGGTTGTAGTCCCAAAGGCCGATGCTCTCAAAATCCACGTTGGGCAGGATGCCGTTACCGGTGATGAGCAGGTTCCGGTCGTATTTCTTTTTGGCGTAGTCCTTCAGCGCCTGGACGATGGGCCCGAAATAGCGGTAGGGCTCGGCCGCGCTCACAAAGTTCTTGGCGCCGGGTTCGGGGTGGTCGTCGTAGGTCTTTCCCCACTCGGCGGCCAGGGGATTGTCGGAAGCAAAGGGGTTGGCGGCCCAGCCGTGGAAATCCAGGTACTTCAGGTAATTGAAGTTGTTCCGAAGATCCCCGGGCGGCAGGTCCCGCCTTAGGATATTGCCGGGGGGCATCTGGAAAAGCTTGCCGAAATCCGTTCCCTCGGGGTACTTGGCTAGGAGGTAAGAATTGAAATCCGCCAGGTGGTAGTCGTCGAATCCCTCGTTGTTATCGTACTTCTCACCCTGGTAATCCTGGTCCACCTCGTCGAAGAAAAGGCCGTCCACGCCGCCGTCGATTTGGACTTCCCCGATATGCACCAGGTAATCCCGGTACTCCGGGGCGGCGATGCTCCCCCGGTGGGCGCCATGCACGATGTTGTCATGGCTTACGATTTTGCCTTCCGCGTCGCGGCAGGCCAGCCGGTCGAACTCGTCGGCGGGAAACTCGTCCTCAAAAAGAATGGTAGCGGTGGTGCCGCCGATAAAGCGGACATGGGAGGCCTGGCAGTCCGTGACGTAGCTGAATTTGTAATCAGAAGGATTAACACCGTAGCGGTCCCATTTCGCCCAAGCCCGGATGACGATGTCGGGATTAAGCTCCAAAACCTGGGGGTCGCTGTCGTTGTTGCCCGTCTGGCTGAAGGCGTAAACCGTGATGTTGTCCATGGAAACGACCGGCATAGGGGTGGGCGAGAGGTTCCAAGCCCCGCAGCCCGTGTCCACCAGGCCTTTCGGGGGATGGGCGCTCGACTGGGCGTAGGCGGCCCAGGGGGTGAAGAGAAAGAAAGCCAGGAAACAAAAAAACCCAAAATGGTTCCGCATCAGTCCCCCAAAAAAGATTTTTACCACAGGTCGCCTTCGGCGACGCACAGAGGTCACAGAGTTAAAGCACGGAAATAAAAAAAGGCCCAATCATTTTTGCCTTACTCTGTGTACTCCGTGAACTCTGTGGTTCGATGGGGTGTAGCCTTCAAAACCCCTTAAACCGCGCCAAGTCCCGGATGTGCCGCCGGGGGCTGTCGAATCCGTGGGTCGGGGACTTTTCAACGCCGTAGCCCAGGGCGACCCCGAAGACGAGCGTCAGTTCCGGGGGGATTCCCAATTCCTTGCGGATGAGGTCGGGGTAACAAACCAGCCGGTAGGCGGGTGCTGTGTCCAGCCCCTTCTCCTTGGCCGCCAAAAGCAGGCTCTGGGTGAAAAGCCCCAGGTCGAAGATGGACCAGGGGGTGAGGCTCTTCTCCATGCAGATATAAACCACTACCGGCGCGTTGAAAAACCTCATCTGCCGGGCCAGGAAGGCCTGGGGGTCCAAAGCGTTGCCCGACATGGCCTGGGCTTCCTTCTTATGGAGGTCCAGGAGCTCGTCCATGCGTTCCTTCAAGTGGGCAGGCCATTGGGTGGGAGCGGGCATGTCCGGGCGGGGAGGATCGCCCTTGGTGAAACCCTCAAGGTAGCTTTTGCGCAGCCGCTCCAGGGCATCGCCGCCCGCCACGAAGACTTCCCAGGGCTGGGTGTCGGCCCAGGAGGGGGCGCGGTTGGCCGCGTCCAGGATTTCCAGGATCACTCCCTTCAGCACGGGGGTGGGTTTGTAGTCCCTGCAGGTATAACGGGTCCTTAAAGCTTCGGTGACATCCATGGCGCGTCTCCTAATATGAGAAATCCCGGGAAAAGGCCGGCTCCAGACGCGTTTATCATGGGCCAAGAGGTTCCGAAAACCAAGATGGGAATTAAGGGAAAGGCCCTGGGTGTGTTAGGAACTCCAACCGGGGGGACGGCTTTAACCGTCAGTGCCTGACCAGGATCTTCAGGGTCTGCCGCGTGGTGAGGTTGCCCGAGGAGGTTTCCACGGCCTCGGCCACGGCGATATAAAGGCCGCTGGCCCTGTTTCGGGGGTCCCAAACGGCGTAGCCGCCGGATGAGCCCAAGGGCGACGCGATCAATTCCCCGGCCACGTCGTAAATCTTCACCGACAAGGTCTGTGGGGTGGCGGCGTTGATAGAGAAGGTGACCGGCCCGGCCCCATCCAGCACGAGGTTGGGGTAGGCCACGATCACGTTGTTGGCGTTGGCATGGCCGTTCTCCACGATCACCGTGCGGGTGATGACCGTATTCGCGCCCATGCCATTATTAGCGTTGATCTCCAGGTAATACTCGCCGTTGGTGACCATCTGGCCGTTATCACCGCGGCCATCCCAGGTCAGGGTCACTCCATTGCTCAAAACAATGTCCAGCTGGCCGTTGGCCCCCGAGGATCCCGGCTGGATGACCGATGAGGACAGTTGGGTGAGGTTCAGCTGGCTGGCCTGGGCATCGGAGATGACGCTTGAGATAGTGTGGACCACCTCGCCCGCCTCGTTGTAAATCTTCACCGTCACCGTTTCCAGCTGGCGGCTGACCGTCACCGTTTGCGTTTCAGTGGTCACCACGCCCAGACTGTCCGTGTTTTGCACCTTGATGTAATAAACGCCGTTGGAAACCAGGTTGCCGTTGGAGCTGGTCCCGTTCCAGTCGGTGATGTAATGGCCCGCGTCGTAAATGGAAACCGCGTTGTTGGCCCCCGCCAGGCTGGTAATGCTGGCCCCCGCCTGAAGGCTGATGTTGTTGAGGGGCTGGGAGTACTGCTGTTGCTGGAGTTGTTTCACCAGCTCGCCCGCTTCGTTGTAAACGTTGATCACCACCGCGAATTGGGCCGTCACAACCACGTTCACGCTGGTGGAGACGGGAGCCGCCAATCCCGTGTAGGTCAATTGGGCGTTATTGGTGACGGTTGTAGCCGCGACGAAGTTGTTCACCTGGGTCTGGTAGGTCAATTGATAGGGCCCGGGCGAAAGGGATACCGGCAGGGTCCAGGTCAACAGCGACTGGGCCGGGGCGAAGTTAGAGATGGTCCCCGCCGGGCTGGACCCAAAGCTCACGAAGGAGACGTTGTCGGGCAGGGTGTCGGTGACCACTACGTTGGAAGCCACGTTGCCCAGGACATCCAGGTTGATGGTGTAGTTCAAGATTCCTCCAGCCTGGGCCGTGGCGGGGGAAACCTGCTTGTTGAGGGTCACCTGGACCGCCGGGGTTGGGGTCGGGGTGGAAGTGGCGGTGGAAGTGGGCGTGGCCGTGGCGGTGTTCGTCGGGGTGAAAGTAGCCGTATTCGTCGCGGTATTGGTGCGGCTGTTGGTCGGGGTGAAGGTGGCTGTGGGGGTGACAGTGTTGGTGGGAGTGCCAGTCGCCGTAAACGTGGGCGTGGCGGTGGCCGTGTTGGTGGGGGTGGCGGTCAGCGTGCTGGTCCTGGTGTCCGTGGGCGTACTGGTCTGCGTGGGAGTAGGCGTGCTGGTAGCGGTGTTAGTGGGCGTGCCGGTCAAAGTCGCAGTGGGCGTGCTGGTTGCCGTATTAGTTGGCGTGGCGGTGTCCGTGTTCGTCGCCGTGTTCGTGGGAGTGCCGGTGAGCGTGTTGGTGGCGGTATTCGTCGTCGTGTTCGTGGCGGTGTTGGTAGCCGTATTGGTCGGGGTGTTTTGGAGTGTATTAGTCGGGGTGCTCGTCGCGGTCAGGGTGGCGGTTTTGGTTTGGGTGGCGGTGGCGGTGTTGGTGGCCGTGTTGGTTGGGGTGGCCGTCAGCGTATTCGTCGGGGTTTCGGTAGCCGTTTTCGTGGGGGTGCTGGTGGCCGTATCGGTCGCCGTGTTCTGGAGGGTATTGGTCGGTGTGGCGGTCGCCGTAGCGGTGGGGCTGGCCGTGGGCGTGGCGGTCGCCGTGTTCGTGGCCGTATTGGTGGTGGTGGCCGTCGGGGTGTTCGTGGCTGTATTGGTCGGGGTGTTCAGGAGCGTATTGGTGGAGGTGGCGGTCGGCGTGTTCGATGAAGTATTCGTGGGCGTGTTCGTCTGGGTATTCGTCGGCGTATTGGTAGCCGTGGCCGTGGGTGTGTTGGTGGCGGTATTGGTGGCAGTGTTCTGAAGCGTATTCGTTGAGGTGGCGGTGGGCGTATTGGTCGCGGTATTCGTGGGGGTGGCGGTCAGGGTTTTTGTCGGCGTGTTGGTGGGCGTCGCGGTCGGTGTATTGGTGGGCGTATTGGTGGCCGTGTTTTGCAGCGTGTTCGTCGGGGTGGAGGTCGGAGTATTGGTGGGGGTGATCGTAGGCGTGTTGGTAGGCGTGGCGGTGGCCGTATTGGTGGGGGTGGCCGTCATTGTGTTCGTTGGGGTGTTGGTCGGTGTCGCCGTCGGGGTGTTCGTGGAAGTATTGGTGGCCGTGTTTTGCAGCGTATTAGTCGGCGTATTCGTGGGAGTATTCGTCTGCGTCAAAGTGGGCGTGGCCGTCGGAGTCCTTGTCGGCGTATTGGTGGTGGTAACCGTCGGCGTATTCGTCGGGGTGTTGGTCGGTGTCGCCGTTGGGGTGTTCGTGGGTGTATTGGTGGCGGTGTTTTGCAGCGTATTGGTCGGCGTACTCGTCGGGGTGTTCGTGGGGGTGATCGTCGATGTGTTGGTAGGCGTCGCGGTGGCCGTATTGGTGGGCGTGGCGGTCAGGGTTTTTGTCGGCGTGTTGGTGGGCGTCGCCGTCGGGGTGTTGGTGGGCGTATTGGTGGCCGTGTTCTGGAGCGTATTGGTTGGGGTATTCGTCGGGGTGTTCGTGGGGGTGATCGTAGGCGTATTGGTAGGCGTCGCGGTGGGAGTATTGGTGGGGGTGGCGGTCATTGTGTTCGTCGGGGTGTTGGTGGGCGTCAAAGTGGGCGTAGCCGTCGGGGTCCTCGTCGGCGTATTGGTGGCGGTAACCGTCGGCGTGTTCGTCGGGGTGTTCGTGGGTGTCGCCGTCGGGGTGTTCGTGGGCGTATTGGTGGCCGTGTTCTGGAGCGTGTTGGTAGGCGTATTCGTCGGGGTGTTCGTGGGGGTGATCGTTGGCGTATTGGTAGGCGTCGCGGTAGGGGTATTGGTGGGGGTGTTCGTCGGCGTAGCCGTGGGAGTCTTCGTCGGCGTGTTGGTCGGGGTGTTCGTGGAGGTGTTTGTAGCCGTATTCGTCGGCGTGTTTTGGCTCGTGTTGGTGGGGGTGTTGGTCGGCGTATTGGTAGGAGTAATCGTCGGTGTGTTGGTAGGCGTCGCGGTGGGAGTATTGGTTGAGGTGTTGGTCGGCGTAGCCGTGGGAGTCCTAGTGGGTGTATTCGTCGGGGTGTTAGTGGGAGTGGCAGTCGGGGTGTTGGTGGCCGTATTGGTCGGCGTGTTCTGCGTTGTGTTGGTGGGCGTGTTGGTAGACGTATTGGTTGGAGTGATCGTTGGAGTGTTGGTCGGCGTAGCCGTGGGAGTCTTGGTCGATGTATTCGTCGGGGTGTTGGTGGGGGTGGCGGTAGGGGTGTTGGTCGCGGTATTCGTGGGCGTAGCCGTGGGAGTCCTGGTCGGCGTATTCGTCGGGGTGTTGGTGAGGGTGGGGGTTGCCGTATTGGTCGGCGTATTGGTCAGGGTATTGGTGGGGGTGAGGGTTGGTGTGTTCGTGGGCGTGGCGGTAGGGGTATTGGTCGCGGTATTCGTGGGCGTAGCCGTAGGAGTCCTGGTCGGCGTATTCGTCGGGGTATTGGTCGGCGTGAAGGTCGGGGTCTTGGTAGGCGTGAAGGTGGGCGTCAAGGTGGGCGTTGCCGTGGGGGTATTGGTTGGGGTATTCGTTGCCGTATTGGTCGGGGTGTTGGTGGCCGTATTGCAGCTGATCGTCGTGACGGAGATGGAATTGCTGGTGACCGGCCCACCCCCTGCCCAGTTGGCTGTCCCGTTATCGGTCATTACCACGCAGGGCGTAGCCGGGTTGTAATCCGTGTAGAAAATGGACACGGGAACGCAATAGCCCGGCTGAAGGCCGGTGATCACATAAACCGGTGGGTTGGAGCCGGATTCGTTGAGGACCACCTGTTGTCCATCGATCGTCGTCGTCGTGTAATATTCTCCGGCAAAACTCAACATCCCGTAATTGGTGAGGTTTTCAGAGATAGTGACCCCGTTGGCTGGCCCTCCGCCCGCTCCCGCGCAGACGTTGAGAATAAAGGTAAGTCCCGCGTTCCCCGCCGACCCGTCGTAGCCGGAGGTAGCGGAGGTCGTGGATTTGGTGATGGTGATTTGGGGCGGCACGATCACCTGGGAATAAGTGACGGGGTTCGAGGTAGTGTTCCCGCTGGGCCAGGTCACTGCCGCCTGGTCCACCAAGGTCAGGGCGCAGCCCGGGTTCAAAGCGGTATCGTTCCCATCGCTTACTTGGGCCGTCATGGTGACGCAGCCGTTTCCAAGGGAGGGAAAAACCATGGTGTCGCCGTTGGCCGTCGGTTCATTTGCCTGCCCGTTGGAGGGGGCATAATAACAAAGCTGGTAGGCTTCGTTGGCATCCCCATATCCCCAGCACCCGAACGAGAACGTGCCACAGGTGGAGACATTGGTCAGGAAATTGTCCGTTATGGTTGTGGGGCCGGTCGTCACGGGCCCCCCGGTGTTGCAAGCCACGATCGTGAAATCAAGGGTCAGCGTGTTGCCGCTGGTGACCGCGCTGGAGAGGGTCTTAGTGACTGAAATATTAGGGGGGCCAATCGTTGGTTCGGGCGTGGGGATGGGAACGCATTGGTTCCAGAAAAGGGCTCCGGTGGAGGTTCCGTAGTCCCCCGAGCAATTATTGGCGATGAAAGGAAGGGGCTGGCCAGTGACGGGGTTGTACAAGCGATTCGCCCAAGTGGAGGCTGTCACACCGCTGGAACAATAAGAAGTAGTCCAAGACGCCCCTCCGCTGCTATTGGCCGTCGTGGTGTTGTAATTCGTGGCGTACCAGGGATTGCCGCTGCCGTCATCAGGGGGAGGGCCGCAGGGATTGCAGCCATTCGGGTAATAATCCACGGAGAGGTTTCCAGAACCGCTGGTGATTTCCGAATGGTTTCCGCCGGAGCAGGTGATGTCCAGGTCCCAGGAGGAAAAAGTGTCCTGGGGGGCTGTGTTCTGGGTATAAACAGCCAAACAGACTTCGGATCCCGTCAAAAGAGAAACGGGTACGGAAATGCAAGTAGGATTGGCCGCGCCCCCCGTTCCGGGTGCGCCGGCATAGGGGTAGAATCCAATGGACACTCCTCCAACGTAAATAGAGGTGTTGTCGTCGCCGGAGGCGCAGAGGGTGGCGGAAGTAGGGGTACATTGGGACCAAACCCGGCTAGGAAAAATGGCCAGTGAGAGCAGTACGAAAACCGTAATACCGGTAGTGAAGAACCGTTTTAAGTTTTTAGGGGGAACATGAGTCAACATTTCCCGTCTCTTTCCTATCAACAAAGTTGTCATACCGGTGATTACATTGAACCGGTTCGAGTTAAATAGTTTGTCCATAAATAACCTTCATTCATTGATTCAACTCTCCCTAACGGGAATAATATTTTCTGCTTGACCGATAAAGTTAAAATCGTTTCAAAATAAGAAATTAGGCTCTTTTTTGACCGCTTTCATAATAAAGCATACCAGGATTTCTAAATTTGGGTATGGGACAAAAAAAACCAATTTGATTCAGAAATATAGACTTGTTTGGCGAGTTTAATTCACCCCAAAAAAGCGTTTTTTAGAGGGTGATTTACCTTGGAAAGCAGCTGTATTTTCGGTTACAACCGACATTCCATTATCGGCTCTACCTTAGAATTGTTGAATTATCCAATAATTATCATCTTGAATCACTCGGAGTCTTTCACCATGAAAATGTGCCGGTTCCTCTTTCTTTTCCCTCTTTTTTTCTTTTTCACTTGTTCATTCCTGGGAGCCGCGCCCGCCCAATTGGAGAACAATGATTATAAGGTCACCCTTTCGGAGACCCTCCCCGGCATCGACGGTTCGGGAGCCTTTCTTCCGTCCGATGCCGCCATCACGGTGACCGTTACCGACAAATTCCGATCCCAGCAAACCTTTTATCCCTTGAAGGTCTACGCCATCGCCAATTATTTCCTCCTGGGCGATACCCTCAACCTGGTCGCCCGCGCCACCCTCCTCAACACGCCGACGGGGCCCCGTTACACTTTCATCCAGCTCAATCTCTCCAACCCGTCGGATTCCCGCCAATTCCAAAACCTGCAACAGTATTCCCTTTCCCCCGACCAGCAGAACCTTTTGGCGGTGGTGGACAACGGCGGCGGGGCTCCGGGGATTGGAATGGCGCGGCTCACGGACGATCCCATGGGAATGGGATGGATCTACGCCGAACCCGCGGGCGCCAATCTTTTCAAGGCTTCGTTCGCGGCGCCCGTCTCGGCCTTCACCTTTTACGACCCGGTGGGTTGGTCCGCCGATTCCCTTTCCGCGGCCTTCCTTTTTTCCATCGACGACGGTACAAAAGATGCCCAGGGCAAGGCCGTCCTGAAGGATTACCTGGCCAACTTGGAACTCGCGGATAAAAATTGGAAGGCCACGGCCCAACCCCTAGACTTGTCTTCCTATCATTTTCACTCTGGGGCGGCGCTTACGGACCTGCGTTGCGACGGCCAAAAAGCAGCCCTTTTCCTGACTCAGGATAATTCCAGCAATCCCGTGGAGGTGGATTTCAAGCTGACTCCCCCCTAAAATAACCAGTATAATTTTTTGGAGTTCAGGGAAGTTTCAGGGCCCGGCGGCAGGACGTTTGAAAATTCAAATCCGGGTCGAAACCCGGAACATACTTTTTTATGAGTGGTGGGCCGTCCCATGAAGATCAACCATACCAATCCCAACCTCAACCTCATGAATACTCTGGGGGTTGAGCAAGCCGCTCGCAAGGCCGCCCAGGAAAAAGCCGCGGAATCGGCCAAGGCCCGGGCGGCCGAGGAAGCCCAGCGGCTCCAACAAATCTCCGAAACTCTGAAGGGCAAGAAGCCCGTTGGAAAGATCGGTCCGGACTCCAAAGGGCAACAGGGTCGCCGCAACGCCCGCTACCTGCCCGATGGAACGGTCCAGCCGGAAGGTTCCGACGGCCCCGATGACTCGTCCAATCCTCCACCCCGCGGCGGCATCGACATCAAGGCTTAATTCGTAATCAACCTACCGCATTTCACTTAAAAAAAATGAATGTGATCAGGATGAAAACCGGGATAAGAACCGCGCCCGACCACAGCATATAGCCGCCGAAGGAAGGCATTCTCACGCGGGCCTGCTCGGCGATGGCGCGAACCATGAAATTAGGGCCGTTTCCAATATAGCTGTTGGCGCCCATGAAAACCGAACCGCAGGAAATAGCGGCCAATAGCTGGGGGAATTTTTCGGCCAGTTGGCCCAGGTGGGCGGTGGAAAGGCCGTTCTGGCCCGCGGCCAGCGAAGCGTAGCTCAAGTAGGTCGGCGCGTTATCCAGGAAGCTGCTCAAAAACCCAGAAAGCCAGAAGTACATCCAGGGATGGGTAATGGCAATGTCTTGCCCCTTGGCCTCAAGCAGCGTCAGGGCCGGGATCATGGAGCCGAAGATACCGAAAAAAAGCACCGCCACCTCGATGATGGGGCCGAAGCTGAACTGGTTTTCCTCGTGGATGGCCGAAGGAGTCCCTTTGTAGGAGATAAAGGCCAATACCAGCATGATGGCGATTTGAAGCAGCCGGGAAAAGGCCGATCCCCAAGCCCCAAAATGAGCCTCCAGGAAAGGGCTAAACCAATAACCCGAAGCCATGACCGTCATCAAAATGCCGCCCAGGCAAAACACGTTGGCCCAGCCCTCAATATGGATGGGTTGCTCGGCCTCCTGGATGGCCTGGATCAGGGAGCCACGCACGTGGGTTTCCTCGTCGTCGAAGATCCGGTCGTCGATCAGGTGGAAAACAAAAAGTAAAATCAGGAGCGTCAAGGACCAGATAGGGATGAGACGTGTAAAAGTCCACCAGAAAGGCACACCTTTCAGGAAGCCCAGATAAAGGGGCGGATCACCCAATGGCGTCAAAAGCCCCCCACAATTGGAAACAATGAAGATGAAGAAGACCACCACATGCGCTTTGTGCCGCCGGAGCTGGTTGGCGCGCAAAAGCGGCCGGATGAGGACCATGCTGGCGCCGGTGGTGCCCAGGAAACTCGACAGCACGGCTCCCAAACCCAGGAAAACCGTGTTGATATAGGGTAACCCCGCGAAAGCACCCGTGATGTGGATGCCTCCCGAAACCGTGAAAAGCGAGCCCAAAAGCACCAAAAAAGCCAGGTAGTCCAGGTAGGTATCCAGGACTTTGGTAAAGTCACCCGTGGGATGGACGTAAAGGAAGATCCCGGCGAAAGCGCAAGCTGCGGCGACCAAGAACTTGTTGCGCATGTGTTCCCACCATCCGGCGGTAAAACCGATGAAGGGCAGAACGGCGATGAAGAAAAGCAGCAGGAAGAAAGGGGCGAAATGCAATGCCGCCGCGCCTGCCCCCATCTGTTTCCAATAAACCATGGAATCCATCAATCGCCTTTCAAATTCAATATTCCAACCCGGGTTAAGACACCGCCGTATCACCGGCCTCGCCGCTGCTGATCCGGAAAGCCCCGTCGATCCTTTGGACGAAGATTTTCCCATCCCCCATGTGGCCGGTTCCCGCGGCCTTCAGGATGGCCTTTACGATGGCTTCGGCCTTCTGGTCCGACACCACGACCTCCAGCTTGACCTTAGGCAGGGCTCCAATCCGGTACTCTTTTCCCTTCCAGTTTTGCGCAATCCCCTTTTGTTTTCCCTGGCCACGGACCACGGTCATGGTGATGCCCGTATAGCCGGACGCTTCCAGGGCTTCCCGGACCCGGCCCAATTTTCCCGGTTGAATGATGGCTTCTATTTTTTTCATCGGATCACTCCATCTGAAACCCCGCGCAGAAAACAGCCCCTACGAAACCACCGCATCGTCCTCGTCGCCGCCGCTGATCTTGTAGGCCTTCTCAATCCGGTAAACGAAGATTTTGCCATCGCCCTCTTCCCCCGTCACGGCGCTTTCCAAGATCGCTTTCACGGTCTTTTCCACCTCCGGGTCAATCGTTACGATTTCCAGCTTCAGCTTGCGAAGTATCTCGATCTTGTATTTTTTGCCGAAAAAGGACTTCGTTAGGCCCTTTTGTTTGCCATGTCCCTTCACTTCGGTGATTGTTATGCCGGGATAACCCACCCGCTCCAGGGCAACCCGCACCTCCTCGAACTTTTCGGGTTGAATGATGGCCTCAATTTTTTTCATTAGGCGAAAACCCGTGGACCGCTAAAAGCGGCGGATTATTTCAAACAAAAAGGGGCTAACCTCAACCGGGTTAACCCTCCATTTATCTCAATTGAAGGGGGCAAGAGACCGCCTTACGAAACGGCCTTGTCGCCCGCTTCCCCGCTGCTGATGCGGTAGGCATCGTCGATGGTATAAACGAAAATTTTGCCGTCCCCTACTTGGCCTGTCGAGGCGCTGGTTTGGATGGCCTTCACCAGTTTCTCGATATCCGCGTCGGGGGCCACTATCTCCATTTTGAGCTTGGGCAGGAACTCCACCTTGTACTTGTAGCCCCTGAACTGCTGGGAAAGGCCCTTCTGTTTGCCGTGTCCCTCCACTTCGGTAAGGGTGACACCCGTATAACCTGCCTGCTCCAGGGCCGCTTTCACCTGGTCGAATTTATCGGGACGGATGATGGCTTCGATCTTTTTCACGGGATCTCCTTAGGAAAAAATACTCTAAAAATAGAACCTATTTACCACCAAGACACCAAGCCACCAAGGAAAATAAGGCCACTGCCCCTGGATGAATTTGCGCCTTGGAAGTGAGCCAGAATAATGAAAAGGCCCCCTCGCGGGGGCCTTTCCCAGGCTTCAGTTCGACAACAGCCTCTACAGTAACCGATTAATGCGAAGTGATGTTTTCGGAAGCCGGATCCATCTTCACGCCACAGTAACCCAGCGTCCCCATTTCGGGAACATCCAAACCTTCCATTTCCGTTTTGGGATCGACACGGTTCCCGATGGTCTTCTCGATGACCATAAAGACGATGAGGGCGAGAATGGCCAAAGTAACGAAATTGGCCAAAACCCCGATAATTTGGGCCACGAATTGGGAAGAGTCGCCGTAGAACAAACCGGTCACACCCTTCAAATTCGCCCCTGTCGTTCCCAGGTAGGTGGTAGCGCCTGCACCGTTCCAACCTTGGCCGTAGGTGCCGTCAGCCAGCAAGCCGAGGGAAATACATCCCCAAGCTCCGCAAGTTCCGTGCACCGAGATGGCGCCTACCGGATCATCGATCTTAAGCACGCGTTCTACGAAGAATACGCTTTCAACAACCAACACACCCGCAACCGCGCCAAGGAAGCAGGCTCCAGGCGCGTTCACAAAGGCCGAAGGGCCGGTGATGGCCACGAGGCCCGCCAGCATGCCGTTGACGGCCATGCCCGGGTCGGGCTTGTTTCCGCGCACGAACCATATCCAAAGCATGGCGAACAAGGCGCCGGTGGCGGAGGCCAACATGGTGTTGACCGCGACCACCGAGATGCGCAGGTCCGCGCCGGCCAAGGTGGAACCGGGGTTGAACCCGAACCAGCCGAAGGCCAGGATGAAACAGCCGGCGATCGCCATCGGCATGTTGTGCGCCGGGATGGTGTTGGGTGAACCGTTCTTATTGTATTTGCCGATGCGGGGCCCGAGAACCCAGGCGCCGATCAAGCCGATCACGCCGCCCTGCATATGGACGACAGTGGAACCGGCAAAGTCGACAGTAGCCGTGGCCCAAGCCGAAGTTGACCCCCAATTGCGAGAGCCAGCCGCCGCCCCAGACCCAGTTGCCGAACACGGGATACATGATGGTCCCGATCGCGGCCCCGTAAAGCATGAAAGCGGACCATTTCCAGCGTTCCGCGCAGGCACCCGTGGGGATGGTGGCCGTGGTGTCCATGAACACCATCTCGAAAAGAAAGAGAGCAGAAAACTCCGACGTCATAGGCGGGGCCCGTCAGGAAATACCCGCACGTTCCCGATCATCCCGAAGGGCTTTCCAAAGATGGTCCAGGTAACTTCGTTGCTTAACCCGGCGTAACCACCCAAGGTACCCAAAGCGCCTGTACCACCGATACATAAAGGCAAAACCGCAAATCCAGAACCCCAGCATGCCCAGGGGATAGATCATGAAGTTCATGGTCATGGTATGGTTCACGTTCTTGGCGCGGGTCATACCCGTTTCCACCATGGCGAACCCAGCTTGCATGAACATGACCAAGTACCCGGTCACCAAGGTCCAGACGATGTTGATAGCGACCCGGTTATGGCCGACCGCCGTGGCAACTTCCAAAGCTGTCGGGTTTTTGACGTCCTTAAATGTGTTGAAGGATGTCAAATCCGAGATGGATCCAGTTGCAGACCCGTTCGGATCCGGCGGTTGCGGCGCCGGAGTCGCGGCAGGGGCCGCAGCCGTCGTGGGCGCGGCGGCCGTCTGCGCATTTACCACTACGGGTACCGTGAGTACCACGAGGTAGTAAAGCATCAACCCGATGCTTCCTATCTTTCGAATTTTGGCTAACATAATCTCTTCCTCCTTGTTTGTTTAAAACTGCTGGAAATCCCCGCCCGCTCGACCCTTCCGGCGGTGAAAGATTCCACCGGCACAACCTCCAGCCAACTTAAAACCTAACAGTGGGGGAGGTAAAAGCAAGGCTTGTGCCATGCATCAAGAAACAATCAAAAAGATGTAAAAATTTAATAAAGATGTGCCTTTTTGAGATAAAAAAAAAATAAAATAATAGAATCCGAATTACATTTATGTAGATTAATACAAAAATAAGAATATCGGGCGAAAAGTGAGGGGTAGCTCATTAGGGATCATCACCCGGTCATCCAGCGTTGATTATGTGCAGAATTTAGGTTGAAAGCCATCAACAAATTGAAAAATTTAAGTAAAAATATTTAACCCACTAAATGAAGGTTGGAATTAGAATCTTTCGGCTTTCACCCATCATTGATTAGGAGTCATCCCATGAAACTTGGAATCACTTTTTTCCGCATCGGCGTACTAGGCATGCTCTTCGCCCCAGGAGTCCTTTTCGAAGAACCGCTCAAGTCATTATTGGCTCAAAACCATTCCGTATTTCTGACCTATTTGCTGCTTTATGGCCTGCCCGCCTTGGCCGGTTTTTCCATGCTCATGATGAACGAACAGGGTTTCCGGAACCCTCCCGTCCCGGTGGCCCGCCTCCTCAACGGCCTTTCAGCCTTAACTGTATTCTGGCTTATCCTTTGGTACATCATGTGGTTGGGATTGGATTCAAGGGCTGGCAATCAGGCCGATCCCTTCGTCAAGTATTTGGATTTCGTGAGCCTATTGGGCCCTTTGAGTGGAGCGGGACTATATTGGTGGGGCTGGAAAATAGCCGACCTGTCCCAGAGGACCTTGCGTTTTTGCATAGCCATCGGATGGAACGTGAGTTTCATGAGTTTCATGAACCTTCACTTGGATCCCGCCATGGGTCATTTGAAGGGCTCTGGATTTGGCGGATTGCTGGTGATGGCGGGTGCCTACCTGATGATAGGGGACCTTCAACGCAATCCCCCCAAAAGGTGAAACCTGCTTAAACTAGTTTTGGAATTTAGACAGGTATGGTGCGGCTGATATATTTTTTCATGGCACCGAAAACTTCCGGCACCGTCAAGCCTTCCATGGGATCGTGTTTCCTGCAATAGCCGGATTGGCAAGCCATGCATGTGAGGTTTTTAGGCATTAAGACTGTGTTCTCGTTTCCCCATGGCCCCCAACGCACGGGGGTGGCCTCCGGGGCGGGTGAGAAAAGCGTGACGGTAGGCGTCCCCACCGCCGCGGCAAGTTGCATCGGCCCCAGCGGCCCGGAGACAACACAAAGCGCCCCTTGGCAAAGGGCCGCTAGTTCCCTCAATTTCAAATCCCCGGTAACAATAAGAGCCGGCTTTTGTTCCTGGGTGAGTGAATAAAGCAAGGCTGTTACCTCCGAAACCAATTGGGATTCGTCGGCTTCAGATGTCAGGACCACCTTCAAACCTTTGACCTGGCACAAATGCCCTAATAACTGGCCAAACTTTTCGGGCTTCCAATGCCGCGCGTGTCCCTTGGAACCTGGGTGAACAAGGACATAAGGCAGTCCAGGAGCTAAGCCCTTTTGGAGTAATATCTCCCTTGGCGCCGTTTTGTCTGTCTCAGTCAATGGAAACTCGGTTTTTTTGGCGAATTGCGTCACACCAAGGGGTTTCAATAATTCAAAGTTATATTCGACCTCGTTCCGGTCGCTAAGGGCCCGCTTGATGGAGACGGTATGGGTCTGGAAAAAACCATGCCATTTGTGCTTTTCCCCGATCCGAACCGAAATCTTGGCCAGCCAGGCGGCTAAAACCAGCTCAGATTTGGGATATAAATGGATAAAGGTATCCACCTTAAGTTCGCGCAACCGGGCGGCTAGTTTGAATAGGCCTTCTTCATTCGAAACCGCTTCGACCCTGTCAATGGCGGGATGCCCCTGGACGATGACTTCCGCTCCCCTTTGGACCAAAGCGGTGATTTGTGCTTGGGGAAAAGCCGATTTTAATGTTTGAAAGACCGGTAAGGCCAAAAGAAGGTTTTGAATGCTGTCGGTGCAGGCGACGGCAATGTGTTTTGAGGAAATCGGTTCGGGCATGGGGTTCAATCCTTAGAGGTAGAAGTATCCTTGAAACCTGTCAAAGATACTGAATTGGCCCTTTTTCAGCAATAGCTACCTTACCCCCAAACAAAAAAAGCTACCGTGAGTGCGCTTGTTGGTTTAAGGACTTTGTTAGGAGAGAGGTTCTTAGACGACGCTTTGGGGAGGGGAAAGTCTCGGGGCAGGTTATAAGATTGATCAGGGCGGCAATTGACCACTGAGCGGCCACAAGGTAACAACGCCGTTCAAAATGCAACTAGCTCCTTAGGCACGAAGTTTCTTTCCCGTCTTTTCACTTTGGATAAGGCTTACTCGACACTTTAAGCCCACGACATCCGGACGGATTTTAATATTTTTTAGTGGCAATTCAAAAAGCCCAAGTGTAGGATTTCCCAAACCCGACAGAGGGGCGCCAAGAGACTCTCCACGCTAAAAAATTCTCAAACCTCTCCATATTTTTTCTGGCCATTCTGTCGGGACAACCTGGGTTTACCCAGAGATCTTTAGTCTGCGGAGGGCAATTATGGATACCACTTCAATCTGCACTATCCTTGTAGTTCTAGGCATGGTCGTTGGATATGTTCTGATCATAGTAAAAGACAAGGCCAGTTCCAAAGAATAATAAAAATCAAATTTTCCTGAACTAAACTAAATACTCTGTGCTTGGAATAGTTTTACCGAATTCCAGGAATATATTATTTTGCCCCGTGGGCGTCTCGACCTTTTATAGCCTCCCACACGTGACCATTCGCTGGAACATCATTAACAATGAGGGACCGGTCTTGGGAGAGGTTCCTTGGTTTTCGACCCCCCTTTTCGGCAATAGGCGCCTTTTTCCCGAAGGATTGTGTACACCTCTCAAACTCAATCCTACAAAATAAAAAAGCCGCCGGGGTTTCCCCACGGCGGCTTTGGAACTTCTAAAACGGCTTTTATTAAACTGCTTCGACTCCCGTTTCACCCGTGCGGACGCGAATAGTTTCGTCGGTTGTGCTGACGAATATCTTTCCATCTCCCTTGTTGCCCGTGTTCAGCTCGTCCTGCATGATATCGATGATGTGGGGCACATCCCAGGCGTTGACCACAACATCCACGCGGAGTTTCTCAAGAAATTTGACTTTGGTGGGCTTATCATCGGTTTTGGATCCGAGGGTGCGCCCAAAACCCTTCACTTCTGTGATGGTCATACCCTTAACCAGTTCTTCCTTGTTCAAGGCTTCGGCCAAGGTATCCAGCGAATCCGGCCGGATGATGGCCGTGATGGTCTTCATGCCGTGGGACTTCAACACGGAGGAACCCATCACCCAGAGGCCGTAAATCAGGGCCCAGCCACCCGCGATGTAGAAGCAGATCTTGGCTTCCAGCTGCGAATCGGCGTTACCAATGGTGTAGAGGTAAATGACCCCCCAGCACATCAACACGTTCAAGGCTAGTCCACAAAATGGGATCGCCAAGTGCTTGATGATGTTGAAATCCTTACGATCCTTGTAAGCGACGAAGGTCCAGATACAGACCAAACCGTACAGGACGAAGGTTCCGAAGTTGGAGGCCAGCGTGATACCCGTCAAGCCGTCGACCGACTGAAGGCCGACAGCCGCGATCACGCAGGAAAAGGCAACCAGGAACCAGATCGAGGTGTAAGGCGAGGCAAATTTGCTGTGAATGAAGCCCATGACCGGGGGCAATTCCCGGTCCTCCGCCATACCGGTGGTCACGCGAACGGCCGTGTTGATACAAGCCAGGGTGGTCCCGATGACCGCGATGGCGACCGTGGCGGCCATGATGAGCATAAGGGCTTGGCCCAAGTGGCCAAAGAAGGCGTTCCCCATCTGCACCACCATGTCGCCGATAGGCGCCGAGGAGGCGGCCATGGCGGCCATGCCGTTGACAGCCTGGGTCGTGGCCGGGGCCGCAGCGACAGCGGCGACGGCTGGGATTGTCACTCCAGCGGCGGTAACGGTGGCCGGCTGGGCGGCGACGGCAGCGACGGCAGGAACCGCCACCGAACCCACCAGCTTCTCACTCACTACCAGGTTGGCGCAGAAATACTCGAACAGATAGGCGATCAAGCATTGCACTACCAAGGCCACGATAATGGCTTTGGGAATGTTCTTTTCCGGCTGCTTGGTCTCGGCGGCAAGGGCCGTCGAGCTCTCAAAACCCACCAAGATTAAGATGGCGATGGTGGACTGGATCAACACACCCTTGATCGCGTGGAACTTCACGATGTCAAAACCGCCGCTGAAGGCCCAGGTCGTGGCGTGGTCCGGATTGCTCATGCGGTAGGCAATGCACATCAAGCCGAAGATCACGATGGTGACCCATTGGATGATGTTACCCCACATATTGGCCTTGGTGGAGCCTTGAACGCCCCGGTGGGCGATATAACCCACCACCACGGCAAAGAGCCAAGAGATAAGCAGCTCAAAGGTGAGGGTCATGGTCTTGCCCGTGACCGCGTTAAAGACATAGGAGGCCAGGGTGCCCATGAAGGCCACCATGACTCCGGGGTAAACCCAGTAAAACAAATGGGCTGCCCAGCCCGTGATGAGCTTGGCGATGCGGGCCATGGAAGTCGGCCCGGGGCGCTTCAGCTTCATACTGTCAATGAAAGCTTTCTCGGCGAAATAAACGCAGCTGGCGAAACCCGCTTCCGGGTAGATCTTCGCCAGTTCGGCGTAGGAAAAAGCCGTCATAAAACATAATACGGTAGCTACCAGAATTCCCGCCCACATATCGTTGGGACAGGCGGCTCCGTCCGGTGTCGCGGCCGAAGCCTGCACCTGATAAGTTATCCAAAGGAAGGCGCCCGGCGCGATCAACGCCATGGCGTTGATGGCCGCACCCTTCCAGTCCAATACCCTGTTGACCAGGGACTGTTCTTGTGTCTTTGCCATTTTTTTCCTCCTAATTTTTTTAATTGGCGGATACCCTAAAGGCAACTCTTGTGCCACCGAAGACGGGAAAAAAGTCCGGTTTCACCCGGAAAAAGATGTTAGTTTTTTCGATCGTTAAAATTTCATTAGGGGTAAAGAAGAAAATTCCGGAGTGAAAGAAATGAATTTTTTGGGATTAAAATTTCTTGATAGTTCCTTGATGTTTTCAGTTTACGTTTTGACACTTCCTTGATTTTTTGAAAACAAAATCATCTTTAATTCTCGCACCGGTTTATTACTCAAAATGAGCGACTAACGACAATGATTGGTAATAGATACATTTGTGTAGGCTCCGGGGTCGAAAGCGTAAATTCCTTTTGTTTCATTCTTTTTGTTCCCTTTCAGGCCGAAACACTTTATTTAATGGGCCTTTGAAGGATGCTTTTCCTCAACGGTCCCACCTAGAACGGCACTCTTATATACTGACGCCTGCGTTTTGATTTGAAAGGAACGGGCCGCATCCCTTAACCATGACCCCTGAAAATGGAAAAACAAGTTTTTCTCCGGAACTCAGACGGGGCTTCAATCCCCAGCAGACTCCGGTAAAGGAAAAGCTGAGAGAAAAACTAAAGAAATACCTTTGGAGTTTCCTGGTCATCGCGGCCCTAACCGTACCCGGATTCCTGCTCCGTCAAACTCTCGATACGGCCGCCATCGCGATGTTTTACCTTCTGGCTTTGGTGGGAATCGCGTTTTGGCTTGGGCGGGGACCCGCCATCGCGGCCTCCATCCTAGGCGTGCTGGCGCTCGACTATTTCATCAATCCCCCCTATTTCAGTTTCACCATCACCCGCTTTGAGAGCTGGATGACCCTCATTTTAATGCTGGTGGAAAGCCTGGTCATCAGCACCCTTGCCGCCCGTTTGAAAGAACAGCTGAATTGGGCCCGTGAAAGAGAGGTTTTCACTTCCCTGCTTTATGATTGGGGTCCTGCGCTGGTGGAGGAGGGGGGCGAGGATTATTTCCTGGAAGCTGTGGAAAACTACCTGGGGCCTGCAGTCGGCGCGGAAGTTTCCGTTCTTTTGGCGGACAACCAAGGCCATCTACAAACTCAACCCGATCCTCTGAACGCGGGCCGGGAGGAAGACGCGGCCCGTTGGGCCTACAACCACGGCCTGAAAACGGGTATGGGTTTCGGATCCTATCCCCGGTCCCAAAGACTGTATCTTCCCATGCGTTCCTCACCCCGGTCCCCGGGTGTATTGGCCTTCGATTTTCATGATGCCAGCAAGGCTTTTTCCACCGGACAATTGGGTCGATTGGAAGGATTCGCGGGACAAATAGCCTCGGCTTTGGAACGCCATCTCCTTTTTCTCCAAGCCGAGGAGCATCGGATTTCCGCCGAGAACGAGAAAAACCGCAGCGCTCTTTTAAGTGCTGTCTCCCATGACCTGAGGACCCCCTTGACCGCCATCAAAGGCGCCGCCAGTAGCCTGATGGGCGACCCGGAGATACTTAGCCCAGGGGCGCGTCACCAACTCTCCAGCATGATCTTCAACGAAGCCGAGCGTATGAACCGGCTGGTTCAAAACCTCCTGGACATGACCCGGCTCCAGGCGGGCTCCCCTCAGCTCAAGAAGGAATGGCAGTCCATGGAAGAATTGGTGGGCGCGGCCCTGGACCGGCTGAAAAACCGCCTCGCTGGCCGTCCTTTTTCCCTCAAACTTCAACCCGGCCTGCCCCTGGTGCTCATGGATCCCCTTTTAATAGAACAACTCCTCTTGAACCTCCTGGAAAACGCCCTCAACCACACCCCGGATGGGACTCCCCTTCAATTGTCCGTAAAGAGCTCGGTTGACATGATGGAGTTGGAAATCTCAGATCATGGACCCGGAATTAAACCCGGGGAGGAAAAAGCCATTTTCGAGAAATTTATCCGGGGCTATCATGGCAGCCATGGGGGCGCGGGGCTCGGTTTAAGCATCTGCCGCGCAATCGTTCAGGCCCACGGTGGAGCCATCGAGGTGCAGAACCGTCCCGAGGGAGGGGCTATCTTCGTCGTGCGGCTTCCCACTGGCGGACCGCCCCCAGCCGTAAGCGAGGATTGAAGATGGAAACAGAAAAGCTTTCCGTGCTCTGCATTGAGGATGACGCGCCTATCTGCCTCTTCCTTAAGACGACCCTTACTGCCAGCGGATACGCTTACTTGCAGGCTCCCACCGGCGCCGAAGGCTTGGTGCAAGCCGCCACGCGCAACCCCGACCTAGTCCTGCTGGATTTGGGCCTTCCCGACATGGATGGATTAGAGGTGACGCGCCGCCTGCGGGAATGGTCAAAGAAGCCCATCATTGTGGTATCGGCCCGAGGCCGCGAGGCGGACAAGGTGGCCGCCCTCGACATGGGCGCCGACGACTACCTGACGAAACCCTTCGGGGTCCAGGAATTGCTGGCCCGAATCCGGGCCGCTTTGAGGCGGCATCAGTCGGCTGTGGGAGTGCCGGAAGAACCCGTGTTCCGGCACGGCGACTTGGAGGTGGACTTGGCCCACCGGCGGGTTTTGAAGGCCGGCAAAGAAGTTCACCTGACCAAAAGGGAATTCGGTTTGCTTGCGATTTTGGTACGCCATGCCGGCAAGGTGGTGACCCAGCGCCAGCTGCTGACGGAGATATGGGGTGAGGCCTATACCGACCAGGCCCATTACCTTCGCGTTCACATGAACAACCTTCGCAACAAACTGGAAAGCCAGCCGGGCCAGCCCGAGCATTTTCTGACGGAGCCTGGCGTAGGCTACCGCCTGGTCGTCGACTGACGTTCCAAAAAGTCCTCCTCCATTCCGGGGTTGACCGGAATAAACCGTCCTTCCGGCCCATTCCTTCTCAAGCTAAAATAGCCTTATGACCGACGCTTCCCTCTTCCTACAGGACCTGGCCCTCGTGCTTTGCGTGGCGGCCGTCACCACCATCCTTTTCCAATGGCTCAAGCAGTCCGTCATCCTGGGCTATCTTTTGGCGGGGCTCATCCTGGGCCCCCACGTGCCGCTCCCTCTTTTCGCGCACGAGGACACGGTCAAGACCATGGCCGAACTTGGTGTCATCCTGGTCATGTTTTCCATCGGCCTTGAATTCAGCCTGGGCCGGTTTCTCAAGGTGCTTCCCACGGCGGGTTTGACCTGCGCCATTGAGCTCTCCCTCATGACTTGGCTGGGTTATACAGTGGGAAGGCTTTTCGGATGGTCCCCCCTGGAATCCCTTTTCGCGGGCGCCATCCTATCCCTTTCCAGCACCATGATCGCTTCCAAGGCCCTTTCGGATCGGCCCGCCGACCCCCAGCTGACGCGCGGCATCTTCGGAATCCTGGTCGTGCAGGACCTGGCTTCTGTGCTTCTTTTAGCGGTACTGACACCCCTGGCCGGGGGGGCCAACCTTTCCCCAAGAGCCCTCTTGATGGAAAGCGGAAACCTGCTGGGCTTCCTGGTCCTGCTTTTGGGCCTGGGCTGGCTGCTGGTCCCACGGCTTTTGCGCTCTGTGGTAGCCCTTCGAAATCCCGAAACCCTCCTGGTGGCGTCCGTGGGACTTTGCTTCGCCATGGCCCTTTTGGCGAAAAGGGGCGGCTATTCCCCGGCCCTCGGCGCTTTTTTGGCCGGCATGCTTTCGGCTGAGTCGGGCGCCGGAGCCACCATCGGCCGGCTCATACATCCTTTGAGGGATATGTTCGCGGCGGTTTTTTTCGTCTCCGTGGGAATGTTGGTGAACCCTTCGGTATTGAAAGAACATTGGGGCGCCGTTTTGACCCTAAGCTTGGTGGTGGTCCTCGGCCAGACCCTGACGGTGTCCGTGGGAACCTTCCTGACCGGCCGCCCTTTGAAGTCCGCTGTACAGACTGCCCTGGCCCTGACCCAAGTCGGGGAGTTTTCCTACATCATCGCCCAAGTAGGTGTCGCCCACGGCGCCATCGGGGGCTTCCTTTACGATGTCACAGTGGCCGTCTCGGTGGTCACAGCCTTCACCACTCCCCTCTTGCTCAAGTCCGCCCAGCCCTTTTCCCGCTGGGTGGACAGCCACTTGCCCAAACCATTGCAGACCTTCACTGCCCTCTACGGCTCCTGGATGGAGGAACTGCGGGTGAAACAGGGAGAAGAAACCGTTTGGCACCGTTCCCGCCGCCTTGCGGGTTTTCTCATCCTGGACTCTTTCTGCCTAGCGGCCCTTATCATCGCCACGGCAGCGGCCTTCCGGCATTGGCTGCCTGAGTTGGACGAGCATTTTCACCTTCCGGCCCTGGGTGGCTGGATTCTCACGGCGGGGTTGGGCTTTCTTTTATCCATCCCCTTTGTACTAGGCATCTTCCGGGGCGCCAGGACCCTCGGCGGTTTGGTGGCCGCCGCTGCCATTCCCAAATCCGCGGAAGGCCTATTGGACTTGGGGCTGGCCCCCCGCCGGGTATTAACCCTCGCCCTGCAATTGGGAATCGTCTTCGCCCTAGGCTTCCCCCTCTTGGCTCTGACCCAACCCTTCCTGCCTTTCGGCTATGGCCCTCTTCTCTTCGCCGCATTACTGGCGGTATTGGGGGTGGTTTTCTGGAAAAACGCCGTGGATCTGCAAGGCCACCTGCGGGCCGGCGCCCAAATGGTGGCGGAGGCTTTGTCCCGGCATGCCCCGAAGAACCAGGACGTCCTGATGGAGGAAATCAATGCCATCGCCCCCGGCATCGGCGCCCCGACCTCCGTCGTCCTCCCGGCGGACAGCCCCGCCGCCGGGAAAAAATTAAGTGAGTTGAACTTGCGGCTCCTGACCGGCGCAAGTGTGATCGCCATCACCCGGGGGGACGAACGACTTTTGATGCCGTCGGGCAAGGAAACCCTTTTGGCCGGTGATACGCTGGTATTGGTGGGGACCCAGGAAGCCATCTTCCTGGCCAAGGGGCTGTTAAGAAAACCCGTTTTGAATACCACGCAGGGCTAGAAAAGGAGGCGTGCATGAAACGAAACATATTCGACCAAAAAGGCAGGGGGTTGATTGGGCTCTTACTCTGGGGCGCCTTGGCGGCCATCCTGGCCTGGGTGGTCTGGCAGCTCTACTTGCATCCCGAAAGCTTTAATCCAAAAGGGGCAGCCCACAACGCTTATGAGGACACGCACCCATAAGTGAAAGTTGGCGAAAATTTCCTTTAAAAGGGCCTAAAATCTAAAAATATTAAAATTTTATTAATATTCCATTGAATTCGAATTTCAAACCCTCCAAGATGCTGCGCTATCCTCATTCTTCCTGCTTTATTTCGGGCTTTGCCCGATGTTAAGGAAATGAGGATCACACAGATTTCATTTATGGGGCCGAAGGCCCTCGGAAAAAGAGAATCTGTGCATTAAGCCGAATCCGGTAGGCACAAAGCCTTATCGGAACGGGGGACCCATTTCATTTGGGGCTTACTCCTTCGCTCATAAGGGAAGGGGCGGCGTGCTTACCCGCCGAGCCCGACAGCTAACCCCGTAGGCCGCGGAGGCAGTCCCCATGTCGGATTCAAAAACACCTTCCGTAAAAGTCCACCAGCTGGGTTGGGTCCTCGTCTTTGCCATCGTTTACGCGGACATCGGGACCTCGATCTTTTACGTCCCCGGCATCCTTTATAACTCCATCGGCAACCTGGCCACTCTCGCCCAATTCATCACCACCGGCGTCTTCGTTTCCATCGCGCTCAAGTACGTCGAAATTTGCGAACGCTGTCCCGACGGCGGGGGCGTGGTGTCCATCGTGCGGGAGGCCTTTTCCGCCCTCGAGTTCCTGCCCCTCGTGGGCGGCGCCTTTATCACCGTGGATTACTTCCTGACCTCCGCTATTTCGGGCGTTTCCGGCCTTTACTACCTTTCCAGCCTCATGCCCGAAACCAAGGACCTGGTCGTGACCGCCTCCATGGTGCTTTTTCTCTGCTTGATCCTTATCAATATGATCGGCATTAAGGAATCGGCCTCGGTCACTTCCACCTTCGCCACGGCCGAGATCGTCGTGACCTTCCTGCTTCTGGGAACCGCCTACTTCTTCGTGGCCACCCACGCCAACCTTTCCTGGAGCGGCTGGTGGCACAGCATCGTTCACCCCGGCATCCCCCTGACCTTTGGTTCCGTCATGATCGGTTACGCCACCACTTGGCTTGCCTATTCAGGTTTGGAATCCGTGGCCCAGATATCCGGTGCCATGAAGCTGCCGGTCAAATCCACGGCCACAACCGCCATGTGGTGGGTCATCGGCACCATCGCCATCATCAGTTCTCCCATGACCGCCGCGGTGCTTTACTTGTTACCCGACACGGTGAAACTAACCCAGTCCGATTCCCTCTTGTCCGCGTTGGGATTTGCCGTGGGTGGCCCCCTCCTGGGAATCGCAGTGGTGGTGGCGGCTTCGGTACTCCTCTTTATGGCCTGCAACACCGCCATCGTGGGCAACTATCACGTGAACGTGCGCCTTTCCGACTTAGGTTTTATGCCTTCTTTTTTAAGGAAACGCCACCCCAAACTGGGTACGCCCTATCTTTCCATTTTGATCTCGGGGCTGGTGCCTATGGCCATCATCTTCATCACCAAAGCCAACGTAGATGCCCTCGGTGACCTTTATAACTTCGGCCTCCTGGGCACGCTTTCCCTATCCTCCCTGGCCATCGACAAACTGCGTTGGCGGGACGGAGTGAGGGGTTTCAAGTTCTGGAGCGGAATATTCACTACCCTGGCCTTGTTGGCAGCCTGGATCATCAATATGTTCCACAAACCCGATGCCCTGATTTTTGGTGGAACCATCGCGGCAATTTTGGTGGGTACCGGCGTATGGCACCGCGTTAAGGCTTCCCAAAAGGCCGCCGGCCAGTTCGCCCGGGCCGAATCCACCGTGGCCGATCTGCCCGAGGCCTCCAACATCCTGACCCTGGAGGAAGCCGTGGAGGCTTCGGCCGTCGAATCCTCGCCAATTATGGTGGCCTTAAGGTATGTGAACTCGAAACTGCTGCAGGACGCCGCCATTTACGCCAAGGGCCTTAAATGCGGCAACATTTACGTGATTTACGTGGATGAGATGCCGGGGCTTTTTCTTCCCAACGAAATTAAACCCAGCCCTGAAGCCCTGAAAGTATTAATAGGGTCCTGTGCCGCCCTGGAAAAGATGGGCGTGGCTGGCATCCCCATTTGGCGCATGGCCGAGGATGCGGGTTTTTCTATTGCTGATGCGGCCAGGGGCCTCGAAGTCAAACAGGTGTTCGTGGGTTCTTCCCAGAGGACCTTCTTCTGGCGCATGGTGCGGGGCCGCATGTTGAAGAACCTAGCCGACCGCCTGCCCGAATCCGCCGACCTAATTATTGTGGGCTAAAAACCTTCTATAAAATTTTCACCGCCTAATCTTTCCCTTCGTTCTCACACCACTTTGTTGCCAAAACCTTTTCCACTGAAAAAAGGCCGTAATTCATTGGGAATTCATTAAACCCCCTGTTATGAAAATGTTAGGATTTTATTAATTTTCACCCTCCCGTGTCTCTTTCATTGATTCACATTAAAAAGAAATTAAAATTTCACGCTTATATAGCCGAACTGTCTCATAGCGGAGTTTTTGATCCGCTAGGGGATGGACGGGGGACCCAAGTATCTGGGGCTTATTCCTTACCCGACTTGATGGGAAGGAACGGCGAGCCTTTCGCGCCGAGCCCGACAGCTAACCTCGCAGGCTTCGAAGGGCACGTCGGAAACGAGACGGCCCAATTTGCTATTGGAGGCCGTCATGGTGGAAAAAGTAAAAGAACTCGTTTTCGGCAGGGCCAAGAATCCCCTCGATTCGCAGATTTTCCATAAACTCAGCCTGATTGCCTTCCTGGCCTGGGTGGGCCTGGGGGCCGACGGGTTGTCCTCCTCCGCCTACGGCCCGGAGGAAACCTACAAGGCCTTAGGCGCCCAATATCACCACATCGCCCTCTACCTGGCCATCGCCATGGCGGCCACGGTCTTCATCATCTCCGCCAGTTACAGCCAGGTGATCGAGTATTTCCCGTCGGGTGGCGGGGGTTATGTGGTGGCCAGCAAGCTCCTGCACCCCGTGGCGGGTCTCGTTTCCGGCTCCGCGCTGATAGTGGACTACGTCCTGACCATCGCCATTTCCATCGCCGCGGGAATGGACGCCATCGGCGACTTCAAATCGGATTTCTTCACGCAGAATATCAAGCTGTACATCGATATCGCCCTCGTGCTGCTCCTCATTTGGCTGAACATGCGGGGCATCAAGGAATCGGTCACCACCCTCCTCCCCATCTTCCTGGTTTTCGTGGGCACCCACGTCATCCTCATCGGTGCCGGCCTCCTTGGGCACGGCTCCCAGATTGTTCCCGTCGCCCAAAGCACGATCCGGGAAACCCATCAAATCGTCGGCACGCTGGGGCTATGGGGATTTATCGTCATCTTCTTCAAGGCCTACAGCTTGGGAGGCGGCACTTACACCGGCATTGAGGCCGTTTCCAACGGCTTGGCCAATCTTCGCGAGCCCCGCGTCCAGACGGGCAAAAAAACAATGCTTTACATGGCCACCTCCCTGGCCTTCACGGCGGGCGGCATCCTGCTTCTTTATATGCTCTGGGATATCCCGGCGGTGGATGGGGAAACCATGAACGGCACCTTGTCCAAGACCATCTTCGGTCCCTGGACCCTCTTGGGGATGCCCGTCGGACAATGGCTCATCTTCCTGACCCTCCTTTCCGAGGGCATGCTGCTCTTTATCGCGGCCCAGACCGGTTTCATCGACGGGCCCAACGTGCTGTCCAATATGGCGGTGGATTCCTGGATGCCCCACCGTTTCGCCAACCTGTCCCACCGCCTGGTGCGCATGAACGGCATCTTGGCCATGGGAATTCCCACCTTGATCATCCTTGCCGTGACGAAAGGCAACGTGGACACTTTGGTGGTTCTTTACGCCATCAACGTCTATATCACCTTTTCCATGTCCCAACTTTCGATGTGTGTGCATTGGTGGCAGGCGCGGAATACCCAAAAGGACTGGTGGCACCGGTTTTTCATCAACGGCCTGGGGCTCACCTTGACGTCCATTATTCTCGTGGCGACCGTGGCGGCCAAATTCCTGGAAGGGGGATGCGTCACCATTATCATGACCGGCGTTTTAATCTTCGTTTGTTTCCTTGTCAAACGCCATTACCAGGGCGTTCGCAAGGCCCTGGGCCGCCTCGATGAGGCCTTGATTAACCTGCCCCTCCCCGACCGGGACGCCAGCGAACCTGCCTTGGGCCCCTGCGACAAGGGGAAACCCGTGGCGGTGGTCATGGTGGAGAGTTACAACGGTTTGGGAATCCACGCCATTTTTTCCGTCCAGAAGCTCTTCGGACAACGCTTCCAGGATCTCCTCTTCGTCTCCATTGGGCGGGTGGATTCCAGCAAGTTCAAGGGCGCGGAGGAAATGGATAATTTGAGGAAGAACACAGAGGACAACCTGAGGAAATACGTGGCCCTGGCGCACAAGATGGGCTATCGGTCCGATTACCGTTATCTCGTGGACATCGACGTCATCGCCGGGATGGAAAAACTCTGTGAGGAAGTGGCGGCCGAATTCTCCGACGCCACCTTTTTCTCCGGCAAGCTCATCTTCGCCCGCGAAACCCTTTGGAGCAATCTTTTGCATAATCAGACCTCGCTGGAAATGCAACGCCGTCTTTTGTTCAAGGGCATCAATATGATGGTGGTGCCGGTCCGGGTTTTATAGGCCGAACCGGACAAAAAAAATACCCGGCCTGGTTTCCCAGGGCGGGGATAGATTTTTTATATCTTGGCTCTTACTTGTTGGTCGCCAAATAAAAACCCGACATGGCAATCATCGCCACCCACAGAGCAATCGAAATCATTTTCGGCCTCCTAGTGATGAATAACTTCAGAGCCTATTCATAACCCGGAACGGGATTAAAATTCCGTTAAGATTTCGTGGTGGAAGATAAAAAAATCGGGCAAATAAAAGGGTTATTTCCAAACCATCATGCAGATCCCGCCGGCCACCACCAAAGCGCCGCCGACCAACCGGCCCATCGGTAGGGTTTCCCCGAAGACGAGGACCCCCGTAATTTGGGAGACGACGAAAAATAGGACGATATAAATCCCTAAGAGCCGTCCAAAATCCCAGCGGGGAAGATTGACCATAACCCCGTAGGCGAAAAGGACCCCCGCCCCCAACACAAACCCCAGGATACGGCCCGACTTAAGCCCCCAACGGACCAAGGCGTCGCCCCCGACTTCCAAGGCGGCGGCGAAAAGAAGGAAAAAGAAGGCGTTCATGGGGTCTTTCTTAACTGTTTTGGAGCGGACGGTCAATACGCCTAATCATTGAAAAAGACATAAAAAACACTCAGCCCCAAAACGACGACAATGATGACCACCGGGAGCCATATTCCGCCCATCGGGAATTCCATCCTCTAAATCAGGCCTACTTGGAACCGTTGAGGGCGTCCAAGGCCAGGTTCAACTTCAAGACATTCACGCCCGGTTCACCGATAAATCTGAGGAAACGACCCGGTCCCCTTTTTCGCCGTCACGGACGCGGATCGCTTCCTCGATATTATGGATGAAAATCTTTCCATCCCCCGCTTGGCCCCCCCGAGAGGTCCCCAGGATGGCCTGAACCAGCTTCGGGACGTCCTCGTTGACGGCGACGATCTCCAGTTTTAACTTGGGCAGGAACTCCACCTTGAACTTGAAGCCCTTGAACTGCTGGGCAAGGCCCTTCTGCCGGCCGTGGCCTTCCACTTCAGTGAGGGTCATGCCGTCATAGTCGGCTTCCTCCAAAGCAGCCCTGATTTTTTCGAAATTTTCAGGCCGGATAATGGCCTCGATTTTTTTCACGGGATCACCCCCGAAAGACAGTTGGGCCGTTCACGGAACCAGCCGGCTTACTTGGAACCCAGGCCGTCCAGGGCCAAGTTCAGTTTCAAAACATTCACCCCGGGATCGCCGATAAATCCGAGCCAGCGGCCCTGGGTATTTTGGGCCACCAAATCCCTGACCTTGACAGGGTCTAATCCCCTGGTCTTCGCCACCCGGGCCACCTGGTAATCGGCGCCAGCCGGGCTGATGTGGGGGTCCAAGCCGGACCCGGAAGCCGTCACCAGGTCCATGGGAACCGGCGCGTCCGCCATGTCAGGATTGGCCTTGCGCTGGGCGTCCACGTTGGCCTTGATGGAGCTGATGAAAGCTGGGTTGGTCGGGCCCAGGTTGGAACCGCTGGAATTGCCTGCGTTGTAGGCGAATGGAGAAGTAGCGGAAGGCCTGCCCCAGAAATACTTGGCATCGTCGAAAGGCTGGCCGATCAATTCCGACCCAACCTTCTTGCCGTTCACTTCGATCAAACTGCCGTTGGCCTGGTGGGGAAACAAAACCTGGCCAAGTAAGGTCACTGCGCCGGGATAAATCAGCCCGCAAAAGAGGGTAAAGACCACCATGGCGACCAGCGAGATCCTGATTTGGATTCCTAATTCCTTAAACATTTTCCACCTCCGAAATTTAACTGCGCCGTTTTAAATTAAACGAGTCCCAATGCCACAAGGATCATGTCGATCAGCTTGATCCCGACGAAGGGGACGATCAGCCCCCCCACGCCGTAAACCAGGAAATTGTCCTGGAGCAGTTTGGAAGCCGAAGCCGGCCGGTACCGCACACCCCTCAGGGCCAGGGGCACCAGGAAGACGATGATGACCGCGTTGAAGATGACGGCGGATAAAATGGCCGACTGGGGCGTGGCCAGGCGCATGATGTTGAGGGCGTTCAATTCCGGGTAAGTCAGTGCGAAGGCCGCCGGGATAATGGCGAAATACTTGGCCACGTCGTTGGCGATGGAAAAGGTCGTCAAGGATCCCCGGGTCATCAAGAGCTGTTTTCCGATCTTGACGACCTCGATCAATTTGGTGGGGTTCGAATCCAGGTCCACCATGTTGCCCGCTTCCTTGGCGGCCTGGGTACCCGTGTTCATGGCCACCGCCACGTCGGCCTGCGCCAGGGCTGGCGCGTCGTTAGTGCCGTCCCCCGCCATGGCCACCAAGCGCCCCCCCGCCTGGGATTCGCGGATGAGCTTCAGTTTGGCCTCCGGCGTGGCCTGGGCCAGGAAGTCGTCCACGCCCGCCTCGGCGGCGATGGCGGCGGCGGTCAGGGGATTGTCCCCCGTGATCATGACGGTTTTGATTCCCATGCGGCGCAGTTCGGCGAAACGTTCCTGTATGCCGCCCTTCACAATGTCCTTTAAGTAGATGACGCCCATGACCTTTTTCCCGTCGGCCACCACCAGGGGTGTGCCGCCCAGGCGGGAGATGGAATCCACCCCCTTGCGCACGTCCTCAGGATATTTCCCGCCCTGGTCCTTGACGTAGTTCTCAATGGATTCGGCGGCACCCTTTCGGATGGCGCGTTTCCCAATATCCACTCCACTCATTCGGGTTTGCGCCGTGAAGGGCACGAAGGTGGCGTGAAGGTCGTGGATTTCTTGGCCCCGCAAACCGTACTTTTCCTTGGCCAGGACCACGATGCTACGGCCTTCCGGCGTCTCGTCGGAGAGGGAGGAAAGCTGGGCGGCCTCCGCCAGATCCTTGATGTCCACATTCTCGGCGGGAATAAACTCGGTGGCCTGCCGGTTGCCCAGCGTGATGGTTCCCGTCTTGTCCAGGAGCAGCATGTCCACGTCGCCGGCGGCCTCCACCGCCCGGCCCGACATGGCAATGACGTTGGCCTGGATCATGCGGTCCATGCCCGCGATACCGATGGCCGACAAAAGCCCGCCGATGGTGGTGGGGGCCAGGCACACGAAAAGGGCCACCAAAACGGTCACGGTCACCACCAGGCCCGAGCCCGAAACTGCCACGCTATAAATGGAAAAAGGCAGCAGGGTGGCGCAGACGATGAGGAACACGATGGTCAAGGCCGCCAGGAGGATGTTCAAGGCGATCTCGTTGGGCGTCTTCTGCCGCTTGGCGCCTTCCACCATGGAAATCATACGGTCCAGGAAGGATTCTCCCGGGTTGGAGGAAACCTTGACGATCAGCCAGTCGGAAATGACCTTGGTGCCGCCGGTGACCGCGCTGCGGTCGCCGCCCGATTCGCGCACGACCGGGGCGGATTCGCCCGTAATGGCCGACTCGTCCACCATAGCCACGCCCACCACCGCCTCGCCGTCGGCCGGCACGAAGTCCCCGGCCTCCACCAGCACCAGGTCGCCCTTGCGCAGGTCACCGGACAGGACTTCACTCATCTTGGAATCCTTCTCGGCCTTGGCCAGTTTCTTGGCCTTCACTTCCTGGCGGCTTTTGCGCAGGGTGTCGGCCTGGGCCTTGCCCCGGCCCTCGGCCATGGCCTCGGCGAAATTGGCGAAAAGCACCGTGAACCACAGCCACAGGGAAACCGCGAAAATGAAGCCGGCGGCGGCCTCCCCCTTGCCGGAAATGGCTTGCAGCCAAAGCCCGGTGGTCAAGACGCTGCCGACCCAAACGGTGAACATGACCGGGTTCTTGACCATGTGGGCGGGGTTCAGTTTTTTGAAGGACTCAATGACCGCCTTACGGGTGATCTCGCCCTCGAATAATTTGCGTTCTTTCGTGTGTTCCGTCATTTTTAATTCTCCTTTTTTCAGATCGGCTAAACCTTGAATTGAAACTTTATTTTTTAACCTGCCGCCGGACCGGGCGGGGACTTTTGTGGCCCGTCGCGCCTTTGGCCCTTTTCGCGAAATCCCTCGCGAGGTCCCGGATGCTTTCAGCTTGCGTGAAGCCCTGCGTTTCTTTGCCATGTTGAACCATCCTTAGTACAGCCAGTAACAACGCGGACCAGGCCACCAGGAAAAAAGAAACCCGGATGTTCTCCATCGGGGTGGAAGCCCCCCTCATCAGCAGTCCGATCATTTCCTTCTCAACCGGAAGCATGTAACACCCCTACATTTTCAACATCTTCAAGTGCTCCACGATGGGCCCCAAGGCCATGGCCGGGAAGAACACCAACGCGCCCACGATCAAAACCGTGGAGATCAACATGATGATGAAAAGGGGCGTATGGGTCGGCAGGGTCCCCGCGCTCTCCGGCACGGCTTTTTTCTTGGCCAGGCTTCCCGCCAGGGCCAGGACCGGGATCTTGATCCAGAAACGCCCGAACCAGATGGCCGCGGCTCCCAGCAGGTCGTAGAAGGTGTTGCCGTTAAGCCCGGCAAAGGCGCTGCCGTTGTTGTTGGTCATGGAGGCGAAACCGTATAGGATTTCGGAGAACCCGTGCGCGCCGGGATTCGAGGGGCCGGCCTTGCCGCCGTCGGAGACCACTGCGATGGCCGTGCAAATCAAGGTCAGGAGCGCCGGAACCAGGATGGCGATGGAGGCTATCTTGGTCTCGAAGGCCCCGAGCTTCTTCCCCAGGTACTCGGGGGTTCGGCCCACCATGAGCCCCGCCACGAAAACCGCCACGACGACGAAGGCCAGCATGCCGTAAAGCCCGCAGCCCACCCCGCCGAAAATAACCTCCCCCAATTCAATCAGCCAAAGGGGCACCAGGCCCCCCAGGGGCGTATAGGAATCGTGCATGGAGTTGACCGAACCGTTGGAAGTGGCCGTACAGGCCGTGGCCCAAAGGGTGGAATTGACGATGCCGAAGCGCACTTCCTTACCCTCCATATTGCCGTCATGGAGAGTTTCCCCATGCGTCCCCATGGTCAGCTTGTTCAAGACCGGGTTCCCGCCTTGCTCGGAGGCGAAACACAGGTAGAACATCGGCGCGAAGATGAGGAACATGGCGATAATCAGCGCCCATCCCTGGCGCCGGTCCTTGACCATCACGCCGAAGGTGTAGAACTGGGCGACGGAAATGAGGAAAACGGCCATGAGCTCAAGGAAATCGGTCAATGGCGTGGGGTTCTCATAAGGATGGGCGGAGTTGACGTTCATGAAACCGCCCCCGTTGGTGAAAAGCTGCTTGACCGATATCTGCGAGGCCATGGGTCCCAGGGCGATGGGCTGTTCGGTGACGGCCACATGGGTCATCTCAGGTTTGCCGTCCTTGCCCGTCACCGGCGCCCCGGCCGCGGTCGTCACCGGCTGGTCATAGGAAGTCGGCTGGACCAGCGTGGCGCTGGGGTAAGCGGCGAAGGTCTGGGGCGTCCCCTGTTGGAGCAGGACGAGGGCGAAGATGAAACTCATGGGCAGGACGATATAAAGGGTGCCCCGGACCAGGTCGGCCCAAAAATTGCCGATCTTGGTGGTTTCCTTCCGGGCGATGCCCCGGATGAGGGCGATCATGACCGCCAGCCCGGATGCCGCGCAGACGAAGTTCTGCACCGTCATGCCGCACATCTGGGTCAGGTAGCTGAGGGTGGTCTCCCCGCCGTAGAACTGGAAGTTGGTGTTGGTGATGAAACTGACGGCGGTGTTGAGGGAAAGGTCGGGCGGGACCGCGGACTGGCCCGCCGGGTTCAGGGGCAGCCATTGCTGGACGCGCATGAGGGTGTAAAGGAAGATCCCCCCCATGATATTGAAGGCCAGCATGGCCAGGGCGTAACCCTTCCAGTCCGTTTCCTTCTTCGGGTCGATTCCGCAAATCTTATAGATCAGCCTTTCCAGCCATCCCAGCCATTTCTCCATAAAGAAAGGCTGGTCTCCCTCCCCGTAAACCCGGGCCATATAAGTCCCGACGGGTTTTACCAGGGCCAACAGCACCGCGAAAAAAATAATAATCTGCGTCCATTGATTGGTATTCATTTATGGGTCTCCATTCATTGTTTTCTTATTTTTTGTAGGGGCGGCCCACCGTGGCCGCCCTTGGGCAGGCGCGGAGGCCTGCCCCTACAAGGCCTTTCAGAACTTTTCCGGCTTCAAAAGCGCCACCAAAAGGTAAGCCAATAGCGCCGCCGAAACGATGCCGCTGATCAAATAAGTCAGGTTCATGGCTCCCCCTCCATCATTCCGTCCAAGCCGTGGATCAACCAGATCGACGACGCGGCCAAGGCCGCGAAAATCACGATGCACCAGAATTCCAGCATGGTTATTTCCTCCCCGAATGGAGAAGAGCCGCCGTCTTCGACGGGCCTTTCTCGTTTCGTTTTTGTTTCAACCAACCGATCGTCTCCCCCAACAGTAGGCAAAGCCCACCGTAAAGCACCGGGCTCAAAAGAAACAATATCCTTGTCATGGCATCCTCCCTGGGGGAGGAGCTATCCTCTCCCCCTTTGCGGCTTCCGGAATATGAGGTGCCGCACTTTCGTGCGCCCTTCGTTTTCCGTCAGGGAAAAGATAAGGCGAAACCGGATTAGGATGCTGTTAAGAGGAAGTCCCAAGGCATATGGGAAGAATTAAAACCAAGGCTTTTTGACCTTGGAGAAAGAGTGGGTTGGGGGAGGATGGGGCAAAAAAGGGGAAGGTGGAGCTCGGATAGGTCCTTAGGAAACAAGGGAACTATTCACTTGGCGTATCTCAAAACATAATCCCCTCTCCCCTTGAGGGAGAGGGCGGGGTGAGGGGTAAAGCGAAACCCAAGCCACCCTCATCCTAACCTTCTCCCGTCGAGGGAGAAGGGACTGTTCGTATGAGTCGGGTTTTGGATACTGATGGTACGTCAGCAGCGTAGTTCCGGAAAACATTAGGCCGGAAAAGGCGGGAGAAAAAAGGCGGGGGGATCTTGGGCTCCCCCCGGGCTTTTGGGGTTCCTGGGCATGACCCCTGGAACCCCGGGGATTGGACGCCAGTCTTACATCGTCGGCGTCGTGGTGGATTCCGGCTTCTTCATCATGCTTTTCTTCATCTTCTTCTTTTTCATCTTCTTCATCATCTTGCCCGGCGTCGCCATGGGTGTGGCGGACATCATCGCATCATCCGCCAAAGCCGCCCCGGTCGCCCCGAGGAACAACACCGCCATCAAAACCGCAAAAAAACGCTTCATGAAAGCCTCCTTAAAATTAAAAAGAGTGGGTGGGCCACTCCGCAACACCCGACGGCCCGGACCCAAGCCCCAAGCCGGTTGAAACGGGTATTTCGAAAACACTCCGTCGGTAAATACGGTTCTGCCCCGCCGATCCGGCGTTACATTTTCGTAAAATCAACCTAGCAGGCTGCTGAAAAACTAAAATGCGGCTACAAAGCAGCCTGCCTACCCCTAAAATTCCGCAGGAATTTGGGGGTTCCATTGAATGTTTTTGATAAAGTTCCGCTGAAAGCGGACTTTTTCGGCATCCTGCTAGATAAAATCGGTAGCCTCACCCGAAGGTGAAGGCATAAGTCAAAATTCCGGGGTTGTCGAAGACGATGCGCAGGCGGTGGGTGCCGGGTTTTCCCTTTAAGTCCACCAAGTTATAAAGCCGGTGGGTGTCCAGCGTCACCTTTCCGTCCTTCACATCCACCCCGCCCGCGCCGCCGATGGGTTTGCCGTCCAGGAAAAGGGACACTTGCCCGCCCTTTTCCGGCGGGCCGATCACCAAGAAAACCTTATCCGCCGTGAATTGGATTTCCAAGGCCGAGCCCTGGGCCGGGCCGGCGGATTCGCCGGTCAGCGTCCAGGCGCCCTCATAGGCGATGTGGTGGCCGGGAAGGGTTTGGGGCAAGGCGTAGGTTTGGTTTCCGGCGACGGGCTTTTGGGGAGAGGAGAACCGCTGCAGGCGGTTCAGCCCCAAATAAGATTCGGGGGTCTGGTCGTAATCCTCGCTCGGTGCCTGCGTCAACGCGGCCTCCCCCTGCACGGGGTGGCCCGCCTCGGCCAAGAGCTGGCGTATGGCGGCGTCCATCTCGTCGTAATGGCCCTCGCCGAAATGGGCCAGGCGGATATGCCCCTGGGCGTCGATCAGGTATTCGGCGGGCCAATATTGGTTGTGGTAGGCGCCCCAGGTTTTAAAGTCATTGTCCTGGGGGACGGGATAGGTGATGTCGAACTGTTTCAGGGCTTTCTGGACGTTGGCGGTTTCCTTCTCAAAGGCGAACTCCGGCGCGTGCACGCCGATGATCGCGAAATGGTCCGGGCCGTATTTTTGCCACCAGGCCTTGGTGTTGGGAAGGGTCCTCAGGCAATTGATGCAGCTGTAGGTCCAGAAATCGACCAAGACCACCTTGCCCCTCAGTCCCGCCATCGTCAGGGGCGGGCTGTTGAGCCAGTTGGTGATGCCGGTGAATTCGGGCGCGGGCCCCAAGTCGGCGAGCTTCCCCCCGGTTTCGCCGCTTTCCTGGCGGGCCTTTATGCCCCTTAAGCTGTCCAACTGGTCGCTCACGATCTTGTTGTTTTCCACCCCGTTGACCAGGTTCCCATAGGAAGGAAAGGCCTCCAGGATCTTCAATTGGATGGTCTTGTCGTAGTTGGTGTAAATGAGGAGCGCCACGCCGATCATGATCACGCCGAAGACCTGCTGGATGCGGCCCGTGTACTTGTTGACCCGGCGCATTTTCGCGAAGATCACCGAGCCGCCCAGGGAGACGAGGAAGAGGGGTATCCCCAGCCCTACCGCATAGGCCAGGGTCACGAGAACCACCTGGAAGCTGACCGCCTGGGTGGCGGCCAGGGTGGCGATGGTGGCCAGGATGGGCCCCGCGCAGGGCGCCCAGACCAGCCCGATGGAAAAGCCCGCCACGTAGCCCGCGCCGAACCCCGTGCCTTCCCCCTGGCCCTGGAGGCGGTTTTGGAGGGGCTGGAGGAAGTTGTTGATCCAGGTCTCGAATTTCGCGCCCAGGGAGGGGAATAAAAGGGCGATCCCCAGGAGGCCGATGATGATGACCGCCACCAACCGGAAAACATTGGCGTCAATGTGCAGGAACCGCTCCAGGTAGGAAACAAAAAGGGTAAAGAGGGTGAAGCTGGTCATGACCCCCAGGGTCAGGCCGAAGGGCTTGCGCTTTCCCCCGGTGGAGGAGACCGAAAGCACCAATGGCAGCAGCGGCCAGATGCAGGGGGCGAGGATGGTGGCGAAACCGGCCAAAAAGCTGAAGAAAAGAAGAAATGCCATGGGACTCCCTTGTTGTTATTGGCGCCTGGAATTACTTCGACAAGCCCCCATAAGGTTACAGATCATTAGGAAACTTTTGGGTGAAATCGGCGCTGACCGCCTGAAGCCACAAGCTGAAGGCGAAGACTGCCGGTGAAGGCAAAACCGGTTTAGGATTCCGTTAAGAGGGAATCCCAAGGCAAATGGGAAAGTTAAAGTGAAGCGGATTGGCGGCGGGGAGGTAGTTGGTCTGAACATCTTTCCTTTTATTCATGTTTAGGTTGACCACCATTTAATTTCGCATCAAGTTCAACAACAAACTGGCGAAAAGACCACCTTAAAATTTTCCCGTTGGAAAGTACAATTGCATGGCCTCTATCGAAAAAGCCATCTTTTGGAAAGTTAGTAATGTCCGCAGGTATGTTTAAAAATCCAAGATAGGTGCTAAGAACACCCCCGAAAACACATAAATTACTATTGCCAAGAACGAAAACTAAACAATTCCCTTTCACAATTTCACAAATAGATTTTTGAAAGTTATACAAATTGGAATCCGATTCACTTAGTTCACCGGTACCACTATACGGGCTAAAGCATCGCGTTCTAATGGACTCTTTTTCGTCTTTAGTGAGATTCAGTGGCCCTTTCATTATTAACCGCAGTTCTTGGTGAGCTGCATATTTCCGAAACGTCTCTCCATAAACCCAATAACCCCCAGAAAGGGCGACCTTTGCCAAGAATCGCAAAGGCAAATCGATGTCAACATTAACCGAAACTTGGAATTTACGGTTATAAGGCGAAGTTTGTTTTCGATTAATGGAGTCCCAAATTTTTAATTCTTTGCCCATCGTTACTTGTATTGGACGACCAGTTTTTAAATCTTTAGCATTTTTTATTACCGGTTGAGGCGTTTTCCCACTATGCCCCCGTGTCCCAAAATCAGCCCTCTTCTTTTGCATCAAAAATTCATTTGAAAATTTACCGTCGATTTCCGATCCAACCTTTTGGTTAAAACTTCGATCCACCGGAATAACAAATTGATCATCACCTCCTAACGAAAGTGGGAAAATATGTTCCGGGGAAGTTTCCGATTCCTGTAATTCTTTATCGGTGTAGGGACAATAAATTATTTTTTCAGCCATTTGTTTTCCATCTATTTAAATAACATGTTTATAAAATCAACAGAGATTTGCAAACTCATCAATGGGTCTTCTCCTAAGGTGTTGTCCCCATGGGCTTTACTATTCCTCAATTTCGAAACAAGACCCGGTATTTTTTTACTGTACTCTTGAGGTTCATCGGTTCCTCGAATATGGGAAAATCCTTTATCCACAATTAGACCTTCTTCAACTGCTTTATTAACAAGGTGGTAAAAAGGCGTTTCATCATCGTCGCATTTCAATCGAAGTGCGTGTTCCATAAGCACATAAGATTTAAAAACAGCCGTAGGTTCTAGTGAATAGCAGAACCAGGTGTATATGATTAAATTTCTGGTCACATTGAACTGATCGCGTATTTCCTCAGGGACGTTTTCACTTAATTTCATTTTCTGCAATACAACATAGATCATTTCAAGGGTTATTGTTTGACCGCTCACTTGCCGAATGAGACCCCAAGCTTGATCCACCTTAGTAATTTCTTCATACTTTTTGAACTCTATCAATTAATCACCTCAAATTTTCAACTGAAATTGTTCCCCAAAACACTTTCTTGACTCAGCAAAAGCCCCGATTGCATGCGTGAGGGTTGTAATCCTTGAAGGAAAAGAGAAAATAAGCCACTTCAATCGCACTTGTCCGAAAAGAGAAGATAATGATCGCCTATTGGCTGCTTGCAACTACGAACCCAACCGTTTTCGGTTATGCGGTTCCGAAAGAATACCTCGAATTTAAAGTTAAATTTCTAAAAGAAAACCCGGGTTTTTTACTTTATCACGAACACGACGACACAAAACCTCCCATAGGAAAAATTTTGAACGCAGAATTGGTTTGGAAGGAGGAAATAAAAGCTCACGCCATTGAGGCCGAAATCGAAATTTTCGAAAGCAATGGAGTTGTTGACCCCAAAACTATTCTTAAAAACGGAATGAGCATGTCATTTTCCGATCTCACGATTTCTTTTGGTGGGAAGGTGGAAAAGGCTGATTTGGAATTTGCCTATGATGCCTATAGGACTGACGAAAAAAAATTAGAAAAAGATATTTCTGCCCTTTCAGAAAAATTAAATATTCCAATCATTTGCACTCGTATCCGTCGCCATGGGGCTGGAACCATACTCACCTTCGTGGGTTTAAAAATCGTTGAACATTTAATGAATAAGTTTTTGGATGACATCGGATTCTACGAAACCATTAAGAAAGAACTTATAGAAATAAGCACCCCATCAGAGAGTGGGAAAGAAATTAACATAAGCACAAATAAGGAGGGAAGAGGAGTTAGATTTAAGTTAACCGGCAGAACAAACGAAGAACTTGCCAATCTACTTGATAAAAGTCGTGCTTCGATGAAAGAAAAACTTGACGAACCATTCAATCCAACGGACGAATTGGTTATCTACACCGTAAGGACTCATGGCGATTCTCTTAAAATAGAAAAGATTAACAAAAAATTTGGCTCAGGTGGTTATTTCGACCAGAGGGCTTAAGCGAGCCGATTTCCTATTAAGGGTTGTCGATCATGTCATTCAGGAACCGAAAGCAAAAAAAGGTGCCTGACCTCCATTTTCCATTTCGGGCCAAGCCCTCTTGAGGTGTTCTGATTCTATTACTTTTCTCCGATAATCAAGGGGCCCAACCTCATTCATTATTCCCCTTTTCACCCGACTCATCCTCTTCAAAACCCCAAAATCCCCTTCGCTTTGTTGACGGCGTCCTCGCCCTGTTGGGCGGTATTCACTGTGCGGAAAGTTAGGAGTGAGGAGTTAGAAGTTAGGAATTAACCTCACACCCATTCGCAACCAGGAAATTCAAGTTTTCTGACCCGTCATCCCATTATCGCTTTACCCTGTAAACCGCCCTGGGTTCTTCCAGGAAACCTATCCGCTTTTTGGGCTTCTCCGGTTCGTTCATCAGCTCCCGGATCGCGTTAAAAACGGCTTGAATTTTTTCATCCTGGGCACCGACCCTTCTTTCCAAGGCATCCAATTTCCTGGCTAATGCCTTATGCGAAGCCAAGACCTCCCTCAAACGGGAAAAGGCCCTCATGATTTCAATGTTCACCTGGATAGCCCTTTTGCTTTTTAATACGCTTGATAGCATTGCCACGCCATGCTCGGTAAAGGCGTAAGGCGTCGCCCGGCGTGCCCCTCCCCAACTTGAAGTGGCAAAATGGCGCTTCAAGTTTTCGGACTCATCCTTGGTCAATTGAAACATGAAATCCTCAGGAAACCGTTCGATGTTCCGCTTAGCGGCCTGGTTTAAGGCTTTGGCCTCTACCCCGTAAAGGGCCGCCAGGTCGGGGCTCAGCATCACTTTTTGTCCCCGAATAAGGAATATTTTCTTCTCAACCTGGTACATTGAAATCAATTCGCTCATTTCCAGCCCTCTCTCGAGAAATTCTTCCGTCCCATTAACCCTCAACTTGAAGTCACAAATTGTGACTTCAAGTTGGCCATTTTCCAGCCTTAGTTTGGAAAAAAGGTGCCTGGCCACCATTTTCCATTTCTTGATCTACTAACTACAATTCGTTCTAATTCTTATCGGTCTTATCAAAATCTATGTAAATCACATCCCCATCTTCCTTAGGTGGGGTAGATAGTGCCGCCAATAGATTAAAATAGGTTAACTCATGTTTCATGGCCTTTTTTCCACTTAAAAAACCTAATTGATATGGTTCCATCATTGGTATTGAAACATTTACTTTTTTCGCGACTTTTTCAATGTCATCTCGATTGGACCCAAAAACAAACCGTTTTGCATATGCAAACAAAACTTCATTTAAATGTTCATGATTTGGTACTGGTGTCGGAACGTAGTGAATTTGAGGAACCCAATTACCATTTTTGCCAATAGCAATTATATTTTTATTAATTGGAGTAATAGTTAAGATATTTTTTCTATCTAACGGTATTGCTAATCCCATTTTCTTTTTTTCGGGGTCAAAAAGAGGCGCATAACCCAAATCATTAATTAATAAGGGAACATTGCTTTCAACACGTGATAAAGCCCAATTTGCTGAAAATATTGATGGAAGTAATCGTTGCCTTTCAAATAACCGAGCCTGATTTGTATTATCACGACCCGTATATTCTTTTAGATGATTACCAAGCCAACTAAACATCCGAGTTTCGAAACGTCTATTAAAGTCTGGTCCTCGGACTAACAATGAAGTGACAAAGGGAACTAATATTCTTGCCCACAAATCAGCAGTGATTTTTCGGTCGATTAACAAGTTCACAGCTAAATGAAATTTGGTTTCGTAACCCGAAAGAGCTTTATCAACGGATAATGGATCTTTTTCCTGGCTGTTTACTAAAGTATAAAATTCATTTTCAGCGGCTAATTTTGATGCTGGGCTTTCAAATATCTTTCTTTTTAACTTGTCTACAGCTACCAATTGCCGTTCACGACGAGGAAGTTTGGTATCGCTAGAAAATTGAGCTAAAAAAGTTGCAGGTAAATAGTGTTGTAAGGACATTTAAAACTCGAATGAAAGTAGTTTGTACTTTAAATTTCTTTCTAAGTTGTTGGTGTTTATTGAATTTACTTACAACCGAACAAAAGGATGCCAGGCAACTCCATTTCCCAATTCGCGCCAAGCCCGCTTGATGTGTTCTGATTCTAATCCTTAGCCCCAGTATTAAATGGTCTCGAACCAAAAGGTCGGCCCGCACATTACATTTTGACCCGATAAACCGCCTTGGGCTCCTCCAGGAACCCGATGCGGCGTTTGGGCTTTTCCGGTTCCTTCATCAGTTCTCGGATGGCGTCGAAAACAGCCCGGAATTGGTGGTCATGTGCGTTGAATTTCCTGCCAGGGGCGCGCGGCCACCCGCAGGTACCCCCCCACCAGCTTGTAAGGCTTATCCGGATGGGCTTGGGACTTCTCCTCGTCCGTGCGGGGCCGCAGGAGGATGGGCTCCTCTTGGCCCCCCAGCCTTAGGGAAGAGGCCATCTCATCCACTTCCTGCTTGGGAAAGGAGCCGCGGGGGTTGTCCTCCACCACGACGAGGATCTGCTCCAGGGGGACTTTCACGACGGTGGTCAGCGGAGTAAGGGCGGTTTCCATGGGGGCCTCCAAAGAACTGCATATTTAAACTGAGGTTGCTTCGTCATTGACACCAGCCTATTCGGCAGGCATTCCTCGCAATGACAGATCAACTAAAATCAGATGGGAAAAAGATAATCCCGGAAGTGAGGGCCCGTCAATTTTGAAATGAATTTGGAGTTTATTTTTGGGGAGGGGGATGTCTATTTGCACTAATTATGTCTGGAAATACCGGTCAACCCGGCGGTGGAATGCGCCGAGGGTTGTCCAATCAGGGGGCCAGTTCATTGCAGAAACTGGCCCCCTGATTGGACAACCAAATTTCAATTTTTAACCATGCCGTGCCAATTCTCCATCTTCAGTTGATCGAAATGGCGGTAATTCCGGATGTTGTTGGTGACTAGGATCAAATCATGGACTTTCGCGATGGAGGCAATCTGCCCATCCGCGAAAGCCGGTGTAAGTCCCAGTCGGGATAAACGGGCACGCTCCCGGCCGTGCCAAGCAGCCGCTTCCGTGTCATAAGGGAAAATAAGCATGGAGGAGTTTGCTAATTCCGATAGGAATTCCTCTAAAAGGGTCCTTTTTTCGGAGGGTGGCAAGCGGCCGCAGCCGAAGACGAGTTCATGCCAAACGATGCTTGCGATTCCCATTTCGTCTTTGTGCCGCTCAAGCTTTCTCATCACGTTAGGATTTGGTTTTGCGCGGGCCGCTTCCGAAACAACATTGGTGTCTAACAAATACCGGGGCTTCACCACTTAAACTCTCTTCCGTGTCCTGTTTCACGGATCCCCCGGAGATCTTTAGGTTCCAAACCAGCCTTACTCGCCTTGATGCGCCCGCGGAAGGTCGAAACAACCTCCCAAAACCCGAGACGGGGAGTGGTCAAATGCCGGTAGGCATCTACCGATACCAAGACGGCAACGGGTTTCCCTCGCCGGGTTATCTCCACCGGTTTCCCTTTTTCCGCATCGTTGATGAGCCCGGGAAAATGGGATCGAGCCTGTGCAATGGTAAAGCTAGTTGGTGTCATGAATGACTCCTTATGTACATATTGATGTACATTATATGCCCAAAGTTTCACCGTGGCAAGTAATGCTTATTGACTTCTTTGTTGTCCACGACGGGT